>CAVUEZ010000005.1:72500-414756 GCA_963740615.1 Terriglobia bacterium
AGAACAACTCGACCTGCCAGCGCGCGCGATACAGTTCCGTAATGGCGAGTGGCTCCAGCAGGAAGTTGTTGGTGAGAAACACGAGGTCGCGATGCTCGTCCGGATCGACATAGTGAATGCGGCGCAGCGGTGCCGGATAACGATCGGAAGTTTTTGGCCCGATCAGGCGGATGGTCTGATCGCAACGCAAGCCCGTGGTGCGATCGACGACGCGATGCGAGCGCAGGCGGAACTGGATGCCGCGCTTGGCACGAGTAACGAAGTAGGCGCAGGCTTGAGTGAACAGGTACAGACGAGCGAAGTCGTAGTAGCCGCGGTCCATCAGGTAGAAGGCTCCGGGTTCCAGCAGCAAGCAGTCGAGCAGGTTCACATCGGCGACTTGCGCGCCGGTCACGTAAACACTGGCTGGAATCGAGGTGGCGACATCGAGCAGCGTGTGCACTTTAACGGCGCTTTTGTGCCGGCGGAACTGCGCCCAGGGGAACAGCGAGAGGCACAGATCGATGGTGGTCGAGTCCATCGCATAGACGGTCTCGGCCAACTCGACCGAGAAGCTTTCGTCGCGGTACAGATCGCGCGCCATGGCAATGAGCACGCGGCCGAAGTCGGCGAAGATGCGGCAGTCGCGATGCTCGTTGGCGTGGGCGAGATTGCTGCGCGAGATGTCACCGCGAAAGCCCATGTGGTAGAGCTTGGAGTCTTGCGCTCGCAGGCAGGCCTCGATGTCGCGCAGGCTCTCGCGAGCGGTCAGCTGCGCGAAGGCGAGGCAGAGGAACTGGTCCAAACAGGTGAAGTGCTGGATCTTGTACTCACCGCCGTAGCGCTCGACACAACGCCGAAACTCACGCCACGGGAGAAAGTCCATCAGCTGCGCGAACACAGTCCGACCGGCATTCATGGCCATCATCCTCGCGAGGGAAAATGGCCGTCAGAGTACCGGAAAAATTCAAATCGATTCCGCTGGAATTGGCCGGCAACTCACATAACAGCTGTGACTTACGGCAAAATACGAGTGCAACGTTAGGACAGCACTGATTTCTAATTACTAAGGCTCTTAGGAAGTTAAGTGGCCTGTAGAATGACGGATCGCCAATGTCTACGGGCAAAAACAAGTACTACGTCCGTTCCCATATTTCGGAGAAGCTTTTTCGGCACTTGCTTCGCGTTTTCGCTTTGGATCTCACGGCCAGCGAAGCCGCGGCCATCACCGGTCTTTCGGTGCGTTCGGTGAACACGGTTTACCTCAAATTGCGGCGCCAGATCGCCCGTTGGTGCGAAGCGCAAAACCCGCTCGCGGGAGAAGTGGAAGTCGATGAGAGCTATTTCGGGCCGCGCCGAGTTCGAGGTAAACGCGGCCGTGGTGCGGGAGGCAAGACGATCGTCTTTGGTATCTTCCAGCGCCATGGCTATGTCTATACCCAGATCGTCCCCGACTGCCGGCGAAAGACGCTGCGGAAGGCCATTTTGGGCCGTATCAGCCTGGAGTCGGTCATCCACTCCGACGGCTGGTCCGGCTACGACGGCCTGGTCGATATGGGCTATCAGAAACATCTCCGGGTCAATCACGAGGCCCATCAGTTTGCGGTGCGCAAGAACCATGTCAACGGTATCGAGAGCTTTTGGAGCTTCGCCAAACGACGCCTGGCCAAGTTCAACGGCATCCCCGCTCACACCTTTGTTCTTCACTTAAAGGAAACCGAATTTCGCTTCAATCATCGCCGTGATAATCTCTACCGCGTCCTCTTGGATCAGCTCCGAAAGGACCCTCTGACAGGCCGCTTAACTTCCTAAGAGCCTTAGTAATTAGTGATTAGCAAAGGCACCGGAGAAAGGCAAAGGAGGTATTCGCGGCAGTTGCTAGTGACAGACGAGGCAGTCTGGGCTGGCCCTGGCGCTCGGCAAGGGCGAATCGCTGTTTTACTGATTACCAACTAACTGATTACAGATTCGAACCCCGGAGGAGAAGACGAATGAGGGATTTTCGGCAACTGCTGGTGTGGCAGAAGGCGCACCGGTTGGCGCTCGCATCGTACGCGGCAACGGCAAAATTCCCGCGCGAAGAACAGTACGGTCTTACCAGCCAAATTCGCCGTTGCGCAGCATCGGTCGCAGCCAACATAGCCGAGGGGTGCGGCAAAGACGGCAATCCCGAGTTTCACCGATTCCTGCAGGTGTCTTCGGGGTCGGCAAGCGAGTTGGAGTACCATTTTTTGCTGAGTCGGGACCTTTCCATACTGAGCGTTGCTGAGCACCGTAAGCTGGAGATTATGGTCGATGAGGTCAGGCGCATGCTTGCGTCTCTGATTCGGCGGGTCGCCGCCAAACCCAAGCAGGCCAGCTAATTGCCTAGTTACTAAGCTCCTAAATCCTGCATTTTGTTTCATTTTGAACCTGGCGAAAGCGCACTTCCCGCTTGACTTTGCACCTTCAAGCTTGGGATAACTAGCTAGGTCCAACTGGGCGAGTTGGGGGGTGTTGCGGGTTTGGCGGAAGTTCGAGTGCAAGAAGGTGAATCGCTGGAGAACGCCTTACGGCGGTTCAAGCGCAAGGTGCAGCAAGAGGACATCATCAAGGAGGTCAAGCGGCACTCCTTTTACCTCAAGCCGGGCGAGAAGAAGCGCGCCAAAGAAGCCTTAGCACGAAAGCGCAGTCGGAAGAAAGCGCGCAAGGAGCAAGACTAAGGGAACCAAAGCGGGCCGCTGTCATCCCTCGGCGGCCCGTTTCGTCTCTGACCGCCGGGCCGCGGCGGGAGGCGTAATCAAGCGCATTCATATTCAGCACCGGAGTCATAGCGCAGTAAGGCCGCCGAGGCGGGCGGCCGGGCCATGCAGCAAGCAGTAACCCGTGGAACGGGGACGATGAACCCCGGGCCGTGGGCGGGTGCGTATAGGCTCAGCCTGTTCCGCCGGAGCCGGGCGGAATGGGGACCCTGAAGGGAGCAAGTTCCAATGGAATTCCAGGACAAGGTTCTGAAGTGCATCGACTGCGGCGCCGAGTTCGTGTTTACCGCGGGGGAGCAGTTGTTCTTCCACGACAAACAGTTCAAGAACGAACCCAAGCGCTGCAAGCCGTGCAAGGCAAAGCGCGCCAGTATGCTGGGAACGGCGACTCCCGGCAGCTATCCCAAGGTGGAGACCCGGACCGTCTGCTCGCAATGCGGAAAAGAAACCACGGTGCCGTTTAAACCGACTCAGGGACGCCCGGTGTTTTGCCGGGAGTGTTTTCAGTCGAAGCGGAGTACGGCGGCGAGCGCCTGACCTTCTGACCAGTCTCTGACAGGGACATCAAAGCAGGGCAGAGGCCCTGTTTGACCCGGAAGGTGCAAGTGTGTGCCCACGAAGCGGGGCGCAGGGACACGCCCGCGAGGGGCAATTTTCCCGCGAAAAAATCACCGACCAGCGGCGCTTTTAGCCGGCCTTCTTGGCCTGGTCCCGAGGGGAGCGCGCCGGAGCCGCCGACCTGGGCGCAGCCGCGGCGGCGCGCTTGTGGTCCTCGTGCGTGATGAGCAGAGCTTCAATCTGACGGAGCAAGTCCTGGGTGTTGACGGGCTTGACCAGCAGCGATTGCGCGCCCTTGCTCTTCCAGTCACTGCCCAGGGAAGGATAGGCGGTGAGAATAGAAGTGGCAGGGTTGTAGGGCTGCTGCTTGGCGGCGCGGATGACGTCGTAGCCCGCGGTCTCGGTTTCCATGCGCATGTCGGTGATCACCATCTGGAAGACCGCGCTCTCCAGCTTGTGCATCGCCTCGTTGCTGGAGGAGGCGGTTTCCACCTCGAAGCCGTTCATTTCCAGAATGGCTTTGAGGGTGAGGAGAATAGCGAGTTCGTCATCCACCAGGAGGATGCGACGTTTCATGGAACTGACCCCCACGCGAAAGGCGCAGTGCTGAAGCCTTGAGATGCGCCGAACGCCAACGTTAGTTGCTCACCTGCGAAGCGGCACAGTATCCTGCCGGTATAATACCATCCATGTCGAGCTTCTATGTGGAAAACTTCGGCTGCCGCGCCACCCAGGCCGACGGCGCCGCGATTGAGCGACAGTTGCGGGAGCGGGGCCTGCGGCGCGTGCCTAATCCACAGGAAGCGCAGGTGGTTGTGCTCAATACGTGCACGGTGACCGCGGCCGCCGACCAGGATGTGCGGGCGGCCATCCGGCGCATCCATCGCGGAAATCCCGGGTGCAAGATTCTGGTGACCGGATGCTACGCGCAGCGCGCGCCGGAGGAGCTGGCGTCGCTGCAGGGCGTCCGCTGGGTGGTCGGAAACTCGCACAAGCAGCAGGTGGGAGAGGTGGTGTGCGGGGCGGCGCCGGGATTCGTGCCGCTGGCCATGGTCTCCCCGGCCGAGAGCGGCGGGGCTGCACCCGCGCAGGTGATCGTGGGCGACATCTTTGCCCACACCGAGTTGATGGCGGCCCCGGTGTTTGACGGTGGCGCGGAGAAGACGCGCCCCAACCTGAAAGTGCAGGACGGGTGCGACAACCGCTGCTCGTTCTGCATTATTCCCTCGGTGCGCGGGGCCAGCCGCTCGCTGCCGCTGGAGGAGGTGCTGGCCAGGTGAGGGAGTTGACGGTGGCCGGATTCCGCGAGGTGGTGATCTCCGGCATCAACCTGGGCCGGTGGGGACGAGACTTCGCGAAGCCCGAGCGTTTCGTCCGGCTGGTGGAAGCTATCGTGCGGGAGACGGAGCTGGAAAAGCTGCGGATCAGCTCGGTGGAGCCGATGGACTGGACGGAGGAGCTGATCGAACTGGTGGCCGGGTGCGACCGTATCGCCCGGCACGCGCACGTGCCCATGCAGTCGGGCAGCGATCGGGTGCTGCGCGCCATGCATCGCAAGTACCGGCCATGGCATTACGCGGAAAAGATCCGGCGGATTCGGCAGGCGATGCCGGGGGCGGCCATTGGAGCGGACGTGATGGTCGGCTTCCCGGGCGAGACGGACGCGGATTTCGAAGAAACGCGGCGCATGATCGAAGAGCTGCCGCTTACCTACCTGCACGTGTTCACCTACTCGTCGCGGCCGGGAACGCGCTCGGCGCAGATGCCCGGCCAGGTGCCGGTGCAGGTGGCGCGCGAACGGAATCGCATTTTGCGCGAGCTGGCGGCGGAGAAGAAGCGGGAGTTCATGGAATCGTTCGTGGGACGCGAGCTGCCGGCCATCACCTTGAGCGCGGGCGATGAGCATTCCACCGAGGCGCTGACGGACAATTACCTGAAGATGCGCCTGGCGGGACGGCACGGGGCGAACCAGTGGGTGGGAGCGCAGGTGCTGGGAGTGAACGGGGGAGAGCTGGTGGGAAGTGCTTTCACCAGCGTTCTGGCGCCCCAACGGGGTGATTGACAACGCCCGTCCCTTCGTCGGCTGCTCGAACTGAACCTATACAGGCTCGCGAGCCCTTCGCCCTTGTTCAATCTGAAATCTTCCCTCTGAAATTACTTCACCAGCCCCTGCTGGGCGACGGCGATATTGTCGCGGCAGGTGTTCTTCACTTCGTACATCATCTCGTCGGCCTGGCGGATGATTTCGTGGGCGCTCTTGGCGTCTTCCGGATAGGAGGCCACGCCGATGGAGGCGCGGATGTTCAGGTTCAAGCCGTCGCCTTTCAACAAGGCGCTGGTGCGGAAGGAGTCGAGCAGACGGCGGGCGACGATCAGGCCGGATTCCTTGCCGGTTTGCGGCAGCAGGACGACGAACTCGTCGCCGCCGTAGCGGAAGGCATAGTCAATCAGGCGCAGGTGCGACTTGATGGTGAAGCCGACTTCGGTCAGCAGCTTGCTGCCCACCAGGTGACCGTGGGTGTCGTTGACCAGCTTGAAGTGGTCCAGATCGATGAACAGCACGGTGAACTCGTAGCCGAAGCGGGCGGAGCGGTAGACCTCCGACTCCAGCGTCTTGTACAGGTGGCGGGCGTTGTACAGGCCGGTGCAGTCGTCGGTGATGGTCAGTTCCTGGATGCGCTCCACGGAGCGGGCGTTATCGATGGCGATGGCGGCGTAGTCGCAGATGGCGCGCAGGAAGAACATTTCGCTGTCGCTGAAGCTCGACATGGGAACGTTGATGAGCTGGATGACGGCCAGCACCCGGTGCTTGGCCTTCAGCGGAATGCAGATGATGGAGCGGGTCTGCCACTTGGTGTATTCGTCAATGCGCTTGGCGAAGCGGGGGTCGGTGTAGACATCGGGCACGATCAGGGGTTCGCCGTGGCGGGCCACCCATCCGGCGATGCCCTCGCCCAGCTTCAGGCGGACGTTGCGCAGGGCGTCGGCGGCGTCGCCGACGGCGATGGCGAAGTAGAGTTCGCCGGCGGCCTCGTCCACCATGAGCAGCGACCAGGTGTCGGGACGGAAGTATTCGGCCACCTTTTCCATGATGGTCTGCAGAACGGAATCGAGGTTGAGCGAAGACGTGAGGGCCTTGGCGACCTCGTGGAAAATCGACAGTTCCTGCAGATGCCGTTTGCGATCGCTGGCGGCGGCCTCGGTCATAGCGTGGGTCCCGGTTAGGGCCTTGGCCGCATTATAAGGTCTATTTCCCGCCATGCTAGCGGCAGAAGCGGTACCGGGGGACGCTGACCTCCCGGGAGTGGCAGCCAGGCATGACTTTGGGGTGTGAGTATGCGGTTTTTCCTTTGACACCGCCCAGCGCCAAACCTATGATGACCACGCTTTTTTCTCCCCCCAAATTGGGCTACCTCCTTCCCTCACGAGGACCGGCGTGGGATCGTTTGGTGAACGGCTGAAGCGCGAGCGCGAGATGCGCAGCGTGACGCTGGAAGAAATCTCCGAAGCGACGAAGATCGGGACGCGGTCGCTGCGTGCCCTGGAACAGGAGGATTTCGACCAGCTTCCGGGCGGCATCTTCAACAAGGGCTTCGTGCGCGCCTACGCCCGCTACCTGGGATTGGACGAGGACCAGGCGGTTGCCGACTACCTGGCCGCGCTCGGCGAGGCGATTGCCGCCGGCAAGGTCACCCGGCAGGAGCCCACGGCCGCTCCCGCGGTGCTGGAACGGAACCTGCTGATCAGCGATCTTGAAGGCCGGCCGCCGCTGCGGCTGCCGCTGCGGGGCCTGGCGATTCTGGTGCTGCTGGCACTGGCGGTGTTTGGCGGCTGGCGGTATTACGCCCGCCACGGCCTGCCCAGGCTGTGGCACGTGCGGGCGGCGACCACGCCGCCGCGGCCACCGGCTCCGCCCTCTCCCAAGCTCCAGACAGCAATCCCTGGGGCGGAGGACGGATTCGTGGTGAGGGTGAAAGCGAAGCGGAATTCCTGGGTCTCGATCACGGCCGACGGGCAACTGGTGATGGAAGGCACGCTGGTGGGGGCGAGCGAGAAAGCGATTCGCGCGCAGCGCAGCGTGGTGGTGAAGGCAGGCAACGCCGCCGCCATCGAGTTGTTCCACAACAACAAGCCGGTGCCGCCGCTGGGCAAAGCCGGCGAGGTGAAGACGGTGGAGTTCACCGCCGCGGGGCTGCGGCAGTAGCCAATCGCCGGCGCCCGGCCTGGGTGGCGCCCGGGTCGCGGTTCAGCGCGGAAAATCCGCCATTCGATGCAGGAAACGCGCACCGGCGAGCGCCGTCGTGCATTAATGGGCGTTGCAAGGTAACCACAAAGGCATTGCCGGGCGAGGGGCGCTCTGCTAGTTTGAGTAGATTCGGGATTGGTTTTTGCGGTTTGTTCCCGCCCGCAGCGCCTGACACCAGCAGGAGGATCCATTGTCAACCAAGAATCGATTTCTGTTTACGTCGGAGTCAGTCACCGAGGGTCATCCGGACAAGATGGCCGACCAGATTTCCGACGCCATCCTGGACGCCTGTCTCGAACAGGATCCCCATAGCCGGGTGGCCTGCGAGACGCTCACCGCCACCGGGCTGGTGGTGATCGCCGGCGAAATCACCACCAAGGCTTACGTCGATTTCCAGACGCTGGTGCGCGGCGTGGTCACCTCCATCGGCTACGACAATGCCCTCTACGGCTTCGATTCCAACACCTGCGCGGTGATTTCCAGCATCAACAAACAGTCGGGCGATATCGCCATGGGCGTGGACACCGGCGGCGCCGGCGACCAGGGCATGATGTTCGGCTACGCCAGCAACGAAACCCCCGAATTGATGCCCGCCCCCATCTCCCTCGCCCACAAGCTCTGCCGCAGGCTTTCCGAGGTCCGCAAGAGCGGCGCGCTGCCCTACCTCCGCCCCGACGGCAAGTCGCAGGTCACCGTCGAGTACAACGAGCAGAACAAGCCAGTGCGGGTGGACGCGGTGGTCGTCTCCACCCAGCACGCGGAGACGGTGAGCAACGAGGAGCTGCGCGCCGACATCCTCAAGCACGTGATCCAGGCCGTGATTCCAGCCGAGATGTTGGACGCCGACACCAAGTACCACATCAATCCTACCGGGCGCTTCGTCATCGGCGGCCCCATGGGCGACACCGGCCTGACCGGGCGCAAGATCATCGTCGACACCTACGGCGGCATGGGCCGCCACGGCGGCGGCTGCTTCAGCGGCAAGGACCCCACCAAGGTGGACCGCTCGGCCGCCTACATAGCGCGCTACATCGCCA
Organism: Terriglobia bacterium; assembly: GCA_963740615.1. GTDB lineage: Bacteria > Acidobacteriota > Terriglobia > Terriglobales > Acidobacteriaceae > JAIQGF01. Next base: position 81,062 of record CAVUEZ010000005.1, read on the forward strand.
AGAACATTGTCGCGGCCGGGCTGGCGGAGCGCTGCGAGGTGCAGCTTGCTTACGCCATCGGCGTGGCCGAGCCGGTGAGCGTGCTGGTGGAGACCTTCGGCACCGGCACCATTTCCGGCGACCGGCTCCAGGACCTGGTACGCGCCAACTTCCAGTTGACGCCGCGCGGGATTATCGAGTCGCTGCAGTTGCGCCGCCCGATCTACCGCAAGACGGCCGCCTATGGCCATTTCGGGCGCGAGGACAAAGAATTCACCTGGGAGGCGACCGACAAGGCCAGGGCGCTGCGCGAACAGGCCGCCGGCGCCGCGCAGAGCGCGGTTACCGTCGCCAAGAAATAACAAAAGCAAGTTTCAGTTTCAGGTGGTGCTTGCGACCGAAACCGAAAATTGAAAGTGAAACTGTTCAGGAGATTATGTCGACTACACCTGCTCATGTTGCGTACGACGTCAAGAACATGGACGCCGCCGATCTGGGGAAGAAGCGCATTGACTGGGCCAACCAGTCAATGAAGGTCCTGCAAATCATCCGCAAGGATTTCATCAAGAACCAGCCGCTGAAGGGAGTGCGCATTTCCGCCTGCCTGCACGTGACCGCGGAAACCGCCAACCTGGCCATCACCCTGCGCGATGGGGGAGCGGAGGTGGCGCTGTGCGCCTCCAACCCGCTTTCCACCCAGGACGACGTGGCCGCCTGCCTGGTGCGCGACTACAACATCCCGGTGTTCGCCATCAAGGGCGAGGACAACGACACCTACTACCAGCACATCATGGCGGCGCTGGATCACAAGCCGCACCTGACCATGGACGATGGCGCCGACCTGGTGACCACCGCGCTCACCAAGCGCACGGACGTGCTGGAGGGAATCGTCGGGGGGCACGGAAGAAACCACGACGGGCGTCATCCGGCTGCGCGCCATGGCCAAGGAAGGGGTGCTGCGCTATCCCATCATCGCCGTCAACGACGCCGACACCAAGCACCTGTTCGACAACCGCTACGGTACCGGGCAGTCCACCATCGATGGCATCATCCGCGCCACCAATTACCTGCTGGCGGGGTCGAAATTCGTGGTCGCCGGCTATGGCTGGTGCGGCCGCGGGCTGGCCAGCCGGGCGCGCGGCCAGGGGGCGGAGGTGATCATCACGGAGATCGATCCCACCCGCGCCCTGGAAGCGGTGATGGACGGCTTCCGCGTCATGTCGATGGGGGAAGCGGCCGCCCTGGGCGACGTTTTCTGCACCGTCACCGGCAACAAGAGCGTGATCCGCGGCGAGCACTACCAGGCGATGAAGGATGGCGCCATCATCTGCAACTCGGGGCACTTCAACGTCGAAATCGACATCCCGGCGCTGGAGCGGATGTCGTCCTCCAAGCGCACCACCCGCGGCTTCGTCGAGGAGTTTTCGCTGAAGGACGGCCGCAAGATCAACCTGCTGGGCGAAGGCCGGCTCATCAACCTGGCCGCCGCCGAGGGACATCCGGCCTCGGTGATGGACATGAGTTTCGCCGACCAGTCGCTGTCGGTGGAATACCTGGCCAAGAATCACAACGTCCTGGAGAAGCGCGTCTATGCGGTGCCGGTGGACCTGGACAAGCGCGTGGCGAAACTGAAGCTGGAGTCGATGGGCATCAAGATCGACCGCCTCACCCCGGAACAGGAAGAATACCTGGCGAGTTGGAGTGAGGGAACCTAGTTTCAGTTTCGAGTTTCAGTTTCAGCGAAGTTGTGAGTTCTAAATTTTGAGTTGTGGGTTTTGATTTTTTGAGGTTGCTTGGATGTAGCCCGGCCGCCTTCGGCTGGGCTTCTTATTTTGGAGGGTCGCCCTGTGGTTTTGTCATGCCGGGCGCGGCCTGCGGCGATCCCAGCCGGATGATTGCCTGTCGAAGCCGAGGGTGCTCGCGCATCAGGCGCAGGTAATCCCATTCTTCCTCTGCCATCTTGGCGCGGACGACCTGCGCCAGCTTCGATCTTTCCGCCACGCTCCACTCCATCAAGCCGGCGTCGGCGAGCGTGACGGCGAAATTGCTCAACGCATAGCGCTCATCCGCATTGAACTCCACCAGGGCCGCGCCCAGCTCCGCCGCCAGCCGCTGGCTGCAGGCTGTCCGAAACGCGTCGGCATCCATGCCGGATTTTGCCATGCGCCGCAGCACCGCCATCCCGAGATAGCGGGCGCGGAAGCCGTCCCAGTCGCCCCGCTGGGTGCCCGGCATTTCGAAGAACACGTGTCCGGCGGCCAGCTTGCGCAGCGTGGCGGCGGAGGTGCGGTGGCCGGGCTTGGCGGCGATCTTCTTTTCCTCCGCCTCCACCAGGGCGGCCAGCTCCGGGCGGCCCGGTCGAAACCCGAGCTTGCGATAGAACCAGAACGCCCCCGACGCGATCGCTTCCTCGTTGTCCGCGCCAAGCTGGTACGGGTACACGGAAACGCAATCCATGCCGAGCAACTGGCGCAGCGCACGCAGCACCTGGGCATACACCCAGCCGGTTTCGCCTTCGCGGAAGGCATAAAAGGTGTTAAAGCCGATCTCCATCCAGTCGGCCAGCGCGATCGCTTCCAGGTAGTTGATGGGCACGCCGTTCTTCAAGGTGAAGCCGGAGCAGTAGGCGCGCAGCGGGAAGCGGCGCTCCGGGGGAAGTCCCCAGAGAAAGATTTGCGTGCCGCGTCCAACCTCGGCGAGATAGACCGGCGGGGAGCCGAAGGTCATGCCATAGAGACCGCGGTAGCGCACGGTCAGCAGCTCGCGCCCCATGTTGATAATTTCCAAACTCTCCCGCGGTGACAGCGTTTCCAGCTTGAGCGGCAGCGCGAGTTCCTTCGCCAGCGAGACCTCGCTACGCCGGATGAGCGGCGCGTCGTGATAGAAGAAGGAGCGCACCGCTCGCCGGGCCAGCGTGCGGCTGGCGGGAAGCTGCCCGAGGTTCCACTGCACAGGCAGCTCCAGCGATTCATAGAGCTCCGCTTTACCGCGGTCGGGCAGAGGCAGGGCGGCAAAGCGGCGCAGCAGCCAGGTCAGTTCGGGCGCGCCGCCGCGGGCTGCGTCCAGCCATTCACGATAGGGCACGTCGGGCTCGACGAAACCGTCCTCATCCAGCAGGGGCATGAATCGCGGCCAGGTGTTGGCCAGCCGGGCGGTGTTGATCTCCGCCTGCCAGCAGATTTCCACCTGCCGCGGATACGCATCCGCCAGCCAAGCTGCAATCTCGTAGGGATAAGTGTCCACCAGTTCGATACCGGCGATGCCGGAGACCGACTCGTCGTCGAACGCCGACATGTCGGCGGCGGCGGCGCGCAGTTCGCCGACGCGCGCGTGAATCCCGGCAAGCAGTTTCTCGGCCGCCCGCACCACGCGCGGTCCCTGTGGAAACGCGCGCAGGAACAACAGCGCGTCGTGAAACCGGATCAGCGATGGGGCGTCGCGGAAACCAAGCTTGCCCGCAGCCAGCATTGCCGATTGCGTGGGTGCGGCCTCGCCGCGGCCGAACCGCCGTTTGCGTTCTTCCAGCCGCAGCAGGGCCCGCTCTGCCATGGAGGTTGCCGGCATGGAGGTTCCTCTAGGGATGGGCGGAGAGTGTATCCGCAACCGAAGCGCGAGTCACTAGGGATGCGACTCGTGCATGGCCATAACGATCTCCGAGAGCCATTCTTCGCCGGGCAGGCTGCCGATGATCCCGCCCTGCTCGTCGCAGCCGATGCAACCGGGACACCGGCTGACCACGGCCAGATTGGGATCGGAATTGCGCAAGCTCGCCTCGATCTGGGCGCGCTCCGACGGGCTGAAGGAGTGGAAGCAGATGATGGCGGCCTGGTAAGTCACGGCGCGTGCCACCGCTTGCGCCGCCTGGCAACTGGTGACCGTGGCCACGTCGAAGCCGTAGCTGTTCAGCAGCGCCTTGGTGGCGCAAACGTCCGCCAGGCGCTTGGAGACTACAATGACCTTAGCATCGGACGTGGCTGGGTTCATGGTAGTTAGCGCCAGTTTATCCTGAATTCGGGCGGAGGTCACCAGTCAACGTGACAATTCTGCCCGAGGGTACCCCTGGGGACAAGTTGCGCATCTCACAAAGAAGGTGATCCCGGTGGAAGCTGGATTGGTTGTGTTCCTGCTGGTTGCGCTGGCGCCGTTTGCGCTGGCTTCCTCGCGTCGCGGATACAAAATGGAGGTGCCGGCCGAGGGCGCGCGCAGCATCACCTTCCAGGTGCAGGAGGGCGACCTGGTGGTGCGCGGCGACCCCACGGCCACTACCGTGCGGATGACCGTCTCCATTGACCGCTACTGGCTGTTCAAGTTGGGCGAGGCTGATATCCTCAAGCGGCTCGTCACGGTGAGCGGCCAGAGCACGCCGCACATCAGCATCGCCACCCACATCGAGCCCTCGTGGAGGAATTACGGCCGGGCGGAGTACCCCATCGACTTCGAGGTGGTAGTGCCTGCCGGGGCCGTGCTCAACATCCGCGACACCTCCGGAAAGATTGAAATTTCCGCTATGAACAGCGCCGTCCAGGTGAACGACACCAGCGGCACGCTTTCGCTGGTGCGGGTGAAGGGCCCGGCGGACATCGAGAAGGAGTCGGGCGACGTGCGGGTGCAAGATGTCGCCGGCGGGGTCACCATCAGCAGCCGCTCCGGGCAGCTTCAGTTTCGGCGCGTGGGAGAGTTGAACGTCACCGCCTCCGACGGCAATCTGGATGTCGCCGATACCTGGTCGGCGCGGCTGGTGAACAAGGGAGGCAACGTCCACGTCTCGGCGGTGAAGGGCAACCTGACAATCGACGATGATTCCGGCGAGATCCAGGTACGCGACATCGGGGGAGAGGTTTCCATCCACGACACCTCCGGCCAGATTCGCGCCTCCCGGGTGGGCGCGCTCACCGTGGACGACACCTCGGGCGACATCGTGGTGGACGGCGCGCGAAGCGTAAATGTCCGCACCAAGGAATCCGGCCAGGTGAAGCTGAACAACGTGAGCGGCGAGATACACGTCCCGCACGGCATCACGGTGGCGCGGCGCTAGCCGGGGCGCCCCAGATGAGCCGGGCTTGCTCGTCTGGGATTGCGCCGTTCACAACACCACAATCGAGATTCCCTTGTTCCCGCGCCCGAGATCGGGGTCGTGTTTCAACTCGGGGCAACGCTGAAGCAGCGCCCAGGTGCGTTCGTCGGAAATTCGCCAATCCTCGCCCGCGATGAATGCCTTGATCTCGGCCGCCCGCGCGCGCTGCATGAGGTCCGCCTGCAGGGCAATACGAATGGCGCCGCCCTGGCCGGAGGAGCCGTAGCCGTGGATAAACTTGATCGCGATCCGGCCTTCGCGGCGGGCAATCTTAAGCGCGTCGGCCGCCAGGGAGAGCGCCAGCGGAACCGTCGGCATCGCCTGCTCCAGGTTGAAGACCTTCATCACCGCTGCCGGCTTGTTGCTGCGTTTCAAGGTCGAGGTCCGCGGAAGGTCGTGGCAATCGCCAACCGCTAATTGCTCAAGGATACCCCCCGCACCGCCTCGGCCTCATTTATCATGTCTGTTTGTCATGAGCATGAAGGAAATCGCCAGTTGGGTGCTGAACGTATGCAACGCGCGCGGAGTGCAGTTTGCCGACTGCCGCATCGTCGACGAGCGCCAGCGCGCGCTGGCCACCAAGAACGGCAAGATCGGGCACGTGGCCGATAGCCAATCGCTGGGCATCGGCGTCCGGGTGCTGGCCGAGGGCGCCTGGGGCTTCGCCGCCACCGAGGACCTGACCCGCGAGGGAGTGGAGGTCACCGCCGGCGAGGCGGTGGAAATCGCCCGCGCCTCGGCCCAGGTGAAGGAACACGACGTCCGCCTGGCCCCGGAGAAGGCTTATCAGGATGACTGGGCCAGCGCTTACCAGATCGATCCGTTCAGCGTTTCGGTGGAGCAGAACCTGGACCTGCTGATGAAAATCGATGCCGAACTGCGCCGCGTGCAGGGCATCACGCTGGCGGAAACCAATATGAATTTCCGCCGCTACGAGCAGTGGTATTACTCCTCCCAGGGAAGCGAGATCCACCAGGTGAAGCACACCACGGGCGCGGGCTATGCGGCGTTTTCCTTCGGCGGCGCGGAAATTCAGAAGCGGTCGTATCCCACCTCCTTCGGCGGGCAATGGCAGGACAAGGGCTACGAGCTGATTGGGGAGCTCAAGCTGCTGGAGAACGCGCGGCGCATCGCCGAGGAGTGCGTGGCCCTGCACAAGGCCGAGCAGTGTCCCGAGGGCAAGTTCGACATCATTCTCGATTCCTCACAGCTCGGGCTGCAGATCCACGAGTCCATCGGCCACCCTATCGAGCTCGATCGCGTGCTCGGCATGGAGGCGAACTTCGCCGGAACATCGTTCCTCACGCCCGACAAGCTGCGCCACCTGAAGTACGGCAGTGAGCTGGTGAACGTGGTGGCCGACGCGCGCCCCGAGCACGGCCCCGGCCTGGGCACCTTCAAGTACGACGACGAAGGCGTGCCCGCGCAGTGCACGCCCATCATCAGCCACGGGTTGTTCACCGGCTACCTCACCTCGCGCGAGACCGCGCCCCTGATCGGGCTGGAGCGCTCCGGGGGCACGGTGCGCGGCGAAGGCTGGAACCGTCTGCCGATGATCCGCATGACCAACGTCAGCATCCTGCCGGGAGAGAAAAAGCTCAGCCCGGAGGAGCTGATCGCCTCCACCGACCACGGGATTTTCTTTCAGACCAACCGCTCCTGGTCGATCGACGACAAGCGCTATAACTTTCAGTTCGGCACCGAAATCGGCTGGGAAATCAAGAACGGCAAGCTGGGGCGGATGCTGAAGAACCCGTCCTATTCCGGCATCACCACCGAGTTCTGGAACTCGCTGGACGCCATCTGCTCGCGCGAGCACTGGACGTTGTGGGGCACGCCGAATTGCGGCAAGGGCCAGCCGCAGCAGGTGATGGGCACCGGACATGGAGCCAGCCCGGCGCGTTTTCGCGGCGTGAAGGTGGGAACGGCGTACAAGGGGAACTAGAACGTGCTCACGAACGATAAAGCCCAAGATACTTTCGACCGCGTGAAGAAATTCTCCACCGCCGATGAAATCGAGGTTCTGATCGCCGGCGGCAAGAACGCCCTCACCCGCTTCGCCAACAACACCATTCACCAGAACGTCGCGGAAGAGAACTACGTCGTTTCGGTGCGCACCGTGTTCGACGGGCGCACCGCTCGCGCCACCACCAACAAGTTCGACGAGGAGAGCATCCGCCGCTGTGTGAAAGCCAGCGAGGACCTGGCGCGGGTGCAGGCCAAGGATGCCGACCTGCTTCCCGTCGCCCCGCCCGACGCCTTCGGGAAGGGTCCGGCCGTAGGCCGCGCGTTTTTCGAGACGGCAGGCATCACCCCGGCCGACCGTGCCCAGGCGATCGGCAAGATCGTCGATATCGCCAAGCGCGAGAGCCTGACGGCGGCGGGAATCTATGCCAGCTCGGAAACGGTCGAGGCGGTGCTGAACTCGCGCGGGCTGTCCGCCTATCACACCCAGACCTCGGCGGAAATTTCGGTGACCATGCTGGCCGGCGATTCCTCCGGCTGGCAGAAGGCGAACTCGCCCGATGTGCACAACCTGGACGCGGTGTCGCTGGCGGAAACGGCGGCGCGCAAGGCGCGGGAATCGGCGGGGCCGCAGGAGTTGGCCCCGGGCAAGTACACCGCCATTTTGGAGCCGGCGGCGGTGCTCGACCTGTGCGGCTTCATGTTCTGGGACTGGGGCGGGCAGGCCATCCTGGACGAGCGCTCGTTTCTGAACAACCGCATCGGAACGCAGCTTTTCGGCCAGAACGTCACCATCGATGACGACGTGTATCACCCGCTGCAATCGGGCTCGCCCTTCGACGGGGAAGGGGTGCGCCGGCAACGCGTGCACCTGGTCGAGAACGGAGTGCCCCGGCGCCTGGTCTATGCGCGCGGCACCGCGGAGAAGATGAAGAAGTCGCCGCACGCGGACAAGGTGGGGCCGGTGGAGGTGACCGGCCACGGCTTGCCGCTGCCCAACGAGATCGGCGAAATCCCGCTGAACATCGTCTTCGCGCCACCGCCGGAGCCCAGAACGATCGCGCAGATGGTCGCCTCGACCGAGCGCGGGGTGCTGATCACCCGCTTGTGGTACATCCGCGAAGTGGACCCCTACGAAAAAATCCTCACCGGGATGACGCGCGACGGAACGTTCTACGTGGAAGGCGGCCGGGTACGGCACGGTATCCGCAACTTCCGCTTCAACCAGAGCATGTTGGACATGCTCGCCAACGTGGTGGAAATGGGCCAGCCGGTGCGGGCCAGCGGCGAGGAATCCTTTGACATGGTGGTGCCGCCGATGAAGGTGCGCGACTTCAATTTCACCGAAGTCACCAAGTTCTAGCGGGTTGCGGCCGCACCCGGCCAAACTCTGGTAATGGGCCTTTGGGCTAGTCAGCCTGTGCAGTGCGCAACGTAACCCCCGCTAGTCTCTGGTCCGTAGGGCACTTAGGTAACTTTCTTCGGGAAAGAAACCGGGTGTAATCTACAGGCCTTGTGAACAAGATCGACACAAGTACGGAAACCATTACGGAATTGAGAACCGCAGTGCGGTTCCCGCTGAGGCTCCCCATCGCCGTCAAGTTGTCGGGCGAACAACACCAGGCGGAAACGCATGACATTTCAGCTGGCGGGGTTCTGTTTCATCTGGACACCGAGATGACCGTCGGATCCAGCATTGAATTCCAGATCTCCATGCCGGCGGCAGTGTTGGGCGCGTCCACGGATGTTCTGGTCTCGTGTGAAGGACGCGTCGTGCGCTGCACCGTAGAAGGCAGCCGTCGCGCCGTAGCCGCCGTCATCGACGAGTACCGGTTCGAGCGACGCCAGTAAATCTGGGGGGAGAAATACTTATGGCCAGCAGCCTGGCCAAGCCACAGCCGGGAAGACAACTCACTTCGGCCGAGGCGGCGCGCGTGATCCGCGTGATCATCGCCGACTCGGAAGCCATCTTTCGCGTCGGCATCCGCAAAGTGCTGGCGGTGGAAGACGACGTGCGGGTGGTGGCGCAGGCGGAAACCTTCGCCCAGACCCTGTCCGCGGTCACCAAGTTTCCCGCCGACGTGCTGCTGTTCGAGTCGCGCATTTCCTCCAACGCTCCCGAAGCCGCTTCTGAAATCTTGAAGCGGGCGCCGGAGCTGAAAATCGTCGCCATCACCGGCGACATGGAACCCGACCAGACGGTGGAGTACCTGCGCCGGGGTGTGCGCGGCATTGTCACGCGCTCCATCGGCCCCGACCTGCTGGTGCGGTGCGTGCGCAAGATCGCCGACGGTGAAACCTGGCTGGATAATCGCGGGGTCAACTGGGTGATCGAAGCCTATCGCTCGCAGGCCACGCTGCTCACCACGCCCCGTTCCAAGAACCGGCTCACGGACAAGGAAATGCTGATCGTCTCCTGCGTCGCCCAGGGCATGCGCAACAAGGAAATTGCGCACGAGGTGGGCACCACCGAGCAGGTGATCAAGAACTACCTGCGCAAGGTCTACGACAAGCTGGGCGTCTCCGACCGGCTGGAGCTGGCCCTGTATTGCATCCATCACCGCCTGATGGAGAGTCAAAACGCGGCCGCCGAGTTGGCGCAAGGCATGAGCACGTCTGCCGCCGCGCCCGGCGCCTCCGCCAAAGTCCAGTAGCCCATGGCGGATTGAAACCCGCCGCCGCCCAGGCTCATCCCGGCCTGCTCGCCGCTTCTTCCACGGCGCCCAGGGGCGCCATCTGGTAGAATCCGCTGTTCGCACCCTCATTCGGCAATCATCGGGACGCCTCAGCCAAGGGAGAGAAAGCCATGAAAGGCGACGCCAAGGTAATCGCGGTGTTACAGGAGGTTCTGAAAGCGGAGCTGACGGCCATCAACCAATACTTCCTTCATGCGGAGATGTGCGAGAACTGGACCTACTACAGGCTGGCGGGAATCACGCGCAAGGAATCGATCGAGGAGATGACGCACGCGGAAAAGCTCATCGAGCGCATCCTTTATCTGGACGGAACGCCCAACATGAGCGACTACTTCAAGATCAACATCGGCAACACCGTCGAACAGCAGCTCAAGAACGACCTGCAAGTGGAGTACGACGCGGTAAAGCGGCTGAACGAAGGCATCCGCGTCTGCATGAACGCCGGCGACAACGGCTCGCGCAACCTGCTGAAGGAGATCCTGCTCGACGAGGAACATCATATCGACTACCTCGAGGGGCAGTTGCACGCCATCAAGGAGATGGGAATCCAGAACTACCTGAGCCAGCAATTGGGAAAAAAGAAAGAGGATTGATTGGCGAATCGCCGCATTTGCCCATGGACGAATTTCGCCCGCTTGGCGCGGGAATTCGTCAATTCTTCAATTCTCCAATTCGTGAATCGCGCCTGCGCGCCCGGTTCTGCCGGACGAATGCGGTAATACGGTAAAATAAGGCTGTCCCGCCTTCAAATCGTCTCCGGAGAGATGGCCGAGTGGCTGAAGGCGCACGCTTGGAAAGCGTGTATACGGGAAACCGTATCGAGGGTTCGAATCCCTCTCTCTCCGCCAGCCTTTTATCTGCGCCTTTTGCAGCCGTTTTTACTAAGCGCTTTACTATTTGTTGGCGATTGTCGGCCACCGCTGCCGTCCGCTGGCAGCGGCTGGTCTGGCCAGCCCAGCCCGATTGATCTCCATCAAACACGCAACATTGGAGGAGCCTGGGCATGGCAAACAAAACAGCAGCGCTATAACGGTACAGGCGCTTTTTAAGAAGATCGATCAGGAGCCAGTCCTGTCCCCAGTCATACCGATGGACCTTGGCCTTTTCTACCGCATAACGGAGTTTGTCGGTGGCGGTGCGTTCATTGTGGGTCGCAAGGCGCTTACGAAAACGCGAAAGCAAACGACTGGTCGTAGAACTCACTTAAGTGGAATCACTCGCGGCCCGTGCCGCGATAGCCTTCACGTCCTCAGGAGCGGGCTCACGCCGCTCCCGCTCGACCGCCCGCTCGGCTTTTTCCAACCGTTCGATGTTGCGACTGAGCTTCTCGTCTTTCGTCAGCTTCTTTGCCATGTAAGAAGCATCGCACAAACCTCGGCAGCGAGCCCGAAGCTTCATACGCCAACATCGGACACCGCGACGTTCGGTTCCAAAACGGCACCTTCACCCGCTGCGTGAAGTGCCAACCGGAAAGTCTGCGGCAGCCATGCCGAGGACTGCGAATGCTGCGACAAAACATACGGTTCAGTGTGCTACCGCGAGCGCGCTCGCGAAGAAGAAAGCTACTGACGAGCATCGAAGGACTAGCGGCTCTTGTTCTGATTTCGTAATGTCCTTTACCGCGATAGACCAGTCATCCCCTCCTGGAACTCTTGGCAATCCACGCAATATCTTGCCCACGGGATCGCTTCCAGGCGTGCCACGGCGATGTCCTTGCCGCACATGACGCACTCCCCGTAATCGCCGGCGTCCATACGCCGCAGGGCGTCATCGAGCAGGCGCAGTTGTCTGCCCGCCTGCTCAGCCTGCTGGTGAAGGGCATTCTTGTCGTACGAAGCGACCGCCTGGTCGGCGGCGTCGGCGTGGACAGTGGTTGCGGCACGAAGGTCCTGCTGGATCCTCAAGAGCGTGGACTGCAACTGGTCACGGCGAGCGATGAGAGCAGCACGCAATCGGTTTAGGGTGCGAGCCTCCATTTTGGGAAGTCTAACACCGCTGCTCGAGCGTGGCCGCCGCCCAGTTGTCGGAGGACGAGGGTGTCATCGATGGAAACCTGTTTCGTTATGGTGGCAATCCGATGCCGCGCATCATTTCGCCATAGCGCGCGTCCGGGCGCAAGGGGATAGAAGGGTGATTGTCTCGATCCTCAGCGGAAGCGGCGGTCACCACGGCGCCGCGCCAGTCTCCGGATAGCCCGTGATCCGGCCGTGATCGGATTGCAGCAAGACTTACCTAGGAGCAGCCGGTTCTATGGCCGCAACATCTCGGCCGCAGTAAGGGCGTAGATCAACGCGCACTGGGCAATGTTGAGGATCGGAATGAACTCGTTCGGTCCATGGGACACTGTCAGCAATCCCGGTCCGTAGGCGAACGCCGGGATCCCACGAGCAGCATAGAATCTTGTTTCGAGCAGACCTGGACACATCTCGAACACGGGTTCTTTACCCGTCTCACCAGCTATATGACGCGCCAGAATTCGGCCGAGCGGACCGCCCGCCGGAGTTGCCGCCGCGGGCTCGTACTGAAGCATCTCAATTTCGAACCCCTCTAGCGCCTCTTGCAACCGCCGCTGTTCTTCCTCCAGGTTCTCTTCCGGGTTGATGCGACGGTCGATGGTGAAAAGAGCAGCGATCGGGCGTCACGTTGAAATTGGTGCCTCCCTCGAATTGGCCGCCCAGCAGCAGAATCGATTTGCGTGCCGCTGGTGGAGCGATGTTGTATTGCGTTTCCCGAAGCTCTACGACCTTCTTGATGCCGGCAAGCCGCGCCATCGCCGGCAACGCACGCTCGAATGCGTTAACACCCTCGAATTGCCTGCCGACGTGCGCCGATTTCCCGCGCATGGTGGCGCGCAGCGTAATGGCTCCGCGATTGGCGTTCCAAATGACGCCGCCGGTAGGTTCCGGCGTGAGCATGCCAATTCCGTCCTTCCCCAGGAGTCCGCGCGCATCCAGACCGCGCAACCCACGCGGACCAGCAGTCTCCTCGTCCGGCACCAGAACGATTCCTATACGGCCGGATGTGAGAAGGCCTTCATCGCGTGCCGCCGCTGCCGCGTGAATCATCGCTGCCAGACCACCTTTCATGTCCGACGAACCACGACCGAACAGATTTTGGCCTTTCACACGCGGCTGAAACTGATCGCGGCTCTGCGCGGGAACAACGTCGTAGTGGCCGCTGAAGTAAAGGGTTCGCGGGGCGGTTCCGACCGACGCGAGTACACACGCGCCTTCGCGTCTCACAGCATCGAAACCCATCCGCACCAGTTCGTCGAACAGGGTGCAGGCACATTCCTCGTAGTGATTGCCAGGTGGATTCTCCGATGGAATCGCGATCAGCCGCTTCGTGAGATCGAGGATCGCCGGCTCAGAGAGTCGTCCCCGGAGTCGGGATGCAACCTGCTGGCTGTTTTGGCTCTCCACGTTCTGCTGGTCCCTTCCGGTCCAATCGTGGATACACTGCCAATGGATTCGCCGGTCGCGTCGTGCTCATATCAACTTGACCATAACAGCGACGCAGTCCTGCAGTTCTCGAATTGTTGACCGTTCAGAATAATCGAATTGGCCGTCACCCGACCGGCGAATCCTTTCCCCGGGCGTTTAAATCTAAGCACATGAGAGCGAAGTCTGCCCGGAGGATGGCGGCCCTACCATGGTTAGCAGAGCGCAATCGGTCCAACTGTCTGCCGACGCGCCGTTGTGGCGCCACGAGGATTTGCTGGGAGCGATCACCGCGATAGCCGGCTATCGCGATATCCAAACTTTTCGAGAGCGGTTTGCCCAGGAACTGCTGCGGCTCATTGCGTTCGACTACGTAATCGTAAACATCATTGATCCCGACACGCGCCAAGTTCGCTGGCGTATGTCCCATGTGCCGGGAAAGGACGAAGTCTACATCCCGGACTTCGGGATGGATGAAACACCTACGGGATGGGTATACGAACATCAGGAACCAATGGTCATCCAGGACTGGGAGCGCGAGACTCGGTACCCACGGCTGCGGGAGTACCTGGAGGGGCACGACATTCGCTCGTCGTGCGTTCTTCCGCTCACCACCGTCCACCGGAGAGTCGGGATTTTCGCCATGGGTGTCTCACGTACTTATGCATACTCAGCGGAAACGGTCCAGTTCCTTGCCGTCGTGGCAAACCATCTCGCCCTCGCCATTGACAGCGCACTCCACCTTGAGGCATCGCGTGAGGTGCAGGCCAAGCTTGAGACGAAGAATGAACGTCTGAGACTCGTGCTCGAACTCACGAACCGGGTGGTATCAAATCTGGAGCTTCGCGACCTGCTCCGCGAAGTTTCCGGAAGCGTTCGCCGGGTAATGAAATGCGATGCCGCCGGCGTTGCCCTGCCGGAAGGCGATGGCAACTGTTTTCGGGTCTACGCCTTGGATTTCCCGGAAAGCAAGGGATTCTTGACCGAGGAAACGCAGATTCCGATGGAAAACTCGCCCATCGGGGCCGCATTTCGCAGCGGGAAAGTGGAACTGCGAAGCCAATCTCAAATCCAGGAGCATTGTCCCGAGGCTTGCTCGGCGTCGGCAACGCGCGAAGGTCTGCGATCCGGGTGCTTCCTCCCGCTCGTCAGTAAAGGCCGGGTGCTCGGCGTGTTGGCGCTGTCGCGCTTTGCTGAGGCCTCTTTCACGCCGGACGAGGCCGATTTCCTGGGCCAAGTAGCGCGGCAGATCGCAATTGCCGTCGAGAACGCACTCGCGTATGGCGAGATCGAGGAACTGAAGGAGAAGCTCGCGCAGGAAAAGCTCTATCTCGAGGATGAAATCCGCGGAGAGATGGACTTCGAAGGGATCGTTGGCCAGAGTTCCGCGTTGCGGCATGTCTTGCAAATGGTGGAAACCGTGGCAGGCAGCGACGCGACCGTGCTGCTGCTGGGTGAAACCGGGACGGGCAAAGAGCTGATCGCCCGCGCTATCCACGAGCGTAGCCGCCGCAAGGACCGCACGTTCGTGAAGATGAATTGCGCGGCGATTCCCACCGGTCTTCTGGAAAGCGAACTCTTTGGCCACGAAAGGGGGGCATTCACCGGCGCGATCTCTCAGAAAGTCGGCCGTCTTGAACTCGCGGACCGCGGCACCCTTTTTCTGGACGAGGTTGGCGACATCCCTCCAGAGATTCAGCCCAAGCTGTTGCGCGCCTTGCAAGAGCGCGAGTTCGAGCGCCTGGGCAGCACGCACACGAAACGCGTGGATATGAGGTTATTGGCTGCCACGAACCGCGATCTGGCGAAGATGGTTCAGGACGGACAATTTCGTAGCGATCTTTTTTATCGTCTGAATGTGTTCCCCATCCGGATTCCACCGCTGCGTGAACGACCGGAAGATATTCCGCTGCTCGTGCACTACTTCACCCAGAAGCACGCGCGCCGTATGGAGAAGCAGATTGAGACAATTCCGGCAGCGGCCATATCGAAGCTCATTCAGTGGCATTGGCCAGGGAACATCCGCGAGCTTGAAAACCTGGTGGAACGGGCGGTGATCCTGACGCGGGGCACGGCGCTTCACTTCCCATCCGAGGAACTGAAGAACAGTGGTTTCCAGCCGAGCACGATTGCGAACAACAACTCCGGCGAACGCGACGAGATCGTGCGTATCCTGAAGGAAGTCAATGGACGCGTGGGCGGTCCTGATGGTGCGGCGGTCCGACTCGGTCTGAAACGCACAACTCTGATTTCGCGCATGAAGAAGCTCGGCATCAATGTTTCCGCTCGACAAGTGTCGTAAATCACCCCCCTGACTGAAGCGACTGCAAGTCCCCAAGCACATCGACAGGTGTCATCCACCTTCGACAGTTGTCGTCGACAGCATTCGTCATCTTGTCGCACGCCACCCGCAACTTCCTGATTCGATTCCGTCCCGCATCGCAGGTGCGCGTGGCTCCGCATGGCACCCTCCGTGCTCTTGTCGATTCCGAGCACGTCATGTTGAGGATCACGGCAGTTGATGGCGACCGCCAACGGACCCTCGTTCTGGAGGGGGCACTAGTGGAACCGTGGATTGGCGAGCTGGAGCGAAGCTGGGCTGAAGCGCAGCACGCACGCGCTGATCGCTCCGTAGTGATCGATCTGAAGGACGTCACCGCGATCAGCGAACGCGGAGAGGACGTTCTCTACGAAATGATGACCGGCGGCGCCAAGCTCCACTGCTGCCGCGGCGTGCTGACGAAGCACGTATTACAGCAGCTCGAACGCAGACGGAAGCGCGATGCAGAAAGGGTCAGGACCTGAATGATGGCAAAACGAATGTTGTGGATGCTTAGCGTGGTCGTGGTGGTGATCGCGAGTCTCGGTTTCGTGAAGTACCGGCAGATCGAGGCCGCGACCAGTAAGTTTGCCAGCTTTCAACCGCCTCCGGTGGCTGTGACGACGATCGCCGCAAAGCAGGAACAGTGGCCGGCGACGCTGAGCGCCATCGGCTCGGTTGTTGCCGTTCACGGTGTCACGGTGAGCGCCGACCTGCCTGGCATAGTCAATCGCATCGAGTTTGAGTCCGGAAAATTCGTCCGCAAAGGAGAGGTCCTGGTTGAACTCGATACGCGCCAGGAGCGAGCGCAACTGGCGGGCGCCGAAGCGGACCGCGACCTTGCGCAAGTGAATTTCAGGCGTTTGCAAGGTTTGGTCCAGGATGGAGTCATCTCGCAGGCGGAATTCGACAAGGCAGAAGCGGAACAACGAGCGACTGCGGCGAAGGTGAAGGAAATCCGCGCCACGATCGAACGCAAGACCATCCACGCACCATTCTCCGGCAGGCTCGGGCTCAGGCAGGTGAACCTCGGACAGTATTTGTCCGCAGGTAATCCCGTGGTTCCACTCGAATCGTTGAATCCGATCTACGTCAATTTCGGAGTGCCGCAGGAAAAGGCGAGGGAAGCTCGCGTTGGGTCAAAGGTCGTGGTTCGCGCCGACGAACTCGCCGGGCGTCCGGTTCGAAGGACGCGTGACGGCGGTCGATTCGCGCTTGGACGAGGGGACGCGCAACGTACAGGTGCAGGCGACGCTGCTCAACTCCCATGGCGAAGTTGCGTCCCGGCATGTTCGTCAAGGTGGAGCTTGCCACCGGTGCGGCGCGCCCTGTGCTTACGCTGCCCGCTTCCTCGATCAGTTACGCGCCGTATGGCGATTCGGTGTTCGTGGTTGCCGATCTTCGAGGATCGCCGCCGGGCAATACCTATCGCGGAGTGCGCCAGCAATTCGTCAAGCTTGGAGGGCTCGCGCGGAGACCAGGTGGCAGTGCGTTTCGGGGTTGAACAGCGGCGAAGAGGTTGTCACTCGGCAGTTTCAAGCTGCGCAACGGCGCCGCCGTCCAGATAAACAACAAGGTGCAACCGGAAAACAATCCCAGTCCCAGGCCCGAGGACAATAAGGAAGCTCATGAAATTCACCGACATCTTCGTCAAGCGGCCGGTGCTCGCGATCGTCGTGAACCTGGTGATCCTGATCGCCGGCCTGCAGGCGATCCGCTCCTTGAGCGTGCGGCAGTATCCGCGCAGCGACATCGCGGTGGTGCAGGTCACGACGGTCTACGTCGGGCGCGAACGCCGACCTGGTGCGCGGATTCATCACCACGCCGCTGGAGCGCGTGATCGCCAGCGCCGACGGCATCGATTACATGGAGTCGTCGAGCGCGCAGGGACTCAGCACGATCACGGTGCACCTGAAGCTCAACTACGACACCAACGCGGCGCTCACGCAGATCCAGGCAAAGGTGGCGCAGGTGCGCAACGATCTTGCCGCCGGAGGCGGAGGCGCCAAACATCGAGCTGCGAGACTGCGGACACAGCAGTTCGCCGCGATGTATATCGGTTTCTCGTCAGCCGACCTCGACCAGAACCAGATCACCGATTACCTGACCCGTGTGGTGCAGCCCAAGCTGAGCGCGATCAGCGGCGTGCAGCGCGCCGACATCCTCGGCGACCGAACTTTCGCCATGCGCATCTGGCTCAAGCCGGACAAGATGGCGGCGCTGGGCATTTCGCCTTCCGATGGTGCACGACGCCCTGGCGAAAAACAACTACCTCTCCGCGCTCGGGCAGCACAAAGGGTTCGATGGTATCGGTGAACCTCGTCGCCAACACTGATCTGCGCACGCCCGAGGAGTTCCGCCAGCTTGTCGTAAAGCAGGACAAGGGCGACGATTGTCCGTCTGGGCGAAATTGCCGACGTCGTTCTGGGCGCCGAGAACTACGACGCAGGACGTGCGTTTCAATGGCGAGACAGCGCCACGTTCATGGGCATCTGGGTGCTGCCGACGGCGAACTCGCTGGAAGTCATCAAGAGTGTGCGCGAGGCGCTGCCGGCATTGCAATCACAATTGCCGGCGGGCATGAAGCTGGGGATGCCATACGACTCGACGGAGTACATCCAGGACGCAATCCATGAAGTGCTCAGCACCCTGACGGAAACGCTGATCATCGTCATCGTGGTGATCTTCCTGTTTCTGGGTTCGTTCCGGTCGGTGCTGATTCCAGTCGTCGCCATTCCGATCTCGCTGATCGGCGCGGTCTTCCTGATGTTGGTGGCGGGCTTCACCATCAACTTGTTGACCCTGCTCGCCATCGTGCTGTCGGTCGGCCTGGTCGTCGACGACGCCATCGTCATGGTCGAAAACGTCGAGCGGCACTTGCACAGAGGGAAGTCACCACACAGCGCCGCCATCGATGCCGCGCGTGAACTGGTGGGCCCGATGATCGCCATGACCATCACTCTGGCCGCGGTTTACACCCCGGTCGGCATTCAGGGCGGCCTGACGGGCGCGCTGTTCCGGGAGTTTGCCTTCACGCTGGCAGGCGCGGTGATCGTTTCTGGCATCGTGGCGCTGACACTGTCGCCCATGATGGGGTCGAAGCTGCTGCACGCCGGCGACACAGAGCGCGGTTTTGCGGGCATGGGTCAACCGACGCTTCGAAGGCGTACGCACGCTCTATATGCGGCTGGCTGGCGCCACCCTGCGCTATCGTCCCGTGGTGCTCACGCTGTGGGCGATCATCACGGTATTGACGATTCCTTTCTACATGTTCTCGCAGAATGAGCTCGCGCCGGCAGAGGACCAGGGCGTGATCTTCGGCGTGGTGCAGGCGTCCGCCGAATTCGACCCTGGACCAGACAAAGCTGTTCACCAACAGATCCATGACGTATACCGCTCGTTGCCGGAGACCAAGAGCATCTTCCAGATCACGCAAGCGACGGGCGGTTTCGGCGGGATGGTCACCAAGCCCTGGAGTGAGCGAAAGAAGACCACGCAGCAGTTGCTGGTGCAGTCGAGCAAGTCGCTTTCGCAGATCGCCGGCGTTCGCGTCATTCCCATGACTCCACCTCCGCTGCCGGGTGGCGGCGATTTCCCCGTGGATTTCGTTATCGCGTCCGCTGCCGAACCGAAACAGCTCGTTGAATTTGCCAATCATCTGGTGCAGAAGGCGATGGCGAGCGGCATGTTTATCTATGCCGACACCGACATGAAGTTCGACCAGCCGCAGGCGGAGGTCGTCTTCGATCGCGATAAGGTCCGCGCCCAGGGAGTCGATTTGAGTCAGGCCGGAGGCGATCTTTCCGTCCTGCTGGGAGGGAATTACGTCAACCGCTTCAGCATCCAGGGACGCAGTTACAAGGTCATTCCGCAAATCAAGCGAGTGGACAGGCTCACGCCTGACCAACTGTCGCATATTTACGTCACCGGATCGGGAGGCAAGCTGGTGCCGCTGTCCACATTTGCCAGCCTGCGCACCACGACAGAGCCGCGAGAACTGAAGAAATTCCAGCAACTCAATGCCGTACGCATCCAGGGCGTAATACCGCCCAACGTCTCTCTCGACCAGGCGCTGCGCTTCCTTGAAGGCGAGGCGCACAAGACCATGCCGAGGGGCTTCACGCTGGATTACGCGGGC
Organism: Terriglobia bacterium; assembly: GCA_963740615.1. Classification (GTDB taxonomy): domain Bacteria; phylum Acidobacteriota; class Terriglobia; order Terriglobales; family Acidobacteriaceae; genus JAIQGF01. Next base: position 100,674 of record CAVUEZ010000005.1, read on the forward strand.
GAGTCGCGGCAATTACGCACTGAGGGGAGCAAGTTCCTCGGTACGTTCCTGCTATCGGGAATCCTCATTTATCTGGTGCTGGCCGCTCAATTTGAAAGCTTTCGCGACCCGCTGATCATTCTCGCGGGGTCGGTGCCGCTGGCCATCTCGGGAGCGTTGCTCTTCTCCTTCCTAGGCTTCACGACACTGAATATCTACAGCCAGGTGGGGCTGATCACGCTGGTGGGGTTGGTTTCCAAGAACGCCATCCTGATCGTCGAGTTTGCGAATCACCTTCAGGAAACGGGCAGAGACAAAGTCTCCGCGGTGCTCGAAGCCGCGGGCACACGACTGCGGCCAATTCTGATGACCACCGCCGCGACTGTGGCCGGGCATTTTCCGCTGATCCTGGCGACCGGCCCCGGCGCCGGCGCCCGCAACAGCATCGGCATTATGTTGGTCAGCGGCATGATCATCGGATCGGCATTCACCCTGTTCGTTGTGCCGTCAATTTACGTGTTGCTGGCTCGCAAGCGCGTGCCCGCAGTCGCGGCATTGCCGGCCGGAGCAATGGCTGAGCCGTTCACATTCGACTCGCTGCCGGCATACCAGGCTTCCGGCCAGGAGATTCGTCAATGAAAAGGCGCATCGTCATTGTCGCTCTTGCAGCCAGTCTGCTGACCGGTTGCGCCGTGGGGCCGAATTACCATCGGCCGAAGGTGGCGCCGCCGCCCACCTTCCGGGGCAGCACCGTGACCACCGATCCGACCTCGTTTGCCGATGCCAAGTGGTTTCAGGTCTTCAGGGACGAGCAACTTCAAGCCCTGATTCGCACCGCACTGCAGCGGAACTACGATTTACGTGAAGCGGTAGCCCGGGTGGAGGCGGAGCGAGCGGCACTGGGCATCACGCGGTCTGACCAGTTTCCGACGGTCGCCGCCACCGCGGACGTCACAACCGAGCGTGTGTCCAGAAACGGGTCCATTCCGCTGCCCCAGGGCTTCAAGCAGGAGCGCACTTTTGGCACTGTCGCCGGCAACCTTCTTTCCTATGAGGTTGACGCCTGGGGACGGCTGCGGCGCGCAACGGAAGCAGCGCGGGCAAACCTGCTGGCCTCGGAGGAGAACCGCAAAGTAGTCGTGATCACGCTGGTGAGCGACCTCACGACTGCGTATTTCAATCTGCTGGAACTGGATCAGGAGCTCGCAATCGCGAAACGCACCCTGGCAACGCGCGAGGATTCGCTTCGGCTCATCCAAACGCGCCAGGATCGAGGGCTGGCAACGATTCTCGATGTGCGCCAGGCACAGCAACTCGTGGAAGTAGCCAGTGAGGCCATTCCCGGCATCGAGCAACGGATCGCGCAAACCGAAAATCAGGTCAGCCTGCTCATCGGCCAAAACCCCGCGCCCGTCGCGCGCCACCGTTCACCAGCCGAACAGGAAATGCCCCCCGCAATCCCCGCGGGCCTGCCGTCATCTCTTTTGGATCGCCGACCGGACATCCGTGCGGCCGAGGAGAATCTGGTGGCTGCGAACGCCATCATTGGCGTCGCCAAAGCCGCTTACTTCCCGCAGATCAGCCTCACCGGCCTGTTCGGCTTTCAGAGTAATCAACTGTCCGGCCTGTTTACAGGGGCGACGAAGGCGTGGCAGTTCACGCCACAGGTAACCCAGCCGATCTTTACCGGGGGGCGAATCCGGTCGAACGTGCGTCTCGCCCAAGCGCAGAGGCAGATTGCGCTGGTGCAATACGAGAGGACGATCCAGACGGCATTCCGGGAGGTCGCGGACGCGCTGGTCCGGTACAGGAAGACGAAACAGATACGCGATACACAACAGCAGCTGGTCGCGACACTTCAGGACCGGTCGCGCTTATCGTATCGGCGCTACCGAGGAGGCGTGGACACGCTCTTGAACGCTCTTGACGCGGATCGCGATCTATTCGACGCCGAGCTGCGACTGGCGCAAGTTCAGCGTGACGAACTCGTCTCGGTCGTTCAACTTTACCGTGCGCTCGGTGGTGGGTGGCAGCAGTGACGAGCCCCCGGAAGGAGAGATGCGTTATGAAACTGGTTGTGCTTGGTGCCACAGGGGGCACAGGTTTGGAGATCGTTCGTCAAGGTATTGAGCGTGGACATTCGGTGACTGCGTTGGTTAGATCGCCGAAGGCGCTCACGCGTTTTGCCGATCACGTAAACATCCTGCAGGGAGACCTGCTCAACAGCGCCGAGCTTGAACGGGCCGTTACCGGTCATGATGCGGTCCTCTCCGCATTCGGAGCGCGCGTTCCTGTGTCGAAAGCCGACGCGACGCTCCTGCAGCGATTTGCCGTTGCACTGACCGAAGGCATGACCCGCGCAAGAGTCTGGCGAGTGGTGATCGAGTCAGTAGCTTTCCTGTTCCAAGACTCCATCCTGCCGCCGGTTTATTTGCTGGGGCGGCTGTTTTTCCGGCGCACCGTCACCGACGCCTCCGCGATGGAAGAGGTTTTTGAGAAGAGCAAACTCGATTGGACCATGGTGCGCCCGCCGGAACTTACGGACAAACCATATACGGGCAGGTACCGCGTTCGAGAGGCCCACTTGCCGCGCTTCGGATTCAGAGTCTCGCGCGCCGACGTCGCCGACTTCATGATCAAGGCAGTCGAGCAACATGCTTTGAGCCGCAAGATCGTCGGCGTGTGCAATTGAGAGGAGAGTGGTTGCAATGGCAAGAGATCATGAAAGTTTCGACAGAGGGAGAGACAAGGACCGGAAGGAGAACCGCCGCATGAAAAATATTGTAAAACAATCTGTCGTCGTTACTGGCGCCTCGAGCGGCATCGGACGGGCCTCGGTTGTGCGGCTGGTACAGTCCGGATGGCGGGTCTTTGCGACAGTGCGCAGATCAGCGGATGGTGACAAGCTGCAGTCCGAATGCGGCGCGGACCTCACGCCGGTGATCATGGACCTTACCGATCGCGCGACGATTATCGCAGCGGCGGACCAGGTGTCCTCTCAATTGCATGGCCGAGGTTTGGATGGATTGGTGAACGTGGCGGGGATCGGCAGGGTTCGCCCGGTCGAGTATGTCACTCTCGGCGATCTGCAGGAGATATTCAATGTCAATGTATTCGGCCAGATTGGGGTCACCCAGGCATTCCTCCCGCTTCTTCGCCAGGCACGCGGTCGAATCGTCAACATCAGCTCCGTCGGAGCTCACATTGTGATTCCGTTCGGCAGTTTGATCAACGCAAGCAAGAGCGCGTTCGGAAGCTTCAGCGATGCGTTGCGGCTGGAGTTGCGACCCTTTGGCATCCGGGTCTCCACGGTCGAGCCAGGGGCAATCAACACGCCGGCTGTGGAAAAAACCCTCGGGAACATTGAAGCGGTGCTTGGTGACCTGCCGGCCGGCGGCGCCGCGCAATATGGAGAAATGCTCAAACAGTTCGCCACTCGCGCCTATGCACGGGAAATGAACGGCAGTTCGCCCGACGTGGTGGCACGCGCGGTCCATCACGCGCTTACCGCCCGTCGACCCCGGATTCGGTACCAGGTCGGGAAGCATGCAAAGCTGCTAGCCGCGTTGCCGAAAATCCTGCCTGATTCATTTCTCGATGCGATGGTGCTTCGCATAGTCGGTCTGCCGGCCAAGCTCGGCGGCGCCGTGCCTGCGGATGACCGGCAACACCGCCGTGCGTCGGTTTTGTTGCAGGCTCCTAGGACATTCCGGACCTAACGTGGGCAGGTCTTCTCGAGTGCACGGATTTCGTCAAGTTGAGGCTTCAGAGCAGGGGTGAGATTGCGGGACGCAAGAGCCCAAACACCGCCCTCGCCCGCAATGATGAAGCCGCGCAGGAAGCCGGGGTTGGTGCTCTCGGCTTCCAGCCAAAGTGCGACAGGCAAAGCTCCCCATTTGCGATCGAACGGTCCGCTGGAGAGGTTCTTTGAGAGCTCATGCGCGTTTTCGGGAGTAGAGCAGGCAAGCGCTGCGAGTCGTGTCATAAATCTCGGCTCCAGCACGCGTAGAGCTTCCGCGGCCTTCGGCGAGGGCCTCCCTTCCACGAATCGCCAAGTGTCCGAGAGGGAATAGTAGTTGCCCATGCCTTCGAGCCAGATGTCGGCGAGTGCGGCTTGCAGAGGAGTGTCGGTGCGAAGCGGGTGGTCGAGCACCCAGGCTTTCTGGAGCAGGTGCGTGTATTCGTGGCGAAAGAGATGGTCTATGAGGGCGGCGTTGCTGTCGGACTCGGCATCTCCATAGAGCGCATTCAGGCGTTCGACGTCGAAGCCGATAGTGTGCGGATCGTGGGTGAAGGCGTCCTCGCCGCCACGATTGCCGAGCACGATGCGAGCATCCGGAGCGGCGACGGGACTGAACGGAACGGCAAGCTTGGGAGCCTCCGTCCGCCATTGCGGTCGATGTGACTGAACGAGGCGTACCCAGGCGAGCTCGGCGGCGGTGTAGGGCTTGGCGAGTGACTCGATCTCGCGGAACTTCGCTTCCGGCAAACGCCTGGCGATCATCTCCTGCCACTGTCGTGTTGCGCGGCCATTGCCGTCAACGCCGAGCAGTACCTGGAAACTAGGTTCTGCGGCATGTAGGGAAAGCGTTACGACGAAATTCAGAAAGAGGACCGCCAAGAAACGTGACCACATGTCGAATTTGTATCACGCTGACATAGGAGATATAAGGGGGCCCCTCCCGGCGGATAGCGCCAACGAGGGTCAGACTTCCGATAGATCGGCTCCTCAGGCCTTTGCGAGGCACCATGTTGCGTCGCCTATTTGCGTTCGTCACCTTGTTGGCGATGGCCCTGGAAGGCGCCGCCCAGGACCGCTCTCATAGCCGCTCCATGGTCGCATCTTTCAGCTCCCGAGCTTGCTGCTCTACTGGACCTCCTTTGTCGCGGGCCCAACCGCTGCCGTTTGCGGCGGGACAACCGGGAGCAGGATGTACGAGGCATGCTGCTGATCGTGATAAACATGTTGCTCCGCGACCTGCATGCGTGTCGTTTTTCCCAGCACATCACCGGTATTGAGGTTACGGTCGTACTTGGGAAAGGCGGACGAGGAGATCTCGACGCGGAGCCGGTGATCCTTGAGGAACATCTCGCAGGTGTTCCACAGGTCGATGTTGTAGGCGTAGACCTTGCCCGGCTCGATCAGTTCGGGCCTGTCCATGCCGTCGCGGAACCGGGCCCGAACCATACCGTCGCTCAGCCGTTCGGCAAAGCCGCTGGGCCAGACATCGAGGAACTTGGCCATGAAATCGGTATCCTTGGCGGACGAGGAAGCAAGAATGCGGGCGCGAACCGGTCCGCAGACCAGGGTATCCTGCCGCATGGGTTCGGAGGTGTAGACCAGCACGTCGTCGCGGCGCTCGACCGGCCGGTAGTCGTCCGGTCCGCCGAGCTGTTCAAACGTCGGATCGGTAATGAACGGCGCCGGGCTGGCGGGATCGTAGCTGTAACTGTCGGGCTTCTCTTCTCCGGCGGGAAGTGGCGAGAGCTTGCCGTCTCCAAACAGGCTGTTGGCCCGGCCGCCGCTGTGCAGGAAGTATTTCGTGTACTGGGTCCGCGCCATGGGCCACTCGTTCTCATTCACCCACTTGTCCGCGCCCATCTCGAAGATGCGCACCGGCGGTTCCTTCATGATGCCGTTGTCGATTCCCTTCAGCCAGTGGTCGAACCAGCGCAGCCATAAGCCCTGCATGTCGATCTTGGCGGTGGGCCCGAAGTCCACCTCGCCGAGTTTAGAAACCGAATTGACGGCGTGCGGCCACGGACCGATCAACAGCTTCTGTGCCGCGCGGACCGCGGCGGGCTGGCTCTTGGCGGTCATCCCGATAAAGTTCAGGGGCGTGCCCACCTGCTCGTCGTCGTACCAGCCGGAGATATGCAGGATGGGGACCTTCACGCGTTCGTACTTATTCTGGTATCGCAGAGGCTCCCAGTAAGGCCCCAACTGCGGGTGGTCGATGTCGTCTTTCCATGCCTTGCTGGGACGGCCGGCGGCCTCGTCCATGGTGTACAGCGGAAGGTGCCACATCAGCTTCGCCCAGTCCACCGCGTTCATGTTCTGCAGCAAGTGACCGGAGGTCAGGTGCACCCAACTGATGTCGAGCGGCAGTGGCAGCCCGGTGGGGAATTCGACGAAGGGATCCGAAGGCGTGACCATGACGACCATGGCCGTCAGGTGCGGGGGCTGAGTGACGGCGGTGAGCCATTGGGTGGCGCCGTTGTAGGAGCCGCCGATGGTTGCCACCTTGCCCGTCGACCACGGCCGGCGAGCGCACCACTCGATGGCATCGTAGCCGTCGATCGCGTCATGGCGGTAGGGAACGAAGTTGCCATCCGAATCGCCGCGCCCGCGCACATCCATTGCCACCCACACATAGCCGTGGGGAACAAAGTTCTTGACGATCTCGTAGGCGCTGGTCTTGGTATAGGGCGTGCGGCTGAGGATGACGGGGAACTTGCCCGGCGCGTCGGGCCGGTAAACATCGGCGGACAGTTCGACGCCGTCGCGCATCACGACCCTCTGGTTGAAATCGATCTTGATCGCATATTGCTGCTGGGCGAAAAGAGGAAGGCTGACTGCGATAAGGAAAACGACGAGGGCGGCTCGGCGAAGCATCATTGCCTCCGTAGCAAAGAAGATATGAGCAAACTTGTGTGGCCAGGGCTCCGGCGTCAGCCCGTGCCCAGCGGACTTCGATTCGGGGGCCGCAGGCTCACTCGTACCAGCGCTCGCTCTCCTGGCGGTCCTTCTCGATCTGGCGCAACATTTCGAGCGAACGGGCGGGCACGGTGTGGGCATAGGCGACAAGCAGACAGTTCAGCAGCGCTATCGCCGTGGCGTAGGAAGCCGCCAGAGAAGGATTGCCCACCGGTGTGAGTAAATAGGTATCGCAGCACTGCGCCAGGGGACTGTACTCGCTGTCGGTGATCCCCATCGTCGGCACGCCGCGCGAATGCGCCTGGATCGCCGCATTGACCGTGGCGCGCAGGCACCTGCCGAAGGTGATTGCGATCAGCAGGTCTTTCTCGTTCAAGGTGCGCACCTTGTGCTCCAGGCTGCCGGAACTGCCGACCGGGGCCTCGGAGCGGACCCCGAACACGGCCAGGTGATAGTCCAGGTACCAGGCCAGGGAAGCCGCATAATCGGCGCCCACCACGAGCACCCGGTTTGCGCGTGAGATCCTCTTGGCTGCCTGGAGCACGCGGTTGATGTCGAGGCCGCCGCGCAACGCCATCATGTTTTCGAGGTCCTTCTCCAGGCTGGCGGCGACATGATCAGCGGGCGAACGCCCTTCCTCCGCCGCCGTCTTCATCACCCGATACGGGGTGATGCGCATGACAAAGTGTTCTCGCAGGTCCGCCGAGAACTCCGCGAATTTCTCGTAGCCGAGCGCCTGCACCGTGCGCACCACGGTGGCGGTGTCCATGTCGAAGCGCTTCGCCAGTTCTCGGGACGACAGGAAATAGGTTTCGGCGGAATTGTCCAGCACGGCCCGGATCAAGCTGCGCCGGGTATTGTTGAGGCGCCCTTCTTCTTCCGCCTGGGCAAAGCGCTGCTGCAGGCGCGAGAGCCCGTCCGCCGGGGCGAGTTTTGTGGCTGTACCTGGCAAGCGTTCGTCTTTTTTTCTGGTGCGCATCGCGGCCCCGCTGCGGGCGCGTTCCACGTCGAGGGCGGACTGGAGGTCCCCTCTTGCGCTGCGCCCGCAACAAGGTACACGATGCGGCCGTTTTTTCCTACGAGCGCCTCTCCTAGAACTCGATGCGCAGCCCCACCTGCCCTTCGCGGCCGGGGAGGACTTGCGTCGTGGCCCCGAACGCTGGCTTCAGGTTCGGAAGGCCCTGCACGGCGGCGGGATTGGCGGCATTGAACAGGTTGAACATCTCGAAATAGGTGTGCAGTTTCACCCGCTCCGAAAGGTCGAACCGTCTCGCCATGCGCACGTCCAGGTTGGTGTAGGTGGGCGCGGTGAAGCTGTTACGCTGGTACGTGTGATCGATGCTGTTGGTGGCGGCGTTCCCGTCGATGTCGATAAGCGTGTTGTTTTCCCGGCTGTAGTGGAACCCGCTCTGCACGCGGAAGATGCCGCTGAACTGGAACTTCCACGGCAGCTCGAGAACGGCGTCCAACAGGAAAGTATGTTTCAGCGCCAGGTCCGACGGCCCCTTGTCGTACATTGGGCCGTTGTAGAACTTGCCGGCTACGGGCGCCGGGTTGCCGTTGCATAGGGTGATCGCCTGGGTAGCGTTCGTTCCGCCGCAGGGAGACCCGTCGAGAAGAGTTCCCGTCGGGGTACTGATCACCGGAACCACCCCGACGAAGCTGTCCGACGGGTAGAAGGTTCCGGTTCCGGTATACCGGAAGACGTCGTCCCAGGCATTGGTCCAGGTATAGCTGCCTTCGAGCGCGAAGTGCTGGCTCATGCGCTTGCGCACGCTGAACACCAGGCCGTCGTACATGCCGTTGTACCACGGGCCGAATCCTTGGATGGGGACGTCGCCGGTTCCGGGGATCAGTTCGCGGTCGTTATTGATTCGCGCCTCGAAAGCCAGGTTGGTCATGCGCACGCCGAGAATGTCGCGCATGCTGCGGTGGTAATAATCAGCCGAGACAACCAGGGTAGGTGTCAGTTCGCGCTGAATGCCAAACTGGAATCCCACCGTGTAAGGAACCTTGAATCGGGAATCCAGTGTCACAGGGAGGTTATAAGGCTGGATAATCCCCGGGGTAGCTAGATGCCCCAGCGGGTCCCAAAGGAAATACCCGGCGGGCTGACCGATGGCGGCCGACGCCGCGTCCACAAACTGCTGCGGGGTCAGCCCGGTCAAGCTCTGGACGTTCGAGTATGTCACCGCCGCGCTGGCCGGGATCGGGCTGTGGCCGGAGGCGACCACGCTGTTCAGCGTATCGGGCGGCAAATATCCAGCGCCGCACAATGCCGCTCCGGCCGCAGCGTTCTCCGTCGTACAAGGCGTGCCGTAGCCGATGGCATTGAACAATGCCAGCAGGGTGCTCGGATTGCCATAGAACAGGCGCGGCATCGAGAAGTAGGTCAACTGCTGCAGGCTCGCACCGCCGAACTCGGGAATGTCGCGCGCCAACCCGAGGCGGAAATGGTCGTAGAACAGCCCGGCGTTGGCACGGACAATCGTCTTCGGCGTAACCGCCCAGGCCAGCCCGACGCGGGGCGACAGGTTGCCGTTCGTCGCGAATCTAGAGTCGCGGTCCCAGCGCAGCCCGGCATTGAGCGTCAGCGTGCTGAACAACTTAACGTCGTCCTGCACGTACAGTCCGTTGTGGTTGTTGCGAATCCGGATCTGCGCGTCCTGTGCCGTTAGCGTAGCCGGCGCTTGAAGCAGGTAAGCGCCCGCATCGTTGATTCCGTACGTCTGGAAGTCCGCTACCGTCGCGAACAACTGGTTATAGAGGAGCGTGGACTCGGTCCCGTCCACGATCATCCGCTGAAACTCCCATCCGAACTTTATGGAATGCCGGCCGAGCACCTTCGCCAGGTTGACTCCGCTGGACCAGTACTTCTGGTCCAGCAGCGTCGGGGTGCTGCCGTACCCACCGACGTAGATCTGCTGGTCGCCGAAGAGCGGATCCGGGACGGCTGCGCCCGTACCGAACAAGCTCCACAGCGTTGTCGCGACACCGGCATTGGGATTCGCCGCCTGGGTAAGGCTGGGCTCGCCGCGGTACTGGAAGAAGCCGTTGAACACGAAGGGGTTGGACTGGTTGCCCATGGTGGCGGTGTCGCTGAAGCCGAGCATCAGGTGGCGCGCATCGGCGTTGTAGCGCTGGGACGGCGTACTGACGGATTCCGACAACGGCAGGTAATTTGTAATCTGGGTGTTCGTCCAATTCGCCTGTTCGGTGAAGCGGTGATGCCCGAACTGCTCATCCAGCTTGGCGCGCAGTCGCAGATCATAGGTCTGGTTGTGCTTATCGTATTGCTGCTGGTCCGCGATGATGAAGTCCGGAGTCCCGTCGGGATATTGGAAGTTCAGTTCGCGGCTCTCGCGGATGCGCTCGGCCGAGCCAAAGAAGAATACCTTGTTCTTCACGATCGGGCCGCCAAGTTGCACCGACGGGTCCCAGCGCAACAAAAACGGCGGGTTGTCCCCCCCGGTGTTGGAGGAATCGAGCTTGTAATTGCGGTGAAAGAAGGAGGCGCCACCGTGCCACTGGTTGGTGCCGCTCTTGCTTACCACGTTGATGATGCCGCCGGAGCCGTGGCCGAACTCCGCCTTGTAACCGGCGGTGATCACCTGGAACTCCATGATCGAGTCTTCGTTGAATTGGCTGGCCGCGCCGCCGCTGACCTCGTCCGTATTGGGCATGCCATCGATCATGAACACGGCGTTGCCGGCGCGCTCGCCCATGATGGGCGTGGTCGTGTCGCTCGATGGATCATTGGCGTTGGTGCTGCGCAGGGTCGCATTTTGCTTGTTGATATTGACCCCGGGCACCAGTTGCATCAGATCGAGGTAGTCGCGACCGTTGATGGGCATGCTCGCGATCTGGCTCGGGGTGATGGTGCCGCCGGTGGACGATGTCGTCGTTTCCAGCAGGGGGGCGACGCCCGCGACGGTTACCGTGGTCTCGACGGAAGCCACGCGCAGCATGGGATTGATCTCCAGCGTGCGGTTTACCGTGATTTCCATGCTCGGGACTTCGTAGGTCGAAAAGCCGCTCTTAACGACCGTCAGGCGGTAATCGCCCGGGGGAAGGCCCGCAACCTTGTAAAAGCCGCTCGCGTCACTGACCGTGCTGCGAGCAACCGCGAGCGTCGGATTGCTCACGTTCACCGAGGCGCCGGGAATCGCCGCACCCTGCTGGTCCATGATCCGGCCTTCCACGGTGGAGGTGGTCTGCGCCTGGACCAGAGGCACAGTCAGCATCACGGCAAGCGCCACGGCAACCCGCAGCAGGCGCCTCACGCAATGATTTAAGGTGTTGTTCGTCTGTCGATCGCCGGTCAAAAAGCGAGACCCGCTCATAGCTGCCTCCTGCGCGTGCGGTACTGTGCAACCACCGGAATCGGCCGTAAACCCCACCCGCCCGCGGGCGGGTCGTACCAGATGCGCAGGTGTTTACATCGAATGTTGCAGTAAGTCAAGCAAAACATCAAATATTGCCGAGGGACCAGTTGGCCCACCCCTGGCCGCGAGGCAGGCGTCCCCGGGCTAGTTGCCAGGATTGGGAACAGCAGATTTCGCCGGGACACGGTTGAACACGACGTCCGGCACGTCCGGCTCGAGCGGGATCGACAAGCTCTCCACGTTTCCGTCCATGCTGGTGTTGAAGCGCAGCTTCAACAGCGACAGCGGTCCACTGCCATCGGGCACGATAAACGTGTCGTAGTGGAAGTGCTGCAAGGCAGCCGAGAGATCGTTGAGTTGGAATTGCAGGGCGCCGCCGCCTTCGGTAACGGTGACCGTGCCGTAGCCGGGGTCTTCGTAGGTCCCGGCGTATTCGTCTAGTGCATGGGCGGGGCGCGTGCCCGGTTTTCGTTCTGCCCATGTTTTCTTCTCCGCCTCTGCTTCGGCTTTCTCGGCCTTGGCGGCTCCGGCCTTGAGGCGCTGGTTCCAGTCGATCGGCGCGAGGCCCAGGAAGCGGTCAAAAATGTTGCGCGAGATGATTTCCGGGGGGCCTTTCTGCAGGCGGTTGCTCACGATGACCACTCCCAGGCTGTCCTTCGGCAGCAGCGCGACCAGGGTGTAGAAACCGTCGATGCCGCCGTTATGCCAGACGTAGTCATGCCCGCGGTAGGTCTGGATCACCCAGCCCATGCCGTACGCGGGATATGCCAGTTCCGGGTAGCCGGACGGGACTCCCATGACGATCTGCGCTGTTTGGATCTGTCGCAAGCTGGTTTCGGTTACGATCTGTTTCCCGTTGTACTTACCTTTGGCGAGCAGCATTTGGGTATACCGCAGCATGTCTTCGAGATTGGAGTTGATGCCTCCGGCGGGGCCGATGCCCTCGACGGGCTTGAAGGGAATGCGCTGGACCGTGCTCTTCACCTCTTCGTAGGGCAGCGAGTAGTCCGGCGACTTCTGCATCTCCGCGTCGCTGAAATCGGTGGCCGTCATGCCCAGCGGTTCGAGCACGCTTTGCCGGACCATCTGTTCCCAGCCGGCGCCGGAAACCTTTCCTCCGACGTAACCGGCCACCATGTAGCCGAAATTGTTGTATTGAAATGCATCGCGAAAGTCCTTGCTCATCGCCAGATAACGCAACCGCTCGATCAACTGCTTGCGGGAGAAGCTGGAGCTGTACCAAAGCAAGTCGTGTCGCGCCAGACCGGAGCGGTGCAGCAAGAGGTCGCGCAACGTCATGCGATCGCTGGCCACCGGGTCCTGGAGTTGAAACTCGGGGAGGTAGCGGCGCACGCGATCGCCCCAGTTGATTTTCCCCTGGTCCTTCAGAATCGCCAGCGCCAGCGCGGTAAATGACTTACTGGTCGAGCCGATGGGGAACAGCGTCTTCGTCGTAACGGGGAGTTTCTGTCCGGCGTCGCGGTAGCCGAAACCGCGGGCGAACACGACCTCTCCGTCGTGCACCACTCCCACGGCCAGGCCGGGGACGTTCCATTCCTCGCGCACCTGGTCGGCGAACTTGTCGAGGCCCTGCAACGTGGAGGGCGCCGCGGCCTGCTGCTGCGCGATGGCTGCGGCCGATATCCAAACCAGGGCAAGAAGCACTCGCGCCGTTCTCATGGACGCCTCCGCCGGCGATACGGTCCACGCCGCCCGCCGCCGATTCTTGTGTCGCGAGTTTTAACTTGTACGGGGCACGGAAGGCGCTGTCAATGGGAAATGCACTAGATGATGCCATGCTTGACAATCTGCATCATGTGTTGTAAACGTCATGCGCGAATCTAAGACCGCGGAGCAGCCATGGATGTAAATGTGCTCGGCGGGATGCGCTGAGTCAACCTGAAACGAACCGATAGCGCCGGCGGCCAGCGTCGCCGCGTTCTCGGCGGGAGGACGCGCAATACCGCGCAATGGATATGCAGCCGCAAACGATCTCTTACCGTGCCATAAAATTTGTCTTCCTTTTTCTTGCCGTCACACTTTGGCTCGCAATCGGGCTGCCCGCCCAGGCTCCCAAGCCTGCGACGGCTCCTCCCGCCAGGAAGCTCACCGAGCCGGCGACGCTGCCCACCCAACCCGCCGCGGCTCCGGAGATGACCGCGGCGGATGTGGGCGCATTCCTTGACGGCCTGATGCCGCTGCAACTCCAGCGCGAGAATATCGCGGGCGCCGTCGTGCTCGTCGCCAAGGATGGAAAGGTGCTCTTCGCGAAAGGCTACGGTTACGCGGACGTTGCGAAGAAAACTCCCATTTCGCCCGATGGCACGCTGTTCCGCCCCGGATCGGTTTCCAAGCTGTTTACCTGGACGGCGGTCATGCAGTTGGTGGAGCAGGGCAAGATCGATCTGGACCGGGACGTCAACGACTACATCGATTTCAAGATTCCCCCCAAGGACGGCAAGCCGATAACCATGCGCAACCTCCTGACCCACACACCGGGGTTCGAGGAGGCGGTGCAGCAACTCTTTGTCGGCAATCCGAAAAGCCTCTATCCGCTCGGCGACTACCTGAAGGAGCACCTGCCGCAGCGAGTCTACCCGGCGGGCGCGCTTCCCGCTTACTCGAATTACGGCGCAACGCTGGCGGGGTACATCGTGCAGCGCGTCTCCGGGGAGCCCTTTGACGACTACATCGAACACCACATCTTCCGGCCGCTGGGAATGGACCATTCGACCTTCCGCCAGCCGCTGCCCGACGACCTCAAACCGAGGATGTCGAGCGGCTATAAGCTCGGCTCAGGGCCTGCCGAGCCCTTCGAACTGGTGGAAGGCGCGCCGGCCGGAAGTTCGTCGGCCACCGCCTCCGACATGGCGCGGTTCATGATCGCCCACCTGCAGAATGGCCAATACCAGGGAACACAGATCCTGCGCCCCGAGACAGCTCGCCTGATGCATTCCGGCCAGTTCCATCTCATGCCGGAGCTGAATGGGATGGCGCTGGGCTTCTACGAAGAGACCCGGAACGGCCACCGGATCATCGGACATGGGGGCGACACGGAGTACTTCCACTCCGATCTGCACCTGGTCCTAGATGCCAACCTGGGCTTCTTCATTTCCTATAACAGCGCCGGGGCCGGCGCGATCAGCCCCCGCACAGCAGTGTGGGATCAGTTCCTGGACCGCTATTTCCCGTACACGCCGGCCAAGGCGGCAGCGGTTGCGACCGCCAGCCAGGACGCGCAAGCCGTCACCGGCCGCTACATCAGCGATCGGCGCGGTGAGACGACGCTGCTCAACGTGTTGTCGGCCATCGGGCAAACGAAGGTGGTGGCCAATTCCGACGGCACCATCAGCATCAGTGACCTCAAGGCCCTCAACGGAGAACCGAAGAAGTTCCGCGAAGTTCAGCCCATGGTGTTCCAGGCCGTGGACGAGCAGAGCCGCATCGGGTTTACTCGCGACTATTCAGGGCGGCGGCTGCTGGTTATCGAGGCATACCCGTTCATGGCTTTCCAAAAAGCGCGCTGGTATGAAAGCAGCGCCTTCAGCGACTTCTTGATCGTCGGTGGGCTGGTGGTGTTTGTTCTCACGCTCCTGTTCTGGCCGGTTGGCGCCCTGCTTCGCCGCCACTACGGACAGAAACTGGAGCTCGATGCCGGGGAGCGGCGCCTCCGGCTCCTGGTCCGCGCGATTTGCGTTCTGGACATCCTCTTTCTCGCGGGCTTCGTGACCTTCTTCTACTTCGGGATGAAGGACATTGAGGTGCTCAGCCCCCGCTACAACGCGTGGCTGCGGTTGATCCAGTTGGTGGGCTGGCTGGGGGTGATCGGCACGCTGGTCGCCCTGTACAACGTCTTCCGTTCCTGGGCCACGCCGCAGCGTTGGGTGTGGGGCAAGATCGGAGACACGCTGATCGCCCTGGCATGCCTGGGCTTTGCCTGGTTCGCGATCGCATGGCAGATGTTGAGTTGGAGCCTGCGTTATTGACTTGTCACGGCAATGGGCCGAATTGCGTTTCCCCCAGCGGCAGGAATGCGAAGGAGATGGGCGATGGATGTGACGCGCAAGAATTTCTTGAAGAGCATCGGTTGCTTCACGGTGGCAGGCGGCCTGTTTGCCCGCATGTCGGAAACAATGGCAGAGGCGCAGGAAAAGACGCGGGTCCCGGCGCATTCCAACCTCATCCGCGACGTCGAGGTCTTTCCCTACACCATCAAGGAGAAAGTCGTCGTCAAGACCGCTCTCGGCGCCGATTCGTACGCCGAAAATTTCCTGGTGCGCCTGCGCACCCAGGACGGAGTCGTTGGCCACGGCGAGGGCTCGCCGTTCGCGCCGGTTACGGCCGAAACGCAGCAATCGGCCGTGGTGATGGCCAAGCGGCTGGGAGAGATGCTGCGCGGCCGCGATCCTTTCACCATTTCCCGGATCGTTTCCGACATGGATTCCTTCGCGCCCAACAACCCCAGCAGCAAAGCGGCGCTGGAGATGGCGCTTTGGGACATCTGCGGCAAGATTGCCGGCCAACCGGTGTGCTGCCTTCTGGGCCGCTATCGCGACACCTTCGAGACCGATAAGACGATCTTCCTGGAGCCGCCGAACGTAATGGCGCAGACGGCGCGCGAGATTGTCGGAGAGGGATTCAAGATCCTCAAGGTCAAGGTGGGAGAGTCCCCGGAGGTCGACACCGCCCGGCTGCGCGCCATCCGTGAGGCCGTTGGCCCCAACATCCGCATTCGCATTGATGCCAACCAGGGCTGGACGCCGGCCGAGGCGGTGCAATGCCTGCGGCAGGTGGAGAAGTACCAGGTCGAAATCGCCGAGCAGCCGGTGGTCAGCTGGGACTGGGCTGGGATGAAGTTTGTGCGCGACAACGCTCCCATCCCGGTCATGGCCGACGAGAGCGTGCACGTCGAGCACGACGCCATCGAGGGCATTCGCCAGAACGCCGTAGACGTGATCAACATCAAGCTGATGAAGTCGGGCGGCATCCTGCACGGCCTGCGCATCGCCGAGGTCGCCGCCGCCGCCGACCTGCGGTGCATGGTGGGATGCATGGCGGAGAGCCGCGTAGGAGTGACTGCGGGCGCCCACCTGGTGTGCGCGCAGAAGAGCATCGTCTATGCCGATCTTGACGCTGCCCTGTTCAACAGCGAAGAGCCGGCCCTCGGCGGCATGGAGATCAAGGACGGCATGGTGACCATGCCGCATAAACCGGGGCTGGGGCTGGATCTCGATCCCGCCTTCGTCGGCAAGCTGCAGCGGGCCTAGACACTGTCCGCACAGGCGGCGGCAGGAGATAGCGATGTCGAGCGGCCCGCGGTCGCCGAGAGCGTGCTCCCTACTGCTGCGCCGACGTCGTAGACCCTCCACACGCCGATCCCTGGGGAATTCAGCAGAAGCCGCGGAGCGCCTATTGCGATGCGCCGTCGATCACCGGCAGGACGATCGCGGAAGGCTGCGCCTTCGTCCGATAGATCGACTGCGTGGCTTTGACGAAATCGGCGCTCGTGGCCTGGAAGAATGTTGGGCACGTACTTCTGCGGGTTGCGGTCGATCAGGGGAAACCACGTGCTCTGCACTTGCACCATGATGCGGTGGCCCTTCAGAAACGCGTGGTCGTTGGTGTGCAGAGAAAACTTGTATTCGAGGACCTTGTTCGGCGGGACCGGCGAGGGCCGAGCAAAGCTGTGGCGGAAGCGTGCCCGAAAGACTTCGTCCGCGATGATGAGCTGATGCCCACCCGTAATGCGCGGCTGCTTGCAGCTTTGGGCATCCTGCTTCTTCGCCTGCTCCCCCGCGGCTTCGTAGTCATCGGGATAGACGTCGATGAGCTTAACGATCCAATCGGCGTCGCTGCCGGTGGTGGAAGCAAACAGATCGGCCAGGATCCTGCCCGCGATCACCACGTCGTGCGCAAGCGGCTCGGTTTCCCAGCTCAGTACATCGGGACGATGGTCGACAAAGCGCTGGTCCCGCACCAGCCACACCGTCCACTCCGGCCCGGGATACGTGGCCGTGATGGGGCGCGGGCGGTAGGGGACGGGGTTTGCCGGATCGGAAACGTAGCTGTCGAACGCCGCGGCCGCAACCTTCGGCGGATCGAAGGATAGCTTGCCCGCGGAGCGGAAATAGAGCTTCCGGGGCTTGGCGATCTTCGGCGGCCACGCGTCATAGGACTTCCACTGATTCGTGCCCGTCTCGAACATCTGGGCCTCGGGTTCGGCCAGCTTCCCTTGGTTGTGGAGCCAGTAGCGAAACCACGGCGCCAGGATATGGGCGCGGAAGTACTTCGCGGTATCCGATCCGAACTCGACCGGGCCCAGGTGATCGCCATGGGCGCCCATCCATCCGCCATGGTTCCACGGACCGGAGACGATGTAGTTGAGGTGGCCGGGATCGTTCCTCTCCAACAATTGGTAGATGTGCATCGGGCCGTAGAAGTCCTCCTGGTCCCACCAGCCGGCCACGTTCAGGTTGGGCACTCTCGTCGACCGGAGGGAGCTGTCGAACGACTGCCTGTACCAGAACTGGTCGAGGTTCGGATGCGCAACAAAATCATTCCAGGTGGGAATGCGGCCGTGGAGATACTTCGCGTTTACATTCGATAGTGCGCCCAGCGCCAGGTACCAGTCGTAGGTGTCGTGCCGGTCGAACTTGAAGTAATTGACTTCACGGTTTGTTTCCATCGCGGCGGCATATTCGAAGCCGTAGCTCAGCCGAAATGCGCCGTTGTGATGGAAGTCATCGCCAATGAACATATCGGCGGGCGAGGCCTGCTCGGAGGCGGCTTTCAGGGCGGGATGGGGATGAATCAGCGCCATTGTGGTGGTCCAGCCGAAATAGGAGATACCCCAGATCCCGACACGGCCATTGTTGCCGGGGACGTTCTTGACCAGCCAGTCGATCGTGTCATAGGCATCGGTCGATTCGTCCACGCAGTTGGGTTTGGTCGTACACAGCGGACGCAGCATCACCCAGGTCCCCTCCGACTTGAAACGCCCGCGGAGGTTCTGAAAGACGAAGATGTATCCGTCGGCGTTGAGCTCATCGTAAATGCCGGAGTCGAGCCTCTTCTCGTTGTCCGGGACCCCGTAAGGAGTGCGCGTCAGGAGGATGGGAAGGGGCCCGTTCGCCTGTTTGGGCGTAAAGATGACAGTCTGGAGTCGTACACCATCGCGCATGAGGACCATAACCTCCTCCCGCGTGAACCTCTGGGGTCCGGGCTTGGGCTGAGAAGCCGGTTGCGCCTGGAGGAGCGTCGTGGAAACCAAAGCGAGCGCGAGCAGGACGGACGACCGCATGTAACCTCCAAATACCGGGCGAGTGTAACCGGAGCGGCCGATCTGAATCGGCGCTTCAGCTTGCCGACGCACATGTTGCGTGTCAATCAAAAAATCATCATATAATGTCGTGTGTTGACTTTGTGCATCATGTATTGTAAACGTCTCTGGCACGATCACGGCGAAAATGCGGATTATGACCACGTCTCAGTCCGTCTCGCTCGGACCAGCATCGATCAGCGTCAGGCCCTGCCTCAGCCATGCGGAGTACCGCGCGTGCGTGGAAGTGCAAATCGCAGTTTGGAACTTCGCTCCCCTGGAGGTGGTTTCCCACCATATCCTGGTGGTTGCCGCGGAAACCGGCGGACAGGTACTGGGGGCCTTTGAGGGCGAACGGATGGTAGGCTTCGCGCAATCGTTTGCCGCGACCAGACAGGGGAAGCTGTACCTGCATTCCCACATGCTGGCCGTGCTTTCCGAGTACCAGAACCGTGGGATCGGACGTTTGCTGAAACTGGCACAACGTGATGCAGCGCTGGCCCGCGGTATCGACCTGATCGAGTGGACCTTCGATCCTCTGGAAATTCGCAATGCCTATTTCAATATTGCCTGTTTAGGGGCAATCGCGCGCAGGTACATGCCCGATTTTTACGGCAGTTCCAGCAGTCCGCTGCACGCCAACCTGCCGACCGACCGAGTTGTGGCCGAGTGGCGCCTGATGTCGCCACACGTGCAGGCGCGACTTTCCGGCGCGCGCCCGAATCCCGCTGCCGGCGCCGTCAGCATTTCGGTCCCGCGAAAACTGGGCGAACTGCGGCGCGACCAGCCGTCCAGGGCGGCCGAGATCCAGGCGCAGCATACGGAGCAGGTTTTTGGAGCTGTTCGATCAGGGTTACGCCGTCACCGGATTTGCAGTGACGGACAGCGACGGTACCTATCACCTTGACAAGTCATATGAAGATTGAATTCATCGCGCTTCGGGAACTGCACATGAAGCTGAAGAGGTCGTTCGAGACCAGCTTCGGAACGACCTTCGAAAGGCGCGTTTTGCTGGTTGAAGTGGGAGCCGGCGGTCTCACCGGCTGGGCCGAAATCACTACGCAGGAACAGCCGTTCTACAACGCCGAAACCACGGATACCGCGTGGCACGTGTTCTGTGATTTCATCGTGCCCAGGGTCCTGGGGCAGGCGGTGGAGCGCGCCGCCGACATATCCACGCTGCTGCAGCCCATCCGCGGCAACGAGATGGCGCGTGCCGGCCTGGAGAATGCATTGTGGGACATCGAGGCGCAGGAGAAAGGCGTGCCGCTCAGCCGGTTGCTCGGCGGTACGCGGAACGAGATTGCTTGCGGCGTTTCACTCGGAATTCAGGCCGACACGGGGGTCCTGCTGGGCATGATTGAACAGGAACTCGCCGCCGGGTACCGGCGGATCAAGTTGAAAATCAAGCCGGGGATGGACGTCAACGTCGTACGGCGGGTGCGGGAGCGATTTCCGCATGTGCCCCTGATGGTCGATGCGAATTCCGCATACCGGCCCGCGGATGTCGCTCTCCTCCGGCAACTCGATGAATTCAACCTGATGATGATCGAGCAACCCCTGAACTGGGACGACATTTATCTGCATGCCGCGCTGCAACGCCAGTTGCGCACGCCGGTGTGCCTCGACGAATGCATCCACAATGCCCACCATGCGCTGGCTGCCATCGAACTGGGCGCCTGCCGAGTAATCAACATTAAACTCGGGCGAGTAGGCGGCCACAGCGAAGCGCGCGCCGTGCACGATACCTGCGTCGCGCACAAACTTCCGGTGTGGTGCGGTGGGATGCTGGAGTCGGGCGTCGGACGGGCCCACAACGTGGCAATGTCATCGCTGCCCGGCTTTGTCCTTCCCGGCGACGTTTCCGCCAGCCGCCGATATTGGGACGAAGACGTCATCGAACCGAGCGTCGAAGTCAGCCCTGACGGTACGATCCAGGTTCCCGACCTGCCCGGCCTGGGGTATGCAGTCCGCCGCGGACGCGTCGAGCAACTGACCGTGCGGGAGAAAACGTGGCGTGCCGCGGCGCAGGTGGCCGTTCGGCTCAGCGCCACGCCCGTGTGAAGGACGCATCGTGTGTGGCGCGAAAGTTCCGCATAGACATTCGCACGAACCGGCGATGAATGCCATGACCAATCCGCAGCCCCGCCGTAGCCGCCTTTCGGATATCTTCCGTCGACTCGCAGTCGTGTTGCCGCTAGTGCTCGCGGCGTGGGCGCCTCGGGCCATCGCGCAAGGTGCAGCCACCGCAACCGCTCCCTATGACGTCCTGATTCGCAACGGCCACATCATCGATGGCACCGGCAACCCCTGGTACGCGGCCGATATCGCCATATCGGGCGAGCGCATCGCCGCCATCGGCGACCTGCACAACGCGACCGCGAAGCGCACCATCGACGCCTCCGGCCTGGTGGTCGCGCCCGGTTTCATCGACATGCTCGGGCAATCCGAAATCTCGCTGCTCATCGACAACCGCTCCCTCAGCAAGCTTTCTCAAGGCATCACGACGGAGATCACGGGAGAAGGATGGTCGATTGCGCCCCAAGACGCGCTGACGCTCGCGCCGGAGAAGGCCGAACTCGATCATTACCACCTCACCGTCGACTGGACCACGCTCAACGGTTACTTCCGGCGGCTGATGAAAAGCGGCACGCCCATCAACATTGGCACCTACGTTGGTGCGACGCAGGTCCGCGAGGCCGTTCTCGGCGAGGTGGATCGCGCTGCCACCCCGGCGGAGTTCGATCGGATGAAGAGCCTGGTCGCGCAAGCCATGTGCGACGGCGCGTTTGGCCTGTCGACCGCGTTGATCTACCCGCCGGGGCACTACGCTAAGACTGAAGAACTGATCGAGCTGGCGAAGGTTGCCGGGCAGTACGGCGGCCTCTACGCGACCCACTTGCGCAGTGAAGGCCGCACCGAGGATTCCGCCATCGATGAAGCCCTGCGGATCGGCCGTGAAGCCGGCGTACCGGTGGAAATCTTTCACCTGAAAGTCATTGGCCAGCCGCGTTGGGGGACGATGCCCAAAATAATCGCCAAGCTCCGGGCTGCGCGCGATTCCGGCCTGGATGTCACCGCCAGCATGTATCCCTATGTCGCCGGCGGAACCGCGTTGGCCGCGGCTCTTCCCCCGTGGGTTGCCGATGGCGGCCGCGAAAAAATGCTTGAGCGTCTTCACGATCCGGCTGTTCGTGCCCGCATTCGATCGGAACTTGCCACCGAGCACGACAGTTGGGAGAACCTTTACCTGGGGAGCGGCGGGCCATCGGGCATTATCCTCGAGGTCGGCGACTCTGGCCCGGAGGGTATGAAGAAGTTTTCGGGGAAGAAGCTGTCGGAGTATGCAGCCGACGAGCACAAGGACGGCGTCGACGCCCTCATGGATTTTGTCCTTGCGACGCAGGGCCAGGCCGGCGCCCTATTCTTCATCGCCAGCGAAGAGGATTTGCAGTTCGGTCTCAAACAGCCGTGGACAAGCATCGGACTGGATGCGAACGAGGAATCGCTTGACGGGCCGCTGTATTCACCCCACACCCATCCCCGCGCCTATGGCAGCATGCCCCGCTTCCTTGGCCACTACGTTCGCGACCTTCACTTAATGACCCTGCCGGAAGGTATCCGCAAAATCACCTCGTTGCCCGCGCTACGCGAGCATCTGAAGGATCGCGGAATTCTCCAGGAAGGCTATTTCGCCGATGTCACTGTCTTTGACCCGGCAAGGATCATCGATACCGCCAGCTACCATCAGCCGGCGCAGTTGTCGCGCGGCGTGAAGTACGTCCTCGTCAACGGGCAGGTGGAATTTGAAAACGGGCGACTGACGGGCATTACCGCCGGCCGGCCATTGCGAGGGCGCGCATGGGGCTCTTGCCAATCAGCTTCACCCGTCGAATGAAGGCGCAACGGAGAGCTACGGTCGATGGCTCTTTCAGTTGGGTAAGGTCGGGGTGGTCATCAACCCCGCAGCCCCGGCGGCAATGCTGCCGGAGGACAGCCCTCCCTGACTTTGGACAATAGCCGTGGACCAGATTGAAGAAGCCGTCCGTCGCAAACAGCCGTCGGTCAGGCGGATTTATTTCGAATCCGAGGGCTTAGCGGACGCGACTCGAGCCAGGCCGCATGAGTGATCCGCGGCCAACGGCCAATCCGTTGCCATGACCCTTCCCCGGTGCTACAAGTTGCGTACATGGCTGAGCGGTTCAGCGATCGAGTGCGGCGGAAGGCGGCGCCTATCTGGGAGGCCCAACTGCGGCATCCGTTCGTGCGCGGCATCGGCGAGGGCACGCTCGAGCTGGAGAAATTCAAGTTCTGGCTGCGCCAGGACTACGTGTTTCTCATCGACTACGCGCGCGTGGTCGCCCTGGCCTCGGCGCGCAGCCCCGGCCTGCGGGCGATGAGCCGTTTCGCCGCCCTGCTGCACGAGACGCTCAACACCGAGATGAGTCTGCACCGCGCCTACGCCGGCGAGTTCGGCATCAGCCTGACGGAGTTGGAGCAGGAGGAGCCGGCACGCGCCACCCGCGGCTACACCGATTTCCTGTTACGCTTCGCCGCCGCTGGCGACTACGCCGAGCTGGTGGCGGCGCTGGTGCCCTGCATGTGGGGCTTCAGCGAGATCGGACAGCGGCTGGCCCGGCTGGCCCCGCCCGCCGAAAAACGTTACGCCAGGTGGATTGAGATGTATTCTTCGGCCGAATTCGCGGAGCTGGCCGGGTGGTGCAGGGAATTGCTGGACGAAGTGGCGGCCGGCCTGCCCGAGCCCACGCTCCGCCGGCTGGAAGAGATTTTCCTCACCAGCAGCCGCCATGAATGGCAGTTTTGGGAGATGGCATGGAAACTCGAGCGATGGCCCGTGTGAGCTTGCCGCGCGTCCTGGTGATCGCCGGTTCCGATTCGAGCGGAGGGGCGGGGATCCAGGCCGACCTGAAGACCATATCGGCGCTGAGCGCCTTCGGCATGACCGCCATTACCGCGCTCACCGCGCAAAACACCACCGGCGTGCTGGGCGTGGTCGAGGTGGCCCCGGAGTTCGTGGCCCTGCAGATCGAAGCCTGCGTCACTGACGTGGGCTGCGACGCGGTGAAGACCGGCATGCTGGCCAATGTCGCCATTATCGAAGCGGTGGCGGACAGCATCGCGCGCCACAGGCTCCCTCGCGTGGTGGTCGATCCGGTGATGATCGCCAAGAGCGGGGCGCCGCTGCTGAAGCCCGAGGCGGTTCAGGCGTTGAAGTCCCTCATGCTGCCGGCGGCCACCGTGGCCACACCCAATCTTCACGAAGCCGCGGCGCTGCTCGGGCGTGAGGTCCGCGACCTGGACGGGATGAAGGACGCGGCCAAAGCGATCCATGAACTGGGCGCCGCCAACGTGGTCATCAAGGGCGGCCACCTGGCGGGGGTGGCGGCGGACATCCTCTACGACGGCCGCGATTTCACCGAATTCCGCGCCGAGCGCTTCCACACCAAACACACCCACGGCACCGGCTGCATCTTTGCTTCCGCCATTGCGGCGGCGCTGGCGCACGGGCGCGGAGTGAAGGAAGCTGTGGCCATGGCCAAGGAATTCATCACCACTGCCATCCGCCACGGGCTTGCCCTTGGCAGGGGGTGCGGCCCCGCCAACCCCATGGCGAGCCTGTTTCAGGATCGCCCCCTGGCCCACGGCAAGGATGCAGTAGCCAGGAGCCACTAGAGACAAACGAAGCGGGCTCCCGCGGGGACCACGCGAGTGCATGTCGACCGAGCCAGGCAGCTCGTTGTGGGATTCAGCGCCCTTCCTGGTTAGCGCTCACAAGTGGCGAGCGCGCCCGCGCCTGAAGCCTGAGCCCTAGCTCTCGAACATGTCGTGCAGCTTGGTGATGGCCACCACGTCCTGAACGCGCTGGTTAGGGTTGATGAACTTCAGATCGCAACTGCATCTCTTTGCTGATGCCCAGACGCTCACGAACGCTCCGATCCCGATGCTGTCCACCTGGACCACGTCCTTGAGGTCGACGCGGATCGGCTTGCATTCCGACAATAGCTCGCGCACCGTGGTGGAAAACTCCGTCCAGGTGTCGCTCACGATCTTCCCGGCACAGTGAACAATGGTCTTGGCGGGCTGCCTTTCAACTCTCATCTGCAAGATCGGAGAAACGGGATTTGCGGACACGGATCACCATCCTCATCCAGGCTATCCTGCATTGTATACGCTCGGCTGCGCACCGGCGCACAGATCTCCGCCATCCGATTTTGGGACAGAAGGGCCGCGCGGGGAGTGCGAAGTTGCGCCCCGCGGTTGCCCTATCGCTTAGAATCGGGCCAGCAGAACCAGTATTTCGTTGCGCGCGTGAGAGAGGCCAATGGCTCGGACAGAACCCGACCGCGGAGCCGCGGTGCCGACTGGCTCCCGGAATTTGTTTTTCACCCGTGAACGCTATGAGCGCGCAAGGCAATCGCTCGCGCGTCGCCTGCACCAGCACGCGGTCGCCGACTATTCTTTGTTCCCGGACCTGGTGGAGGTCGGTGGCTTCCACTACGAAGCCGGCGAACGCTTTTTCGAGAACTGGGCAGCCTCGCTGAAAAAGGCGCTCGGCGATTGCATCCAGCCGCTGTTGCGCGAAACTTGGGAGACCATCCCGCGCGCCGCCGCGGAAAAATTTGCGGCGCTAGTAAACAGCGTTCTCTCGGAGCGGGAACGGATGCGGGTCGAGCAGGCTTACCGCCAGCTCAAGTTTCCCGTGGCCAACGTCAATCCGGAAGTCCTGATGACCTCGACCCCGGGCGCGGAGGGCGGCCCGGCCGTTCACGACCACATCTGCGCCAAGTGCGGTTTGCCCTACCAGCATGAGGAGTGGGAGTGCGAGCCGCCCAGCGACGCCTTCTGCAATCTGTGCGCGGAACAAGTCATGGGCCCAATGCCGATCTGGATGCAGCGATGGAGCTCGTCGGAAGAGACGGCAGCAGAGGACCAGCCGAAAAAGCAAGCGCCGCCCGACGCCGGCCCTGCCCCGGCCCTTGCCGAGCCCCAGCCGCAGCCGCCCGTGGCCGGGCTGCAGCCATCGCAACCGGCGCCGCCGGCGCGGGAGAAGTCCAAAGTCGAGGTCGTCCCCAGCCCCAACGAGCGCGGCCTCGACAAAGTGGCGGGCATGGACGAGCTCAAGGCGCTACTCTACGACGAAGTCGTCTCCGCCTTGCGCGAGCCCGAAGACCTGAAGCAGTACGGCCTCACCATTCCCAACGGCATCCTCCTGTTCGGCCCGCCGGGCTGCGGCAAGACCTATATTGCCCGCCAGCTCGCCGAGGAATTGAACTACTTTTTCAAGGAGGTCTTCCCCTCCGAGATCGGCAGCACCTTCATTCACGACACCACCCTGAAGATCCGCGAGGTGTTTGACACCGCGGCCGAGCATGCGCCCGCGCTGCTGTTCGTCGACGAGTTTGAGTCCATGGTGCCGGCGCGCCGCTCCCTGGGTGCCCACCAGCACCACACCTCCGAAGAGGTGAGCGAGTTCCTCAAGCAACTGGAGGGGTGCGCGCCCCGCCGCATTGTTCTGATTGCCGCCACCAACGAGCCGTGGAAGATCGACTCCGCCGTCCTGCGCACCGGCCGGCTGGACAAGCTGATCTACGTGCCCGCGCCCGATGCCACTGCCCGCGCCGCCATGTTGCGCTTCCACCTCTTCGGCCGCTTGCAGTGTTCCGGTATTGACGTGGTCTCCTTCGCCAACAGCCTGCCCGGATATTCCGCCAGCGATCTGAAGCTGGTGGTCGACGAAGCCGCGCGCCAGGCGCGTAAGGCGCGCCTCCCCATTTCGGAGGAGCATCTGCGCAAGGCCGCCCATGAACTGGTGCCCCCCTCGGTCACCGCCCGCGACGAACTGCGCTTCCTCGCCTTCGGCCAGCGCGGCGTCAAGAGCTCACGCTACATGGTGGCCAACGATATCGCCTCCGTGCTGCGCACCGTCAAAGCCGGCCAGGGCGGCCGGCGAGTGAAGCTGGCGCGGGAGGAGTAAGTGTCCAAAAACAGGCGATTTGCGCCCCAATCACAGCTAGCTGTGACCCCAATCACTGCCTAACTATTCCCAATGCCTAGAATGGCCGAGTGGTCAGGTTGTCAGGTTGTCAGACCACTTGGAAAAACATCTTTGGCTAGCACCCCTAGACCGGCGTTCAACGGTTTCCACAAGGACAAGCTGTACGACCAGGTCGCCCGGAAGCTGGAACGTTACATCGTGGAGGAGCTCAAACCCGGCGATAAGCTCCCCTCGGAACGGGAACTGGCGCAGGCGTGCAAAGTCAGCCGTAGTTCCATTCGGGACGCCATGCGCAGGCTGGAGTTGATGGGGCTGGTTCAGCCCCGTCAAGGCGCCGGAACCATTGTCTGTGACAATTCCCCGGACGCGCTGGTGAATCCGTTGTTTGCCGTGTTGGTGCGAAAACGGAAGCACGTCGCGGAGCTGCTCGAAGTCCGCGAGATTATCGAGCCACCGCTCACGGCGCGCGCCGCCAAGCACATTACCCCCGGACAGCTTGCTCACATGGACGACATCTTGCGCCGCCAAGGCGAGAAGGTGGCTCGCGGTGAGTGGGCGATCGAGGAGGACTCGGAGTTCCACTACGCCATCGCCACCGCGGCCGACAACTCGGTGGTCATGCACGTGGTCGATGTGCTCATGGACCTGCTCCGGGAAATCCGCGAACGCAATATGCAAGTAGAAGGGCGGCTGCAGAAGTCCTTCGCCGGCCACCAGCGTATCCTCGCCGCCCTGCGGCGCGGGGACGCCAGGGCTGCCGAAGCAGCCATGCGCCGCCACCTGAAGGAAGTCACGCAACTTGTACTCATGCAGCACTAAATGAATGGAGGTCGCCAGATGGGCCAGCTATTTGCGATCGAACTAATCTACCGTGGGGTCTTTCAAAAGACTCTGGCGAAGAATATCTGCCGCGGCATCGTCCTGGCAGCCCACAATGAGGGCAAACCAGGGATCTCGTTCGGCCGTTATTCCGACAGTCCTGAGCGGAATGGCATTCCCGCCAAGGCCTTTGCGATTGTCGCCACGGACGACCAGACACTGGAAGAAGGAATGGCGCAGTACGAGCCAAAACAAGCCAACGTCGTCGTGGTTCTGGACGACTCCCTGTGCAAGGGCCTGGAGTCCTGGGGCTGGTACGGGGTTCACCCGGTAACCGAGCACCTGCGGTCGGGCTCCACCCTGATCGTCGCTTCCCTGGAGAAGCCGGAGACCCTGCTCAAGGCCATCCACGCCACCGACAAGCCCTACAAGCTGGGCGTGCTCCGCGGCGTCACCAGCTTTTCCGGCATGTGGGTCTACAAGGACGACCACACCGACGTGCGCATTCTGGGCGCCATTGCCAAGGTTGCCCCGGAACTGATGAAGCTCACCTCGGTGGAGAAGTACATCAACGAGAAGTTGAAGAACTCCCTCAAGGTCACCTCGGCCCACACCGCCTACGAGAAACTGACCACCATCGGCGTCAAGCCGGGCCAGGGCAGCACCGAGGAACTGGCCACGTTTAAGCTTCCCGGCTGGACCAAGATGCGCAACGCCGTTTCCATCAAGGGCCAGGGACAAGGCGCTCCCTACGCCGACCCGGTCACCAAGCAAGTCGGTGGCTTCCGTCCCGCCCGCAGCACCGAACTGAAGAAGGCCACCACCCGCACCATGCGGCCGGTCGTCAACTTCGAAACCTGCACCAAGTGCACGCTGTGCTGGCTGAACTGCCCCGATGGGTCGTTCGACGTCACCCCGGACGGCACTTACGACGCCAACCTCGACGCCTGCTGCGGCTGCGGCATCTGCGAGTCCGTTTGCCCGGTTCCCAACTGCATTCGCATGGTTCCGGAAACGGCTTTCCCCGACAGCGCCAGCCAGTGGACGGCTTTCCGCAAGGACAAGGCTGCCTACAAGGCGTGGTTGAACAAAATCGTGGTTCCGCCCCCGGTCGAGCGGTCGCACGGCTACCGCTTCAAGGGTCAGTACAAGGACCAGGCCGTCAAGGCTCTGGAAATCGCCCAGCAAGGCTAGCTTGAGAAGGAGATTCGTATGGCAACAATGGCAGTGGCAGAACGCAAAGAAGTCGAACAGGAAGCCCTGATTACCGGCTCCGAAGCCATGGCGATCGCCTGCAAGTTGGCTGACGTGGACGTGGTCACGGCTTACCCGATTCGTCCCTACGACACGGTGATGCAGTTCATGAGCCAGCTCATCTCCAACGGCGAGATGGACTGCGAATTCATCGTGGCCGAGGGCGAGCACTCACAATTTGAAATCGTCAAGCACGCCTCCATCTGCGGCGCCCGCGTCTTCTGCGGCTCCTCCGGTGTGGGCTGGATGTACGCCATGGAAGCGCTCACCGTCAGTCCCGCACTGCGCGTCCCCATGGTTTGCGTCGTCGGCAACCGCGCCCTCGACGATCCCGGCGCCTTCGGCACCGAGCACAACGACGCTCTCGCCGTCCGCGACCTGGGCTGGCTGTTGAACTGGGTCGATACCGCTCAGGAAGCCCTGGACACCACCCTCATCGCTTATCGCATCGCCGAGGACAAGCGCATGCTCATCCCCTGCGCCATCAGCGCTGACGGTGCCTTCCTCACTCACTCCCAGTCCCTGGTGAAGATCCCCACCTCCGAGCAGGTCAAGAAGTTCCTGCCTCGTTACGACCGTGGCGATCTGCTCATGCACCCGGACAACGTCATCACCATCGCTCCTCAGGTCAACGAGGACTGGGTGATGGAAGTCCGTCGCCAGAACTACGCCATCACCGAGTACACCGAGGACGTTATTCGTGAAGCCTACAAGGACTTCGAGAAGATCTTCGGCCGCTCCTATGGCAACCCCTTCTTCGAGGAGTACCTGACCGAGGATGCGGACGTGGTCCTGCTCGGGATGGGCACCATGTCGATGCCCGTCAAGGTGGCGATCCGCGAGCTGCGCAAACAGGGCAAGAAAGTCGGCTTTGTGCGCCTCCGCTGGTTCCGCCCCTTCCCGGCCAACGACCTGGTCAAGTGCCTGAGCCGCTTCAAGGCCATCGGCGTCGTCGATCGCGACTTCTCCTTCGGTTCCCCCTACCTGAGCGGCGTGGTCGCCACCGAAGTCCGGAGCGCGCTCTATCCGGGCAAGGGTCCGAAGCCGCCGGTTCTGTGCTTCATCTGCGGTCTGGGCGGGCGCGAGGTCTCGCTCAAAGACGTGGCCAACATGACCAACCTGACCTTCGACGCGGCGGCCGGCAAGTCCGTCCCGCTGACGCAATGGATCGGGGTGCGGGAGTAGCACGTCACCGGACGTGTTCCTGGCGCCGGAAAGGATTACAAAAACATGAGTACCTTTGTGGAAGAGAAACCGACACAAAACCTGGAAGCCTTCAAGGGTGTCAAGAAGGTTCCCTTT
Organism: Terriglobia bacterium; assembly: GCA_963740615.1. GTDB lineage: Bacteria > Acidobacteriota > Terriglobia > Terriglobales > Acidobacteriaceae > JAIQGF01. Next base: position 130,406 of record CAVUEZ010000005.1, read on the forward strand.
AACGAGTACTACACCACCGGCCACCGCACCTGCCAAGGCTGCGAATCGGCCCAGATCATGCGGCTGCTGGCCAAGGCCGCCGGTCCCAGGACCATCGTCCTGGGCAGTACCGGCTGCATGTACGTGGCCAACACCTCCTACTACACCACCCCCTGGGGCGTGCCCTGGATGCACACTCAGTTGGGCAGCGCCGGCTCCGCCGTTCTGGGCGCCGCCGCCGCTTTCCGCTCCCAGATGCGCAAGGGCAAGATGAAGGACGAGCCCATCAACGTCATCGCCTTCTGCGGTGACGGTGGCGGGGCCGATATGGGCCTGAACGCCATCTCGGCGACTCTCACCCATCCCGATTACAACCTGCTCATCCTCATGTACGACAACGAGTCCTACGCCAACACCGACATCCAGGTGTCCGGGACTTCGCCCTACGGTGCCAACACTTCTTTTAGCACTCCGGGCACAAAACGTCGTATTATGAACAACCGCTGGAAGAAGAATGTGGCCCCGTTAATGGCAATCGGACACCCAACCTGCAAGTACGTGGCGACCATTTCGACCTCGTACGCCCTGCAGGCGATGAACGTTGTCCGCCGCGCCCTTTCCGTCGGCGGCCCCACCTTCGTCCACTGCCTCAACCCCTGCCCCAAGGGCTGGGATTTCGATCCCATCCAGTCGCACGAGTTGGGCGAGTTGGCGGTCAACACCGGCATCTGGCCGTTGTACGAGATCGAGAATGGAGGGCTGAAGCTCTACGGCAAGACCAAGCAGATTGCCGAGGGCAAATTCAAGCGCCTTCCGGTCCGTGAGTATCTGGAGAAGCAAGGAAGATTCGCCCACTTCATCGACGAAGACGTTGAGTTCTTCCAGAGCAAAGTGGACGAGATGTGGACCAAGTGGCTCGTACCTGGGCTGATTCCGCTCCGGATCGAGACCGCTAAAGAGGAGTAAGTCATGACGGGCCACCCGCTTCCCGGCGGGTGGCCTTGCTTTAGACAGTCGGGGGATCGCAGTTTACTGCCCTTCGGAGGTGCACCTTATGGCCACAGCTGTGGCTAGCCCGCCCACCGAACCCCGCGTCGTTAACCGCTGGGTTCAACTTATCGCAGGCATTATCGCGATGATGGCCATCGCGAATCTTCAGTATGCCTGGACCCTGTTCACTTCACCCTTAATGAAAAGCATGAATGCAACCCTGGCCGCAGTCCAGGTGGCATTTGCCGCGTTTGTTCTGTGCGAGACCTGGCTGGTGCCATTCGAGGGCTACCTCATCGACCGGTTCGGCCCTCGTTTGATCATCGGCTTCGGTGGCCTCTTGGTCGGTCTTGGCTGGATTGGTTCTGGCATGGCCACCAGTCTTGGCCAACTCTATTTCACCTACGCTCTTGGCGGCGTCGGTGCCGGCGCCGTGTACGGCGGATGCATCGGCAATGCGCTCAAGTGGTTTCCCGATCACCGTGGGATGTGCGCCGGTTTTACCGCTGGTGCCTACGGCATCGGAACGGCGGTTACCGTGGCCCCCATCGCGAAGATGATGGCTGCCTCCGGTTACAAGCATACGTTCATCGTCTGGGGCTTTATCCAGGGTATCGTCTGCATCGCCGCTGCCATGCTCATCGTCGCCCCTCCCAAGGGCTGGCTGCCCGAGGGATGGACGCCAGAAAAGGCCCTCGCCAAGACCAACATCCGGGCCACCAAGTACGACATGACCCACTGGCAGATGCTGAAGACACCGGCGTTCTATGTCATCTACTTTATGATGGCGCTGGTGGCTTTTGGCGGGCTGGTGGTTACCGCGCAGATCAAGCCCATTGCTAAGTTCTACCACGTTGATAAGGTCATCGTTTTCTGGGGCCTCTCCGCGCTGGTAGTCGCCATCCAAGTGGACCGCATCCTCAACGGCATTACCCGGCCGTTCTGGGGCTGGGTCTCCGACCACATCGGTCGTGAGAACACCATGTTCATCGCCTTCTTCTGCGAGGCCCTGGCGGTGTTCGGTCTGGCTCACCTCATTTCCCATCCGGTGTGGTTCATCCTGCTGTCCGGTCTCTGTTTCTTCGCCTGGGGCGAGATCTTCTCCCTCTTCCCGGCGATTACCGGGGACCTGTTCGGCAAGAAATGGGCCACCACCAACTACGGCGTTGTCTACACGTCCAAAGGTCTGGCCTCCATCTTTGCCGGACCGGTGGCCGCCCTGGGCGCTGCCGCTACCCATTCCTGGATTCCGATCTTCTACGCCATGGTCGGCTGCGACCTTCTGGCCGCTTTCCTGGCATTGTTCTGGCTGAAACCGGTTGCCATCAAAACCTTCAACAAGGCGCAGGAACAAGGGCGCCTGGAGGAGGAGGCGGCGGCCAGGGCTGCTGCGGCCGCCGGCCGAAAGCAGACCACTTCCGTATAAGCCACTCTTTCTTGTTGTTCTTCGGACGCTGGCCCGCGGCCAGCGTCCTTTTTTTACGTTGTATCCTCCCGACGCTGTTCACTGGCTTCGGCGTGGCATGGCGGCGCCGGAAAATGGCCGTTCCCATGCATTGATTCCCAGGGCCTGCCGCTTCCGTGACGCGATGGTTACAAGTGCGTGTTTTGGGGTTGGGCTTCCGCGTTCGGTGGCGGTGTCGGGTTCGGTTGCAGTGTTAAAATGAATTGTTTGTGGGCGCGTAGCTCAGTTGGTAGAGCAATGCCCTTTTAAGGCATGGGTCGCAGGTTCGAATCCTGCCGCGCTCACCACTCCCCTCAATCCCGCCGCGCTCGCCAGTTCCCAATTCTCCGCATCGCTCCAGCACGTCAGGTTAGACCGCCAAGCGGCGACGAGAGGCGGGCAGGAGCGTAATATCTTGGCGGGCCACAGAACATTGAAGGAGTGCGCTATGGTGCAGAAAGTGATCGAAGTTGTCGGCATTTCGAACGAGAGCTTTGCCAAGGCTGCGGCGAATGCGGTGGCCGAGGCAGCCAAGACCGTCCACGGTATGAAATGGGCGCGGGTCGGCGGATTTGAGATGGAGATCAGCGACAAGAAAATCACCCAGTACCGCGCCACCACCAAAATCTATTTTGACGTTGAGCACTAAGCCTGGCCGCCTCCATTTCGGCGACCGCCCCTCCCATTTCGGGATGGGAGGCGTCGGGCGGCGGCGATGAGATCAGGGCGGGCGCGTCGGCCGTCGTATGATTTGACCAAGAACGCTCATCTGGTCAGGACGCGCCCATGTTCTCCGAACGCTACGACGCCGCCTGGGAACAGGTCACCGAGCTGGCGCACACTCGCGCCGCGGAGTTGGGCTCCGTTCACGCCGGCGCGGCTTGTGATTTCGCGCCGTATTTCTGGGCGGAGGAATTCGGTGCCGGCGGCGACCTGGACCGCACCCTCGTGGACCGCTCGGCCGAGATCAAACGCGAGCGTTACCAGGGCCGCGTCTTCGCCATCGTTCCCATCTACGTGAGCAGCATCTGCCAGGAGCAATGCCTCTACTGCAATTTTCGTTCGCCGAACCAGGGGGTCGGGGTGGAGCGCCGGCGGCTGACCGACGAGGAGCTGGAAAAAGAAGCGGTGTTCCTGATCGAGGAGAAGGGGCTGAGGACGCTGGAGCTGGTGTACTCAAGCGATCCTCGGGTGCGGGTCGACGCGATGTGCCGTCACGTGGAGTTGGTGCGGCGGGTGCTGGAGCGGCATGGCGGCGGCCTGGTGGGAATGAGCGCGGAGGCTCTGGACGCGAGCGAGTATCGCCGCCTGGTGGATGCGGGGTTGTGCCTGTCGGTGCTTTGGCAGGAGACCTACGACCGCGACCGCTACGCGCTGCTGCATCCGGGCGCGACGAAGAAGGCGAATTTCGAGTATCGCGTGGACGCCTACGAGCGCATGCTGGCGGCGGGCGTGGAGCATGTGGGGATCGGCGTCCTCTCCGGGCTGGCTGAGTGGAAGCGCGACTGGGCCATGTTGATGCTGCACGAGGAGTACCTGCAGCGGCGGTACGGGCGCGGAGCGACCGTGCTCGGCATTCCCCGGCTGAAACCGGCGCCTGGAGCGGTGTTCCAGGAATCACCGTTCACGCCCACGCGGCAGGAGTTCGTGGCCGCCATCGCCCTGCACAACATCTTTTCGCCGGCGACGGCGGCCTTCGTCAGCACGCGCGAGGACTGGGAGCTGTGCGTCGAGCTGGCACGGGGCGGCGGCTGCCTGTTTACCTTCAACTGCTCCACCGCGCCTGGCGGGTACTCGTTGCAGCACGGCGGATGCCAGTTCGAGACTCACTCCTACGACGCGCCTGTCTATTCCGCCCGGCTGAAGTCGGAGGGCCTGCAGCCGATCTTCCACTGGAAGGCGGCGGACCTGGCCGGGCAAATGTTGGAGCAACACGAGGCGGCGCATTCGGTGGCGCTGTAGGTTGCGGCGGAATGAATTCCGCCTCTGCACCCGCGGACGATTTTGCTAGTCGGCGGCGGCGGCGCCGAAGTAAGCAGGGTAGGCGCGCGGCGTTTTCTTGTTCTCGCGGTAGGAGCGCGCCAGCTCCATGTAGATGCCGAGGTCGCGGTCGAGATCGGATTGCGTGCCGTCGAAATAGAAATTGCGGATGGGAATCCCGCCGTAATCCTTGCTCAGCTTGGGATAGATGGCTTCGCTGACGATGCCGTTCATGCATGTGAAAGGGCTGATGTCGATGATGCCGTCGGCGCCATGCCTGGCCAGGTAGGCCGCCTTGCCGACGCTGAGCACCATCTCGCCCATGGCGCCGGAGACGGGCAGGTAGGGCTCGGCCAGTCGCAGCACTTCCGCGATGGGCGGTTCATCGTAGCCGATGGCGTCTTCGTGAAAGGGGGCGGCGAGGGCGTGCTCGTCGGCCATCTGGATGTGATCGCGCAGCATGGTCTTGCCCCGTTCCAGCGACCATCCGCGTCCCACCAGCTTCAGACGCCGCACCTGCTCGGAATTGGTGTAGGCAATCCACTCCATGATGTCGCTGATCCAGGCCTCGGCTCCGTAGCTCTCCAGCTTGCGCACCAGGTCCTCGTTGCTGAAATTGTTCAGGCGGCAGAAAATTTCGCCGACGACACCGATGAGCGGCACGTCGCGGTCGTAACGGGCGGGCACGCGGCGGAAGCGCTCGCGGGCGCGCGCCATGGAGGCCACGATCTGCTTGAGCTGGCACTTGGTGTCGGCGCAACTGTACTCGATGGTCTGGCACAGGTCGGCAAGGGAAGCCTCGAAGGCGCGGTCGGCGGCGCCGGGGCTGGTCTCGTAGGGGCGCGTCTTGAGCAGCGCCTTGCGCAGCAGGTCGGCGGTCACCAGCGCGCGCCAGGAGGCGCGGATGAACGGGCCGGCGACGTCGCCGATGTCGGTGTAGCCGTTCTTGCTGGTGGGGGAGAACACCTGCACGTCGCCATAGCCGGCGTCCCTGAGCAGCTTGCACAGATACGGCGCGTACTGGCCGAAGCGGCAGGGACCGTCGGCGGTGGCCATGAAGAAGACGGTCTTGCGCGCATCGAAGCCGGGCTGCTCGACGATGCGCAGGAAGTCACCGACGGTGACCTTGGCCGGGTAACATTCGTCGCCCGCGGTGTACTTTCCGCCCAGCTCCAGCGTGCGCTCGTTCGAGGGCGGAGTTGGATAAGCGTCGATGCCCAGCCAGCGGAACACGCTGGCGAACGCGTCCACGCTGCCTTGCGCCATGGCGGGAATGTAGACCGTTTTCCCGGCAAGCGGATGCGCGGCCCCGATCTTGCGGGTTACGTGCTGATGGCGGGAGAGCATCGCAGAAATCCTTTGCTGTCGAGATAAGCTTCGCACCGGGTAATGAAGCCGGCGTCGTTGGAGTGGCCGTCGAACTGCAGCACCAGGCTGGGCTTGCCGGCGGCGTCGTTCATGAACGACTTGATGTAGGAATCGGGCCCGCACTTGAAGTTGGAGATGTACACCACGTGCAGGTTGCGCCGGCGGCGCGAGATGCGCGCGGCCGCCAGGATGCGCCGCCCCGAGTTCCAGTACATGTTGGGATTCACATCCCGGATGTCCTCCTCGTCCAGCGGGAGGAAATCCATGGGCAGCACGTTGGCGCCGTAGAGCGCGCGCAGCTTGCGCGGGATATCGCAGTTCAGGCTGCGGTCGTAGAGATTGTAGGCGCGTCCCACCAGCACCAGCGCGGGCTCGCCGGTGCGCTCCAGGGTGGAGAGCGCGCGCGAGCCGGCCAGCATCATCAGCTCGAGGAATTCTCCTTGGGCGGCGTAAGCCGCCGCCGCCGCGCGGTCGCTCATGCGCCGCGAGATGCGCAGGCCGGCGGCGAATTCCGCCAGCTCCTTTTCCACGTGCCTGCGGCCGTAGCGGAAATTCACCGTCGGCACCAGGAACTTGGCGCGCGCCGTCTCCATCTGCGGAATGGCGCGGATCACAAAGGGCAGCGTCTGGTTCCACGGGCAGAGGTGCGACTCCTCCGTCGTCTGGGCGCTGTATTCGTTGAGCGTGTTCGGCAGCAGCACGTAATCGACGCCCGATTCCAGCAGCTTCTTCACGTGCCCGTGCGCCACCTTCACGGGAAAACAGGGCTGCGCGATGGCCATCTCGTCGCCGCTGCCGGCGATCACCGGGTCGGTGCGCGGCGAGACCACCACGTCGAATCCCAGCTCCTGCATGTAGGCGCACCAGAAAGGGAACTTGTCGTAGAAAAACATGGTGCGCGGGATGCCGACCTTCCCGCGATGGCCGGCCGCCGGCTTCAGCGCCTGCTCCAGGATCTTGTCGCGATACTCGACCAGGTCCTCGATCACCGGCGCGCGGTCGGTGCGGGCGCGCTTGCGGAACTTGTCCGAGCACTTGTCGCCCCAGTAGCTGCGCTGGCCCTCGATGTTGAATTCCTTGATGTCGCAGAAATTGGAGCACGCCTTGCACACGAATTCGCGCGTCTTGTAATTCACGCGGTCCAGGTGGTAGCCGCGAAACTTGCTGGGCTGCGCCGTATGGCGCATGCGCTCCTGGGCGATCAGGGCCATGCCGATGGCGCCGATCACGCCATTGTGCGGCGGAACGATGATGCGCTTTCCCAGGATCAGCGAAAACGCGGCGGCCACGGCGTCGTTGTAGGCGGTGCCCCCCTGGAAGAAAATGACGCCGCCGATCTTGCGCCCGCGCACCACGCGGTTCAGGTAATTCAGCGCCACCGAGTAGGCCAGGCCGGCGGAGAGGTCGCCGACCTCGGCGCCCTTGAGCAGCAGGCTGGTGACGTCGCGCTCCATGAACACCGTGCAGCGCTCGCCCAGGCGCGCCGGGTTGGTGGAGGCCAGCGCCAGCCGCGCGAACTCGCCCTTGATCGAGATGCCGAGTTTTTCTGCCTGCTCCTCCAGGAACGATCCGGTGCCGGCGGCGCAGGCTTCGTTCATGGTGAAGTCCACGACCACGCCGTCGTCGATGCGGATGAACTTGGAATCCTGCCCGCCGATCTCGAAGATCGTGTCCACGCGCTCCATGCCGAGCTGCTCGGAGACGTGCATGGCGCCGGTCTTGTGGGCGGTGATCTCGTCGTTGACCGTGTCGGCGCCCACCAGCTCGCCGATCAGCTCGCGCCCCGAGCCGGTGGTGCCCACGCCGAGGATGTTCAGCCGCTCGCCCAGCACCTGCTCCATCTCCTCCAGCCCGCTGTTCACCACCTCGATGGGGCGTCCCTGGGTGCGCAGGTAGATTTCGTGCAGCAGGTTGCCGTGGGTGTCGATAACCACCAGGTTGGTGCTCACTGAGCCGACGTCGATGCCAAGGTAGGCGTCGATCTTGCCCTCGGGCGGGAGCGTGACGTCCTGCACCCGGTCGCGGAGCAGGAGCACGTTCTCCATGATCAGCGGGTCCGAGCAGGCGAAAGTCTGCTTTCCGGCGTGCTGGCGCAGTTGGTGGATGCGTTTGAAGGAGCGCTTGCGGGTCTCGCCGGTTTCGAAGATGGCGGCGCCCAGCGCGCCCAGCCAGCAGTAATGCTCGGGCACGAACAGGTCCCGTTCGTCCAACTGGAAGGCTTCGCGCATGGCGTTGCGCACGCCGTCATTGAGCGCCACTCCGCCCACGAACGCCACCGGCGGCGCCACCTGCTTGCCCTTCACAATGGCCGACTTGAAATTGCGCGCCACCGCGTCGCACAGGCCGCGCAGGATCTGCTCGGTGTTGTAGCCCTTCTGCTGGGCGTGGATCATGTCGGACTTGGCGAACACCGAGCAGCGTCCGGCAACCCGCGCCGCGCAACTGGCGCGGCAGGCGGCCGGGCCGACTTCCTCCACCTTGTAAAGAAGCCGGGTGGCCTGCTGGTCGATGAACGATCCCGTGCCGGCGGCGCAGTCGCCGCTCGACTGGTAGTCGATGATTCCCAGGTACTTCGATTGCGCGCTCGGCTCCAAACGGATGTACTTCGAAGTTTCGCCGCCCATTTCGAAGACGGTGCGCACCTCGGGGTAGAAGTCGCGCACCCCCTTGGCCACGGCGCGGAATTCGTTTTCGAAGTAAATGCCGAGAAGCTTGGCGATCAACTCGCTGCCCGAGCCGGTGACGCGGATGCCTTCCACGTTCTCTTCCGGCACGTGCTCGTAGAGCTCCTTCAGCAGGTCGAAGGTGGACTGGATGGGGCTGCCCTGGATGCGGCGATAGCGCGAAAGCGCCAGCGGACGGCCCGCCAGCGCCGAGCCGGCAGGGAACTGGGCGGGAAAGAAGCCGTCAGGGTTCTTCTCCGTGAGGCGGTCCATGAGTTCGCGGTCAGCCGGCGCGCCGATGGCGGCAAGCTTCAGGCTGACGGCGCCGATATCGAGACCGATATTGATGGCCATGCAGGACAAGGAGTTAACGCGGTCTTGTCTCTACGGTCTGTGACCGTGCTCACCCTGTGAGGTGAGCGTAGATCACAAGCGGCGGTGAATCCGGCGGCGAACCGCCACCAGTCTGCAGCGAACGGGAGGTGGGAGGAGCGAACGGGAGGGGAGGAGTGTGAAAAAAACTTGCGCCCAACCATGACTAGCGCCATGGTAGGCATCTATTCATGAAGATCCATCCAGAAGGCGTGGAAGTTTTGAAGTATCTCGGCACAGCACTTTTGCTTGTGCTGCTGTTCGTATTGCGCTTCTCCGACATCCTCCCTAGGGCCTATGAGAGCCTCATTGAGCGCGGGATAGCAAGATACCCAGAGCCCCGCAGAAAGCGAAGGAAAAGGTTCGCCGTATCGAAGCAGCAATTAAGAAAGCAAAAAATCGCCTTTTGGTGCTTTCTTTCATTCATTTGTGCATTTGCGATTCTGGAGTGGTTCATTGTCCCCGAGCCCTACGCGATTCCTGGAGATCGACTCGCACCTCTGGGCGCGGGAATTTTTTCTGCAGGGCTGCTAGTGATATTCCTTGGACCCATACGGGACGACCGGGGGATCAATTGGACGCGATGGACCTTCTGGGCAACGGTGGTGAGCACATCCGCTGTAATTTGGGTGATTGGCTTAGTGCTTAAGCCTAGCAGTCCGAATGGGATCATGGCAGTACTCGTGTTGGGATTCATTCCATTCGTTTGGACATCGGGCTTCTTTCGGCAGGTGGAGCGAGCCGAAACTGAATTGGGCGAGCTTAACTTCACGAAATCGTATGATGGTGCATCTGCAAAATCGAAAACATCGACAGAGCCGGCAGACCGTTCGCCGCACGGTCAATGAGGATCATCCAGATTCTCTATCCGCGGCTTCGTCTGTTTACTCGGTATGAGCGATCGTGTCCGTCCTTTCCGGCCGCAGCAGGGGGAACAAAATCACATCCCGGATGGAGCGTGAGTCCGTCAATAACATCGTGAGACGGTCTATTCCCACGCCGTAGCCGGCCGTGGGCGGCATGCCGTAGGAGAGCGCGCGTACGTAATCGTAGTCCACCTCGGCCATGGCCTCCTCGTCGCCGGCGGCGCGGGCGCGCACCTGGTCCTGGAACCGCCGCAGTTGCTCCTCGGGATCGTTCAATTCGCTGAAGGCGTTGCCGATTTCCAGGCCCCCCACGAAAACCTCGAAGCGCTCCACCCAGCCGGGCTCGTCGCGTTTGTCCTTGGATAGCGGCGAGACCGACTTGGGGAAGTCGTAGAGGATGGTGGGCTGGAAAAGCTGTTTCTCGGCGATCGCTTCGAACAGCGCGACCGTGGTCTTGCCCAGATCCGCGGCGTCGAACTCCACCCGCTCGATTTCTTCGCGGCCCACGCCGTCCAGCCGCGCTCGCTCGGAGATCACCTCACCGCGGGTGGAGTTCAGGCGGGCGACGGCCGCCTCCAGCTTGGCGCCGTCGGAAAAGTCGGCTACCTGGGGCGCGGGCGCGGCGGCTTCGGGCCAGTACTTGATAATCGCTTCGCGCATGGAGAGCCGCTGCCAGGCCGTCCAATCCAGCTCGCGGCCGTTGAAAGTGTTCACGGTTGTGCCGTTTACCTCGCGTGCCACGAAGGGCAGCATCTCCTCGGTTAGATCCATCAGGTCGTAGTAGTCGCTGTAGGCCTGGTAGAACTCCAGCATGGTGAATTCGGGGTTGTGCTGGGTGGAGATGCCCTCGTTGCGGAAGTTGCGGTTGATCTCGTACACCCGCTCCAGCCCGCCGACTATCAGCCGCTTCAGGTAGAGTTCGGGCGCGATTCTCAGGTAGAGGTCGATATCGAGCGCATTGTGGTGGGTGACGAAGGGCCGCGCCGCCGCGCCCCCGGCGATGGGCTGCATCATCGGGGTCTCGACTTCGACGTACCCGCGCTCCTGGAAATAGCGGCGCAGCGCCTGCACCACCTGGCTGCGCTTGACGAACGTCTCGCGCACCTCGGGGTTCATCACCAGGTCCACGTAACGCTGGCGGTAGCGCGTCTCCACGTCGGTGAGCCCGTGCCATTTCTCCGGCAGCGGCAGCAGGTCCTTGGCGAGGAAGGTGGTTTCCTCCACGTGCACGGTGAGCTCGCCCGTGCGGGTGCGGAACAGGTAGCCGCGCACCCCGATGTGGTCGCCGATATCGAGCAGCTTGAACAGCTCCCAGCCACGGTCGCCAACCGCCTCTTTCCTGACGTAGATTTGCAGACGCTGTCCGGCCTGTTGCAGGTGGGCGAAGCTGGCCTTGCCCATCAGGCGGATGGTCATTAGCCGGCCCGCGATGCGCACCTCCGGCTTGGAGCCTTCCAGTTCCTCGGCGGTTTTCCCGGCGTATTCGGCGATGATGCGCGGCATGGCGTGCGTGGCGCTGAACTTGTGTGGATACGCCGGCTGGCCGAGGGCTGCGATCTGGGCGAGTTTCTCGCGGCGGAGTTGGTAAATTTTGTCGTCGAGTGCCAAGTGCGTTCAACCTTAGGTGCGCAAGGCAACGATTATAAAGGATGGCGCGCGGCCGGCAGCGCGCGTGCGAGCGGAGCGCTGGCGGAAACGGCGCTTGCAACCCGTGTTCATCGGTCACAAATCGGTGTGATCGGTGGCCGCCTCGCTTGAACCCCGGCGGGCAACGGCTGTAAAATCTTTCTTTCCAGAACTGCACAAGGGGCTGCTCCGGGGAGTTATGCCGCAAAACTACGTCCCGATCTTTATCTTCGTCGCCCTCGTCGCCATCGCGATCCCGGCGACGCTCATGGTCGCCAAGCTGGTCCGGCCGAACAACCCGGACAAAGCCAAGCTGATGCCGTACGAGTGCGGCGTCGACCCAGTGGACAATGCGCGCGGGCGCTATACCGTGCGCTTCTACATCGTCGCCATCCTCTTCGTGGTCTTCGACGTGGAAACCATTTTCCTGTTTCCGTGGGCGGTGCAATACCGTGCGCTGGGTTTGTTCGGGCTGGTCGAGATCCTGGTTTTCCTGGTGATCCTGATCGTGGGCTACGTGTGGATTTGGAAGAAGGGCGCGCTGGAGTGGGTGTAGGCGCCCGCCGCTGGACGTCCCGCCGTGGGTAGTTTCCCAGCAAAGTGCAAGGCGTGACGAGGTGCACGGCGACAGGTTTGCGCCCGACCCTGCTCCGGCCCCGAAGTGATGAAGGTCACAGATCGTTGTGAGCGGTGTCCGTTGCGGGCCCGCCGGCAGACTGTTAGAAAAATAAGGTCTTCCAGCAAATTGCAAGCGCACCGGTGAGGACCAACAGGGATACGAATGCCCGACGAGACAACTCCCAAAGACCCGTCCCCGCCGCCGGAGAACAAGCCGGCGGCCGAAAAGCCTGCTGCGGCCGCCAAGCCGGATGCTCCCGCGGCGCCGCCCAAGCCCGTATCGCCGCCGGCCCCGGCCAAGCCCGCCGCCCCGGCGGCAGCAGCCAAACCTGCCGCTCCGGCAGCGCCGCCCAAGCCGGCCGGGCCCACCCCGCAGCCCTGGGAATCGGAGATGGTGGCCAATTTCAAGCGCCGCTTCGGTTCCGGCATCCGCGAGGCGAGCAGCTACGTGGGCCAGAACTACATGGTGGTGGACGCCTCGGTGGTCTACCAGGTTCTGCAGGTTCTGCGCGACGACGAAGCCTTCGACTATTGCGTCGATATCACCGCCGTCCACTATCCCAAGCGCGAGCAGCAGTTCGACCTGCTCTGGATTCTCTATTCCTTTCCGCGCAACGAGCGTATCCGGGTGAAGACGCTGCTCAAGGACGGCGAAGCCGCGCCCAGCGTCACCGGCATCTGGCCCACGGCCGACTGGCTGGAGAGGGAAGTGTTCGACATGTTTGGCATCCGCTTCGAGGGCCATCCGGACCTGAAGCGCATCCTGCTGCCCGACGGCTGGCAGGGGTACCCGCTGCGCAAGGACTACCCCATCCTGCAGCAGGACACGGAGTGGGTGAAGATCAACCTCGGCATTGAGAGCGGCCAATGACGGATTCGACCAAGTCGGGCTTTTACGAGGAAATCGGAAAAGGCGAGCATACCTTCCTCGACGCCAACGAGCTGGTGCTCAACATGGGGCCGCAGCATCCCTCCACCCACGGCGTGCTGCGGGTGATCCTGAGGCTCGACGGCGAGAAGGTGCTGGGCACTGAGTGCATCATCGGCTATCTCCACCGCGGGGTGGAGAAGATCGCCGAAAACCGCACCTACACCATGTTCAACCCCTACGTGGACCGCATGGACTACGTGGCGGCGGTCTCCAACGGCCTGGGCTACTGCCTGGCGGTGGAGAAGCTGATGAACGTCGAGGCGCCGCCCCGCGCCGCCTACATCCGCGTCATCCTCACCGAGTTGAACCGCATCGCCAGCCATCAGCTCTGGCTGGGCACGCACGCGCTCGACATCGGCGCCATGACCCCGCTGTTCTACACCTTCCGCGACCGGGAAGAGATCCTGAAGATCTTCGAGAAGTACTGCGGCGCGCGCCTCACCACCCACGCCTTCCGCATCGGCGGCACCCAGTATGAGACCTACGACGGGTTCGAGCAGGACGTCAATAACTTCGTCAAGTTCGTCACCCCCAAGATCGGCGAATACGAAGAGCTGCTCACCACCAACCGCATCTGGGTGGAGCGCACCCGGAACGTCGGCAAGCTGAGCGGCCCAGACTGCATCGCGCTCGGCGTCACCGGCCCGGTGCTGCGCGCCAGCGGCGTGAAGTGGGACCTGCGCAAGGCGCAGCCCTACTCCCTGTATGACAAGTTCGACTTCGAAATTCCCACCGGCGAGAACGGCGACACCTATGACCGGTACCTAGTGCGCATCGCCGAGATGCGCCAGTCGCTGCGCATCATCGAGCAGGCGGTCAACTCCATTCCCGAGGGCCCGATCATGGCCAAGGTGCCCAAGGTGATGAAGCCCCCGGTGGGCGAGGTCTACGTCTCCATCGAGGCGCCCAAGGGCGAACTCGGCTATTTCGTGGTGAGCGACGGCTCCACGCAGCCCTACCGGGTGCGCGTGCGTCCGCCCTCCTTCGTCAATCTGCAGGCGCTGGACACCATGGTGCGCGGCTCGCTGGTGGCCGACGTGGTCGCCGTGATCGGCACGCTGGACATCGTTTTGGGCGAGGTGGACCGCTGATGCTGGAATATGTCACCGGCTATCTGAATTCGGCTGTTACCCCGGGCCAGGCCGGCAACTGGGTCTGGGCCCTGGTCTATATCATTCTGATTTTCGCCGGGGTTTCCGGCATCGTCATCGTCATGAACTGGGGCGAGCGCAAGGCGCTGGCGCACATGCAGGTGCGGCTGGGACCCATGCGCGTCGGCCCGCACGGCCTGCTGCAGCCCATCGCCGACGCCATCAAGCTGCTCACCAAGGAAGACATCATGCCCGCCGAGGCCGACAAGCCCATCTTCTGGATGGCGCCGGTCTGGGTGGTGATGGTCGCCTTCAGCGTCTTCATCGTGGTGCCTTTCGGCCCGACTCATGCCGTCACCGACATGAATATCGGCATCCTGTTCATGCTCGGCGTCTCCTCGCTGGGCGTGCTCGGCATCGTGATGGCCGGTTGGGCTTCGAACTCGCACTTCCCGCTGATGGGCGCCCTGCGTTCCAGCGCGCAGATGGTCAGCTACGAAATTGCCATGGGGCTGGCGGTGATTTCCGCCGTCGTCATGACCACCTTCACCGGCATCGGCCCTTATGGAATCGGCGCCGACATCGGCAGCGGCACGCTGAGCATGATCGGCATCGTGCAGGCGCAGGCGCAGCAGCACGTGTGGTTCATCTTCAAGTTTTTCCCCGTGGGCCTGGTGGCCTTCTTCATCTTCGCCGTGGCCATGGTGGCGGAAACCAACCGCGCTCCCTTCGACCTGCCGGAAGCGGAATCGGAACTGGTGGCCGGCTTCCATACCGAATACAGCGGACTGCGCTGGTCCTTATTCATGCTCGGCGAATACGCGGCCATGGTGGCGGTCAGCTCCATCGCCATCACCCTCTGGCTGGGCGGCTGGCTGCGGCCCTTTGCCAGCTTCCACGGTCCGGCGATCACCATTCCCGGCTACTGGCAGCATCCCCAGCTTGGCGTCGTGGACTTCGCATTTTCGCTGGCGCCGGCCTTCCTGCTGTTCGTGCTCGCCTTCTTCGCGTTCTTCAACGCCTACCGCATGCCCAAGCACCCGCTGCTGAAAATCCAGACTGCCGGCCTGTACGGGCTCGGCCTGGTACTGGGCGCGGTGGGCCTGGTACTGCTGGCGCCGCCGGTGCGCGACCGCATCCAGGACATCTTCTGGTTTGTCTTCAAGATCGCCATCTTCATGTACATGTACATCTGGTACCGCGCCACCTGGCCGCGCTATCGCTTCGACCAGCTCATGAAGGTGGGCTGGAAAGTTCTGCTCCCGCTCGGACTTGGGGTCCTGCTGGTGACCGGAATTTTCGGTCTCAGCCCGGAACTCGCATCCTGGCTGAAAGGGGTGGTGTAGTGAGCATTGCTCCGCTGCTCAACAAAATCTTCATGGTGGACTTGATCAAGGGCCTGAAGGTCACCTTCAAGTACCAGCACCCGAGAGAGGTTTACACCGAGCAGTACCCGCTGGAGCGTCCGGCGATCGCGGAGCGCTACCGCGGGCTGCCGCGCCTGAATGTGAACCCCGACACCGGCGAGACGCTGTGCATTGCCTGCAACCTGTGCGCCACCGCCTGCCCCGAGCACCTGATCGTGGTGCAGAGCCAGCGCAACCCGGTGACCAAGCGCAAGGAGATGACCAGCTTCACCTACGACGTCAGCCGCTGCATGTTCTGCGGCCTGTGCGTCGAGTCCTGCTCCACCGACTGCCTGGAGCTGAGCCAGGATTACGAAATCGCCTTCTACAGCCGCGAGGGCTTGGTCTTCGATCGCGCCAGTCTGGAGCGCGGTTCGGAACCGACGGTGTACACCCGATGACGCCCGTGGCCCCAACCTTCTTTTTCTACCTGCTGTCGGCGGTGGCCGTCCTCAGCGCCATCCTGGTCATCACCCGCAAGAACCCGGTGCACTCGGCCATGGCGCTCATTTTCACCCTGCTGTCGCTGGCCGGGCTTTACCTGATGCTATACGCCCCCTTCGTGGCCGGCGTGCAGATCATCCTTTACGCCGGCGGCATCATGGTGCTGTTCCTGTTCGTGATCATGCTGGTCAACATCGAGCGCGTGCAGCGTGAATTGCGCTTCAACCACCAATGGCACGTGGGCTTACTTGCCAGCCTGGTGCTGGGCATCCTGTTCGTGCTGGTCTACAAACGCGGCAGCTCCATCTTCCCGGCCAACCCGGTTGCCTTGCCCGAGCCGCAGAACACGCAGCAGGTGGCCATGGTGCTGTTCCGCAGCTACCTGCTGCCGTTCGAAGTGGCGTCGCTGCTGCTGTTGGTGGCCATCATCGGTGCTGTGGTCATGGCGAAGAAGAGGATTTAGCGGTTGGCCGATTTTGCCGTCGACCGTCGACCATCGACCGTCGACCAGTGAGAAACACATGGCTCCGATTGGTACGCTTCATTATCTCGTCGTCGCCGCGGCGCTGTTCGTCATCGGCACCATCGGCGTGGTCACGCGCCGGAACGTGATCATCATCCTCATGTCGATCGAACTGATCCTGAACGCCGTCAACCTGAACCTGGTGGCCTTCTCCCGCCTGTGGAACCTGAACGGGCAGGTCTTTTCGATCTTCGTCATCACCGACGCCGCCGCCGAGGCCGCCGTCGGCCTCGGAATCCTGATCGCCTTCTTCCGCAACAAGGAGACGGTCAACGTGGACGAAGTGGATCTTCTGAAGTGGTAGGACGGTCGTTGGTCGTCAGTCGTCGGTCGTCGGCCAGAACGGAAACCTGGCGGCCAACGACCGACGGCCAACGACAAGTGGCTGAAAGCTGATAATCCGAGAACTAAAAATGTTCTTTTTAGAGCACATCTGGATCATTCCGCTGCTGCCCATCTTCGGCGCCGCGGTCATGTTCTTCTTCGGCCGCAAGCTGGACAAGAAAGCGGTGAACGCTTTCTGTGTCGGCGCCGTCGTCGTCTCCTTTGCCTGGGCCTGCCTGGCGGTGTGGCAGTACACGCAGGTCTGGCAGCCGGCTCACGCCAACGGCCCGTTCCAGAAGATCATCTACACCTGGCTCGGCGACGGCACCGGCGTCACCCTGCCCGGCGCGCACGGCCCATTCCACTTCATGGCCGATGTCGGCTTCCTGCTTGACCCGCTCTCCGCCATCTGGCTGCTGTTTGTCACCGGCATCGGCATGCTGATCCATATTTATTCGATCGGCTACATGGCCCACGAGGGCGGCTATTACCGCTTTTTCGGTTACCTGAACCTGTTCATGTTTTCCATGCTCACTCTCGTGCTGGGGAACAACTACTCCATGTTGTTCGTCGGCTGGGAAGGCGTGGGCTTGTGCTCCTATCTTCTGATCGGGTTCTACTTCAAGCGCCATTCCGCTTCCACCGCCGCCAACAAGGCCTTCATCGTGAACCGCATCGGTGACGCCGGCTTCCTGATGGGCATGATGACCCTGTTCTGGTATTTCGGCTCGGTGCGCTTCACCGACATCTCGCACACCCTGGCCACCAGCCACTTTGCGGTCGGCGACCCCATCATCACCTTCGCCACCCTCATGCTGTTTGTCGGCGCCTGCGGCAAGAGCGCGCAGCTTCCTCTCTATGTCTGGCTGCCGGACGCCATGGAAGGCCCCACGCCGGTCTCCGCCCTCATCCACGCGGCCACCATGGTGACCGCGGGCGTGTACATGGTGGCGCGCTCCAATGCGCTGTTCGTGCTCGCCCCCAAGAGCATGTGGGTGGTGGCCATCATCGGCGCCATGACCGCCATCTTCGCCGCCTCGATTGCGCTGGTGCAGAACGACATCAAGCGCGTGCTCGCCTATTCCACCGTGTCGCAACTGGGCTACATGTTCCTCGCCATGGGCGTGGGAGCCTTTGCCGCCGGCGTTTTCCACGTCTTCACCCATGCCTTCTTCAAGGGGCTGCTGTTCCTCTGCTCCGGCTCGGTCATCCACGCCATGAGCGGCGAGCAGGACATGCGGCACATGGGGAACCTGGCAAAACGCATTCCCATTACCTTCTGGACCATGTTCATCGCCACCATGGCGATTGCCGGCATTCCGCCCCTGGCCGGATTCTTCTCCAAGGACGAAATCCTGTGGCAGGCCTATTCGTCCAATAACGGCCAGTTCAAGGTGCTGTGGCTACTCGGATTCGTCGCCGCGCTGATGACCGCCTTCTACATGTTCCGGCTGATGTACCTCACCTTCTGGAGCCCCAGCCGCATGAGCCACGAGGTCGAGCACCACGTGCATGAATCGCCCCGCACCATGACCGTGCCGCTCATCATCCTGGCTATCGGCTCCATCGGCGCAGGATGGCTCGGCGTTCCCGCCGCGCTCGGCGGGACCAACCGCTTCGAGCGCTTCCTGGAGCCGGTTTTCGCCGGTGCCACCGTCGAGGCTGCGGCCGGGCACGAACTTCCGGCCGTGAGCGAACACGCCGAGCAGGCCGCGGCCGCCAAGGCGGAAACCGCCACCACCATGCCCAAGCCCGAGGGCAAGCACGAGCACACCGAGGCCATCGAGTACATCCTCATGGGCCTGTCGGTAGCGCTCGGGTTCATCGGGTGGTTTATCGCGAAGTATTTCTACAAGAAGGCGGAAAAGGAATACGTCGAGCCCATTGATGCCGTATCGCGGCCGGCATACCAGTTACTGCTCAACAAGTGGTATGTGGATGAGGCCTACGACTACCTGTTCACCGGGCGCCGCACCCTCGGACCGGTGCGCCTGGGCGTCATGGGCCTGGGCGAGGCTTCGTGGAAATTCGACGCCAACGTCATCGACGGCGGCGTCAACGGCGCCGGCTGGATGACGCGCTTCATCGCCACGCTTTCCAAGTGGTGGGACACCTGGATCATCGACGGCGTGCTGGTCAACGGCCCGGCCATCGTCACCCGCCTGGCCTCCTATCCGGTTCGCTTGGTGCAGTGGGGACTGGTGCAGTGGTATGCCCTGGTCATGGTCGGCGGTTTAGTCGGATTCGTCATTTATTACGTGGTCCGCTGATTGTGCGGGCCGCGGGAGTTTACCGATAGCTGATAGCTGATAGTCGATAGCTGATACCGAGAGCTGATATCCGAGAGCTGAAAACAAATGTTTAGCAACCACATCCTCTCCATCATTCTGTTCACGCCCCTGCTGGGCGCCCTGGTTCTCCTCTTCATTCCCAAGGAGAACAAGAATGCCATCCGCTGGGTGGCGAACCTGTTCGCGCTCGCCGGGCTGGCGGTTTCCCTGCCGCTGATCCCCATGTTCTGGGCGGTCAAGAGACCTGCCTGGGTTCAAGTTCATCGAGGGCGCCGCCAACACCTGGATTCCGTCCATCGGCGCCGGCTATTACCTCGGCATCGACGGCATCAGCTTCCTCATGATCCTGCTCACCACGCTGCTCGGCTGGATTTCCATCCTCTCCTCGTGGGAGGCCATCCAGGATCGCGTGAAGGAATACTACATCTGGTTCCTGGTGCTGCAGACGGGCATGCTCGGCGTCTTCATGGCGCTCGACTTGTTCCTGTTCTTCGTCTTCTGGGAAGCCATGCTCGTCCCCATGTACCTGCTGATCGGCATCTGGGGAGGGCCGCGCAAGCTCTACGCCGCCATCAAGTTCTTCCTCTATACCTTGCTCGGCTCGGTGCTCATGCTGCTGGGCATCCTGTTCCTCTACTTCCACCACCAGACGCTCACCGGCGTGTACACCTTCAGCATCCCTGAGCTCTACAAGACCGCGCCCCAGATCGCCGGCACGGCGGCCATCCTGCTGTTCCTGGCCTTCTTCATCGGGTTTCGCCATCAAGGTGCCGATGTTCCCCTTCCACACCTGGCTGCCGGATGCGCACGTCGAGGCGCCCACCGCGGGCTCGGTGATCCTGGCCGGCGTTCTGCTGAAGATGGGGACTTACGGCTTCATCCGTTTCTCCCTGCCGTTCTTCCCCAGCGTCGCCTGCAATCCGAAGGTGCGCGGCATGGATCATCGTGCTCTCCATCATCGGCATCATCTACGGCGCGCTCGTCTCGCTGATGCAGAAGGACATGAAGAAGCTGGTGGCCTACAGCTCGGTCAGCCACCTCGGCTTCTGCACCCTCGGCATCTTCGCTGCTCAACCAGGCGGGGCTTACCGGTTCGGTCATCCAGCAGATCAACCACGGTATCTCCACCGGCGCGCTCTTCTTGATCGTCGGCGTTCTCTACGAACGGCGCCACACCCGCGAAATCGCTGAATACGGCGGCATCTCCAACGTGATGCCCGTGTACGCCACCATAACCATGATCATGTTCCTCAGTCCTCCATGGGCCTGCCGCTTCTGAACGGGTTCATCGGCGAGTTCACCATCCTGCAGGGCACCTTCGTCGAGAACAAGACTTGGGCGGGCTTGGCGGTGACCGGCGTGGTCCTTGCGGCGGCCTACCTGCTCTGGCTCTACCAGCGGGTCTACTTCGGGACGGTCACCAACCGAAAAACGAAAAGCTGACAGACCTCTCGCCGCGCGAATTTTGACTCTTCGCGCCGCTGGTCGACCCTCGCTCTCGTGATCGGCCTTTATCCCAAGCCGCTGTTCCAGATTCTGCATCAGCCGGTGCGGCAACTGGTCGCAGGTAGTGCATACCCGACGAACCCGGCCAGCCGGCATGGCAACAACTCCGGCCGTCAGCGCCAACCGCTCAGTCGTCCCGAGCGGAGCGGCCCCGACCCTGACGCTGAGCGAAGCGAAGGGAAGGGGAAGGGGAGCGCAGTCGAGGGACCCCTGCGCGGCCCATCGCGCACGGCGGCCAAGGCATTTCAGCCGGCCAACACAAACGGGGGAGTTTCCACCACGCAACCGCAGCCTGCCACCATCGCGGCAGCGGCGAGCAATTAGGGGACATCCGTGCATACGACCCTCCAATTCTTCACCAGCACCGACTACGCGCTGTCGCTGCCCATGATCCTGCTCTCCCTGTTCGGGCTGGGCGTGCTGGTCATTGACCTCATGCTGCCCGCCGAGTGGAAGCGCTGGAACGCCATCGACCGCGCTCATCGGGCTTGGTTTTCTCCGCCGCCGCCGTGGTCCGCGATTCAGTCGGCCATTTCGCCGCGGCCGCCCCTGGTCGGCAGCTTTGCCTTCCTCCCGATGTCGGCGGGCAGTTGTCGGCTCGGTGCTGATGGACGGCTTCTCCATTTATTTCTTCTACCTGTTTATCCTCGGCGCCGCCGTCGCCATCCTCATGTCCGTCCAATACCTGGAAATCGAGCACGAGCATCACGGCGAGTACTACGCCCTCATCCTGTTTTCCGTCGTGGGCATGATGTGCATGGCCAGCGGCTACGACATCGTCCTGCTGTTCATCGGCCTGGAACTGATGGCCATCTCCACCTACGTGCTGGTCGGTTTCCTGCGCCGCGACAAGCGCTCCAACGAGGCCGCGCTCAAGTACCTGCTGCTGGGCGCCTTCTCCAGCGGCATTTTTGCCTACGGCCTTTCGCTCCTTTACGGCCTTTCCGGCAGCACCAACCTGCATGTGATCGCGCAGGCGCTGGAGCAGCACTATCGCGCTAACCCCAAGGACCCGATCGCCATCGTGGCCATGCTCACCACCGCCACCGGCCTGCTGTTCAAGATCGCCGCCGTGCCCTTCCATCAGTGGGCGCCCGACGCCTATGAGGGCGCGCCCACCAGCGTCACCGGCTACATGTCGGTGGCGGTGAAGGCGGCCGGCTGGGCCATGCTGCTCCGCATTTTCCTCTGGGGACTCTATCCCCTGCGCCCGGTCTATCTTCCACTGCTGGTGTTTGTCGCCATTCTCACCATGACCGTCGGCAACCTGGCGGCGCTGACCCAGACCAACCTCAAGCGCCTGCTGGCGTACTCTTCCATTTCCCACGTCGGCTACATGCTGCTCGGCCTGATCGCCAGCGACAACATCACCAATAAGACCGGCATCCAGGGCATCCTGCTCTACCTGCTGGTTTACACCTTCATGAACCTGGGCGCGTTCGCCGTCATCACCTCGCTGCGGCGGCGCGAGATCATCGGCGACGAGATCGACGACATCGCCGGCCTGTATTTCAAGGCGCCCACCGAGGCCGTGCTCATGTTGCTGTTCCTGCTCTCGCTGGCGGGCATTCCGCCCCTGGCCGGCTTCTACGGCAAGTACTTCATCTTCCTCAGCCTGATTGAGACGCAGCATTACTGGCTGGCTGGCGCTGCCGTGCTTTATGCCGTGGTCGGCCTCTATTACTACATGCGCATTGCCAACGCCATGTTGATGCGCCAGGCCACTGATCCCGAGCCGGTCGTGGTCACCCCGGGCATGAAGCTGGCCCTGGGCGTCACCGCGCTGGGCACCGTCGGCATCGGCATCTTCCCCGAGCTTTTCATCCGCGCCGCCGGCTGGTCGCTGGGTATCCAGCAGGCCGGCACTTCGCTGCTTGGCTTGCTGCGCTGAAATCAACCAGGCGGGAACTCAAAAACCCCGGTATCAGCCGGGGTTTGCTTTTTTACTGGAAACTGGAGACTCGAAACTCGAAACTGGAAACTGTTCTTCGCAATGGCCGCCCAACCACCGCCGAACGACGACCGCTCCGGCAAGCGCAGCTTCCTGGTTACCCTGGCGCGCTACAGCGAGATTGCCTTCATCATGCCCGCCTGCACCGTCGCCGGCTGGCTCATCGGTGTTGCCCTCGACCGTTGGCTGCATACCGAGTGGCTCTACCTGGCAGGCCTCATCGCCGGCATCGTCGCCGGCTTCGTCCAACTGGCGCGCATCGTCACTTCATCCGAATCCGGGCAATGACTCCATTGGCGCCGCCGTCCCATCGCCGGCCATTAACTTTTCCGGCAACCATGGCTCCTTCCGCGCGTCTTCCCACCCCTAGTCGGAACAGCCCGGGTAACCTGCAGTTTAACTGCACGTAAGTTGTTGATTCTACACAATAGAGGGGGAGGGGGTGGGGCTACGTCCAGCTCGGCGCTACTAGCCAGGTGGTAAATTTAGCAGTTTGCCCGGCACCGAACCCATCATCGCCTCCCCCGATCCCGCCGCGGAGAAGTTTTACTCCGCCGCCATGGACCGCATCCGCCGCTTCATGGCCGTCATCGGCGCCGTTGCCACCCTCGTGGTGTGGCTCGTCCTGGGGTGGAGGTTCGGCATCGGGGTGCTGCTCGGCTGTGTCCTGGCGTGGCTGAATTTTTACTGGCTCAAGCATGCGGTGGCGGCGGTCGCCGACCGCGTCACCCGCACCGGGCGCGGGCAGGGCACGGGCGGCGTGGTGGCGCGTTTCGTGCTGCGTTACGCTTTCATCGCGCTCGGTGGCTATGCTATATTCACAGTTTCCAGAGACAGCCTTTACGGTCTTCTGGGCGGCCTTTTTTTGACCGTGGCCGCGATTCTCTGCGAGGCCGTCTACGAAGTCGCGATTTCGTTTCGACGCGGCTTCTAAGTCCGGCACGCTAACCAACTCCTGACTACTAACTACTTTTGTATGCCCGAGCAACTCGCCTTTACCGCACTGTTGAACCGGATCTTTGCCGGGCCGGTGGACGCCCTTCTGCGCGCCGTTCATATCGAGCCGGCATACCCCCGGGCGCCCATCACGAATTACCTGGCCATGGAAATCTTCGTGGTGTGTTTTCTGATCCTGCTGTTCGTGCTGGTGCGGCTGCGGCTTTCCGTGGAGCATCCGGGCGGATTGCAGCACATTTTCGAGGGCTACCACGGCTTCATTCAGGAGCAGAGCCGCGAAATCATCGGACACCACAGCGAAGCTTTTACCCCGTTCCTGATGGTGCTGGGGTTCTATATTCTGTTTTGCAACCTGCTGGGCCTGGTCCCCGGTTTCGAATCCCCCACCGCGAACCCGACCGTGCCTCTGGGCTGTGCCATCGTCGTGTTCTGCTACTATCACGCCCATGGCATTCACCGGAAGGGCGCCTGGAACTACGCCAAGCACTTCGCCGGGCCGATGCCCGCTTTGGCCTTTCTGATGGTGCCGATCGAGACCATCAGCCACATTGCGCGCATGCTGTCTCTCACCGTGCGTCTCTATGCCAACATGTTTGCCGGAGACATGGTCACGCTGATTTTCTTCTCCCTCATACCGGTCGGTGTGCCCGTGGTTTTCATGGGCCTGCACATGGGGGTTTCCATCGTGCAGGCGTACGTATTCGTGCTGCTGGCCATGGTTTATCTGGGCGGCGCGGTGGCGGCCGAGCACTAGAGTTTGCAGTTTCGAGTTTCCGGGTTTCAGTCGAGAGGCAGGGCAGGAGTGCTGAAAGCCGGAAACTGGGAACTGGAAACCCGCCGTTAGCGTGAGGGCCTCTGTACGAGGATGAGGTCAACCACCCACTGCGGCGATTGATAGAAGGAGAAGGATGTCATGCGTAAGACGATGAGCTACGTTTTCCTGATGCTGGCGGTGATGTGCTTTGCGGCGCCGGCCTTCGCGCAGGGTGGCGCCGATGCCGCCGCTGCTTCACATGCCCAATGGGTGGCCATCACCTCGGGCTTCGCCATGGCCATCGCCTCCGCCATGTGCGGCCTGGGTCAAGGCAAGGCGACCGCGGCCGCCATGGAAGGACTGGCGCGCAATCCGGCGGCCCGCGCGGGCATCCAATTGGGGCTGATTATCGGCCTGGCCTTTATCGAGTCCCTGGCCCTGTACACGCTGGTGATTATTTTCGCCAAAGTGAAATAACCGGCTGCCAACCGACATCCCGCCCCTGTTCGGAACTTCCGGGCAGGGGCGTTGCTTTTTGAGCGATCCGCAATTCGCGATTAGCATGGACTGTGCAGAATCCCGCCGTACGCTCGAAATGAGGCCCGGTTCGGCATGGCTGGAGTCCTTGAATACGACCACGTCAGTAAGCGCTACGGCGCACTGCTGCGCTCGCCCGTGACCGCTCTCGACGACTTTTCCCTCGTCATCGAGCGCGGCGAAATCTTCGGCTTCCTCGGTCCCAACGGGGCGGGAAAGACCACCGCCATTCACCTGGCGATGGGCTTCATGCGCGCCACCCGCGGCGCCGGCGCCATGCTTGGCCGTCCCTTCGGCGACGCGCCCACGCGGCGGCGGGTGGGCTTTCTGGCGGAGAACGTGGCGCTCTATCATCGTCCGGCGGCGCGGCTCATCCGTTTTTACGGCGCGCTCAACGGCTTGCGCGACCCGCAGTTGCGGCGTGCCACCCACGCGATACTGGAAACGCTGGAGCTCACCAGCGTCGCCGGCCGCAACATCGGGAAGTTTTCCCGCGGCATGTTGCAGCGCGTGGGGCTGGCGCAGGCGCTGGTGAACGACCCGGAACTGCTCATTCTGGACGAACCCACCTCGGCGCTGGATCCCCTGGGCCGGGTGGCGGTGCGCGAGCTGTTGCTGCGCGCCCGCAACGCCGGCAAGACCATCTTCCTCAGCTCGCACCTGCTGTCGGAAATCGAATTGATCTGCGACCGCGTGGGCATCCTGCACCGCGGGCGGCTGCAGCGCCTGGGACGCACCGCCGATCTGCTCGAATCCGGCGACCAGTGGGAAATTTGGGCGAGCGGCGTGCCGCCGGAATCGTTTCCCCAGGCGGCGCGCGTCAACGACGGACTGGTGCGCTTCAGCGTGGGGCGCGACGGGCAGCGGGAGGCGATCGAGCGCGTGTGGTCGCTGGGCGGGGAGGTCGTGCGGGTGAACCCGGTGAAGCGCTCGCTGGAGGAGATTTTCGTGGAGTTGACGGGGAAAGAGTCGAAGCTCGATGCGCAGTCGTAACGAAAAACACAGAGACGCAGAGACACAGAGCGCACAGGGGGAATCCACACGCGCAGTCGTAACGAAAAACACAGAGACGCAGAGACACAGAGCGCACAGGGGGAATCACACGCGCAGTCGTAAGGAAAAACACGGAGACGCAGAGACACAGAGCGCGCGGAGGGCAAGGGACAGAAAAGGCCTCTGGGCTCTGGGTTCATCAGCAATCACAGAAACACGGCCGGGGAATCACCCTTGAAACCCGTCCTCCTCATCGCCGCCAACTTCGCCCGCGAGCAGCGCTGGCCGCTGATCACTCTGCTGGCCTACGTGCTGGTGTTCGGCGGGGCCATCGCGTTTGTGAACGACGCCTCGGCGGAAGACGCGCTCTTCTTCCTGCGCTCGGTTGGCGTGTACGGGCTGGCGTTCACCGGGCTGATGGCGGCCTCGGCCATCAACAACGAGCGGCGCACGCGGCGCATGCTGGCCGTGCTTTCCAAGAGCATCCAGCGCGGACAATACCTGGCGGGATTGCTGCTGGGCGTGATCCTCGACGCGGCCATCTACTGCCTGGCGGTCGGCGGCATTGGAAGCCTGGCGTTGGCGCGGCGCCATCAGGCGACGTCCGGGGTGTGGGAGTTGGTGGGGGTGTTGCTGGCGTCGTTTGTGCTGGCCGCCACGGCAGCCATGTTTTTTTCCACCTTCCTTCATCCGCTGATGGCGACCGCCGCGGCGGCGGTGGCGCTGGCGATTCTGGGCGTGGTGGGGCAGGGAATGGGGCCGCCGTGGACGCAGGTGCTGCCTGCCTGGACGCTGGCCGATTCCATGGTCAACTTCGGTTTGCGCGCGTGGCAGCCGCCCTGGATGGCCGCCGGTTGGGCGCTCGTGCACGCGTTGATTTTCTGGGGGCTGGCGACAATCGTCTTTTCCCGGCGCGACATCGCGGTGGCGATTGAGTAGCGCTGAATGGCGAATGACATCGCCGCTTCCCCATCAGGTACAATTTCCGCCGTGACGAGCATGAGTCTGGCAGGCAAAGTCGCGTTGGTTACCGGCGGCGACCAGGGGATCGGGCGGGCCATCGTGCTGCGGCTGGCGCAGGAAGGCGCGGACGTGGCCTTCAGTTTCCACACCCACCAGCAGCAGGCGAAGGAAGTTCTGTCCGCCGTCGAAGCCCTTGGCCGGCAGGGCCTGGTGTCGCAGGCCGACGTTGGCGATGTGCAACAGGCGCGGGCGCTGGTCGACGCCGCCGTAGAACATTTCGGCCGGCTGGACATTCTGGTCAACAACGCCGGGATGGAAAAACGCCGGTCTTTCTGGGAGGTGGATGAGGCTGACTACGATGCGGTGCTCGCGGTGAACCTGAAAGGCGTGTTCTTCACCACCCAGGCCGTGGTCCGCCACCTGATGGAGAAGAAGCTGCCCGGAAAAATCATCAATATCAGCTCCGTCCACGAGGAGCTGCCATTCCCCAACTTTGCTCCATATTGCGCCAGCAAGGGCGGGCTGAAGATGCTCACCCGCGACCTGGCGGTGGAACTGGCGCCCTTTCACATCACCGTGAATTCGGTGGCGCCGGGAGCGATCGTCACGCCCATCAACAAGGGATTGCTCAATGACAGCGCCAAGCTTGCCGCCGTGCTCAACAACATCCCCCTGGGGCGGCTGGGGACCCCGGAAGACGTGGCCGGCGCGGTGGCCTTTCTGGCCTCGGCCGATTCCGACTACATTACCGGCACCACCCTGTTTATCGACGGCGGACTGACCTGGAACTACCACGAGCAGTAGAGTGATCGGGGCGTAACCAGCCATTTTTGCCCCCCGCCTAGGTAAGCTTGCTGATAGCCTTGGCGCTTCCATCCATCCATCATCCTGGCTAAGCCGCGCACCAGCCGGCGCCCGGTTTCATTGCCGGAACCGCTGCCGGTCTGGGAAGTTCATTGACTCTCCGGGTACAAGCCCCCTCGTAATCTGTGCGGCGGCGCGGAATCAGGGCAGACTACAGGCATTCATCCGGAACGAGGACTTATTTAGATGCAGCAAATCACTCTCCCCTCCGAGCCCAACAGCCGGCTCGCGCTTCTCACCCGTTCCATGGTCCACCGGCGTTACGAGCACAAGGCCCAAAGCCTTCCTGATCCGCAACCGCGGCAAGAACCGGTTACCGAGATGCCCGCCGGACTGGACCTGATTGCGCAATTCTTACTCGCCAACACCCACGCCAACGGCGTCGCGGTTGCCATCCTGGACGAAAGCGGGTTGGAATGCCGCGCCAGCGCCGGGGAGGCGCCCGAACCCGGCACTCCCATCCGCATGGAAAACACCATCTCCGGGCAGTGCATTCGCAACGGGGCTTACTTCCACTGCAACGACACCCTGAGCAAGTGTCCTAACGCGCTGCCGGCGCGCTCCGTTCTGCTGCTCCCCATTCTGTGGGGCCGCAACGCCCGCGGACTGGTGGCCCTGTTTTCGCGCCAGCCCGAGGCATTTGGAGAGGCCGCCGTCGCCATCGCGCGCTCGGCCACTGCGCTGGCGGCGATCACCATCAACGCCTGTTCCCCGCAGTTGGACTGCCCCATCGACGGCCAGGTGCTGGAAGCCGACAGTCCCGAGTTCACGCCGGACATGCCGCCCGCGCTGCCGGCGGGCGCTCCTGTGCCCCTTCCGCCGGCCCCGGCGGCCGCCCCGAGCGAGCCGCCCCGCAACGGCAAGATCTGCTACGGGTTGCCGTGCGCCAAGTGCGGCGCCTATTTCTCGACTACCGAAACGACCTGCCCGGTCTGCAAGACGCCGGTAACGATGGATGAGGAAGCAACGGCAGCCGGGGATTAGGCCCGGCGGCACGCGTAGAAGAAAGTCCGGGGCGGCAGGCCCCGGATTTTTTTGTCCCCGCGGGCATTCCGGCGCAAAAAAATCGGACCCGGTGAAGCGCCGGGTCCGAATCAGGAGGTCCCAAACTACGAGCCGGTGTGCTACTTGGAGCTTGCGTTGGTATTGGCTGCCACCCTGGCCTGATCAGGGCCGGCCAGCCGGGTCACGTACGGGAATACGGGCGTGACTTCAAACGGCATCTTCTCGCGCGCCGAGGCCAGCGGCATGCGGCCGGCCTTGGCGAGTTCGATCTTGTCCGACCAGGGATTCAGGTGAATGCGCCCGCCCACGGGCAGAGCGGCAATCTGGTCGACATTGCGTGTCTCCAGTTGGGGAGCGCCGTTCATCAACTCCTGCATGCGGACACGGCCAAGCTCGACCAGGCCATTGCCCAGGTGAGGCTGGAGCAGGCCGGGGATGTCCTTCTCGCGCTGGCTGAGCGCCTGCAGGAACAGTCCGATGCTGCCCAGCTTGTCCTTGTAGGGCGAGTTGCGCAACAGCTCGATCGCCTTCTTGTCGGCGGCCTCCTCTTCGGCGGGGCCGCGATGCAGCTTCAGATTGCGGAAAGTCTGCTCGTCGGGAAACAGCATGCGGTCGCTGAAGGCGTAGCGCGTGTCCATCTCGTGGCCGAGAGCGATGTGCGCCAGTTCGTGCGCGACCACCGCCGCCAGCGTGGCCTCATCCGGCAGCACGTCCAGCAGCCCGCGGCTGATCACGATGGTGTGGCCCACGGTGAACGACTCCAGCGGAACGGTCAGCAGCACCCGCGCGTGCACTTCCGGGCTAACGCTGAGGTTGTTGGTGATCTCCAGGTTGTTGGCCACCGTCTCCAGCACCTTGTCCACTTCGCCCGCGGGCGCCAGCAGGCCGGCGGCTTCCAGCCGGTCGAGGAAATTCACCTCCGCCATCTGCTGCCACTCACGCTGCGCCTGCACCGGCGTAGCGTCCTGCGCTTTTTCGCTCTGGTCCTTCACCTTGGGCGAGTCCACCAGGATGGTCGAGTATTCGTCGTGGCGGCCGATGTGCGCCTGGTCGTAGCCCCACAGCCGGGTTTGCGACTTGAAGCTCAGGGTATGGAAACTGCCGCCCTTGAGATTGGATTCCTCGCTGTACACGTAAGCCGGCAGCCACAGTCCCGGGCGCATGTTCAGGCGCCAACTGTCGAAGTGCAGGTAGACGCCGAAGCGCGGCTTGGGCACGTAGGTGCCGTTGAAGCGCACGATGTTGTAGTCCTGGTCCTCCACCCAGATACGGCCCAGGAAACGGCCGTTGCCGCTGCCCTTCTTGGGCGAGACGTCAATCACCAGGCAACGCACGTCGCCCAGGAACTCGCGCCGCACGAAGCTGAAATTGTAATGGGCGGCGTCGAAGGAATTGTCGTCCATCACTACCATCTGCATGAAGCCCAGCGGCAGGTACTTGAGCGAGAAGAAAGAAGTCAACCTGCCGAACATCGACGACAGAAAGCCGGGCTGTTTCATGTAGGAACGGTCGATGCGGATGCCGCTGGTCATGTCCAGACGGCCCAGGAAGTACACATCGCCGGCCGGAACCGTGCCCAGGTCGGCATCGGGGCGCATGTTCTGGATATAAGTCTCCACCACCGGAGAGTACTTGTGCAGCTCCTGCAAGGTCTCGTGTTCGCGGTTGGTAATGCGTTCCACCACCTGGTCGAACTGTCTCTGGGCGGTGCTGGCGGCCGCGGGGGCGGCGGCGGGCTTCAGATCCTGGGCGCCCGCCATCATCGGCAGGCTGAGGCAAAACACCAAAGCTGGGAACAGTAGCCTGGGTATCCGCATGGGGCTCCTCCCTGCCTTCCGTCGCTTGGGGATGCGCGGAAGCGCGCGGGCTAATCCGACTTCAGGCCATTTGAAACACAATGTGCAATGTCGCGGTGAAGTCCACAGCTTCTCCGCCGCGCATCGCAGGCTTATAGTGAATCTGTTCGGCGGCGCGGATGGCCGATTCGTCCAGGCCGTGGCCCAATCCGCTCACCACCTTCACCACCCGCAGCTTGCCGGTGGCGCTGAACACCACTTCCAGCAGAACTTCTCCTTCCACGTGCGCGGCGCGCGCTTCCGCCGTGTAGCTGGGCGTCGGCTTGGAAAGAATCTGCACCGGCAAAGTGTCGGGGGCCGCGGGCTGCTGCCGCCGCGCCGCCGGCTTCACCGGCTCGGCGTCGCCGAAACCGGAGGAGCGGACCGCGCCGTGGCGTCCGCCGGCGTGCAGTCCGGCGCCGGTGGCGATGCCATTGCCGAAGCCGGAGCTGGCGACGATGGCGCGCATGCCGCGGCTGCCTCCCGAACCGTTGCCGTAACCCGGTCCGGCGGGAAGATCAAACGAACCCAGCGCCGCGATGTTCACCCTGCCGCTGGTGTTGTTGCCGGCGGGCACTCCGTTGGGATCGCCGAAACCGCCGGTCTGAACTTTGCGTGCGTCCGCCAGTGTGGTCGGCGTGGCCGAGCTCCCGGTGGAGAAGCTGCCGGTCTTCACCTGCGAAGGCCGGGCCGCGGGATGCTCGACGGCGGCCGCGGGAAAGCTGGGAGCGGGCTTGGCGCTCACCGGCCGGACATCGGGAATTTCAGGCTTGGGCGCCGGAATATGGAGCCTGGGCGGATCCAGCCGCGCCACCTCTTGCGTCTCCGGCAGCCTCACCCTCGGCGGGTTCAGCAGCTTCGCCGGGATGCGCTGCGGCGCGTGGTTCACCGGTGGCGGCGGCGCCAGCGACACCCACACGTACTGGTGGGGCTGGAGGATGGCCGCCGGATGGATCAGTCCGATATGGACCAGCAACGCCAGCGCCATGGCCTGCACCAGAAAGCTGCTGGCAAACGCGCTGCGCCGCCGGGGTCCGGAAGGCAGTCCGGCGAACATGGGCACGAGCTTCGTGTTAAGGCTGCTCATAGGTGCGGATGTCAAAACTATTGGATCGGCAGCAACCATGACTGCGACAGATTACGAGGCGCACAGTAGCATTGGTTGTACGTTACGACAATGACCAACGGTGTTACCAGGTAACCCTACTTAAGTAACGCGGGCCGAAAAGGGTCTTGTGTTTCAGTCGCGGAAGTCCGGATTTTCCGCTTGTGGGCCGGCGTCCCGCAAAGGAACCAGATTATGGGAGCATCTCAGGTTCCGAGAAGTTGCACAAAAACGGCCGCGCTCCTCCTCTCCCCTGGTCTTGACGGCGGGGAATTGGGGATGGTTGGCTCGCTGCGAGGGAATTGATTTCACGAGGAGCGCGGTTGCAGGGGCGCCGTGAACTCCTCCACCGTCAATTGGGGCGAGAGCCGCTGGGCGCGGGCGAAAACCTGCTGGCGTTCGCTCTCGGACTTGGCGGCGGCGTAGCGCCGGCGAAGCGCATGGATCGAATGCTTACGGGTGCGGCGGCGGCGAATTTCGGGCCGCCGGCTGGGTGCGGACATGCAGGCCTCCTTGGACTCCCTCCTTTTCTATACACGCATCCCGCACGATGGGCAAGCCGCCAACCGGCAAAGCCTTGCGCGGGGGAAGGCGTGGATCGAAATCGCGCGGCCAAAAGCGTTGCTAGCGGCGGCCGGCGTTCTTGCGCACGCCTTCGGGAAGGGCGCGGTAATGTTCGAAGATGACTTCGCGCAACTGGGCGCCGATGATGACGTCCTCCGTGCCGGATCCATCCTGGATGCGGCGGACAGTGTCATCCAGGCTGTCCAGGAACGCCAGGCAGGCGGAGCATTCGCGCAGATGGCGGGCAAACTGGGCGCGGACTTGCTCCTGCTGCTTCTCCTCGATGTGGCATGACAGCGAGGCAAACAAGGCGCGGCATTCGGCGCCGCAGCAGGCGGAGCGCCGCTTTCCCTTGGCCTTTCGGTCGCCTTGCATCGTACTCACCACGAACAGTTAACGTTGGAGTGATTATCCCAGATTTGCCGCCCGTCAAAGACTATTAATTTCGAGTTACAAAAACGGTGGGAAGGCGGCGCCAGTTGCTATAACAACTCTGCCATGGGTTCCTAGCCGGGTTGAAGGACCATCCTATAAGGCTCTTATTGCACAGAAGATGGGCACAATAGTACCGTCCTGGCAGGCTGCGGAACAACGCGCCGAGGCTCCCCCTCGATTGCTAGGGAGACTCTGATTAAGTCGGTTTTTTGAAGGGGACGGTCTTCAGACCGTCCGTAAATGCCGCCCAATGAAGACGGCTTTACAGGCTGCTGAAAAACTCGATTGCAGGCCGTTTTTGTGTCAGGGCACGACTTCAGTCGTGCCGCAAACGATTCAAAACACGCTGGGGCTTTAGCCCCTGCATTTCCAAATTGCGATCGAGACGGAGTTTTCCCGCAGCCTCTTTAGCCGCTGAGGGACTGTTCACCACTTGATCAGAGCTTCCCTTAGCGCAGCGACTGCTCCACCTCGTCCATCCAGTCGGGACGCTTCAGCACCTCGCGCGGCTTGGGCCCGTCGGCGGCGCCCACGATGCCGTCGCGCTCCATCAGGTCGATCAGGTGCGCGGCGCGCCCGTAGCCGATGCGCAGCCGCCGCTGCAGCAGGGAAGTGGAGGCCTTGCCGAAGTCGAGCACCAGCCGGACCGCGTCTTCGAACAGCTCGTCGTTGTCGTCCTCGCCGCCTTCTCCGCCGCCGGCTCCGCCCTCCGCCTTGCCGTTTTCTTCCTTCGGCGCTTCCAGGAATTTTTCCTGGTACTGCGCCAGCGCCTGCGACTTCCAGAACTCCACCACCGCGGCGATTTCCTTTTCGGTGACAAAGGGGGCATGCAGGCGATGCACGCGCGCCGAGCCGGAGGGCAGATACAGCATGTCGCCGCGTCCCAGCAGGGCTTCGGCGCCGTTGGCGTCCAGAATGGTTCGCGAGTCCACCTTGGTCGCCACCCGGAAGGAAATGCGCGCCGGGAAATTCGCCTTGATCAGCCCGGTGATCACGTCCACCGAGGGCCGCTGGGTGGCCAGCACCAGGTGGATGCCCACCGCGCGCGCCATCTGCGCCAGCCGGGTGATCGATTCCTCCACGTTGTTGCCGTCCAGCATCATCAGGTCGGCCAATTCGTCGATGATGATGATGATGTACGGGATCGGCCCTTCGCGCTCCTCGTTGTCGAACAGGCTGGGGGCGCTGGCGTCGAACAGCTTGTTGAACTGGTCGATGTTGCGCACGCCCTTCTCGGCCAGCAGCTTCAGCCGGCGCTCCATCTCCCGCACCGCGTTGCGCAGCGCGTTGGCCGCCAGCTTGGGCTCGGTGATGATCGGCGTATAAAGATGGGGCACGCCTTCATAGACGCCCAGCTCCAGCCGCTTCGGGTCCACCAGGATCAGCCGCACCTGCTCCGGCGTCGCCTTGTAGAGCATGGACATGATCATCGCGTTGATGGCCACGCTCTTGCCCGAGCCGGTGGAGCCGGCGATCAGCAGGTGAGGCATGGCGGCCAGGTCGGCCACCACGATGCGCCCGTTGATGTCCTTGCCCAGGTTGAGGGTCAGCTTCGACTTGGCGCCGGAGAACTCCTGCGACTCCACGCCCTCGCGCAGCCAGATGGTCTCCCGCTCGCGGTTCGGCACTTGGATGCCGACCGTGGATTTGCCCGGCATGCGCTCGATCAGGATGCTCTCGGCGCGCAGCGCAAGACAGAGGTCGTCGCACAGGCTGGTAATGCGGCTGTACTTGATGCCCGCCTCGGGCTTGAGCTCGAAGGTGGTGACCACCGGACCGGGATTGATCTGCGTCACCTGCCCGTGCACCTCGAACTCGGCGCATTTCTGGGTGAGCACGGTGGCCAGCGTCTTCAACTCGTCTTCGTGGACCGCCTGCTGCTCATCGGGACGGTGGAGCAGCGCGCTGGAGGGCATCTTGAAGCCGCCGGCGATGCGCGGGAAGGTGGTCTTGGCCGCCTTTGCCAGTGCTGTCGGCGCGCGCCGAGACCTCGGGCGCCAGAGCCCCGTCGCTGGAGTCGCCGGCAGGCGCTTCGCTGATGCGCACCGCCGGGACAGCCTCGGGATCGGCATCGGCGGATTCCATCTCCTTCTCGATGCCGGTCTTGAGCGGCTCCGCCGACGTGTGCGCGGCCGGCGCCGGCTGCGGGCTGACCACGGGACGCTGCGCGCGGCGCTTCTCCATTTCCTTCTGCGCCTTGAGCTTGGCGCGCGCGGCCCGCCAATCCTGGAAACGGTCGCGCAGGGCGAAGGCGAAGGCGAAACGGGTTTCCAGCCACAGCCGGAGCGCGCCGAAGGAGAACGCGGTCGAAAGATAGAGCGCCACGGCGATCGCGCTGGCCGAGATCAGGTAGGCGCCGATCAGGTTGAAGTAATGGATGAGGGCGTCGCCGACAATCCGTCCCAGCAGCCCTTCGACGGGAATGGCGTGCAGCCAGCGCCAGTGCCAGGGCAGCAGGGCCAGCAGGGAGGAGGCGAAAACGACCAGCGAGCATGCGCCCAGCACGCGTGCCAGCGGCGATTCCACCTTGCGCGAGCGGAACCAGCGCGCGCCCAGCATGACCAGATAGATGGGAATGGCAAAGGCCGCCAGTCCGGCGAATTGCAGCAGCAGATCGCTGCCGTAAGCGCCGGCGATGCCGATCCAGTTGCGCGCCGGGTGCGAGGGCAGCGCCGCCGAGGCGGTGTTGAACGAGGGATCCAGCGGCGAATAGGAAGCAATGGCAAGGAAAAGGAGGAGCGCGGAGACAAATAGGAGAAAGCCCACCAGCTCGTTGAGCCGGCGATTGTGCGTCGGGGTAAAGGCCCGGGAGAAAAACTTCATGTGGCGTAGCGCGAGACACAACCACGCCAGAGCAGGGTGATTATCGCAGAAATTCAAACGGATTGGGGAGACATTTATCGCTCCGGGTAACCCGAATGGTAGCAATCTTCAAGCCGCGGCCTTGAGCACCCAGACCAGCACGGCCGCTCCCAGCACGATCCGGTACACGGCAAAGGGCACAAAGCCCCGCTGCCGTACCCAGCGCATGAACCAGGCGACCACGGCGTAGGCGACGAGGAAAGAGACCACGAACCCGATGATCAGCACCATCCACTCCTCCACCGTGCGCGGAGCAATGCCGATCTCGCCGCCTCCGGTCTTGTGGCGCAGCGACTTGAACAGGTCGTAGCCGGTGGCGGCGGCCATGGTGGGAATGGAGAGCAGAAAGGAAAACTCCAGCGCCGCCGGCCGCGACATGCCCGTCACCTGCCCGCCGGCGATGGTCGCCATGGAGCGCGAGGTGCCGGGAAACACCGCCGACAGGATCTGGCAGGCGCCGATCCATATGGATTGGCCAAGCGACATCTGGTAGACGTCCTCGGTGCGATAGCCCGACGTGCCCGCGCCCAGCGAACGTGCGCTATGGGCGCTGGCCAGTACCCGGGGCGCGCCATAAACCGCGTCCACCACCCACATGACAACCCCGCCCACAATGAGCGAGAGCGACATCACGTACAGGCTCTCCAGGTTCTTGCCGATCACCTTGGTCAGCAGGTAAGCGGGGCCGGCGGTGCACCACGAAGGCCACGCCGGTGAGCGTGACCGGATGGTTCCACAGGTTGTGCTGCCGGTCAGGGCCGTGCGGGAAGGTCTTGAAGAACTCCCACAAGCGCGCGCGGAAGTAGATGGGCAGGCAGAGAATGGCGCCCAACTGAATGACGATGGAGTACATCTTCCAGTAGCCGCTGGCCAGGTCCAGCCCCATGGCCCGCTCCACGATGCGCAGATGCGCGGTGGAGCTGACGGGCAAAAACTCGGTGACGCCCTCGACAATGCCCAGCAGGATGGACAGCAGGTAGTGGTTCAAAAAACTCTCCGGGAGGTTCAGCCTTCGTTTGGACTTTAGCTATCAGCTTTCAGCCATCAGCAGAATCGATCCGTTTTGGCTGAGAGCTGATAGCTGATAGCTGACAGCCGTTCCCAGGTGCCCCAGGTTCGCGCCCCGGTTTTGGGCGCTAACCTGGGAATGACGACAGCCTTCACTCCACCGCCGTTCCATACACCGCGATTCCCTGGTCCAGCTTATATATAAGCGTTTGGGCGCGGTCGGCCCAGTCGCTTTGCGGGAACCCGGTGATCACGCGCTGGGCGAGCGCCGTGGCCTTCGCCTTGGCGTTGGGGATATCGCCTGATTTGCCCTCGTTCTTGTACAAATCCACCAGGGCGGCGCGCCGGTAGGCGGCGTTGTAGAGTGCTTCGGCCGTCTTGGGCGACTGCGGATGCTGGTCGGCGTACTTCTCATAGACCTCGGCTTCCTTTTCCGGGCACTTGGACTCTCCCTTCCAGTCGCCGCACAGCTTGTTGTCGAGCATGTCGTAGGCCGCCAGTTCGGCCCACTTGGTTTGCGGAAATTTCTTGATCACCCGCTTCATTAAGTTCTCGTCGATGCCGTAGAGGCGGCTACGGGTATCGCCGCGGCCGGAGGGGCGGCTGAAGAGGTCGGCGCGGTCGATCTGCCAGCGGATATCGGCGGCGCGATACAGCGCCTCGCCGGCCACCGGAGAATCGGGAAAATACTCGAACGAGCGATAGTAGAGGCGCAAGGCATCCTTGTCCGCGCCGCGCCGGCCGCCGCGGCGGCTGGCTTCCTTCTCCGAGGCGACCGCCTCGCCGTAGAGGATCCGTCCGCCGTTGGGCGTGGAGGCGCGAACCACGCCCTTGTCGAGCATCCAGCCGCTGACGTCGCGGCCCTCGGACCTCGCGTTGGGCTCCGACACGGTGGCGAGCACGTGGATCCAGTCGCGCGATTTCTCCAGCACCGCGACTTCGTGGCCGCGGTCGATGGTGGACAGCTTCGGAGAACTGGCGTCGGGCGCAAGGTAGATCTGCGCCTCGCGCACCATCACGCCGCGCTCGGCGGCCCCGAAGGCGAGCGGGACCGCGGCCAGGGCGAAGCAAAGAAGGCGGTGAAACTTCATCGCTGGTGAGCTCCTGCGGTCCTCTGATTCTAGCAGCAGGCCGGTCATTCCAAGGCGGCCGATGCCCGAGCGGCACAGGGCCCCCGCACGATTTCTGGACCGGTCGCAATCGGGTTCAATCCGAGGGGCGCGGGGGCGGGACAAGATTACTGATGTATGCTTGTGCGATATCAGGAAAGGACTCACATTTACCAAGAGCGGGCGAGCGTGAGCCGCCCGCGGCCGACCATGAATGACGTCACTCGCCTGTTCCAAGCGTTTCTTGCTCCCGGCCTGTTTGTATCGGCCACCGCCCTGTTGATTCTTTCCATCAATGTCCGCTTCATGGGCATTGTCACCCGGCTGCGGCAGTACGTGCATGCGAAGTACGATGCCGCCAAGAATGAGCGCCTGCAGGAAGCCGATGCCTACACGGCGCAGATCCGGGAGATCGAACACCGGGCCGCGATAATCCGCCGCAGTTTTCTTCTGGCGCTGATTTCCCTGGCGGGAACGATTGCCTCCTGCTTGCTGCTGGGCCTGGGCCTTTACTGGAAAGAAGCGGCGCTGGTGGCAGTGGCGATCTTCGTGGCGGCGATGGTTTGTCTGCTGATAGGCACGCTCTACTACATGCGCGAGGTAATGGTCTCGCTGAGCTCCGTGCGCGAGGAAGCGCGGGATTCACG
The DNA here is from genome assembly GCA_963740615.1 of Terriglobia bacterium. Classification (GTDB taxonomy): domain Bacteria; phylum Acidobacteriota; class Terriglobia; order Terriglobales; family Acidobacteriaceae; genus JAIQGF01. The sequence goes on from CAVUEZ010000005.1 coordinate 168,417, forward strand.
GTTCATGGACCTGGGACACCCGCCCGAGATCAGGCGGGAGGCCTTCTGAGCCCCCACCCAGTCATTCGTGTACTTCGGTAATCTTCGCGCAAACACGCCGAGCCGATACTTTAGCTCGGACATGTTCTTTGCTCCCGCCAGGAATCGGCGAAAATCACCCCGTCAGTGGGTCACCGTGCCCGTTCTCATGCACAGTCATGGATCGTGCATCGATGGGGTCAGCATCAACATCAGCGAAGGCGGCATTTATCTGTTTGCGGCCGCCAACCTGTCCCTGGGAACCCAGATCGAGATTGAGTTTCGTCCACCTGACAGCAAGGAACCGGTTCGCGCCTGCGGAACAGTCCGGCGACGCGTGCTGTATCTGTACGCAATCGCGTTTCTGAGCGACGAAGCGGGAGTGAGGCCCGAGCGGCACGATAGTGCAGAGCGGCCACCCGATTCCTTCAACATCTCCCCGTGAGTGCGGTTAGGAACATTCCCACATGAGCCTGATTAGATAACCGCGGGTGGCCCACCTGGCGAGGGGGCCCCCTAGCTTCTTTTGCTAGGGTGGGGTATTGCGGATCTGAACGAACTGACACCCACACTCCAAGCCCGGTGCCCCAGGTTCGCGCCCCGCTTTTGGGCGCTAACCTGGGACTCAGCGACTCAGCTAATCGGCGGGTGGCCCGGGCCACCAAACTCGTCCTTCATTCATTCAACGCTCGAGGGTGCCCCGGGTAAGCCCGGTTTTGGCTTACCCGGGCCACCCGCAGCCCTTCAGCAGCAGCCTTTGAGTTCTGCAGCGACGCTGATGTCCCACACGTCAAGCTACTGGATCACTTGTTTATCGGAGATACCTTGCTGCGGTCTGCTATCTCCCGGAGCAAACAATCCCTAGCTATAAAACGCGAGTCAAGTGTTAGCTCGCGAGACTTTGCACGTATCTTTATCGTACCCTGCTTCCTATAGAACACAACCTCGGTAACATCGTGCCAACGAATCAGCGGGGACAACCACAAAGTTCGCTTTCTAATCCCTTCCTCATTGGTAATCACCAATCCGATGGTCATCCAGACACCTAGAAATGCAAAAGCGACAATAACACTCAGCATTATTAGCTCTGCTGGGCCATGCACTTCGTTCCAGAAATGCACAGCAGCCAAGGCAAAAACAAGGGCGACGCAAAGACCAACTAAACGCACTGGCCGTTTCACACTATACACACGAGTCTTACCCCGCATGATCGGCGTGCTAGCCCCTTTGGAAACCAGCAGCCAATTTGTTACAGCAACGATCACGGCTATCGCTGCTACATTCACAATCGCATCTACAACCAGGCTCTTCATAGCTGTTGGTTCACTAATGCGAGTCGCTGCCCGGGGTCGGAAAAACCGGTTTGGAGGTGACCTCTTCTCCATTAGAAGCATTGGATTGGCCAAGTGACTTGCTCAACGACTTCTCAATGGTGGATTTGACCAAACCAGCAGCTTTGCCCACGCCTTTACCTAATAAGTTGTGAATTCGTCGCATAAACTGCTGCCGCCTGTTCGTCGCCTGACGCGGGCGGGTGGCCCGGGCTACCACTCCCGTCCTTCATTCACTCAACGCTCGAGGGTGCCCCGGATAAGCCCGGTTTTGGCTTACCCGGGGTAGTTTCCCTCGTCTTTACCCGCGGCACGATTCCGCGCCGCTCCCTCTCTCTTGCCGTCCACGGTGATTCGATCTCGACGATGCCGCGCGTCCCATCGCAATGATGCCGGAAGCTGCTCCACGCCCAATCCTCGGCCCGCTCGACCAACCCGCGCCGCATCGGATTGTAGTGAATATAGTCGAGCTTTTCCTCATGCTTCTTATGGCTCCAGACATTGAAATCGTAATAGCGCTCCTGCCAGAATCGTCCGCCATAACGCCGCGCAACCACCAGTTTGACAGCTTTGATGGCTGTGGCCAATACACCGCGCTCCGGTTCGCTGACCAGCAAGGGACGTGCTCGGGCATGACCACGTAGGCGGAAATCCAAAACCCGTAATTGACGCGTGCCCGCTCCAGCGCCTGCTCAAAGAGGCGCCGGGCGCGCGCATCCAGCCGAGGCTCCCGGCGATAGCAACTGAAGGTGACGAAGTGCAGGTCGCCAGTGCGCTGATAACGGTGAAGGCCCCAGGGCATGGCGCGTACTGTAGGAGAAGCCGCAGTGGTTTGTCTGTGACGCCGCTAGAAGAACCCCGGGTAAGCCAAAGACGGGCTTACCCGGGGCACCCTCGGGTCTTAATTTTCAGTTCGGATCACCGCGCTTACCCGGGCCACCCGCCCCGTGGTCGTGGTGGTGGTTGTAACGCCTTTGTCATCCGTGGTACTGGTAGTAGAAGTCGTTGTCAGCGTGACGTACTTTAATCCCGGCGTTACCCCGTACGTCGCATTTTGCGCCAACTCATGACCCGCCCCGTCGTACTACTAGCGGTCAGATCAATCTACTACTCTAACGGTCACTCGATTCGAGGCCACTGCTCCTTTCTCGCGGCTCCAGATTGGCAAACCGAAGTTCATATTTGCTGGGATCGGGCTGTGATATTCCGCGGTCAGGTCGTAAGTGCCCTTTGTCGCAGATTGAAGTCCTTCAAAGTTGAGGTAAACACCACACCGAACACATGCTCGGGCAACAGCTTCACAAAATCCTCTTTGGACGCGGGTGGTGGTGTCACGGCATCCGGAATGAAGTATTCCGGAACATCTTTTCCCGACAAGGCATCTTTCAGCCAGATCGAGATGCTGGCGGATTCGCCCCATTCGAGCGGGGCATAGATGTACAAGGGAGACTTCGATTCGTTCGTGAGGAGCACCTGAACGGTGATGTCGTCACCCAATCTGTAGGAGTCCTTGTCGGTCCTCAGCGTCACTTTCAAGGAAGAGCCATTAGCTGCCATTGTGCCGCCTTTGTCATTACGCGCTACTGTTTGCCCCACGCTCGCGCAGATCGACAGACATAGAAAAGCTATCAAACACATGGGACGCGTGGGACTGCCAGTTATTTGCAGTAGAAAACTCCTCATGGCTCCTCCGAATCGCTAATAAGGTGGTGTGTTGTGAAGAGTGTGAGTATCGTTGTTGATTACATAACATCTCATTTGTGTCAGTCCTAAGGGCGGGTGGCCCACTCCAAGCCGGGTTTTGGGGGCTGGTGGCCCATGTCTTATTTTTTCTCGCTTTCCCATGAGGGTGCCCCACATCTGCCCGGTTTTGGCAGATGTGGGTTGCGGCCGCTGCGCCGAACCGCTGTCCACTCCGATTCGATCTCCACCACTCCAAACTCGGCATCGGAGTAGTGCCGAAAACTACTCCACGGCCACTGCCATGGTTCGGCGCACAACCCGCGCTCCACCGGGTTCCGGTGAATGTAGCGCAGCTTGACGATAAAGCTCCGCGTGGTGCGCACGTTATGGTCGTAATAGCGCCTTTGCCAGAACGGCGCTCGCCCCGGAAGCCGCAGGCCCCAGCGCGACGTGCGAAGGATATCTTCAGCGCCTGGACGGCGGTGGACAGCAGTTCCCGCTCCGGCTCCGAAACCAGCAGGTGCACATGCTCCGGCATGACCACGTAGCCATAGACGCGGAATCCCTAGCGGCGGCGGTCTGCTCCAGGCAAGCAAGAAAGAGATGGAAAGCGGGGCATAGAAATAAGCCCGCCGCCGGTAGCAACTCCAAGTCAGGAAGTGTGACTGGCCGGACTGCTGAAAACGCTGAAGCCCAACAGGCACGGCGACACAGTATCATCGCCCGGCCGCGGCTCACAATTTACGCCAGAGTTTCGTCGCCTCGTCTTGCCGATTGGGGAACGAGCATAGGCGCTCATATCCCGGGGGCTGGCCCACCCTTTCCTTCATGCTACTCCCGGGGGCTGCCCCACCCTTGTCTTGCCCGGTTTTGGCAAGACAGGGTGGGGGTGTTCTTCAAGCCGCACGACAGTGTCGGCGCCGATTGCGGATGGTCCCCGTGGTAGTACGACGGGTTGACCTCCCCAAGTTTTACCGTCCGCTCCTTTCAACCGCCGCCGCCGCAGTGCTATATTCCTCCCACCAGCCGAAACCAGTGTTGCGACGGCGTCCGTGGTTTCTGATGGCGTCGCCAACGGATCTCCATCTTCCAGCAGAAGTGGCGTCCAGCTAACCGATCATGTGCGGCATCGCGGGAATCCTCAAATTGTCCGGCCCTGCCACCTCGCAGGATGTCCTGGCCGTGCTCCGCATGTTGGACTCCGAGGTGCACCGCGGCCCCGATGACTGGGGCATCCTCTTTCCCGATGCCCTGGCCGCCGATCCCCTCGTCTGCCGCGAACTGGACGCCCGCGGACGCGCCCACGGCCAAAGCTACGCCTCCGCCGATGCCGCCGCTTCCGCCGTGCTCGGCTCGCGTCGTCTTTCCATCATCGACCTCTCGGAAAGAGCCCGCATGCCCATGGGCGACTCCCAGGGCCGCGCCTGGATCACCTATAACGGCGAAATCTACAACTTCCGCGAACTGCGAGCCGAACTCATCGCCCGCGGCTACCGCTTCCGCTCTGATTCCGACACCGAGGTCCTCCTCCACGGCTACCAGGAATGGGGCGAAGCTCTGCTGCCCCGCCTGCGCGGCATGTTTGCCTGCGCCTTTCTTCGCACCGGCGGCCGCCCCGCCCTCCTGCTCGCCAAGGACCGCTTCGGCATCAAGCCGCTCTACTACTATGCCGATTCCGAGCGTCTCGTGTTCGCCTCCGAAGTGCGCGCCATCTTGGCTAGCGGACTTGTCCCCTGCCGCCACGACATGGAGGCCATGGTGCGCTTCCTCCAGCTCGGCTCGGTGCCCGTGCCTCTCACCACCGTGCGCGGGGTGCGCGCCTTGCCCGCCGCTCATCTGCTGGCCTGCGAGCCCGGCAATCTTCGCCTCCAGCCCTATTGGGATCTCCAGCGGTGTTTTGCCTCTCGCGAGCAGGTTCGCGGCGCCCCCTCGGACGTCCTGCCCCTGCTCACCGACTCCGTCCGCGCCCACTCCGTCAGTGATGTCCCTCTGGGAATTTTCCTCAGCGGCGGCATCGACTCCTCCTCCCTGGTCGCGCTCGCTGGCTTGGCCGGGCAACAGCCCCTCAAGACCCTTTCCGTCACCTTCGACGAACCTGACTATGACGAGTCGTTCTATGCCCGCACCGTCGCCGCCCTCTACCATAGCGAGCATCACGAAATCCGCCTCACCGGCCGCGATTTCTTTCTTGATCTGCCCTCGATCTTCGCCGCCATGGATCAGCCCACCGTGGACGGCGTCAATAGCTATTTCGTCTCCAAGGCCGCCAGAACCTTCGGCCTCACCGTGGTATTCTCCGGCGTCGGCGGCGATGAAATCTTTCTCGGCTACCAGCACCTCCGCCGCGCTGCCGCCCTGGGCGCCGCCCTTCGCGGCTGGTCCCGGCTTCCAGCCTCCCTCCGCTCGCCCGTGCTCGCCGCCGCTTACCGAACGGGGGCCCCTTGGGGGCGCCGCGAGAAACTCGCCTACCTTCAGCCTCCCACCCACCAGAACACCTACATGCTCTTCCGCGGTCTCTTTGGCCTGCGGCAGATTCAGTCCCTGCTCGGCATCACCCAGCGTGAAGTGCGCGATCTCGGTGCCTCCATTCCCGGTTCGCCCCTCATGCCCGGCGCTAGTCTGGTCGACTCCATGGTCAGCCTGGAATTTCATCACTATCTTCAGAACCAACTGCTCAAGGACACCGATTTCATGAGCATGGCCCACTCCGTCGAGGTGCGTGTCCCTTTCCTCGACCAGGCTGTAGTGGAGTATGTGCTCGGCCTTCCCGCGTCGATGCGCCTGCGCGGCCAGGGACCCAAGCCGCTGCTCGTCGACGCCCTCGGCGACCGCTTGCCGCGCTCCGTCTGGGACCGCCCCAAGAAGGGTTTCAGTTTTCCCTTCGGCGAATGGTTGCGCGCCGACTTGGGTGAGCTCGAGGCCGGCCTCCTGGCTCGCCGCATGTTCGACGGCCAAACTGTCCGCGATCTCTGGGCCTGTTTCCGCCGGGGCGGAGTGCACTGGTCACGTCCCTGGGCGCTCTCCGTGCTGGCTCACGCCATGGAAACCCGGCAGCCCCTCGCCGCCGCCGCGCCCCGGCCCGCGCCCCTGCAGGTGACCTCCACCTCCGCGCCGTCGCCTGCACCCGTTCGCATCGCGCCCTCACTCCGCGAACAACCCCAGCGCCTGGTCGTGCTGGTCGGCGATCTGCTCGACGCCCTGGGCGGCATCCAGACCTTCAACCGCTCCCTGGTGAAGGCGCTGGACAGCATCGCCGCCGCTCACCGCTGGACCATCGAACTGCTCGTCCTCAACGACCTCCAGCGCGACGGCTACGATTCCCCGTACTTCCATCGCGGGCTGGTGTCCTGCCGTGGCTTCCGCCGCAACACGCCCGCCTTCGTGCTGGCGGCCTTGAATGCCGCCCAACGCGCCACCACCGCCATCATCGGCCACGTGAACTTCTGTCCGGTGCTGCCTTTCATGAAGATGGCGGCGCCGCGCCTGCGCTCGCTTCTGGTCGTGCACGGCATCGAAGTGTGGAAGCCGCTGGCCCGCTCCCAGCTCTGGGGCGTGCGGCGCCTGGACCAGGTGCTCACCGTCAGCGACTTCACTCGCCGCGAGATGCTGCTGCACAACCGCGTCAACGGCCTCGCCTTCACCGTTTTTCCCGATACTCTCGATCCCTTCTATGGCGCGCCTGCCGCCGGCAGCGCGCGCCACCGCCTCGGTCTGCCCGCCGGGCCCATGCTGCTCAGCGTTTCCCGTCTCCACCAGAGCGAGTTCTACAAGCGCATCGATCTCGTCCTGGAGGCGCTGCCCGCGGTGCTCCGGCAGGTTCCCGACGCCTTTCTCGTGGTGGTCGGCGAAGGCGGCGATCTGCAGCGCCTCCGCCGTCTCGCCTCCCAACTGGGCATCGATGATAAAGTGAGGTTCACCGGGCGCGTGCCGGAGGAGGATTTGCCCCTGTATTACCAGGCCTGCGATCTTTTCGTGTTGCCCAGCCTGAAAGAAGGCTTCGGCATCGTTTTTCTGGAGGCGATGCAGTACGCCAAGCCCTGCATCGGCGCCCGCGCCGCCGCCGTGCCCGAGGTTATCGTCGACGGCGAGAACGGGCTGCTCGCCGAGCCCGGAGACGCGCGCAGCTTGCAGGCTGCCATTCTCACCTTGCTGGCCGACGAGCCCCTGCGCCGGCGCATGGGTTCGGCCGGACTGCTCCGCCTGCAAAACAATTTCGCCTTTCCCATGTTCTGCCAACGGTTGGAGGAGGTGCTGTGTCGGCCCCCGGCATGAGCACGGTCAAGGCCGCGCCGGCGCCGGCTCGGCCCTTCAAACGCATTGCCCCTTCCCGCGGCCTGTCGGCGGTCAACCTGCGTGAGATCTGGGCCTACCGCGACCTGCTCTACTTCCTTGCCTGGCGCGATGTCAAGGTGCGCTACAAGCAGACCGCCCTGGGCGCCGCCTGGGCCCTGCTGCAGCCCTTGTTCCTGATGGCCATTTTCACCCTCCTGTTCGGGCGCGTGGCCAAGGTTCCGGTGCCCGTGCCCTATCCCATCTTTGCCTTCTGCGGCCTCCTGCCCTGGCAGTTGTTCGCCTTCGGCCTCAGCCAGTCCAGCAACAGCCTGGTATCAAACCAGCATTTGATCAGCAAAGTCTATTTCCCGCGCCTGATTGTGCCCATTTCCTCCGTCCTTGCCGGCCTGCTGGACTTCGCCATCGCTTTCACCCTGCTGCTGGGGATGATGCTGTACTACCGGCTTGCCCCGGGAAGAGCGGTCATCTGGCTGCCGCTGCTGGTGCTGCTGACGGTGACCACCTCGCTGACCGCGGGGATATGGCTGTCGGCGCTGAATGTGCGCTACCGCGATGTGCGGCACACGCTCGGGTTCCTGGTGCAGTTCTGGATGCTGGCAACGCCGGTGGGCTATCCAACTTCCGCCGTACCCATCAAATGGCGGTGGCTGATAGGGCTGAACCCGATGTCCGGCGTGGTCGAGGGCTTCCGGTGGGCGTTATTGGGGCGAGGTGAGGCACCTGGGGCGATGCTGGCGATATCGGTGGTGATGGTGGTAGGGCTGCTGATCGCGGGACTGTACTACTTTCGGCGGATGGAGCAGACCTTTGCCGATATTATCTGATTTGTACCGATTGGTTAGCAGTGACAGGATGGTTATCGTACCGTCGTTTACCCACCCCCCTCCCCCTCCTCTGACGTAGAATCAGCAACTTACTCACGGTATACCGTCGATTACGCACGGTAACCGTGGGCTGAAGCCACCGTGCGAGCGGGCTCGCGGCGGGAGAGCGGCCGATAGGCTGAAGGATAACTGGTTGTGCAACAGAGACGACCAGTACGCTGGCCAGGCGGCGAGATCGGGGCGATGAGCGGCGATGGGAAAGTCGATGAAATGGCAATGGATAGGGACGAATAATTCCTCTAATGATCTGCGCAGGAAGCTGGGAAATGCCCTGTCCTAGAGTGCAAGGGTTTGCAGTCGGAAGCTGACTGGTCCCCCAGGAAGCATTGTAAATTATTGATTTTAGGTTTGTCAGGGACGGATGCCAATGGAATGGCAATTGCTCTGTTCATGGCGTGCCCCTACCCCCAAGGGGTCAGAGGACCAGACCAATGCGGAAAATATTGCTCAGCATCGCGGTCTTGCTAATCCTGGCGACACTGGCGCCCGCCGCCTTTGCGGATGCGGACACCAACCTGGTCGTCAACGGAACCTTCGCTACGACAGCGACGTTCAATGCCGCCGGCTATACGACGCTGTACTCGGGTTCGACCGCTCTACCTGGATGGACAGTTGGGGGGGAGAGCATTGACGTCGTGAATAATGGTTGGCTGTGGGAAGCGGCACCGGGCGGGGGAAACTCGGTGGACCTGAGCGGCAACTGGACGGGGCTGACGAGCCAGATGCTGACCACGACTCCCGGCTACTACACGATCAGTTTCTACATGGCCGGCAACTACGCCTCGCAGGAAGATAAGGTGCTGCAGGTGGATTTCGGAAACCAGTCCTGGACCTTCACCTTCAAGCAGGCGGGCAACACGGCGTGGAACATGGGCTGGCAATTGATCACCATCGACAATATCTACGTCGACACCAACCCGACGGAGCTGAAGTTTACCAGCCTGAACGTGTCCCAGTTCGGGCCGGTGATTGCCGACATTTCGGTGGTGGATCCGGTGCCCCAGGTGCCGGAGCCAGGGTCGATGGTGCTGCTGGGCAGCGGATTGATCGCCCTGGCGGGCCTGTTCCGCCGGAAGATGCGGCAGGCATAGATTTTTCGAATACGCCGCGGCAAGGGGGATGCGGTGGCGAATTAAAGGAAGGCGGCTAAGCGGCCGCCTTCCTTTTTTTCGAATGCCCATGGAAAACAAACGGGTGCGGAAGACATCCGGTGGAGTTGACTCCTCCACCGTCGCGGCCATGCTGTGCGCCCAAAGCAGCCAGGTCCTTCTTCCGCCGCCTCGCCGACGACGCGGTCCATCGACGAAGCGTCTTCACAGCTTTGGCGGCCACTTCCTCCTGCCGTGAAAAACGCGCAGGATTTCGACTCTGCCGGCGCGCACTCGGTAGGGAATGATGTACGGTGTGTCGGGCACAACCAGCTCGCGCGTTCCCGGCACCCTGCCCGGACGGCCCATGGCGGTGTGGATGGCCACGTGAGCCACGGATTTCTGAATGGCTGTGATTATTCTGGCGGCCGCCGCCGGATCATCGCGGCTGATGTACTCAGCTTCTGCCTCTAAGTTGTCCAGTGCGGTGCGCAATCACCTAACGCGGACGACCGGTCCACTTTCGCATCACTTTCTCGACCTGCTTCTCGCTCGCGAATTCGCCGCGATCAGCCTCCCCGACGGCCCTGGTTATCTCCCTGATCTGCCCTTCGTTGAGCGAGACGTATTCGCGAATCGCCTCGGCTGCCAGAAACGAGCGGCTTCGCTGAGTGGCTTTAGCCAGCTTGTCGAGCTGCTTCTTCACCTTGGGATCGAGGCGCAGCGTCAATACGTTTTGTTCTCCTGCCATTGTGGTTACCTACATTCGTGCCTCGGTAGTGGGGGCTGTTTTCAATCACTGCTCTTGGTTGATTTCAAATCGGTGCTTGCAGCTCTGGCATTCGTAGGTGTGCGTGTGTGGCGATACCGTGCCGCCCTTCCGCTTGTATCCCTGGGAGCGCATCTCTTCGCGGGCGACATTGCGCAGGTCACCCTTGCAGCGGGGGCAAAACTGCACGTCGGGTTGAGGGCCGGGAAGGTTAGCCATAGCAAATACATTGGCTCTTAGGAAGTTAAGTGGCCTGTAGAATGACGGATCGCCAATGTCTACGGGCAAAAACAAGTACTACGTCCGTTCCCATATTTCGGAGAAGCTTTTTCGGCACTTGCTTCGCGTTTTCGCTTTGGATCTCACGGCCAGCGAAGCCGCGGCCATCACCGGTCTTTCGGTGCGTTCGGTGAACACGGTTTACCTCAAATTGCGGCGCCAGATCGCCCGTTGGTGCGAAGCGCAAAACCCGCTCGCGGGAGAAGTGGAAGTCGATGAGAGCTATTTCGGGCCGCGCCGAGTTCGAGGTAAACGCGGCCGTGGTGCGGGAGGCAAGACGATCGTCTTTGGTATCTTCCAGCGCCATGGCTATGTCTATACCCAGATCGTCCCCGACTGCCGGCGAAAGACGCTGCGGAAGGCCATTTTGGGCCGTATCAGCCTGGAGTCGGTCATCCACTCCGACGGCTGGTCCGGCTACGACGGCCTGGTCGATATGGGCTATCAGAAACATCTCCGGGTCAATCACGAGGCCCATCAGTTTGCGGTGCGCAAGAACCATGTCAACGGTATCGAGAGCTTTTGGAGCTTCGCCAAACGACGCCTGGCCAAGTTCAACGGCATCCCCGCTCACACCTTTGTTCTTCACTTAAAGGAAACCGAATTTCGCTTCAATCATCGCCGTGATAATCTCTACCGCGTCCTCTTGGATCAGCTCCGAAAGGACCCTCTGACAGGCCGCTTAACTTCCTAAGAGCCATACATTTTACGCTGCCACGCTGTTCGATTCAGCGGCCCCTAGTCAGTCCACTACTGGAGCGCCGCATCTGCACGGTGTGGCGGATGTGGGTTATTCTTTCGCCATGGCCGAAAAGCCCTTCTTCCGCCGCCTCGCCGACGAGGCGCTCGATGACGAAACCGGCAAGCAGATCGCCGAGCAGCGGCGAGCCCTGGAACAGAATCCAGAGTGGGCGGAAGGCCACTACCACCTGGCGCAACTCCTGCGCGTGCAGCACAAGCGGGAGGAAGCCAAGCGCCACCTGCTGATCGCGCTGGAGCAAAAGCCCAGGTTGGCTGATGCACATGTCGCATTGGGCGAAATCTATATCGCCGAGGGCGACCTGGACCGCGCGCGCGTGCACGCTGAATTCGCCGCCGCCTGCGGGAATCCCCGCCTGCTGGAACAATTGCAACGCCATCGGGCGGGATGACGCCGAAAAGAACGCTTGGTCTGCGTTACTGCTTGGTAACTTTTCTCCCGCCGCTTCTCCGCCTCGCCAACACACCGTCCCCACAGTCGGATCCCCACGGAATTCCGTGGGGAAGTTATCGGTTCCATTAGAGGCGGGAGGGGGCTCCCTTGACATAGTCTGGCTCTGTTGACATCTCATCAGGTCGACCGTTGCTGCCGCACCGTCCCTCCGGGACTCTCATCTTTCTGTTGACTTTTCCCAGGGCTGCCGCCCTGGGCTACCAGCGTTCGCCCCTGCGGGGCTCGAGTTCTGCCGGCTTTTCGGTGCAACAAAGGCATTGCTTCGAGGGATGTCAACAGAGCCACATAGTCTCTTAACAGTTATTTCTCTGAGAGTTACGCAGCGGCTGCCTCGCTTCCTCACCCGTTCCGTTCCGCCATCTGTTCGCCGTTGTATACTTCTCGGTTTGCTGGATAGTGTTTGAGCAACATAGCTGGTTCGCCAGCAGAGGAGAGTCATGCAGATGGCTACAGCCGCATCATCATCCACCGCACTCAGCTACGCGCGCGAGAACCAGAAGCGATTCCTGGAAGAGTTGAAGGACCTGCTGCGCATCCCCAGCATCAGCACCCTGGAAGAGCACAACCAGGACACGGAAAGGGCGGCGCAGGTCTGTGCCGACGAACTGAAGCGCATCGGTTTTGAGAACGTCGAGATCATTCCCACCGCCACCAAGCAGCGCCCCAACGCGCACCCGCTGGTTTACGCCGACTGGATGCACGCCGCCGGCAAACCTACGGCTCTCTGCTATGCCCACTACGACGTGCAGCCGGCCGAACCGCTGGATGAGTGGAAGTCCCCGCCCTTTGAGCCCACCGAGCGCAGCAACAACATCTATGCCCGCGGCGCGGTCGATGACAAGGGCCAGTTGTGGATGCAACTGAAGGCGTTCGAGACGCTGATGAAGACCGGCGGCGGCACGTTTCCCCTCAACGTGAAAGTGATCTTTGAAGGCGAGGAGGAGGTCGGCGGCGAATCCATCTCCGAATACGTCCACAAGCAGAAGAAGAAACTGAAGGCCGACTTCGCGCTGGTCACCGACACCGAGCTGTTCGCCCCGGACCTGCCCACCTTGTGCGTCGGCCTGCGCGGCCTGGTGTACACCGAGATCGAGGCGCAGGGCGCCAGCACCGACCTGCACTCCGGCATGTACGGGGGCGCGGCGCCCAATCCGCTGTTTGCGCTCATCGAGATCATCAGCAAGCTGAAGGACGCCAAGGGCAAGGTCCTCATCCCCGGCTTCTACAGCAAGGTCAAGGAGCCGACGAAAGCCGAGCTGAAGGCGTGGAAGCGGCTGCCATTCAACGAGGAGGAATACCGCAAGAAGGAAGTCGGATCGAGCGTGCTGACGGGCGAACCGGGCTATTCGGTGCTCTACCGCACCTGGGCGCGTCCGACGCTGGAGGTCCACGGCATGCCCGGCGGTTTCACGGCTCCGGGCGCGAAGACGGTGATACCGGCGCGGGCCTCAGCCAAGGTTTCCATGCGCCTGGTGCCCGACCAGGATCCGGACGACATCCTGAAGAAGTACACGGACTACGTGAAGAAGCTCACGCCCAAGGGTATCCAGACGAAGATCAAGGTGTGGAGCAAGGGCCCGGCGTCGGTGGTATCCACGGACAACAGGTACATCCAGGCGGCGACCGAGGCGATGCACGAGATCTTCGGCAAGGACACGGTCTACATCCGCTCCGGCGGATCGATTCCGATCGTCTCCGATTTCGAGAACGAGCTGAGGGTCCCGACGGTGATGATGGGCATGGGCCTGCCGGACGACAACCTGCACGCCCCGAACGAGAAGTTCCACATTCCGAACTTCTACCGCGGAATCGAATCGATCATCCGGTTCTTCCAGATCCTGGGGAAGTAAGGGGAGGTTCCGACTGCCGGGGAATGAGGGGGCGAGCGCGCCCCCATTTTCTTTTTGAGACAGGGAAAAATGGGCGAGGATTAGCCCTGTAGTCACCGCGCGGATATTGCTAGAATCAGCACGATAATCCGAGAACGTCCGGTTACCCATATGTTGTCCTCCCCTCGCAAACCTCCCGCATTACCAGGGAACACGAGTGCCCGGACGACGAAGAATCTGGCGCTGGCGGCGACCGATGGGGTGTTGCCGGCCGGGGAAGGCCCTGAAGGCGAGGATGAAAGGCTGGCGGCCATTGCCGAGCAGATATGGCTGAGCACGCGCGCCGACGGAGCCGCCATCGCGGTGGAAGAAAATGGGGAGGTTGTATGCCGGGCCAGCGCGGGGAATTGCGCTCCGTCGGTGGGAGCGGTTCTGCGGCGCTCGTCGGGGATTTCGGGGTATTGCCTGCGCAGCGGGCAAGTGGTGCTCTGCGGCGACACCGATACGGATGAACGGATCGACCGTGCCGTCGCGCGGACGCTGCAAATCCGCTCGGTGATCGCGGTCCCGGTGCGCAACCACGGGCGCGTGGTGGGATTGGTCGAGGTGCTCTCGCGCGAGCCCCACCATTTTAGCGACGAGGAAGAGGGAACGCTGCACGTGGCGGCGGTGGCGGTTGCCCGTCTGTTGGGCAAGGATTTCGCGCCCGGCAGCGGCGATGTTATCGCGATCGCTCCGCAGCCTGCGCGGCGCGCGGCGGCGGAGAGGACGGCCGAGCCGGCGGATGAATCCGAGAAAAGCACACCCGCGATGACGGCATCCGGGACCGCCGTGGAATCGCCGGCGGCGGAGGGCGGGCCGATTTTTTCCGTTGCCGAGGCGGTTCCCGTCGATGTTCCCGCCAGGCGTTCCCTGGTTGTCCTGTTCGCGGGGCTGGTGATCGTTGGCGGCGGGGTGCTGGGCGTCTCGCTGCGGACGCGGATGGCGAGGACGCCTTCGGCGGCGCCGCAACTGGCGATGCTGGTGAGCCGGGTCAATTCCGGGGACGTAGGCGCGGAATTGGAACTGGCGCATTTCTACGAGCGCAGCGGCAGCGCGTGGAGCAATCCAGCGGCGGCGCTCGAGTGGCTTCGGCGCGCGGCGCACGAGGGCGAGGCGGCGGCGCAATACGAGCTGGCGATGCGCTATCTGAATGGGGACGGGGTGGAGCGCAGCGAAGCGGAGGCGATCTCGTTGCTGCTGAAGTCCGCGCACCAGGGCAACCGCGAAGCGCAGTACCAACTGGGCCTGGCCTATGAAGCGGGGAGCGGAGTGCGGCGGGATGAAGTGAAGGCGTACGCGTGCTACGTGATGGCGCGGGTGAACGGCAACGGGCAAGCCGAGGCGGCGCAGAAAAAGCTGGCGGCGCAGATGACGCGGCAGCAGATTGCCGACAGCCGCACGCTGCTGGGACAAATGTACGCCGCAGGCATCGGCACGCCAGTGGACAACGTGCAGTCTTACGTGTGGTTCAGCCTGGCGCAAGCGGCCGGCAGCCGCCAGGGCCGGCAGGGCAAGGCGCTGCTGGCCGCCAAGATGAGCAAGGAAGAGATTGCGGCGGCGGCGGAGCGGGCATCGGAGTTGCTGAACGGGCCGGAGCAGGCGCCGCGCTGAGCGACGAGGGCGACTTTCAGGAAAAGACCGACCCACATTTGCCAAAGGCGGGCAAATGTGGGGCACCGGCGAGGCATCAGGGTAGATATTGCGCCGGGTTTGCGCTTGGAGCTAAATTGGCATTTGGCTTTGGCGGTCTCCCACCTCTTTTTTCCTCCCACGCAATCCGACTGTCCGACGTGGAAGCGGTATAGTTTGCAACGCGTCCGCGATATGCTGGGTTCTTCCACAGGCAGCCCCAATATATGGGGTTTTCTGTCTTGACGCCGCCCCCGAAGCGACGGTACAGTGGCTTCAAATTCGTGCTACCCGGCCCTGGCCGGGGAAGGAATTTGGAGCGGCGTCTCTCCCAGCCGGAACGCGCCGCGAGGGTGCTCAGGGATTCTCCCACCCTTCGCCAAACCCAGGCGGAAGGTGGACCACCCAAGGAACCAGCTAGGGTGGGGCACCCGAGCGCATGGCCGGTGTTTGCGAGTTAAGGAGTGGACGTTGCTGAAACTGAAAAGGCTCCAGATCCTCGGGTTCAAGTCCTTCTGCGACCGCACCGAACTGAAGTTTCATGGCGATGGCGTGGCGGCCATCGTGGGCCCCAACGGTTGCGGAAAATCCAACATCTCCGACGCCATTGCCTGGGTATTGGGCGAGCAGTCGGCGCGCACGCTGCGCGGCGCGCGCATGGAAGACGTGATCTTCGCCGGCACGGGCGACCGCAAGCCCACGGGCATGGCCGAAGTGTCGCTCACCCTGATCGATCCCAACGTCTATGACGGCCCGGAGGCAGCAGCCGAGCCGGAAATCGAAATCCACGATGAGATGACGGAAGAGGATTGGGATGAGGCGGCGCTGCGCGAGAAAGCGGCGCGGGAGACGGAGGAGTACCTGGAAGAGGTTGCGCCGGGGCAGGTGGAAGAACTGCCGTCGATGGCCGATGGCCGAATGTCGATGGCCGAGGGCGCGGATGACCCGGTCGACGGTCTGCGGTCGACGGTCGACGGGAAGAATCCGGTCGATGGTCTGCGGGCAACGGTCGACGGGAAGAATCCGGTCGACGGTCTGCGGTCGACGGTCGACGGGAAGAATCCGGTCGGCGGTCTGCGGTCGACGGTCGACGGCGAAAATCTGGTAGAGGGCCGAGGGTCGATGGTCGATGGCGAACGCGGAGAGGCCGATGGCCGACGGTCGACTGTGGTTCTCAAGATTCGGCGGCGCAAGTTCAAGCCCAGCTTCAAGGCGGGCGAGATGGTGGTGACGCGGCGGCTGTTCCGCTCCGGGGACAGCGAATACCTGCTGAACGGCAAGCTCTGCCGGCTGCGCGACATCCAGGACATCTTCACGGGCACGGGCCTGGGCCCGGAGTCCTACGCCATCATCGAGCAGGGAAGGATCGGGCAGATTCTTTCCAGCAAGCCGACCGACCGGCGGGCGATCATCGAGGAAGCGGCGGGGGTCACAAGATTCAAGACGCGCAAGCGGCTGGCGGAGGCGCGGCTGGAAGAGGCCAAGCTGAACCTGGCGCGGGTGAACGACATCTTCGCGGAAGTGACGCGGCAGATGAACTCGCTCAAGCGCCAGGCGTCCAAGGCGGAGCGCTACGCGCGCCTGCGCGAGGAGATGCGGGGCAAGCTGCGGGTGGTGCTGGCGGGCAAGTTCGTCCAGCTCCGGCGCGACGCGGAGGAATTGGAGGCCACGCTGAACGCGCTGGGGGAGGAGCTGCGGGAGAAGACTCAGGCGGTGGGCGAATTGGAATTGGAGCAGGCCGCGGGAACACAGCGCGGCTACGCCATCGAGACCGACCTGCGCGCCAACCGCGAGCGGCTGTCGGCCATCACGCGCGAGACCGACCGCGCGAGCACGCGCCAGCGCGGCAATGAAGAACGCTGCGCGGAGCTGACGCGGCGCGCCGAATCGGCCGCCGCCGAGCTGGGGCAAACTCGCGCCCGGCTGGCGGGCATCGAGGGGGAGCGGCAGTCGCACCTGGAAACGCTGGATTCGGCCGCCGCCGAACTGGCGGGGGCGCAGCAGGAGGCGGCCAGCGCGCAGGAGAAAGCCGTCGCCGCTTCCAATGCGCTCGATGAACTGGAGCGGCAACAGGACGCGCGCCGGCTGTCGATCATGGAAGCGGTAGGCGCTGCGGCCACGGTGCGCAACCAACTGACGCGCGCCCAGGAGCACATCACCGGGCTGGAGCGGGAACTGCGCCGGCTGCGGGGCGAGATCGAGACCGGGCGCGGGCAGATGGAGACCTTCGGCAACGAGCGCGGACAGATCGCGTTCGAATTCGAGACAGCCTCCGAGCGGGTGACCACGCTGGCCGCGGACATGGAGGAGGCGCGGTCGGCGATCGCGGCAAAACGGGCGGCGGAAGGCGAGTCGAAGCGCCGGCTGGACACGCTGCGCGCCGAATACGCCACCGCGCTCGGCAGAAAGGGCTCGCTGGAGGCGGTGATCGCCGAGCACGGCTATTCGACGGAATCGGTGCGGCGGCTGTTCCAGTCGGGGGCGCTGAAGGAGGGCTTCGCGCCGGCCGGGGTGCTGGCCGATTTCCTGGAGGTGGAGGACCGCTACGAGCACGTGGTGGAGGACTTCCTGCGCGATGAGCTGAACTACATCGTGGTGAAGTCCTGGGATGCGGCCGATGAAGGCATGCGCCTGCTGCGCACCGGCGCGGACGGGCGCGCCACCTTCATGGTCCATCCCAGCGATTCCCAGGCGCGTTTCTCCTTTGAGCTGGACCAGGCCGCGCACCAGGCGCCGGCGCACGCGCAGCCGGTGCGCCCGCTGAAGCAGACCATCCGCGTGCTCAATGGATTCGGCAACTCGCTAGAAGTGATCCTGCCCAAGCTGCGCGACGGCTACATCGTGCCCGATCCGGCGGTGGCGCGGGAACTGGCGCTGGAGAACCCGGAATCGTTTTTCCTGAGCGAATCAGGCGAGTGCTTCCACAACGTGACCGTGACCGGAGGGAAGCAGCGCAACGAGGGCCCGCTCTCCATGAAGCGCGAGCTGCGCGAGGTGCAGCGGGCAATCGCCGAACTGGAGCGGGCGCTGGGAGAAGAAGAACAGCGCGCCGCCAGACTGGCGCGCGAGATCGGCGATTTCAGCTCGCTGCTGGAACGGCTGGAAGCGGAAAAGCGCGAGGCCGACCGGGCGGCGCTGACCACCGGCCACAACCTGCAGCAACTGGAGGCGGAAGCTTCGCGCATCGGGGAGCGGGTGGCGGTGGCCGAGCGTGAAGAGCAACAGATAAACGCGGAACGAGCCGCCAACGAGACGGTGGTGACCGAGAAGCAGGCGGAACTGGCGGTGTGCGAGCAGCGCCAGGCGGAACTGGAAGCGGAGGCCGCCGCGGCACAGGACAGCCTGGCGGAGCTGCGCACGGGGCGCGACGCGGCCGCCCAGGCGGTGTCGGAGATGAGAGCGCGCGTGGCCGCCGCCGAGGAGCGCCGGCGAGCGGCGTCGGCGGCGCTGGCGCGCATCGAGGCGATGGTGGAGGAGATCGCCGCCCGCGTCGAGAGCCTGGAAGGGCAGCAGCAAATGGCCGCCGCCGAACAGGCGCAGCGGGAGATCGAAAATCTGGAGATCGCCGAGCAACTGGTGGCGCTGGCCGGGGAACGCGAACAGGCGGAGGCGGGCGAACGCGAGCTGCAACTGGAAACGGAGCAAGTGCGCGCCCGCCTGGCGCAGATCGAGCATCAGTTGCGCAGCGCGCGGCAGGAGATGGACGCGGCGCGCGACCGGCGCGGTGAACTGGCAGCGCAGGCGGCCAAGCTGGAGTCCGACCAGCAGCACATGGCGGAGACGGCGATGAACGAACTGGGTGTGACCGCCGAGGCGCTGCTCGGCGACGAAACCGCGCCGGCCAGCGGCGAACAACTGGCGCTGGAGGAGACGACTTACCGCGAACTGCGGGCCAAGCTGGAGGGCATGGGCCCGGTGAACATGATGGCGCTGGAAGAGTATCAGGAAGCGGCGCAGCGGCATGGTTTCCTGGAAGCGCAACGCAAGGACTTGATGGATTCGATCGAAAATACGCAGAACGCCATCCGCGAGATCGACACTATCTCGCGGCAGAAATTCCAGGAGGCGTTCGACGCCATCAACGTGAATTTCCAGGCGGCCTTCCGCAAGCTGTTCGGGGGCGGCAACGGCTTCATGCGGCTGACCGACGAGGAGAACGCCGCCGACAGCGGGATCGACGTGGTGGCCTCGCCGCCCGGCAAGAAGCTGCAGAACGTGCTGCTGCTTTCGGGCGGGGAAAAGGCGCTGACCGCGCTGGCGCTGCTGGTGGGCATCTTCCAGTATCAGCCCAGCCCGTTCTGCATTCTGGACGAAGTGGACGCGCCGCTGGACGAGAGCAACATCGGGCGCTTCACCGAGCTGGTGCGGGAGATGAGCGACAGCAGCCAGTTCATCATCATCACCCACAGCAAGAAAACCATGAGCGTGGCGCCGGTGATGTACGGGGTCACCATGCAGGAGCCGGGCGTCTCCAAGATGGTGTCGGTGCGCTTCCACGAAAACGCGGAGGCGGCCACCGCCTGATCGAAAAAGGGAAGATTCGAAACCGAGGATTGGCTGAGCGCGCACGATTTTTCACCGAGAGCGGCACAAGCAGTTGTGATGTCCCCTTGCGGAAGATGAAATCTTCGTCCGCCGCGTCCCTGATTTCCACATTCACATCGGCTGAAACCGGCCATGGGCGCCTATTTCGCGAGACCGGCCCGGTGTCAACAATTTTTCTTCTTCGCCTGTTCAACTTAAGTGGCGGAGTTGTGACGCGGACCGTTGACAAAAAATCTCAGGCGGCTAGAATACGCGACGTTCATTTTCGAAAAAAATTTCCGCCGTGACCCATTCCACGCAATCGAACGTCCTGCTGCAAACCGATCCTCCCGGAGCTGGAGCTGTATGCCAGCGGGAAAGTGCGGGACATCTATCGGGTCAATAGCGAATACCTGCTGTTTGTGGCGACGGACCGGATCTCGGCCTTCGATTACGTGCTCGCCAGCGGCATTCCCAACAAGGGCCAGGTGCTGACGCAGTTGTCGCTGTTCTGGTTCGAATTTCTGCGGGACAGGGTCCCCAATCATCTGGTGAGCTGCCGAGGTGGAGCGCTACCCGGAGCAACTGCGCAGGTATGGCAGCCAGTTGCGCGGGCGTTCCATGCTGGTGGGTGCGCCGACATGGTGCCGGTGGAATGCGTGGTGCGCGGCTATCTTTCCGGTTCGGCCTGGAAGGAGTACCGGGAGAGCGGCGCGGTATGCGGCATCGCGCTGCCCACGGGACTTGAGGGAGTCGGACAGGCTGCGAGAGCCGATCTTCACGCCGGCCACCAAGGCGACCAGCGGCCACGACGAAAATATTCCGTTCGCGGAGATGAAGAGGATCGTGCGGGCCGTCGCTGTCAGCGAGGAGCTGCGCGACCTGAGCCTGCGGGTGTACCAGGCGGCCTCCGACTACGCCGCGCCGCGCGGCATCCTCATTGCCGATACGAAGTTCGAATTCGGGCGCACCGCCGCCGGGCTGGCGCTGGCCGACGAGGTGCTGACGCCGGACTCCTCGCGCTTCTGGCCGGCGGAGCAGTATCCGCCCGGCCGGGGCCAGGAGTCATTTGACAAGCAGTACGTGCGGGATTATCTGGAAAGGATTCGTTGGAACAAGCAGCCGCCCGCCCCGGCCTTGCCAGCCGACGTGGTGGAAACCACCGAGCGAGAAGTACATGGAGGCGTATCGGCGCCTCAGCGGGCGGGAGTTGCAGGCGCAAGCGGCCTGATTGGGTGGCATCGACAGGCGTGACGCGGAATGCGCGCGGGTGAAGCGAGGGAACCTTTTGTCGGGCAGGCCGGCATGACAGCCCTGGACTGGGTGATAATAGCAGTCGTGGTGTTTTCGGTGCTGATGGCGGCGGCGCAGGGATTCATTTACGAGGCTTTTTCCCTGGCGCGGAGTGGTGCTGGGATATTTGCTTGCGGCCTGGGGATACTGGAAGGTGGCGAACTGGTACGCGCCTTACGTTGAGACGCCCTGGGTCGCGGACTGTCGCGGGATTTTGACGATTTTTCTTGTTGTTGTCCTGGTGGCGGGGAGCATCGGGCGGATCGCGCGTTCGGCATGAACGGAGTCGGGCTGCGCTGGTTCGATCGGGTGCTGGGAGCGATATTTGGGCTGGTGCGAGGGATGTTGCTGGTGATGGTCTCGGTCTTCGCGCTGGCTTCGTTTTCGCCCGGTCCAGGGTGCTGGCCCGATCGAGCTGGCGCCGTATCTGCTGGTGCTGGCGCGGGCAGCGGTGTGGGTGGCTCCGTCCCAGGTGCGGCAACAGTTTCACTCTGGTGTGGACGCCATCGCCCGAATACGCGAGGGCGGACCTGCCGCGACGGAGCCCTCGGCGGCTCCCCGTACGCCGGGGACGCCGCCCAAGTAGAACGAACGGACAGTCATTCAAGGAGAGGTGCCGTGAAAGACCAACTGGAATCCCTGGTCGTGCAGATGTACAAGAGCGGAATTCTCTACTCGGAAGCGGTGCGGGAATTCAAGAAGCGATTTATTTTCACGGTGCTGCAGGAGAACCAGGGAAACCAGTGCAAGGCGGCGCGCGCAGTTGGGCATGCATCGCAATACTCTGAGCCGCACGGTGACCGAACTGAAGGTTGACGTGCGCAGCCTGCGCGACGGGGCGCGGCGTCCGCCGCGCAGCGCGCGTCCTTTCACCCTGGAGAAAAAAGCAGCCCGATAAGATGACCGCGGCGCGCGTGCCGCGCTGATAGGAACCGGCGGGTGCGCAGGACCCGAGACAGGGGTGTTTTCGCCGGTGGCGCGGGCGGCCGAGTGAGCAAAAGAAAGGCACGGCGTCCGCCGTGCCTGTTTCTTCCCTGAAGCAATCGCGCTAGCGCCTTCTGCGCGTGGGACGTTTGCGCGCCGCGGGCGGCGCACCGATGAACGCGCCCTTGTCCATGTGGATCATGAACGGATTGACATCGTAGGTTTCCGGCGTGCCCTGCACCTTGGACATGCTGCCCTGCTTGGGCATCAGCGAAGCGGAGATCGGCGACTCGAAGGTGACCTCCACATCGGCCGTGTTGTTCTGGATATCCTCCACGGTGGCGGCCATCATCAGGGAAGTCCGCGTGGTCTCGATCACCTTCCCCTCGAAAGCAATGGGCTTGCCCTTGATGGCGCTCCAGACCTTATCGGCCGCCTGCTGGTTGCCGGAGGTCAGGATGTACTTGAACTGGTCGAAGGTCATCTTCTCGACCGGGGTGGCTGCAACCATGGTCGCCGCCTGCTCGGCCGGGGTAGGCGCCGGCTTGACGGTGAAACCGGGCGGCGGCTCGGCGGTGGTCTTGGTCTGCGCCAGCAATTGCTCCCAGCCATCCTCGCTGCCATGGTAGACGATGTAGGCGCGCTTGCCGTAGTTGGTGATCTGCGCCTGGGCGGGAGTTCCGGCGGCCAGGTCGGCGGCGCGCGCGATGTACCACAGTCCGCGCACGTCCTGCGGCTTCTGCTGGAGGTAGGCCAGCGCCAGCGGATAGACGTTGCGCAAATCATTGGGCTGCGCCTGCACGGCCATGGACAGGTATTTTTGCGCGTTGGCGTAATCCTTCTGCTGCAGGGCGGCCATGCCCGCGGCGCCGGCGAAGATGACCTGCGTCTGGGCTTTCAGTTTTTCCCAATCGGCGGGGGAGACCGAAGCCGGCTTGGCCGCGGTCTTGATAGCCTGCAGGCCCTTGAGCCCGTACTGCGCCGCCTGATTGAGGGCCTGGGTGGCGTTCGGGCCGCCGGCTTCCGCCTGCTGCCGGCTGATGTAGGTGACCAGAGCCAGCGCCCGCAGATTGTCGGGTTCCGCTTGCAGCAGGTGGTTGGCGGTTTCCACCACCTTGGCCGAATTGCCGAGCTGCTGGTAGGTGGCCATCAGCAGTTCGAGCGCGCTCACCTTGACCACGCTGTTGGGATACTGCTGGAGGAAAGTTTCCAGTGCCTGGGCTTTGGCCGCGGGACTGGACTGATTCAAGGCGGTCACGTAAGCGTTGTATTCAGCGGGGTCTTTGATGGTCGGCCCGCTGGCGGCCGCCTGGCCGGACGCTGCTTCTGGCTGCGCCTGGGCTTGAGTGCCGTCTTGCGCCATAACCACTGCGGCAAGAACGAGCACGATGAGCAGAAGAGCCTTCTTCATGCGATGCTCCTTCAATTCCTCGGGAAAATGGCAACGTCTGTCCACGCAAACCGGCACGCGGATGTGTGACACGCGCGATGGCTGCGCGTGCCCGGGCCCGGAACGGCAAATTCTCACTATCGCCTGCCCCGGCTTCCGCTTCTAAGAGAGCAGGACGCTCAGAGGCAACGGATTATAAGAATGTACCGCGTGCAAGGCAAGTTACGTCACAGATATTGACTTTCCCAGCAGATTTGATGCGGGTTTCATAGCTGCCGGATGTTTGGCGGGCCGGGCCGGCCGGCGGGAACGCGCCCCTGGCGCAGTTTGGAGGAGCAATGGCGAATCACGAAGCCAAAGCGCTCGACGGCAAGGTGGCGGTGGTCACCGGCGGCGGTCGCGGCATCGGCGCCGGCATCGCGCGTCGCCTGGCGGAGTTGGGCGCCACCACGGTGATCTGCGGGCGCGCGCAGGCCACGCTGGAGGCGACGGCGCGCACCATCGGCATCGCCGGGGCGCGTTGCGAAACCGCGGTATGCAACGTCACCCAGCCCGAATCGGTTGAGGCCCTGGCGGCGCGCATGGAAAAGGCATTCGGCCGCACCGACATCCTGGTGAACAACGCCGGGGTCGGCGACTTCGGACGCGCGCTCCACGAGCTGCCGCCCGAGGTCTGGGAGCGCATCCTCAACACCAATTTGCGCGGCGTCTACTACATGATCCGGGCCTTCGCGCCCATGATGATTCGCCGCGGCGGCGGAGACATCATCAACATCTCCTCCATTGCCGGCAAGAACGCGCTGCCCAAGGGCGCCGCCTACGCGGCCTCCAAGTGGGGATTGAACGGATTGAGCTACTCGGTGGCGGAAGAGCTGCGCGGTCACAACATCCGGGTCACGGTGGTGTGCCCGGGCAGCACGCAATCGGAGCTCAGCCCGCACGAAGGCAAGGACACGCTCAAGATGCTTCGTCCCAACGACATCGCCCACGTGGTGGAAATGATCGTGACCCAGGCGCCGCAGTCATTTGCCAGCGAAATCGTCCTCCGCCCCACGCAGAAGCCGTGAGGCTGTCCTTCCTTTGCCGCTTGCCGCTTTCTCGGCGCCAGTGCTAACATCGGCGGTTCAGGAAAACCCCTGGGAGGTTCTTATATGTCCGAGAGCGAGGGAAGTGGCTTTCTTTGGTTCCTGACGGGGCTGGGCATCGGCGCCGCCATCGGGGTGCTGTACGCGCCGCGTTCCGGCCGTGAAATGCGGGAGACGCTGGTCAGCAAGGCGGAAGAGGGACGCAGCGTGGTCAAGGACCGCGCCCAGAAGGCGCGCGAGCAGGCCACCGACTGGGTTGACAAGGGGCGCGATCTGATCAGCCAACAGAAGGACCAGTTCAAGTCCGCCTACGAAGCCGGGCGCCAGGCGTATCGGGAAGCCACGGCCGAGGGCGAAGGCAAGGACGTCTAAGCGCCGGTTATGGAAACCCGTTTCACAGTGCTGCTGGTCGAGATCGGCGTTGCCCTGGTGGTGCAGATCGGCGTTCTGATTGCCATCCTGCTCACCGTCAAGAAGAGCTCGGCTCGCATGCAGGCGCTGGCCGATGAAGTCCAGCGCCGCGCGCTGCCCACGCTCGATGCCGCGCAGTCGCTGGTGGTGACCGCCAAGCCCAAGCTGGAAGAGCTGATCAACAACGCCGCCGCCTCCTCGGCGACGGTCAGGAGCCAGCTCGAGCGTCTGGATGTCACGGTCAACGACATCGTGGACCGCACCCGGCTGCACGTGATCCGCGCCGACGAACTGGTCACCCGCACCATGGACCGGGTGGAGGAGACCACCGACCTGGTTCACCACACGGTAGTCTCGCCGGTGCGGCAAATCGCCGGCGTGGTGCAGGGCCTGAGTGCGGGCCTGGGGGCGCTGCTGGGCCGCCGCAACCGCGATCGCGCCGGCGTCCCGCAGGATGAAATGTTCATTTAGCGAATTTTTGTGAACATGCCAACGCGCTCGTTGAGAGCGCGTTTTTGTTGGGACTTGAAAACCCGGGCAAGGTCGTGGCTGTTGTGCCTTGCCTGCGGCGCTCAAGCCGGTTTTAGTGAAATCTTGCGGGCGAAAATGCGGCCAGGTCGAACCCCGGCGGCAGGCCGCGGATGAGCCGCGTCATTACCTCGGCGGTGATCGGCGCCAGCAGAATGCCGTCGCGGTAATGCCCGGTGGCCACGAAATAGCCGTCGACGATTCCGCGCCCCAGGATGGGCAAGTCGTCCGGCGTGCCCGGCCTCAACCCCGCCCACGCTTCCAGGATTTTCGCCTGCCCGAGTTGGGGCACCAGTTCGGCCGCCTTGTGATGCAGCCGCTGGATGGTGTCCGGGTCCACACGCTTGTCGAAGCCGGCGTTCTCCAGGGTTGAGCCGACCACCACCCGCCCGTCGCTGCGCGGCACCAGGTAGACCTCGGGCCCGCGGACCACGTGGCGCAGCAGGTCGCGGCGAGGGACAATCAGCGCCAGCATCTGTCCCTTCACCGGCCTGGTGGGCGCCTGCCCGGCGCCAAACTCAGCCGCCCAGGCGCCGGCGCAGTTCACCACCACGGGCGCGTGGAATTCGGTCTTGGCGGTGGCCACGCCTTGTGCGGTTTCTCCGCTGACCAGCAGTTCGGTGGCGGCGCTGCCGGAGGCGATCTCGATGCCGCGATGCTTGGCCGCCTTGAGCAGGGCAGCGGTGAGCGCGCGCGGATCGACGCTGCGCTCTTTCAGCCAGACCGCCACCCCGACGTAGCTCAGGCACGGCTCCAGCGATTTCAGCTTTGCCGGATCAGACATCTCGGCTGCCAGCGCTCCCAGGGTGGCATTGGGATCGGGGAAATACAGCGTGCCGTGATCCCGCAGGTCGGCGTGGCCGCCGGATTCATCCTGCACTTCGTGCACGAATTCGGGGTACATTCGGGCGCTGGCCACGGCAAGCGGCCGCAGAGCTTCCGGCGTGTGCGGATCCAGGTCGGCCAGCATCCCGGCGGCCGCAAACGAGGCCTCGCGTGCGGGCTCGCCGCGCTCGACTACCAGCACCTGTGCGCCGTGGCGCCGCAGCGAAAGCGAGAGCGACAGACCCACAATCCCGCCGCCCACGATGATGGCATCCCAAGTTTTCACGGAAGCATTCTAGAACGCGGACTTCAGGATTCCGGCGCAAGACAGCCAGATTTTCGCGGCGGGGGCGTTCACCTTCCCGCGGCCGCCGTTTGCGTGGCCGCGCCCGGTTCTCCGGCCAGCCTGGAGAACACCACCAGGCGCTTGGGCGCCGGCCCAACGTAGTAGGTCGGATAGCAGGTGATCAAAGTCAACTCGGTGTCCTTGGCCGGCCGAATCACCGAGAGGTCGTCGGGTTCGACGACTTTTTTCCCGGTCACCTCGTAGCGGAAAGTTTTGCCGCCGCGCCGAACGATCAGCGTGTCGCCTCTGTCCAATTCATGGAGGTGGCGGAAGAAGGTGTCGCGATGCCCGCTGATGACCGAGTTGCCGGCTTCGCCGGGCGCGGGTGTTGTCCGCAGGTGGCCCGGGCCGAGCAGCAAGGCGCGGTGGCTGGTGCCCTCCACCACGATGGAGTCGAGGTCGATCTTCGGCACGGTGAGCCGCGTCAGGCCGTCGTCGTCGCTAGGCTGTGCGCTGGCGTGATGGGCGTCGCGCATCTGCTGCTGTTGCTGCCACTCGCGCTGCAGGCGCCGTTGTTCGAAATACATGTGTCCGTACTGCGCGCCCACGTAGGCAACCAATAGTGCGCCCACCACGAGCAGCGCGGGCGACAAGCGGTCGCGGATTCGCCCCGTAAGAAATGCGTGCAGGCGGCGCAGCCATCCCGTATCGCCGATTCGCGTCCACAGCCGCCCGTCACGAACTCGCTTCCAGATTGGCAAGCTGGTCCTCAAGCCTGATCTTCCACAACATCCCGTAAGATGCCCAAATCCAGGTTCTCGGAAAGCGAGAGCCTCGATTGCCGGCAAAGCAAAGGGCACAGCCGGTGGCGGTGCCCTCCATCCGCCGCAAATATGAAACCGCTATTTCGGGCGCGTCTTCATGGCCGACGCAATTCCTCCCAGCAGCACTC
Organism: Terriglobia bacterium; assembly: GCA_963740615.1. Lineage (GTDB taxonomy): Bacteria > Acidobacteriota > Terriglobia > Terriglobales > Acidobacteriaceae > JAIQGF01. The sequence goes on from CAVUEZ010000005.1 coordinate 195,693, forward strand.
CGAACCCGATCACCGAGAGCAAGGGCAGCGCGCCCGCCGCCGAAGCCAGCGACCGCTCTTTGACGGCAGCGCGGGCGCTGGCTTCCTCTACGCGCAGGGCCGCCAGGACCGTGCTCGGCGGCCGGTGCTCAAGCAGGATGGCGGCTCCCGGTGTCGGCCCCGGTTGCACGACGACGAACTGCGTTTGGCCGCGCGCGCCCATCACCGGCGTGCCGTTGGCGTCCACCAGTTGGACGGTGAGTGTGTGGGGGCCCGGCTTCAACCCGGTGAACGTGTGGCTGGTGGAGCTGGTGTTGACCGGATCGCGTTGGTCGAGTTGGACCTGGAAATTCGGCGTGCCGGCAGCGGACACTCCGCTGTTGGCCAGCTCAAATTCCACGTCGACGAAATCCTGGGTCAGCCGCTCTCCCATGCGCGGCGACAGGATTCTGAGCACGTGGCCTTGCGCGGCCGGCCCGCCTATCTTTCCCGCCCCCTGGTTCGCGGTTCCCGCAGCCTGGGCGCCGAGGCCTACCGGCGCCACGGCCAGCACGACCGCTATGAGTGCGATTCTGAGTTGCTTCACCTTCATGTCCCACTCCCCATGAGAAGCTCGGTACCAAGACTGACACTACCCCTTCCCAGTATTTGCACTTCGGCGTCCACCCGGCCGCGGGGCCGGATGTTCGCGCCTTCTGGCGACCGTCCTAAGCGGCTGAAGCTGCGTCGCTTCCTGCAGTGGCGCTGGCGCCGATCTCACCAGGGGTAACTAGCTGCGGCCAGCGGTGCAATTTGACCGCCAATGCTGCGCTTTTCTCCGGCGGAAATTACGTTCCGGCGGCATTGCACCGCCGGTTAGGCATGGCACCGGCTTCATTGACAGTCCAGAGCTTCTGCTCAACAATTGCTTTCGATCCTTCCTTCAGGAGTGTGTATGTCCGAAGAACATGAGGGCCAAGGTGTACAAGCCGGCGGTGGCAGCCTGCTGCGTTACGCGCTGCTGGGAGTCGCGCTGGTTTACGTGATCGCTTCCCTGTACCTGCTGGTCGATTCGCGGGGGCGGATTGACAAGCTGGAAAGCGCGCAGAAAGCCGCCGCCGCGGAGAATGCGCAACTCCTGAAACGCCTGGGCATCGCCGAGTCGAGCCTGAAGACGTCAACCGAAGTTCTGGCGGAAAAAGTCGGCATGACGCAGAAGGAAATCGCCACTCGCTCGGCCGCTCTGCAACACCAGCAGAAAGAGGCCGAACGGCGCATGATGGCCGAGACCAAGGCGGTGAGCGGGGAAGTGGCGGGTGTGAAAACCGAACTGGGCGGCGCCAAGACCGATATCGCCGCCACCCGGACCGACCTGGAAGCTACCAAGTCGCGGCTGGAGCGCGTGATGGGAGATCTGGGCGTGCAGAGCGGGTTGATCGCCCGTACTCGCGGTGATCTGGAAGAACTGAAGCACCGCGGCGACCGCAACATCTACGAGTTCACGTTGAGGAAAGGCGCGCGGCCCACTCCCCTGTCCACCATCAGCCTGCAACTGAAAAAAGTAAACGCCAAGAGGGGCAAGTACACGCTCAACGTGCTGGCCGACGACCGCACCATCGAGAAGAAGGACCGGACGCTGTTCGAACCGCTCCAGTTCTACACCGGCCGCGATCGCCACCTGTACGAAGTGGTCATTCTGTCCACCGACAAGCACTCGATCTCCGGCTACTTGAGCACGCCCAAGGCCGTTCCCGCTCCCATGGTCAAGCAATAGAGCGGGATAGGAAGCCTCAACGCGCGCGCGGCCGAGCCGGGGAGGACGCACATCAACCGGCGGCTCGATCGCGGCGGATCACCAGCAGGCTGACATCGTCCTGCGGGGGCGCTTCTGCCGCGAAGTCCTGCAAGGCGCCAAGCACCGAAAAAAGGATCGCCTGCGCCGGTTCGCCGGCGTGCTCACGCGCCTTGGCCGCGAAGCGTTCAGCTCCGAATTCCTCGTCGCCGCGGTTGCGGCACTCCAGCACGCCATCGGAGCAGCCCAGCAGCAGGTCGCCGGCATCCGTCCTCACCCGTGCCGGCTCAAAAGACGCGCCCTCGACCACCCCGAGAATGGGCCCGCCGGCGTCCAACGGCTTCACTCCTGAGCCGCCGACCAGCAGCGCCGCCGGATGGCCGGCGTTGCAGTACTCCACCTCTCCGCTGACCGGGTCGATGCACAGCAGGATCATGGTGGTGATGGGCGGGGTCGGCCGCAGTTCACACAGGTTGTGATTCACCGCGGCGGTCACCGCGGCAGGATTGCCCAACAAGGCCGCCTGGCAGTGAATCATGCTCACCAGGTGAGTGAACCACATGGCGGCGGCGATGCCTTTGCCGGCGATGTCGCCGAGCGCGATCCACGTCCGTCCGCCGATATCCATGGCGGTGACGAAGTCGCCGGCCAGGTGCCGCAAGGGGAAGACCTCGCTGGCGATATCGAACTGGCCGCGCCGCATCTGCCGCGGACCGCTCAGGCGCCGCTGGATATGCGCCGCCTCCAGCAGGTCACGGTGCACCTCGCGCCGCTCGCGCTCCAGCGCCAGGAGGCGCAACTCAACCTCTTCCAGCTTGCGCGCCGGTTCCTGCCGCGCGCCGGGCGCCAGTTCACCCGAATTCATTCCCATCGCCAGGGGAGCGATCTCCCGCTGTGGATCGAGGTTGCCGGTTTCCATGGCTGGTCTCCTGCGGGTACAGCGGCTATCCGACGAACTTGTATCCCACCCCATGCACGGTGAGGAAATACTGCGGCTGCTCGGGATTGGGTTCCAGCTTCTGCCGCAAGCGGACAATGTGCGCGTCGACGGTGCGCGTGGTGGGGAAGTGCTCGTAGCCCCACACCTCGCTCAGCAGGCGGTCGCGGCTCAGGGTCTCACCGGGATGGCAGAGAAAATATTTCAGCAGGTCGAACTCCTTGGACGAGACTTCCACGCCCTTGCCGCGGCGGGTGACACGGCAGCTCTTCAGGTCCACCGCCACGTCGCCGAATCCGTGATGATCCCCGTTGCCGCCGGCGTGCGACATGCGCCGCAAAACGGCCTTGGTGCGCGCGATCAGTTCGCGGATGGAGAATGGCTTGGTAACGTAGTCGTCGGCCCCCAGTTCGAGCCCGACCACCTTGTCCACCTCCTGCCCGCGCGCCGTCAGCATGATGATGGGAATCGCCGGCCGCTTTGCCCGGAGCTGCTTGCACACGTCCAGGCCGCTCATCCTCGGCATCATCACGTCGAGCAGTACCAGGTCGGGGGAATCCTTCAGCGCCCGCTCCAACCCCTCGACGCCGTCATAGGCGGCCAGCACCTCGTAGCCTTCGAACTCGAAGTTGTCACGCAGGCCGGCCACCATGTTGGGCTCATCTTCGATGATCAGGATCTTGGTCATCACGCCACCCCCACGCCCTTCTGGATGTCCGCTTCGCCGGCCGGCTTGCCCGCGCCCGCCGCCGGCTCCACCGGCAGCACCAGGGAAAACATGCTGCCCTTGCCGGGCACGCTCTCCACCGAGACCTCGCCGCCGTGCGCGCGCGCTATGTGCTGCACCAGACATAGCCCGAGGCCGCTTCCCTTGGTGTTGTGCACCAGCGGATCGCAGACCCGGTAGAACTTCTCGAAAATCTTGGCCTGCTCGTCGCACGGGATCCCGATGCCGTGGTCCACCACCTCCAGGCGAACCGAGCCGTTGGTGCGCCGCAGGTTGACCGCCAGGTAGCGGTCATTGGAGGAATACTTGATGGCGTTATTCACCAGGTTCAGCAGCGAGCGCGCAATCGCTTCCCGGTCCACGAAGACCGGCGGGACATCGTTGGCGATGTTCTCCTCGAACCGGAATCCCTGCTGCTCGATCTGGTAGCGGTAGGACTCCAGCGTGGTGCGCACCAGTTCGCGCAGGTCCGTCCGGCGGAAGTCGTATTCCTTCCGTCCCGCCTCGATGCGCGAGAAATCGAGGATGTTGTTGATCAGCGCCGTCAGCCGCTCGCTCTCCTTGCGGATGGTGCAGTAATACTCCTGCTGTTTCTCGGGATTGGGCACCCGCCCCAGTTCCAGCGTCTCGGCATAGAGACGGATCAGGGCCAGCGGCGTGCGCAGTTCGTGCGACACGTTGGAGACGAAGTCCGACTTGATTTTGGCCAGCTCCATCTCCTTGTTCACCCCGCGATAGGTCAGGAAAATACCGCCCGCCAGCAACAGCGAAAGCCCGCCCAGCACCAGGAAGCTGGTTCGCAGGAAGTGCTGTCCGATCGCTTCCACCGTGGTGCCGCGGAACTTCATCGCCAGCATCAGCCCGGGGAAGCCCGCCTCCAGTTTGCGCTCCATCTCGGGGGTGCCGCCGTCCCACCCCGAACAGGTGGCCAGCGGCGCCTCCTTCGGCGCGTGGATCATCATCACGGCTTCCGTCAGCGCGCTGTTGTCTTTCCTGGCGACGCTCTCGTTCTCCTCCATCAGGTTGTTCATCATCTCGGGGAAGAACTGCTGTTGGAGATAGTCGGGATCAAAGACGATGCCGCCGATGCCCGCTTTGTTCTCCTCGACGGGAAAGAACACCATCGCCTCATATACCGTTTTGCCGTTGCGCATCACCCAGTTGGGAAAGGGGATGTACGGGCGCCCGCCCTTGCTTTCCAGTTTATGCAGCTTCTCCACGATCTCCGTGCCTTCCATATCGAACCAGCCGGTGATCATGCCGCGCAACTTCTCGCCTTCGGCATGGACGTCGGCTGCGCCGGCGTAGCGCGATTGCGAGCGCACGACGGTTCCCGTCTCCTTGCTCCAGGTGAAGGCGTGCGCGATGTAGGGGCGGGTGGCAAGAATGGCCTGCAGCCGGTCGCCCGCGCCGGCGTCGTACGCGCACGGCACCTTCGGCTGGACGGCGTCCACCATTTCGTAGGCCTTGCGCGCCATGCGTTTTTCCGTGATCGCCATCATGTGCTGGAAGTCGCGCTGGATGGCCGCCTCGATCGCCCGGTCGCGCTGGATGGAACGCAGGTGCAGCACGCTGAAGCCGATCAGCGCCGCCGCCGGAAACACCACAAACCCCAGCGTGATCAGCAGTCTGGTTCGCTCGCTACGTGTTCGTTTCGACATGGTTTCTCTTCTGCCGCCCGGCAACTCCCAAGGCGCCTAGCAAAATAGACAATTCCGGGATGGAATGTGTCAAATCGAAGTAAAAATTGGTAAAAAGTTGTGAATTCCCGTTCTCCTCCGCCCAACGGGCTGGGAGGCGGCGGCCTGGTATCCGGGTGATCAACGCGGGCGTCACCGAAGTAACTTTGCTCCCGCGCGCAAACAATCCTATTCTGGGCTGGGGGGAGTGGCCGCTCTCCGCATCTATGGTGGACACCAACAGACTGGCCGTGGCCCGCGTCTTTGTGCGCAGTTGCAACGTCCTGCTCAAGCAGGCCGCCCTTTACGGCTTGAAGCACAGCCGCTGCGCTGCCCAGTTCGAGAATACCTGGAAAGACCTGCGCAAAGCGGTGGAGGACGGCTCCAAGCTGGCCCTGGCGGTTGCCGGCGACAAGCTGATGCTGGACGGCGCACCGCTGGCCTGCGGCACCGCCGAACGCAGTCTGGCCGGCTTCCTGGCCGCCGCCGGTATCGGCCGGATGGTGTTTTATCCCGCTGTCTGCCCGGATGAATTCCAGGAGATCATCCAGATTTTTTCCAGCACCAAGCCCGCCGAGGTGCTCGCCAAACTGAGGCCCGAGTTGGGCAAGACCATCGGCAACATCCGCGTTCACGAATTCCGGATGCTGGACAGTTCGGGCGACGATGGCGAAGGGGGAGGGGGAACCGGCGGCGGCGACGGCATTTCGAGCGGCCTCGATCTTGGCGTTCTGCTCAGCGATCCGCACAAGCTACTGCAGTTGCTGGGCGCCGCGGACGCCTCTTCGGCCGGCGCGCCTGCGGAAACGGGGGAAGCCGCTCCTGGCGCCGGTTTCCACGAACACAACGTGCTGGGAATGATTCGCTGGCTGACCAGCTTTGCCGGCGCAGAAAGCAAAGACGCGGCGACCACCGCCGCGGCCGGAATAGCCGGCGGATTCCCCGGCTCGGGATCGCCGGCGCGGGATCGCCAGGTCCGGGAGGCCCCGGCGGATTCCCCGGCTCAGGATCGCCCGGAGGTCCGGGAGGCCCCGGCGGATTTCCCGGCTCAGGATCGCCGGAGCTCCGGGAGGTCCCGGAGGATTCCCCGGCTCGGGATCGTCCGGAGGCCCGGGAGGAGGTTCCGGCGGGGGCTCAGGCACGGGAGAAGGCGGTGGCGTATCGCCCACCGGCGCCTCCTCGGCCGCGGCGGAAGAAGACTCGCCCTCCGACCTGCAGCGCGCCTTGCAAAAAATCCTGCCGCCAAAACCCGGCAAGGAGCTGCGCGGAGCCCTGCTGCTCCAGCTTGCCGAACAGGTCGCCTTGCGCGCGGTCAACGAAAAGTACCAGCGGGAAGGGCTGAACGTCACCGCCATCCAGCAGATGCTGGAGCGCATGAACCAGGAAATCGACCGGCTGCGCCGCGTCCTGCACGTACGCGAACAGGAGATGGGCCGCGCCGGGCTTACCGTCGAAAGCAATGAGGACGTGCTCGACTCGCAGTTCTGGAAGGGCGTTCCCGAATCCGCCAAGCGCAAAGTGCTGCTCTCCGCCGACGCCTGGGTGGTCCCCCGCACATCATTCGCGCCTTCGTGCAGCCGCTGCTGGCCACCCGCGCCGATATCGATCTCGCCAACGCCGTGCTGCGCAACTACAGCCGCTTCCTGGACAGCGACGACCGCGATGCGCGCAACAAGACTTCTTCCGGCATCGGCAAGCTGGCTGACCTGTATGCCCGGCTCGGGCACCTGGGCGCCACCATCGAACTGGTGGGCGAGCGCCTGACCCGCGATCCCGCCGGCGAGTTCGCGCCCTCGCTCAAGGAGTCCTTCGTTCTCCTCGGGCAGGAAGCCGCCTCCAGCCGTGATTACGGCGCCCTCGACGATTGGCTGTACGTGCTGGAGGATGTGGAACGCCGGGACCCCTCGCTGGCCGCCGACATTCGCTCCCACGTGCCGGTGGATGTGCGCGTGCCGGAGATGGTGCGCACCGCCATCGAGGTGCCGCAGCCGCCCGAGGCGGTGATCGACGTGCTCAAGCGGGTGCCCGATCCCACCGCCCGCTACGTCATCCAGCAGTTCGCCTCCTGCACCAAGCGTGAGGAAGGCATCCGCCTCGCCCGCGTGCTCAGCGTCCTGGGCCCGGTGTCTATTGATCCGGTGCGTGAAATGCTGTTGCGCGGTTCCCCCTCCGACGCTATTGCCGCCCTCGGCCTGCTGAGCGTGCTCGAACCCGATTTCCTGCTGCAGGAGCTGCCCGCCCGGCTGGCCAAGTGGAGCCGCACCGAGCAGGACGCGGCGCTGCGCCAGATTTCCGCCGCCGGCACCGAGGAACGCGGCGCGCTTCTACTGAACGTCATCAACTGCCTCGATCCCTTCGTTCTTCCCCTGGCCATCGACGAAATCGGCATGGCCGGCGGCGTCTCGCCGGACAGACTGATGCATCTGGCGCAGGGCAAGGGTCCGGCCCACGACCTGCCCTACCTGCAGGTGAAGGCCATCGAGGCCCTCGGACGCCTGCGCGAGAAATCGGCCGCGCCCTTGCTCACCCAATTGCTCACCGGGCGCTCCCTGCTCGCCTGGCAGCAGCCTCGGGAAATTCGCATCGTCGCCGCCCAGGCGCTGCAGCGCATCGACCCCGGCGCCGCTCGCAAGTTCATTCCCGCCAGCGGTCTCCATGACCGCGAACTGCTCGTCGGGCCGGCCACCGACGTCAATCCTTTGTGGATCCGGCAGCGCAAGTATGCGCGCGTGCGCGCCGAGAAAGATCTGGCGGCTTCGCTGGTATCGCCCACCGGCGCCTCCAGTGTGAAGGTCCACGCCATCAGCCTCGGCGGCGGTATCGGCTCCACCGTGCGCGATCCGCAGGGAATCACCGATACCGAACTGGACCTGTTCATCGGCTTGCGCAAGCTGACCACCCGGGTTTTCGTCCGCCGGGCTCGCCCCCACGAACTCTGCTTCGAGTTCGTGGACATCAGCCTCGACGATCGCGGCCGTCTCCGCGGCTTCGTCGCCGAACGGACGCGCGCCGCCGCCCACGCCATCTACGTCCGCTCCTAGTGTGCCGTCCCGCAGGTTCGTCGCATAGCTTCCATCGTCACTGAAAGGGCACTAAGTTGTCATTCCGAGCAAAGCGAGGAATCTGGGTTTTTCTTGGACTTGGTAGGACATTTCTTTCGCAGACTTCAATGGCCGCTGAGAAGGTTCCGACTTATGCCATAAACTTGCGCAGCCGCCTCCTAGCGTTCCGCCGGCGATCGGCAGGCGTGCTGCTCCAGCGCCTGCTCCAGCGCCGTGCGGCTGACCGGCTTGGAGACGTAGCCGTCCATCCCCGCCTGCAGGCATTGTTCCCGGTCTCCGCTCATGGCGTACGCCGTCATGGCGACAATGGGCACGTGCGCGCCGCTGGTTTTCTCCGCCTCGCGGATCTGCCGGGTCGCCTGGAAGCCGTCCAGTTCCGGCATCTGCACGTCCATCAGGATCACGTCGAAGGTTTGTCTTCCCCACTCTGCCAGCGCTTCCGCGCCGTTGGCCGCCAGCACCGTGGTGTGCCCCAGCTTGTCCAGCAGTTTTGCCGCCAGCGTCTGGTTCACCAGGTTGTCCTCCGCCACCAGCACATGCAGGGGACCGGTGCAGACCCTTTCCGGCGCGGGGGCGCGCACCGGCGCCGCCGCCGGCAACTGTCCCAGCGCCCGGCGGATGGCAATCAGCAACTCCGCCGGCTTGATCGGCTTGATCAGGTAGGTCGCCACACCCAGATCGCGGCAGCGCAACGCGCTGGCGGATTGATCGGCCGAGGTCAGCATCATGATGGTGGCGCCGTCGAAAATCGGGTTCGCCCGGATTTGCTCGATCACTCCGAATCCGTCCATCCCCGGCATTTGCTCGTCCAGCAGGATCAGGCGGAACGGCCGGTCCGTGGCCGCGGCTTGGGCCAGCCGGCGCAGCCCTTCCTCTCCCGAGCCGGCCTCCCTCGGCTGCATCCGCCAGTGACGCATGATCTCCACCAGCACCCGCCGGTTGGTCGAGTTGTCGTCAATGATCAGCACCGGCATATCGCGCAGGTCTTCCAGTTCGACCACCTCAACGCACTCGGGTCCGCTCGCCGTTTCGAAGCGCGCGGTGAAGAAGAACTTCGCCCCCGCCGGCGGCTCGCTTTCCACCCACAGCTTTCCGCCCATCAATCGCACGATGCGCCCGGCGATCGCCAGGCCCAGCCCGGTTCCGCCGTAGTGACGGGTGGTGGAAGTGTCCGCCTGCTCGAAGGCGCGAAAGATCGTATCCTGCTTCTCCCGCGCAATGCCGATTCCCGTGTCCCGCACCATGGCCTGCATCAGCAGTTGCCCGTTTTCCTCTTTCCCCGTGATGTCGACCAGCACTTCGCCCTTTTCCGTGAACTTGATCGCATTCCCCACCAGGTTGAGCAGCACCTGCCGCAGGCGCAGCGGGTCGCCCACCAACTGCGGCGGCACCGTGGGCTCCATGCGATACACCAGCTCCAGGCCTTTCTTGTGGGCGGCGATGGCCGAGGTCTTCATCAGGTCGCTCAGCAGGGCCCAGATGTTGAAGCGCACCGAATCGAGCACGATCTTTCCGGCTTCGATCTTGGAATAGTCGAGAATGTCGTTGATGATCAGCAGCAGCGAATCCGCCGACGCCCTCACCAGGGTAAGGAACTCGTGCTGCTCCTCGGTCAGTTCCGTGGTCAGCGCCAGCTCGGTCATGCCGATGATGCCGTTCATCGGGGTGCGGATTTCGTGGCTCATGTTGGCCAGGAATTCGCTTTTCGCGCGGCTGGCCCGCTCCGCCGCCTCCTTGGCGATGGCCAGCTCGCGGTTGATCGTCTCGCGCGCCGCCAGCTCCTCCGCCTCCTGCTTCTGGCCTTCCTGGATCTGGCACAACATCCGGTTCACGCCGCCCACCAGTTGCCCGATCTCGTCCTCCCCCCCGGGTTCGGCGCGCAGGGAGTAGTCGCGCGACTGCGCCACTTCGCCCATCAGCCCCGCCAGTTCGCTGATCGGCTTCACGATGTAGCGCCGCAGAAACGACCCCACCAGCGCTCCCACCACCAGGGAGGCCAGCAGGAACGCCGTGGCGATGAGCGTGAAGCGGCCCCGGCGCTCGCCCACCAACGTCAGGTTGGAGCGCATATAAATGGTCCCACGCATCGAACCCCGCAACACCACCGGCTGCACGAACTCGGCTCCGCCGTCGATCAGGCGCGGACCGCGCCCCGGGGGAGGCCGCTGCGGGCAAAGCGTAATCGTGCCGTGGTGATAGTCGGCCAGCAGGGTCCCCTCGGCGTCGTAGGTGCAGGCGCTGTGGATTTCCGGCTCGGCTTGCAGCGCCCCCAGCACCTCCTCCGCCGTCTCACGGTCCTGAAATACCACCGCCGCCGTGCTGTTGTCGGCCACGATCTTGCTCAGGGTCGCCAGCTTCTCGATCACGTCCCGCCGGGAGGCCCGGTAATCGTAGGCGATAAAAGCTCCCGCCATCAGCGAGAGCGCGCTGATGGTGGTGATCATGATGATCAGCGTGAACTTGCGCCCAACCGGCATGTTGTCCAGCACGCCCATGCTCAATCTTTCCCTCCCGGTTCGTCGTACACGGGGGCCGCGATTTTCAGCAGCTTGGAGCTGATGCGCAGGTGCGCCCTTTGGGCCGTGTCCGGGTTCACCAGCAGGCGCAGCTTGTTGTCTTGCGCCACGAACCCCACCATCCCGCCCATGCGCACAAACTCCTCTCCGTCGCCGATGGTGAGCACGCTTTCTCCCTGCAACTGGCTCAGGGCTTCGCGCGTCCGTCCCTCGTCCGGATACGCCAGGTAGAGGACGTTGCAGGCGCGCAGTTCATTGCCCCCATGCGCCAGCCGGAATTCGATGGCCGTCGTTCCCACCTTTTCATCCTTCAGGAATCCGCGCAGGGCTGCCTCCATTGGTCCCTCACCGGCGAATCCCACCACCAATCGCTCCCGCACCGCGCCCGGCGGCCAGTCCACGAAAGAAAGGAGGTTGTAAACAAAGGCCGCCTTCAACCGGTACTCCTCGGCGCGCGCCGGCGGCGCTTTGGCCTGCGCCAGGTTCCAGGACGCCGGAAGTCCGGGCACCAGCGCCATGGCCACGGTAATCGTCAGCGCGCCGATGAGCTTCGCTCCTCTTCCTGCGGCGAATTGCGTTTGTGCCTCGGGCATATCCCTTGACTAGCTCCCGGAAAAGGTGCGCCCGATTTTGATCCGGAAACCGCGTCCATCCTGCAGGATGCGTTGCTGCCGCAGGTGGGTCGCCACCGGATCGTAGTTGTCGCGGTCGAACAGGTTGTAGCAGCTTGCCGAAATGTCGAATCCCAGCCATGGCTTGCGCGTGCTCACGGTGATGTTGGTAAGGAACCGCTCCGGAATCCGGCCTCCCACGTAGTTGTATTGCGGGCTGACGTAGCGCAATTCGATTCCCCCCACGAAGGTCCTGCCGATCGGCGCCTGCACCTTCAGCTTGGCCAGGTGCAGCGGCGCATTCGGCAGCCGCGCATGCGTTTGCTGGTCCTCGCCCTTCTGCAGGGTATAGCTGAGGTCGCCGCGCCAGCCGTGCCGCTGCGCCTCGATCTCCAATTCCAGGCCCTTTCCCACATTCGAGTTGACATTCTCGTAGCGCAGCGATCCGTCCGCCGGATTGGCCGACAGATCGATCAGATCGTCCATGTTGTTGAGGAACGCTTCCGCCGAGACGCGCAGCTCGGGAGTCAACGCCCGTTCCACGCCCACGTTGTGGCTCAGGATGGTCTCCGGCCTCAGCAACGGATTCGACTGCAAAATCACGATGTCGCCGGAAAACAGCTCATTGGCCGAGGGAGCCCGGAAAGCGCGGCCGAAGATGTACTTCAGCGTGGTTTTTCCGTCCGGGTGATAGATGGCGGCAATGCGCGGGCTCACCGCTGTTCCGAAGGTGCTGTAGTGGTCCATCCGCACCCCGCCATTGAGCGAGACCCGCGAGGTGATCGCGATTTCATCCTGCGCATAAACCGCGAATACGCTGGAGTTGCGGTGGTCATCCAGGAGGAGATCGGGAAAGATGTCGGCGCTGGCTTGCTGGTTTTGCCGCAGGTCGTAGCGAAATTCCGTCCCCGCGGTGACCGTGTTCCTCTCCCCCAGAGGGCGCGACAGGGTCGAATTCGCTGCCCACCGAGTCGCCCCGCATCTTGTAGCCTCCGACCACCGGTATGCCGGGAAAATCGAAAGCATACGTCCCATGGAACGAATAGGCGTCGTAATACCACCGCGCCGTCAATTGCGTTCCGGAGGAGGAATGGCGCTTGTAGGCCAGGTCCACGAATCCGCTCGAGTCAATGGTCTGGGTGATGGGATTGCCGAATTGGCCGCCGTAGGGCGCCGTCGGCAGCAGTTTCCTGCGCGAGCCCACCAGGGCCTGCAGTTACGAAGTGTTTCCACTGCACCAGCGCGAATCCGTTGGCATAGCGGTCGGCGTCCATTCCGGGCGCAATGCCGTGGTTGGTTGCCGGCGAGTCGTATTCGGGAAAATACAGCGACTCGGCGCCATTGGACTGGTACAGCGAGGCGGAAAACAGGGCGCCGTTCAGCAACTGCGGCAGGCCCACGGTTACCCGTCCACGGCGCGCGTACTGGCTGCCGGCGTCGGTGGACAACTCCACCTTGGTGACGATCGGCGCCTGCCGCGTCAGGATGTTGACCACCCCAAAGAACGCGTTGGTGCCGTACAGCGACGAACTCGGGCCGCGAACGATTTCGATCCGCTCAATCAAATCCAGATCCAGGGGGAAATCGGTTCCGATCATGCCTCCGTCCACGATGTCGTCATTCATCCGGTGCCCGTTCACCAGCAGCAGGATGCGCGTGTTGTAGTTTCCCGGACGCGAGAAACCACGCATTCCCAGGTAGCTGTAATCGCGGTCGTAGTCCACCCACAATCCGCGGACCCCGTCCAGCACCTCGGCCAGCGTCCGGTATCCGAACGTGCGGATCTCCTCCGCGGTCACCACCGTCACCGAGGCCGGCGTGTCGCTGGCGTTCTGCGCCCGCTTCGACGCGGTGTAGAACTGCACGTTCATCAGTTGTTCCAGATTGAGCTCTTTCAGGTCCCCGGCCTTATCCTGTTGGCCGGCGGCCGGTCCGGCCAACACTGCCACCGCCAGCAGCACCGCGCATACGCGTGCCATCATCTCCGCTCCTCGCCGCCCCCTCCGGCGGCCGCAACTGCCCCTTCATTCTCGGAGATGTAATCGGCAGGAGATAGCTTTTGCTGCCCCCAAAACCGGGTGGCGGTTTCACTTCGGCGCTTTTCCCGATATGCGCCGCGCGACCGCAAGGCCGTTGAGGGGTTGCTGCAGACGGCCGCATTGCTGCATAGGATTGGTAATGAGTGGAGAGCCGGCGCCTGGAAGGGGCGCCGCCCGCACCGGGCTAACCGAAAACCGACAACCGACAACCGAAAACCCTACTTCGTCAGCACCACCGCCTTCTGGTCGTAGGGTTGGATGGTCACCGTCAGCGACTTCCGGCGTTCGAACTGCTCCTTCGACACCGGAAAGCTGAACATCATCGTCCCCGCCTGTTGTCCGCCGGGCGCGATTTTCGTCTCCGGCAGCAGCGCCGGCAGGGTGTTCTGCTTCAGCTCGGGAAAGGCCTGGTAGTAGCGGCTGGCGTCCACCGCCGGCGCCGCCTCGTCGGAGAAGTCGCCCTTGTCGGTTTTCAACTGCGCCTTCAGGCTGTGGATCCACATCGGCTTCTCGCCCGTGTTGTTCAAGCTGACGTTGATCGCCACCAGCACGCTGTCCGGCTGCACCTGGACCACGTTGACGTTGTCCAGGGAGGCGTGGCCCTGCGGCTTGGCCCGGGCCAGCCACGCGACAATGCCCACCAGCACGCCCACAATCACCAGCGCTATCACCACCGGCTGCCACGGCGGCAGCGTCCACTTTGCCTTGTCGAACTCCTCCTGCATGGGCACGTGGGCGCGGTCGTAGTCGTCGCTATCGGCCTTCTTGGCCGGTTGCGGCGTCGCCGGCTCTGCTGGCGGAGGTTCCCCCTTGGGAGCGAGTTGTGCGTCGTTATCCTGCATAGAAAATCCCACCCATGTGAGATGCTGAAAAGCGCTCGCCTGTGGCTACTCGCCAGCCGCCGCCGCCGCGCCGCCTACGAAGCATACGAAACCTTGCCCAGCACCGCCGCCCGCTTGGCCCCGGTGGCGGAGGGAACATTGGAGGGCACGCGGCGCCAGGTTTCATAGGCGAGAACCGCGAAGGCGGCCGCTTCCTTGGCCTCCGCCGGCAGGCCCAGCTCGTCCGACCGCCGGATCTTCAGCGCCGGAAGCTCGCTGCCCAGCATGGCCATCAGCGTCGGGTTCCTGGCGCCGCCGCCGGAAACAATCATCTCGCGAAAGCGCTTCTCTCCGCCGCCGGCCGCCACGCTCCGCGCCGCATCGGCAATCGAGTACGCGGTCAGCGCGGTGGCTGTGGCCACCACGTCTTCCTTGCGCGCCTGGCGGCAGCGGCGCAGAAATTCAGCGACGAACTCGCGCCCGAACTCCTCCCGCCCGGCGGTCTTGGGCGGGCGCCGCCGAAAAAACGGCCGCCGCAACAGCTCCGAGACCACCACGTCCAGCACCCGCCCGCGCCCGGCGATGCGGCCGTCGCGGTCAAACGGTTTGGAGAACAGGTGCTCCGTCACTCCATCGATCACCATGTTGCCCGGCCCGGTGTCGAAGGCGATCACCTCCTCCGGCTTGGCGCGCGCTGGGATGGCGGTCAGGTTGGCGATGCCGCCGATGTTCTGCACCAGGCGCCCGCGGCGGCGATGGCGGTAGAGCAGGTAGTCGAGGAAGGGCACCAGCGGCGCGCCCGTGCCGCCGGCCGCCATGTCGGCCGGACGAAAATCGCTGACCACGGGAACCCCCGTCCGTGCCGCCATCACCGCCCCTTCGCCCGTCTGCCAGGTACAAGCAATGTTGCGGCCCAGGAAGGCCCGCGGCGTTCCCTGGTGATAGATCGTCTGCCCATGGCAGCCGATCAGGTCCACCTGCAGCCGTGCCTTGCGGGCCAGAGTCCGCACTGCCTCGGCATACAGTTCCCCCAGCAGAAAATTCAGCCGTGCCAGGTCGGCGACGGCGGCGTTGGTGGCATTCATCGCCCCCAGCACCTGGCGGCGCACACGCGGGGCGAACGGGAATTCGGCGTGATGCAGCAGTTCGAAGCGCGTGCGAAAGCCGCGCCCCAGCACCCGCACCATGGCCACGTTGATGCCATCCGCCGAGGTGCCGCTCATCACGCCGGCAACAATCACGCTATCGCTCCAGAGTTCTCGTTTCACCACCGAGACACCGAGTGCACGTAGGACCACCGAGTTCGGGAATCGACAGACCCTCTCGGTGCATCTCGGTGTGCTCGGTGACTCGGTGGTGAACTACGCCCGCGCCGCCGACACCAGCCGTACCTGCTCGCTCAGCTCCCACAGCTCCCGCCGCAGCCGGTCCACCGTTTCCGGGGTCGGGGGAGGGGCATGGCGTTTCAACTCGCGCGCTCTTTTCTTGAAACGGACCACGCGCCGCGCTTTCTCCTCCACCTGGCGGGCGAACTTGCGCTCGCGCTCGGCGGCGCTGAGCACCGCCTCGTAGGCGCGCCACACTTTTTCCTCGCTGTGGCAGACCAGGAACATGTCGCTGCCCGCCTTCAAGGTCTCCACTGCGGCATCCTCCACCGACGCCGCCGCCAGCGCCCCGCCCATCTCCAGATCGTCGCACAGCACCAGCCCACGGTAGCCCAGGCGCTTGCGCAGAACGCCGCCGATCCACTTCGGCGAAAGGCTTGCCGGGATTTTGTCCTTGGTCACCGCCGGGTAAAAGGCGTGCGCCACCATCACGAACGGCATCTGCCTGCGCAGTTGGCGATAAGGGCGAATGTCTTCCTTCATCAGCCGTGCGGCGGGCGTGCTGATGGCCGGCAGCTCGTGGTGTGTGTCCAGGTTGGCCGCGCCCAGCCCGGGAAAATGCTTTCCGCACCCGAGCACGCCCGCTTCCTTCAGCCCGCGCAGGAATTCGCGCGCATAGAGCACCACTTCCTTGGGATCCCCGGAGGCGGTGCGCGTGCTCAGCACCTTGCGCGACGGCTCCAGTCCCAGGTCCACCACCGGCGCAAAATCCACGTTGAACCCCAGCAGCCGGCACTCATTGCCCAGCATCCGCCCGTGCTGGCGAAACAGCCGCTTGTTGCCGCTCGCCGCCACCTCCGCCACCGACGGCGCCGGCGCGATCACGTCCCGCAGCCGGTCCACCGTGCCCCCTTCCAGATCCACGCACAGGAACGCCGGCGTGCTCAGGCACTTCTGCGATTCGTGCAGCAGCTCCCAGGCTTGCGCCGCGGCAGCCAGGTTGCGCTTGAACAGGATGATTCCTCCCGGCTGCAGACTGGAAAGGGTCGAGCGCAGCCGCGCCGACGGCGTTGTGCCCTCGAACCCCATGATGAGCAACTGCCCTACCTGCTCGCGAAGATCGTAAGACGTTACGCGTGTTTGCATTATTCCATATCCATAAACCATCACATTAAGGTGAGCGGGCGCAACTGAAACCGCAACTGAAACCGCAACCGAAACCGAAACTGAAACTGAAACCGCAACCGCAACTGAAACCGAAACTGAAACTGAAACTGAAACTGAAACTGAAACTGAAACTGAAACTGCCTTACTTCACCTGCCGCTTCAGCGCATGCAGCAAATTCAGCGCCTCCAGCGGCGTCAACCGATCCAGATCCGTCTCCCGCAACTGGTCCACCACCTTCTGCGACAGCGGCGTAAACATGGTCAATTGCACCGAACTCGGCTGCAACTCGTCTTCTGCCAGCTCCCCGCTCAGCCGGTGTTCCGCCGTTTCATGCTCCAGCCAGCACCTCGCGTGCCCGCCCAATCACCTCCGGCGGCAGTCCGGCCAGCTTGGCGACTTCAATCCCGTAGCTGCGGTCGGCCGCCCCCGGCTCCACCTTGCGCAGGAACACGATCCCGCCCGCGCTTTCCTTCACCGACACGTGATAATTCTTTACCCCGACAGCCGCTCCGCCAGCTCCGTCAGTTCATGATAATGGGTGGCGAACAGCGTCTTGGCGCGGGTGCGCGCGTGGATATACTCGATCGCCGCCCAGGCAATCGCCAGCCCGTCGTAGGTTGCCGTGCCCCGTCCCACCTCATCCAGCAGGACCAGCGAATTGGGCGTCGCCGTATTCAGGATGGCCGCCGTCTCCGTCATCTCCACCATGAAGGTCGAGCGCCCGCGCGCCAGGTTGTCGCTGGCCCCGATGCGCGTGAAGATGCGGTCCACCACGCTCAGCCGCGCCGAGCGCGCCGGCACAAACGATCCCATCTGCGCCAGGATCACGATCAGCGCCACCTGCCGCAGGTAGGTGGACTTGCCCCCCATGTTCGGCCCGGTCAGGATCAGGATGGCGTCGCTGGTCGCATTCAGATAAAGGTCGTTGGGCACGAAGCGGTCCTGGCTGCCGGTCAGCTCCTGACGCTCCACCACCGGGTGCCGCCCTTCGCGAATCTCGATCTCGCCGCCTTGCTGGTGCCCCACATCTGCGCCCTGGTGCCCCACATCTGCCCGATTTTGGCAGATGTGGGTCTCAATAATCTGTGGCCGGCAGTAATTGTTGTTGGCCGCCACGTAGGCCAGGGCGGCGAGCACGTCCACCTGGGCGACCGCCAGCGCCGTCTGCCGGATGCGCCGCGCCTCCCCGGCGATCGCGGCCCTCAGCTCGGCAAACAGCCGGCGCTCGATTTCGACGATCTTCTCCTGCGCGTCCAGGATCTTCGCCTCGTACTGCTTCAGCTCGGGCGTGGTGAAGCGCTCGGCGTTCACCAGCGTCTGCTTGCGCTCGTAGTCCGGCGGCGCCAGCCGCAGGTTGGCCTTGGTGATCTCGATGTAGTAGCCGAAGACGGAGTTGAACTTCACCTTCAGCGAGCCGATGCCCGTCCTCTGCCGCTCCCGCTCCTCGATCTGCGCCAGGTACTGCTTGCTGTTGCGGCTCAGGGTGCGCAGCTCGTCCAACTCGGCTTCCACCCCGCCGCGGATCACTCCGCCATCCGCCATGGTCAGCGGCGGTTCTTCCACCAGCGTGTTCTCGATGCGCGCCCGCAGGTCAGCCAGATCGTCCACCGACGCCTGCAATCCCGCCAGCCGTTCGCACCGGAACCGCCCCAGCGCCTCGCGAATTCCCGGCAGGCGGGCCAGCGACGCCGCCAGCGCCAGCAGGTCGCGCGGGTTCGCCGTCTCCAGCGTGATCCGGCTCAGCAGCCGCTCCATGTCCAGCACCCCGTCCAGTGCGCGCCGCAATTCCTCCCGCGCCATCGTGGCCCGCACCTGTTCTTCCACCGCCTCCAGCCGCGCCTCGATCTCCGCCCTCTCCACCGACGGCCGCAGCATCCAGGCGCGCAGCAGCCGTTTGCCCATGGGCGTCAGGGTGTGGTCGAGCGCCCGAAACAGGGTGACGCTGTCGCCGGAGCCGGTAAACAGCGGCTCCACCAGCTCCAGGTTGCGCACCGTCACCGCGTCCAGCACCAGGCAGTTCTGGCGCTCGTAAAAGCCGATGCGGTCCACGTGCTCCAGCGTGCCCCGCTGGGTGCTGCGCACGTAATGCAGGATGGCCCCCGCCGCCGCGGCAGCGGCCGGTCTGCCCGCCAGCCCAAAGCCTTCCAGCGACAGCACTCCAAAATGATTTTCCACCAGCGGGATGGCGTAATCGGGCGAGAACACCCAGTCATCCAGCGGGGTCTCGGCCCAGCCGTTCGCCATGCGCGAAGTCCCGGACGCCGAAAGCTCAAACAGCGGCAGGGAAGAGCCGAACAGCACCTCGCGCGGGCGCAACTGCTCCAGCTCCTCCAGCACCCGCCGCTCCGCTCCCTCGCCGGCGAACTCGGTCGCCCGAAACTCGCCGGTGGATAGGTCCAGCACCGCAAAGCCGGCCGCCGGCGCCTTGCCGCTGGGGATGCGGGCGATGGCCGCCAGAAAGTTGTTTTCCTCCGAGCCGAGCGAGGCGTCCGCCGCCGTGCCCGGGGTCACCACCCGCGTCACCTCGCGCTTCACCAGCGTCTTGGCCAGTCGCGGGTCTTCCATCTGATCGCAGATGGCCACCTTGTATCCCTTGCGGATGAGCTTGGCGATGTAGCCCTCGGCCGCGTGGTAGGGCACTCCGCACATGGGCACGGCAACCCCTTTTTCCTTGTTGCGCGAGGTCAGCGTGATCTGCAACTCGCGCGCCGCCACCACCGCGTCTTCAAAGAACAGCTCGTAGAAGTCCCCCAGCCGGAAGAACAGCAGCGCCTGGGGATGCTCGCGCTTGATCGCCGTATACTGGCGCATCAAGGGCGTGGTCGGCGCGCCGGAGGGCGTAACCGCGCCCGGGTGTTTCGGCCTGGAAGCCTCGTCCATGAATGGGAACTCGCGCGGATTATAGCAACAAGATATCTCATAAATATCGGGCGCTGGGACAACCGTGGAAAATATCGGACGCTGGGACAACCGTGGAAGCGCGGGCCTTCTACCCCGCGAATTTGGCGGACTTGATGTTTGGGGGCGTTATTGCCTGCTGCAAAAGTAATGTCCTAGGTTGTCATTCCGAGCGAAGCGAGGAATCTGGGTTTTTCTTGACTTGGCTAGGACTTTTCTTTCGCGGACTTCAATAGCCCCTGTGCCAAACCGGCGAGCATTGTTGAGATGGCTGCAAGCTATTGCTGCCCCGACAGGGTTGACGCGCCGCCCCCGGAATGGTTTCCTTAAGCGCTATGGAGTTGCGCAAAGACCCGATCACGCGTTCCTGGGTGATTACCGGCGACGATGTCTCTGCCCCCGCCGCCGAGACCGCCTGCCGCTTCTGTCCCGGCGCCCGGGACGCCCTCCACGTCATCGCCGCCCGCCCCTCGGTCTCCAGCGGCCCCTGGTCGGCGCGCGCCGTCGTCCACCCCGACCCGCTCTACCGCATTGAAGGCGAGCCCCAGCGCCGTGGCAACGGCCTTTACGACCGCATGCGGGCGGTGGGCGCGCACGAGGTGCTGGTGGAAAATCCGCGCCACGACGGCTTTGTCTGGAACGCCTCCGATGCCGAGATTGACGAGTTCCTGCTGCTGGCCGCCAGCCGCATCCAGGACCTCAAGCGCGACCGCCGCTTCAAGTACATCACCGTCTACAAGAATTACGGCGCCATGGCCGGCCAGGAATTCGAGCATCCGGTCTCGCAGATCACCGCCAGCACCTTCGTCCCCCGGCGCGTGCTCTACGAGCTGCGCGCCGGCCGCGAGTACTTCCAGCAGAAGGAGCGCTGCGTCTTCTGCGACATCATCGCCCAGGAAGAGCAGCAGGCGGTGCGTATGGTCGAAGTCCGCGGCGACTACGTCTCGCTTTGTCCCTACGCTCCCCGCGTCCCCTATGAAACCTGGATCATGTCCAAGACCCACGAGGCCTTCTTCGAGCGCTCCCTGCAGCGCGGCGGCGGGCTGCGCGACCTCAGCTCCATCTTGCGCCGCACCCTGCTGCGCATCCGCTCCATCACCGAGCAGTTCCACCTGGTGGTGCACACCGCCCCCAACACCCTGCACCGCTCCGAGACCCTCAATTACTGGAAGACCATCGAGGACGATTACCACTGGCACATCGAGATTCTTCCCCTGCTGCCCGCCAAGGCGAAGTCGTACACCTTCAAGGAGGTGTACTTCACCCCGGTGACCCCGGAATCGGCGGCGGCCCGCCTGCGCGAGGCCTCTCCCGGAAGCTAGTGTGCTGTCTCGCGAATTCGTTTACTAATTTTGGCTCTGTGTCAGGGCACGGCTTCACAGGCTGCGGAAAAACTGGCTTTGATGCCTGTTTCGGAGGGGCATGGCTTCAGCCGTGCCGATTAATTTCGGCTCTGTGTCAGGGCACGGCTTCAGCCGTGCCGATAAGGACAGCCAGGAAAATTGGCCTTCAGGCCCTGCGGCCGAGCAGCCGACGAATCGCCGGGCTTAGGAAATGAATTTCTGACACAGGACCCTGGAGCAGTTTTCAGAGTAGCTGTATCCATCGCTTTGTAGGTGCCGGGACCGCATTCAAACGACCCCAACTGGTTGGTCGCCGCGGGCGCCCTCGCCCGCGGCTTACCGTTCACGGTCCCGCATCGCGCCGCGCGCAAAGTCAGTCAAAAGGAGCCCGCAGGGCGCCAGAACCCAGCCCGGCACGTGAGTGCCGGGAAAGCGGGACAAAAACGCCAGAACCCAGCCCGGCACGTGAGAGCCTGTTACGAAACTCTCACTAGGCTGTCCACAGGATGTTATGCAACGATGCGAGTGCGGGGGCATTTTGCATGGCCTATATCGAAGGCGAAGCGCGGGGACAGCATGCGCTGTTTCCTTCCACGCTGGACGATCTGATTCCGGCCGATCACGTCTGCCGGGTGATCGAAGCGTTTGTCGGCGGGCTGGATATGGCGGAGCTGGGTTTTGTGCGTGCCGAACCGGCCGAAACCGGTCGGCCTGGCTATGATCCGCGCGATCTGCTGAAGCTTTATTTGTACGGATACTTGCAGCAGGTGCGTTCCTCGCGCCGGTTGGAAGCGGAGTGCCAACGCAACATCGAAGTGATGTGGCTGTTGGGGCGGCTGGTTCCGGATTACAAGTCGATTGCCGAGTTTCGGCGGCTTCACCGGGAAGCGGTGAGCGGGGCGGGAGCCGAGTTGGTGCGGTTTGCGCGCTCGGTGGGCCTGGTACGGGGCGAGTGGGTGGCGATTGATGGTTCGAAGTTCCGCGCCGTGACTAGCGCGCGCAGCGTGCGCGAGCGGGAGGCGGTGAAGCGTTATCTGGACCAGTTGGAACAGGCTGATGAGCAGGACGAGATCGTCATTGATCCGACTGCGGTGCAGGCGGCGCTGGAGAAGTTGAAGTCGCATCCGGAGCCGGAGGCCCGTTTCATGCGCACCAACGACGGAAAGCGACCTGCGTACAACGTGCAGACAGCGGTCGATGCCGAGCACGCGCTGATCGTAACGCAACAGGTGACGACCGAAGCCAACGATGCGCGCAGTCTGCTGCCCATGGCGCAGGCCGCCCAACAAGCGCTGGACAATCCGGAGACGCTGAACGTGGTTGCCGATGCGGGATATTCCAACGGGGAACAGGCGGCATGTTGCGAGAAGCAAGGGATCGTGCCCCACCTGCCGGTGCAACGCACCGCGAACAATCAGGGCGACGGCGCGCGCTTGGATCGGAGCGCGTTTGTCTATGACGAAAACACCGACACGATGAGCTGTCCGGCGGGCCAGAGTCTGGCTCGGCATCAGTTTCAGCCCGACCGCAAACGCATCGGCTATCGCGGCAACGCTGCCGTGTGCGGCGCCTGCGCGCTGAAACCACAATGCACGGCAGCGCCACAACGGATGGTGTATCGATTTCTGTATGACGATGCCCTGACCCGAATCCAGCGGCGGACCACGCCGGCGATGATGCGGCTGCGACGGTCGATCGTGGAACATCCCTTCGCCGCGCTCAAGCGTATGTTCGGCAACGCGCGATTCCTGCTACGCGGAGTGGCCGGTGCCCAGACCGAAATCAACATCGCCACCCTCGCTTATAACTTGAAGCGCTTGATCAACCTTCTGGGAGGCCATCAGATGGCTAGCGCACTGGCTCGCTGAGCATCGTCGTTCTCCGTCGCGCCCCATTCCACTTCCGCCCATCCGCCCCAAGCCAGGCATTGGAGAACCATCTGCGGATCTGTTTCGTAACAGGCTCGTGAGTGCCGGGAAAACTGCGTAACTAAATGGGCGAGTCCCGCAGGGACGGCAGAATATCCCTGCCGGAGTTCAACAATTGCGGTATCAACCCTGCGGCCTGTAGCCTTGAGCCTTGAGCCTCGTGCCTTGAGCCTCGTGCCTTGAGCCTTGTGCCTTGTGCCTTGTGCCTTGAGCCTTATGACCGTCCGCCGCATCAAGACTCACAGCGCGCAGACCGGCTACGTCTACGAATACTATTTCGTCGGCAAACGCCGCGCCCTGCCCGGCGAGCTCCCCAGCACCGAGTTCATCTTCAACGTCAGCTCCGACCGCAAGACACGCTATGCGGTCAGCGTCTTCGTGCTCGATCCCGCCCTTGACCAATGGGCCGTCTCCCACGGCCGCCCTTGCACCGAGCCCGAGCAGTACGCCGCCGCCAAGCTCCGCCTGCTGCGCGGCTTCGACCAGATCGACGACATGCTCGCCGACGGACGCCGCCTCGCCCTCGACGCCGCCGAACTGGAGGAACTGCTGGCCGAACTGGGGGTGGAGTAGCGGGAGGGGAATGTAAGCGCGTTACAGGGTGCGGTATGTCAGGCGCGGAGGCGCTTCCGCATCAGCGCAAGCAGGGTGAAGCCGCAACCCAAGAGGGGCAGCGTAGCAGGCTCAGGCACGGAGGGACCGGTTATCGGCAGGTTGGAGCGAAAGACGGACAATTGAGTGATCGTTTCTCCCCCGTTGCTGGTCACCATGTAGTTTCCAACCTGGGTGATGGTGTCCGGGCCAAAACCCGTGATCCCGGAATCGCTGCCGTTGCACAGCGGCATCCAGGTAAACGTGATCGTGCCGTCTCCATACAGCGTGACCGATTGCAGCGAGCAGCCCAGCGAGGACGAAAACGAATTGAAGGAGAAGAATGTACCGCTGTCGGTAATGAAGTCCGCGGCAGTCACGGTGAAGCTGAATGAGTCAACCACGGGAAAACCGGTCGCGCTGAACGCGTAACTGACGTTGTCCGCGCCTGCCACTCGCATCAGGATGAGCGTCAACGCGGCCACGAAGAACCAGGTGCGCAACCTGCCGGCTGTCATGGAGTTCTCTATCCTTGACGAGCAGCAATGACTGCCGCCGCGTACTATGGCACAGCCTCACTGAATGTCAATACACGGAATGAGTGGTAATGGTTCAGCAAACTGACCCACTACCGCCCTCCCAGTTGCCTGCGGGGAAGCCCCGCCTGCCGCCCCTAAGTGACGCAGGTCACATGTGGCTGTGACCACTCCCACTGCGCCTCGCCCCGCCCGCGAAGCACCATGGCTGTAGCCGGGAGCTATAATCATAGTTTCCCGCCTGCAACTCCGGTGGTGGTCGGGTGCCCCAGGTTCGCGCCCCGGTTTTGGGCGCTAACCTGGGAGACAATTCCGGCCCGAATCGCTGCTTGCGGGCCCAATTTATGCCGTTACTCTGGTTGAAGGTCGCGGTCGGCTTCTACGCCATTGGCCTGTTGTGGGCCACGGCGGCGGTCAGCCGTCCCTGCAACTTCCTCTCCAAGGTGGTGCTGCCGGCCATTGGCCTGGGCATGGTCTTCCACTTCGTCTCCCTGGCGGAAAGCGCCATGGCCACCGGCCACCTCACCCTGGCGCTGGCCTCCATCCACGAATCCGAATCTCTGCTGGCCTTTGTCATCCTCGCCTTTTTCCTGCTGGTGTACGCGCGCTACCGCACTCTTTCGCCGGGAATTTTTGTCTTTCCCCTGGCCTTCCTGCTGGCCTTCGCCTCCTCCATTGCCCAGCAGCCGCCGCTGTTTGACTCCCGCATCATGCGCAGCGGCTGGATCTTCGCCCACATCGCGCTCATCTTTACCGGCTACGCCGCCCTGTTTTTGAGCTTCGGCGCCAGCATCCTTTACCTGCTGCAGGAGCGCAGCCTGAAGGCCAAGCACCTGGCCGGCTACCTCTCGCGCCTGCCGGCCCTGGAAGTGATTGACGACATCGGCTACAAGTCGCTCCTGCTCGGTTTTCCCTTCATGACCTTCGGCCTGATCGCCGGCTCGGTCATCGCGCAGGAGCATTTCGGCCCCATGTATTTTCTGGATCCGAAGATCTTGCTTTCGCTGCTCATGTGGGCGGTCTACATGGTGCTGCTCTACACCCGCTGGAGCTCCGGCTGGCGCGGGCGCAAGGCCGCCTATTTGGCGACCTTCGCCTTCATCGCCGCGGTCAGCGCCTGGGCCGCCAATTATTTCAGCGGAGTTCACAGGTTCGTCGCCCAATGACTATTCAGCTCATCGGAGTGAACCATCGCACCGCACCGCTGGAGGTGAGGGAGCGGTTCGCCATCTCCGAATCGAAGCTGGCCGCCGCCGTGCAGCGCTTCGCCCAGCATCCCGGGGTCGAGGAAGGAATGATCGTCTCCACCTGCAACCGCGTGGAGATGCTGGCGCGCTCCCGCAACGGCGGCTCCGACCTGCGCGCCTTCCTCGCCGACTACTTCCAGATCGATCCCGGCAACTTCAGCCAGCACCTCTACGAATACCTGGACAAGGACGCCATCCGCCACCTGTTCCGGGTGACCGCCAGCCTGGACTCCATGGTCGTGGGCGAGCCGCAGGTCCTGGGACAGGTGAAGGAAGCCTACGCCGTGGCGCGCGCCGTGGGCGCCGTCAACTCGCAACTGGATGCGCTCATTACCCGCGCCTTCGCCGTCGCCAAGAGGGTCCGCACCGAAACCGCCGTCGGCAGCTCGGCGGTCTCCGTCGCCTCCGTCGCCGTCGACCTGGCGAAGAAGATCTTCGGTTCGCTCAACGGCAAAACCGTCATGCTGGTGGGCGCGGGCAAAATGTGCGAGCTGGCCGCCCGCCACCTGCTGGCCCACGGCGCCGGCTCCATCTTCGTTTACAACCGCACCCTGGAGCGCGCCCAGAACCTGGCGCGCAAGTTCAATGGCCAGGCGCTGCCCTGGGACCAGCTCTACGATTCCGCCGACAAGGCCGACATCATCATCACCTCCACCGGCGCGCCGGTGGCCATCTTCCGCCGCGAGCACGGCGAAAAGTTCCTTGCCCGGCGCAAGAACCGTCCCATGTTCTTCATCGACATCGCCGTTCCCCGCGACGTCGATCCGGAGGTCAACAAGCTGGACGGCGCCTTCGTCTACGACATCGACGACCTGCAGCAGGTGGTCGCCACCCACGTCGCCGACCGCCACCGCGAAGCGCAGCGCGCCGAGGAGATCATCGAGGACGAGGTCGAGCGCTTCCTCGCCCGCATGCAGACGCTCGACGTGGTGCCCACCATCGTCTCCCTGCAGGAACACCTGGAAACCATCCGCCAGGCGGAGATCGACCGCGTGCGCGGACGCCTGGGCCCGCTCTCGCCCGAGCAGGAACTGGCCATCGAGGCCATGAGCCGCGGCATCATCAACAAGATCATGCACACGCCCATCACCGCGCTGAAATCCGCGGCCCGCGAGGAGCAGGGAACCACCGTGATTGACGTCGTCCGCCGCCTCTTCAACCTCCAGCACAAGCAGGAGAAAGAAGAGAAAGAGAAGGCCGCGGCCAACGGAGCGAACCGCTGATGGCTCTCCTGCGCATCGGCTCGCGCGGCTCCCAGCTCGCGCTTTGGCAGGCCAACCACGTCTCCGAACTGCTCGGCCGGCGCGGCCACCAGGTCGAACTGGAGATCATCAAGACCACCGGCGACAAGATCACCGGCGTGGCCCTCGCCAAGGTCGGCACCAAGGGCATGTTCACCAAGGAGATCGAAGAGGCGCTCGCCGAACGCCGCGTCGACCTGGCGGTGCACAGTCTCAAGGACCTGCCCACCGAATTGGCGCCGCAGTTCGAACTGGCCGCCATCACCGCCCGCGAGAACCCGCGCGATGCCTTTCTCTCCCGCCGCTTCGCCTCCATTGACGGCCTGCCGCGGGGCGCGCGCGTGGGCACCAGCAGCCTGCGCCGCCAGGCGCAGCTCAAGGCTCTCCGCCCCGACCTCAACATTTTTCCGCTGCGCGGCAACGTCGATACCCGCCTGCGCAAGCTGGAGGAGGGCGAGTACGACGCCATCATTCTCGCCGCCGCCGGGCTGAACCGCCTGGGGCGCACCGAGTGGATTCGCGCCGTGCTCCCGGTGGAGGTCATGTGTCCCGCGGTCGGCCAGGGCGCCCTCGGCATCGAGATTCGCTCCGGTGACGCCGCCACCCGCGCGCACCTGGAATTCCTGGACGACGCCGGGGCGCGCGCCGCCACCACCTGCGAGCGGGCGCTGCTCAACCAGTTGGGCGGCGGCTGCCAGGTGCCCATCGGCGCCTACGCTGAGCCGCGCGACGGGCAGTTGCACCTGACCGCCGTGGTGGCGCGTCCCGATGGCTCCTGCGTGCTGCGCGAGAACCAGTCGGGCGGCGATCCTCGCCAGCTCGGCGAAACCGTCGGCCGGCGCTTGCTGGAGCGCGGCGGACGGCAGATCCTGCGCGAAGTTTACGGCGAAGCCGCCGCCGCCCCGCAACAGCCCTGACAGCCGCCGTCGCCGGTCATTGGTCGTCGGTCGTCCATCGGACCCGAAGGAATCTTTGTACATCCCCCCGCGGCCGCGGCTATATTGGAGTTGGCCAACGACCAAGAAATGAACGCAAGCTCTGATAATTCCACCCGCCCGCTGGCGGGAAAACGCGTGCTCGTCGGCCGCGCCCGCCATCAGGCCAGCGCCCTGGCCGACGCGCTACGGCTGGTGGGCGCCGAGGTCATTTCCATCCCCTTCATCGAGATCCGCGAGCCTTCTTCCTGGCGGCCGCTGGATGGGGCCATCGCCCGCCTGCTCGACTACGACTGGCTCATCCTGACCAGCGTCAACGGCGTGGTGGCGCTGTTCGCGCGGCTGGAGAAGCGCGGCAAGTCCGAGGCCGACCTGCTGCACCTGAACATCGCCGCCATCGGTCCGGCCACGCGCAAGGCGATTGAGGCGCACGGGCTGCCGGTGGACGTGATGCCCGAGGAATACGTCGCCGAATCGGTGGTCGCCGAGCTCAAGGGCCAGGTGAAAGGCAAGCGCGTTCTGCTGGTCCGCGCCAAGGTCGCCCGCAACGTCATTCCCAGCCAGCTCGCCAAGGCCGGCGCCAGGGTGGACGTGGTGGAGGCCTACGAAACCGTGATGCCTGAGTCCTCGCGCACCGAACTGCTGCGCGTTCTGCGCGATCCCGCGGGCAAGCCCGACGTGATCACCTTCACCAGCTCCTCCAGCGTGCGCAATTTCGCCGAACTGCTGGGGAAGGGAAACGACGCCCTGCTGAGCGGTGTCAAGCTCGCCTCGATTGGTCCTATTACCTCGCAGACGCTGCGCGAGCTGGGCCTGCGGGTGGACATCGAGGCTCGGGAGTACACCATTCCGGGACTGGTGGCCACGATCGCCACATCCATCTGAAATATTACTGACCATGCAATAACTGACCGGTTCACCACCACCCACCCCCCTCCCCCCTGGTGCGGATGGCGTTTGGGGAATGGATTCAGCCACTTACGTCTCCGGGAAGCTCGCGAATACCGTGGTCAACCCCAGGTATCCTGCAGGTATCCTGACGGTATCCGTACGGTTACCGTGGAGGCGGGTTGGCGGGGGCGCGGAGGAGGCAAAGTTATCGAAAATGTAACTACGGCGCATTCTTCGACAAAACAACCTGCGCACTTCGGCACGCAGAACAAGCATATGCGAGGTGGGCGGTGCTTGTCTGTGACATGCAAGGGAAAAAGCGCATTTCGCCCGAATTCTTATTCCCACATTGGGAAGAGGATCGAGCGTCAGGGAAAGGCCGCTCTACCGGGGAGTGCTCTCGAAGCCAACCACCAAGAAACCCAAGCGCGACGCCGAAGCACATTCCGGAGCCAAGAATCTGGAGGACATCGACGGTGCGCATGGCGGCGAAGCTGGGCCGGTGCATCAGAGTAGACAATCCAACCATGCCCATAACCAGCAGCACCACGATCGCTGTCCATGGCCGGCGACGGCTCAAACGTTCCTCCCCCGAAGGCAAGCGAGTGTATCGCAGGAATGAAGGAGCCGTGCAAGGGAAAAACGGCCGGACGGTGGGCGGCCTCCATTGACAATTCCTGACCTGCAGGTAAATTACTCCTCACCATGGCGGGCATCTTCGTCTCCGGCGGAACCGGATACCTGGGCCGCGAATTGATTGGCGCGCTGCTCGGGCGCGGCCACCAGGTCCGGGCGCTGGCGCGCGCCGGCTCGCTGGGCAAGCTGCCGCCCGGCTGCACGGCGGTGACGGGAAACGCGCTGGGGCCGGAAGGTTATGTGGGGCACCTGCGCGCGGGCGACACGCTGGTGCACCTGGTGGGCGTCTCCCATCCCAGCCCGTGGAAGGCGGACGAATTTCGACGCGTGGACCTGGCCTCGGTGCAGGCAGCGGCGCCGGCGGCGGCGGCAGCCGGAGTCGGCCACTTCATCTACGTGAGCGTCGCCCACCCGGCGCCGGTGATGCGCGCCTACATCGCGGCGCGCACGCAGTGCGAATCGATGATCCGGGAAAGCGGCCTCCGGGCGACGATCGTTCGCCCCTGGTACGTGCTCGGCCCGGGGCACCGCTGGCCGTATGCGCTGGCGCCGATCTACTGGCTCTCGAGCGCCTGCCTTCAACCCGCCAGAGCGCGCGGCGGCTGGGCCTGGTGACTCGCGCCCAGATGGTGCGCGTGCTGGTGGAGGCGGTGGAGAATCCGCCGGCGGGGCTGCGGATTGTCGAGGTGCCGGAGATTCGGAAGGGGCTGGGCGCGGGGCGTGAAGCTGACGCCGCGCTGGCGTCGTAGCTTCAGTGGCCAGTGGCCAGTGGCCAGTGGTCAGTTGCCAGTGGCCAGTGACGTTGCTTGCGTCTGGCAGCGGCCCCTATAATGCTTTTCATAGCGCAGTTTTTCTCCAGCCCACAATCCAGAGAAGCGACCCTGTCAACCACCACTGAAAAACACTTCCCAGGAGGAATGAATGACGAAAGCTGCGAAACCGATTCCGGACGGGATTCCACACTGTCACGCCGCACCTGGTGATCCGGGGCGCGGCCGAGGCGATTGAGTTTTACAAGCAAGCGCTGGGGGCGCAGGAGTTGGGGCGGATGTCCAGTCCCGATGGCAAAATCGGCCACGCCGAGCTCAAGATCGGCGACTCCATCATTTTCCTCGCCGATGAGTTCCCCGGCCCGGGCTGCGCCAAGGCGCCGCAGACGGTGGGAGCTTGTACCTCCACCCTTAACCTCTATGTCCCCGACGTCGATGCCGCTTTCAAGAAAGCGATCGCCGCCGGCGGCAAGGAAACCATGCCGGTGGCCGACATGTTCTGGGGCGACCGCTATGGCACATTCACCGACCCCTTTGGACACACCTGGGGCATCGCCACACGCAAAGAGGACCTGAGCAAGGAGGAAATCGAGAAACGCGCGCAGGCGTTCTGGGCAAGCATGCAGGCGCAGAGGAAAACAGCATAGTCAGTGGCCGGTGATGTTTTTTCCTCAGCGGCTGAAGCCGCATCTTCTCGGCGGCAAAATTTCGCACGGCTGAAGCCGTGCGCTTCCACGGTTCTGCAAAAGTTTCGGCGAAACAAGTCGCCAGTGGTCAGTGGTGGTCAGTGGCCAGTGGTCAGTTCCGAGGGTGAAGCTCAACATCCCCGCCCTAGCCGGACCCCGGCTAGGACGGGGAAGCCGGAGAAGGCCCGATGCACAGCGGCTGAAGCCGCATCTTCTCGGCGGCAAAATTTCGCACGGCTGAAGCCGTGCGCTTCCACGGTTCTGCAAGCTTCGGCGAAACAAGTGGCCAGTGGTCAGTGGTGGTCAGTGGCCAGTTCCGAGGGTGAAGCTCAACATCCCCGCCCTAGCCGGACCCCGGCTAGGACGGGGAAGCCGGAGAAGGCCCGATGCACAGCGGCTAAAGCCGCATCTTCTCGGCGGCAAAATTTCGCACGGCTGAAGCCGTGCGCTTCCACGGTTCTGCAAAGTTTCCGCAAAACAAGTGGCCAGTGGTCAGTGGTCAGTGGTCGCAATAAGTGGTCAGTGGCCAGTGCTGAGGGTGAAGGTCAACATCCCCGCCCTAGCCAAACCCCGGCTAGGACGGGGCACCCGCCAGCGCGCGATTATTTGGCGGGCTTGTGGATTTCTACCGTGGTCCAGGTCTTGTCGGCGGCGTGGCAGAGATTTTCCAGCGGACAATCGACGCACTTGGGCGAGCGCGCCATGCACAGGCGGCGGCCGTGCCAGATGACCTGATGGGAGAAGCTGGTCCAGCGCTCGCGCGGGACGACCCTCATCAAATCCTGCTCGATCCTGGGGGCGTCGGTGTTGGTGGTCAGCTCCAGGCGGCGGGAGATGCGGAGAACGTGCGTGTCCACCACCACGCCTTCGTTCTTGCCGAACCAGGTGCCGAGCACGACGTTGGCGGTCTTGCGCGCCACCCCGGGCAGGGTGAGCAGTTGGTCCATCTCGGAGGGCACCTGGCCGTCGAAGTCGCTGACCAGCTTCCTGGCCGCCCCGACCAGCGATTTTGACTTGTTGCGGAAGAAGCCGGTGGAGCGAACGTCGGGCTCCAGTTCTTCCGGCTTGAGCGCGGCGAACGCCTGAACGTCCGGATACTTGCGAAACAGTTCCGGGGTGGTCTTGTTGACGCGCTCGTCGGTGCATTGCGCGGAAAGGATGGTGGCCACCAGCAGTTCCCAGGCGTTGCGATGGTGCAGGGCGCAGGTGACGCCGGGATAGGCGGCGTCGAGGCGTTCCAGTATCTGGTGAACGCGGCCGGATGCCGCAGAAGACTTCGCCGGCTTGGCTGCGGTGGTCTTGGCTGGGGGCTTGGCTTTGGCTTCTGGCTTGACCGGGGACTTGAAGCGCTTGGGGCCGGAGGGCTTTTGCGGCCGAGAAGCGCCCCGCATCGGCGGGCGGCCTTCGTGGCGGCCGCTCCTGGAGGGCTGACGGGGAGTGATGCCGCGCGCCATCAGCCCAGCCGCTCCAGCATCTCGTCGGTGGTGCAGTGCACGGCGGTGTAGACGGGCGTGTCGCGCTCGATGTAGTTGGCGTTGTCGGTTTCGCGCAGGCGCATTTTCAGGTCGACGATGTCGGCCAGGTCGTCGCTCTCGAAGACGAGGACGAACTCCTGGTCGTCGATGCCGAAGGAGTAGAGGGTGTTCATGCGGACGCGCGGGACCTCGGCGATAACGTCGATGTATTCGTTGACGATGCGCTGGCGCTCCTCGAAGGGCAACTGGTACCAGCTTCGCGTCTTGATGAAGGGCACGATGGTGGCGTAGCGGTGGGTACCGCAGCGGATCATGTGTTCGAGCTGGCCGTGTCCGTGGCCGATCTGGTACTGCGAGCGGCGGGTCATGGCGAGATAGGACTGCGGCTTGCGCAGGTAGGCGCCGAGGCGGGTGCGCATCAACTCGGCCTCCATCTGCTGCAGGCAGTCGAGCGAGTAGCAGATGCGCCACAACATCATGTCGGCATCGGCGCGCACGCCGGTGAGGGAGTAGGTGAGCGCCTTCATCTGCTCGCTCTCGCGCCAATTGCCAACCGTGGTGGCGAATTCGCGGCGATGCTCCGCCCTTTCCGCAGCCGGCAGGCGCCGCCATTCCGGCTGAAGCTTGTAAAAAGTGAAGCTGACGAACTGGCGCCGGGTCTCTTCGCGCGATGGGGGATTGGCCATGAAGGTCCTCTTTGCGGCCGCGCCGAAATATTATCAGTCACCCCGGCGTCGCGCAAAAGAGATGCGTGCGGGGGCCAGGGGCTTTGCGGGGGTCAACGAGTAGAATGGATGGCGGCAGCAGCCAGCAAGTTTGTTGGAGAGGAGCCGAGGATGGCGTCTTCCATGCGGGGCGAGGCCCGCTTGCAGACCATGCCCAGTGAACTTTTTCCGGTGCCGCTGACCCTGGAGGGGGCCAGCGTGCTGCATCAGATGGTGCGCTTCCGCCGGCCGGAATGGCGGAAGCTGACCGAGGCGGCGCGCGCCAGCATGAGCGCCGAGGCCGCCGCCCTGCTGGAGCGAATGGAACCGCGGCAGAGCGCGCTGTACTCGGTGCTGGGGCACAAGGGCGACCTGATGCTGGTGCACTTCCGCAACAGCTTCGAGGAGCTGAAGCAGACGGAACTGGAGCTGGCGCAGACGGCGCTGGCCGATTACATGGAGATCAGCAAGTCGTATCTGTCGGTGGTGGAGCTGGGGCTGTACGAATCGTCGGTGAAGCTGTATCACGCGCTGCGGGAGCGCGGTGTGGCGCCGCACTCGGAGGAGTGGACGAAAGAGGTCGAGGGCTTGATGTCGCGCCAGAGGGAGGCGATGAAGCCGCGCCTGTGGCCGGAGATCCCGCCGGCCCGCTATCTCTGCTTCTATCCCATGGACCGGCGGCGCGGGGAAGAGAAGAACTGGTACACGCTGCCCATCGAGGAGCGGCAGCGGCAGATGGACGAGCACGGAATAGTCGGCCGGCGCTACGCGGGCACGGTGCGGCAGATCATTACCGGATCGATCGGCTTCGACGACTGGGAGTGGGGCGTGGATCTGTTCGCCGACGATCCGCTGGTGTTCAAGAAGCTGATTTACGAGATGCGCTTTGACGAGGTGAGCGCCGTGTACGCGCTGTTTGGGCAGTTCGTGGTGGGAGTGCGGGTGCCGGGAGCCAGGATTGGGGAGTTGCTGGAAGGGAAGCTGCCGGAAAAGGCGTAGGCGGTTAACGGTTTTCGGTTGTCGGTCGGAAGAGCAGTGGCCGGTTAGCGGTTGTCGGGAGTGCTTGTTGTCGGTTCTCTGGTTGCTGTAATCTGCAGACACCATGGCCGTGAAAACCATACAGTTGGGGCAGGTCTGGCGGAATGACCAGACGTCGCAGAACTACCTGGTGACCAAGGTCTACAACGAAGTGTTCACGCAGTGGGCCATTCTGCGGGTGGCCGACGGCAGCGCCGCCACCAGCGACACGGTGCGCGTGAAGGTGCAGAAGAGCGCCGACAGCGCCAGTTTGCCCGGCTATACCTTTACCCAGGAGTCGCAAGATTTCTAGCGCGCCGCGGATTCGCAGCCTGGCCGCATTCCCGCAGCGGCTGGAGCCGAAGGTTTTTTCCAGGACTTTCGGCGCGGCGGAAGCGATGCCCCTCCGAAAGACGCAGATTCCGCCGCTTGTGGCTGCCGAATGATCGCCAACATCATCGCGGCGCTCAGCGCCTTCATCATCACGGTAATCTCGCGGCTGGGGTATCCCGGCGTGGTGGCGCTGATGGCGATCGAATCAGCCTGCATACCGCTGCCCTCGGAGGTGATTATGCCGTTCTCCGGGGCGCTGACTATTCCGTCGATCGCCGCGCAGTACCAGCGCGAGCCGTTCAGCCTGATCCTGGTGGCGCTGTTCGGGGCGCTGGGCTGCAACCTGGGATCGGTGATCGCCTATGAAATCGGCTACTTCGGCGGGCGTCCGCTGGTGGAGAGATACGGCGCCTACATCCTGCTGAGCAAGAAAGAGCTGGACTGGGCCGACCGCTTCTTTGCCCGCTACGGCGACGGCACGGTGTTCCTTAGCCGGCTGCTGCCGGTGGTGCGGACCTTCATCGCGCTGCCGGCGGGGATGGCGCGCATGCCGCGCCTGCGCTTCCACGTGTACACCTTCGTGGGCTCGTTTCCCTGGTGCCTGATGCTGGCCTACATCGGCCGCAAGCTGGGGGAGAAGTGGGAAACCGATCCGCGACTGAAGCTCTGGTTCCACCGCTTCGATGCCGTGATCCTGGCAGTGCTGGTGGCCGGCGTCGCGTGGTTCGTGTGGTCGAGATGGCAGCACCGGATCGGCTCGGGGCAGCTTGGGTCTTAGCCGCGGAGCCTTTTAGCCACAGAGTACACGGAGGAAGGAAAAGCCTAGCCACGGATTGGCACGGATGTGCACGGATAAGGCGATGAACAGACCAAGTCTGCACGGACAAAGAAAAGAGCGTATCCGTGTGAATCCGTGAAGAGCCGTGGCTATTCTTCCGGCTTTGTTTTAGCTGGCGTTTGCTGCGCTGCAACCTGGGTTCTAGCCACAGAGTACACGGAGGAAGGAAAAGCCTAGCCACGGATTGGCACGGATAGCGCGGATACGCACGGATAAAGAAAGACTTGATCCGTGTGAATCGGTGAAAATCAGTGGTCAGTCTTTTGGTTTTGTCGCATTCGGGGTTTTAGGCGATTGCTCGGGCAACTGGATGTTCCAGATGACGCGGGCGATCTTCCAGGAGCCGTCCGGCTGGCGCTGCAAACGCGAACCACGTTGCGGGTGGCGGCGGACTCGCGGGTCTCGCCGGTTTTCTTGGCGCGGATGTTGATGGCGCCCCACTGGTAGGCGTATTCGCCCAGCACGCGTACCTCCTGCCAGTTCTCCTCGTAGGCCTGCATGTCCCAATCGGCGAGCTGCTTGCGGATTTCCTCCAGGTAGTCGCGGACGGCCTGCCGGCCGACCAGGGGCGCGCGTCCGGGGACGAGATAGACGACGTTGTCGGTGCGCAGGGCCATGATCTTGTCGGTGTCGAGGGCGATGTTGGCCAGGATGTCGCGGCTCTGAAGATCGTCGATGGCCTTCCGGTCTTCTTCGCTGGGAGGCTGCTGCGCGGCGGGGCGCGAGCGGCGGGCCTGGGGCAGGGCGGGAAGGACGAGCGCCAGCAGGATGAGGGCGAGAAACGGGAGACGCATGATGGTGCTCCGATGGAGCGAGTATACGCGCGGCAAGCGCGTGACGGCCTGGTGTGACCCGGGTCACAGCGGCTTGTGCGGACGGCGCGTACTCTGGGATGCAATCAACCGGAGAGCAGGGCAGTGATACCTCAGGTGCAGGTGCAGCAGTCGGGCATCATCGTTCTGGCCATTTTTCTTGCGGTGCTGGC
Source organism: Terriglobia bacterium (assembly GCA_963740615.1). Taxonomy (GTDB): domain Bacteria; phylum Acidobacteriota; class Terriglobia; order Terriglobales; family Acidobacteriaceae; genus JAIQGF01. The sequence goes on from CAVUEZ010000005.1 coordinate 231,382, forward strand.
GGAGCGCGGCTGGCAGTGGCTGCGGCGGCGGGCGGCGCGCAACTGGCCGGTGGCGCAAGGGCGGGTGGAGCGGGCGCAATGGCGCCAGCCGAACACCGGAACCAACCGCTACTTCGTCGCCGAGCTGGCCTTTTCCTACGTGGTCGGCGGGCAGTATTACGCGGGATATTATCGGCGGTCGTTTTCCAGCGCGGCGGCGGCGGCGGCTTTTGCGCAGTCGCTGCAGGACCGGCCGGTCGAGGTGCGCTACAAGACGGGCGAGAGCGGCAGGTCGCTGCTGCTGGAGGAGAGCGTGGCCGAGGCGGCGGAAGCGGCAGCGGCCGTCGCGTCTTAAAAAACCAGCCACGGATTCACGCGGATAATCGCGGATCAAGAAAAAGAAATCTGATCCGTGGTTAATCCAAACCCACTTTACGCAGCACGAGTCGCTCGTACCAGCGCCACGGGAGCAGGTTGCGCAGCCACCAGCGCAGGCGGGCGTCGCGGCCGATCATGTAGCGCAGGCGCGGGTTGGGATCTTCCGCGATCCGCGCAATCAGCTCCGCCACGCGCCGCGGGTCGGCTTTGGGGACGGTGACCGCCCATTCCTTCAGCCGGCGGCCGCGCTCCTGGTTGGGGGAATCCCCGGCGACGAGGCTTTCATTCAGGCGCACGTTGCGGTCCCAGATGTCGGTCTTAAAGGCGCCGGGCTCGACCAACACCACCTTGATCCCCAGGGCGCGGCACTCGATGCGCAAGGTCTCGCTCCAGCCTTCGAGGGCGAACTTGGAAGCGGAATAACTGCCGATGCCGGGCGAGCCCATGCGCCCGCTTTCCGACGACACCATGATGATGTGCCCGGCCTGCTGAGCGCGCATGGCGGGCAGCACCGCCTGGGTGAGGGCGACGTGGCCGAAGAAGTTGGTATCCATCTGGGCGCGCAGCTCGCCGAGGCGGATATCCTCGACGAAGCCGGCAAAAACGAAGCCGGCGTTGTTCACCAGTACGTCGAGGCGGCCGTAATCGGCGAGGATTTGCCGGACCACGCGAGGAATGGCATCAAAATCGGAGATGTCGAGGGGGCGGACGTCGATGCGCTCGCGTGCGTCGGCGCGCTGGGCGGCCTGATCAAGCAGCGAGCGGCGCGAGAGGTCGCGCATGCTGGCCACCACGCGGTGGCCGCGGCGCGCCAGTTCCACCGCGGTCAACAGGCCGATGCCGCTGGAGGCGCCGGTGATGAGGACAAGTTTTGGAGTGGCAGGCAGTCAGGATCCTTTGTGTTCGCGGGCGGCGGCGCGGGGCGAACGCGGCCCTGATTTTGACACTGGCGGCAAGCGGCTGCTACGATAAAGCGTTTGGCCAGAGTCTCCCACCCAGCAGCGTCCCCGTCGTCTAGCCCGGCCTAGGACATCGCCCTTTCACGGCGGTAACGCGGGTTCGAATCCCGCCGGGGACGCCAAGATTCTTCAGCGATTACCGCGGAAAACTCGCAGTACAATTCAGAATCCGGAGACGACACCGCTCTTATCTGGGGCAACTGAGGAAAGCAGAGATTAGGCGAGCACTCGACGAGTATATGCACTACGAAGTCCCCGCGTCTGACGCCCGACCACCCGGCGGACCTTGAAACTTCAATCTTCGCGAGGACTTTCTCGATTATGACCGGGGAGAGTGACCGTTTGCTCGCGGCGTCGGTCTAAAGCCCGCTTCCGCCGGCTTTCTTGCGGGCGGCCCAGCGTTGTTTCATGAGACGTGAAAGCCTGGCTCGGCCGGCGGCACTCATGCGGCGGCGGCCTCGCTTTCGCGGCGCAGCGACGGTTTTGCGCGTGCGCCTTCCGTTTCGCGGGGCGGTGCTCCCTTCCAGGGCTGCAATCGCGTCGTTCAGGCGGTCGCGCTCGGACTTGAGTGCGTTAAGGATGCGGTCTCGATCCACGGGACTTCCTTTCTCCGTTGAAGATTCGCAGGGGAGTATAGCACCCCCTGTAAGCTTCTGATCATGCACGGGGAGGCATCCGCAGGCCAGGTTGCTCGCAGCACCCTGGCCTACTGACTTCTGACTTCTGGCCCCCGCTCGTTGACAACCCGGCGCGGCGAGGGTAATCTTGGTTAGCGAACAAAAGGCGAATACCTCCGCTCAGGGTTTCGCGCTCCGGGTTTCCCGCCATGGCTTCATTTCCCCTGCTCGATCTCCACGATGCGCGGTCTTCCGAATACGAGGCGCGATCGTCATTGGTCGGAATCGCCCGGCTGGCGGCCGAGGGCCAGTCGATCACCGAAGGCCACGAGGTGGAGTTCTTCACCCTGGCGTCGCGCTCGCTGCTGAACCGCTGCACCGCGCCGCACATGCCGTTTACGTGGACAATCAACCCCTATCGCGGCTGCGAGTTTGCCTGCAAGTACTGCTATGCGCGCTACACGCACGAGTTCATGGAGATGCGCGACGGCGTGGATTTCGAGCGCAAGATTTACGTCAAGCAGCGGGCGGCGGAGCTGCTGCGGCGCGATCTGCGCCGGGTGAGGCCGGGCGAGGAGATCGCCATCGGCACGGCCACCGACCCGTATCAGCCGGCGGAGCGGAGGTTCGGGGTGACGCGCTCGATCCTGCAGGTGATGGCCGAGCAGCGAGGCTTGGACATCGGGCTTGTCACCAAGAGCGACCTGGTGCTGCGCGACATCGAACTGCTGCGCGAGGTGGCGCGGCGGAACCGGCTGTTCGTCAACCTGACGGTGACCACGCTGAACACCGAGTTGGCGCGAATCTTAGAGCCGAGGGCGCCGCGTCCCGACCTGCGGATGACGGCGGTGCAGAAGCTGAACCAGGCAGGCGTGCCGGCGGGCGTGATTTGCGCCCCGGTGATTCCGGGGATCACCGATTCGCCGCGCGAACTGGAGGCGCTGGTGAAGGCGACGAAGGAGGCAGGCGGGCGGCACATCTTCGCCAACCCGCTGTTCCTGAAGCCATGCTCGGCGGCGATTTTCCTGCCGTGGCTGGAGAAGGCGTTTCCGCGCCTGGTGGAGGGTTATCGCCAGCGATACACCGAGCGCGCTTATCTTGGGCCGGCGTATCGCAAGCGGATTTCGCAACTGATGGCGCGTCTGCGGCAGAAGCACGGGATAGGAACGCAACGGGAGCGCGAGCGGCTGGAGCGGACGGAGTCGGCAAGCGGGGGATGCGGAGGAGGGAAGCGTCCGCGCGTTTCTCAGGTCAACGCCCTAGGTCGGGGCGCGAATTTGGAGCACCCGCCGACAGACCCGCAGGATGCACCGTTGCTGAAGCAACAATTGAGCTTGTTTTGAACAATCCGAATCGGTCCACGTTCCTGAATTGAGCAGGCAAAAACTTCTGAGACCCTGAATCTTCTACGCGCACCGGGCGGGAATTTATCCACAGCCCATCGTGAGTTCCGCCATGGGGGAGCGTTTGTGGGCGGCGGCCAAATGGCCAGCCGGATGCATCACTGCCGGGCATACCCCAGGAATTTCGTTTGTCGGCCCGATGGCCGGGCTCCTTTGCCGGAGCACGCCCGGGGCTGACGAACAGGCGCAGGCGGATTGGTCGAGTTTTGCCATTCTTAAAGCCATTTTTTCCGCGATCTGCTGCGCCGTGAAAGGCAGTTTGATGGGAAAGTTTGGCAGGAAGAAGTCATTCCTCCTTGTTCTTCTTGTAATTCTGAGTTACGTGAGCCTGGTGGGCTGCGGCGGAACGCAGGTTCTGCCGGCAGGAACATCGACAGAAACATCGTCGCCCACGCCGGCGTCCGCCCCGCAAAGCGTGTCGCATTCGGTTCAACTGAGGTGGGCGGCGGACAGGGCCGCGGACGTGCTCGGCTACAACGTGTATCGCGCGGCGCAATCCGGGGGACCGTACGCCAGGCTGAACCCGGCCTTGCTTGCCAACCCGGATTACCTGGACACCACGGTGGTGGGGGGCAGGACCTACTACTACGTGGTGACCGCGGCGAGTGCGATGGCGGAGAGCAGCGCCTCGGCCGAAGTGGTGGCTGCGATTCCCGCTTCGTGATGTGGCGCTTCACGGGCCGGGAGGAAGGGCACTGAAGGAGTGCGGCTCGGCCAGGGTGATGCTGGCGCGGCGGAGGTCGTGCTTCTGGCGGAAGTGGGCGATGCCGCGGCGTCCCCAGGAGCGCACGAAGTAGTAGTTGAGCGGCCGCCGATGGCGGAACTGACGACCGGAATCATGCGCCCTGCCCATCTCTCGACCACTTCGGTGCTGGCCTGCACGGCGATGCGCTGGATCACGCGCGGCACAAACCGGTTGACCACTTCCTTCTCCAGCAGTTCGCGGCTGATGTCGACACCGGCGGCGCTGGCGGCAGCGACCCAGAGATCGGCGATTTCGTCGTCGGTGTCGTATTCGAATCCGTACACCAGGCTGAGCTTCTGGATCGTGCGCATAGTGATGCCGGCCAGAATGCCCAGGTCGGGGACAATGGTGAGAATGCCGCCTAACCCCAGGCCGGCGCCTTCCACGGCGGCGATTTTCATGCCGCTGAACGGATGACGTCGAGGGCGACGTAGTCGAGTTGCTCCAGCGGGAACGGAGAAAACGCCGCGAAGGTGCTGATGGGAAGGCCGTAAGCGATCCGCAGTTGCAGCAGGAAATGTTGCGGGTCGACATTGACGGTCTCATAGGCCTGGGTAAGCCGCGGCGCAGGCGTCTTCCACGCGGAGGCGCAGCCAGGATTTTTTGGCTGGCCATCTTCCAGTCTATCCAGCATACACTGGTTGGATGGCTGCGCGGTGATCGGGCTAAGGAACCGTGCCAGCTTCCCCGCAGCGGCGTGCTAGCATCTGATATCTAACATGCCTACTGGAAAACTCCATATCGTTCCCCTGGGCGGACTCGGCGAGTTCGGGATGAACTGCATGGCCGTGCGCTGGGGCGACGACATCATCGTCATCGACGCCGGGCTGATGTTCCCCGAGACGGAACTCCTGGGCGTGGATATCGTCGTTCCCGACATTGCCTACCTGATCGAGAACCGCAAGCATGTTCGCGCCATCGTTCTCACCCATGGGCACGAGGATCATATCGGCGCGCTGCCTTGGATCCTGAGCGAACTGAACGTTCCGGTCTACGGCACGGAGTTCACGCTGGCCTATGTCGAGGACAAACTGGAAGAGCACGAACTGCTGGACGACGCCACGCTGGTCGAGATGCGGCCCGGGGAACGCGTCAAGGTCGGGCCGTTCACGGTCATGCCCATCCAGGTGACGCACTAGCCTGGTGGATTGCGTGGCGCTGGCGATCCACACGCCGCTCGGCGTCATTATTCACACCGGCGATTTCAAGGTCGATCCCACGCCCACGGACAACCGCCTGTTCGACCTGCACGCCTTCGCCGAGTACGGCAAAGAAGGCGTGCTGGCGCTGTTCCAGGACTCGACCAACGTCGAGCGCACCGGCTACACGCCGAGCGAACGAGCGTGCGGCGGAAGTTCGACGAGGTGTTCGCGCGTACGCAGCGGCGGCTTTTCATCTCCTGCTTTTCATCTTCGATTCACCGCATCAAGCTGGCGATGGAAATGGCGTGCGAGCATGGCCGCAAGGTGGCGCTCGTGGGCCGCTCGATGAACGAATTCCACCGAGATCGCGCAGGATCTGGGCTACATCGAGGTTCCCGACGGACTGCTGATTCATCCGGGCGAGATCAGGAAGTACCGCCGGAACGAGTCTGCGTGATGATCAGCGGGACGCAGGGCGAGCCCATGTCGGCGCTGTCGCGGGCGGCGGTGGACAACCACAAGCACGCCAAGATCGAAACGGGCGACACGGTCGTGCTCTCGTCGCGCATCATTCCCGGGAACGAAAAAGCCATTTACCGGATGGTCGACCACCTCTTCCGCCGCGAAGCGCACGTGATTTACGACGACGGATCGTATCCGCCGGTGCACGTCAGCGGGCACGCCAGCCAGGAAGAACTGAAGCTCATCATTAACCTGGTGAAGCCGCGCTACTTCATTCCGATCCACGGCGAGTATCGGCAACTGAAGCGGCACGCCGAACTGGCGCGGAGCATGCACGGCGCGGTCGGGCAGGTGATGATGATCGAAAGCGGAGACGTGCTGGAGTTCGACGAACTCGGCGCGCGCAAGGCCGGACGGGTGCCGTCGGCCGGGTCTGCATCGACTCCGGATCGCGGGCGATGTGGTGGAAGACCTGATTATCAAGGACCGCCGCCACCTCAGCGAAGACGGCATCGTGCTGCCGATCATCGCCATCAACAAGCTGACGGGGCGGGTCGAGATCGGCGCCGGAGATCGTGACGCGCGGATTCGCTGCGGCGGGGCGGAAAACGGACTGATGGACGAGGCGCGGCAGATCGTCATGGACACGCTGGAACAATCGAGCGACGAAGAGAAGGCGCGACTACGGCGTGATCAAGGAAAAGATCCGCCAGGACCTGAAGCGCTACATCGTCGAAGAACACGCTCGCGGCGTCCGCTGATTATGCCGGTGATTCTGGAAATCTAGTTTCGAGTTTCCAGTTTCGAGTTTCCAGTGGGTGGTGGCCCACCCGCATCGTTTGGGAACACAGCAGCCTTCGGAACCTGTTAGTTTAGTCCGCACGCCGATTAGACTACTTCGTTTTCTATGCTGCCGCGCGGACGCGAATCCGATAGAATCACCAACGATGCAACGAGAGCTCCAGCAGCCGAACGCGGCTCCAAAACGGAGGGTAAAACGCCCTGCGTCGAGCGCCGCCGCTGATACTGCGGCAGAGTGCCGCTGCATTTTTTGTGGCGCTGCGGCTGTTTTCGACAACTTCCTAGACACCAACCTTTGTCCTACTTGTGGTGCTCGTCAGACGACGAAAGGCGAATGGCTGCTCCCAGACCGTCTCGCCCGGAGTTGTCATTCCCGTCATAGCCGCTAACGGGTGGCCCACATTCGCGAGCGCAGCGAGCTAATGTGGGGTAGTTCCGGGGGTGCTGAGCACCGTACTGGAAACTGGAAACTGGAAACTGGAAACTGGAAACTGGAAACTGGAAACTGGAAACTGGTTCGGCCAGTTACCTGGGTAATAGCCCAGCGGGCCATTGACAGAGGCGCGGGAACCAAGTACTGTCAGCAGAAGTTACGGGAACGTAATTTGAAGCGCAGCTTGCCAATCCGTTTCGCTCATCTGGCGCAGGGGCTGGAGTCCGCGTTGGTCTGCACAACAACAACGACAACAACAACAGCCGGCACAGGAGCGCGCGGCGGATGAAGTAAGGCAGCCATAATCAGCATTCAAAAAGCCACCATCCGCCAACCGCGGTGGTGGCTTTCGTATTTTGTGCACATTTTTTGAGATCGAGGAAAGCCATGAGTCTGCTAGTCATGAAATTCGGAGGAACGTCGGTGGGAAGCGCGGAGCGCATCCGCCAGGCGGCCGAGATGGTGCGCGAGGGCCGCCGGGATCATGCCGTGGTGGTAGTGGTGTCGGCGCTCTCGGGGATCACCGACCTGATCATCCAGAGCGCCGCGGCGGCCTGCGCCGGGGATCGCGAGGCGTTGGACGCTCACCTGGGGCAGGTGGAGCGGCGGCATCGCGAGGTGATCGACGAATTGTTCGCGGGCGGCCGGCGCGACGCTGTAGCGAAGGCGGTCGGCGAAGTGCTCGGCGAGTTGCGGGAGTTCTGCAGCGGGCTGCTGATGTTCCGCTCCAGTACGCCGCAGGTGCTGGACGTGGCGCTCTCGATGGGAGAGCGGATGTCGGCGCCGATTTTCGCCGCCATGCTGCTTGAGCTGGATGTCGATGGGCGGGCGTTCGATGCGGCCGAGTTCCTGGTGACCGACGATAATTTCGGAGAGGCCAGTCCCGACATGCCGGCGACCACGCGTCTGAGCCGCGAGAAGCTGATGCCGGCGGTGGAGCAAGGAGTGGTCCCGGTGGTGACCGGATATCGCGGAGCCACGGCGGCGGGGCAGCCGACCACGCTGGGCCGCGGCGGGTCGGATTACTCGGCGACCATCATGGGCGCGGCGCTGGGCTGCGACGAAATCTGGATCTGGACCGACGTGGACGGGGTGATGAGCGCCGATCCCCGTTTCTGTCCCGAGGCAACGACGCTGGCGGAAATCACCTTCGCGGAGGCGATCGAGATGTCGTACTACGGGGCGAAGGTGATCCATCGCAAGGCCATCCGGCCGGCGATGGACAGCGCCATCCCGGTGCTGATCAAGAATTCCTTCCGCCCGCGGGCGGAGGGCACGCGCATTGCCGCCAGCGCGCAACGCGACGGGCTGGCAGTGAAGGCGGTGACCGGAGTCAGCCCGGCGGCGCTGATCACCTTGAACATGCGTAACGGCGGCCACTTCGAAGACCTGTTTGGGCGGCTGTTCCTGGGGCTGGGACATGAGCGCATCGATGTGCTGTTCTCAACGCACTCGTCCTCGGAAAACGCGCTCGGGCTGGTGTTTCGCGAGCAGGACCTGGAACGCGCGCTGGGGGTGATGGAGCGCGTGTTCCGCACCGAACTGAAGCACAGCGTGGTGGCGCCCATCGAAGTGCAGCGCGAGATCGCGGTGGTCGCCGTGCTGGGAGAGACGATGAAGGGAAAGATCGGGGTGCTGGCGCGGCTGTTCACGGCGGTGGCGCGGCGCAACGTGAGCGTGATTGCCGTGGCCCAGGGGGCCAGCGAATTGAACATCTGTTTCGCCGTGGATGCCGCCTCGGCGCCGGCGGTGATCCGCGCGGTGCATAACGAGTTTCTGGGGCGGACCGAGCTGCCGCTGTATCTGTGCCAGCAAGGAGATGACGATGAGCAAGCGTATGCAAGCCGCTGCTGCTCCTGAAACGGCGCAGGCACAGTTGCGCTGTTGCGGCTGCGGAGCGCTGCAGTCGGAACCGCAGGCGGACTTCCGCTGTTCGGAATGCGGCGAACTGCTGGAGGTGTCGTACCCGGCATTCGCGCTCGAGGGCGAGCGCGCTCCAACGCCGGAAGAGTGGAAGCGCGCGTGGCGCGAGCGGCGCATGTCGGGTGCAGCGCTGGATCGCAGCGGCGTGTGGCGTTTCAGGGAGTTGCTGCCGATTGTTCGAGCGATGGATGAGGTGGTCACGCTGCGCGAAGGCAACACGCCGCTGTACCACATGCCGCAAAGCGCAAGGCGGCTGGGAATGCGCGACCTGCTGGCCAAGCACCAGGGGATGAACCCCACCGGGTCGTTTAAAGATACGGGAATGACGGCGGCGATTTCGGTGGCGCGCGAGCGCGGGTTCGAGTGGGTGATGTGCGCCTCCACCGGAAACACCTCGGCTTCCATGGCGGCCTACGCCGCGCGCGCCGGGCTGCGGGCGCTGGTGTTGATCCCCGACGGAAAAATAGCCTGGGGGAAGTTGTGCCAGGCGCTGGAATACGGCGCGGTCACGCTGCAACTGCGGACCGACTTCGACGGCTGCATGCGAATGGTGACCGAACTGGCGCGCCGCCTGCCGATCTACGTGCTGAATTCGATTAACCCCTACCGCATTGAAGGGCAGAAGACGGCCGCCATCGAACTGATGGAGCAACTGGAGTGGAAGGCGCCGGAGCACATCATCGTGCCCGGCGGGAACCTGGGCAACAGCTCGGCGCTCGGCAAGGGGCTGCTGGAGATGCATCGGCTGGGACTGATCAGCCGCCTGCCGAAGCTGTCGGTCATCCAGGCGGCGGGCGCGAATCCGCTCTACACCAGCGTGCGCGAGCATGGCGGGCGGAAGATGACGGCGGTGAAGGCGGAGACCATGGCGACCGCCATCCGCATCGGGAATCCCGCCTCGTGGCGCAAGGCGGTGCGCGTTCTGGAGGCGACCGGCGGAGCGTGCGAGCAGGTGAGTGAAGAGGAGATTGCGCTGGCCAAGGCGGAGATCGGCGCGGAAGGGCTGGGGTGCGAGCCGGCTTCGGCGGTGACGCTGGCCGGACTGACAAAGCTGCGGCGCAGCGGGTTCGTGCAGGCGGACGACAGGGTAGTGCTGGTGCTCACCGGCCACGTGCTGAAGGATCCTGAGTACAGCCTGAAATTTCATGCCGGCGAATTGTTCCAGGGGGCGGAGCTGGATGCGCGCCGCAGGCCGCCGATCCAAGTGGATGCGGACCTGGGAGCGATTGTCTCGTTGCTGGAGAAGTTGCGGAGGGAAGCATGAGCGCGCAAAACAGCGGCCATGTTGTCGGCATACCGGGAATCGAGCTTCGCTTGCCGGCCAGTTCGGCGAACCTGGGCCCGGCTTTCGATTCCGCCGCCATCGCACTCGACCTTTACCTGCACGTGCGCGCCGAGGCGGCAGCGGAGTTCTCGGTGGAAGCGCGCGGCCGTGACGTGGCGATTTGCAGCGCGGTGGAGCACAACCTGATCCTGGACACCTATCGCGAGGTGCTGGCGGGCGCGGGCGCGCCGTGCCGGCCGCTGGCGCTCAGGGTGAACAACCAGATTCCCATCGGCAAGGGCTGCGGATCGTCTTCGGCGGCGCGGCTGGCGGGAGTGGCGCTGGCGGTGCACTTCGGACGGCTGGCGTGGAGCGCGGAGCAGATTCTGGACGAGGGCGTGCGCCTGGAAGGTCACGCCGACAACGTGGCCGCGTGCTGGCTGGGCGGATTCGTGATCGTGCAGTCGAACGGCAACGGGCGCGGCAAGCGGGCGCAGGCAAGCCGTCTGGAAGTGGCGCGCGAGTGGCCGCTGCTGCTGGTGATCGCCTCGAACGGCCTGTCCACCGGAAAATCGCGTGCCCTGGTGCCGGCGCTGTACGGGCGCGAGGTGGTGGTGGCCAACCTGCAAAGCGCGATGACGCTGGTGGCGGCCTACGTGCTCGGCCGCGACGAGCTGTTCAGCACGGCGCAGCATGACGCGCTGCACCAGCCGTATCGCGCCAAGGTTTGTCCATTGCTGCCGGCTCTGCAGCCGCTGGCGGGCACGGCGGGAATCCTGGCGGTGACCTTGAGCGGAGCAGGAAGCTCGGTGCTGCTCACGCTGCGGCCGGACGCGCCGCGGGACGAGGTTCGCAAAGCGGTATGCGAGCGATTGCGCTCGGCGGAGCTGGAAGGTGAATTGGTGTTCACGAAGATGGCCGCGGAGGGGGCGCGCCGGGTGGAGTTGCCGGCGCGGGCCCTGGCCGGGGAGGGCATATGAAGCCGGTAGTCAAGGTAGGCATCGTGGGATTCGGCACGGTGGGGCAGGCGACGGCGCAACTGCTGGCCGCCAACGCCGGACTGATCGAGGAGCGCAGCGGCGTACGGCTGGCGGTGGTCGCCGTCTGCCGCCGCTCGGAGATGGCCGCCAGCGCCATTCCAGCGGGCGCGCGAGTGTGCTCCGACTGGAACGAAATCGTCTCCGCGCCCGACGTGGACATCGTGGTCGAGACCATGGGCGGCAACGGCGCGGCCCAGGAGATCGTCTGCCGCGCCTTGCAAGCGGGCAAGCCGGTGGTCACGGCCAACAAGAGCCTGATCGCCACCCACGGCGATGCCATCCTGGCGCTGGCCGCCGAGAAGCGCCTGCCGGTCGGAATCGAGGCCACCACGGCGGGAGGCATTCCCATCGTGCGCGCGCTGCGCGAGTCCGCCTCCGGAGACCGGATCACCAAGCTCTACGGCGTGCTCAACGGAACGGTGAACTATATTCTGACGCGCATGGAAACCGAGGGGCTGGAATTCGAGGCGGCGCTGAAGGAGGCGCAACTGGCCGGCTATGCCGAAGCCGATCCGCGGCTGGACATCGACGGCATCGACGCCTGCGAGAAGCTGTGCATCCTGGCGCGCATGGCCTTCAATGCCCGCCTGCATCCGGAGGAAATTCCGGTCACCGGCATCCGCCAAGTGTCGCAGGTGGACCTGCAGTACGCGCGCCGCCTGAAGGGCCGGATACGCCTGGTGGCGGCGGCGGAGCGGCAGCACGACGGCATTGCGGTGGCGGTGCGGCCGTGGCTGGTGCCGCGCGATTCGATGCTGGGCAAGGTGGAAGGCGTTTTCAACGCGGTGTTCGTGGAAGGCGAGCGCAGCGGCACTCAGATGTTCTACGGGCGCGGAGCCGGCGGCGCGGCCACCAGCACCGCGGTGGTGGCGGACATCATCGACATAGCACGGCAGTTAAGCAGCAGTAACGGGAACGGTTCGGCGCCGTCGCTGTATCCGGGATTCGATTCGGCGGCCAAGCTGGCGCTGGCGCCCTGTGGCCCGTGGAGCGGATGGTATCTGCGCCTGACGGTGCGCGACCGGCCCGGCATCCTGGCCCGCGTGGCCTCGGTGCTGGCCGAGGAGGAGATCAACATCGACTCGGTGCTGCAAGAGCCGCATCTGCCCAAGGAGCGGTTGTCGTTTGTGATCACGGTGGAACCGGTGGCGGAGCGCACCATCCGGCAAGCGGTGGGGCGCATCAACCAGTGCGATTTCCTGCAGGAGCCGGTATTGCTGGTGCGGGTTTCGGAGGGGTAGGACAGCGCCGATTCTGCCGGAATAAATTCCGGCTCTACACGGCGGTGGCGAAGTCGGCCAGGGTATCCACACGTGCCAGAAAGTAGTCGAGGCCGTCCTCCGGCCAGATCAGGTCGAGGCAGCGGGTGGCGGGCAATTCAGCCATGGGCGGAACCAGCAGGCCGATGGTCTGGAGAGGGTGTTCGTCCTTGATGCGGTCGCAGAACTCGCCCGCGGCACGCAGATTTTTCCTGACGGCGACCAGCACCAGGGTGAAGTGATCCGGCTGCCAGAGCGATTCCGCCTCGCTCACCCCGGAGGCGAGCTTCACCTGAAACCCGCGGCGAACCAGGTGATCGGCGCGGGCGTTGCGGCTGTGGCCAGTGTCGTCCAGCAACAGGATGGCGCCTCGGCTGGCGGCAACCCGGGAGCGTGGCTTGATCATTATCATCAGCAAACCACCACTGTGCGGTTGGTTAGATGTTGTGACCTGCTTGATGTTACGACGCCAAGAAGTGCCGCGCGCGTGTTTTCCACAGCTTGGGAGCGCGGAAGAAACGCGTGGCGACTCTAGTGCGGAGCGGCCGAGTCGGCCGCCGGTTTTTCAAACAGCTTGGGATCAATCGCGGGGTTCACCTGGAATGTCTGGATCTGCTCGGTCGCGCTGAGTTGGCCGTCTTCGGTGATGGCGCGCTGGAAGGGAACGGTGAGCCCGCCGGCCTGCCGCCAATCGGAATAGGCGATCACGCGCTCTACCGGCCCGTGCTGCCCGGCCGCCTGAAAGGACACCTGCAGCAGGCGCCCGCTCTCCGCATCGAGCGCCCACTTCACCGAAATGCCGTTGCCGAGGATGTTGACCACCTGTGCTTCGGCGCCGCCCAACTTCTCGGTGCCCGCCAGGGTGAACACGTAGCCGGGATCGTTGACGTGCTGGGCGACGAAAATCCAGTCGCGCGTGATGGTCTCCAGGCGTTCCTGCTTCAGCGAGGGCGGCATGTCGCGAACCCCCGCTCCCGGCATGGCCATGAAAGAGGCCTCCGGGGAGACCACAATCAGCATTTCGCCGGGAAGCTCCCCGGCGCTAACCGCGGCCCGCAACTTGTCGGGGTAGTGGATGATCATGTCGTTGTCGAAGGTGATGGTGCCCTGCGGCGAGTGCTGCGTGCTGACAATCTTCTGGCGCACCGCCTTCACGCTGTCCAGCCGGGCGGCGCCGCTCACCGAGTTGACGAATTTCTCGATCAGCGCGCGCGCCTTGGGATCGGAGTGCGCGGGGCGGGCGCCGCCGGCCGCCGCCCCGGGAGGCGGAATGGCGATATCGAGCGGGGTCACCGGGCCGAGCGTTGACAGCGGTTTCCCGAACTCCGCCTGGTTGCCGACCACCACCACCGCCATCTCTCGCGGGTGAAGGTACTTCCGGGCGACGCGATTGACGTCGGCGGGCGTGATCTTCTCGATCGCGGCGCGGTAGCGCTCCAGGAAATCGGCGGGATAGCCGTAGAACTCGTAGAGCATGCGCTCGCCCAGCACCTTGTCCTTGGAATCGAAGTGGAAGATGAAGCGATTCAAAATGGAGTCGCGCGCGTCGCGCACCTCCTTTTCCGTGGCCGGCCTGGTCAGCATTCCATTCAATTCGGCGTTCAGCGCCTGGGTGGCCGCCACGGTCGTGGAACTCTTCGTTCCCAGGCCGAAGCGGCTGACTCCGGGATGGTCGAAAGCGCTGCCCACCCCCCCGCCGACCGAATAGGCCAGCCCTTTTTCGGTACGGATGCTCTTGAACAGGCGCGACGAGAATCCGCCGCCCAGCACTTCATTCATCACCGTCACCGCGAAATAGTCGGGGTTGTTGCGCTCGATGCCCAGAGTCACCATCTGGATTTCGCTCTGGTTCACGTCCGGTTTTTCGACGAAGTAGATCGCCGGCTTGGGATCGTGAAACGCAATTTGGGGTTGCGGCGGAACCGGCGCTTTGGGCCAGGACTCGAAAGCCTGGCGCAGGCGGCGCTCCATGGCGGCTGGATCGAAGTCGCCGTAGATTCCGACAATGATGTTGTTGGGGTGAACGTAAGCCTGGTGCCACTTCACCAGGTCGTCGCGGGTGATGGCGGCGACGGTGGAGTACTCCGGGATGCGCGCGTAGGGATTGTCGCGGCCGTAGGCCAGGCGCATGGACTCGCGGCTGACGATCTCGTCCATATCGTCGTTGCGGCGGGCGATGCCGGTGTCGATCTGGCGCTTGGCCAGCTCGATCTTGTCCTGGCGGAAGGTGGGATCACGCAGGACTTCCAGGAATATCGGGAAGACCTCGTCGAGTTTGTCCTTCAAGCAGTTGAAGCTGATGGTGGTGGACTGGCCGCCGCCCCCGGTTTCCACCTTGGCGGCGCGGGCTTCCAGGTAATCGTCAAGCTGATCGCCGCTGTGCTTGCTGGTGCCGCCGGTGCGCCACACCTGCCCGTAGACGTCCACCAGTCCAGTCTTGGCGGCGGGCTCGCTGATTGAACCGCCGCGAATCCGCATCATGCCGCCCACCAGCGGCAGCTCGTGGTCTTCCTGCAGGAAGATGACCATGCCGTTGCCAAGCTGAATCCGCTTGGGCTGCTGCGGATGGAAGGGTGGCAGCGGCGGAATGGGAATCTGCTTCCACGCGGCTGCCGGTCCGGTACCCGGCTTGGCGGCTTTTGCTCCGGTGGGAGCTTTCTGCGCCCGTCCGTGGGCTTTTTGCGCCGGCGCCTGCGCCCAGCACGCGGCAGCAAGCAGCAGCGAGAGGGCGAGCGCGGTGGCGCCGCGGAAAATCGTGCGGGTCATGGTTGTTTTTCCTTCGGTTTCGCGGCCGGCGCGGCGGCCGCCGTCTTCTTGGTCTCGATGATCCCCACGGTGCGATTGGTGGGCACAAACGTCTTCTCGGCGACCCGGCGGATATCGGCCTTGGTCACCTTGTCATAGCGGTCGAGTTGGCGGAACAGCTCGCGCCAGTCGCCGAAGCGCGCCTGGTAGGTGGCGAGCTGCGAGGCCAGACCGGAGTTGTCGCCGAGCCCGCGGATCAGGTCGGCCTTGGCGCGCGTCTTGAACATCTCCAGCTCCTCGTCGGTGACGTCGGTGGTCCTCAGGCGCTGGATCTCGGCGCGAATCGCGTCACGCAACTCGTCCGGCGTGTGGCCGGGGGTGGGAACGGCATAGAAGGCGAACAGGTGTGGGTACTTGCTGCCCGGCCAGCCGCTGAAGCCGGCGGCCGCGGCGGCCATCTTCTTGTCGCGCACCAGCGAACGGTACAGGCGGGAGGTGCGGCCGTTGGACAGGATGTCGGAGATGGCGTCGTACACCGCATCGTCCGGATCGCGGTAGTCGGGGCGGTGATAGGCCTCGATGTAGAACGGCTGCGCGGTTTCCTCCAGCACCACCCGGCGCTCGGATCGCTGCGGCGGTTCCGTCGTCGGGTTCTCAATCGGCCGCGGCGCCTTGGGAAGCCTTCCGAAATATTTCTCCATCACCGGAAGCGCCTGCGCCGTCTTGATGTCGCCCACCACCGCCACCACCATGTTGGCCGGCACGTAGTAGGTGCGGAAGAACTCCTTGGCGTCGGTGGCGGAGAATCGCCGCAGGTCGGAGGCCCACCCGATGGTCGGACGATGATAAGGATGGGCGATAAACGCCGCGGCGATGAACTGCTCAATCAGCCGCCCGATCGGACTGCTGTCGGTGCGCATCCGGCGTTCCTCGAACACCACGTCCCGTTCCTTGTAGAACTCGCGCATCACCGGCTCGATGAAGCGCTCCGATTCCAGGTAGGCCCACAACTGCAGACGGTTGGAGGGGAAGGAATAGAAATAGACGGTCTCGTCGTCGTCGGTCTGGGCGTTCATGCCGACGCCCCCATTCTCCTCCACGATCTGCCCGTAGGCGTTGCGCACCACGTACTTCTCGGCCTGCTGGGCGGCGTCTTGCCAGCCCTTCTCCAGTTCGGCCACTTTTTTCGGGTCGCGGCCGACCCGCTTCTCCGCCTCCACAAGGTAGGCGGCGTAGGCCGCCTCCACCTTCTGCAACGCCGCCTTCTCCGCCGGCCAGTTGGTGGTGCCGATGGTCTGGGTTCCCTTGAACGCCATGTGCTCGAACATGTGCGCCATGCCGGTTTCGCCCTTGGGATCCTGCACCGATCCGGCGTCCACGAAGGTGTAGCCGGAGAAGACCGGGGCCTCCGGACGCTCCATCACCAGCAACGTCAGCCCGTTGGGCAGCTTGCGCTCGGTGATGCGCTTTTCAAACGAGGCAATGTCCTGGGCGAGTAAGGGAAGGGAAGCGACAAACAGGAAGGCGAGCAGAACCGAAAGCAGCCTTCGCATGAAACCTCCGTCGAGAGACTACAAACTTAAAACGGTACGCCGCTGCGGAAACGGCTGTCAAACGGAGGTGAGTTCGGAGCTCACTGAGCCGTCCCGCGTCAAGGACCGAACGCTAGACGTCGAAGATCCGGTACGCCCGCGGCGGCTGCTGCGCCTGGAGCAGGTTGAGGGCGACGTTGAAGACAGGGATGCCGCCGGTGGTTTTGCCTTCATCGTGCCCATGGTGGGCGTGGCCGTGGACGATGAAATCGGCGCCGTGGCGGTCCACCACCTCCGCCATGCGCGACGTGCCGAGGTAGGGGAAAATCTCCGGAGCCTCGCCGATTACGGTGGCGGCGATGGGCGCGTAATGGAGCACGACCACGCGCTTTTCGGTGCGCAGTTGCGAGAGGGCGCGCTCCAGTTTGAGGCTTTCGTCGATGGCCGCCTGCACGATGGCCTTGACTTCGCGCTCGCCGAAGGCGGTGAGCGCGCCGCGGCCGAAGCCGCCGATGAATCCCTTGGTGCCGGCGAAGCCGATGCCATCGCGCTCATAGCCGGTGCCGTCCAGGATCTTGATGCCTTCGGCGGCCAGCATCTTGATGAGCTCCTCTTCCTGGCCGCTCTCGTAGTCGTGGTTGCCGAGCACGGCGACAATCGGGAGGCGAAGCCGGACCAGCAGATTGAGCAGCGGCTCCATTTCGCTGGTCTTGCCGTAGTTGGTGAGGTCGCCGGCCAGGACCAGGAGGTCAGCCTCGTCACGCACGCGCTCGATCTGGACACGCATTTTCTCCCAGATGGGTGCGTTGAAATGAAGGTCGGCGGTGGCGGCGATTCTCATCTTTTTTTCAGGCCAGGTTTTCCCCAGGCTCGGAAGTCTACGCGGCCGGCTTCAGCTTGGGCATGCGCCGCGCGCGATAATCTTCGAGCAGGTCCCCATCCCCCACTCCTTAACGTCAATGGCGAACATCATCGGATCGAGGAGGCTGCCGCGGAAGGGAGCGCTTTTGGCCGGATGAGCGACGGATTCCCGCAGCCGCGCCAGCAGATCGTCCCACACCGAGCTGGGAACGTAGTCAGGATGAGCCGGATAAACATAGTGATAAAGAATAAGGTTCCAGAGCAGCATCTCCCAGTGCTCCCCGACCAGTTCCAGAAGCCTCTGCCAGTCGAGCCGGTTCTTGACCCCGAAGATGACGTGGGCGATATCGGCGCCGTCGAAGCGTTCGCGGCGGGTGACAAAAAGCTTGGAGGCGATGAGCTCCTCCGGCGCCAGCACCTTCACCGGTACGCCGAAGAAGTCGGAGGCGATGCCGCGCTCGATCCAGGAGTGATCGACGACAATGACGGCATTGCTCATGCCGGTGATCAGGTCGACGTAGTATTCGCCGCGATGCGCCTTGGCCAGCCACACCGGATCGGGGACCTCGGTTTCGAATCCTTCCTCCCGCAGCGAGCGCAGGGCGGCGTCCACGTGCTCAGCGGCAAGAAACAGGTCCAGGTCCTTGGTGTTGCGGCAAATCCCGGTGTGCAACTGCAGAGCCGCCGCGCCCGCGATGACATAGGGCACGCGGGTGTCATTCAGGTGCTGGAGCACCCCACGAAACAGCTTCATCTGCTCGGGGGCAAACACCGGGGGCGTCGAGGAGCTGACCGGCAGCGGCTTGGGGTCGGGGCCCAGCACAGAGCATTGGATGGTCACAAAGTGATGTGAGTTGTGGCGTGCTGCCCCAAATCAAGGGCGGTGGGAGCGGCTTTTTCCGGCATCCAAACTCACTGCATGGCAAAGACGTCAACCATCGAGATCGAAGGCCGGGAGTTAAAGCTCTCCAACCTGGACAAGGTCCTGTACCCGGCGGCGGGCTTCACCAAGGGCCAGTTGATTGACTATTACATCCGCATCGCGCCCTACCTGCTGCCCCATCTTCGCGATCGCCCGCTCACCATGAAGCGTTATCCGGAAGGCGTAAGCGGATTTTTCTTTTACGAGAAGAACTGCCCGCGGCACCGGCCCGGCTGGGTGCAGACGGCCAAAATCTGGAGCCGAGGGAACAATCGGTGGATGCACTATTGCCTGGTGCAGGACGTGGCCACGCTGGTGTGGGCGGCCAACCTGGCCGACATCGAGCTGCACACCTCGCTGAGCGTGGGGCGGAAGATCGAGCAGCCGACGATGATGGTGTTCGACCTGGATCCGGGCGCGCCGGCCAACATCGTGCAGTGCTGCCAGGTGGGCCTGTGGGTGCGGGACATCTTCGCGCGGCTCGGGCTGGAGTGTTTTCCCAAGACCTCCGGGTCCAAGGGGTTGCAGGTGTACGTGCCGCTGCATGGGCCGGCCAGCTACGAGAAGACCAAGGCTTTCGCGCACGAACTGGCGCGCCTGCTGGAGCGGCAGTATCCGGATCGCGTCGTCTCCGACATGAAGAAATCGTTGCGAACGGGCAAGGTCTTCGTGGACTGGAGCCAGAACGACCAGTACAAGACCACGGTCTGCGTGTACTCTCTGCGCGCCAAGGAGCGGCCGACGGCGTCCACGCCGGTGGCCTGGCGAGAAGTGGAGCGGTGCCTGCGGAACGAGGATCCGGACTCGCTGGTTTTCGAGGCGGCGAAGGCACTGGAGCGTGCGACGCGATTGGGCGATCTGTTCCAGCCGGTGCTGGAGCTCAGGCAGAAGCTCCCGCCGCTGGAGGCCCTGCAGCAGATTTTCGCGCCGGGGGCACAGGCGCCGGGCACGCCGCGCGCCGCTTCCCGCGCGAGACGGCGCTCAAGGGCGAAAAAGACGAGCCGCCTAAGACGCGCCGGATGAGGCAAGGAAGAGAGGGCACGCTCCCCTGTTCACTTCGCGGTCAATCCCTCGCATAACAGGAACTCACGCTGTTCCCGTCATCTATCGCTGCATCCGGACGCTGATCGTGGTATAACGCCAAGGCGAATTTCATCCCGACGCAGGAGGTTACATGTGAAGCGCACCGCGATCTGGCTAGTCCTACTTCTGTTCGTGCTGTTTTGCGTAGCTGCCGAGGCGCAGACCATCACCGTCGGTTTCACGGTCTCCAAGACGGGAAAACTGAACGTCGATTCACTGGAGCAGTACAACGGATTTGAACTCTGGCGCGACCAGGTGAACGCCGCCGGCGGCATCAAGGCGGCCGGGAAGAGTTACAAAGTTGAGTTCGCCAGTTACGACGACGAGTCCAACTCCAAGCGGGTGCAGCAACTGTACTCGCGGCTCATCCTGCAAGACAAAGCGAATTTTCTATTCAGTCCCTATTCTTCCGGGTTGACGGCCACGGCGGCCATCGTCACCGAGCAGTACGGCAAAATCATGCTGACCACCGGCGCCGCGGAAGAAAAAACCTACCGGCTGGGGAACAAGTACCTGTTCCAAATGTTCGCGCCGGCCACGCAATACCTGACCTCGGCGATCGATCTGCTGAAGTCCAAGGATCCGAAGGCCAAGATCGCCTTCGTCTACGAAGACTCGGCGTTCTCGGTGGCGGTGGCGACTCCGGCGAAAGACTACGCGCAAAAGCAAGGATTCACCGTCGCCTACAGCGAGGCGTATTCTCCCGGCACCACCGACTTCAGCGCCATCCTGGACAAGGTAACCGCGTCCAACGCCAATGTGCTGATGGGTGGCGGCCACTACGCCGACGGTTCAACCCTGGCGCGGCAACTGTATTCCCGCAAGGCAAAAATGAAGATGGTGACCCTGCTGGTGGCGCCCGACAGCCCGAATTGGGTGGAGCTGGGCGAAGCCGCGGCGGGAATTTCGGTGCCCGCGCAGTGGGAGCCGCAATTGTCCCCCAAGGTGCAGTTCGGGCCGACGGTGCCCGAGTTCGCCAAGGCTTACAAGGCGAAGTTCAACTCCGATCCCAGCTACGAATCGGCGGGTGGATACGCCACCGGGCTGATCCTGCAGCACGCCATCGAGCAAGCGGGGAGCATCGATACGGCAAAGGTGGCGGCGGCGCTGAACTCGCTGGACGCGACCACCTTCTACGGGCGGACGAAGTTCGCCACCGAGGCCAGCCAGCACGGCCTGCAACTGGGGCACACCATGGTGATCGCCCAGTGGCAGAAGGGCAAGGCGGGCAAGCTCGACAAGAACGTGGTCTGGCCGCTGGCTTTCAAGAGCGGCACCATCGTGTTTCCGATCAAGCACTGAATTGGCATGGCCAGCGGCGAACGGCGGCCGATTACCGCCGGCCGCTGGCCCATTTTTTGCCGTCAGGGGTAAGAAATCATGTCCGGCATCCTGGCCTCGATGATTGATGGTGTGCTGGTGGGCGCGGTGTACGGTCTGGCGGCCATGGGGTTGAGCCTGATCTGGGGGGTGATGGACGTGATCAATCTCACCCACGGCTCCATGATCGCGCTGGGGATGTTCGGCCTGTACATGCTGTTCACGATTGTCCACACCAATGCTTACGTGCTGCTGCTGCCGGTGCTCGCCGGGGGGCTGATCCTGGGGGTGATCATCTACTGGATGGCGGTGCACTGGGTGATCGGCCGTCCGGTGCTGGCCAGCCTGCTGTCCACTTTCGCGGTCAACATGATGGTGATCGGAATCGGAACGGCGATCTGGAGCACCAGCCCCTACAACGTCAATTTCAGCCTGCCGGGCATCACCCTGGGGCGATACACGTTCACCGGCAACCACATTGCCGCCGCCATCTCCGCGGTGGTGGTGGCACTGGCGCTGGAGCTATTTCTGTTCCGCACCCGCATGGGGAAGGCAATCCGCGCGGTCGCCAACAATCGCGATGCCGCCGAATTGATGGGCATCTCCTCCACCATGGTGCTGGCCACCGCCTTCGGGATCGGAATCGCGCTGGCCGCCTCCTCCGGCGCGCTGGTTTCCACCTTGTTCCCGTTCACCATTCTTTCCGGAGGGATCTACGAGCTGAAAAGTTTCGTGGTGACCGTACTGGCCGGGCTGGGCAAGCCATTCGGGGCGCTGGTCGCGGGCGTGCTGCTGGGCCTGCTGGAAGGACTGGTGACCCCCTTCATCGCGGTCAGTTGGGTGCCGTTGATTGAATTCGCCCTGTTCGTGGTGGTGCTGATCTTTTTCCCGCAGGGCATTTTTAAGAGGGCAAACGCGTGATCCTACGCCGGCCGGTGTTGTGGTTGAGCCTGATTACCGCCGCGCTGTTCATTTACATCCCGCTGCGCACCGATAATGTGCTGCTGCGCGAAGACCTGCTGCTGATTGCCGTCTCCATCATCCTGGCCAGCAACCTGAACTTGATGATCGGGTACACCGGGTACGTAAACTTCGGCAATATCGTCTTCTACGGCTTGGGCGGCTACATGGGGTTGTGGCTGGCGACGGTGAAGGGTTGGAACCTGATTTTGGCGGCGCTGGCGGCCGGCGTGTTTGTGATGATACTGGCGTTGCTGTTCGGGCTGGCGATTCTGCGCCTGCGGGGAGCGTATTTCGCCCTGGCCACCATCGGGATTCTGCAGGCGGTGAAGTCCCTGGTAGCCAACATGGACGTTCTGGGGCCGATCCACCGGCATGTACGTGACCTTCCAATCCTACGAGGCGCTGGGCGGCGCCATGCGCGCCCTGTGGATCACCTATTACCTGGTGATCGTGGTAATGGCGCTGTCGCTGATCCTGAGCCTGGGCATCAAAACCTCAAAATTCGGGCTGGGCCTGTTCGCCATCCGCGAGGATGAGGACGCCGCGGTGGTGCTGGGCGTGAACACGACGGTGCACAAGGCGATCATCTACAGCGTGTCGGCCTTTCTGCCGGCGGTGGCCGGGGCGCTGATGTTCTACAAGAACGGTATGATCGATCCGGAGATCGCGTTTGACCTGATCGCCTCGATCGAGGGCATCGTTATGCTCATGCTGGGCGGGCAGGGAACGGTGGTGGGCACGGGGCTGGGTGCGGCGCTGTACGAGGAGCTGCGGTCCTCGCTGCTGACCTCGCCCAAGCTGTCGAATTTTCACCTGGTGATCGCCGGCGGGCTGCTGCTGCTGGTCATCCTGTTTGCGCCCGGCGGCCTGATCGGCTGGATCTACAAGCTGGTGCCGCGCTCACGGAAGGTGCTTGAATGAGCGTACTGCTGGAGGCGCGCGAGGTCAGCAAGCGATTCGGAGGATTGCTGGCGGTTTCCGAGGTCAGCTTCACCCTCCATGAAGGCGAAATTCTGGGCCTGATCGGTCCCAACGGCGCGGGCAAGACCACGCTGTTCAACATCGTGAACGGGGTGTACAAGCCGGACGGCGGAAGCTTCACCTTCGCCGGGCAGAACATTACCGGATGGGCGCCCGACAAGCTGGTGCACCAGGGAATGGCGCGCACCCATCAGATCGTGAAGCCGCTGAACGAGATGACGGTGCTGGAAAACGTCACCGTGGGCGCCTGCTTCGGACGCGAGTATCTGAAGCTGGGGGCGGCGCGGAAAGTGGCGCTCGAGGTGCTGGAGCGGGTGCACATGGCCGATCGCGCCAGCCTGCTGGCCAAGCATCTTACGATCGCCGGCAAGAAGCGGCTGGAGGTGGCGCGCGCGCTGGCCGCCAAGCCGAAGCTGCTGCTGCTGGACGAGGTGCTGGCGGGTCTGAATCCGGTCGAGATCACCAAGATGCTGGAGTTGATCCGGGCCATCCGCGACGGGGGAGTGTCGATCATCATGATCGAGCACCTGATGCAGGCCATCATGAACCTGTCCGACCGGGTGATGGTGCTCAACTTCGGGCTGAAGATCTCCGAAGGCAAGCCGGAGGAAGTGGTGCGCGATCCGGCGGTGGTGGAGGCCTACCTGGGAAGCGCCGATATCGCCGAGAAACTGCGGGAGGGGCAATGAGCGAACTTGCCCTGGAAGTCGACAACCTGGAATCCGGATACGGCGAGGTGCAGGTGCTGTGGGGCGTGTCGCTCAAGGTGCGCGCCGGGCAACTGACCACCATCCTGGGCGCCAACGGCGCCGGCAAGACCACTACCCTGCGCACCATCGTCCACTGGCTCAAGCCGTGGAAGGGGCGGGTTCTGCTGGATGGCGGCAACGTCACCCGGCTTTCGGTGCATGCCAAGGCGCAGCGCGGCGTGGTGCTGGTGCCGGAAGGACGCCAACTGTTTGGCGACATGACGGTGCACGAGAACCTGGAGATGGGGGGATATGCACCGCGCTCGCGCAAGAACATGGGCAGGAACCTGGAACGCGTTTACACGCTATTTCCCCGGCTGAAAGAGCGCAATAACCAGCGCGCCGGAACGCTCTCGGGCGGCGAACAGCAGATGCTGGCCGTGGGCCGCGGCCTGATGCAGGACCCGAAGGTCCTGATGATCGACGAGCTCTCGCTCGGCCTCTCGCCGCTGCTGGCGCAGCAGCTCTTTCTGACGCTGAAAAAGCTGAAGGAGGAGGGGCTGACGATCGTGCTGGTGGAACAAAACGTTCACCTGGCGCTGGCCCTGGCCGATTATGCCTACGTGATGGCCGAAGGGCGGGTGCGGCTGGAAGGTCCGGCGCAGCAGGTGGCCAACATGGATGAAGTCCGCACCACTTACCTGGGGCTCTAGCTCTTCACCGTTGATCAATGCATGCGGTGCTGAAGGCGCGTGCCCGCGCCGCCCAGCAGCATCGCGCCGGTGGATGGGTCCGGCTGGGACGAAGCGGCGCGGTCGCGTCCCCAGGTGTAGTAAAGGCCGAGATAGCCGACGGTATGGCGGTCGCCGATGACCGAATGTCCCAGCATGAACAGCAGGCTGAGATTGCCGTGCAGGGTGTAGTAGCCGCCCCCGTCGAGAAACGTCGATTCCCGGGCGTCGACCTCCTGCGCCGCCTGGTAAAACGTCTCGCCGCCCAGGATCAATCGCTTGGTAAGCTGCCGCTGCAGAAGCCACCCGGCGAAGGCGGCGTTCTTCATTCCTGGCGCCTGGTTTACCAGCAGGCCGGCGCCGCCGTAGGTGGTCCAGGGCCCGCTGCTCTTCTGAATCCATACCGGAAGCTTGGCCCACAACCGGCCGTTGCCGAGGCCGAGGCGGGAATTGCCGGTAGGGAGCTCCAGCATGGGGAAGGCGCCGATCTGCGGCCGATGCGGAGTTTCCTTCAGGAAGCGGTATTTCGCTCCCAGTTCCACATCGCCGACGCCGTCCGCGCCGTCGGGGTTCAGGTACGCAATGGGAACCACGATGTGAAGTTGCAGTTCAGGGGCGGCGCCGATGTTGAACTCAAAGGCCGGAAGCTGCGAGTAGGTGTCGCCGGCAAAGCGGTCAAACGTGCCGAACAGGTAGGCCTCGTAGTGGTGCAGGGGAACCGGCTCGGGATCGTCGGTCTGGAAGGGCGGCCCGGCAAACGCCGTACCGCAAAGAAAAAGGATGGCCGGCAGCAACCAGACCGCCTGCGCGCGGATCGTGCTGAGCTGTCCCAGGTCCACGGGTGATCTCCCAACCACTGAGATGCGCGCAAACGCCCGCGGCTGTATACTGCCTCGGCATTGCGGCGAGTCGGTGCGCACATGAGCTTCTATGCGGGCACTTCCGGTTGGGCCTATGCGGCGTGGAAGCCGCACTTTTATCCCGCCAAGCTGCCGCAGAAGGACTTCCTGAAGTTTTATTCCACGGAGCTGAATACGGTGGAGGTGAATTACACCTTCCGCCGATTTCTGAGCGAGAAAATCAGCGCCGGCTGGGCCGCCCAAACCCCCGCCGGCTTTCAGTTCGCGCTCAAGGCGCACCAGGCGATCACCCATGTGCGCCGGCTGAAAAACGCCGAGGAGCTGCTGCAACGATTCCTGAATTCCCTGCAGCCGCTGGTGGAAGCCGGACGCCTGGGGCCGGTGCTCTTCCAGTTGCCGCCCAACCTCAAGGCCGACTTGCCGCTTCTGGGCTCCTTCCTGGAGCTTTTGCCGAAGAAGCTGCGCGCCGCCTTCGAGTTTCGCCATCCCTCCTGGTTTGCCGAGGAAGTATTCGCCGTCCTCAGAGATCACGGCGCGGCGCTGTGCATCGCGGAGAGCGACGATCTGCAGACCCCGGCGGTGGTGACCGCGAACTTCGCTTACTTCCGGCTGCGGCGGTCGGACTACGCGGCTGAAGACCGGCGCCGCATCGCGGCGGATATCCGCCGGCGGCTGGACGAAACCGGCGACATCTACGCCTTCTACAAGCACGAGGAACGCCCGGAAAGCCCGCTGCACGCGCGTGAACTGCTGCAAGCGGTAAGCGGCGAGTCCTCGGCCGTCGCTTAGGCGGCTACGAACGAAGTCAAAAAGATAGGATTCCTCGGGCGGGCGATGGTACGCCTCGCGGTACTCACCTTAGTAACCACGCGCTGTAAACGTTATCGGACATAATCAACAAGTGAGTGTTTCCGCGCCCAATGAGGGGGTGCTAGCCGCCTTTGTCGACTATCTGAAAGTCGAGAAGGGGCTGGCGAAGCTGTCGGTGGAGGCGTACGTCCGCAACCTTAAGCAGTTTGCGGAGTTTCTGCAGCCGAGGCCGGCACGCGGGCTGCTTCGCGCCAAGCGCCAGGACGTGCGCGATTTTGTTGATCGCCTGTTTTCCCACCAGGTGGACGGCCGCTCGGTGGCGCGCAAACTCTCCGCCTTACGGCATTTTTATAAGTACTTGCTGCTGGACCGGAGGATCGAGCACGACCCCACGCTGAACGTCGATACGCCGCACCAGTGGAAGGTCCTGCCCAAAGCGCTGTCGCGCGAGGAAACGGAAACCATGTTGAAGCCGAGCGCGCCGGCCGAGGGAGCGTTTCGACAGGCGCTCGCCGCCCGCGATCGGGCCATGCTGGAGGTGCTGTACGCGGCCGCGCTGCGGGTGAGCGAACTGGTTGGGACCGCGCTCAACGATCTGAAGCTCGATCAAGGATACGTGCTGGTGCGGGGCAAGGGCGACAAGGAAAGGATCGTGCCCCTGGGACGCGCGGCCATCGAGGCGGTGCGGGAATATCTTGCGGCGGCGCGACCCCTGCTGGCTGGCCAGCGAAGCTCACCGCTGGTGTTTATCGCCCGCGGCGCGCGGCGGCTGAGCCGGCAGAGAGTGTGGCAGATGGTGCGCGCGGCTTCGCATGCCGGGGGGCGGGCGGCATCGCCGCACATGCTGCGCCACAGTTGCGCCACGCACATGGTGGAAAACGGCGCCGACCTGCGCACCGTGCAGACCATCCTCGGCCATGCCAACATCTCGACAACCCAGGTGTACACGCATATTGCCATGGACCGGCTGAAGACGGTGTTCATGCAGCACCATCCCCGGGCCAGGGCCAGGAAGGCAGGCTAGCCGCGTCGAACGAGTTGGCGCGGAAGCGATTCATGCCGGGACAAAACGGAGACAATCCGCCGGTGGCGCGCACCGCCATCGAGAAGGGGATCGCCGGCTTCGTGCGCGCGCTCAAGGAGCGCAATGCCTCGCCGCATACCATCCACGCCTACACTCACGACCTGGGCGAATTTGTCCGCTACCTCGGCACGGAGACCAAGTGGGACGCGGTTGACCACGTGCGCATCCGCGGGTTCCTCTCTCGTCTATACGAGCGGGGGCTGACCAAGACGTCGGTGGCGCGCACGCTGGCGGCCGTGCGCTCCCTCTACCGGTGGCTGGCGCGCGAAGGGGTAGTGGGGCAAAACCCGGCAGCGCTGGTGGCGACACCGCGCCTGCCGAAAAAGCTGCCGCGTGTTCCCACCCTGGAAGAGATCAATTCGGTGCTCGATGCGCCCATGCCCGAGACGGCGGCTTTTCCGCAGCGGGACCGGGTGATCCTGGAGCTGCTCTACGGCTGCGGGCTGCGCAATTCCGAACTGGTGGGCATCAATCTGGGCGACATTCACTGGTCCAACGGGACCATCCTGGTCCGCGGAAAAGGAAAAAAGCAGCGACTGGTGCCCTTCGGCGAGTCGGCCTCCGCGGCTCTGTCGGTGTATTTGCCGCAAAGGGAAAAGGCGCTGAAACAACAGAAGCGGTCGTGCCCCGCATTGCTGGTGAACCGGCGGGGCGGGCGGCTGACCACGCGCAGCGTGGGACGAATCGTGAAGCGCTTTGCCGTGGCCCGCGGACTCGCCCCCGACGTGCATCCGCACACCCTGCGGCACGCCTTCGGCACGCACATGCTGGAGGAAGGGGCGGACCTGCGCGCCATCCAGGAAATGCTGGGCCACGAGCGCCTGGCCACAACCCAGCGCTATACGCAGTTGTCCATGAAGCGGGTGGTGGAGGTATACGACGCCACGCACCCCAGGGCCAAATAGGCGACCCCAATTCCGATCGATCAGAGGAGCAGGACGATGTCTTCGATGGCAAGTGATGTGAGCGCGGTGGCGGCCACCGCGACTTCAGACAAAGAGCGCGGGCGCAAGCTGCGGCTGGGCGCGGTGAACCGCGAACTCGTGCTGCTGCTGGGCATGTTCGCCATCGCCCTGCTGGTGAACACGCTGGTCGCCGAGCATCGCATGCTTCTCGCCTTCTATGTGCTGCCCACCATCTTTTCCGCCTACTACTACGGGCGCCGCCACGCCGTGCTCACCGCCATCGCCAGCGTCTTCCTCATGCTGGCGCTCGCCTACTTCAACCCGGTAGTGCTGGGCCGGAGCTTCGATTTCGCCGCCGAGGAGCCGTGGTTCGATTTCGTCGTCTGGGGCGGAACCCTGGTGGTGATCGCCTACCTGATGGGCACGCTGTATGACCGCCAGCAGGCCCACCTCCGCGATTTGCGGCAGAGCTACGAAGGCATCCTGATGATGCTGCAGCACATCGCCTCCGACAACAAGTACAGCCAGAACCATCCCTACCGGGTTTCGCTGACCGCCAGCAAAATCGCCGAGCAGATGGAACTCAACAGCCAGCGTGTCGACGACGTGCGTGCGGCCGCGCTGCTGCACGAGATCGACAAGGTCGGAATCTCCTACGAGATGCTGTACCAGGCTGCCAACGTTACCCAGCAGGAGTTGCGCGAGATGCAGACCAGCCTGGAGCAGGGGCGCGAACTGCCGGTGACCAAGGGTGGCGCGCTGCGCCGCGTGATCCCCGTTTTGCTGGCTTTTCAGGCGCTGATGCAGAAGGCGGCGCAATCGCAGACCCTGCCCACTGCGCCGCTGGAGTCGCGCATCCTGATGGTGGCCGATATCTACGACTCCCTGACCAGTGCCCGAAACGAGCGCATCTCGCCTTCGGAGGCGATCGAGCGCATCACCCTGCGTGCCGGAATCGAATGGGACGCCGATGTCGTCGATGCGCTGGTCAAGGTCTTTCGGAAGCGGGCCGCGGCCGCTACCGCAGTCGCCTGCGCGGAAGGGTAGTCCGGGAGTGCGGCGAAATCGCAATTTGCCGGGTGCACCTGCTGGGTGCAGCCCGCTCGTCTCATCTCGATACGCTGGGCGTCTCAGGTAGCGACGATAACGGCTGTTTTTCAATGTTTGAGGGCGCCAGTTGCGGGCAACTGGCTGCTTACCAATTCGGCCACCGACGTGCATACAGGTTACCGGGAGAGACTTTGCAGGCGTGTATGCCATCGAGAACGCATTTTCTGGGGAGCCTTGAATGGAGCTGACCAGCGGATTCAGCATCCTGATTCTCGGGTTTCTTGTCCTGGTGTTTGGATCCATACTGCGGAGGCGCGCCAGCGACCAACTGCAGTTCTGGTTCCTGGGATGGGTGCTGCTGCTCGTGCAATTGCTGGCCGAATTGATTGGCCCGACTCTTGGCTTGCCCGGCCAGGTCACAGCCAGCGTTAGTTCGAGCGCGACCATCCTGGCGGGCCTTGCCTTTCTCCTGGCCGTCTCCCAAGGCGATTCGCGCGATCAGAGGTATCTGGCCGCGGCCATCGCCGCTCCCGCACTCCTCTACGCCAATGCGGTCAGTTGGAACCTGCTGGCCCGGCCGCTGTTGCTGGCGGTGATGGTTGGCGGCGTCGCCGCGATTCTGGGCGTGCTGTGGCGCAACCATCGCTTTCAGCGGGACGCCGTTTGCGCGGCCGCCGCGACCGTCGTTTTGGCGGCCTACATCGCCCGCGACGTTGCCGGCGGCGATTTCCGGAGCGGCATTTACGCTATCCAGGCCGGGCTGTTCTTTGCGAGCGGCATTCTGTTTCACCGCCGATTCCAGCGCTGGTCGATCGGCACCGTCACCGCCACCATCGGCTTGTTTGCCTGGGGAGGCTCGCTGCTCGATGTCGGTTCCTACGCCTCCCGGTTATCCGAAGCCCTGGTCCAGAGCACAGCCTGGAACGCGCCCATTTTTGTAGTTGCACTGGGCATGATTCTCACCGTCCTGGAGGAGCAGATCCGCGAGGCCGCCGAGGCCGGCCAGCGGCTCGCCCACCAGGCGCACCACGACGCGCTCACCGGCCTGCCCAATCGCGTCCTGCTCGATGACCGGCTTGGCCAGGCCCTGGCCCGCGCCCGGCGCACCAAGGGACGAACGGCCGTAATGTGCATTGACCTGGACCGCTTCAAGCAGGTCAACGACACCTTCGGCCACCACGTGGGAGATCTCTATCTGCAGGCGGTCGTCGGCCGCCTGAATTCCCGGGTTCGCGAATCCGACACCCTGGCGCGGACCGGCGGCGATGAGTTTGTCGCCGTGGTGGCGGATTTTGAGAGCCCGACCGTCCCCGCCAAGGTTGCCGAGAGCCTGCTGGCCAGTCTGCACGAACCGCTGATGATTCAGGACTGCCCCTTGCCCGCCACCGCTTGCATTGGCATCGCGGTTTATCCCGACGACGGGGTCGACCCGGAAGGGCTGCGGCGCGCCGCCGATCAGGCCATGTACCGCGCCAAAGGCCGCGGCCGCAATCACTACGAGTGCTTCTCCGCCGAGGCCCGCGACGCCCTCGACATTCAGAAGCACCTGCGCAAGGCCATCGACCAGGGCGGATTTGAAATCGTCTACCAGCCGCAGTTCTTCAACAGCGGCGAGATTGCCTGCGTGGAGGCGCTGCTGCGCTTCCGCCATCCCACCCTGGGCATGATTCCGCCATCGCGATTCATTCCCATCGCCGAGGAAAGCGGCCTGATCGTGCCCATCGGCGACTGGGTGCTGCGCCAGGTTTGCCGGCAGAGCGTGGAGTGGCGGCGCCAGACCGCGGTTGCCCTGAAGGTGGCGGTCAACGTTTCGGCGCTGCAATTCAATCGCATCGACTTTGCCGACAGCGTGGCCAGGATTCTGCGGGAAACCAACGTCGATCCCACCCTCATCGAGCTGGAGCTGACCGAGAGCCTGGTCATGCACAACGTGGAGGACTCTTCCCGGCAAATGAAGAGCCTGAAGCTACTCGGCGTCCACATCGCGGTGGATGACTTCGGCACCGGCTATTCCTCCCTGAGCTACCTGCACCGGCTCCCCATCGACACGCTGAAAATCGACCGTTCCTTCGTGGAGAAGATCGCCGAAGCCGGGGGCACGCGCCCCATCGTGGAAACCATCATGTCGCTGGCGCGCAGCCTGGGTATGCAAACCGTGGCCGAGGGCGTGGAGACGCGCGCCCAGTTGGAGATCATCCGCGAGCTGAACTGCGACCTGATTCAGGGATTCCTGTTCTCTCGTCCCATCTCCGCGGCCGACGTGCTGAAAATGGTGCAAAGCCACACCGGTTCGGCGCTGCCGGTGCAGCCGCCGAAGCTTACCTCCGCGCCCATCAGTTGAGGAGTTCTATCTAGCCGCTGCCGCGCACGACCGAGCCCGCCCCTCCGGATCCTTTCGAGGAAGGCGGAATGGCCGCCGGCCGCGGCCAGCTTGCGAACGCAGGTGACCGCCATAGACAGAGGGAGTATTGGCGGAGCTTAGGTGCTCACCGGCTGGCCGGAATCATCCTGCCAGGAAGCGGTCTTCCCCAGAGGCAGATGCTGGGCTCCAGGCTCGAGAGTCCGATCTCGGTATTGATCATCCCCGCGACCCAAACCACGCGAAAACGCGCTTTCTTTCCCCGGTACTCCAGCTTGACCTCCGAGGCTGCATTCACAAGAGGCGGCGCCTCCAGCACCCGTGCTCCACGCACGCTGACGTCGTGGGTGAAGACCGTTTGCTTGAACAGGTTGCCGTGTCCATCCATTCCCGTCAGATTGACACGCAGTCGAATCAAATGGCGAGCGTCATTGCGGTTGGCCATGACTTTGCTGTCTCCAACAAGGCCCCGTGCACCGGAGGGGCTCCCGGAATGCACAAATTATAGCTCGCACAATCAACTGTTCGTCCAGTTCAAATCCGGCCAGGGGGACACCCGGGCCGCGCTTCCACGGCCCGGCATGGCCCATTTCGGTCTGCGGCTCAACCGGCGAATTCCTGCAGCACCTGCATGCTCAGCCGCCCGTGCCGGCTCTTCCATAACTCTGCCTGCCCAAGGCGCGCAGCTTCCTGCTTCTTAAGGTCGGCGTCGTCGAGCGCATGGATCAGGACATTTGTGTCAACGAATATCGCTGCGCTCATGGGCTTGCTCACGGGAGAGATAGCGGCCATCTGTGTGGAGAAACGGGCGCCGCGCCAAGGAACGCCGCATTGCCCGCTCGTAGCTGTCTTGCTCGACCATCCGCTCCTTCAAAATCCGTCCAAGCAGGCGCGAAACACTTGTCTCCTGTCTGGCCGCCTCGACGCGGGCCCAGCGGGCGACCTCCTCCTCTAAGGTGACGGTAACGTTGCGCAATTTCGATTTCATATCACGAAGCTAGGGTTACGTGGGAAAGCTCTTGCCGGTCCCTTCCACTCTTCCTTCACCCGTGCAGCTTCAACCACATCTCCATCACGCGGGATTTGACTTCCGCGGTGAGCGATTCGTAGATTCCTTCCGGATTGTCGACCTGTTCCGGCGGGTAGACCGCATCGCCGAAGGCGACCCGCAGCTTGGTGAACTTCTGAAACCCTTTTCCGCGCGGCCAAGCCTCGAAAAATCCATCCAGTGCAACCGGATAGATCGGCACCTTCAGGTGTGTCGCCAGGATGGCTGCGCCCTTCTTGAACACCTTGGGTGCGCCGTCGATGCTGCGCTCGCCTTCCGGATAGAGGATGAGCACCTTTCCCTGACGCAGTCCATAGGCGCCGGCGCGCATGGCAGGCACCAGATTCGCGTCCGGGTCCACCGGAATCAGCTTCAGCGAACGGGCAAGGGTGCGCAGGATTCCGTTGCCGAAGATCTCGCTGGTGCCGACGTAAAAGGCGTCCCGCAGGACAGAATAGGGAAGGATGCTCATCAGCACGGGCGGATCCAGCAGGCTCTGATGGTTGGGCGAGAGAATAAACGGCCCCTGCTTGGGAAGTTTTTCGAGGCCCGTGACGGTAAGGCCAAAACGGTCGCGCACGAACACGTTTACCAGCCGCCCGACCATGTACCACCAGCGTTCGGTGAGGGGTTTGCGCCGGGCTACGGCGAGCACCTCGGGGTCGGTGGGGTCGGTATGGAGGATCGAGTCCCAGGCGGCCGGTTGCCTCGGGCGGGTGCTGCCCCCAGCGCGGTTGCGCACCGCCTCCACCAGTTCGCGAACCGTGTAGACCTCCGAGATCAGCGCATCGGGCACGCTGGCGCCAAGCTCGCGCTCCAGCGCCACCAGCAGCTCCACCCGTTGCATGGAATCCAGCCCCAGGTCCAGTTCCAGGTTGTCGCGCGGATGCAATTGCGCTTTGCCGGCGGCACGGCAGATCACCTCCATGGCGCGGGCAACCTCGGGCTTCGCCAGCCAGCGCCGGTCTTCCTCGTTCACCGCGAACACTGGCTCTTCAGAGGCCGCGGCCGCGGCCCGGCTCTCCAGCACCCGGCGCTCCACCTCGAATCGCTTGATCTTGCGGGTGGTGGTGCGCGGCAGGTCCTGCTGCCAGAACGTCGAATCCATGAATGCGCTTGGTGCTCGGCAGTTGTGCCGACAGGGTCTCGATGTCGAAGCGGATTACCTCGCGCGTGTTGACGATCTTCCGCTCGCGCAACACCTCGAAATTGGGCACCAGCACCGCATGCAGTCGCTCCGCCGCCGGCTCGCCCGGCCCGCTCTGCAGCCCGAGAACGCAGATTTCCTTGATGAACGGGCTGCGGCTGTAGTGTGCCTCGACCTCGTCCGGATACACGTTCTTCCCGTTGCTGAGGACAATCACTTCCTTCTCGCGGCCGGTGATGAACAGGTTGCCGTGAGCGTCCAGATAGCCGAGGTCGCCGGTGTACAGCCAACCATCGCGAATCACCTCGGCGGTTGCTTCGGGACGGCCGTAGTAGCCCTTCATCACCAGCGGTCCGCGCAGCAGGACCTCGCCAACCGCCGGGCCTTGGCCCTGCTCCCGCGGCTGAGGATCGCGGAGTTTGATTTCCATTCCGTGCAGCGGCTTGCCCACCGAGCCGATCACGTTGTCCTGGGGCGGCGTGCCCAGCGCGCCGCCGGTGGTTTCCGTCAGCCCGTATCCTTGCAGCAGCTCGAATCCCATGGCGTGGAAATCGCGAGCGATGCCGGGGTCCAGCTTCGAGCCCCCGGAGATCAGGTAGCGCATGTGGGGGCCGAGCGTGGCATGGACCCGCCGGAACAGCAGCTTTCCCGGATTGAGGCCGACGTTGCGTCCCGTGCGCGCCAGTTGCAGCATCCAGCGGAACCCGCTTTCCGCCAGCCGGCCGTGCGCCCCGGCTTCCTTGCGGATGCGCTCGTGAATCAGGTAGAAGAACTGCGGCACGCAACAGAACAGGGTGATCTCACGCTCGCGCAGGGCATGCAACAAATCCGCCGTGTTGAGCGATTCGAGAAACACGATGCGCGCTCCGCCCGCCAGCGGGAGCAGCAGGTTGGCCATTTGTGCCAACGCATGAAACAGGGGCAGCACCCCAAGAATCGCGTCGCGCGGCGTAATCTCCAGCAGGCGAAACACACCTTCGGTCTCGGCGGCGAAGTTGGCGTGGGTGAGCATCACGCCCTTGGGATCGCTGGTGGTTCCCGAGGTGTAAAGGATGGCAGCGGTCTTCTCCGGCGCCAACTCCACGGGAATGAATCCGTCCGCACCCTGCCTCAGGACGGATTCGAAGTCCGGTCCCGGCAACGGCGATTCCGGCGGGTCCAGCAGCATCAGGCTGATCGGGGTGTCCGCCACCGCGTGTTGCGCCGCCGGCAGATGCGCCGCGTCGACAAAGAGCAGGGAAGAGCCGCTGGCCTGAAGCAGCTTGGCTACCTGCTCGGGGCTGAAGGCGGTGTCCAGCGGGACCGTGATCATGCCCGCGGCAATCGTACCCAGGTAGCAGGCCACCCAGCGCGGCCCATTGGCGGCCAGGATCGCACAGCGCGAACCGCGTTCGAGGCCGCTGCCGGCCAGCCATCGGCCAACCGATTCCGCCATCGATCGCAATTGCGAGTAGGTGTGGCGCTCCACCGCGCCGCCGTGGCGCTGGATTTCCACCGCCACCGCGTCAGGCCAGCGTGCTACCGATTGCAAAAAGCGGTTGTAGAAGTTTGCCATGGACGAACGGAGAGTTTATCGGATTCCGTACCCAAACGCAGCTCTTGACGCAGTTGGACTGCAGACAGGGAAACACGCCCGGGTCAGCCTGTCGGCGGGCTCCGGCCTCCGCGGTTGGGTGAGCTTCACAAACCCATTTCCACAAGGTGCGGCTTGGCGGGTCGCCTCGCCGGTATTGACGATTGTCACGGAGTTTGAAACAGTGAATGTCGGGTAGCTCCCACACAGGACGTGCGCGTGGAAACAGGGCAAGGCCAAGGTATCTCGGCCAGGAAGAGAAAGACGGATCGGACAACGCACCTCATCACGGGAGGAGCGGGCTTCATTGGATCTCATCTGTCCGAGTTCCTACTGGAAAAGGGAGAAAACGTCCGCGTAATCGACAATCTCTCCACCGGCCGCTTCTCCAACATCGCGCACCTGGAAAAGGAGCCCGGGTTTCAGTGCATCGTCGACGACGTGCGCAACGAAAGGATCATGGAGGAAATGATCCGCGAAGCGGATTTCGTTTATCACCTGGCGGCCAGTGTCGGGGTTCGCCTGATCATCGAGCGGCCGACCGAGACCCTCGTCAACAACATCATGGGAACCGAAATCGTTCTTCGGAATACCTGCCGCTACCGAAAGCCGGTGCTGATCGCCTCCACCTCGGAAGTCTATGGCAAGAGCCAGAAGTCGGTATTCAGCGAAGATGACGATTGCATTATGGGCCCGACGTGCAAATCCCGGTGGGGATACGCCTCATCCAAAGCCATCGACGAATTCCTGGCGCTCGCCTATTTCCACGAAAAGCATCTCCCGGCAGTCATTGTGAGGCTTTTCAACACGGTTGGTCCGCGGCAGACTGGGCAATATGGCATGGTCATTCCCAATTTTGTCCGCCAGGCGCTGCTGCAGGAGCCGCTGACGGTCTATGGAGACGGCACGCAGACTCGCTGCTTCGCGCACGTGCGAGATGTGGTTCCGATGCTGGCGAATTTAGTGCAGAACCCGGAGACTCGGGGAATCGTCTTCAACCT
Source organism: Terriglobia bacterium (assembly GCA_963740615.1). Lineage (GTDB taxonomy): Bacteria > Acidobacteriota > Terriglobia > Terriglobales > Acidobacteriaceae > JAIQGF01. Next base: position 267,451 of record CAVUEZ010000005.1, read on the forward strand.
CGGCGCGAAAGAAGAGGTGTCGATCAAGGAACTGGCGGAAAAGGTGGTCGCTGCGACGGGTTCCAGCTCCACCATCCGCTACATACCGTACGAGCAGGCGTACCCCGCTGGTTTCGAGGACATGGAGCATCGCGTTCCCAACATTTCTAGAATCCAGCGAGTTCTTGGGTTTAGTCCAAAGCACAACCTGGACTCCATCCTGCAGGACGTGGTCGCCGAGATTCGGGAAAAGCTCAACCTTACAACCGCTATCGAAAACTAGTGGCGGGAGGCGCGGCTCCAGCCCGCCGAAAAAGTCCGGAGTAACCACACAGGAAAAACAAAATTGCTCCCGCGGAATCCCGCAGGAGCCGAGATTTATGACTCTGCCTATCCTTTCAACTGGTCCAGGGCCTTGCGGGCATCGTCCGCCGCGGGGAATTTCGGATTGAGCTGCAGCGCCCTCTGCAGATGCTCCTTGGCGCGGCCGCGCTCGTTCTGCTTCATGTAGGTCAATCCCAGGTGATACTGGTAGGTGGCGTTGTCCGGCGATTTCTTGACCGCGTCCTGCAGCAGGTCCACCGCCATGCCGTACGCGCCCTTGTGATAGTAGGCCCAGGCCAGCGTATCGGCGGCGTTGGGCGAGTCCTGCATGCCGCGCCGCGCCACCTGAGCCAGCGAGAGTGCGACGTTGGTGTTGCCGTCGTGCTCCAGCATCGAATAAGCCAGATTGTTGGCCGCGAGCGGGAAATCGGGCGAAACCTCCAGCGCCTTCTGGTATGACTGCTGGGCCTTCTGCCACTGGTGATTCATGTCTTGCAGCGTCCCCAGCAGGACGTAAGGACGAACGTCCTTCGGGTTCTGCTGGATCCAGTTCTGGTAAGTCGCCATGGCCTTGTCGGATGCCCCGCTGGCAAACTGGACCTGCGCCAACACCCCGAAAGCGCCGGCATTGTTCTTATCCAACTCCAGCGCCTTCTTGAGATGCTGCTCGGCGCTGGCGAAGTCGCGCGTCTGCGCCTCCAGGCTGCCCAGCAGGCCGTAGAAGGCGCTGTTGTTGGGCTCCTTGGCAATCTGTGCCTTGATACGGGCGATCATCTTCGCGGGCGGCTGCTTCTGCATGGCGCTGCTGGCCGCCAGCGCCTGCAGGGCCTCGGCGGAGTTGGGATCGCGCGCCAGCGCCTGTTCCAGCAATGCCTCGGCTTCCTTGTAGCGATGCTGGGACAGCCGGTATGCGCCGAGACGCAGATAGCCGATGGGGCTCTGGGGCGCAACCTGGATCGCCTTCTTGAAATCTTCGTCCGCACGCGAGCCCTGGTTCTGGTTCACCTCGGCCATGGCGCGCATGATGTAGCCCTGCGGGGAAGCAGGTTGGACCTGGATTACAGCCTCGCCGGCGTTGTGCAGCGTCTCCCAGTCACCCTTACGGAGGGCCACGGCTCCCAGCGCCCCTTGTGCCTCCACGAAGTTCGGACGTAGCCGGACCGCCTCCCGGAGCTCCTGTTCGCGGCGGGTAGTGTCGCCCGTCTGATCGGCGGCCAGCCCCAGGTAATAGTGCGCGACGGCGTTGTCCGGCTCGGTCTTGATTACGGTCTGCAGCGGCTGGATAGCGTCAGCACCCTTGTGTTGGTCAACCAGGACGCGGCCCTTGGTGACCAGCGCTTCGATGTCTTTCGGGTTCTTCTGCAGGATCTCGTCATTGAGACGGGTTGCTTCGTCTACCCGGTGCTTCAGCAGAAGGGCGGCGATGTAGACCTTCTTCAGGCCCACATCATCCTTATGCTCCTGCAACAGGGAGGCATATTCGGTGAGGGCCTGGTCGGCCTGGCCGGTGGAGAGATAGAAATCCCCCAGCAGCCGATAGGCTGCCGGATTGTTGGGCATCGCCTTTTTGGCATCCGTGAGGACCTGCACGGCACGGTCCTTGTTCTGCCGCATCATGTAGAAACGGGCCAGGGCGATTCTCGGCTGCGGCGATTGGGGGTCCACCTGCGCCGCCTTTTCCAGCGCCTGCTCGGCATCGGACGCACGCTGCTGGGTCACGTAGAAGGCGGCGATGGTCAGCAGAGCGTTGGACGACTTGGGGTCCAGTTCGATGGCCTTTTTGTACGCGGCCTCGGCTTCCGCATACTGCTTGGCGTTCTGGAGAAGGAGGCCAAGGTTGGTGTGGAATTGCGCGCGCTGCGGGGTGAGTTCGATGGCCTTGCGGATCTCCTGGAGCGCGGCGTCGTTCTTCCCGCGGGCGGAATTGATGTTGGCGAGCAGGGCGTGCGCATTGGCATCGTCGGGGTGCTTGGCGAGCACCGACTGGGCCCGTTTCTCCGCATCATCGAAGCGCCGGCCCGCCAGCAGGAGATTGCCCAAGTCGATCTGCGCCTTGTCGTTGTCGGGCTGGAGGTCGACGGTACGCAACAGTTCCTGGTAGGCCGAGTTGAAGGCGCCGAGCTTGATGTAGGCCTGGGCAAGCTGGTAGTGGGCTTCGGCGAAACGCGGATCAATTTGCAGTGCGTTCGCGAACTGGATCTCCGCTTCCCGGTACTCCCCTTTCTGGAAGTAGCTCTTGCCGCTAGCAAGGTATTTCTGTTTGCGGACATTGGGATCACGGGAGCATGAGGTGAGGAGGCCAACCAGGACGGTCGCCAGCAGCAGGAGTACAGCGGAGCGTTTCATTGGATTATCCGTTCCTGACGTGAGATCCGTGGAAATCTCGGCCCGGCCAAACCGGCCAGGACAAATGCGCAATAGTGAGCTTCCGGATAGCTGGTATTTAAACGCATGTTAACGATTCGAGCAAGTTACGAAGAGAATACTGAGCAGTCGCAGTGAACCAGGCGGGATGGGCGAAGCGGGAGCACCAGGCGCCGGAAAGCGAATCGAACCTGCCCGTTAGCAGGTTCGATCCGGCGCTGAATCTGCTGCTGCACCTAGACGCGGCGCGGACGGCGCAGCGCCCCGAGTCCGAGCACTCCGGTACCGAACAGGATAATGCTTGCCGGCTCGGGAACCGGCACATACGGGGTCGGAGTGCCGGAAGTGCTGAGCGCGACATAGTGCGAACCAGGGCTGCCGCTGGTGTTGTCGTCCTGGGTGACCAGGGTTTTGACGTTCCACGTGCCCGGCGCGACGATCAGCGAGCCGCTGGGATCTGTGATCAAAAACTTGAACTCCTGGTATGGTGTTGCGTCCACAAGGCTCACGGCACTGTCCATAACCATTTGCAAGCAGAGGGCGCCATCCGGCCCACCAGTGCAGTTGTTTCCGTTGCCATTATTGCCGGACGAATTGGCGGAAAGCGAATAGGTTCCGACGGCCAACAAGGGGTCGGTCAGGGTGACCGTTGCGTCGGTAATGGCGTCGTGGGAGAAGGCGGTCACGGCGAAGCTCTGGAGGAACCCGCCGGTGGTGGAATCGAGGTAGTAGGTGCCTGCAACTCCCGTGTTTTGAACCAGGTAGTCAAGATAGTAGTGTGTGGCGTCGAGTTGACCAGCGGTGATGGTGATGGTCAGACCACAGGTACTGGTATCTGTCCCGGCGCAACTGGTGTTAGGGCCAATGACCAACTGTTGGTCGGCAAAGGCTGCAGGGACCGTAAGTGCGAGGGCAATCAGCGCGACTGCCATCACGGTTGTTGCTTTCAAAGCTCGCATGTAGCGACCTCTCCTGCGCGCATAACTGGCGCGCCGCTGGACTGCTGATGTGCAAGGCGTGCGCCACCGGCAGAAAAGCCGCCATTACCCTCGTAACCCCTCCGTAATATTGCGTAAATAACACATTCAGCGTGGCTTAGCTAGGAGCCGGCAAACCCGTGGGGAGCGGGGCGGGGAGTCCCCTTGGTTTCCTGACGGAGCGGTGGGCGACATGTGCAGCACATTTCATCTTCCAGCCCCACAAGGTACCCACAACGCGTCTCGCTGAAACAACTTGCGAACTAGTGGGAAATGTCCCTCCCGCATTTGGGGGAAGGACGGAAGATAGTTGTCCAGGCAAGAGTGGGATCTCGGGAGCGAACCTACAGCCGAGCGGCGATGCCGATGGCACTATTAGGCCAGTCGTGAGGGAAAATCTATGGAAACAGCAGGGAAAACATTTTCCACTTCGTGTTTCATGATGATTTGCAACCTTGTCCAAATTGAGATTGGCCTTGTTCGTCAATAAGGTAGACATCTAAGGGACGATATTTTCTCCATTTTGAGACCAAAATTATTAGACAAAAAGGGAAATGTTTTTCCCTCGCAGGCCTGACCGAGCCTCCCTGAGCGGTGGAGGGCTACTGCAGATATTCAAGCTAAATAGTTAATAATAAATACCTTGCTTCGTTGATTGTAAATCAGCCGAGTGGCCGGGTTCGTGCAGCAGCGACTCCGACTTTTCTTTTTTGGTTGTGGGCCCTCGTCTTGCTTCCTCGGGAGATGTGCATGCATAACGCCTTATCCGATTCAAGACTTGGCAATGGGGGCAGACGCCACAGTGAGTTTGCTGCGTCGGTGAGTCCGGCCATGCAGGCCATTGAGAACGCGATTTCCAACGTGGCCGCGGGCCACGTGCCGGTATTAATTGTGGGAGAACGGGGTACGGGCAAGCGGACGTTGGCGCTCCGGCTCCACGAAGCGTCCCGGCGGAAGCAGGATACGTTCGGCGAAATCGCGTGCAAGTCCTTGGCCAGTGATGAGTTGCCGGCAATTGCGGGAGGTGGCGACGGGCGCAACACGGCCGGGACACTGTTATTCACCGAAGTGGCGGAGTTATCGGCCGCCTGCCAGTTGATGCTGTTGAAGCTGCTGGAAGAGCGGGAATCTTCGGCGAAACCGGGTCCGAAGATCATCGCCTCCACCCAGCGCAACCTGGAGCGGGAGATCGGCAGCGGACGTTTTCGCGAAGATCTTTACTACCGGCTGGCGGGAGTCTGCCTGCGGGTTGCGCCCCTGCGACACCGCCGGGAAGACATCCCGGTGCTGACCGACTTTTTCCTGCACAAATATTCCTCCCTGTTCGGCCGGCCGGAGCCGGCGCTGAGCGACGATACCCGGCATTTTCTGGCGGACTATTCCTGGCCGGGCAATGTGACGGAACTGGAGGCGGCGATCAAGACCATCGCGGCCATCGGCGATGACCGGGTGGCCATGGCAGCGCTGCGTTCCAGTTCGATGAACGGGAGCGGGAATCACTACGAAGAAGGCACATCCTTGAAGGAAGCGTCGCGTGCCGCTTCGCGGCAGGCCGAGCGTGAACTGATCCTGCGGGTGCTGTCGCGCACCCGCTGGAACCGCAAGCGGGCGGCGGAAGAGCTCCGCATAAGTTACAAAGCGCTGCTCTACAAGCTGAAACAGATCGGAATGGACGATTACACCAAGTCAGTGGCTCAGGGAGAAGACTTATGAGGAAGCGATCCATGGTTGTGGCGATGCTCGTGGCGCTGGGCGCGAGCACCCTGGTGTTCGCGAATGCGGACAAGAGGAAGGACCAGGCCAAGAACGACTCGCAGGCGGCCTCGGAAACGGCGACCCCGGCGCCGAACGACCCCAAGTACGTGATCGGAACCGAGGATGTGCTGCGGGTGGACGTTTGGAAAGAGCCGGAGATGTCGCAAACGGTGCCGGTGCGGCCGGACGGGAAAATCTCGCTGCCCCTGTTGAACGACGTGCAGGCGGCCGGATTTACTCCCATGCAACTGACCACGCAACTGACCGACAGGATGAAGAAGTATCTCGAGGACCCGCATGTGACCGTCACCGTGACCACCGTGGGCAGCCGGCGGGTGTTCATCCTCGGGCAGGTTGGCCGCCCCGGAGCTTTTCCGCTGTTGTCCGACATGACCGTGTTCCAGGCGTTGTCGGCGGCGGGAGGCATTTCCGAGTACGCCAATGCCAAGAGGATTTACGTATTGCGGAACGAGAACGGGAAACAGGTGAAACTGCCGTTCAATTACAAAGACGCGTTGCGTGGAACCAACCAACAGCAGAATTTTTTGCTGAAGCCCGGTGACACCATCGTTGTCCCCTAGGAGGGGAGATGCGTCGCATTGCGCAAGTCCGATTTGCCGGTCCGCTGGTGATCGTGTTGTTTGCGGGCCTCTGCCTGGGCCAGCAGGAGACCCCTGCGGCGGGCTCTTCCAACGCGCCGAGCAACCAGCAGACCGCCCCGGCTGCGCAAGGTTCGTCGAAATCCGGCGGGGCTGCTCCGGCCGTGCGTTCGTACGGCGAGATCACGCAGAGCTTGGACGCGCCGGCCGAGAGCGTCGAGACGCCGGTGCCGGACACGCGTCCACCGTCGGGGGTATTAGGACTGACGCTGGGATCTTTGACGGGCAGGAAAAACATCGTCAATCTCAGCGTCAATGTCGGCCAGGTATTTGACTCCAATCCTGGAATCGAGGGAACGCAGTCAGATTTTGAGGGCGCCACTTCCTTGGGCGCCACCTTGAACCTGCAGCATCCGATGCGGCGCGGTGATCTGAACCTGGCTTATCAGGCGGGAGCGGTTTTTTATAACGGGCACACGGCGACCAACTGGTTTCCACAACTGAACTTCTCCGTGCCCTTTGCTCTGCACAGGTGGACCATCCAGCTTGCGGAAAATCTTACGTATACGCCGGAGAGCAGTTTCGGCGCCGGGCTGGGGTTCGCGAATTTTGGCGCCGACTCGCTGGGAATCGGAGGCCTCGCCAACGGGCTCACGCCGTCGCAATCCATTTACACGCCGGTATCGAGCCGCTTGTCCAATACCTCGTCCGTCCAGGTGCAGTACGGGATCAGCCCGCGCAGCTCCTGGACTGCCGCGGTAACCTACGGGTTGCTGCACTATCTGGACAGCCAGACGCAAAGCCTCTTCCAAGACAGCCACCAGATAGACGTGCGCACCGGGTATAACCACTCGTTCACGGCTCGGGACGCGGTCTCGGTTTTCTACGACTACGCAACCTACACGGTGGATGCGCAAGCCGGGCTTCTCGAAACGCAGACGGATACCCATTCGGTGCAACTGGGCTATGCGCGGCGTGTAACCGGCCGCCTCACCTGGTCCATCAGCGGCGGCCCGGAAATCAGGTCGGGGACCACCGGGGGGCAGTCGGCGGACTGGACGCTGTCCTCCACCGCACAATACCGGATCAGGCGAAATGCGGTGAGCTTCTCCTACTTCCATGGCGTCGCCGGAGGGGCAGGCGTGTATTCGGGGTCGGATTCCCACAGCCTGCAACTGGGAGTCTCCCGGACGATGACGCGCCGCATGTCGGCAGGGCTCACCGGCATTCTGACCAAGACCTCGAACCTGTACGGCAGCGGGGAATTTCGGTCGGGATCGGCGGGCGTGCAGGTGACCCGGACCCTGGGACAGCGGATGAGCATGTATGCCAGCTACGCCTTCCAGCGGCAGGTCGCCGGCGGGGAGTGCACGGGGATTTTGTGTTCCGGTCTTTCGCGCCAGACATTTGGATTTGGTTTCAGTTGGAGTCCGCGTCCCTGGGTGATGAGGTAAGGACGCGAAAGGACAGGGGTAAGCGCGTATGTTGGGTCATCGTGAGTTGAGCATGGATGAGTACCTGCAGATTGCGCGCCGGCGCATGTGGTGGATTATTGTGCCGGCGCTGGTCGCTCCGCTGGTGGCCGTGGGCATATCGCTGAAACTGCCGAATCGCTACACCTCGCAGACCCTGGTGCTGGTCGAACATCAGAAGGTTCCCGACGCATACGTGCAGCCGGTCGTCACCGAAGTGCTGAACGCGCGCCTGGCGACGATGCAAGAGCAGATTCTCAGCCGCTCGCGATTGCAGCCGGTGATCGAGCGTTTTGGATTGTTCCCAAACATTGCCAGCGCCACCATGGAGCAGAAAGTCGATCTCATGCGAAAGGCGGTCTCCGTGAGGCCGGTGCACGGCGATTTCGGATACGGCGCGAGCGGACTTCCGGGTTTCTACATCAGCTTTAGCGCTTCGAATCCCCGGCTGGCGCAGCAAGTGTGCGGTGAAATCACCTCCATGTTCATGGCCGAGAACCTCAAGTTGCGCGAGCAAAGCGCCGTGGGGACGACGGATTTCATTAAGACGCAGCTCCAGGAAGCCAAGCGCGGCCTCGATGAACAGGATAGAAGACTGGCGGCGTTCAAGCAGAAGTACGTGGGCCAGCTCCCGGGGCAGGAGCAAACAAATTTCGCCATGCTCACCAGTCTGAATGCGCAACTGGACGCCGTCACCCAGGCCATCACCCGGCTGCAGCAGGACAAGACATACACCGAAACGATGCTCAACCAGGAACTGGAAGCCTGGCGGCAGGTGCAGGCGGCGCAGGGAACGCGAGCCATTAATCCGGAGACATTGCAGCAACAATTGACAACTGCCCAAGCGCAGCTTACCGCGCTGCAAACGCGCTATACGGAGACCCACCCGGATGTGGTCAAGCTGAAGCGCGACATCGCCTTGATGAAGAAGAGGCTGGAAGAATTCAATACAGCGGCTGAAGCCGGAGCAAAAAACAAGAAGAAACCTGCCGATATTCCCGAAGGTCCGGCGGCGATGGAGCCGTCCGGCATCAAGCAGTTGCGGGCGCAAATGCACGGCATGCAAGTGTCGCTGCACGAAAAACAGACGGCCCAGGCGGAGATCGGCAAGCAGATCAGGACATACCAGTCGCGGGTGCAATTGAGTCCGGTGGTGGAAGAAGGGTTTAAGCAACTGACGCGCGATTACCAGACGGCGCTGGATTTCTACAATCAGCTGCTGAACAAGAAGAACCAATCCGAAATGGCAACCGACCTGGAGCGTCGCCAGCAGGGTGAGCAGTTCCGGGTGCTGGATCCTCCCAACCTGCCGGAGACGCCCACGTTTCCCAATCGTCCTATGTTTGCGGCCGGCGGATTTGGCGGGGGTATCGCCTTGGGGCTGATGATCGCGCTGTTACTGGAATTTCGAGACAAGGCAATCCGGACGGAGAAGGATGTGCAGTTCTATCTGGAATTGCCGACGCTGATGCTGATGCCATCGGTCGACATCGATCCGGCGCAACGCCGAGAAAAGGGTTGGCGCCAACGTTGGAGTAAGAAGGATCGCCAGCGCCAGCAAGTAGGAGCATAAGCCGACATGTACAAGCAATTCTTTGGTCTGCGGGCAAGTCCGTTCAGCGTGAGTCCGGATCCTCGTTACCTGTTCCTGACGCCCGCTGCGCGCGAGGCCTTGGCCTGCCTGAGCTACGGCATCCAGACGCGCAAGGGATTCATCTTGCTTACGGGCGAGGTCGGCACCGGAAAAACTACGCTGCTCAACAAGCTGCTGGAGTGGCTCCGGACACAGCGCATTTCCACCGCTTTTGTCTTCAACCCGCGGCTGAACGTCAGCGAGTTTTTCGACTTCATGATGGCCGATTTCGGCATTCCCTGCGACGGCAGCGGCAAAGGCCACATGCTGATGCGGCTGAACCAGTGGCTGCTCGACCGCTATCGCACCGGTGAAACCGCCGCCCTGATCATTGACGAAGCGCAGAATCTTTCGGTGGAGCTGCTGGAAGAGATTCGCCTGCTGACCAACCTGGAAACCTCCACCGAAAAACTGCTGCAGATCGTGCTTTCCGGGCAGCCGGAACTGGAGCAGAAGCTGCGCGAGCCGCAACTGCGGCAGTTCCGGCAACGAATTACGCTGCGCTGCCGTACCCACCCGCTCTCGGCGGCCGAAACCGGCGCTTACATCGCGCAGCGGCTGCGATTTGCGGGCGCCAACGGCGATCCGATCTTTTCCGAGGAAGCGGTGGAGGCGATTTTCAAGTATGCCCAGGGTATCCCGCGTGTCACCAACCTGCTGTGTGAACACGCTCTGATTAACGCTTTCGTGGACCAGAAAAAGCCGGTGACGGCCGACTTGGTGGACGACATCGCGCGCGAATTTGAGCTTCATGACCTTCCCCCCGTGGCCAGCATGGACATGCGGTCCAGTGGTGAAAACGTGACCATGCTGGAGGCGGTGAAGATGTTCGCCGCCCGCCGCAAGGCCATGCGGCCGGTGCATGCCAGCGAAATGCAGAACGAAAAGAAACAATCATGAGCAGGATTCACGAAGCGCTATGGAAAGCGGAACAGGAAAAGCTTGCGGCCACGCCCGCGGCGCCGCCACCGCCACTCGTCGACGACCCGCTGGTCTCGTTCCAGGATCCGCTGATGAGTGAGATGATGCCGCTGATGGGCTCCGCGGCCCCGGTGGCCATGGTCGCCGCCGAGCCCGAGGCGCCGCGGGCATTGAGCTGGGAAGCGATTGCCGCCCGTTGCCGCCAGCGCCCGTGGATGCCCACCAAGGGCATGCTGTTTTTGAACCCGGAGAGTCACGAGCAGCCGGGCACCGAGGAATTCCGCACGCTGCGCTCCCGGCTCTATCACATTCGGGAGAAGCGGCCGCTCAGGACCATCCTGGTGGGCAGCGCTCTGCCCGCGGAAGGGAAGACATTCGTCTCCTCCAACCTGGCCCAGACACTGGCCCGCCAGCATGGCCGCCGCGTCGTCCTGCTGGACTGCGATCTCCGGCGCTCGCGCCTGCACGAGGTCCTGGGAACCGAATCGGAACCTGGCGTTTCGGATTTTCTGCGCGGCGACGCGGATGAGTTTTCCATCCTGCAGCGCGGGCCCATGGAAAACCTGGCCTTCATCCCGGGCGGGCGCCAGATCTCGAACCCCGCCGAATTGATTGGCAACGGCCGGCTGGAGTTATTGCTCCGGCGGCTCGGCGAGGTCTTTGACTGGGTGGTGGTGGATTCGCCTCCCGCGGTGCCGGTCGCCGACGCCAGCCTGATTGCCCGCTACTGCGATGGCATCCTGCTGGTGGTGATGTCGGCCAAGACGCCCTTCGATCTGGCGCAGCGGGCCCGCCAGGAGTTTCGAAGCATGCCGGTGCTGGGCGTGGTGCTGAACCGCGTGGAGGCCGGATCGACATACGTCTCGTACTACTACGGCAGATACGGAAATCCGGGCGCAAAATCTCCGGCCAAGTGAAGCGCCCTGCCGGGCCCGGGAGAGGATTTGCTGAGGGCCCTGGATCGTAAGGTTCCGTTACGTCGGTAACCTTGCGGTGCCCGCGGCCCGGTGAAATAGTAAGTACCCGGCAACGGCGTGCGCTATGTAGGACTTAGAGCGCCGCCGGAGCAGGAGAAGTTGGCAAGCGTGGTTTTTGGGGTCACCAGTAGATGTGACTCAGAGAGCGAAGCTATGTGCGCTTCGGCAGAACTGGTTCAGGCCGGCGGGACGGTCCACTTGGTTCAGGACAGCCGGCAATGGTATGCCGTGATGACCCGCCCTCGTCATGAGAAAAAGGTGGCCGAGGAACTGAATCGGCGGTCGGTCACCTCCTTTTTGCCGCTGGCCTCCGCCATGCACCGCTGGAGCGACCGCCGCAAAATGGTTTCCTCGCCGTTGTTTCCTGGATACGTTTTTGTCCGCATAGCGGCCACGCCGGAGAACAAGGTGTCGGTGCTGCGGCTTGGAGGAGTGTTGCACTTCGTCGGCGACAAGGGCCACGGGACTGCGATTTCCGATAACGAGATCGAAAATGTGCGGGCAATTCTGGCGAGCGATCTGGCGCTCTCTCACGCACCCTTCCTCCGGGTCGGCCAACGTGTTCGCGTCCGTGGGGGCGCCCTGGATGGCGTGGAGGGCATTCTGACCGAATGCGGCCGGCGGTTGGTCGTCTCGGTCAACGCGATTCAGCGCTCACTTTCGTTGACCCTGGATGGTTTCGATGTCGAACCGGCATAGCAAACCAAGTGATTCTCCGTGCACTTGCCGGTCGCAGCACTGTTCTCAGCATCCTGTCCTTCGGCGCCAGGACAAAATTCCGTCAGGGCAGCAACTTAGCAGTGCAAACCATGGCATGGGTCCGGCTGACGCCGCCGGGGACTGTGAACTTTGCTCTCCCCTGAGGTGCAACTATTTGCATTCTCACCCGGAGGATTAAGTTGAGGTCCAACGCCGTGAGCCATTCCAGTTTATGGAGATTTAAGAAACCAAGGCAGTTAGCGGCGTTCCGGCGGGGACTGCAAAAGCCTGCGTTGGGTATTTACTGGCATGGCAATTGCTCAGTCCAGTGTCAGTACCGAGCAAGCTTCTGAAGCGGTCGCAATCTCTCCCCAGCCCGCCAGAACTGATTGAGGAGACATGAGCGCAGAGCAACGACCTGACTTGTACAGCAGGGATGGGTTGGAGGCGGTTAGTCGGGTGAATCGTCCCGCGACTACTGAGCCTCGGGTAGACAAGTCTGCATTAAAGCGCCACTCGCAGAGTTCATCGCTGCGGCCTCACGAACACGCGATCGCGGATGAGGACTTTTTCCTGCAGACGCTTGCCCTGGAACGAAAGCGATCGGAACGCTCCGGCAAGCCGTTCCTGCTCGTGATTCTGCGAAGCAGCGAGATTTTTGAGGGGAAGGCCGGTACGAAAGTTGTCCGGCAGTTCCAGCGCAAGGCCTGCTCCCTGATTCGGGACATCGATATCGTCGGCTGGTATGAAGACGAGGCGGCGCTGGGGATCATTTTCACGGAAATCGCGGAGGCAAGCGCGGTCGTGGCCACCGCCATCCTGCGGCGGATCACGGAAGCCATGTCTCGCACCCTTGAGGCCGAGCAACTGGCCAAGATCGCCATGACCTGCCACATGTTCCCCGACGATTCGGGCACGGACGGCAGCGACGGCAACGAGCGGATGCGCTTCTATCCGGATGTTCCGCGGTCCCAGCGCCACCGGCGTTCCGCGCACCTGATGAAGCGCGCCCTTGACGTGGTGGGCAGCTTGCTCGCCCTTGCCCTGCTGTCGCCGCTATTCCTGGTGATGGCGATTTTGATCAAAATTACGTCCCCAGGCCCCGTGTGGTTTCGGCAGCGCCGGGTGGGGCAGTGCGGCAACCCGTTCACGCTTTGGAAATTTCGCTCGATGTATGAGAACAACGACTCGGCCATTCACCGGGACTACGTCAGGAAATTCATCGCTGGAAAACACCCTTCACAGGCCTCCGCCAAGGTTTTCAAGATCACCAACGACCCGCGAATCACCACCATCGGCGCCTTCTTGCGCCGAACCAGCCTGGATGAACTGCCCCAGTTCTTCAACGTGCTGAAGGGCGAGATGTCGTTGGTCGGACCCCGGCCGCCCCTGCCCTACGAGTTGGAGCAGTACGACATGTGGCACCGGCGCCGCGTCCTGGAAGTGAAGCCCGGCATCACCGGATTGTGGCAGGTAAGCGGGCGCAGCAAGGTCAACTTCGACGAGATGGTGCGGCTGGATCTGAAGTATGCCCGCAAGTGGTCCATCGCCATGGACTTGAAGATCCTTTGGCTGACGCCGAAGGCGGTCATGTCCGGCGAGGGCGCCTACTGATAAATCACGGCGGGATGGAGTTCTCGCACTCCCGCAGCCAAGAACCTCAAGCACAAGTCAGAGCTTCCGTGAGCGGGCACGTATCATGCCCGCTCGCTTCCGCAGGTAGTGCTACTCCTTATGAATGAATTCTTGAGTATTGCTCCCGACGTCAAGCTCGGCAGGGACGTGAAGCTGTCCAAGTTCATCAACCTGTACGGCTGCGAAATCGGCGACGAGACCAAGATCGGCGCCTTTGTCGAGGTGCAGAAGAACGCCACCATCGGCAAACGGTGCAAGATCTCAAGCCACACGTTCATCTGCGAAGGCGTCACCATCGAGGACAACGTCTTCATCGGACACGGCGTGGTCTTCATCAACGACTCCTATCCACGCGCCACCGCCACCGGCGGCGGCCTGCAGACCGAAGCCGACTGGAAGGTGGAAACCACCCTGATCAAGAAGGGCGCTTCCATCGGCTCCGGGTCAACCATTCTCTCCAAGGTGACCGTGGGGGAGAGCGCCATCGTGGGCGCCGGCGCTGTGGTCACCAAGGATGTCCCGGCCAATGCCGTGGTGGCGGGGAATCCCGCGCGCATTCTGCGCTATATCGAACGGCAGGCAGAGGTGGCGAAACATGGGCAACTCTAGCGACGGCATTCCGTTCCTCGACCTCGTCACTCCTCACCGCGAACTGAAACAGGAACTCACCGAGGTCTTTCACCGCGTCCTCGACACTGCCGGGTTTGTTGGCGGAGGCATGGTGGAGTCGTTCGAACGCGAGTTCGCTGCCTTCTGCGGCACGCAGTTCAGCGTCGCCGTGAACAGCGGGACCGACGCTTTGCGCTTCGCCTTGATTGCCGCCCCGGTCCGGCCTGGCGACGTGGTGCTGACCGTGGCGAACACCTTCATTGCCACCGCCGAGGCGATCAGCCAGGCGGGCGCCACGCCGGAATTCCTCGACATCGACGAGGCCACCTACTGCATGGACGCGCGACTCCTGTGCGAGTACCTGGATTCGTGCCCGAGCGATAGCGCCGGACGTCCGCTGAGCAAACGAAACGGCCGGCCGATCACCGCCCTTATCCCCGTTCACCTCTACGGCCAGTCCGCGCCCATGGAGGAAATCATGGAGGTGGCGGAGCGGCATCGGCTGATGGTCATCGAAGACGCGTGCCAGGCGCACGGCGCGGAATATTTTTCGCAGCGGGAGAACCGCTGGCGCAAGTGCGGATCCATGGGGCGGGCAGCAGCATTCAGCTTCTATCCTGGCAAGAACCTGGGAGCATGCGGCGAGGGCGGCGCGATTACCACCAATGACAGCGAATTGGCGCGCACCTGCAAGATGCTGCGTGATCACGGTCAGGCGAAAAAGTATTACCACGATCTGGAGGGTTACAACGGCAGGCTCGACTCCCTCCAGTGCGGCATTCTGTCGGTCAAGCTGCGCCGTCTCCCGGAGTGGAACCGCCGGCGGCGCGAGCATGCGGAAGAATATGAGCGGCTGCTGGCGCACGTGGATGGAGTTACAACCCCGAAGGAACCATCGTATTCCAACGGTGTGTACCACCTGTATGTAATCCGCGTAGCCGATCGAGACAAGTTGCAGCAGCATTTGGCGAACGCCGGCATAAGCACCGGCATTCACTATCCCATACCCTTGCACGAGCAAAAACCCTACCTGACGCTAGGCTACAAACCGCGAGACCTGCCGGTGACGCAGCGCGTGGCGCGGGAAATCCTGTCGCTGCCGATGTTCCCCGGCCTGACCACGGACCAGCAACGGCGCACGGTGGAAGCAGTGGAGAGTTTCGTGAAGGGCCAGATCGGGCACTTCGTGGCCGGATCTCTGGGAGAACGTTAGAGCGTGGCGGCTGAGGAGAGCTCGGCGCGAGCGCGTGCGAGGATCGTCCCATGGACAACTTGGTGCAGAGAGTAGAAGAGCGGGCGGCAGGCGGGGAGCCAAGGCTGGAGCAATCTCCAGCATCGCCGGTCCCGCCGGCTCCCATCGCCCCGCTGACCGCAAAGAAAGTCTGGATTGACATCGACAACTCTCCCCACATTCCGTTATTCCTGCCGATTATCGAAGAGCTGCAGAAACGAGGGGTTGCGCTCGTTTTGACGGCACGGGACATGTACCAGGTCTGCGACCTTCTCGAGTTCTTTCACCTCCGTTGCAAGGTGATCGGCGGCCATTCCGGCAAGAACAAGGCAAGTAAGGTCGTAGTCAACTGCGTTCGCGCGGCCCAGTTGTCCCCGACCGCACTGCTGCACCGGCCGAATCTCGCCCTTTCGCACGGGTCACGAGCACAAGTCCTGGTGTGCAAACTCCTGCGCATACCGACGCTGGTGATGATGGACTATGAGTACACCACCAGGACGGGCCTGATCGAACCGAACTGGATTCTTTCCCCGGAACGTCATACCTGATGAGGCGATCAGCCAGCAAAGTGGGAGGGTTCTGAAGTACCCGGGCATCAAGGAGGACGTTTACGTACCTCGCTTTCGCCCTGATCGCTCGATTCTTGACCAGCTTGGCCTCTTGGCCAACGACCTCGTTGTGACCCTGCGTCCGCCCGCAACCGAGGCGCACTACCACAACCCCGAAAGTGAAATGCTGTTCGCGGAAGCGGTGCGTTTCCTGTTGAGCAAACCGGAGACCCGGCTGGTCGTGCTTCCCAGAAATGCGCGGCAGGGCGCGCAACTGCGGGCGCAATACTCGGAGCTGATTGCCTCCGGACGCATGATCATCCCGGCCGCGCCCATTAACGGATTGAATCTCATTTGGTTCTCCGACCTTGTAATCAGCGGCGGGGGGACGATGAACCGCGAGGCGGCGGCTCTCGGTGTGCCCGTCTACAGCATTTTCCGCGGGAAGATCGGCGCCGTCGACCACTACCTGGCCAAGCAGGGCAGGCTAACGCTGATCGAGAGTCCGAGTGACATTCCGGCAAAAATCGCCTTAGTACGCTGGGTACGGCCCGAAAAACCATGCGGTCGCAGTCAGGCGATCCTGGAGAGCATTGTACGAACCGTGCTCAATTTGATCGACGTTGCCCCTGGGCCATTGACCAGCCGTTCTCAACCCGGAGGAGAATGGCCCGAAGTAGCGGGGCAGGAAGATCGCACATGCCAAACAGCTCGCCTTTAGCCTGGCCCGCGATGTCCGCATCCAGCCCTCGCACGCGGTCGGTGCATCGAATCGAGCCCTTGAGCGACATTCGATGGTCGCCATTTGTCTCGCGACACCCTCGTGCGTCGATGTTCCATTCCCTGGCCTGGCTGGGAGCCCTGAATCGGACGTACGGCTACCGCATCGTGGCTTACACCACCTCCGGCCCTGGAGAGATGCTCCACAACGCCATAGTCTGCTGCCAGATACAAAGTTGGGTTACCGGACGCCGGCTGGTGTCGCTTCCGTTTTCCGATCATTGTGAGCCGCTGGTTGAGAACGAGGACGACCTCAAACTGCTCCTCAACGAACTGCAACAGGATGCTCTGCGAGAGCGCTGCCGGTACATCGAAATACGCCCCTTGACGGCGATACCGGTATCCTGTTTGCAGCCCTCCGTCACGGCCCGCTGCAGTCTCCATCAGTTGGATCTTCAGCCTGAACTCGACGGGATATTCCGCAACTTTCACCAGAGCTCCATCCGGAGAAAAATCCTGCGGTCGCAGCGCGAAAGGCTGGAATACGAAGAGGGGTCAGCCGACTGGCATCTGGACGCGTTCTACCACCTTTTCGTCGCCACCCGCCGTCGCCACGGTCTGCCGCCGCCCCCGCGCGATTGGTTCGAAAACCTGGCCAGTTGTTTCGGTCCAGCCCTCAAGATTCGCATCGCCCTCAAGGGCCGCCGTCCGGTGGCCTCAATTCTGACAGTTTGCTTTAACAACACTCTGGCTTACAAGTACGGGTGCTCCGAATCGCGTTATCACAATCTCGGAGGCGTACACCTGCTTTTGTGGACCTCAATCCAGGAAGCCAAGGCCGCCGGCTTGCGGCTTTTCGATCTCGGACGTACCGATGCTGGCCAAGCGGGGCTAATCACGTTTAAGAACCGGTGGGGAGCAAAGGAGTCGATTCTGACCTATTCGCGCTTTGCTGCGGAGGGTCCTCCCACGCACATGATGGATTTCCCGGCATCCAGGTGGAAATCCGCCGCCCGGCGGCTCCTTGCACATATGCCGCCGCCGGTTTTGTCCCTGATGGGCAGGATGCTGTACAGGCACATTGGCTGATCGCGCCTTTTTCGCAAGTGATATCGACACTGTGGAAAGCGAAATCGGAAACACGACTGTTCAGCGTCTGGTGCAGGTGGCGGCCAAAGGCTTGCCGCGGATGTTTGATCCTCGCGCTCAGCTCTTCTGTTACAAGCTCAAGAAGACCGAGCGCGGCCTGCTGCAGGAGGGCCTTTCCCCCAGGTACACGGCGATGACCTTGCTGGGACTTCACCGCCTCCAACGGAGCGGCACGCCGTCCCCCGTCCCGCTGGACTTGGTGCTCGAAGGATTGCTGTCGAATACCGCTTGGGCTGACAACATCGGCGATATCGGTTTGTTGCTCTGGATGTGCGCCTTGATGGCCCCGGATCGGTTGCAAGAACTCAGCAAGCGGCTGAGGATCTCTGCCTTCTTGTCGGATGCGAAACAGGGCAGGACCATGGAATTGGCGTGGTTTCTCGCTGGTCTGTCGCACTGCGCGTTGGCCAGGCCGGACATGGCCTTTGATCTGCGCCCCCAGGCCTTCCAGACACATAACATGCTGAGCGAAAACCAGGGCGCGAACGGCGTTTTTTCGCATCTGACTACGGGCAGAACTCTCCACGGCAGGCTCCGCGGACATATCGGCAGCTTTGCCGACCAGGTGTACCCCATCTACGCCCTGAGCAGGTTTTATGAAGCCTACCAGGAGAGCGCTGCCTTGCCGCGCGCGCTGAAGTGCGCGCAGGCCATTTGCGAGGCGCAGGGTCTTCTGGGGCAGTGGTGGTGGCACTATGATGCGCGCAACGGCCGGGTATTTGAGCAGTACCCGGTGTACTCCGTCCACCAGCATGGCATGGCGCCGATGGCCCTGCTCGCCTTGAGCGCCGTCAGCAACCGGAGTTTCGACGCCTGGATTTACAAAGGCCTTGATTGGATCCATGAACGCAACGAGCTTTCCGTCAACATGGAGGATGCCTCCGCCGGCCTGATCTGGCGATGCATCCAGCCGCCCCCTTGGCGCAGATACTCGCGTACCTTGTTGCGTCGCCCCGGCAGCGGCCCAAGGCGGCAACCGGCTTCGCATCTGAAGGTGCTGTTCGAGTGCCGTCCCTACGAACTTGGATGGTTGTTGTACGCCTTTGCGGATTCGCCAGCCGCTTCCCAGCTTCCGTCTTCGCCTGCTGGAACCGCGGTTGCGGACAAGAACTGAACTCCTGCCTTTGCATGATCGCGAAGGGATGTTAATTGCCCGAGAACCTCAGATACGGAGGTGGCGTCGAGGCCACCATTCTGAATCCGGTGGTGGCTGTTGTCTTGCTGCTGGCGGGCCTTCTGATCTTTTTCCTGCCCCAGAAGAAGGCGATTATTCCTTTCCTGGTCTTCTCCGTCGTCATTCCCCTGGATCAGGTGATCGTGATTGCCGGCTTGCATTTCCCGGTGCTTCGCATCCTGCTTCTGTTCGCCATGGTCCGCATCCTCCTCATCCGCGGTCAAGGCAGCCGCGAGTTCTTTGCCGGCGGGATGAACCGCATCGACATGGCGGTCATCGCCCTGTCCATTGTCACCGCCGTGGCCGGCGTTCTCCTCTTCCAGGACGACGGCGCCGTCATCTTTCAGTTGGGCCAGCTATACAGCGTCTTTTGCACCTATGTTGTCTTTCGCTGCCTGGTTCGCGACCGCGACGACGTGTACCGCGTCATCCGTGTCTTTGCCTGGATCGCCTTCGCGCTCGCCCTGGAAATGGCCTACGAACGCATTGGCGGTACGAATCTCTACGCCAAGCTCGGCGGCGCCAGAGCCGGTTATTACGCCACTCTCTGGGTGCGCGACGGCAAGATTCGCGCCACCGGCCCGTTCGGCGTCTCCATTCTGGCCGGCACCTTTGGCGCGGTGCTGGTTCCGCTCTTCCTCGGCCTCTGGCTCACCGAGAGGAAACAACGCGCCGTCGCCCTCCTGGGGGCGATTTCCGCCACCGTCATGACCGTGGCCTGCAACTCCAGCACCCCCGTAGCCGGATACCTGGCCGGCCTTGTCGGTCTGGCTTTGTGGCCCTTTCGCCGCGCTACCCGCCTCATCCGCTGGGCTATCGTCATCGTGCTCGTCTCGCTGCACATGGTGATGAAAGCCCCGGTATGGTCCCTCATCGCTCGCATCGACATCACCGGAGGCTCTTCCGGCGACCATCGCTACCAGTTGATCAACCAAACCATCCTTCATTTCTGGGACTGGTGGCTCATTGGGACCGCATCCAACGCGAGCTGGGGATGGGACATGTGGGACACGGCTAATCAGTATGTCTCCAGCGCCGTCAGTTCCGGCTTGCCTGGCTTGATCCTCTTCATCGCCGTCATCGTCTATGGCTTCAAGTACGTCGGACGCGCCCGCCGCAATGCTCCCGACAAGAAAGAGGCTCTCTTTTTCTGGGCTCTGGGCTCGGCGCTCCTCGCCCATACCGTATCCTTTGTTGGAATTTCCTACTGGGATCAGACCATCCTTGCCTGGTACGCCTTGCTGGCCATGATCTCCGCCGTCGCGGTACCGAGCAAGGCGCCCGCGGCCGCCCCGCGATTCGCTCCTGACCTGGAGTTCGCCCCCGAATCGCACATCGTGGCACGTGCCGGCCGGCTTTCCTCGCCCTGGCTCCAGGACCGCTGATTTCGCTTGCTCCCCGCACATTCCGCAACGGTGGAAAGAGGTTGAAACCGTGAAACTCTCCATTGTCATCATCTGCTGGAACGATCGAAAGGTTATCGAAGACTGCCTGCGCTCCATCTTCGAGCGCACCCATTCCCTCGATTTCGAGGTCATCGTCTCCGACAACGGCTCCACCGACGGCTCACTCGAATTCATCCACCAGCACTTTCCCAAGGTGCGGGTCATCGAAAACAATGCCAACCTCGGCTTCGCCAGGGGAAACAACGTCGGCATCCGCGCCGCCACCGGCGAGTTTGTATTGATCCTGAATCCCGACACCCTCATTCATGACGGTGCCCTCGACCAATGGATCGAGTTTGCCGACCGCCATCCCGAGGCCGGCGCGTTCGGCTGCCGCGTTCTGAACCCGGATGGCTCCTATCAGGGCTCCGCGCGGCCTTTCCCGACCATCCGCGGCGAACTGGTTGCCGCGCTCTACCTCCGCTGGCTTGCCTACCTGTCCGATTTTTTTGCCTCCGACACCTACACAGGCTGGCAGGGCGACACCGAGCGAACTATCGACTGGCAGTCCGGCTGCTGCCTCATGCTTCGTGGGCCGGTGCTGAAGCAACTCGGCGGCTTCGACGAGCAGTTCTTCTACCACTATGAAGAAGTTGATTTGTGCCGCCGCGTCTGGAACTGCGGTTATCCCGTTGTCTACACCCCGGCCGCCTCCATCACCCACCTTGGCGGGCAGTCCGTCAGCCGTTTCCCCGTCCGTTTCGAACTCGAGAAGTGCCGCAACCGCTACCGCTACTTTTACAAGCATTACGGCGAACGCGGCGCTCGCCAATGTCGTCGCGCCTGGCTGCTTTGGCTCCGTGTCCGCCAGCTTGGCTATGGTGTGAAGCGCTTGCTCAGCCACAGCGACGCCCTCGAGGGCCGCCTGGCCATGTACCGTGCCTCCTTCGATTGGAATAAGCAGATCGATCCCGTCCGCTTCGTCCAGACCGGCGAGGAACCTGCCGTCAGCAGGGAACTCGTCGCCGGTGCGTAACTTCTTTTCCGGGCTGCGGCCTGGCGTCACATTGGAGAATGAAGACCATGATGAATTCGTTAGTAACTGGTGGGGCCGGCTTTATGGGTTCCCATGTCGCCGATCATCTTCTTAAGCTCGGGCACCGTGTCGTCGTCCTCGATGACCTCAGCGGCGGCTTCCGCGACAATGTTCCTTCCGGCGCCGTCTTCGTCGAGGGCTCGGTTCAGGACCACGAACTGGTCAACCGCCTCTTCGCCCAGCACTCCTTCCACCATGTCTACCACCTGGCGGCCTACGCCGCGGAAGGCTTGAGCCACTTCATCAAGCGCTTCAACTACAACAACAATCTATCGGCTCGGTCAACCTGATCAATGCCGTCCGTCAACCACGATGTGAAATGTTTTGTCTTCACCTCCTCCATCGCCGTCTACGGCGCGGGCCAGCCGCCCATGAGCGAATCCATGACCCCCGTGCCCGAGGATTCCTACGGCATCGCCAAGTTGGCCGTCGAGCAGGAACTGCGCGTCACCCACGAGATGTTCGGCCTGGATTACGTCATCTTCCGGCCGCACAACGTTTACGGCGAACGCCAGAACATCGGCGACCGCTACCGCAACGTCGTCGGCATCTTCATGAACCAGATTCTCCAGGGCGAGCCCATGACCATCTTCGGCGACGGCGCCCAGAGCGCGCCTTCACCCACATCGACGACGTGGCCCCGTCATTGCCCAGTCTGTTGACTACCCCGGGGCCAACAACCAGGTCTTCAACGTCGGCGCCGACCATTCCCTACACCGTCAACGAACTGGCCCAGGTCGTGGCCCGCGCCATGGGCGCCCCCTGCAACGTCAACCACCTGGACGCCCGCAACGAGGTCAAAATCGCCTTCTCCGATCACTCCAAAGCGCAGTCGGTTTTCGGCAAGGGCAACACCGTCGATCTGGAGGAAGGAATCCGGCGCATGGCCGCCTGGGTCAAGGCCCACGGCGCCCGCGTCAGCAACATTTTTGAAGGCATCGAGGTGGAGAAGAACATGCCTCGCTCCTGGGCGCAAGTCATGCAGGTTGCCGCCGCCCAGCGCTAGCCGTGCGCCGGCCTGACCGCACGCAGTCGGAGGAGATGTTGACGCACAACCAGCGATCCTACGTCCTCATGACCGCCGCCCACGACGAGGAGCGGTTCATCGAAAGGACTATCGCCAGCGTGCTGTCCCAGACCTTGCTCCCCCAGGTATGGGTCATCGTCAGCGACAATTCCACCGACAGACCGACGAGATTGTCCTTCGCTATTCTCAACGGTACCCTTTTGTGAAGTACCTGCGGACCGACCGGGCTCCCGGCCGCGATTTCGCATCGAAGGCGATCGCCCTCCACCAGGCCGCCCGCCTCTTGCAGGACGTGCCCTTCGATTTCATCGGCAACATCGATGCCGATATCTCCGTTGAGCCTTCTTATTTCGCCGGCCTCATCGCCCGCTTCGAGCAGAATCCGCGCCTCGGGGATCGCCGCCGGCTACGTCTATGAGGAAAGCGACGGCCTTTTTCGCTGCCGCTCCTCCAACCGCGTGGACTCCGTTCCCCACGCTGCCCAGTTGGTTCGCCGCCTCTGCTACCGCGACATCGGCGGCTACGCCGTCCTTAAGTACGGCGGCGAGGACTGGTACGCTCAGCAATGCGCCAAGATGAAGGGATGGCAGGCCGAGGCCATTCCTGCTCTCAAGGTCTTTCACCAGCGGCACACCGGCGCCGCCGGCAGCCTGCTGCGCCATCGCTTCCGTCTCGGACGCTTGGATTATTCCTTCGGCAGCGACCCGGTTTTTGAGGTCTTCAAGTGCGCCCGGCACTTCCGCGAGACGCCCTTCCTGCTCGGCTCCGCGGCCAGGCTGGCCGGATTCTTCTGGTCTTCCGCCCGCCGCGAAGCCCGGCCGGTTCCGCGTGAATTTATCGATTTTTTGCGCAAGGAGCAGAGATCGAAGCTGCTCGGGTCTTTCCCTTGGGTCAACAGCAACTCCGAATCTGCCTTGGCGGCCCCAACGCCCGCCAGTATCTGTTCTCAGGTCAACGCCTTGGAAGACCTGTCCATGGAGCGCCAGCCGAAGCTCTAGGATTGTCACCTCAGGCATCGGCCCGCCCATGCTCTAGGGACATGAACCTCCGGGCCGCGCCCCTGAACCTCAGGACAGTTGCGCCAGGCTTCCGCTCTGGGCTAATGTTAACCACGGCTTCCCACAAAATTAAGTTTAAATCGCCGCGGAGGTGAGTTTTGCAACGGCGGATGTACACGCTTATTACTGTCCTAACGGTTTTCTTTGGCTTCGCTATCTTCCCCGCTGCCGCCAAGGCAGGTACGACCTACTACATCGATTTCGCTAACGGGTCGAACTCCAACAGCGGTACCTCGACTTCGGCCCCCTGGAAGACACACCCTTACATGCAGGTGGGCGCCGCCTGCACCGGCTCCGGAAAGGCCCCGGCTTATTCGCACGTGGCCGGCGACCGCTTCATCTTCAAGGGCGGGGTCACTTGGCCCGCCGCTTGCTTCATGATGACCGTCAGCGCCAGTGGGAATCCAGTGCGTCTGATTATTACGGGGTTGACCACTCATGGCCCAGGCGGCGGATGGTCGCGTCCCGTATTCGATCTCCAAAATCAATCGCCGACCAGGTGGGAACAACACCGTGCAGATTGCGTCAGGGGCTGGGTACATCGAATTTGACAATATCGAATTGAAGCGCGCAATTGGTGAGGGTCCGATCCTCCGATCCGGGTAACAATTGCGGCTATACGGCCATCTTCAATGCCTCGGCTGGCAAATCCGGTACCGTGACCGCGAGCAATATGTACGTGCACGGTTGGACTACGCCTGCGATCAACAGCACCGATCACGTTCCCGGCTCAGACCATGCGGCCTTTTGTGGCTGGATGACCCTGAAGGACTCCGAGGGGACGGTTCCGACGCCGCCCCTCGAACATTCCGTTGCTCTCCTGCTGGCGAAACATTAAGGAGGTCTCGGGGGTAGCTGCCACGATACCGCGCAGGGACGTCGTCGGTTACGGCTTTATTCACGACGCCGAGATCTACAATCTGAATGGCATCCCGGTACAGAACGCGACGAGCGTGAAGTTCCACACTAACGTAATCGAAAACGTAAGCGCATCCGACACCGCTGATCTACAACAACCTCATCCATAATAACCAAATGGGAGCGGTGCTGCTCGTCTGCGCGGGCGCAACGGCAATTCGATCTACAACAACGTCATGTGGAACAACAGCGGCGCCGGGGCCAATATAGCCATCGACACCAATTGCGGAAATGACCCAACCCTCACGGCGAACGTCTTCAACAACATCGTCGACTGCAGCAATGGGAACGGGTGCTACCGCGTCGTAGATCGAGGCAGCTCTCTTGGCACCCTGAATCTGAAAAACAACCTCTGGATTGCGGCCGGCACTCGACCGACCCGAAGGGATACCCCTACGGCAAAGGTCGGTAGCGACAAATGCCGCGAACAATATGACCAAGAGCGTAGCGAACGCCACCGCCAAGGGATATACGGCTGCCAATAAGTATCGGCCCACCGGCGGCAGCAACTACACAGTAAAGGCGGGAGCCAATTTGAGCAATTTTGTTCTGGAACCATGGCGTCTCTTTGCTCCGACACATCGGGAGCGCCTTGGGCTGGGACTTCATATTTGTCTCGTGGGTCCTCGTGGGATGTCGGCGCCTATCAGTACGACGGGCAAGCAACTGCGAAACCCGATCCCCCGTCCGGCCTTACCGCTCTTGTTCAGTAAGGAATCCTGTCGTCTCCTGGTCTCGGGCCGCTGCCAACGCAAGGCAACGGCCCGGCCGCATTATCCTTCCACATTGCCCGGCCATTGCTGACGCGCAGCTCCCCCCATCACACTTCGTTTGGGTAGAAGAGTTCAGCAGCGGTCTACCCCTTCGAAAGGCCCTTGAATGGTCCTCAGCGCGACAACAAATACGGCGCCGCCTGGCGCGCTTTCAAAGGAAATGGTGCAAGCCGCTGAACCGCGAGTCCGCATCATCACGACTGTTGAGGAGATGGAGGCGATTCGCCCGGTTTGGAGCCTTTGGAAGGGTCATCGCGATGCGGATATTGATCTGAATCTCACAATTCTTCGATGCTCCGCTTCAACACGGCCTCATGTGATCGTCGTTGAGCGAAACGGAATACCAGACACGATCCTGGTCGGTAGAGCAACCACCACGACCCTCCGGCACAGGATTGGCTATCTATCAATTCCCGTTTCCGGCGTCCGCGTTTTGGATTTCGTCTACGGCGGTCTTCTCGGAGACCAGTCGGACGAAAATACCAGACTGATCGTTAATGAAATCCGGCGGTCCTTGTGCGGCGGCGAAGCGGACGTCGCTGTTCTTAGTTACGTCAATACGGACCTGGCTCTTTTCCAGATGGCGGCTCACGTCGATTCGGCACTGATGCGTGACAACTTTCGCGTCACGCAGATCCACTGCATGATGCTTGTTCCCAAGACTCCCGATGAGGTTTTTGCGGCGCTTTCGCGCGAAGCTCGGAAGCACATACGCGCCGACGCGAAGAAATTTAGGACGGCATTTCCCGATCTGCGAATTGCCCGGCTTGAGGGGCCAGACCGGTTAGAGGAACTGATTAGGGACGCAGAGCAGGTTACGGCTAAGACTTATCAGCGCGGTCTCGGTGTCGGTTTCTCCGATGCGCCCATCATACGGGAGATGCTCGGCTTGGAGGCGCGTAAGGGTTGGCTCCGCGGCTATGTTCTTTACCTCGGCGATCAGCCGTGCGCTTACTGGATCGGCTCTATTTACAACGGCGCTTTTCTCAGCGAGTACCTTGCGCACGATCCCGCATATGGCAAGTATTCCCCTGGAACATTTCTGCTAATGCACGGCATCGAGGAACTTTGCCGTGAGGGTGTGGCCGCTATCGATTTCGGTATCGGTGACGCTCTCTACAAGCGTCGATTTGGAAGCAAGCAATGGAATGAAAGCACGGTTTGTCTTTACGCTCCCCGTTGGACGGGAATGCGAGTAAAGGCGTTGGGGACGGCGGCCCTCCTTGTCGACCGAACAATCAAGGCCCTGCTCGAGAAGACCAATCTTGCGGGTCGGATCAAGAAGCTGTGGCGTCAGCACGCTGCCCACCGCACGCACTCAGTTTAGCCCATGAAACCCCTCTCGCGCCTGTTCGTCTCTGGCTACCGCGCCTGGCTCCGCTTGAGCGGCAAGCTTTTTTCCCTGCTTATTTCAGGCGCTTTCGCCCGTTTCGGCAGCAAGACCGTCGTCATGTACCCGCTTCGCCTCAATGGAGAGAACCGCATTGCCATCGGCGACCGCGTCTTTATCGGCGCCGGCTCCTGGCTGCAGACGCTTCCCGATGGCGATAACACCTCCGTCGCCGTCTCCATCGGCAGCGGCACCAGCATCGCCGGCGCCTGTGTGCTCTCCGCCGTCCGCGGCGTCACCCTGGAGGAAAGCGTCCTCCTCGCTCGCAACGTCTATATCTCCGATCACATTCACAAGTACACCGATACCGATCGCCCCATCCTGGCCCAGGGCATGGACAAGATCCAGCCGGTCTTGATCCGCCGCGGCGCTTGGCTCGGCCAGAACGTCGTCGTCTGTCCCGGAGTCACTATCGGTCGGGGCGCCGTCGTTGGCGCCAACTCCGTCGTCCTCCACGACATTCCCGATTTCTCCATCGCCGTCGGCGCCCCCGCCCAAGTGGTCAAGACCATCGTTACCCAGCAATCCACGCCGGCAACTCTGGCCAAGTGACCGTTCCCATGTCCGCCAACCCCCTCGTGACCGCTGTCATTCCGACCTATAACCGGGCGAATATCGTCACCCAGGCCGTCGACAGCGTTCTCAACCAGACCTATGGCAACCTCGAACTCATTGTCGTCGACGATGGTTCCACCGACGACACCCCGGCAGCTCTCGCCCGCTACGGCAATCGCATTCGGGTGCTCCGCCAGGACAACGCCGGCCCCGCCGCCGCCCGCAATCGCGGCATCGCTGCCGCCCGCGGCGAATTTGTCGCCTTTCTCGATTCCGACGATCTCTGGCTGCCCTCCAAGCTGGAGCGCCAGGTCGCTCTCCTCGGCAGGCTGGGCGACTCCGTCCCCTGCTGCCTCTGCAACATCATGATGGAGTGGAACGCCGGCCACCGCGCCTCCTTCGATATTGCCTGCCTCCAGCCCGGCATCGAAGAGGGCGTTTGGACCAACCCCGACGAGGTCGTCGCCGATCGCTTCGTCCTCTTCAACCAGGGCATCATCATTCGCCGCGATGTCATTGATAAGGTTGGCAAGTTCGATGAGAGCCTTCGCCTGCTTGAGGACCACGAGTTTGCCCTCCGCCTCTCCCTCGTCGGGCCCTGGGGCTTTGTCCGCGAGCCGCTGGTTGTCTGGCACGAAACCATGGGCAGCCTCTACCACGACCCCCGGATGGAGGAAATGTGTGCTGCCAAGTCGATCCACATTTTTGAGCAGCATCTGGCGCAAACGGCGGGAAACCGCGACCATCGCAGCGCCCGAAACTACGCCGCCGCCTCCCTGGCTGCCGCTCGCCGCCAACTCCGCGCCCGGAAAATGATATCGACGGCGTCCAGGCCGGCGGCCGCTCTCGGCAACACCTTGCTGAAGCTCGAACGCTATCGCGCCGCGCTCTACCGCCGCTCGCCCTGGTTCCCCAGGATGAAGGTCGTGGACGCCGGCGCCTGGGCTGCCGGCCGGCCCAAACAGCCTGCCGCGCAACCTCAACTGCAAGCCGGTTAATGGTCTCGCTCCGTTCATCCCAGAAAGTGCCCTACCCACAGAGCGGAGCCCCAAGGGACGCCAAGGGATCCCTTATGTAAGTTGTTGATTCTTGGTAGGGACAGGGGGGAGGGGGTAGGGACGTTTTACTAGATGGTTAACCCATCCGTTCGTTGGACGCAGTTGTTGCATTTTTCAACAACCAATGAAAGTCTCCGCCGTCATTCCGGCTTTTAACCGTCGCCACTACCTGCCGCGCGCCATCGACAGCATCCTGGCGCAGACCGTCCCCGTGGACGAAATCGTCCTCGTCGACGACGGCTCCACCGACGGCTCGGCCGACTTTGTCCACTCCCGCTACGGAAGCCGCGTTCGCGTCGTCCGCCAGGCGAATACTGGCGTCTCCGGCGCGCGGCATCGCGGCATCCACGAGGCTTGCGGCGAGTGGATCGCCTTCCTCGACAGCGACGATGAATGGCTACCCGAGCGCAACGCCGAGCTGCTGAAGGCGGCGAAGCTTGTTCCCCAGGATGTCGCCTGGATCTTCGGCGACCTGCGCGTGGTCACGGACCGCGGCGACGGACCGACGCTCTACGAGGAGCACGGCCTAACGGTGAGCGAATGCCCCCAGGTATTCGCCGACGCGGCCTGCATTCTCCATCCCTTCATGTTCCCCATGGTGCAATGCAGCCTCATCCGTCGCCGGGTGCTGCTCGAGCTCGACTGCTTCCGCCAGGACCTGAGGAGTAGCGAGGATTTGCTGGCCGCCTACCAGGTGGCTTGCCGCTACCGCTTCGCCGCCATCCCCCGCGTGGTGGGCAGGTACTTCCGCACCTCCGACCTCGCCGCCAGCTCGCTGATGGTGAGTGGTGTATTCAACGCCGATTACCACCTCGCCCGGATGATGGCGTTCGGATGGATGATCGAGTCGGGACGGAGGAGGCCGTGGAACAGCCGCTACGCGTCGGAGGTTCGCGGCCTGTGCCGCATTCGCGCCCGCGAGGGAAAAGAGGTGAGGGACCTGGCGATGCAGCAATTTCGATACGGCGGCATGTCGCTCAAGGGCCTGGCGTTTTTCCTGGTGGCGTTGCTGGGAGGACGAGGCCTCAGATTCTGGGACCGGGTTGCGCAATTCAGAAGGGAACACGTGGCGCGCGGGGCAGAAACCGGCGCGGTGAAGCCGAACGGCCTGCAGGCGTACATTCAGTCGGTTTACAACAAGCCGGAGTAGCGGCCGCTGGGGGCCGGTTGCGAACGCGCGCCTCGGCCATTTGCGGCAGCGATCCATGGCCAGCGAATCCTAAGGAAAATCAAGTTCCAGTATGCACATACTTCACGTAGTTGGCGCCCGGCCGAATTTCATGAAGGCGGCGCCGGTCATGTCGGCGCTGGGCGGCCGGCCGAACGTCATGCAGACTCTGGTGCACACCGGTCAGCACTACGACCGAAACATGTCGGACGTGTTCTTCGAGCAGCTCGGAATTCCCGCGGCGGACGTGAACCTGGAAGTCGGGTCGGGCACTCACGCGCAGCAGACGGCGGAAGTGATGAGCCGTTTCGAGCCGGTGGTGCTGGAGAAAAAGCCGGATCTGGTGCTGGTGTACGGAGACGTGAACTCGACGATGGCGGCCGCCGTGGTTTGCTCCAAACTGCTGATTCCCATTGGGCACGTGGAGGCGGGCCTGCGGTCGTTCGACCGGACGATGCCGGAGGAGATCAACCGGATCATCACCGATCGACTCGCGGATTGGCTGTTCACCCCATCGGAAGACGGAGACCGCAACCTGCGCCGCGAAGGGACCGCGCCAGCTAGGATCCACCGGGTCGGCAACGTCATGATCGACTCACTGGTGCGGCTGTTGCCGGCGGCGATGCGGTGCAGGAGCAATGGATTTCCGTCCCGCTACGCACTGGTCACCCTGCACCGGCCGTCCAATGTGGACGATGGCGAGATCCTGGAAAGAATTCTGGAGTGCATGGTGGAAGTAAGCAGCGAGCTGGGCGTGGTTTTCCCGGTACACCCGCGGACCCGGCAGAGAATCGCTGAATTCGGCATTTCCACTGCGCATCTGCAACTGGTGGATCCGATGCCGTATGTTGAGTTCCTGGCGCTTCAGGCCCGAGCCGCCGTGGTGATCACCGATTCCGGAGGCATCCAGGAAGAAACCACGTATCTTGGAGTGCCGTGCCTCACGGTGCGAGACAACACCGAAAGGCCGATAACCACCGAGGTGGGGACCAACATACTTGTGGGCGACGACACCGGCAAACTGCGAAGCGAGTTGGCCAAGATTCTGGCAGGTAAAGCCAAGCAGGGCGTGGTTCCACCGCTGTGGGATGGGCACGCCAGCGAACGGATCGCGGACGTGCTGGTGGAAGGGCGGCGCGAGCCGGCGGCGTGCAACCTTCCGCAGCGAGTTGCAGGAGAGTAAGTCAACACGTGGCAAGTCCAGGCAACAAGCGATTACTGATCGTCAACTCCGCCAGCGGATTGGCTGAACGCTTCGTCAATCTTTTGCTCCAGGTCTGGCTTTACCAGTACCTGGTGAAGCGCATCAGCCCCGAGGAGTACAGCCTCTATCCGGTGCTGACGGCGCTGCTGGTGTTTGTTCCGCCGATGATGGCGGTGCTGACCTCCGGACTCGCGCGCTACACGGTCGAAGCTCATACCCGCGACGACGACAGGCGGGTGACGGAAATCACGTCCACCATGTTTCCGTTGCTCCTGGTGACCGGGCTGGTGCTGGCACTGGTGGGGTTCCTGGTCGCGCAGTATCTCGGGTCGATCCTGAGAATCGTTCCCGAACGGCTGTGGGAAGCCCGCCTGATGGTGCTTCTGCTGTTCGGCTCGCTGGCGTTTCGCATGGTGCTGGTTCCCTTTGGCGTTGGACTGTATGTCCGGCAGAAGTTCGTGGTGGCGAACACATTGACCATGATCCAGACGTTGATTCGCCTGGGATTGCTGTTCGTTTTGCTGCTGGGAATCAGCCCGCGGGTGCTCTGGGTGGTGGTGGCGACAGTAGCGGCCGATTTGGCGCTGGTGGTGGCAACCACGATTTTGTCGGTGCGCGCCCTGCCTGCCCTGAAGTTCCGGTTTGACCATATTCACTGGAAACTCGTTTCCACGCTCACCACTTTCGGCTTCTGGAGCATGATCGGGTGGTTTGCCTACCTGATCCGAAAAAGCGCGGACGTGCTCATCCTGAACCGCTTCGGAACCGCGCTCAACGTGACCACGTATCACCTCTCTTCACTGCCAGACAATCAGATCGAAGCCGCTCTTCAGAAGGGCGCTTATCCCCTGGAACCACACATGGTGGCGCTGCACACCACCGGCGGTCCGGGAGCTTTGCACGGGATATACACCCGCGGCGGCCGCTATTGCATGTGGGCAGCGTTGCTGGTGGCGACGCCGCTGATCGCATTTCGCCACGAGGTGTGGTCGCACTACCTGGGCTCGACGCTCAGAATGTACGCCGATGCGCCCCTGGTCATGATGCTCCTGCTGGCCCGCTACTGGATTGAGTGTCCCATCTACCTGATCGGCATGGTGGCCCAGGCGGTGAACCAGGTGCGCAACATCTCCATTCTGCTGGTGCTGATGGCGGTCTCCAACCTTGCTCTCACCATCTATCTGGTCCGGGAGCTCCACATGGGCGCGGTGGGCAGCGCTGTGGGGACGCTGGTTGCATCCGTCGTTTGGGAACCGTTCATCCTTTGGGGATACTGCCTGAAACTGCTGGGAATGCCGTTCGGTCCATGGTTTCGAGCCTCGGTCTGGCGGGGCGTTGTGCCGTCTCTGATCGCGGGGGGATTCGGATTCGGATGGCGGTACCTGATGGAGCCGCGTACGCTCCCGGCGCTTGGGTGCGCGGTGACGGCCGTGGGCCTGGTCTATGTGCTCTCCCTGTTGTTCTTCTGCCTCGACGAGGAGGAGCGACGCGAATTGAACCAGCTCCTGGGGAGGTTCTACTCGCAGGCCCGAGCCTACAAAGCGGTTGCCGTGAAATGATGTCCAGCGTCCGGACGACACCTGCAGGCACCTCCGGGGCGAGTGGCGCATGGCCGGCAGAGAGGTATTGGCTGGCGCTTTATCTGGTCCTGCTTCTGACGCTGAGCTTTGCGCCCTTCAACTTCGTTTCCGTCGAGCACGGCATCGAGCTGGATGAACTGGCGGAAGGCCTGGTGCAACTCGACCTGCTGAGAACGGCCGCTCATTTCGTGGCATTTCTTGTTCTGGGTGCACTGCTTGCCGGCGCCATTGGAGGCTCGATCCGCCGCCTCCGGTTCTCCAGGTTCATGCTGATCAGCGGGCTGTTCTGCGTTGCCCTGGAGGTTTTGCAGGCTTTCTTGCCTTCCCGGCACGCTCGGCTCGCCGACCTGGCCGCCAACGTTCTGGGCATCTGGATGGGGACCGCGAGCGTGGTTCATGCGAGCCGCACGCGCCGACTATGGCCGGCACTGCAGCAACGTTTGCTTTCCAACACGCCGAGAATGCAGGCAGGAGTGGTCCTTACCGCGGCGGCCTTCTGGACGGGCGCGGCTTTGTTTCCGGTGGTGAGATCGCTGCGGATGAACTGGGATCCCCGGTACCACCTGCTGATCGCCAATGAAATCGACCGAAGCCGTCCGTGGCTTGGGGAAATACGATCGGCTGCGATTTACGGCCAGGCACTCACCGGCTACCAGGTGCTGCACTCGTACCGGGACGCCGGTGGCCAACATTCCAGCGGGCCAGAACCGCTGGTGAAGTACGAATTCCGGCCTGGCAACAAGGTCCTGGCCGGAGGATCGCTGGAGTCGGACGCCTTGTCGATGCAGGACCCGGGGAGCGGCGAATGGATGGGGAATAGCGGAAGCGCTCTGTTGGAACGGCCAGTGCTGATGGCGAGTCGTGGATCGGCCGTCGCCTTGACGCAAGCGATCAGCGCAACGGGCGCCTTCAGCGTGGAGGCCTGGATTCGACCGCTGAATCTGGTCCAACACGGTCCCGCTCGAATCGTGGGCGTCTCCTCGGGAATTTTGACGAGAAACTTCACCCTCGGCCAGCAAGGCCCCGATCTGGTATTCCGGGTGCGGAATGCGATCAATGGGCCGAACGGCACCGATTACGCCTTGAGCGCCGGAACGCTGGGCAAGGATTCGCTGCAGCACATCGTTGCCACCTACGATCACGGTGTCTCGTCCATCTACCGGAACGGCCGGCTTCTCAGGCCGGTGGCGGACCTGAGGGACCCTGTGCTGTATCTCCAGTTGGGGATGGGAGTTACGAGTGACGTGGCGGCAGGAGCCCTGTTGGCCGTGGCCATTGCCTTGCCCCTGTATTCCATCCTGGGGGTGGGAGGCGGCCGACCGCTTCATCACGTGGTCGCGGTGGTTGCGGCAATGCTGGTGGGAAGCGTCCCTTACAGCTTTGCCTGCCTGTTGCTAGGGGGCCCATGGCGGCTGGAGTGGTTCCTGTGGCAGGCGGCGGCGATATTGAGCGCCTATGGCATCGGGTGGCTGTACCTGACGCGAGGGAAGGCGCCGGCGATGCAAGCCAGTTATCAGGAGTGAACCGAAGGTGACAATCACGTGCGTAACCTGGGGTGGTGCCCAAGGTACCGTTGCGCGCGTGACCCTGGACCAGCAAGATTATTTTGTCAGGAGCAAATATCTATGAAGGTGGCAATTCTGGCCGGCGGCAAGGGAACCCGTCTGGCCGAAGAGACCGAGGTAAGACCCAAGCCCATGGTGACGATTGGGGGGCGGCCGATCCTCTGGCACATCATGAAGCACTATGAGCACTATGGGCACAAAGAGTTCTACATCGCGCTGGGGTACAAGGGAGAGGTGATCAAGCGATACATCGTTGACCATAGCTCGCTGCAGGGCGATCTAACGGTGGACCTAAGCAAGGGCAGCGTGCAGCACCACATGAATGGAATGCACGAGCTGGATTGGATTGTGCACCTGGTAGAGACGGGAGAAGAAACCCAGACGGGGGGGCGGATCAAGCGGCTCGAGCCCCACATTGGAAAAGAGAGATTCATGCTCACCTGGGGCGATGGGGTGTCGAACGTCGACCTGGAGCGACTGCTGGCGTTTCACGAATCGCATGGACGCCTGGCTACGGTGACGGCAGTGCGGCCGCCGGCGCGCTACGGCCGGCTCGACCTGGAAAACGGCAGGGTCGCGCATTTTGCCGAGAAGCCGCAGATGAGCGAGGGATGGATTAACGGCGCGTTTTTCGTTCTCGAACCCCAGGTGTTCGACTACATCGATGGTGACGACACTTCCTGGGAAAAAGAACCGATGGAACGGCTGGCGCGCGAGGGGCAGTTGATGGCGTACTGCCACGACTCCTTCTGGCAGTGCATGGATACGTTGCGCGAGAAGCATATCCTCGAGGAACTTTGGGCGGGCGGGAACCCGCCATGGAAGGTTTGGAGGTGAGATGATGCGGGTCCTGGTGACGGGTCACAACGGCTATATAGGCTGCGCTTTGCTTCCGATACTGGTGAGGGCCGGGCACGAGGTGGTGGGCCTGGACAACTGCATGTTCGAGCAGTGCACGCTCGGACCCGACATCGATCCGGTCCCGATGCTGCGCAAGGATGTGCGGGACGTGGAGGCTTCCGACCTGGACGGATTTCAGGCGATCATCCACCTGGCGGGCATCTCCAACGATCCATTGGGCGATTTGAACCCGGAGTGCACCTACGAGATCAACCACCGGGCTTCGGTGCGGCTGGCCAAGCTGGCCAAACAGGCGGGAGTGGCACGCTTCCTGTTCTCGTCCTCGTGCAGTAATTATGGGGCCGCGGGCGGGGACGCCATCCTGACGGAGGAGGCGGCGTTCAATCCGGTGACAGCATACGGGCAATCGAAGGTGCTGGTGGAGAAAGAAGTGGCGGAGCTGGCCGACCAGAGTTACAGCCCGGTCTTCCTGCGCAATGCGACCGCCTACGGCTACTCCGCGCGGCTGCGCGGCGACCTGGTGCTCAACAATCTAGTGGGCTGGGCGTATACGACGGGACAGGTGATGCTGAAGAGCGACGGCACGCCCTGGCGCCCGATTGTTCACATCGAGGACATCTCCGAGGCGTTTCTGGCGCTGATGGAGGCGCCCCGGGAGCTGGTCCACAACCAGGCGTTCAACGTGGGCCGGACGGAAGAGAACTACCAGATGCGCGACCTGGCGAAGATCGTGGAGAAGACCGTGCCCGGCAGCCAAGTGACCTTTGCCGAAGGGGCGGGGCCGGACAAACGATGCTATCGCGTAAACTGCGAAAAGATTCGCACCACGATTCCCGGCTTTAAACCGCGTTGGACGGCGCAGGAGGGAGCCCGCCAGCTCTACGAGGCCTACAAGACGTTCGGCCTGACGCTGGCGGATTTCGAAGGCGCCCGGTACATGCGCATCAAGCACGTCAAGAAACTGCAGGCGGAAGGGAAGATCGATTCGAACCTGCGGTGGATTCCGGCCGCGGTCGCGGCCTCGGTGCGGTAAGGGAGGACAGGTGAACCAAGCGAAAACGACGTGCCGAATCTGTCATTCACCGGAAATTGAACCGGTGCTGTCGCTGGGGATAACGCCGCTGGCGGACGGGCTGAGGCGGAAAGAACAGCTTTCGCAGCCGGAGCCGACATTTCCGCTGAACGTGGCCTTCTGTCCGCGGTGCAGCCTGGTGCAACTGCTGGAAACGGTGCCGCCGGAAGTGCTGTTCTGCCAGGACTACCCGTATTATTCCTCCTTCTCTCCCGCGCTGTTGCAGCATTCCCGGGGCAACGCCCTGGAGCTGATCGAGGCGCGCCACCTGAATGCGCGCAGCCTGGTGATGGAACTGGCCAGCAATGACGGTTACCTGCTGAAGAATTTCGTGGAGCAGGGCATCCCCGTGCTGGGCATCGATCCGGCCGAAGGGCCGGCGCGGGCCGCGGAGAAGATCGGGGTGCCGACCCTGTGCACGTTCTTCAGCGAGAGCCTGGCGCGGGAAATGGCGGCGGAGGGCAAGAGCGCCGACGTGATCATCGGCAACAACGTGCTGGCGCACGTGGCGGACCTGCACGGATTCGTCGAGGGCATTGGCATTCTGCTGAAGGAAGACGGGGTGGCGGCGATCGAGATGCCGTACGTCAAGGACCTGGTGGACCACTGCGAATTCGACACCATCTACCACGAGCATCTCTGCTATTTTTCGGTGACCGCGCTGGACCACCTGTTTCGCATGCATTCCCTGTACCTGAACAACGTGAAGCGCCTGTCGATTCACGGCGGATCGCTTCGGATTTACGTCGAGAAAAAGGAGAACGTCTCGCCCAGCGTGCGGGACATGCTGCGCACGGAGGCGGCCGAAAAGGTCAACCAGATCGACTACTACCGCGACTTTGCGCACAGGGTGGAAGGGATCCGCAAGGAGCTTCGGCGGCTGTTGCAGGGCTTCAAACAGCAGGGCTCGCGGATTGCAGCGTACGGGGCGGCGGCCAAGGGCAGCACCATGATCAATTACTGCGGGATCGGCAAGGAGCTGGTGGATTTCGTGGTGGACCGCAACACGCACAAGCAAGGCTGGTACATGCCCGGCCAGCACATTCCCGTGGTGGCGACCGAGGCCCTGCTGGAGCAAACCCCGGACTACGTGCTGTTGCTCGCCTGGAACTTCGCCGACGAGATCCTGCAACAGCAGAAGGAATACCGGGAACGGGGCGGGCGCTTCATCATCCCGGTTCCAAACCCGCGGGTGGTGTAATTTCGAACTTAGCGGATAAGGCGCCCTCTGGATGAGATCGATGGAAGAAGGAACCCGCTGTAAGAGCTGCTGGTCGACGGAGCTGGACGTCTTCTATGAACTGAAAGACGTGCCGGTGAATAGCTGTCTGCTGTTTGCCAAGCGCGAAGAAGCGCAGAGCTACCCCCGGGGAGAGATTGCGCTGGGTTTTTGCCGGCGGTGCGGGTTCATCAGCAACCTGCGGTTCGATTCCGAGCTGGCGCGATACACGGAAGGATACGAGGAACAGCAGTCGTTCTCTCCGCGGTTCAACGCGTTCGCCCGCGATCTGGCCATGCGGCTGATCGAGCGCCATGATCTTCGGGAGAAGACGGTGGTGGAGATCGGTTGCGGCAAGGGCGATTTCCTGATGCTGCTGTGCGAACTGGGACCGAACCAGGGCATCGGAATCGACCCGACCTACATGCCTGGGCGGCACAACGGCCCGGTATCCAAGAGGGTGAAGTTCATTCGCGATTTTTACTCGGAGCGCTACGCCCGGTACACGGGCGAAATGGTCTGCTGCCGGCACACCTTGGAGCATATTGCGGACACGGCGGGGTTCGTGCAGACCGTGCGCAAGGCCATCGGCGATAAGACCAGCACGATCGTGTTCTTCGAGTTGCCGGACGTGGAACGAGTTCTGGAGGAATGCGCGTTCTGGGACATCTACTACGAACATTGTTCCTACTTCAGTCTCGGTTCACTGGCGCGCCTGTTCAGGCGATGCGGGTTTGAGGTGACGGATTTGGCCAAGGAGTATGACGGCCAGTACCTGCTGCTGGAGGCCAAGCCAGGGAATGGAAAACAAGGCGCGCCCCTCAGGGAAGAAGAGGCGGTGGAGCAGTTGGGGGAAAAGGTAAAGCATTTCCGGAAGAACTACGAGGACACGGTCAGCCGATGGAAAAGGAAGATTGTAGAGATCCACGAGAAGGGGCAACGAGGGGTGATCTGGGGATCCGGCTCTAAATGCGTCGCGTTCCTCAACACTATCGGCATCGGGGAGGAGATTGAAGTGATCGTCGACATCAACCCGCATCGCCAGGGCAAATACTTGCCGGGCAGCGGGAAGGTGATCGTTGCGCCGAAGGCGCTGGAGGAATACCGTCCCGATGTGGTGATCGCCATGAACTCGATCTACCTGGAAGAGATCCGGAAGGACCTCAATGGCATGGGATTACAGCCCGAGCTGACAGCGGTTTGAGGGAAGGCGCTTCCGGATGACGAGGAAGCGTGGGAGCGGGGAAAATAGATGAATTCGGAAGTGGAACTCACGGCTGAGCAGATGGCGGCGGCAACCGGCGGCGTCGTGTGCCCGGCCTGCGGGGGCGGTGAACTGGAGAGGTTTTTCGAGATCGCGGAACTGCCGGTGAATTGCATCGCGTTGAGCGCAACGCGAGAGGCAGCGCTAGAGTGTCCGAAGGGCCGGATCGAACTCGGGTTCTGTCTCGACTGCGGGGCGGTGAGCAACCTGGCCTTCGATGCCGCGTGCCTGAGTTATGACCGCAGCTACGACAATTCGCTGCACTTCTCGCCCACCTTCCAGAAGTATGCGGAGGAGGTGGCCGGATACCTGATCGAGCGATACGAGCTGCGCGGCAAGAGCGTGGTCGACGTTGGCTGCGGAAACGGTGAGTTCCTGGCGCTGGTGTGCGGGCTGGGCAAGAATCGCGGGGTTGGCTTCGACCCCAGCTTCATTCCGGGGCGCGCGAATCTGCGGGCGGGCAAAGGCATCAGCATCGTGCCGGATTACTATTCGGAGCGGCACGCGCATCACGACGCCGATTGCGTCGTCTGCCGTCAGGTGCTGGAACACATCTTTCATCCGCAGCAGTTTCTGCGCGGGGTGAGGGGAGCCCTGACCGGCAAGCCCGACGCGGCGGTGTTTTTCGAAGTTCCGAACGCCTCGTTTGTCTTTCGCGCCCAGGGCATGTGGGACATCATCTATGAACACTGTTTCTATTACAGTTCGGGTGCGCTGGCGAGGCTGTTTTCGGGGTGCGGTTTTGACGTGCTGAAGGTTTCAGAAACCTTCGGCGGCCAGTATTTGTGCCTGGAGGCGCGGGTGTCGGGGAATGAAACAGGCGCCCTGGGGGATACGGGGGGCGACCTGGCGGCGATGCGCGGTGAGATCCTGCGCTTCGCGGACGACTACCGGGCCTCGCGACTGCGCTGGGGAAGCATGCTGGGGGGCCTTGCCGCCGAAGGCAAACGGGTGGTTTTGTGGGGAGCCGGCGCCAAAGGCGCCATGTTTCTGAACGCCTTTCGCGATGCCAGTTCGCTTCAGTACATTGTGGATGTCAATCCCCACAAGCGCGGGCTGTACATCCCCGGCACCGGCCAGAAGGTAGTCGACCCGGAGTTCCTGCGGGAATACAGACCGGAGGTGGTGCTGATAGTCAATCCGAACTACCGCGAGGAGATTGGCCGTCAGATTTCCGCGCTGGGGCTGGGTCCGGAGCTGATTTCGATCTAAGCATGACCGCCCTGGAGGGCGGCCCTGCAGCTTAAGGGGTGAGGAGATGAACACGGTTTATGTAGATAGCAACGTGAGCGATGAGCTCCGCAGGGGGCGGCTGTATGCGGGACAGTTGTTTGTGATCTCGCCGCGGCCGAGCACGGTGGCGCTGTGCGAGTTCGCGAAGGAGATGATTCAGGAGGCGTTCGGAGCGATCGATCCGCTGGAGGCGCAGTACCACATGCCAGTGGAGCAGTACGTGGCCATCGTAACGCCGCTGAAGCCGAAGTTCATCCATCATCCTGAAACCAAGAAACTGCTGCGCGAGCTGGTGGCGGACTGCGGTTGCGACCTGAACGAGACGTACGTAGATGTGCCGCGCTTGCGCATGGTGACCAGCGATGGTTATCTCACCTCCGGGGTGGGGTACGCGCATCATCCGCACCGGGACACGTGGTACTCGGCGCCGATGGCGCAGTTGAACTGGTGGCTTCCGATTTACGAGATCGAATCGGAGCGCTCCATGGCATTTCATCCGGCGTACTGGTCGAAGGCGGTGAAGAATGGCTCGCCAGGGTTCAACTACTACGTCTGGAACAGCGAAGGACGAAAGAACGCCGCGCAGCACATCAAGTCGGATACGCGCAAGCAGCCGAAGCCGGAGGAAGCAATGGAACTGGAGCCGCAGGTCCGGATCATCTGCCCGCCGGGCGGGGCGATCCTGTTTTCAGCGGCGCAGATGCACTCCACGGTGCCGAATACCTCCGGGCGCGCGCGCTACAGCATTGACTTCCGGACGGTGAACCTGGCGGACCTGCGAACCGGCCGGGGGGCGCGCAACGTTGATTCGCAGCCGGTCGGGACCTCGCTGCGGGACTTTGTACGGGGTAGCGACGGGGCGCCGATGCCAGAAGAAGTGGTGCAGCAGTATGACAGTGCGTCCGCCGGGGAAGGAGTACTGGTCTATCGTCCCCCGGCGGCAGTTTAGCAGGTGATACGGCGGTGAGAGTGGAATCTGGTGTAACCATGAGCGCGAAAGACGTGACGCAGGGACCGGGCTTTCGGGAGGGGGCAACCATGCGGACGGAAAATCCCCGCGTGAGTGTCGGCGTTCCGGTGTTCAACGGCGAAGCTTTTCTGGAACAGGCGCTGAATGCGCTGCTGAACCAGACATTTACCGATTTCGAGATCGTCATCTCCGACAACGGGTCCACGGACCGAACCGAGCAGATCTGCCGCAGCTACGCCGCGCGCGATGCCCGGATTCGTTACTATCGCAACGACATCAACCGGGGTGCGGCCTGGAACCACAACCGTGTTTTTGAATTGGCCAGGGGGAAGTACTTCAAGTGGTCCACGGCTGACGACCTTTGCGCTCCCGAGTTCTTGCAACGGTGCGTCGCCGCGCTGGATGAAGACGCGAGCGCGGTGATGGCGTGCCCGAATGTGATGGAGATCGATCAGCATGGGAGACCGCTGGAGACGGTGACCGTTCCGGGAACCCGCTTGATTCCGGCTGAGTCACCGTTGGCCGCGGCCCACGTGCGTTTCCGCGAGAAAATACGGTTCGACCATCTGTGCCAGACGATCTACAGCGTGTTCCGGTCGGATGTGCTTCGCCGGACCGATCTCATCGGAAACTACTCTGATTCGGACCGTGTTCTGCTGGCGCATGTCTCTTTGTTTGGCCGTTGCCTGATCCTTCCCGAAGTTCTGTTCTTCAGCCGCGATCACCCAGGCCGCTTCTCGCGTACGTTTGTAGGGTGGCGGGAGCGGAAGGCGTGGTTCGACGGCAGCCAGGATAACCGCTGGACCTTCCCCTTCTGGAGGGAACTCGCCGAATTGTGGGGCGTGATTTCTCGTTGTCCACTTCCCTTTCAGGAGCGGCTACGCTGCTACTGGGAAATGGTGCGCTGGAGCCGGGATAACTTCCGTCACCTCGTTTTTCACGATCTTGCGTACTATCCCAAGCACTGGGCGGGGCGCCGTTTCCCGAGGATCAAGAGGGCGTGGAGGTCCTTTTGGGGCGATGACAGCGACAGGCACAGGATTAACCGAAGCGAAACGCGGAAGGAAGTGGCCGGACAAGGAATGAAGGCAGCTCGACTCGACCGGTGAGGACGCCTGGATTTGCTTTTCGTGGGCGGGCGAACCATTGCGGAGAAAACGATGTGAAAGGGGTGGTACACCCGCCATCGCCCGATCTGCCCACGTTGCATGACCACGCGGCTGACTTGCGCAGGGCAACTGCGGCGGGAAAGCAAGGCTGCCGCAACTCGAGTTTTACCTCCGGGCCCGTCGCGGCAGAAGTCGCGGCACGAGAACGAACCCAAACAGCAGGGATGAGGTCTACGACACATGGGCTGCTCCGATTTGAGGATGGCAGGGGCTGGTACAGCGAATCCGGCAAACATCCACGATGTCCCGCAACCAGCCAGCCGTACATTTTGCGCACATTTCCGGTGCCGGCCAGAGTTCGTGGCCGCGCTGTCGCAGGAACACTCTTGTGGTGAGCCGGCTTTTGTTGGTTGCGGCCAGGGTGCAATCTGCCACGGCGGAGGAGACGGCCTGAAGCCGATGGCCTCTGATGGCGCACTGCACGATGCACTGGCGGCGGTTGCGCGCGATGGCAGCCTGGTCAAGTCGCCCTTCA
This sequence comes from Terriglobia bacterium, assembly GCA_963740615.1. Classification (GTDB taxonomy): domain Bacteria; phylum Acidobacteriota; class Terriglobia; order Terriglobales; family Acidobacteriaceae; genus JAIQGF01. Next base: position 309,257 of record CAVUEZ010000005.1, read on the forward strand.
GGCTCGACGAAATCGTCGATGATCTCCGATTTGAGCGCTATATCGGGCGCCGTCGCCAGCGGCCTTTCGGCGGATGTGGCATTATCCACAAGTTGTACTACGCAGCCCGGCCTTTCCTGCAAACCCGCATTCGAAGGAGCCTTCAATCTCTGAGCTTTCGCGGTTGGAAGTCCATTCGCTTCCCGGCGTGGCCGGTGGACACGTCCGTCGAGTCCCTTTTTGCCGGTGTCATGGCGCATCTGCTACAGGCGAGCGGAGGCCTGGAGGAGCCGTTCATCTGGTTTTGGCCGCGAGGAGCAAGTGCCGCGGCGATGATGACACACGATGTCGAAGCTGAGGCCGGTTTGGGTTTTCTTCCCAAGCTGATGGATATGGATGAGGAGTACGGCATCCCCGCCTCCATCCAACTGGTCCCGGAAGAGCGGTACTTGGTGACCGAAGAGACACGGCGGCTGATCCGGCAACGCGGTTTCGAGTTGTGCGTACAGGATTTGAATCATGACGGGCATCTCTTCGACAAAGAAACGAGCTTTCGTGCCCGGGCGACCGCGATCAATCGCTATGCCCGCATGTGGGGAGCGCTGGGGTTTCGTGCGGGGGCGCTATACCGAAATCAGGATTGGTATGACGCATTTGAGTTCGAATATGACATGTCGGTGCCCAATGTGGGGCATCTGGAGGCGCAGCGCGGGGGTTGTTGCTCAGTTTTTCCCTACTTCAACGGAAACATCCTGGAACTGCCGCTGACGACAGTTCAGGACTATACCCTGTTCAATATTCTGCGCGACTATTCGACGCGTTTGTGGGTAGAGCAAATTGAAAAAATTATCGACTGCTCGGGACTGATCAGTTTCGTCACGCATCCGGATTACATGGCGACGCAACAGGAGCAGGGGGTCTATCGGGAGCTGTTGGGGACCCTCGGCGAGCTGCGGAACACGCGTGGAGTGTGGGTTGCACAGCCGCAGGATGTGAACCGGTGGTGGAGGGATCGCGCCCAAAGCCAGCTGGTCTGTGACGGGAACGGTTGGAGAATCGAAGGCCCTGCTTCCGATCGGGCCATCGTCGCGTACGCACGCTTGCAGCAGGGGCGTCTAGCTTACCGCTTGGATCCCAGTCGTGGCTGACCGGCTTTGCCGACCCCCAGGCCCTGGCGCGCAGATGGGCCAAGGAAAACATCCTCCGATTTGTGCAAGTTGTTGCACATTCCTCTGTCTTCGGTTTGCAACCTAAGAGGCATGGGCCAGGAATATGCTTATTTTCCAATGAGTTGCGGCGTTACCTTCGTACCGTTTAAGGTGGCAGAGCAATTGCACTACGATTCAACGGGCTGAGGAGCCCGACAGATGACAGATTGGAAAGGGCGCACGCAGGATCTAGCCGCGGTGGAAACTTCAATCAAAGGGCAGGGATTGTCTGCTCGCATCCCACCTACCGCGGCAGTCGGTTCCTCGATACTGCCAACTGGAAAGATGAATTCTCCGAGTAAGAGTTCGATGCTGCGTGTAGGTGTGATTGGCTACGGCTACTGGGGACCCAACGTAGTGCGCAATTTTCAGGCGCAAGAGCACTCCCGGGTCACCATGGTCTGCGATACGCGGCAGGAAGCATTGCTGAAGGCCGCCAAAGCATATTCGGGAGTTGAGGTCACGAGCGACATCCGCGATGTGATTCGGTCGTCGCAGATCGATGTGGTAGCTGTCGCAACGCCGGTGTGGACGCATCACGAACTGGCCAAGGCCGCGCTGCTTAACGGAAAGCACGTGTTCGTCGAGAAGCCGTTCACCGCCACTGCCGAACAGGCGGAAGAGTTGATCGAATTGGCGGAGAGCAAGAATCTGAAGGTGATGGTCGACCACACATTCCTGTTCACGGGTGCGGTGCGAAAGATCCGACAGTTGATCGAGGGCGGGGTGCTCGGGCAGCTCTATTACTATGATTCAACCCGGGTCAACCTGGGCCTGTTTCAGCACGATGTCAATGTGGTTTGGGACCTGGCGCCGCACGATCTATCGATCATGGACTATCTGATCGACGCGAAGCCGGAGGCGATCGTGGCCACGGGACAGAACCACGTCAATGGGGTTGAGGACGTTGCCTACATTACCATCTATTTCCCCAACAAGATTATTGCTCATGTGAATGTCAATTGGTTGTCGCCGGTCAAAGTTCGTACGACCCTGGTCGGCGGCGAGAAGAAGATGCTGGTGTGGAACGACCTGGAGATCGACGAGAAGATCAAGGTGTACGACAAGGGTGTTCAGATGGCCACCCGCGAGGGTGTGTACGATCTCCTTGTCAGCTACCGTTCCGGTGATATGTGGGCACCGCAGATCGAACAAACCGAAGCTCTGAAAGCGGAGCTCGGTTATTTTAACGAGTGCATCTTGAACAATAAGGCTCCGATCAGCGACGGCCGGGCAGGACTAAGAGTCGTGAAAATGCTGGAAGCGGCTGATGACTCGCTCAAGAAACGGGGAACCGTTGTCCAGCTCTGACTCGAGTTTCCGGTTTCGCGATTCCCTGATATAAACTTCCGCCGCGAGCGCCCCAATCCCCCTGCCTGCCATGGCCCCTCGTATGCCTATGAAGAATCGCGGTAGCGTTCAGGAAGCGCATGCTTCCACCGACCAGGCGCACGCTATGCGCTGGAGGATAGCCGCATTTCTGTCGGGCCTGGTGGTACTCGCCGTAGTTTTTCACAGCACGTTTTCGACCTGGCTGCACTTTTCCTGGACCTACGAGCACTACTCGCACTTGGCACTGGTCCCGTGCATTTGCGTGTATTTGCTCTATGTCGAGCGGAGGAGGCTGTTTGCTGAAATCGGGGTGGCTCCAGGAACGGCAGCGATAGGCGGCTTTGCCGGGTTGCTGTTCATTGGCGCAGCGCACGTGTACCGGCCGGTCCTGAATGAGAATGATTTTCTGATGATTACGATGGCGGGTTTGGTGACGCTGGTCATTGCCGCTTACGTCGGCCTGTGGGGAACAAGGTGCGCGCGAGCGGCGGCGTTTCCGCTCGGTTTTCTGTATCTCGCCGTTCCCCTGCCATTCTTCCTGCTTGACCACTTCATTGAAGGTCTGCGCCACGGATCGGCTGCTGTAACGTACATCCTGTTTCAAATCATCGGGGTTCCAGTGCTGCGTCATGGCTACGTGTTCGTGTTGCCGCACCAGAGCATCGAGGTCGCAAGGGAGTGCAGTGGCATCCGGTCGAGCATGGCACTGCTGGTCCTGGTGCTGCTGTGCGGGCATTGGTTTTTGCGGTCCAACATACGGCGCGTGATCCTGTTGGTCGTCAGCATTCCGCTGTTGATATTCAAGAACGCGGTCCGCATCGTTGTGCTCACCTTGCTGGCGGAATATGTGGATCCGAGTTTTCTTGCGGGCAATCTTCATCGCGACGGCGGGGTCCTGTTTTTCGCCATGACGTTCGCCATCGTCGGGTTGATACTCCACCTGCTCCGCCGGTCGGAATCAGCTTCAGCCGGCGCTCCAAGCTCGGCACGCGCGGCCGTAGCGTCGCAACATGGATAGTCGGTTGATTTGACGAGCCAGGGCCCGCACTTTACCATGAGCTGCACCATGCGAAGCGTCTCACTGTTTGCGTGCACCTGGGTCGTGCTCGCCGCGTTGGCGGTCGGGCGGGCGCAGGATGATCACGGCAGCAGGCAGACAGCTCCCAAGGTCCACGCACGCGCACACAGCGTTACTCTGAACTGGGCGCAACCGAGAGAGCGAGAGGCGACCCAAGAGTTCAACGTTTATCGAGCTGACGCCAGCCAGCACGACGGAACGATACGGTGCGGCGCGAAGTTCAAGAAGATAGCCGTGGTGAAGATGCCAGCCACCTCATATCGCGATTCCGGAGTGGCATCTCACCACAGCTACTGTTACGCGGTGACCGCAGTTTCGGCGCGCGGAGAGAGCGCCCATTCCGCTCATGTGCCGGCGACAGTGCCCTGAACCAAGGCTCCGACTTACAACAAGCGTATATACCCATGGCGGCGTTGGCCGCCAATTTGCGCTTGGACCGCCGAGTTGCACCTGGGGTGACAAAAACGGCGCATTCCATGTGAAAACAATTGCACACAGGAAGAAAAGAGTTCACTCAGCTGCGCGATTATTGTTGCATAACTTTCTTGATATCATACACTTGTGGGCAAAGTGTGGGCTCTTCTCACTGGCATTCGGATTGCATTTTGAAAGTTAACAGTGCACTTGGGACATCTATTCCAAGCGGACGCAACAGTTCCACCCCACAGCGCTGAAGCGGCCGGATTGCCAAAGGGGTTGAATGCAAAATCAGGTTCATGCGCTGGTAGTCATCGGGACAAGACCAGAAGCCTTGAAGCTGGCGCCGGTGGTTCACGAAATTCTGCGCCGCCGGGAGCAATTTAAACTGACGGTATGCGCCACCGCCCAGCATCGGCAGTTGCTGGACCAGGTGACGTCTTTGTTCCGTATCCCGGTTGACTACGACCTGGACATCATGTCGGCGAACCAGTCGCTGGAGGAGTTAACGGCGCGGGCGCTGACGCGCTTCGGCGATGTATTGAAGCAGGTGAAGCCGGACGTGGTGGTGGTGCAGGGCGACACGACGACCACCTTCGTGGCATCCCTGGGCGCCTTCTACCAGAAGATGCGGGTTGCGCACGTCGAAGCCGGGCTGCGCACCAACAACCGATACTCGCCTTTTCCCGAGGAAATCAATCGCCGGCTTACGACCCAGTTGACCGACTTCCATTTTGCGCCAACCGCGTGGGCTCGCGATAACTTGCTGGCCGAAGGAATCCCCGCAGAAAAGATCTATGTGACCGGCAATACCGTGGTGGACGCGTTCCAGGCAGCGAGCGCCATGGTGAGGAGAGATCCACCAGCAATTCCGGAACTCGACGGCGCCGACTTCGCGTCCAGCCGTTTGCTTCTGGTGACGGCGCATCGACGGGAAAACTTCGGAGCGGGGATTCAGGGAATTTGCCAGGCGCTGCGACAGATCGCCGAAGAGCATGAGGATGTGGTGATTGTTTATCCGGTCCATCCAAATCCCAATGTCGTCGAACCGGTCAAGCGTTTGCTGGGAGACAGGGAGCGCATCCACCTGATAGCGCCGCAAGAGTACCTGCCGTTTGTGTGGTTGATGACCAAGGCGTATATGGTGCTGACCGATTCCGGTGGCATCCAGGAAGAGATGCCGTCTCTGGGCAGGCCGGTGCTAGTGATGCGGGACACCACCGAGCGGCCCGAAGGTGTGCAAGCCGGGGTGTGCCGGCTGGTGGGAACGCGAACGGAGGATATCGTCGCCGCCACCAACGAGTTGCTGAACGACAGCGGCTCCTATGCCGATTTTGCGCGCCGCCCAAACCCCTTCGGGGACGGCCAGGCGGCAAAGAGGATCGTGGATCATCTGGCGCGCGTGTTGGGGTGGAACGATACCTTGGGCGGCGATCCCGGAGTGAAAACCGGAAATTCCACGGCGGCGGTCGCGACTTCGTGAGCAGCCTGAAACCATTGTCGATTTTTCAGACGGAGCCCAAGTCCGCGCCGAGCAGGATCCGCCGGACTGTGATTCTGGGGCTTAAGGTGTTGCTTGCGGCCGGCGTTCTTTTTTATCTGGCGAAGACGCAGCGGCTGGGTTTTTCCAAGCTGAGCCTGGCATGGCAGAACCCGCTGCTGTTGGCGGCGGCCCTGCTGGGACTGCTGCTAGTGCCGTTGGTGCTGGCGGTCCGGTGGGGGATGTTTCTGCGCAGCCGCAGCCACTACATTCCATTCCGTCACGTTCTGGGACTTACCTTCACGGCCATATTTTTCGATACGCTCATGCCGGGAGGCACGGCGGACGTGGTCCGCGGCTATTTGTTCGACCGGCAGTTTCAGCCCAGCCGGCGCGCCAGTGCCGCGGTGACGGTGCTGATTGACCGCTTCGTGGGCATCATGGGACTGGTAGTGCTGGCCATGGGCGCATTGCTGGTCGAAAGTCGAAGGGCGTTGGGCGCCGGCGTTGCCAACAGCATTGTCGTCCCCACGACCGTGGTGCTGGGTATTCTCACGGCTGCCTTCGGCTTCCTGGCGGCGGACCACTCCCTGGGGCGAGGGACATTGAGCGCCATCACGCGCCGCTTCCCGCGCACTTCGATTCTGCTGCGCCTCTATGATGCTTTGCGCGGAGATGGCGGGAATCTCAGCTCCATGGTGCGGGGCCTCGGGTGGTCGCTGCTCGGGCATCTGCTGGTGGTGATGTCATTTGCGGCGTTGGTTTACGCTCTGGGGGAGAGGCGATTGTCGCTCACCGATTTTCTGTTTCTGGTTCCCGTCGGTCTGTTTTTGGCGCAGGTACCGATCGCACCGGCGGGGATTGGAGTGGGTCATGCGGCCTTCTACTCGCTGTTTGCGCTGCGCGGGTCCCATGTGGGTGCGGCGGCGTTTTCACTGTACATCGTGGTTCGGTTTCTTTCCAGTTTGCCCGGCTGGGCCTATTTTGTCGCGATGAAACGGCAGACCCAGACAAGGGCGGCAACGGGAGCGCAAATCAAGGTGCCGTTCTCACCGGTAATCGAGTGTTCAACCGAGGGAGGAGCAGTTCAACGAGGTAGCTGATGACCAACCTGATGACCAACATTTCCATGCCTCACCCGCAGCTAGCGAGCGAGTCTGCGGACATCGGCCAGAATGCAGATCGGCGGTTGTGTCGGCAGAGGATCTGGCTTGTTTTGCCGGCCTACAACGAGGAGCAATCTCTTCCCGCGCTGCTCGACAACGTGGAAGAAGCCATGCTGGACAGCGGGTTGGAGTACCGCGTCGTCATCGTGGATGACGGCAGCCGCGACCGCACCGCGGAAATTATTCGGGAGTACGCCAAGCGGATGCCCATCCATATGGAGCAGCACCCGGTCAACATGGGCCTGGGCGCAACCATCCGTGATGGTCTGCTCAAGGCGGCGGAATTGTGCTCGCCGCGTGATGTCATCGTCACCATGGATGCGGATAATTCCCATGCTCCAGGCTTGATCGACCGCATGGCACGCATGGTCGCCGAGGGGAACGACGTGGTCATCGCTTCGCGTTACCGCGAGGGGAGCATGACCCGCGGCGTCCCGCCCCTGCGATTGCTGTTCAGCAGCGTGGCCGGACTGTTGTTCCGTGTGCTGCTACCCATTCCCGGCGTGCGCGACTACACCTGTGGCTTCCGCGCCTATCGGGGAAGCGTGATGAAGGAAGTCGCGGAGAAATACGGCGCTGCCTTTTTTGATCAGCAGGGCTTCCAATGCATGGTGGACATCCTGTTGAAGCTGCGCCGCAACCGAAATCTGGTTTTCGGTGAAGTACCTATGATCTTGCGTTACGACCGGAAGGAAGGCGCCAGCAAGATGCGCGTGGGCAGAACCATCACCAGTACTTTGAAGCTGATGCTGAAGCGGCGCTTGGAGGGGTAAAGCGTCTTTTCAAGGCTACCTGGCCAGCCGTGTTAGCCGATTCGGTTAGTCGAAGGTGAAAGGTTTTGCACCTTCTTTTCCTCAAATCGGAAGACGGCGCCAGCGAGCCTTTGCGTTTGAACAACTTACGCAGCGAGGGCAAGGCAAGAGATGGCGGTCTGATTGCAGTTCTTTCCTTGTTTGGCTTGCAAGAGTGCATGCGTAGAACTTTCACATCCACGGTTTTCTTCCTTGTTATCGTGTCGGCGGCGGTGTGTGCGCAAGCCCAAACGGGCTGGTTCGATCCCGCATGGGCCTACCGCAATCAACTGAATGTTCAGGGCACGGGGACGGCTCTCAGTGCTTTTCAGGTACGTATTGCCCTGGATGCGAGCTTTGACTTCAGCAAGGCCAATGCCGCTGGCGCTGATATGCGCATTACGACTGGCGATGGCACGACGGCAATTCCTTTCTGGATTGAGCAGTGGACCGCCGGAGCTTCGCAGGCAATCATCTGGGCCCGGGTGCCGAGTATCCCCGCCGGCGGCACGACCTTATACCTCTATTACGGCAACGCTGCCGCGCAGTCCGCTTCCGATGGTAATGCCACGTTCGATTTCTTCGACGATTTCGAATCCGGCTCGGGCACGGCGGGCTATTTCAGCCTCGGCGCGCCAGAGGCTGTGTTGCCCCAGAGCGCCGGGTGGGAAACCGGGCCGCCGTACACGCTGAGTGTGGTGCAGGCGAATAGTGGCGGATTTACCTACTGGGGCTACTACGGAGCCACGGGCTGCGGAGGGATCGGCCTTGCCCGCGGTAACGACCTGTCTAATTGGACAAAGTTTGGCTCGGCTCCGGTGGTGGCCAATGGCGCCTGGCCATCGGTGGTCTACGACGGCAGCGCATTTTCCATGGTTTATACGAACTGCACCAGCGGGGCGCTGGTGCTCGCGACCAGCACAGACGGCATCACATTTACCACCGTAAAGACGGTGGTCTCAAAGCCGGGATTCATCACCGACAACCCGGACCTGTTTTGGAATCCCGCCGACGGCAAGTATTACCTCTACTGGTACACAACCGCTTCACCGGCCGGGGTGAGGGTGCGCAGCGCGTCGACTCCGTCGGGACTGGACAACGCCGCGACGGAAACCACGCTGGGCATCAGCGATGCCGGTCCCAACGTCGTGTACGCCAACGGCAAATATTATCTGGCAACACAGGCCAACGGGCCCGGCGGAATTGCCGTGCAGACCTACTCCAGCGCTTCGCCGACTTCGGGCTTTACGCTGCTGCCTGGCAATCCCATCCTGCCCGCCAGCTCGGCCTGCATGATGCAGCACGTGTTTGGAACGACGGTACATGACTACTACTGTTCGAACACCGGGAGCGGTTGGCAACTGCTGCACCGGACGGGGGACGTCACACAAACTTCGCAGTCATTAGCTCTCGATGCTACGAAATGGACGGGGATCGGAGCGCAGTGGCAGATCGTTTCGGACGCGCAGCAGGACGGAGCTGCAGGCGGCGTGCTGAAGGGAACTCTGTCGGGGTCCTCTGTCTTACGCTCTACATTTAGCGGCGCGGACTACGTGGTCGATGTGTACGGAAAGCAGCTCAGCGGAAGAGTATGGGGTGTGGGAGTTCGGACTTCGGATGCCAGTAACTTTTACTCAACGAATCTGTATGAGGACTTGGACGGCACCCGCAACCTGTACATGTACGGTTGGGTGGGTGGAGCAGCCACTACGCTGGGCAATGCGGCCACCGGCGCGGTCAATCTAAACACCTGGTACAAGCTCACCGTTAAAGTCCACGGCAACTCCCTGGAGGCCTATCGCGACGGCAACCTGCAGATCAGCACCTCCGCCGCCTCCTTCGCGTCTGGCTCGATTGCTGCCTACGGAGAGTCGGGGACGGTGGCGGAGTGGAACAACGTCCTGGTTCGCAAGTATGCCGCAACCGAACCTACGGTCACTCTCGGGCCGGGCGGAACGCAGGCGATCTCGTCGTTGACGTTGAACCCGGCGGGAGTGTTTGGGGGGGACAGTTCGCAGGGGACGGTAGTGCTGGCCAATGCGGCTCCCAGCGGCGGGGCGGTGGTCGGGCTGTCGAGCAGCAACGCGGGGGTGGCGACGGTGCCCGCCAGCGTGACGGTGGCACAGGGGCAAACGAGCGCGAGCTTCACCGTGCAGACGCAGGCAGTGAGTGCGAATACTCAGGTTACGATCAGCGCCACTTACGGCGGTGGGACGCAGCAGGCACAGTTGAGCGTGAGCCCGCTGCTGGCGGGGGTGACGTTGAATCCGGCCAGCGTGAGCGGCGGGCAGACCTCGCAGGGGACGGTAGTGCTGGCCGCGGCGGCGCCGGCGGGCGGGATCCAGATAGGGCTGTCGAGCAGCAATACGGCAGTGGCGACGGTGCCGGCCAGCGTGACCGTGGCGCAGGGGCAAACGAGCGCGAGCTTCACGGTGCAGACGCAGGCAGTGAGTGCGAACACGCAGGTTACGATCAGCGCCACTTACGGCGGTGGGACGCAGCAGGCGCAGTTGAGCGTGAGCCCGCTGCTGGCGGGGGTGACGTTGAATCCGGCCAGCGTGAGCGGCGGGCAGACCTCGCAGGGGACGGTGGTGCTGGCCGCGGCGGCGCCGGCGGGCGGGATCCAGATAGGGTTGTCGAGCAGCAATACGGCAGCGGCGACGGTGCCGGCCAGTGTGACGGTGGCGCAGGGGCAGACGAGCGCCAGCTTCACGGTGCAGACGGGAACGGTAAGCAGCTCGACGGCGGTGGTGATTACCGCGAGCCAGGGGAGTGCGACGCAGCAGGCGACGTTGACGGTGGTACCGGAGGCGGCGTGGATCGGGGGCTGGGCATACCGGTCGGCGGTGACGATCGCGAATCCTGGAGGGACGCCGCTGAGTGGCTTCCAGGTGCGGTTAGCGCTGGGCAGTGGATTCAACTTCAGCCAGGCGAAGAGCGACGGGAGCGATGTACGGTTTGCGGACAGTGATGGAGTGACGCTGTTGCCGTACTGGATGGAGAGCTGGAAGCCGGCGCAGAGCCAGGCGGTGGTGTGGGTGCGGGTACCGACGATCGCGGCCGGAGGGGGGACGATATTTCTGTACTACGGCAATGCGGGGGCGGCGAGCGCGGCGTCGGGGATGGCGACATTCGAGTTTTTCGACGATTTCAGCGGGGGGACGCTGAGCCAGTGGACGGCGAGCGGGGGGACGTGGACGTTGACTTCGGACACGCGACCGGACGGGAGTTCGGGTACGGTGGTGCGGGGGTCGACGGGAGGGCAGCAGGTGCTGCTGTCCAGCTACACGGGAAGCAATTATGTGGCGGAGGCGTATGGCAAGCAGTTGAGCGGGCGAGTCTGGGGGCTGGGGACGCGAGCGACGGACAGCCACAACCTGTACTCGACGAACCTGTATGAGGATCTGGACGGGAGCGAGAACCTGTGGGTGTACCGCTGGCTGGGGGGATCGGCGGCCACGGTGGGGAATGCGGCGACGGGGACGGTGAACCCGAACACCTGGTACAAGCTGACGGTGAAGGTGCACGGGACGACGGTGGAAGCGTTGAAGGACGGTGTGCCGCAGGTAACAGGGACGGACAGCCAGTTGGCGTCGGGGCGGGTGGCGCTGTACGGGGAAACCGGGACGGTGGCGGAGTGGGCGACGGTGCTGGCGCGCAAGTGGGCGGCGGCGGAACCGACGGCGACGGTGGGAGGAGCGATCGGGCAGGCAATCTCTTCGCTGACGCTGAACCCGGCGGGAGTGCTTGGCGGGAACAGTTCGCAGGGGACGGTAGTGCTGGCCGCGGCGGCTCCCAGCGGGGGGGCGGTGGTCGGGCTGTCGAGCAGCAATACGGCAGTGGCGACGGTGCCGGCCAGCGTGACGGTGGCACAGGGGCAAACGAGCGCGAGCTTCACGGTGCAGACGCAGGCAGTGAGTGCGAATACTCAGGTTACGATCAGCGCCACTTACGGCGGTGGGACGCAGCAGGCGCAGTTGAGCGTGAGCCCGCTGCTGGCGGGGGTGACGTTGAATCCGGCCAGCGTGAGCGGCGGGCAGACCTCGCAAGGGACGGTGATGCTGGCCGCGGCGGCGCCGGCGGGCGGGATCCAGATAGGGTTGTCGAGCAGCAATACGGCAGCGGCGACGGTGCCGGCCAGTGTGACGGTGGCGCAGGGGCAGACGAGCGCCAGCTTCACGGTGCAGACGGGAACGGTAAGCAGCTCGACGGCGGTGGTGATTACCGCGAGCCAGGGGAGTGCGACGCAGCAGGCGACGTTGACGGTGGTACCGGAGGCGGCGTGGATCGGGGGCTGGGCATACCGGTCGGCGGTGACGATCGCGAATCCTGGAGGGACGCCGCTGAGTGGCTTCCAGGTGCGGTTAGCGCTGGGCAGTGGATTCAACTTCAGCCAGGCGAAGAGCGACGGGAGCGATGTACGGTTTGCGGACAGTGATGGAGTGACGCTGTTGCCGTACTGGATGGAGAGCTGGAAGCCGGCGCAGAGCCAGGCGGTGGTGTGGGTGCGGGTACCGACGATCGCGGCCGGAGGGGGGACGATATTTCTGTACTACGGCAATGCGGGGGCGGCGAGCGCGGCGTCGGGGATGGCGACATTCGAGTTTTTCGACGATTTCAGCGGGGGGACGCTGAGCCAGTGGACGGCGAGCGGGGGGACGTGGACGTTGACTTCGGACACGCGACCGGACGGGAGTTCGGGTACGGTGGTGCGGGGGTCGACGGGAGGGCAGCAGGTGCTGCTGTCCAGCTACACGGGAAGCAATTATGTGGCGGAGGCGTATGGCAAGCAGTTGAGCGGGCGAGTCTGGGGGCTGGGGACGCGGGCGACGGACAGCCACAACCTGTACTCGACGAACCTGTATGAGGATCTGGACGGGAGCGAGAACCTGTGGGTGTACCGGTGGCTGGGGGGATCGGCGGCCACGGTGGGGAATGCGGCGACGGGGACGGTGGACCCGAACACCTGGTACAAGCTGACGGTGAAGGTGCACGGGACGACGGTGGAAGCGTTGAAGGACGGTGTGCCGCAGGTAACAGGGACGGACAGCCAGTTGGCGTCGGGGCGGGTGGCGCTGTACGGGGAAACCGGGACGGTGGCGGAGTGGGCGACGGTGCTGGCGCGCAAGTGGGCGGCGGCGGAACCGACGGCGACGGTGGGAGGAGCGATCGGGCAGGCAATCTCTTCGCTGACGCTGAACCCGGCGGGAGTGCTTGGCGGGAACAGTTCGCAGGGGACGGTAGTGCTGGCCGCGGCGGCTCCCAGCGGGGGGGCGGTGGTCGGGCTGTCGAGCAGCAACGCGGGGGTGGCGACGGTGCCGGCCAGCGTGACGGTGGCGCAGGGGCAGACGAGCGCGAGCTTCACGGTGCAGACGCAGGCAGTGGCACAGGGGACGTCCGTGAGCATCACAGCCAGCTATGGCGGCACCGGTCTTGTCAGCAGCCTGCAAGTCTGGAGCAGCGCGCCACCAGTGATTTCCAATGCTCAAGCAAATCCGAACGAAAGCGGCGCGACCATCACCTGGACAACGAACATCGCCAGCACCAGCCTGGTGGATTACGGTACGACCAGTTCTTACGGCGCCGCCGTCGGCGATCCAACGCTGGTATCTTCGCATTCATTGTCGATCGGCGGCCTGGCGTGCGGCACGCTTTACCACTATCGGATTACGTCGAGCGATTCCAACAACAATGCTTCCTCTACTCCAGACCTGACGTTCACAACCAGCACCTGCGGAGGGCCGACCATCGATATCTGGTACGGCGATACACAAACCTTCGGACAGAACGGAATCCCGCAGCAATGGGTGAACATCTTGGGCCATGTTTCCGATGCCAGCGGAGTCAGCTCGATCACGTATTCTTTGAATGGTGGACCGCCAGAGGCGCTTACGATTGATCCCGGCCAGGCACTTCGGATTGCTTATCCCGGCGACTTCAACGCGGAAATCGCCTACACCGCGCTGAATGCCGGCAGCAACACCGTGGTCTTTACGGCCACAAACTCGGTCGGATTTGCCACCCAGCGGACGGTTACGGTCATTTATATTGCTGGTCAAACCTGGCCGTCGAATTACGCCATCGACTGGTCCACAGTAAGTAATATCCAGGACGTGGCGCAGATCGTCGATGGCAAATGGCAAATCCAAAACGGCGGGGTTCGCGTGATGCAGATCGGTTACGACCGTTTGATCGATCTGGGAGACAAGACCGGGTGGACTAACTATCAGGTGAGCGCGGAGGTTACGATCAATTCCACCCAGCCGCAGTTCGCATTTGGTTTGATCGGCGGCTGGCAGGGGCATACGCTGGACAGCTATGGCAGCCCTTACTTGACCCAGCCGCTGACCGGGCATCCGTTTACCGTATTTGCCGCCTACACCACGCTGCCGAACAGCACGACCAAGAGGCTGGCGCTCTACCAGAACACGGCGACTCAACCGGAGTCGTACATGGCGACGGACGCCACTGGGATGCAGTTGACCCCCGGGGTCAAGTACAACCTGAAGGTGCGCATGCAGGCCAACGCACAGGGCGGCACACACTACCAGATGAAGGTCTGGCGGTCTGGAACCACCGAGCCATCAGCCTGGCTATTGGAGGCGGATGGCGATCTGAGCCGGGGTTCGCTCTTGCTGGCCGCGCACCAGTGCGATGTGAGCTTCGGCAAAGTTACCGTCACCGGCCTGTAAGAGCCGTCCCACTGGTGCTAAAGCCATATGTCGTCACGATCACGCACACTCTTGCTTCTGGGTATAGTGGCGGCCGCTTTCGGCCTTCGGGCCGCGTGGTTGGCAACCCACGTAGCGGTCATTGAGAACGACGGGGCAGAGTACGTCCGCATCGCTCAGAATCTTCTGGCCAGCGGCAGTTATGTGGGAACCATGGGTGGAGCCGAGCTGATCTTTCCTCCCTTGTACCCGCTTCTCATAGCGGGTCTGTCTTTCCTGCTGCCCTCAACTGAACTGGCTGCCCGCATGGTGTCGCTGCTGGCAGGAACCGCGACCGTGATTGCGGTGTTCCTCATTGCGCGACGGCTCTACGGAGAACGCCTGGCATTTGTGGTAGCCGGGCTGATGGCTGTGCACCCGGTCCTGGTCACTCTCTCAGGCACAACGTTTTCCGAGCCGCTCTACATCGCCCTGTTGATGTGGGCGGTCTATTGGGTAATTCGAGGCATGCAGGAGCCCGGCCTTCCGGCCTTTCTAATCGGAGGTGTCTTCTGTGGACTCGCGTACCTTACGCGTCCGGAGGCCATGGGGATTGCTTTCCTGCTGGCCTTTTTGGCTATGGGATCGGCTTTGCTGTTAAAGCGTCCTTTTGTGCCCGCGCTGCGCAACAGCATCCTGCTGCTTGTCGCCTGCGTTGCGGTGGCTTTTCCCTACATCTACTTCCTTTGGTCGCAAACCGGACAGGTGAGGTTTGAAGGCAAGTCCGAGATCAATTTCATCATTGCTCATCGGATGCTTGCGGGCATGAATTCTAACGAGGCTTCCTGGGGCATTACTCCTGATCTGAAGGAAGTTGGACCCCTGCTCGATCCCAACCCGCACATACGGCACGTCGCAACTGCGACGGCTGCAGCCGGCGACACGCGATTGCTGATGATTCACGACATCCCGCACGCAGTGAATGCTAACGCACAGCGATGGTTGAAGTCCGTATTTTCGATCTACTTTGCATTGCCCCTTTTTTTCGTTCTGGTGGGCTTCAGTCTTATCCGGCGGTCGCTGGAAGGGCGAGTCCTGCTGCCGGAACTCGCTCTCCTGGTGCTGCTGCTCTTCCTGATGCTCCCGATGTTCATCACCACGCAACCTCAGACAAGATTCTTGTTCCCGCTGCTGCCGTTTTTATTGCTGATCGGGACCCGGGGAGCGTTTTGGATGGCGACCGACCTGAGGCGCTGCGTCCAATTGCATGCCGGCGCAAGATTGGCCAACGCGTGCGCATGGATGGTGGTGCTTGGTTCAGGGCTCTTGATTTTGGCGCTGGCGCAATCAGCACTCACGAGTGTACGCCGGGGAGTAACCTGGAGAATTGCCATCCCGGAATTCCGGGAAAGCAGTTCTTCCAATCTACCGCTGAAAACGGCTGGTCAATGGCTGGAGCAGCATTACCCTGGCCCCAAGCGCGTGATGGATACAGGTACAGTAGTTTCGTACTACTCCGCAGGAACCTGGGTACCCCTTCCCTATGCTTCCCCGGAAACGGTGCTGAAATACATCGCCGCAAAGCATCCTGACTTTGTGGTCGTCAACGGGTTTAGTTATGCGATGAGCTTTCCTTGGGGACAGCCCTGGCTTTCGGAAGGCATTTCCGACCGCAGGGTCCACCTCGTGTATCGCGCTGGCGACGACAATCTGAGCCAGCGAATCCTTGTCTACCACTGGCAAGCGGACGCGGCGCCGGAGTCGACTCCGGCTGCGCGGAGTAGTTCTCAACCATATCGGTAGGGCTGGACATCCCCTGGCCGCCTCATTGACCGCAGGCTTCTTCCGCAACCGCCCGATCCATGGCGCGATCCGGCAGCGCGGAACCACGGGGTTGTCGCAGTTGAGCCTCAGGATGGCAGGGAGGGGGCACCTGTCACCTCGAGCTCGAGGTAGGCAGCGCGTGCCCCCGACCCCCGACAACGGTTCCATCACCTGGTGATGCTCAAGGCCGCTTTCTGGGAAACATCGCCATAGCTGGCGGTGATGGTCGCCGACGTAGTACTCCACACCGATTTCGTAGTGATAGTGAAGGTCGCGGTGGTAGCGCCCGCCGGCACTGTAACCTTGGACGGGACCGTGGCTGAGGTGGAGTTGTCACTAAGCGCCACAGCCGCGCCACCGTTGGGAGCGGGGTTACCCAATACAACGGTACCGATTGAGCTCCTCCCGCCGCGGACGCTGGTTGGGTTAACGGCGAGGCCTATCAGCGGGATGGCAACCGTTGGGCCTTCGGTGGCCACCGGGTCCACTGCTGCGGATTTTCGCACCAGCACATTCGCGAAATTCGCTACCGTGCCGTTCTCTCCGTATAAAGCCACGGCGCCACTGCCCCACTGCGCATCGGCAGTCTGGATTTGCAACTGGTCGTCGACGTAGACGTCCATTGCTGTTCCCGTCAGCTTGGCGGTCAGCTTGTGCCATTCGCCAAGATCAATGGGGCCGAGAGCAGCGGTTCCCAACGTCGTGGCCCATCCAGACCAATCGTAAACGTAAAGATTCTGCGTGGAGTCAAGATCGGAATAGAGGTTGTACGAATACAAGTCGTTCGCGTCTGACACACGCGCACCCAGTCCGCACACGCGCCCGCCGAGTTGTTTGCAATAGGCTTGAAACACATAGTCAGAACCGGTATAGCTGGACACCAACTCCTGCCGGCCGGAGAGATTAGCCTGCGCGACCGTGGTCGCGGATCCGTCAGGGGCAATGTCGTTCGTGACCGTCCATGAGCCTCCGGTTGGCTGCCATTTTGCCGGGTCAAGCGTCCGGAAGGCAGCACGACCTGCCGACAGAGTGGCCGCGCGATGTCGCAGAATCCAACTGCCGTCGGCCAGGTTGCAGTAGTACGTATGCAAAACCCCGCCGATATTGTGCTGGAACATACACGCCGAGCCTGGCTCCAGGACAGGGTTACCTGGCAACAGCGTGAACCCTTTGGTGGGTGACGTGCTGCTGTACACCGAAGTCTGCCAGAGATTGTTGCTATCGAGTATTTCGGTGGAGAGAAAGTAGGTGCCGCTGTAGTACAACATCTGCGGCGCGGCGATGGTTTGCGACGATGTGAGCAGCACCGTGTCGGTCGACGGAATATCCAGACCCGAGATCGAAGTCGCCGACCTCGCCATGATGGTCCACGTTCCCGGGGGCCCAGAGTACCAGTACAGGTAATATCTGCCGTTGCTTGAGTTATAAAAAAGGCTGGGGTTCTGGTTTTGAGAGCCGGTAACTGGCGGAACCAGCGTCTTGACTGTGCTGAATTTGATGCCGTCCGTGCTGCGAGCGAGATTGATGTAACTTGGACCGCAATTGGCTGAGTATTCCTCGTACACCATCCAGTAAACACCGCTGACCAACAGGACGTTTCCCCAGCGGGAGTTGGGCACGACGGGATTGCCAGAATACTTGGTCCAGTTCACGAGGTCGTTGCTGAAGGCCAATCCAATCCCTTCATTGCAGTACGCCCATCCGGCCAGCCCGTAATACCCCCAGTACTTGTAACCGTTCTTGTTGGCGGTGACCACACTCATGGTGTGGGGGGGTTCCAGTTCCCACCTCTGAGCGCTGGTAAGAACGTTGGCCGATGACCCCAGCTTGAAATACCCCTGGGCGGACACACCGGCGAAATCGTCGAAGAAATCAAAAGTGGCGTTGCCGTCCGAGGCCGCCGCAGCGCTTGGGTTGCCGTAATAGAGAAACAGGGTCGTGCCGGCGACCGGTACCGACGGAACCTTGGTCCAGATCACCGCGCTGCCGGCGTGTGGATTCCAGGTCTCGATCCAGAATGGCAGCGAGGTGACGCCGTCAGATGCCGTGACCCGCAGGTCGCTTCCATCTGGCTTCGCAAGGGAAAAGTCAAACGATGAGTCCACCGGAATACGCACCTGAAATGCATTCAGGTTCGATCCCGACAGGTTAGATACCACGATGCCGGTTCGGTATGCCCACGCGGTATCAATCCAGTTTTGGCCATGGACGAGCGGAAGCGAAACGAACACGGCAAGCAATAAAACGAGCAGGAACTTTTTCAAGTGCCACCTCACGAATCCTGGTTTGGCCGGCGTATGTCCCGGTACGCTCTGGTTATCACTATGTTCAACGCGATGTGGAATGCATGATCGTCACGGGACTGGGCGCTACACTCGCGTGCAACGCGCAGTTCACGCCCGCCGCAGTACCAGGCAAAAAAGTAGGGCAATTCTCCATCTGCGAAGATGCACCTAGCCTGCCAGTTTGTGCGACCTGCGCTCAACAGCTTGGCGGGAGTAAGTCAGCACCATATTCAAGGCATTGCACACAAGAATGTAATTAGCTTCTCTCGGCGGGAAAGCTTTGATTGACGCCGGTCAAACCGGACGGGGGTTGGCTGAGCGAGCCGGCTGGTGGACCTTCAGAGGCTGTGCTGGATCCAGCCTTGACGCAAAAGATCACACTTTACTAATAGCCATTCCATTACGAATGACACCAATGCGTTAACTACTCAACTACGTGCGGCACAAGCTTGAAGTAGCCGAGGCGGTTGTGCCCACGGCGCCTTCTCAATGAGCATCTTCGGCAGCAGCAAGGGGATCTGACATGAACAGGCGTACCTTCAATCGACTATTTGCAGCAACCGTGACGGCCGCAGGTATTTCCTCCCTGAGGTTTCGCACCAGCACATTTGCGAAATTCGCTACCGTGCCGTTCTCTCCGCACGACCTGCCGACAGAGTGGCCGCGCGATGTCGCAGAATCCAACTGCCGTTGGCCAGGTTGCAGTAGTACGTATGCAAAACCCCGCCGACATTGTGCTGGAACATACACGCCGAGCCTGGCTCCAGGACAGGGTTACCTGGCAACAGCGTGAACCCTTTGGTGGGTGACGTGCTGCTGTACACCCAAGTCTGCCAGAGATTGTTGCTATCGAGTATTTCGGTGGAGAGAAAGTAGGTGCCGATGTCGGGTTGGTAACGGGGACGTGCCTAGCAGCCCGTGGTGTAAGTAGCTGATTTCCGGTACGGCCCGCGGCGTATTCGGCTCAGCCGCCTCGCGGCGCCTTTAGCTTGAAATTCGTCTCTGGTGCATCCGATTCCGACTTTCCCGGCGCGTGAGCAGCAGATAAACCAGCAAAAGCTGTGTTTCGCCGTTCAGAATCTCTCAGCGAACCAGTCGCCGCGGCTAGTCCCTTGTGAGAATTGCAGGTCACGTAGGCAGACGGTATGCTGTGACGGCACGTGGTTGCAGACTGAACGGTTTTGTGCCAGACGAATGATGGATGATCAGCTAGCACAATACTTTAAGCCCTTGCGGACTCTTGTCCCAAGCCTCCGTCCGACTACGGGACCGTCCAGTGCCAGACCAGGCTACTTCAGGTTTGGCGCCGAGATTGTCTGTTATGGCCGGACAAAATCAGGGTTCTGCTGCCAGCGGGCGGACGAGAAGCTCTACGACACGTCGAAGGATCTGTCGATTGATGATGCGGTTGTACGACTGCCTTTTGATCCAGCCGAGGTGATTACCAATTTAACCCACGAACGATATGCAAAAGGAAATGGGGAACAGGGGAGTCAAGTAATACGGCGCTTGTATTATCTTGTGCGTCCCTTCCTGCCGCTGGGCATCCGCAGCCAAATCCAGAGAGCTTACCTGCGGGGTTGGCAGAGCATTCCTTTTCCTTCATGGCCGGTCGACTGTTCCGTGGATGCGATGATGAAGAAACTGTTGCTGGTTGGTTTGAAGGCCACCGGGCAGAAAATGATCCCCTTCATTTGGTTCTGGCCGGATGGCGCCAGCGCATGTTCGATCATGACTCACGACGTGGAGGAAGAGGACGGGAAACAATATTGCTCAAGACTTATGGACCTTGATGACGAATTTGAGATTCCCGCATCGTTCCAGATTGTCCCCGAGCGACGGTACCAAGTCCCGCCCGCGTACATTGAGGGCATCAAGGCGAGAGGGTTCGAAGTGAACGTCCAGGATTTGGACCACGATGGCCGCCTGTTCTGGGATTACGAGGAATTTCAGCGGAGAGCGGCCAGAATCAATCAGTACGGCAGCAAGCACGGTTCTTGCGGCTTCCGCTCCGCGGTACTTTATCGCAACCCCGACTGGTATGGCCTGCTGGACTTCGAATACGACATGTCGATTCCGAATGTGGCACACCTGGACCCGCAGCGCGGCGGTTGTTGCACAGTGATGCCCTATTTCATTGGCAAGATGCTGGAGTTGCCGGTCACGATGTCACAGGATCATACCGTGTTTCACATTCTGCACGATTATTCGCTGGATCTGTGGCGGTGGCAACTCAGTCTGATCTTGAAACAACATGGGTTGATCAGCTTCATCGTCCATCCCGATTACCTGTTGCAGGCCCGTTCCGAAGCGGCCTATTGCAATCTGCTGGCGGAACTCCAACGACTGCGAAGCGAAAGAAATCTCTGGATCGCCAAGCCGGGCGAGGTGAACCGCTGGTGGCGCCAACGAAGCGGAATGACGATTGTCGCAAAAGGGGAAACACTGGTTATCGAGGGAGAGGGTAGCGAACGCGCACGCATTGCCCTTGCCAGCGTAGACGGTGACGATCTCGTCTATTCATTGCCGGTGACCCACTGCCAATGCTCTGCCGGCAACCCACACAGAAGACGGATGCGGGCCAGAAGCGCCAGAGCTTAGCATCGGCGCTCCCCACGACGAGGACTGTTTACGGGTCCTGTGCGATTTCCTCGACTGTGTTACCTGGCAGGATGGATTTTGGTCGGGCAGGTTGCAAACTGTTTTTGGTCTCGTTCCGAGATGGCATCAATCAGTGACAGCTTCGGGGAAATGGCAGATGGGGAAGTTCACGTCTGGTGGTCGTGCCTGGACCAGTCACAGGAAATTACGCAAAGATGTTACGAGTTGCTGACTGAGCGGCAGCGGAGACGGATCGACCGGTACAAGACTGCGCAGTTGAGAAAGCGCCAGATTGTGTCCGATGGTTTGTTGACGAGCCTGCTTGCCAGGTATCTGCATGACAAGCCGGCAGACGTGTCCTTACAGTCGACCGAGTTCGGCAAGCCGTTTGTCGCGGACTGCAAGTGTCGCATCGATCTGCAGTTTAGTGTCTCGCATTCCAGCTACCTGGGCGTATATGCCTTTGCAAGGGATAAGCTGATTGGCGTTGATGTTGAAGAAATGCTGCCTTCGACGGACTGGGATGCTACCGAGTGCCTCTACCTCGGCGAGTATGAGCGGGAATGGTTGTCGCACCTTCCTTCCCGTGAAAGAGATGAGATCTCATACCGTCTCTGGACGATCAAGGAAGCCTATGTGAAAGCCGTTGGGCAAGGGCTTTCCATGTCACCCACGCGCATCGAGATCGGCTGGCGCGGCGCTACCGACTATCGCTTTGAACGGATAGATGGGAAGGTCGAGCACGGCCGCAACTGGCAGATCATTTCCTTTACCCCCGTGCCAGATTTTTCGGCTACGGTGGTGGTCGAAGGCGGCGGGGCCAGCGCCCGATACTTCCACTGCGAGCCGAGCGTGCTGCTGAACTCCTGCCACCAATGAAACATCTGCTCACCTTCGTGCCCGATTCCTCGCGAGAGGCTTCGGCAGAGTTCAGGATCAGCCTGCGTTCCTTGCCCTGGCTCGCCGATCACGCGTTCCAGGACATGATCGTCCTGCCCGGGTCGGTCTACATCGAAATGGCAGTTTGCGTTTACCAGGAACTGACTCAAAGCACTCCGGGCGTGCTGCGCAACATCACTTTTCGCAATCCGGTCATTGTCTCGGCAGATGATACGATCATAAAAGTGGAAGCGCGGAAACACGGCGCCGTCTCCGCGGAACTTATTTTCTACCAGATTTCAGGCGAGAACGGAGGCTCGGGAAACAGCCGCCAGGAGCTTGCCCGCCTGGAGGTGGAGGGCCGCCCCTCGGCGCTGGAGGATTGCGGGCAATCGGCTTCCGTTGAGCGGTTTCAGGCTCAGGCGCACGAGGTTATCGACGGCAAGCGCTTCTATCAGGAGCTTCGCGGCAACGGTAACCAGTACGGACCGCAGTTTCGTTGTGTGTCCTCGGTTTGGCGGGCGGATGATGTATCTCTGGGCAGGCTCTCTCGGCAGCCAGGGCAAGGCGGTGTACCTCGGCCCCGCGCCGCTCTGCTGGATTCCATGAGTCAACTGCTGGCTCCCTTCATGATGGATCGCGGTCGGCCTTTCATATTGCGGTCAATTGACCGCATTCAGGTAGCAGACCTCGATTTTCCCGATACCCTGTGGGGCCGAGCCACACTGCAGGCGCAATCCCGAGTTGAGAGCGAAGGCGCAGTTGGGGGTGTCCTGGTCTTTGACGATTCCGGCAAGACGTACCTGAGGCTCTCCGGAGTTTCCTTCGCCCTGCTGGGTCGTGCGCAGGATTCCGAGGAGCAACCGGCGCTGCGCCTTTCCGTGGCTGCCAATTTCACCGCCGAGCCGATCGAGGAGTCCCTGAAGTTCTGGGCCGCTTACTTCAGGCTTCACGGCAAAGTCGAGTTTGCGCCTTACGACCAGGTTTTTCAGCAATTGCTGGATGAGGAGAGCACGCTTCGCAGGAACCGAGAAGGAGTCAACATCATTCTCCTGCAATTAGAGAAGTGGGCGGTGGCATATCCCGATCATCAGGGGATGCTCGATTCACACGTAGCAGAGCGGTATTTCGGAAAGCACAAGAGGTGCGTGCTGCCGAACGGCCAGGAAATCGTTCACCTGAACCAGTATGAAACGGACTACCTGTACAAGGAGATTTTTGAGGACAACTGTTATCTCAAGCACGGCATATGCCTGCGCGATGGAGCTACCGTAGTGGATGTCGGCGCCAACATCGGTCTATTTTCGCTCTTCGTGCTCGACCGTTGCCGCAACGCCAAGATTTATGCCTACGAGCCGGCGCCGGCGGCATATGAGCTTCTCAGGGCGAACCTCGGTGCCTATAGTTCCAGTGCTCTGGCATGCAATTTCGGGGTTTCCAATCGAGAGGGCACCGCTACGTTCACATTTTATCAGCATTCCTCCGTGTTTTCGGGGTTTTACTCCGACGAAGCTGAAGACCGCGAGGCAATCCGGGCCGTGGTTCGCAATACGCTGATCGCAGAGAAGGTTGCCGACGAGTCCCTCGATGAACACGTCAATGAACTGACCGCGGACCGGCTTCACAGCAGCAGGCACGAGTGCCGTCTGAAGTCAGTTTCGGATATCATGCGGGAAAACCACATCGACAAGATCGATCTTCTCAAGATCGACGCAGAAAAAAGCGAATTGGACATCCTCGCCGGCATCGCTGATTGTGACTGGCCGAAGATTGACCAGATCGTCATGGAAGTCCATGACCCTACCCGCGAACTGGCGCGCAAAATCCATGAACTGCTGATCGGGAGGGGATACCAGTGCGCGCTCGAACAGCAAGAGCTGCTCGAGCACTCCGGACTATTCACCGTCTATGCTGCCCGCGATGCGTATCGGACGCCCTCCCATGGGGAGCGCGTTTCAAGAGCCCCGGCGGCGGACCATGCTCGCCGAGTGCGAAGCGGCCTGCAGCGCAATGTGCAGGACCTGTGTGCCGCGCTGGAGTCCTGCCAAAGCCGGACGCCGACGCCGTTGATTCTCTGTTTATGTCCGGCCAGCCCAGCCGCGGAAAGCAATGCGGAGCTGAAAGCTGCCATCGATGACGCTGCTCGGGATCTACTTTCGCGAGCCAGCACTCTGGCGCGCACCTCGGTCATCGGTTCGGAGTTCCTGTGGCAGCATTACCCAGTGGCCGAGTACTACGACGTTCACGGTCACCAGTTGGGAGACGTCCCTTACACGCCAGAGTGCTACGTCGCCATCGGCACCGCTCTGTTCCGAGCCATCTTCAACCTCAGGCGAAGACCATTCAAAGTCATCGTCCTGGACTGCGACAACACCCTGTGGAAAGGTGTGTGTGGCGAAGATGGTCCCCAGGGGATTGCTATCGGCAAGCGCTACCGTGCTCTCCAGCGGTTCATGTTGGAACAGATGAACGCTGGCATGCTCCTGTGCCTGTGCAGCAAGAACAACGAAAAAGACGTGCTGGACGTGTTCGATCAGCGTCCAGACATGCTCCTGCAGCGGGAACACCTGGCTGCCTACCGCATAAATTGGGACAGCAAGTCGGAAAATATCAGGTCGCTTGCCAGCGAGCTTAACCTGGCATTGGACAGCTTCATCTTCATCGATGACAACCCTGTGGATTGCGCCGATGTGGAGATCAACTGCCCGGAGGTGCTGACGCTGCAGCTGCCGCAGGACGAGGAGTCGTTTGCTGAGTTCTTTGAGCACCTCTGGGTATTCGACAGCTTAGGAACAACCGAAGAGGACCGCAGCCGCACTGCCAGATACCGGGAAAACACGGAAAGAGAGCGCTTCCGAGCCCAGACCGGTTCGCTCAAGGACTTTGTCGCGGGTCTTCTGCTTCGGATTGATATTGCCGAAGCCACCGACGATCAACTTAGCCGCGTGTCGCAGCTGATGTTTCGAACCAATCAGTTCAATTTCACTACCATCCGGCGTACGGAGGATGAAATCAGAGAGTTTCTGAAGGGTGAAGACACCGGGTGCCTGACGGTGCGAGTGGCGGATCGCTTCGGAGACTATGGGCTGGTTGGGGTTGTGCTCTATGAGGCCAAGCCGGATCGCTTGAAGCTCGACACATTTCTGCTGAGCTGCCGGGTGTTGGGCAGGGGGGTGGAACATTTCATCCTGTCCCGTGTAGGCCAGCAGGCGCAAGCTACCGGGAAGAAGTATGTGCAACTCACCTGCGTGCCGACGGAGCGCAACTTGCCTGCCATCGATTTCGTCAGCAGCCTCGGGCAACAGTATCGAGTCGGCGCCACAGGGTGCTGGCTGTTTCCGGCCGAATACCTGGCGAGCCTTCGATACGATCCGGTCGAAAAACCTCAATCAGAAAATCACCAGCCGCGGCCGGGTGCGGAGCGGGCCAAGTTGTTGGAGACGTTGGAATTCGGACTGACTGCGGGGGCAGAGTCGCTGCGCCGGATCGCGACGGAGTTGAATGATGTTGGCAGGATTTCCCAGGCGATCGCCGAGCGTCGGCGCGGTCCGGCGGACGCACCTTTGCCGGAGCCGGGCGGAAGTCTGGAAACCATGATTTTGAACATATGGAAGAAGGTCCTGGGCCGGCCGGAAATCGGTCTCGACGGCAATTTCTTTGAAGTGGGCGGAACCTCATTGAACGCCGTCCAGGTCGTAGCCATGATTCGAAAGCAACTGAAGTGCAAACTGTCGATCACCAGTCTGTTCGAATGTCCCACCGTAAGGCTTCTGGCAGCCAGGGTGGCAGCCAGCGCCGCTGGTCCTTACACTGGCGACGGCAAAGCCGATGCTGTTCTGCGTGGACAGAAGAGACGATCCATGATCACGCGGAGAACGAGCCAATGACCCTGAAGACCATAGGTGTCGTGGGGGCGGGCAACATCGGCATCGGAGTTGTCACCGACCTGGTGCTCCATGGGTTTTCGGCGGTCGTCGTAGACCTTTCACAGGACATTCTGGAGCGCGCTCGCACCGAGGTGCTGAACAACGTACGGTTCGCCCCGCTGCTCTCGAAGACGCTGCCCGCCGTGACCAAGGATCAGGCATTGCAGCTCATGGCGCTGACCACCAATTTGCAGGAGCTGGCTTCCTGCGATTTCATCATCGAGAACGTCACAGAGGAGTGGAATATCAAGAAGCCGATCTACGAAGCGCTGGGGAAGCTGGCGCCGCAGGACGTTTGCTTCGGAGCCAACACCTCCTGCATTTCCATCACCCGGATCGGAGGCGCCTCCGGCCGTCCCGACCATGTGGTTGGAGTCCACTTCATGAATCCCGTGCATCTCAAGCCGGCCGTCGAGGTGATTAGGGGACTTCACACCTCGGAAGCAGCGCTCGGCACCTTACTGCGATTGCTCTCCCTGCTGAACAAGGAGGCCATCGTTGTCGAAGACATGCCCGGTTTTGTTTCCAATCGGATCTCGCACCTCTTCATGAATGAGGCCGCTTTCGTCCTGCAAGACAATGTCTCCACCGCGGAGAAGATCGACGCGATTTTCAAGAAGTGCTTCGGACACAAGATGGGTCCCTTGGAAACCGCCGACCTGATTGGTTTGGATACGGTCGTGCGTTCGCTCGACGTTCTTTTCGAAAGCTACAAAGACCCGAAATTCCGTTGTTGTCCGCTGCTCAGGAAGATGGTTCACGCCGGGTATCTTGGGCGCAAGACCGGCAAGGGCTTTTATAACTACCCAGCCGGTTGATTGTTTACAGCCGTTTCCACCAATTTTATATTCTGGAGACCATCTGTTGAGTGACTCTTTGCATGCTGAGAACGAGAGGGAAATCAGGAAAACCATCACCGAGTTTCTGCTAAGCTCGATCTATATCGAACACCTGAACGATGACGATGAGCTTTTCGAGTCCGGTTTGGTGAATTCCCTCTTTGCGGTCCAATTGATGACCTTCTTGGAGAAGACCTTTGCGATAGAGATAGGCATGGAGGATTTGGACATCGAGAACTTCAAGTCTATTCGCGCGGCTGCAGCGTTTGTCATGAACAAGAACAGCTCGCGAGCGGCTGCGGACACAGCGTGAGTTCTCGACGTCGTCCAATTTCCCGCGGACCGGCAGCCTGGTTCCGCAGTTCGGAACCTTTGTCCAACAGACCACAGGCGAGCGCCTCATGCAATCCTCGTTGACGCGGCAGCAGCAAGACAAGTACGAAGAGTTCAAGACGTTTGCCCGGGAGAACGTGGAACCGTTTGCCGAGGAATGGGATCGCGAGCAGAAGTTTCCGGAGTCGGCGGTCTCCTTGCTTGGGAAATGCGGCTACTTGGGCTGCCTGATTCCAGCCCAGCATGGAGGGCAGGGTTGGGACACGGTCACGTTCGGCCTGCTGAATGAGGCCCTTGGGAGAGGGTCCTCCGGACTGACCGGCGTGGTGACCGTGCAAGCCATGGTATCCATGGCGCTGCTCAAATGGGGAACAGTGGAGCAGAAACAGACATGGCTTCCGCCCCTTGCCAAAGGAGAAATTATCGGCGCCTTTGCCCTGACCGAGCCTGGCGCCGGAAGTGATATCAATTCCATTGCAGCGCAGTTTACGAACTCGCGGAAGGGCGCTCTTTACCTGAATGGCGCCAAGAAATGGATAACTTGCGCTCAGTATGCCTCGCTGTTTCTGGTATTTGGGAAAATGGAAAACAAGCCGCTGGCTTGCGTCGTGCCTCGGGATAGCCCCGGTCTGAGGATAGAGCCGATTCGCGACCTGATGGGATTCCGCGCGGCTGGGTTGGCTGAGCTTCACTTCAACGATGTCGAGATTGCACCGGCCAATGTTGTCGGCAAGCCCGGCTTTGGCTTGTCCCATGTCGCGCCCGTGGGTCTGCATTACGGGAGGATCAGCACTGCCTGCTCCGCCCTTGGACTGCTCAGGGCGTGTTTGGAGGAGAGTGTCGCATGGGCGGCGAAGCGGACCGTAAACAACGAACGTCTGGGGAACCTGGGAGCGATTCGTTCCCTGATCGCCGCCATGGCCACCGACCTGGAGGCGGGAGGCTTTCTCTGCCACAGCGCCTGTCGCGCAGCCGATGAACACGTGCCGGAGGCGTTTCAAAAGGCCCTGATGGCCAAGTACTTCACCTCCCGGGCTGCCGCCAGGGCAGCCTCGGATGCAGTGCAGATCAAGGGAGCCGCTGGCTGTCATGGAGCGTCTCCGGTTTCCCGCTTCTACCGCGACGCCAAAATCATGGAAATCATCGAAGGCACCACCCAGATTCACGAACAGGTACTGGGACGGATTGTTCTCCAGCAGATCCACCGGCCCCCACAGTGAATTTCAATCGCTCTGTCATGCAATCATCTGCAACAAGCAGCGCCGGCAACGCGGATCTCCAGAGGATTGCCGAATATAACCGCACGGAAGCGGCTTTCCCCGAGCACGCCACCCTGCAGGAACTGATCGAAGCAAAGTTTGCCGAACGCCCCTCAGAAACCGCTGGCATCTGTGACCACGACAGAAGTTTGGGCACTCCTGCCCTGGTCTGTGCGGAACTCAACAGCAAAGCCAATCAACTTGCGTATAGGCTGAAGGACGCCGGGGTCGGACCGGGAGACATCGTGGCCCTGATGGTGGAACGTTCCTTCGCCATGATCATTGGCATTCTGGCGATTCTAAAGGCTGGTGCCGCATACCTGCCCTTGTCATCCCATAATCCCACTGCTCGCAGTGACTACATGCTGCAGGACGCAGCCTCTAAAGCCTTGCTGCTACACACCAGGACGGAGGGCAAGACAGGTTTCTCAGGACTGACTATTAATCTCGATGATCTAGCAATCTATCGTGGGCCCGAGCAGAATCCGCCCGCCGTCAATCGACCGCACGATCTTGCTTATGTGATCTATACCTCTGGCTCGACCGGAAAGCCCAAAGGCGTCATGATCGAGCATCGCTCCGTGGTCAATCGCCTGCACTGGATGCAGCAGCGTTATCCCATCGGTGCACAGGATGTCATCCTGCAGAAGACGCCCTATTACTTCGACGTTTCCGTCTGGGAGCTCTTCTGGTGGGCCCTGGAGGGAGCGAAGCTCTGCCTGCTGATGCCGGGTGGGGAGAAGATTCCACTAGCCATGGTTGAAACGATTCGGAAGCACCGAGTCACCGTGCTGCATTTTGTGCCTTCGATGCTCAACGTGTTTCTGGACTATCTCGATGGCAAGGGCGACGGCGTTGTGGAGGGGCTGGCATCGGTCCGGCAGGTTTTTGTCAGCGGCGAAGCACTGACGCCTAGCCATGTCAGAAAGTTCAACAACATTTTGGGAAACAAGGTCGGGGCCCGGCTGACCAATCTCTACGGTCCCACTGAGGCTACCGTTGACGTTACATATTACGACTGTCCGCGTCACAACGCGATCGACAAGGTCCCGATCGGCCGCCCGATCCATAACACCAGGCTCTACGTTATCCGAGACGGCCGGCAGGTTGGTGTCGGCGAGAGTGGCGAGTTATGCATTGCCGGAGTCGGAGTTGCTCGAGGCTACCTGAACAACCAGGCGTTGACGGATGAGAAGTTCGTAGATAATCCCGCCAATCCGGGAGAACGAATCTACCGAACCGGCGATGTTGCCCGCTGGCTGCAGGACGGCAACCTTGAGTACCTGGGACGGGAGGACGATCAGGTCAAGATTCGCGGGCTGCGGATCGAACTGGGCGAGATTGAGAGCACTATCAGGGATTATCCCGGCGTTACGGACTGTGTCTGTGTGGTCCGGACATACTCCGAGAATGTGACCTTGATCATCGCCTACCTGGTCTGCAGATCGGAAGTAGAGATCGGTGGTCTGAAGCGACATCTGAAGAAGTATCTTCCCGATTACTGCATTCCCGGCCACTTCGAGACGCTCGACAAGATCCCGTTGACCCCCAACGGCAAGGCAGAGCGAAAGGCTCTGCCCGAGCCCGTTCTTCGCATCAAGTTTCGGTAGTGACGTCAGGTTTGTTCGCCTCCCAGCCCGCGCAGCCCTGAGAAACACTGGACAGGCAGAGATGGATAACAACGAACTGGATATTGCGGTTGTGGGCATGGCCGGCCGTTTTCCCGGCGCACGAAGCCTGCAGGATTTTTGGCACAACCTCGCCCAAGGTATTGATTCGATCACCAGGTTTTCTGACGAGGAGTTGCTGAAGTCGGGCGTGCCGGCGGATCTGCTTGACGATCCGAACTACGTGAAAGCGGCCCCCGTCCTGGAATGCCCCGGCGAGTTCGACGCCGAATTCTTTTGTTACTCGCCCGCCGAAGCCAGGATCCTGGATCCGCAGCATCGCATTCTACTGGAGTTGGCGCACGAGGCGCTGGAAGATGCCGCGTACGACCCCAGCCGCTATCCCGGACGCATTGGCGTTTTCGCCGGCAGCGCTCTCAACACCTATTTTCTGGACCGCGGCTTGGGCCGGCAGTTTGCCCACCAGTACATTCCCACTCTGATCAGCTCAGACAAGGACTTTCTCAGCACCCGCGTTTCTTACAAGCTCAACCTGCGGGGCCCCAGCATCACCATTCAGACCGCCTGCTCGACATCCATAGTTGCCGTACACCTGGCCCGCCAGAGCCTCCTGAATCAGGAATCGGATTTGGCCCTGGCTGGAGCCGTTTCCGTCCGCGTTCCTCATCGGGCAGGATACTTCCTTGATGCTGGGGGGGTGGTTTCACCCGACGGCCGCGTGCGCGCCTTTGACGCCGACGCCAATGGCACCGTCTTTGGAAGCGGCGGCGGTATTCTGGTAATGAAGCGCTTGGCCGACGCCCTGGCCGATGGCGACAACATTCGTGCGGTGATCAAGGGTTCCTCCGTCAACAACGATGGTGCGGAGAAGGCCGGCTACACCGCGCCCAGCGTGACTGGCCAGGCCGACGCGGTGATGGAGGCGCTGGCCAATGCCGCGGTCGAAGCGGACACCATCTCCTACGTCGAGGCCCACGGCTCGGGAACTCCGGTCGGTGACCCCATTGAAATCAGGGCTCTAACCAAGGCGTTTCGCGCCTTCACTCAGCGTTGTGGCTATTGCGCCCTTGGTTCGGTAAAAACCAATGTAGGGCATCTCGACGCCGCCGGCGGGATCGCCGGCATGATCAAGACAATTCTGGCTCTGGAACATCGCTTGCTTCCGCCCAGTCTGCATTTCGATCGCGCCAATCCCGAAATCGATTTCAAGAGCACTCCCTTCTTCGTCAACACCGAGTTGCGAAGATGGGAAAGCGACGGCCCCAGGAGAGCGGGCGTGATGTCCACCGGCATGGGAGGAACGAACGCGCACGTTGTCTTGGAAGAGGCGCCCCCGTTGCCTCCGACCCCGCCGGGCGAGTCCCCTCAGCTGCTGATGCTCTCGGCAAGAACCGCGACGTCTCTCGATCATGCCACTCGCCGGCTGTGCGAGTTCCTGGATAGCAACGAATCGGCGAATATCGCCGACGTGGCTCACACCTTGCGGATCGGGCGCAGAGCCTTCTCGCATAGGCGCAGTCTGGTTTGTTCCAGCCGTGAAGATGCTGTGGCCGCCCTCACGCAACTGAATCCCAGGCGTGTGCTCTCTGGCGTGAATCGGCCATCGGCGCCACGCCCGGTGGTGTTCTTGTTTCCCGGCATTGGAGATCACTATGTCGGAATGGGCTACGGTCTCTATCAATCCTGGGATGTTTTTCGGCAGGAGGTCGACCATTGTGCCGAGATTCTCCACCCATATCTGGCGGCTGACATCAGAAAGGTCCTGTATCCCGAGGGCCAGGGGTGGCGAAGCGAGGGAAAGAGCCGCGGCATCGATCTGAAGAAGATGCTTGGGCGAAGCGACCCGGCGCCCGACGACCGGAACGCGGCAGAGCTGAACAAGACTCTGTTTGCGCAGCCGGCGCTATTCACCGTCGAATACGCCCTCGCCCGCCTCTGGCAGTCATTGGGGATTACCCCTGCCGCCCTGGTCGGCCACAGCATGGGTGAGTATGTGGCGGCTTGTCTGGCCGGGGTGCTCTCGCTGGAAGACGCCCTGCGTTTGATCGCCGTGCGAGCCAAATTAGTCAACCACCTGCCTCAGGGCGCCATGCTCGCCGTCCCCCTTCCCGAGAAGGAGCTACTTCCCCTCCTCGGCGGCGATCTTTCCATTTCCCTGATCAATGGCCCGTCCTTATGCGTGGTCGCCGGTCCACCCGACGCTGTTGCTCAGTTCGAACGCACCCTGAACGAAAGGCAGGTCATTTCCCGTCGCGTTCAGAATGCCCACGCGTTTCATTCCAAGATGATGACTCCGATTGTGGGCGCACTGGAGGAGGAAGTAAAAAAGGTTCAACTAAGGGAACCTGGGGTTCCATACATCTCCAATGTTACGGGAGGATGGATTACGCGGAGCGAAGCCACTTCTCCTTCGTATTGGGGCGGCCACGCCGATCACACGTCTCGATTTAGCGATGCACTCCAGGAGCTTTGGCGGTTGCAGGATCCCATCCTGCTGGAAGCCGGGCCCGGTCGCACTCTCAGCGTCCTGGCCATGCAGCACCCCGCCCGGCAAAACGCCGCGGACCCGGTCTCCATTTCCTCCCTCCGCCACCACTATGAAAACCAGTCCGATGTTGAGTTCTTGCTGCAGGGGATTGGCAAACTGTGGGTCGCCGGCGCTGAACTTCGCTGGGACGCGCTGTATGGCGGGGAAAAGCGGCGCAGAGTATCGCTGCCGACCTATCCTTTTGAGAGACAGAACTACTGGTTAGAGGACACGCCGGGCGGCGAAAAGATCGCACAGAAACCGAAAGCCCTGCTGGCAGCAAATCTGGACGACTGGTTCTATGTCCCGACCTGGAAACGGACACCGTGGCCGCGCGAGACGGCTGCTGCAGGGAACGAAGGTGCTGGCTACTGGTTGATTTTCGCCGACCGCCATGGCGGTGGCGGCAGGCTGCGATCCGAGCTCGAGGCGGCTGGCTTGCCGGTGGCCTTCGTCCGTTTCGGCAAAGCCTTTGCCCGCTACGACGACGGTTCCTTTGACCTGAACCCGGCCGAGGCCGAGGATTATCGGGAGTTGTTTCGTGAGCTCGAACGACAGACAACCGGCCAGCCCCTGCACATCGTCCATTTGGGGAGTCTGATTCGCCAAGGTGACGAGGCGGCCGATGTTTCCCCCGCCGGCCAGGACTTTGGTTTTTTCAGCCTGCTGCACATCGCCCAGGCCCTTGGCGAACTCCGTACCTCCAGTCCCATTACCATCGGAGTCATTTCCAACCGCCTGCATTCCGTTACAGGGGAGGAAGACCTCGCACCCGGAATGGCCACAGTGCTGGGGCCTTGCGGCGTCATTCCAAGGGAGTATCGGAACATCAAGTCATTCAATCTTGACTTTCCCGACAGTCGCCCTCTCGACGGATTTCCCGAGGAGTGGATTACCAGCATCATCTCCGAGTTCGCTGGGGAACACACCGCCCGCGTCATTGCCCTTCGCGGCAAGTACCGTTGGGAACAGCACTATGAACAAGTCAAGATGAACGCGCCCTCCTCCCAAAGAGTAGGTGAGGCGGTTGTTCCCGGGTGTCTGCGGCGTCGTGGCGTCTATCTCATTACCGGAGGCACCGGTGGAATCGGGCTGGAAATTGCCCGCTATCTTGCCAGGAAGTGCCAGCCGAGGCTGGTGTTGACCAAGAAGTCCACATTTCCGGAACGGGCCGAATGGAGGCAGTTGCTGAACTCCAGAGACACTCCGCCCCACATTCTCAGGACCATCACCGCCATCACCGAGATCGAAGCTCTTGGGGCGTCGGTTGAAGTCGTGGTTGCGGATGTCTGCCACCGAGGACAGATGCAGGATGCGCTAACCAAGGTGATCGCGAGGTTTGGAAGCATTAACGGGGTTATCCATGCGGCGGGTATTCTTCAGGCAGGACTGATTCAGGCGAAGACACGGGAAAATGCCAGAGCCGTTTTGGCCCCGAAGGTTGAAGGGACCATGATCCTGTTCGATCTATTAAAGGAGTTCAACCCGGATTTCACTGTGCTGTTTTCATCCCTGAGTTCGCCTCTTACGCCATACTCGCTCTCCGATTACAGTGCGGCCAACCTGTTTCTCGATGCGTTTGTTTATTTTGCCAGGGAGAAAGGTCTGCACACCCTCAGCATCAATTGGCCCACCTGGAGGGAAGTTGGCATGGTGGCCGAGATGCAGACACTCCGCGGCGTGGAGGGCTGGGAAGATGTGGCTCTCCAGCGCGCGATTACTACGGAACAAGGTTTACAGGCATTCGAGCGTTGTCTCGAAGCGAACCTGCCGCAGGTTGTGGTCTGTCCGGAAGACTTGAAGCAACTAATCGATGTGCTAGGTACCACTGCGGCCCTGCGCGAATCCGGCGCCCATCGTGACCGAACTGAGTGGCCCACCAACACGGTGGAAGCAGCGCTGGTGCAGATGTGGAGCAGCGTATTTGGCATCGATGAAATCGGCATTCATGAGCGTTTTGCGGACCTGGGAGGCCACTCCCTTCTGGCCATGCAAATCGTCTCGAAGATTCGGGCCTTCTATGAGATACCGTTCACCCTAAGGGACTTTTTTGAAGCTCCCACCATTGCCCAACTGAGTTCGGTCATTCAGGAAAGGATCGTCGCGGAAATCGAAAGCCTCACCGATGAACAGGCGCGGCGGCTGATGTCACACGAATAGCTGCCGGCTTGAATCTCGCACTGCGCGAGGAAGGCGGAAATCGCTGCGAGTTACCATCGTGACCTTGTTGGGTAACTAGCGTGCTGAAGAAACGATGACCTTCGTGGCCCCGACGAGAATTGACAGGTCTGGAATGCTGGGTCAGCATGTCGCGAGACGACAAACTGCAACAGCTCGCCTGGGAGCGCGCCATCGCTGGATTACCCAAGCCCGACGAAGGTTCTTCACGCCTTTCGCCCGATAAGCAGTCTCTGCTCGAACGGCGCTTAGCAGGCGCCGGCATGAAGAGCACTGAAGTTTCGCGCCTGCCCCGTCGCCCGCACCAGGATCACGCTCCGCTTTCACCTACTCAGCTGCAGATGTGGGTGATGGACCGGATCGCGCCGGGCAATTCCGCCTATAACCTACCGGTCGGCTACCGCCTACGAGGGCCTCTGGATGTAGCCGCACTGCAAGCCGCGTTCAACGAGGTGATCCGGCGGCACGAAGCGCTACGAACCTCGTTTGCGGATGAAAGCGGCGAACCCCTGCAGCGCATCCACTCCGAGTGTTCGATCCGGGTCGAGCTGGTAGATCTGGATCCGACAACCGCCGAATCGAGGCTCCCATCGCTGGCCTGGGAGGAGTCACTCCGGCCATTCGACCTTTCCCGCCTTCCTCTGATTCGTGTTTGCTTGTTCAGGTTAAACCCGGCCGAACATGTCTTGATCATGAATCTCCACCACACCGTAGCGGATGGAATATCTGTTCGGTTCATCCTGCAGGAGGTGGACGCCTGTTATCGCGCTTTCACTGCAGGCAAGAGTCCGGCGTTGCCGCCTCCGGTAGCACAGTATCCCGATTATGCGCTTTGGCGGCGGCAAGAGGAGGGCGGTGCCGCACATGCGGCCCAGTTGGAATTCTGGCAGAAACAATTGGCGGGCGAACTTCCAGTCCTGGAGTTACCGGCTGACCTCCCCAGGCCCGTGCTTCAGTCCTTCCGGGGATCCAACGTGTTTCTGAACCTTCACCCGAAGCTTGTTCGGGAGCTGACCTCGGTTGGCGCTCGTGAAGGATGTACGTTCTTCATGACCGTATTGGCCGCCTTCGAGGTGATGCTCCACCGCTATTCCGGCGCCGAAGATATTGTCATCGGCACGCCCGTCGCGCTCAGGGACACTGCCAAGGTAGGTTCCCTGATTGGCAACTGCTTGAACATGTTGGCGCTGCGATGTGATCTTTCGGGCAATCATGACTTTCGCGAAATCCTCCGCAGGAGCCGGGAGACGGCCCTGAATGCATTCTCCAACTCCGAGCTTCCGTTTGGCACGTTGATGGAGCGCCTGAAAGTGGAAAGGCAGCCGAGCCGGAATCCCGTCTTTCAGGTCATGCTGCAGGTGTTGGCCGGGGGTGCCCCAAGAATCGGCGATCTGGAAACGGCGGAGTTTGATTTCGATCTGGGGTTTGCTCAGTTCGACTTGGCTCTCCATTTGGAGGAACGGGCCGAAGGCTACCTGGCCCGGTTCGAGTACTGCACCGACCTGTTCCGCCGGGAGACAGCGCAGCGCTTCGCCGCCGGTTTTGAACGCTTGCTGCAGGCGGTTGTTGCCCAACCCGGGGAGAAAATTTCGAGGCTCCCGATTCTGCCGGAATCGGAGACTCACCAGCTGCTCAGACAGTGGAACAGCACCAGCAGGGAATACCCAAAGGGAAGCGGTGTCCACAACCTTTTCGAACGGACCGCCCGTCGTGTTCCCGACCGCGTCGCCATCGAATGCGCCGGCCGGTCTCTTACCTATGGCCAGTTGAATGCGAAGGCCAATCGGCTGGCGAATTACCTGCGCGAATGCGGAGTTCAGCCGGGCAGTTGTGTTGGCATTTGCCTGGACCGCTCTCTGGACCTGATTGTTGGTCTGCTCGCCATCCTGAAGAGCGCAGCTGCCTATGTTCCGATGGATCCTTCCTATCCTGCGGAGCGCTTGGCCTGGATGATGGAGGACGCGGGTATTTCACTCCTGCTCACCCAGGCCGGTTTTCAACAAGGCTTGTCGAGGCCAGGCATGAAGACGGTTTGCCTGGATACGGAGTGGAAGGCGATCGAGCAGGCGAACAACGACGATCCCGGTGTTTTCGTCTCCCCGTCGAGCCTGGCTTACGTCATCTACACCTCCGGTTCCACGGGAAAGCCGAAAGGGGTGATGATCGAGCATCGTTCGGTGGTGAATTTTTTGTGGTCCATGTTGCAAGAGCCGGGTTTCGGCGAGAACAACGTCCTGGTTGCGGTGACCACGGTTTCCTTTGACATCGCCGCTCTGGAGATTTTTCTTCCCCTCGTGACCGGAGCGAAACTCGTCGTGGCCGGCCGGAATGAAGCCGTCGATGGTTCAGTGCTTCTGGCGAAAATTGCGGCCAGCCGGGCCACCGTTCTGCAAGCTACCCCGGCCACCTGGAAATTGATGTTGGAGGCCGGCTGGGAAAAGACTCCCGGTCTGAAGATGCTGTGCGGGGGCGAGGCCCTGCCCCTGGATCTTGCCCACCGCATGCTGGAGCGCGGCGCTGAGCTCTGGAATATGTACGGGCCCACGGAGACCACCATTTGGTCGGCGGTAGAGCGGGTTCCACCGGGAGCGGATCGCATCCTCATCGGCCGACCGATCGCCAACACCCAGTTCTACATCGTGGATAAGCACCTCCAACCTGTCCCCATCGGGGTCGTGGGCGAACTGCTGATTGGCGGAGACGGTTTGTCCCGCGGATACCGGAACCGTCCGGACCTGACGGAGGAGAGATTTGTGAAGCCTTCGTTTCTGGCTCCGGGGACCCGTGCCTACCGCACTGGGGATTCGGCCAGGTACCGCCCCGATGGCCGCGTCGAACTGCTGGGACGGCTCGATCACCAGGTCAAGGTGCGGGGGTACAGGATTGAGCTGGGAGAGATCGAGCACGTCCTGTCACAGCATCCTGCGGTTAAGGACGCGGTAGTGTTAACCCGGGAATACCAGGATGGCGACAAGCGCCTTGTGGCTTACCAAGTTCCCGTTGCCCCCGGACAAGTCCATCCCGGCGAGCTCAGGCACTTCCTGCAGCAGAAGCTGCCCGACTACATGATTCCCTCGTTGTTTGTCGAAATGGAGGCATTCCCGCTCACCCCGAATGGGAAGATCGACCGCAAGGCGTTTCCTAGACCGGAAGGGCTGGTTGTGCAAACTGCAGCGCCCTTCCTGAATCCGGAAAGCGACCGGGAGCGGCAGCTCGCGGAGATCTGGAAGAAAGCGCTGAGAAAACAAACCATCGGCGTCAATGACAATTTCTTCGATCTCGGCGGCCACTCCTTGCTGGCCGCGCAGATGTTCGCGCAGATCGAACGGCAGATTAGAGTGAGACTGCCGTTGGCCGTGCTCTTTCAAGCGCCGACCATTCGCCAACTGGCTGAAATCATCGAAAGCAAGTTATGGAATTCCGCTTGGAAGTCCCTGGTTCCGCTCCAGACCACGGGTGACCGACCGCCGCTTTTCCTCGTCCACGGGGCCGAAGGCAACGTGCTTCTGTACAAAAACCTCGCCCGCGGCCTGGGGAACGACCAGCCGGTATACGCCCTGCAGTCCCGGGGCTTGGAGGGCCGCGAAGCCATAGACACCGGCGTGGAGCAAATGGCGGCTCACTACCGCCAGGAAATTCAGGCGCTGCAGCCCCGTGGCCCCTACTTCCTGGGAGGGTATTGTTTGGGCGGCACCATTGCCCTGGAAATCGCGCAACAGCTTAGAAGATCTGGTGAATCGGTTGCGCTTCTGGCCATGGTGGAAACCTACAACATGGACGATGTGGGGGAGTTTTCCTTTCCGTTGCGGACCTTTCACCGGGCGCAGAACCTGTATTTCCATCTCAAGAATCTCTTGTTAAGCCTCTCGCAGGGAGGTCTCGGCTTCTTCCTGGAGAAGCTGAGGGTCCAATGGAGCCGCTCGAGAGTGAAGTGCAACATTCTTTGGGCCACAATGCTGGACAAGCTGG
Source organism: Terriglobia bacterium (assembly GCA_963740615.1). Lineage (GTDB taxonomy): Bacteria > Acidobacteriota > Terriglobia > Terriglobales > Acidobacteriaceae > JAIQGF01. The sequence continues at coordinate 347,606 of CAVUEZ010000005.1, forward strand.
GCTACGAGAGCGGCTTGCGGTATCAGCATCTTCAGGTCCGCGACGTCAACGATCGTGCTCAGGCAGCCTATAAACCCCTTCCTTATGACGGCAAGATCACCCTCTTCCGCACGCAGGGGCACTACAGGGGTCTGGATAGCTGGGATTTCGGCTGGGGACGCATCGCCCGGCACCGGGTTCGGGTGATGGAATTGCCGCACTATCCGCGAGGGTCGCTGAACCGGCCGTTTGTTGAGGTGCTGGTGCGACGCTTGGCGGCGGAAATCGAGGACGCCCGGTCAGGTCTCCCTGCGCGCACCGCGTCTTGAAAGTGCGGTGCAGGCAGCGGATAACTGCATCCCGGAAATCAAATAGCGGCATTGGCCGTCATGTCTTGTCGATGCGCAAACAACGGCCGTGAAGCCCGCCGACCTTCATCTCGGACCCACACCAGCGGGCCGGCGCGTGCTACAGCCGAGACTCGAAGCATCTTTCAAACAACTGTTTGGCAGTGGTTGCGGCTACCACGACGTAGGCGCAATCCACTTCAGATACTTGAGGTTTCGGACAACCCAAGACGGAAGCCGTAGAACGCGATGTGTCTGCGCTCGTTCTGGGATGCAAAATTGAAATCCCAGCTTGAATGAATGCTAACCCGCATGAGGTAGGTCCGTGCACCAAACAACAAAGAAGCGCTTTGCTGCGATTCTGTGGCCACGATTCTCCCATACGATCGAACACCTGAATCATAACGCTAACTTCATAAGGTGGGTCGACACACATACAAGGCAAGTTCCCAAATTCCGACATCGGTTTGACCTTTACGCCGGCATCCAGGCTCAGTGCGGAGACATTCCGATCAGCTATCTTGAATTCGGCGTGTGGCGCGGCGAGAGCCTGAAGAGATGGGCGGAGATCAACTCGCATCCTGATAGCCGGTTCTACGGGTTTGATAGTTTTGAGGGGCTACCCGAGCCCATGTACCACGGGTTCGGAAGAACCACGGGAACAGACAGGTTGGACCTTCTTGGCAAGGTTCCAACGTTTGCGGATGCCAGAATTGTGCCTATTAAAGGATGGTTTCAGAAAACCCTGCCGCGCTTCTTGCGCGAAACCGACGTGCGCCACCCGATCATCTTGAACAATGATAGCGATCTATATTCGAGCACGATTTACACTTTGGCCACATTGGACCCAGTATTGGAGATGGGAGACATGATTATTTTCGACGAGTTCGCCAGCCCGGCGAACGAGTTTCGGGCATGGACGGAATACCTCAGCGCTTTCATGCGTAGGGCCGAATGTATCGGCATGAGTGACGAATGGCTTCAGACGGCGTTTAGAATAGAGTAAGCCTATTTCAAAATCACATAATATAGTGACATTTCTGGAATTCTGTGTTACTGTCTGTGGCATGGGAAATCCAGCAGGGGGTCGCCGGGACTTCGTAGGATTGGAACAGCGCCGCCGTGAGGCGGCCGAACTATTGCGCCACGGCGTACATGCGGCGGAGGTGGCTCGTCGTGTCCGGGCTCATCGACAATCGGTCGGTCGCTGGGCGAAGCAACTCGAAGACGGTGGAGTACGGGCGCTGAAGAGGGCCGGACGAGCAGGACGCAAAGCACGCCTGCGGCCGGAAGATCTGCGGCGCATCGAACGCGGCCTGAAGCGAGGGCCGCAAGCTCTGGGATACGAGAGTGGTCTGTGGACGTCGGCGCGTGTCGCGCACTTGATCGAGAAAGAGTGTGGGGTCCGCTATCACGCCGGCCATGCATGGCGGATTCTACGGCAGTTGGGATGGAGTTGTCAGCGGCCCACTGGACGAGCCCTGGAGCGGGACGAAGACAAGATTCGGCGGTGGAAGCAGGAGCGTTGGCCGGAGTTAAAAAAAAGGCCAAAAACGAGGGCCGCACGATCGTCTTCATCGACGAAAGCGGACTGAGCCAAAGGCCGCACCGCTGTCGGACCTGGGCACCACGCGGACAGACACCGGTGCTGCAATATCACTTTAACTGGAAGACACTGTCGGCCATGGCTGGCGTGACCTGGTGGAATTTCTATTTTCGCCTCTATCCCGGCACGATTCGCAGCCCACAGGTAATCGAGTTCCTCCGCCACTTGCTGCGCCATCTGCGAGACAAGCTGCTGATCGTCTGGGATGGCGGCGCACTGGAAGCACCATGAGCTGCCGAACTTCTGCCCCGACAACTACGGGGAACTCAGTTACCATGCCCGCGAAGCACTACGACGGATGCGCCGCCGGCCGATGCTGGTATGCGCCTTCTGGCAGCAGGCGGAGCTGTTTCCTCTGTAACTATATTATGTGAGACTCAATAATAGCCATTCCATTACGAATGACACAAATGCGTTAACTACTCAACTACGTGCGGCACAAGCTTGAAGTAGCCGAGGCGGTTGTGCCCACGGCGCCTTCTCAATGAGCATCTTCGGCAGCAGCAAGGGGATCTGACATGAACAGGCGTACCTTCAATCGACTATTTGCAGCAACCGTGACGGCTGCAGGTATTTCCTCCCTGAGTCCGGCGGAAGGCTTTCCGCTGCAGCAGGCTCGGCTGGATGTCAGTTCCGTTGTCCCGCCAAGCGGCGGGAGTGGTTCCTTGGAACTGGTGATTCTGGACGCCGCTCCGCCACATTTGAGCGAAACCGGCAGCACGGCGGTCGACGACATCGACGGCGACGGCAGGACCGAAGTTGTCATTGGCGGAAACGGCGCACTCCTCTGGTACCGGCCATCGCTCTCCCAAAGAGGAGTCATCGCACTTGGCCGCTTCGGCGTAGGGGTTGCGCTTGGGGATATCGATGGCGACGGGCGGAAAGAGGTGATTGCCGGGAAGATGCGAGAGGATGAAACGTGGGTGATTTGTTGGTACAAAAGCAGCGCGAATCTGCACGATTCCTGGACAGAACATGTTCTGGATGGCGCAGCCTCGGGGCACCCGCACGATATCGTCTTCGGCGACGTGGACGGGGATGGCCGTGATGAATTGATTGCCAACGCCATCTACTGCGAACACCCAGGATTGTTTGCGTACAAAGCACTGTCCGACCCCACCAGGCCCTGGAAAAAGCAAGTGGTTCAAGACAGATACTCGGCGGAGGGTACCGTTACCGGAGACCTGGATCGGGATGGCAAGGAAGAAATCGTCAGTGGGCCCTACTGGTATTCCCCACCTGGTTCCGGGGCGTTCTCCGGGCAACTCTGGGAGGTCCACTCTTTGGCGCCAGGTTTTCGCGAGCTATGCCGCGCGTCACTCATCGATGTGAATCGGGACGGCCGCCTGGATGTAGTTCTTGTCGAAGACGAATACCCCGACGGCCGGCTTGCGTGGTTTGAGAATCGTCTTACCGCCGGCCGCAAGAATTCGTGGATCGCGCATCCGATCGATGCGCCTCTCAATTTTGCGCACTCCTTAAGGGCCTGGCACGACGGCAAAACCAACGTCTCTATCCTGGCTGGCGAAATGAACGAAGGCGGTTGGTCTGCCCCTTACAACTGGGACGCCCGCCTCCTGGAGTACACGTCTGCGGATCGAGGTAAGTCCTGGCGCCGCAAGCTCATCTACGAGGGTGAGGGAACGCATGAGGCGGTTCGCGCCGATCTGGATGGTTCCGGCACGAAGGTGATCTTTGGGCATTCGTCACAGGTGATTGCCAAGACCAGCGGTTACACCGGATGGGTTCAGATGTTCCGGCCGCAACCGCGGCCCTCAGGATTGCAGGAATACAAGCACTCATTCGTCGACCGTGACAAGCCGTACACCGGCATTGACATCCACGCCGTGGACGTCGATCACGATGGACGGCTGGACATTGTATGTGGAGCGTGGTGGTACAAGAACCCCACGTGGGAACGGCATGTGATTCCCGGAGTGGTGCAGATCATCAATGCTTACGATTTGGACAAGGACGGAAGGAAGGAGTTGATCGGTATCAAGCCGAAGACGGATAGAGAACGGCTTTACGATGCGCTGAGAGAGTTGGACGGCCGATATCTATATCGCGAGCTCAAGCAGTCGATCAAGGAATTGGCAGGTATGAAGACCAGCGGCAGCCAGGACTTTTATAGTTTGCTGAGCAGTGACTTGGTATGGCTGAAGCCCATCGATCTAAGCAAGGACCTGTGGGAAGAACACTATATTGGCACGGGCGACGGCGATTGGCCTCACGGCAATACGATTGCGCCGTTATTGCCGGATGGTCGTGCGGCGCTGGTCTGTGGATATCACCACCACACCGGCAGCCCACCCCAGATCTTCGAACTCCCGGAAGACCCTAAACGTCCGTGGAACAAACGCACGGTCGGCGATATTCCGTACGGCGAGGAAATGATCGCCTACGACCTGGACGGAGATGGAAAGCTCGATATCGTGGCAGGGCCTTACTGGCTTCGAAACCTGGGCGATGGCCGGTTCGAGACTCATCTCCTGGTTGATCCAGGGTACCTGAAGTCCGCGAATCTAAACATGATCAGCCGCATCGCCATTTCCGATGTGAATGGTGACGGCCGCCCGGACATTCTCTTCGCCGTCGAAGATGTCGACTGGAACATACGCAAGGCCTATTTCGCGCCCGTGGGCTGGCTCGAGAATACCGGCAGCCTGCGTGACGGAAAGTTCAACGTGCACGTCATCGACCGAGTTCGTTCTCCTCATTCCATTTCGGTTGGCGATCTGGACGGGGATGGGGAGACGGAGGTCATTGTGGGCGAGCACGATCCCTTTCACCCGTACCGGAGTAAGTGCCGCCTCTATGCCTACAAGAAGGCCGATGCGAAAGGCCTCACCTGGAGCCGCCACCCAATCGACAACCGATTCGAGCATCACGACGGGGCGAAGGTGGTGGAGTTGACTCCTGGAAATCCCACCATCATCAGCCATGGCTGGATGGAACCCGCGTACGTGCACATTTGGGGACGCGACAAGCAGTAGTGGCTGCTTCTCACGTGGCATGCACGTGGACCTCAGTTTCCGCGCGCGGAGAAAGTCACGACTCCGCCCGCGCCGTGGCGACCGTGCCCTGAGGTAAGTGGACTTCACGCGCCCACCAGTTTACGGATAGAGAAAGATAGAAATGGCGGCGAATGCCGCCATTTTTGCGTTTGGACGGTTCTTCCCGTTAGGGTAGAGGAATGATCGCTGGGCTCTCGTTGGAGCGCCTGCTCTCCACCCCCGTGCTGTCCACCGCAGTGACCACGTAGTAATAAGTTTGCCCTGATTGCACGGACAAATCGACAAAACTGCTGGCCGCGTCGATCACCGTATTCAACTTCACATACGGGCCACCGCTGGCTTGGGACCGATAGACATTGAAGCCGGTTGCGGATGAGGTGCCAGGCTGCCAGGAGAGCGTGACCGAGTGTGGCAGGGGCGCCGTTCCGGACCCGCTGAGCGCAACCGTGATCGGCGAATCGGGCGCGCTACTCACGAAGGACATACTGCCGCGTGCCGGACCGCTGCTTGAGGGCGCAAAAGTTACTGTGGCCGTTTGGCTGGCGCCGGCTGGCAGTGTGAAGGGAAAGGTAAGACCGTTAAGACTGAAATCGGAACCGGTGACCGTGGCCGAAAAAACCGTGACCGCCGAGACGTCAAAGTTGCTGAGCGCCATCACGTAGAGGGCCGAGTTGCCGACGACGACCGGAGCGAAGTCAATCGACATGGGCGAGGCCGGCCGCGTCTGGAGAGGATCGCTGAGGTTTATGTTGGCCAGGCCAGTTGCCGAGTCAGCAGGCGCCATCAAGCTCAAGTTGCACACCTGGACGGGGCCTGGACTGGACGGATCCTGATAGGTGGTCCAGTAGCTCAGGCTGGTCGCGCCGGCCTGCTCGCCGCGGAACGCATAGTTACTGGCCAATGCCTGCTGCGTACCCCCAGGTGGAGTGACGTAGACGCTGTAGGTGCGCCCCGCGACATTGACGGTGATGAGGAAGTGATAGATGGAATCGGCGCTGTAAGGTTGAGTGTAATCGGCGGCGTAATCAGTGCCGTTTCTGACGTCAATGTTCCCCCACGGATTAAAACGGACAATGGCTGCCAGGTCGGTATAGCCGGCAGGCGGGTTCCGCGAGAAAGCCATGTTGGCGTCGAGTCCATTGCCTTGGGGGATGGCATCGAAGCTGGCGCTGAAGGCGCCGCTCTGGCTGCTTCCCAGTGAGTTGCCGACCCAGTTGGTGCTGCCCAGCGTGCAGGACGAAGGATCGGGCAATACGGTCACGGTGGCGGATGAGGATTGGGCCGGGTCGGCGGTGCTGTCGGCCATGACGGCGTAAGCGCCGGCGGTATTCGGCGCGGTATAGAAACCGGTTGGGGAGATTGTCCCGCCCGTCGCCGACCAGGTAACGGTCGCGTCGGCTGCCCCGCTTACGGTGGCAGTGAACTGTTGCGAACCGCCAATCACCATGGAGGCGCTGGCCGGGCTAATCCTCACTGTGCCGGGGGGGATCAATCCGTTACCGGACAGCAACACTGATTGCAGGCTCCCGTTGCTCGCGTTGGCTGCTATCTGCAGAGTTGCGGTGCGAATGCCGGCGTCGGATGGCTGAAAGGAAACGGCGATACTGGCAGTGCCGTTTGGGGGCAGGATCAAGGGTGCAGGCGTGGAAGTGGTGAAATCGGTCGGATTGGTGCCGGCGAACGAGAGCCCGGAGATGTTCAAATTGGCGTTTCCCGTATTCTCTACAGATACAAGCGAAGGCGTGCTGGCTGTGCCGAGGTTCTGGTCGGCAAACCCAATGCCGGGAGGGCTGATGGAAACGTATGGCCCAGGTACGGCTCCTATACCGCTCAGTGCCACAAAATGTTGACCGGAATTGTCGTTGACGGAAAGAGTGGCCGCTCGCGTCCCTAAGGAGGTAGGGATAAAACTGACGAGCAGTTTAGTGCTGCCGTTCACGGTGGCCATGGCCCTGGCCAGGAAGTCGCCCGCAGCTTGCCCGTACAGGAGGATGCTGGCCGGGCCTGCGGCCGAAATCGTGAATGTCGTTGTCGTACCGACCACTCGGCCGCCGAAGTCCAGGGTTGCCGGTAACCCGCCCGAGGCCGCCACGCCGGTTCCATTGAGGGCCACCGCGTGCGGGCTGCCGCTGGCGTTGTCGATGATCTGCAGGGTGGCCGAGCGTGCACCCGATGCCAAGGGGGCAAAAACCACGCTGAGGTCGGCTGTTCCCCCGTTTCCTGGCACGACGAGCGGCGCCGCCGTTTGAATGGTGAAGTCGGCGGGGTTACTGCCGCTCATGGCGAAGCCCGCAATCTGCAAGTCTTTTGCGCCAGTATTGGTAATCGTGACTGAGGAGGCTGGGCTGCTCTTGCCTACGGCTTGATTGCCAAAGCTGAGGCTCGAGGGCAGCAACGCCGTCGGCGAATCAACCGTGGCGCCGGTACCGGTCAGAGGCACAACATGAGGACTACCTGGGGCATTATCAATAACTTGCAGGGAAGCCATGCGTGAGCCAACAGCCGTTGGAGCAAAAGTCACTTTGATTGCCGCTGATCCGTTGGCGGCGACCACCATGGGTGCGGTAACCGAGGTGACGAAGTCTCCGGCGTTTGCTCCGGCGATCGACCAGCTCGAGATAATCAGAGCGAGATTGCCGGTATTGGTGACGCTGATGGTCGACGTAGCGCTCGCAGCGCCAACAACTTGCGTGCCGAAACCTATGTTGGCCGGCGCCAGCGCCAATTGCGGCCCCGGCAGTGCGCCGGTTCCGCTCAGCGTCATCACTGTGTTTCCGCCATTGGTGTTACCCAGGTAAAGGCTAGCCGTGCGCGTTCCCGCTGATTTGGGCGTAAAGCTGATGTGCAGGAGAGTGCCGCCATCCGAGGCCGTGGTCGTCGTAAAGCGGAAATCGCCCGCGTCTGCCCCGTATAGCAGTAAGTTGGCGGGACTCACTATGCTGAAGGTTTGCGTGCCGGTGGTGCCGACCGGCTGATTTCCGAAGTTTACGTTGCTTGTCTGTCCACAAACTGCGGGCACGAGCAGCAGCAGCAAAGCAGCAATCCAGAGAGAGTGCCAGCGAGGCGCAAGGTCGCGTTGGTTATTCGCAGAACGTTCTCGGCAAGGTATTGATCTGCCAGCAGTTAAATAATGCATACGAGGTTGTCAACTGGAGCGCGCGGCTGCTTCCGCATGCCCGATCATCCTGTCTCAAATCTTTATAGGGGTGAGACACTGCACCAACTGTGGTGCGAGCACAAGTCTGCAAATGAACTAGCCACGGCATTTAGCCGCTTTGGGCAGCCCCAAGGGTTAAGAAAGGGTAGGCCGGGGGGAATTTGAGTGGTCGAACACATGGAAGCGCGGCCGCTCTTCTCGCCTAATGCCGAGGCTACGGCGTTTTGGTCATCCGGACAGTGATCGGCCCCAGCCGCAGTCTTGATCTAGGCTGTTTTGGCTGAGGCCGATGAGTGGGTACAACAAACGTTCCTGACCCGAACCGATTAGGGTGTCGGAACGACGGCTGCGGACTGGTTCGAGTAGTTACTCTCGCGGCCGGCGTTATCCACCGCGGTTACCACGTAATAATAGGTCTGTCCCGACTGCACGCCCGAGTCGACAAAACCACCGCCCGGAATTGCCGCCGTATTCAATCTCGCATAAGGCCCGCCGTTGGTGGTGGAACGGTATACGTTGTACCCGGCCACCGAGGAGGCGCTGGGCTGCCAACTGAGCGTGACCGAGTGCGGCAGCGGCGCCACCCCCGACCCGCTGGCAGTCACCGTTGTCGGCGAGTTGGTGGCGTTGCTCACGAATGAAACGCTACCGCTCGCAGTACCGCTGATGGAGGGCGTAAAGGTTACGCTACCCGTCTGGCTGGCGCCAGCGGCCAACGCGAGTGGAAAACTGAACCCATCGAGAGAGAAGTCCGCTCCGGCGATACTGGCGGAAAACACGGTTACTTGTGAGACGCCAATATTGGTTAGGGTTACTGTCTTTGTGGCGGGGGTTCCTGTCACCACTGAGCCAAATGAGATCACAGCAGGTGAAGCCGAGAGCAAGGCGACGACGGGCGTGGTGACCGTCACATTGGCGACCGCGCTTACTTTGGGATCGGTCACGCTGGTTGCGGTCACCGTATAAGCGCCGGCGCTCAGTGGTGCGACGTACAGCCCGGTGGGGAGAATCACGCCGCCGCTAGCCGACCAGGTGACCCCGGTATTCGTGGTGCCGGTCACGGTGGCGGTGAACTGCTGGGTGCCGAGCGGCTGCAGCGGCGCCGAAGTGGGTGAGACCGCAACTTTGACCCCGCCGGCAGGACCGGCCGGAGCTATCGGCAGGCTCAAGTTGCAGACCTGTATCGAGCCCAGACTGTCCGGGTCCTGATAGCTTGTCCAGTAGTTCAGGCTGGTTTTGAAGGCCTGCTCCAGGCGAAAAGCATAGTTGCTGGCCAGCGTCTGCTGGGTTCCTCCAGGCGGAGTCACGTACACGCTATAGGTGCGTGTCGCGACGTTCACTGCCACCAGGAAGTGATAGGTGGAATTGGCGCTGTAGGGCTGGAGGGAATCGGCGCGAAAACCGGTGAGATTCATCACGTCGAGGTATCCAAAGGAATTGAAGCGCACGATCGCCGCGAGATCCGTGTAAGCACCGGGCTCATCTTGCGAGAACCCGACAATAGCGTCGACGCGTTTGGCTTGCGGGGTAGCGTCAAAACTGGCGCTGAACGTGCCGGTTTGGCTGTTTGCCAGGGAGTTACTGACCCAATTGGTGGTTGTCAGCGTGCAGGAAGAGGCACTCACGGTTACCACGGCGGAGGCCGATTTCGCCGGATCGGCGGCGCTGGTGGCCGTCACCGTGTAGGTTCCAGCGGCAGCGGGCGCGGTGTACAGGCCAGTGGAGGAGATCGTTCCCCCACTTGCCGACCAGGTGACACCGGTGTTGGTTGTCCCGGTAACGCTGGCCGCAAATTGCTGCGTGTCGCCGGCTTGCACCGAAGCCGAGGCGGGCGACATCGACACGGTAACGCTCGGAGCCGCGTCTGCCGCCAGGCTCAAATTGCATACCTGGATGGGGCTTGGGCTGTCCGGGTCTTGATAGGTGGTCCAGTAGTTGAGGCTGCTGACACCGGCCTGCTCGCCGCGGAAAGCATAGTTGCTGGCCAGTGTCTGCTGCGTGCCGCCCGGCGGGGTCACGTACACGCTGTAGCTGTTTGCCGGGATGTTCACGATTACCTCAAAGTGGTACGTGGATTTGGCGCTGTAGGTCTGGGAGTAATCGGCCCGGTAGCCACTCCCGTTCATCACATCGATGTGACCCCAGGCATTGAAGCGCACGATGGCCGCCAGATCGGTGTAAGCGCCCGGCGTGCCCTGCGAGAATGCCACGTCGGCATCGAGACCAACGCCCTGAGGAGTGGCGTCGAAGCTGGCGGTGAAAGTGCCGGTCTGGCTGCTTGCGAGTGAATTGGCGACCCAGGAGGTGGCTCCCGGAGTGCACGAGGAGGAAGCGTTGCCCGCAACGGTCACGCTGGCGGATGCCGATTGGCTCGGATCGACCACGCTGGTAGCAGTCACGGTGTATGTGCCGCCAGTAGCGGGGGCAGTGTAAAGGCCCGTGGAGGAGATCATGCCGCCCGTCGCCGACCAGGTTACGCCGGCGTTTGTCGTCCCGGTAACGGCGGCCGTGAACTGCTGTATACCGCCGGCGTACAGCGATGCCGAGGCGGGCGACACGGCGATTCCCGTGGGCACGGCTGCCAGGCTGAAACTGCAGATCTGGAGAGGGCTTGGACTGTCAGGGTCCCGGTACGTGGTCCAATAATTCAGGCTGGTGATGTCCGCCTGCTCGCCGCGGAAGGCGTAATCTCTGGCCAGCGTCTGCTGCGTGCCTTCCGGCGGCGTGACATAGACGCTGTACTTGTGCGCCGGGACATTCACCACCACGACAAAATGGTAGGTCGAGTTGGCACTGTACGGCTGGGGGTAAACGGCCGCATAGCTATCGCCATTTCGGACGTCAATATCTCCCGAGGGATTGAACCGCACGATCGCCCCCAGATCGGTGTACGCTGCCGGCAGGTCCTGCGAGAACGCTAGGTTTGCGTCGATGCCGTTTCCCTGGGGGGTGGCATCGAAAGTGGCGCTGAAGGTATCCGCCTGGCTGTTTCCCAATGATTTTGCAGCCCAATCGCTGCCGGCGATGGTGCACGCCGGAGCGGTCTGGCCATGGAGTGGGGCGGCAAGCAAAGCGAGAGCAAAGAAAATGACTTGCAGGATGACCTTACGCATGATGGGTGAATGTCCTTGGTTACCATCTGGTTATCGCCTCACCAACACGCAGTTATACAGACCGGGCTGCCCGTTGGCAGTCGGGCGCTTCACCTATTTGTGCAGAGGTATATGGCCTCAGGGCCGGCTAAGCGGCACTGGACCGACGGACAGGTCTGGGAGCGAGCGCCCTGGCCAATGGGACAGGTCTGACTCCGGCGAACCGGCCCGCCGGGACCGAAGATTTCACGGGGTTGGGATCAGCGCCGCCACCTGGTTCGAATATCCGCTCTCCGCGCCGGTGGCATCCACCACTGTGACAACGTAAAAGTAGGTTCGCCCGGACAATACACTGGGATCCAGGAAGTTATTGTAAGGATCGACGACGCCATTCAGTTTGGCGTAGGGGCCGCCGCTGGCGCCCGCCCGATACACGTTATAGCCGTTCACCGCCGAGCTGTCCGCCTCCCAGGCGAGTGCCACCGAATGCGGTACCGGGGCGGCTCCCGACCCACTGAGCGCGATCGTGGTCGGCGAATTCGTGGCATCGCTTACAAACGAAGCGCTCCCCGTTGCCGCTCCGCTGCCCGAAGGCGCAAATATCACGTTCACCGTTTGGCTGGCGCCGGCCGCCAGCGTGAACGGAAACGCGGACCCACTGATGGCGAAGTCTGAACCCGCGGTGGTGGCCGAAAACACAGTAATGGCCACGTTGCCGGTGTTGCGAAGGGATAGGGCGCCGGTTGCCGAGGAGCCGACGGTCACTGAGCCGAATGGGATCGAGCTGGGTGAACCGGATAAAACAGCGTTAACCGGTTCCCTGACTGTTATTACCGCCAGGGCGCTCGCCCTCACGTCGGCCATACTGGTGGCTTTTACGGTAGCCGTGCCTGCCGTACCAGGAGCGATGTACAGGCCGTTGGCAGTCACCGTTCCTCCACCGCTGATGACGGACCAGGTTACGTCGGTGTTGCTGGTATGGCTGACGCTGGGGGTCAACTGCACTGACCCGTTCGTAGTGATGCCAGCCGTGCTCGGAGCCAAGCTCACGGTCACCGCGGCGGAGTCGTTCACGTTGTTTCCATTCGCGGCGCTCGAGGCGCTTGCGTTTGCTCCAGCGTGGCCGGAGGAGCCAGGCAGTCCGGTGCAACCCGAACTGATGAGTAAGAACGCCAGCAGCAATACCACGCCTGCGGCCTTCAATGTTACGAAATGCACCTCAACCGCGGCGCCGAGGCCGCGGTTGAAGTGGTCAGCCGATTCAGCAATTCTGGCTACATCCTGTGGGGTGTCGCCGTTTTCGTTCATGAGTACGTTTCCTGTGACAGTCCGTTTTTCCCTGCTCTTTACGGAACGGGGACTGCAGCGTGAACTTCGTTCGAATAACCACTCTCCATTCCGGCGCTGTCCATGGCCGTCACCACGTAGTAATAGTTTTGTCCGGACACAACGCTGGCATCGACGAAGTTCTCGTCGGGCTCTGGCGTGCTGTTCAAGCGCGCGTAGGGACCACCGCTGGTCTGTGCCCGGTAGACGTTGTGCCCTGCAACCGAAGCGCTTGATTGCCAGTTGAGCGTGACGCTGTGCTGCACAGGCGCGGTTCCAGACCCACTGAGCGCAACCGTTGCGGGCGAGTTAGCGGCGTCACTGACGAACGACACACTGCCGCCTGCGGTTCCGCTGCTCGAAGGCGAAAAGACCACATTGACGGTCTGGCTGGCGCCGGCTGCCAACGTGAACGGGAAGGTGATTCCATCCAGGCTGAACCCGGAGCCCGCCATGGTCGCGGAGGAGACAGTCACCACCGAGTTGCCCGAGTTGCTCAGGGTTACCGGCTTGCTGATCGCGCCGCCCACGAGCACCGAACCGAATGAAATTGCGGTGGGTGAAGCTGACAACGACCGAGTAGCCGGGGCGTTGATCGTCACATTGGCCAGCGCGCTCGCCCTTGGATCAGCCACGCTGGTGGCCACGACCGTAGCCGCGCATGCGGTGGCCGGGGCTTTATAGAGGCCGTTGGATGACACGCTCCCGCCGCCGCTGCTCACAGCCCAGGTCACGGCCGTATTGGTGCTCCCGGTCACCGTCGGCGTGAACTGCACCGTACCGCCGGTGGTAACCGAAGTGTCGTTCGGGACGATGCTGACGCTCACCGAAGCGACAGTGACCGCCGCGGACGCTGACTTGGTTGGATCGGCCACGCTGGTGGCGGTCACGGTGTACGTACCGCTGCTGTTGGGAGCCGTGTAGAGGCCGGTGGAGGAAACCGTTCCACCGGTTGCCGACCAGGACACGCCGGTGTTGGTCGCGCCGGTTACGGAGGCCGTAAACTGCCGCGTCCCGCCGGATGCCAGTGACGCTGACGCCGGTGAAATCGACACTGCGACGGCGGCCGGAGGAGCAGGAGCTGCCGTCAGGCTCAGATTGCATACCTGGATCGGGCCTGGACTGTCCGGGTCCTGGTATGTGGTCCAGTAATTCTGACTGGTATTGCCGGCTTGCGGACTACGAAATGCGTAGTTGTTGGCCAGCGTTTGCTGCGTTCCTCCCGGCGGCGTCACATACACGCTGTAGGTGTGTGCCGGGACATTCACCGCAACCTGGAATTGATAGGTGGACTTGGCGCTATAGGGCTGGAGGTAATCCGCCCGATAGCCGTTGCCGTTCATCACGTCGATGTATCCATAGGGGTTGAAGCGCACGATGACGGCAAGATCGGTGTAAGCGTGTGGAACGTTCTGCGAGAACGCTATGTTGGAATCAGCGCCGTTGGCCTGCGGAGTAGCGTCAAAGCTGGCGCTGAAGCTGCCGCTCTGGCTGCTTGCGAGTGAATTAGCGATCCAGGTGGTAGCTCCCAGGGTGCAGGAAGAAGGCGTACTGTCCGCAACCTTGACATTGGCCGACGCCGACTGGCTTGGATCGGCCACACTGGTCGCGCTGACGGTGTAAGAGCCGGCCGCGCTGGGGGCGGTGTACATCCCCTTCGCGGAGATGGTTCCGTCCGTAGCCGTCCAGGTCACGCCGGTGTTCGTCGTTCCACTGACCGTGGCGGTGAACTGCTGCGTGTCACCGGGCTGCAGCGATGGCGAGGCCGGCGAGATTGAGATTCCCGTGGGAACGGCTGCCAAACCGATATTGCAGACCTGAAGCGGACCTGCACTGTCGGGATCCTGATAGCTGGTCCAATAGTTCAGGCTGGTATTGCCGGATTGCGGGGTGCGGAACGCGTAACTGGTGGCCAGCCGCTGTTGCGTGCCGCCCGCCGGCGTTACGTAAACGCTGTAGCTGTGTGCCGGGAGATTTACCACTACCACGAAGTGGTAAGTCGAATTGGCGCTGTAAGCCTGGAGGTAATCGGCGCGATAGCCGTCGCCGTTCATTACGTCGAGGTAGCCCCAGGGATTGAAACGAACAATAGCCGCCAAGTCGGTGTATCCGGCGGGCGCATTCTGCGAGAACGCCACGTTGGCATCGACGAGGTTGGCCTGAGGAGTGACGTCGAAACTGGCGCTAAACGCGCGCGTCTGGCTGCTCGCTAGTAAATTGGGAAGCCAGGACGTAGTCCCCATGGTGCAAGCAGGAGAACCGCTGTCGGTTACCGTCACCTTTGCGCCCGCCGACTTCGTCGCGTCGGCCATGCTGGCGGCGGTCACGGTGTAGGTGCCGGCGGCACTCGGCGCGGTGTACAGGCCGGAAGAGGAAATGGTCCCACTCGTCGCTGACCAGTTCACTCCGGTATTGCTCGACCCGGTCACGGCGGCGGTGAACTGCACCGTCCCGTTGGCGGAAACCGAAGAAGTTGTAGGTGTAATGCTGATGGCGACCGGGGCGGCCACCGTTACCTTCGCGCTCGCCGACTTCGTCGCGTCGGCCGCGCTGGTGGCGGTCACGGTGTAGGTGCCGGCGGCACTCGGAGCGGTGTACAGGCCGGAAGAGGAAATGGTCCCACTCGTCGCTGACCAGTTCACTCCGGTATTGCTCGACCCGGTCACGGCGGCCGTGAACTGCACCGTCGCGTTGGTCGAAACCGAAGAAGTTGTAGGTGTAATGCTGATGGCGACCGGGGCGGCCACCGTTACCTTCGCGCTCGCCGACTTCGTCGCATCGGCCGCGCTGGTGGCGGTCACGGTGTAGGTGCCGGCAGCACTCGGCGCGGTGTACAGGCCGGAAGAGGAAATGGTCCCACTCGTCGCTGACCAGTTCACTCCGGTATTGCTCGAGCCGGTCACGGCGGCGGTGAACTGCACCGTCCCGTTGGTGGAAACCGAAGAAGTTGTAGGTGTAATGCTGATGGCGACCGGGGCGGCCACCGTTACCTTCGCGCTCGCCGACTTCGTCGCATCGGCCGCGCTGGTGGCGGTCACGGTGTAGGTGCCGGCAGCACTCGGCGCGGTGTACAGGCCGGTAGAGGAAATGGTTCCACCCGTCGCTGACCAGTTCACTCCGGTATTGCTCGAGCCGGTCACGGCGGCGGTGAACTGCACCGTCGCGTTGGTGGAAACCGAAGAAGTTGCGGGTGCAATGGTGATGCCGACCGGCGCGGCCACGGTCACCTTCGCGCTCGCCGACTTCGTCGCGTCGGCCGCGCTGGTGGCGGTCACGGTGTAGGTGCCGACGGCACTCGGCGCGGTGTACAGGCCGGTAGAGGAAACTCCTCCACCCGTCGCTGACCAACTCACAAAGGTATTGCTTGCCCCAGTCACGACGGCGGTGAACTGCACCGTAGCGTTGGTGGAAACCGAAGGAGTTGTGGGTGCGATGGTGATGCCGACCGGGGCGGCCACGGTCACCTTCGCGCTAGCGGACTTGCTGCGGTCGGCCACGGATGTGGCGCTGACCGTATAGCTGCCGCTGGTATTTGGCGCGGTATAGAAGCCGGAGGACGAGATTGTTCCGCCCGTCGCCGACCATGTGACCGCCGTATTCGTAGTTCCGCTTACCGAGGCTGTGAACTGCTGCGAACCGCCGAATGCGAGGGATGCTCCCGCCGGAGAGATAGCAACCGCGACCGAAGCCGGCGGCGCATTGGGCTGAGTTATGATGAAAGTTACAGCATTCGAGAGCTCCTGGGTCCGTGAATCCCGCACTGCGACAGACACGATGCCGGCCTGAGCCACGGCCGAAGCGGGAACAACTGTCACCAGACGCCGGGAGTTAAGCTGGATGGTCAGGAGATCTGTGCCGTTCCATGAAACTCTATCCCCGCCATTGAAGTTCGAGCCGCTGACATAGAGGACGAAGCTGTTGGAGCCAGCGGAAGCCAGAGTAGGGGAAACAGAGTCGATGGACGGTGACTTGGAATTGGCCATTGCGCAGGTGGTCGCGGCGACCACTGCGAGGAGGAGGATGAGCCGGGTACTACGGACTGCCATGAATGTATCTCCTAAAATTGCGTATGGTGCAAGCCTAGGAGACGCGGACCAGCGAAACTACTGGACAGGGTGTCAAAAATAGGCCAGCTATGCGGTCTGTACTTCGCCTGTACCAAAGGCCAGTTCGGCGGATACGCGGTGCGACAGGATGGCTGCAGAGCCGGGTGGCTTCTAGTATGATGGATTCATTCATCATCTCCTGATGGCTCTCGCACGGGGGTGCTCGCTGCGGAGGGCGTATGAGGCAGATTTTCTGCGCTATTGTTCTGGTGGTATTGACAACGGCGGGTGCTTTTTCGCAGCTCAACCCCGATGCGGCGCGTAAAACCGGTTCGGAACAGTCGGAGAGCCCCTCGGCCGCGACGGATCGCACGGCATCCCTGACGCATTTCACCGTGGAGGAGAGTCCGCAGCAGGTGCGCGTGGTCGTCGAATCGGATATTCCTGTACGCTACCACGCTGGCTCGCTGCGCGATCCGGACCGCATCTATCTCGATCTGGAAGGCGCCCGGCCCGCGCCGGGCTTACAGCGGCGGAAAACGTTCGCCTCGGAGGCGAACGTCGTTCGCCGGATCCGGGTGGGCATACACGAGCCTGGCGTCACGCGCGTGGTTCTCGATCTTGCGCATCCGGTCGCCTATTCGATTTCAACCTCCGCGGCCGCGGGAAGAATCGTTGTAATCCTGGAGAGCGGACCAACACCCGCGCGAGCCGCCGGGAAACCTTCCATGATTCCGATTCGCGCGAAGGACTCCGATGCGGCGCATCGGGCCTATGCCGCGGCGAATACGGCGGAAGCGGCCGCGGCAGTACCCAAACCCGAGCTGCCCCCGTCACCAGCCACAGGATTGCCCAGCGGCAAGGTTACGGTGCCGCCGAATTCCTCCGCGGCGTTCCACTCGTACTTCCTGGCTGCGCAGAGGGGCAGCGCCGCCGCACAGTTCGCGCTCGGGGACATCTATTTTGAAGGGCGCGGCGTTCCGAAGAATCCGTCCGAGGCGGGCAAATGGTACCTCCGGGCGGCCGAGCAGGGACATGCCGGCGCACAGACTCGGCTGGGATTCCTGTATCTCCACGGCATGGGAGTGAAGAAAGACGATGCCGAAGCGGTGAAGTGGTTTCGCCAGGCGGCGGCACGAGGCGACGTGGCGGGTGAAAACAATCTCGGGGCCGCCTATCTCCACGGCCGTGGTGTGGCGGTCGATTACGCGGAGGCAGCCAAGTGGCTGCGCGCGGCGGCTGAGCACGGGCTTGCTGAAGCTCAATACGCCCTGGGTACGCTTTATGCCAATGGCCGGGGCGTTCCCCGGGACAACTCGGCGGCAAGGGGCTGGTTGCAACGCTCCGCCCAGCAGGGATTTGCGCCGGCCCAACTGGCGCTCGGCCAGATGTATCTGATGGCGGGGAAGACCTCGCCCCAATCCGGAGCTGTTTCCGGCGACTCTGGCGACGCGGCTGTTTGGATCGAACGGGCTGCCCAGCGCGGTTTGCCGGAGGCGCAACTGGCCCTTGCCCGCATGTTTCGCGACGGCGTCGGCGTTCGCCGCAGCGGCGCCGATTCGGCAAAGTGGTTCAGGGAAGCGGCGTTGCAGGGCTCGGGCGAGGCGCAGTATGCTCTGGGCGAGATGTATCGGGACGCGCATGCGGTACCGCGCGACCCGGTGCTGGCGTACGCGTGGTTTGCCGTGGCCGGCGCCAGCGGCGACCAGCGCGGTCTGACGGCGATGAATTCGATTGCGCCCACGATGACCATGGCCCAGATCGTGGACGCGCAAAGGCAGGCGCGCAGCCTCGCCGTGCAGGTTGGCAGCCACGGAACATCGGCAGCAGCAAAGTCGCATGAGCCCTGAGCCCAGAAGCGATTCCGCATCGGGCATGCCATGCCGGTTCGGCACCGGTTCCCAAAAGTACGCGTTCGTGTTTCAAACTGAGGTTGAAGGAGAATTGCCCCTCAAGAAGTTTTGGGGTAGTCTGCAACTCGTGACATGTTAAAGCCCCCGGCACCTACGCGGAAGCTGTCTGTCTGCCTGTTGGCCAACCATCCGCTGGTCATGGCCGAGTTCGAGCGGTTGGTGAGCCATATGCCGCTCCGCATTCACCCCAAGAAAATGGAACCGCTGGCGCCTGATGCGACCGTTCCGCGCGCCGGTGTCTACGTCATTGACTTCGACGGCAACTTCGTCACCACCGAGGGCATCGTGGCCAAAATCGTGACCTCCTTCCCCGGTGCCCGTCTGCTGCTGGTCGGCCGCGAGTTCGGGGACGATATTGCGTTCCCGCTGCTCCGGCTTGGAGTCAAGGGCCTGCTGCAGCATTCGCAGTTGGAAGACCAGTTGGAGCGCGCTCTCCAGGCGATCGCGACCGGCGGCTACTGGGTGCCGCGCGCTCTGCTCTCCAGGTTTGTCGATTCCGTGCTGCGAAAAGCGCAGCACGGGGCCAACATCACCTCCCGTGCCGGGCTTAGCCGGCGTGAGAAGGAGGTGATGAAGGGCTTGCTGGAAAATCTTTCCAACAAGGAAATAGCCAACAAGTTGAATATTGCCGAACGCACAGTGAAGTTCCACGTCTCCAACCTCCTGCAGAAGTTCAATGTGCGCCGCAGGGCCGATCTGATTGTTCTGGCCTACCAGGAGTCGTCCACCGCGGTCAGTTCCTTCAGCCTCGCCGTTCCGGACGAAGGCACACGGATTCAGTGACTTACCTCCGGTGAACCTGCCTCGACATTAGCAGACACATACCCCGCAGCTATTACCGTTGGTGTCGTAAGTATTACGTGACCTGTTTTCCACCGTCGGTATAAGTCGCACGCTGTCAATGGCTTGGATTGGTCAGGCGTTTGCAGGTGCTCTGCCTGAAGCTCCACCCATTCAAGTGCAACTGGAGATGACGTTGGATAACACGTTGCAATGCCTAGTCGTTGAACTTGAGCT
The DNA here is from genome assembly GCA_963740615.1 of Terriglobia bacterium. GTDB lineage: Bacteria > Acidobacteriota > Terriglobia > Terriglobales > Acidobacteriaceae > JAIQGF01. Next base: position 367,106 of record CAVUEZ010000005.1, read on the forward strand.
TCAACCCGCACCTCACGATTGTGGCCCAGACTGCCCCTGCTGGGATTTGAAACGGGAAGAGCGCAATAATTTTCATCCAGAGGCCGTTCCGACTGTAGCGACGATCAAACTGCCGCGGGCTTCGTAGCCTACGGGTGGCTGGGACCTGGCTTCAACTTTTGGACACGCCGAACTCCGACACGCGCGGAAAAGACCGCCACCGTGCCCATTACGGATGGCCGGAGGTTGCCCGAAGGCGCCAGCGGGGATTTGCCCCTGAGCTCCGATGTCGTCCCGGGTTACTGAATTAGACACCCCGCGCCCCACTGGCGCACGGGCCAGGGGAGCGTTTCGTGCTAACATTTTCAGCGTTGCACCCATTCCATTCAGGGGATCTTAATGTCTGCGGTCGGTTCCGCTGCCGTAAGTGCATCTCCGCAATTTCTCTCCAAGGTTGATGCCCGCACCGCCAGGATCGGTGTGATTGGGCTCGGCTATGTTGGTCTTCCGTTGGTCTTGTTGTTCTCTGACGCCAGGTTCCCGACGACCGGCTTTGACATTGATTCCCGCAAAGTGGAAACGCTGAGCGCCGGCGGATCCTACATCGTCCGCATCGAGCCGGCGCAGGTGCAAGCTGCACGGGACGCAGGTTTCACACCCACGTCCGATTTCTCGCGCATCGCCGATATGGACGCGGTCATCATCTGCGTCCCCACGCCGCTCGACGAGTTCCGGCAACCGGACATGAGTTACATCGTCAGCACGGCCGAGTCGCTTGCCCCCTACATCCACGCCGGGCAGTTGATCGTGTTGGAAAGCACGACCTACCCGGGCACCACGGAAGAAGTGCTCGTTCCCATGCTCGAAAAGGCAAACAGGTATGGCTTGAAAGCCGCGCGCAATGACCAGGCGGGCGGCGATGTGTTTTACGTCGCTTTCTCGCCCGAGCGTGAGGACCCCGGACGCACGGACATCGAACGCCACGACATCCCCAAGGTGGTTGGGGGCCTGGACTCGGCCGCCTCTGAAATGGCTTCCGCTTTGTATGGCGCAATCTTTCGCCGCACAGTGCGTGTATCCACCCCCGCGGTGGCGGAGATGACCAAGCTGCTCGAAAACATCTACCGCTGCGTCAACATCGCCCTGGTGAACGAGTTGAAGTTGCTCTGCCTGCGTATGGGTGTGGACATCTGGGAGGTAATCGAGGCGGCGAAAACGAAGCCCTTCGGTTTCCAGGCTTTCTATCCCGGGCCGGGGCTCGGAGGCCACTGCATTCCGGTGGACCCGTATTACCTTTCCTGGAAGGCAAAGGAGTTTGATTTCCAGACGCACTTCATCGAACTCGCCGGCGACATCAACACCGCCATGCCGTACCACGTGGTGGCTTCGGTCACAGCGGCCCTAAACCGGGACAAGAAGGCCCTGAACGGGGCCAGGATCCTCGTTCTCGGTGTTGCCTACAAGAAAGACGTTGATGATCTGCGCGAATCACCGTCGCTTACCATTATCGAGCTGCTGCGGCGCGAAGGCGCGCTGGTCGCGTATGACGATCCCTACGTGCCGTTCGTAGGCAAGGGCCGCAAGTACGACCTGCAGATGCACAGTGCCGGGCTCGATAACCTCTCGCAGTACGATTGTGTTCTAATCGTCACCAATCATTCGACCTACGACTACGCGCGCATTGTGCGCGAGTCGAAGCTGGTGGTCGACACTCGCAACGCGACCAACGGCATCAGTGCCGGCAACGTCGTGCGCTGCTGAACTTCAACAACTTTGGCCTTGTACCTGATTACGGGAATAGCGGGATTCATCGGATCCTCCCTCGCCCATGCGCTCGTCGGGCGCGGCGAGCGAGTGCGGGGCATTGACGATTTCAGCACAGGCAAACCCGAGAACATTGCCTCCATCCGCTCTCAGATCGATTTCGTCCAGGCTGACCTCAACGATGCCGCCGCCGTCGCCGGTGCCTGCCGCGGCGTTGATTACGTTTTGCATCAGGCGGCAATCGCCTCGGTGCCGCGGTCGGTTCAGGACCCTAGCGAGTGCAATCGCGTCAATGTAGACGGAACGGTTACCCTCCTGGTCGCGGCGCGCGACGCTCGTGTCAGGCGGGTTGTGTATGCGTCTTCCTGTGCTCTTTACGGCGATTCACCTGCCCTGCCGAAGCGCGAAGACATGCTGCCGAACCCGATTTCGCCTTATGCCGTTTCCAAACTCGCCGCCGAATACTACATGGGCGCGTTTTATCGTGTGTACGGTTTGGAAACGGTATCGTTGCGTTACTTCAACGTGTTCGGACCGCGGCAGGATGCGTCCTCGGATTATTCGGGAGTGCTCGCCATCTTCATCTCGCGCATGCTCCGGGGTGAACAGCCGGCCATCTATGGCGATGGCGAGCAAAGCCGGGATTTCGTCTACATCGACAACATCGTCAACGCCAATCTGCTGGCCTGCATCGCGCCGGCCGCTCGCGTGGCAGGCCGTGCATTCAATGCGGCAACCGGCCGCCGCGTCACTCTCAACGAGGTTTACGCGGTGCTTCAGAAGCTGACGGGTTATGGCGACCCCCCTCGGCATGCTCCCGAACGCGCCGGCGACATCAAGCACTCGCTCGCCGACATCTCGCTCATCGAATCGGGGATGGGATACAAACCGGCCATCGCGTTTGAGGAGGGACTGCGGCCTACAGTCGATTGGTATCGCATGCAAGGGGCCGCCGCCGTTTCCTAGCGTTGTCGACAGCTATGAGGAGTCATATGTCGCGCGATTCTTCAGCCGTTGTGCCACCCGGCGCGAGGCGGGCAGTTCCGTTCCTCGACCTGAAGGCTCAATATGCCCAGATCAAGGCTGAAGTGAAGGAAGCGGTCGCTCGGGTTCTGGAATCCCAGCAATTCATTCTCGGGCCGGAAGTCGCAGCCCTCGAAGAGGAGCTGAAGCCCCGGGTCGGCTGCCGGCACGCAATTGGCTGCGCCTCCGGTTCCGATGCGCTCCTGCTTGCGCTCATGGCGCTCAACCTGGCTCCGGACGACGAGGTGATTACCTCGCCGTTCACGTTCGTCGCGACCGCCGGTTCGGTGGCCCACGCAGGCGCCCGCCCTGTCTTTGTCGATATTGATCCGCATACGTACAACCTCGATCCAAAGCGCATTGAGGCCGCAATTACGCCGCGCACGAAGGCTGTCATCCCGGTTCATCTGTACGGCGTGCCGGCTGACATGGACCCGATTCTGGAGGTTGCAAGCCGCCATGGCATCGCGGTAATCGAAGACGCCGCACAGGCAATCGGCGCATCGTACCGGGGCAAAGACGTTGGCGGCCTGGGGAAGATCGGCTGCTTTAGCTTTTTTCCCACTAAGAATCTCGGCGGCGCTGGCGACGGCGGTCTCATCACCACCAACGACGAGGTCGTTGCCGACAGGCTCCGGATGCTGCGCGTGCATGGCAGCCGCAGCAAGTACGAATACGAACTGCTGGGTATCAACAGCCGTCTGGATGCCATTCAGGCGGCAATCCTGCGGGTGAAGCTGCGGCACTTGGACCAATGGACGGCCGGCCGGCAGCGCAATGCGGCCGTGTATTTCCGCTTGTTTGCTGACCTGGGCTTGGATGAGTGCGTCGCACTGCCCACCATCCCCGGCGGCAGTGTGCATGTTTACAACCAGTTCACCATACGCGTACAGCGCCGCGATGAGCTCCGCGAGCATCTTTCCCAGCGGGGAATCGCAACCGAGATTTACTATCCGTATCCCCTGCATCTGCAACCGGCGTTTGCGGCCCTCGGTTACCGGCCGGGGTCCTGTCCCAATGCCGAGCTGGCATGCAGGGAAGTGCTCTCGTTGCCGATTTATTCGGAACTGGAGTCAGGGGAGTTGCAAAGGGTAGTGGAGTCGATTGCAGAGTTCCTTCGCCCCTGAGTGCCCCATGCGCGAGGTGGGCGGAACGCCGGATTCAGCCATGGTATGATCTTGCAAAACTTACTCAGAATCAGCGGAGGCGCGGCGCTTTTCACCGCTGCCCCGAGGTCCTCTTGAGCATGCATCGACGAGTGTTGGTCACAGGCGGCGCTGGGTTTATCGGTTCCAATTTTATTCTGCGCTGTTTGGCTCATGACCTGCCTGCCGTCGTCAATCTGGACGCGCTCACCTACGCCGGCAACCCGCACAATCTTGCTTCGGTCACCCAGGACTCCCGCTACACCTTCGTTCGAGGAGACATCGGCGATCGCGAGTTAGTGGCCGATTTGTTTCGCCGCTACCGCCCGGGTGCAGTCGTCCATTTTGCCGCCGAGTCGCACGTGGACCGGTCCATCCACGCCCCGGAGGAGTTCATCCGCACCAACGTGCTCGGGACCTTTCAGTTGCTGCACGCCGCGCGCGAGTACTGGCGGGAGCTGTCGGGCGCCGAGCGTGATGCTTTTCGCTTTCTGCACGTGTCCACCGACGAGGTGTATGGTTCCCTGGGTCCGGACGATCCTCCATTTTGCGAAACCACGGCCTACGCGCCCAATAGCCCATACTCGGCATCGAAAGCGGCCTCCGATCACCTCGTCCGGGCCTACTGCCACACCTATGGACTGCCCACCCTGATCACCAACTGCTCCAATAACTACGGACCGCGGCAGTTTCCGGAAAAACTCATTCCGCTCATGGTGATCAATGCCCTCGACGGCAAACCGCTGCCGGTCTATGGCGATGGGCTGAACATTCGCGATTGGCTGTACGTGGAAGATCACTGTGAGGCCGTTCGCACGGTGCTGGAGAAAGGCCGCCCGGGTCAGACCTACAACATCGGCGGGGGCAGCGAAAAAGCCAACATCGCCATCGTGAATGCCATCTGCTCGGTGCTTGAACAAGAGCGGCCCGGCCGCGATTACCGGTCGCTGATCACCTTTGTCGCCGATCGTCCTGGACACGACCGCCGCTATGCCATCGATAGCGCCAAGATCGAGGCGGAGCTCGGATGGCGCCCTCGGGAAAGCTTCGAGACGGGAATTCGCAAGACGATTCGCTGGTACCTGGAAAATCTGGACTGGGTGGCCAACGTGACCACGGGCGCCTACCAGCAGTGGATTGCAGCCAACTATGCCGCACGCGGGTGAACAGTGAGGAAAGGCATCATCCTGGCCGGGGGCGCGGGCACGCGCTTGTATCCGGTGACGCAGGTGGTTTCCAAGCAGCTCCTTCCCATCTACGACAAGCCGATGATTTACTACCCGCTGAGCACTCTGATGCTGGCGGGCATTCGGTCCATTCTTATCATTTCGACTCCGCAGGACACGCCACGCTTCACCGAACTTCTGGGTGACGGTTCGCAATGGGGCGTGGAATTTCACTATGCAGTTCAGCCCGCCCCGGAAGGGCTGGCGCAGGCTTTCATCATCGGCAAGCCGTTCCTGGGCGACAGCCACGCGGCCCTGGTGCTCGGCGACAACGTGTTCTACGGCCACGAACTCTCCAATCTGCTGGAGAGGGCCGCGCGCAAGGAGCAGGGCGCCACCGTTTTCGCCTATGCCGTCGCCGACCCCGAGCGCTATGGAGTTGTCGAATTCAATGATGACGGCCGGGCGATCACCCTGGAGGAGAAGCCGCAGCGCCCGAAGTCTCGCTACGCTGTTACCGGCCTGTATTTTTACGACAACCGGGTCTCGGAGTTTGCTTCATCGCTGAAGCCGTCGGCGCGAGGCGAACTGGAAATCACCGATCTGAACCGCCGTTATCTGCAGGAGAATCAGCTCGACGTTCAGGTCATGGGGAGGGGATTCGCATGGCTGGATACGGGGACACATGAGTCCTTGCTGGACGCTTCGCAGTTCATCGAAACGGTGGAAAAACGGCAGGGACTGAAGGTTGCATGTCCGGAAGAGATTGCGTTTCGACTGGGGTACATCGATCAAGCGCAATTGCGGCGGCTGGGAGACTCAATCAAGAACCAGTACGGCCGCTATCTCCTGCAGATTTCCGAGGAGAAGGTGTTTTGACCGTAACACTCCCGTCTCGGAAACTCATGTTTGAGCGCATCGAAACCGCTGTTCCCGGAGTTGTTCTCCTTCGGCCGCGGGTGTTTGCGGACAAGCGCGGCTTCTTTCTGGAGACCTACCACCAGACCAAGTTTGCTGAACTCGGTATCGGCGACTGCTTCGTGCAGGACAATCACTCCTGCTCCCAGCGCGGCACCCTGCGCGGCTTGCACTACCAACTCCGCCATCAGCAGGGCAAATTGTGCCGGGTCATACGGGGCGAGGTTCTCGACGTGGCGGTCGACATCCGGCGAGGCTCTCCGACCGAGGGGAAATGGGTAAGTGCGCTGCTGTCAGCGGAGAACAAGCTGCAGGTCTACATACCCAAAGGCTTCGCGCACGGCTTTGTCGTTCTCTCCGACGAGGCGGAGTTTCTTTACAAGTGCACGGATTTTTATGATCCCGCCAGCGAGCAGGGAATTCACTGGGCTGATCCACAACTCGCCATCGACTGGCGCATCCGCGATCCTATCCTCTCGGAGAAGGACAGCCATTATCCGCGTTTGGCCGAGGTCGCGCCCGACTTGCTCCCCATCTACGAGGGTTCATGAATCCCACGATTCTCGTCACCGGTCGCGATGGCCAGCTTGGGTTCGAACTTCGGCGCACGCTTGCGCCCTTGGGCCGGGTGGTCGCGGTTGATATCGATAACGTCAATTTCTCTGACTTGGCCGCCGTTCGCCAGCTCGTCCGTGACCTTCATCCCGATGTCATCATGAACGCGGCGGCATACACCGCCGTGGACCGCGCGGAAACGGAACGGGACGTCGCGGCAGTGGTCAACGGCGCGGTTCCGGGAGTACTGGCGGAGGAACTCGGGCGTAACAACGGCAGGCTGATCGTTCATTATTCGACCGATTATGTCTTCGCCGGAGCGGCCACGCAGCCGTATGCGGAAGGCGATCCGACCGATCCGGTGAACGCATACGGGGAGACGAAATTGCAAGGGGAACGCAGTTTGTGCGAGGCGGGCAGCCCGCATGCGATTCTACGAACCGAATGGCTTTATGCAACCCGTGGCGGGAATTTTCTGCGGACCATTCTGCGGCTCGCGCGCCAGGGCAAACCGCTACGCGTCATTGCCGACCAGGTAGGCGCCCCCACCTGGGCCCGCATGCTGGCGGAAGCGAGCGCGCAGGTGGTCGCCCGTTTCCTCCATGCCTCGGCCGCCGAAGCAAACACCTGGTCCGGCGTTTACCACGCTACCGCTGCCGGCCAAACCTCCTGGCATGGGTTTACCGAGGCGATCCTGCAGGAATCATTGCAGCGTTTGAAAGCCTTGGAGCAGCCGGTGCAATGGTGCGAAGCCGCTCTCGCCTCGCTCACTCCCATCCCGGCTTCGGAATATCCGACGCCCGCGCAACGTCCCGCTTACTCCGTGCTTTCCAATGAGAAGATCGGCCGGGTGCTTGGCATTCAACTTCCGGACTGGCGCGAGCAGCTCCACATGGCGCTCGCGGATTTCCACTTCGAAGGCTGAAATCGCGGCCTGTGCCCAGGCCCGAACTCCACGTCCACTTCACTTCACGATGACAGTCAGGTTTGTTGGCGGGATGGGCCGCACCGCCGCAAGCTGGTACAAGTGAACGCCGTAGCCGGCAAAGCTGTCCTGAAACTGGCCGTTGGAGATCGAGATTTCGCGGTTCTCCCCAATGACGGTGACCTTGCCGCTGGCAGTCCCAAACCCAGAGAGAGTCGCGGTGCCGGGGGTGTTGCGCATGGCGACCGCGAACACGTAGGTGGTGCCTTGATGTTCCTTCACCATCACATCCAGCGGCGTCGTGGAAACGCTGAACTTGGCTTGAACCTCGTTGACAACCGTGGCGGTGTTCAAAACCGGCGCAAGCGACGCGACTTGCCCGTTAATCGAGCTTACTGCCTGGACAACGCTCGGATAATTGAAGATTCCATCCTCCCGAAAAGCAGGCGAAAATTGATGGACGAAGTAAATGATGCCCTGCGAGCCATGGATCAGCGACATCCACACCTCAGCCTTGATCTGATCCGCCGTGGGAACCGCTCCGCCATTGATTGCTGAGGCCTCGATGAAATTCCAGATAATCTTGTCCTTCCCGCCGATGGTGATCCAGGTCTTCAGATTGTCGATGCCCTGGGCGACGAGCTCAAGACGGCCGTTGTAGTTGGCCACGGGATAGATGTCGAAAGCCACGATGTCTCCGCCCTGCACGGCCCCGGGATAGTAGCTGGTCGTCTGTCCGGTGCAAGAGCCACGTCCCGTCCAGGTGGTATCCGAGACACCTCGCCCGAAGTTCAAGAAGACAGGCCGAGTTGCATCACTTGAGCGGATTGAGTTGTAGGCGGAAACAATCGCGCTGGGGGTAAGACAGGGACCATAGCCGCCGGCCTTCGGTTGGGCATTGTCCGGTTCGTCGGCTTGAGCCCAGGCGATGATGTCGGTACGTTGCGGAGAGGTCAACCCGATGGAATTCTGTGCCGCAATCAGCGGCATCTGGGCGTCGGTCAACTGGCTGAGGCTCGCCTGATCGAGATCTCCCCAGAATCCGACAAAGGTATTGATCCCGATCGTCTTGAACTCCTGCACATGCGCCGGGCTCTGCAACCAGACCCCAATCGGGAAGGAATTCGGGCCGATTGACGGACCGTTCGTCCATTGACTGTAGGCGTTGTTCTGCGCTGCCAGCCGGCAACTGGCAAGAAGAAACAGAAGCGCAACCAGGGGAACCATAGCGGAGCGACGCATGTTGCTCTCCCAATACACGGAATCATGGCCAACGAGCTGCAGCTAGTCAATGTAGTTTCGTATTCCTCCCGTCGCTCCGCTCCATTACCGGAAATTGTGTTCGTGCGCCATACACTCTCGGCTAGAATACCTAAACGTCTTCGTGACATGACAGCCGGCGCAAATTCCTTGGATTCCGGATCTCCCCGCCATGGCGCGCGTTTGTCTACCTCTTTGTCGGTGCTGGTCCCGGTTTACAACGAGCAGTACTTGGTGGAAGCCAGCCTGCGGAGAGTGGCGGTTTTGGCGGGCTCGCCTTTGCTCAGCCGCGTTCAGGTGATCGTGGTGGACGACTGTTCGCGCGACCAGACGCCGCTTCTGCTTGAACAATTTCGAAAAGATCCGCCGTCCGACCCGTTGGGGAAAACTGAATGGCTGTTTCTCCGCCACGAGCGGAATATGGGCAAGGGTTCTGTTCTGCGGACGGCTATTCAGCACGCGGATTGCGAACTCTGTGTGGTGCACGATGCCGATCTCGAATATCACCCGCGCGATCTGCTGCAGATGATCCCTCTGTTTCTGCAGGAGAGCGCCGACGCCGTTTTCGGGTCGCGCTTCATGGCCGGCGGCTTCAAACGTGCCCTTTTGTTCAAGCATTCCATCGGCAATCACCTCCTGACCTTCCTTTGCGATCTTGCCAGCGATCTTAATCTCACCGACATCGAGACCTGCTACAAGATGGTCCGCACCGACCTGCTGAAGAGCATTCCCCTGGTGAGCCGCGATTTCCGCATCGAGCCGGAGCTGACCATCAAGCTGGCCAAGCGCGGGGCCCACATCTTCGAGGTCCCTATCAGCTATTCCGGCCGGACGTACCAGGAAGGGAAGAAGATCGGGTGGAAAGACGGTTTGCGGGCGCTGCTAGCGATCGCGAGCTTCAAAGTTTCGGACCGCATCTGCCAGCCCGACCAGTACGGCAGCGAGGTTGCCGTCCGGCTGAGTCGTGCCCCCAGATACAACCGTTGGCTCGCCGATCTGGTGCGCCCGCAGCTTGGGTCGAAGATACTGGAGATCGGCGCCGGCAATGGAGGTCTGCTGGTGCACCTGATTCCGCGAGCGCGCTACTGGGCGTGCGATGCGAACCCGCTGTTCGTTCGCGAACTGCGAAAGCTGATTCTCACACGCCCTTACATCGAGGCCTCCATCGTTGATCCCGCCAATCCCGCCTCCCTGCCCACGGACCAGAAGTTTGATACGGTCATCTGCCAGAACGTGCTGGAGCATGTTGACGACAACGTCGCGGTGCTGCGCGGAATCGGCAATGCCCTCGCGGAGAACGGTCGCGTACTTGTCCTGGTGCCGAACGCGCCCGGGCTGTTTGGCGCCATCGACCGCGGCCTCGGTCATCGCCGCCGCTATACTCGCGAATCGCTGAATGCGCTGGCCGAAAGGGCCGGCATGCAATGCGTTTCCGTGATCCCCTTTAACCGTGCTTCCAGCCTGCCGTGGTGGTTTTCCGGCCGCATTCTGCGCCGCCGGAATTTCACCTTGATGCAGGTGAAATTGGTGAATTGGATGACGCCGCTCATCCGGCGACTGGACCCCTACCTGCCCGCACCGGCCCTGTCGTTGATTGCTGCCTTCGAGAAGGTACGGCTTGGCGAGGCTCAACCGGATGTTTCAACAGAGGCCGAAGCCGTGGTGCCGACAGCATCGAGTTGAGCCCGGGAAGTCCCCCATCATCAGCCACGGCTGGATGGAGCCTACGTACGTGCACATTAGCTGGATCGCATGAGCCCATCGTGGCGAGCGGGCTAGGGATGAAGGGGGTCGACGACTTCCAGAAACGGAAATCTGTGGAAATCCGTATCCCGAGTACAGACCCGGCGGATTCCGTGCTCACGCATCAGGATGGCTGTGTGCGCGTCATGGAACAGATTGCCTGATACATGAGGAAGCTCCTCAAGGACCGCGCGGGCCACGTCTGGGTGTCGCCGGGTTGGCGCGAGGACCCCCAGCCCGGGCGCGGCGAGTAGCGCCGCAACGAACTGCCATGCTTCCGACGCACTCCATGGCCGTTGCATGACCCGCGGGTGAGTAGTCACACGCAGGAACTCGTACACGATCGGCCAGGTGGTGAACCAGGCGTCCGCGCGCCTACGCTGGCTCTCAATCCAATCGTGACACGCGGCATGAAACGGCGAGTCTGCATCAGCAGCGTAGATCAAAACGTTGGTGTCGACGACGAGCACTATCGTCCTTCCATGACCTTGTACAGCGCATTTCGGTCTGCGACATCGACCAGCGTACCCCCGCTTCGGAAGGTCGGCAGGGGAGGAAGCGCCTGCCGTTTTTTTGCAGACTGAAACAAACTGCGTAACGCGGTCTCGACTAATTCGGACATCGTACGTCCCTGGCGTGCCGCTTCGCGTCGGAGCCGGGCCATAACGGTGTCGTCAATGTTCAGCGTCGTTTTCATATGGAAAACCATATCATCAGTATGGCTGTACGTCCAGACCCTCTGGTCGAGCTTTCTTCGAACCCTGGTTCCTCACCCTCGCTCCGGCGCCTCTGACGGTGCACCAGTCGCCATCGGGTGTCGAAACCCGGGGTCATCTCTTCTACGGATGCGCGCCCACGGATTCGCTGCCTTGTGTTGAAGGCCCGTGAACTCAACAGCGTCCGCGGATCCGCGCACCTAGGCGGTCAAGCGCCGCCATAGCGCAACCGTGGTAATCTAAGCGCCTCTGCTACCCACGGCGCGGCACCGCCGCCATCTGTCTGTTTTGAGGAGGAGTCTTGCGCGTTTCCATTTACGGGTGTGGATATGTGGGCTTGGTGACAGGAGCGTGTCTGGCGGAAATTGGCCACGAAGTGCTTTGCACGGACAACGACACGGACAAGGTTACAGTTCTCAATGCGGGCAAGTTGCCGATCTACGAGCCCGGACTGGACCTGGTTGTCGAGAGCAATATTGCCTCCGGAAGGCTGCGATTTTCGGCGGATCTGGAAGATGCGGCGAAGTTTGGCGACGTGCTGTTCGTGTGTGTCGGCACTCCACCGCTGCCCAATGGCGATGCCGACCTGAGCGCCGTCGACCATGTCGCTCGACTCATCGCGAAGGTTGCGCGCACTCCCAAGCTCGTGGTGGAAAAGAGCACCGTTCCCATTCAGACCGGCCAGCAGGTGAAGCGCGCACTCGCCGTTTACGGGCGTCAGCACGACGGAGTGTTCCGGGTTGCCTCCAATCCCGAGTTTCTGCGCGAGGGAACGGCGGTGACTGACTTCCTGCATCCGGACCGCATTGTGGTGGGGGTGGACGACGAGCAGTCAGAACAGGTGTTGCGCGAGATGTATCGGCCCATCCTGGAGCGGCGTTTTCACTGCCGAGTTCACAACGACGACTGCGGTGCGCAGCCAACGCCGCGCTTTTTTGTCACCAGCATTAACAGCGCCGAACTTATCAAGCACGCCTCGAACTCATTTCTCGCGCTTAAAATTTCCTACGCCAATCTGGTTGCCGATATCTGTGAACAGATGGGCGCCGATATAACTCAGGTGACGCAGGCAATGGGAATGGACCCCCGCATCGGGTCCTCCTTCCTCAACGCCGGCCTTGGGTTTGGCGGCTTCTGCCTGCCCAAGGATGTCCAGGCGTTCATTCGTCTCGGGGAATCAGCGGGCGTTGACATGGAGATGCTGCGCAGCGCCGAGAACGTCAACCGACACCGGGTTACCAAGTACGTTTCCCGGCTTCGGCAACTGCTGTGGGTGTTGAAGGGCAAGCAGGTTGGTGTTCTTGGGTTGGCGTTCAAGCCCAATACGGACGACATCCGTTTCGCACCGGCCATCGACCTGATCCAGGCGCTGCAGTCCGAAGGAGTGCAGGTGAAGGCTTATGATCCGCAGGCCATGGACCGTGTTGCGGGGATGTTGGCGGGAACGCAACTGTGCCAATGCGGCGAGGAGGTCGCGGAGGGCTCTGATGCAGTCGTGATCGCCACCGAGTGGCCCGCGTTCAAGGATCTCGATTGGTCGCTGATGTGCGAACGAATGGGGCGGCCGCTTATTCTCGACTGCCGAAATCTGCTGGACCTGCGTGCGATGACATCGCTGGGCTTCGAGTACTACTCGGTCGGGCGACAGCCCGAGCCGGGCACGGAGAGACCTGGCAGTGTGGCGCCGGCGGAACTGGGGCGTGAAGGATCCAAGGTGCGCTGCTGAGCTGCTTGAACAAAATGGGTTGCAACCACTTGCGCTGAAGGCAAACTACGGCGCACGGAGACAATGGAAATCAGGCCCCCTTCCCGGCCTGTTTGCCGCGAAGGGTTCAACGCCCTCCCGCTTTGCTCGTTGCCATCTTGGAGTACTTGCCGCTCATCGCATTCCAGCGAATGCTGAGCATCTCGCCAAACATGTGCAGGCCATCAACAATGGGATTGATCTTGGACGTTCCCGCGTGCCCCCACTCCACCGGGACCTCGGCCACCCGAAGGCCGTACAGCCTCGCCACAAAGAGGAGTTCCGGGTCAAACCCCCAGCGCTCGATTCGCTGTACGGGGAAAATCATCTCCGCCGCCTGCCGGGTAAAAGCCTTGAATCCGCACTGGCTATCCCGGTAGTTAAGGCCGAGGACCAGCCGCAGCAGCAGGTTGTACATTCTTCCCAGGATTTGCCGCAGCAGCGACTGGCGCTCGGTTTGCAATTCCGATTTCAGCCAGCGCGAGCCAATCGCGATATCAGCGCCGTTCTCGATGGCGGCTACCAGCTTGGGCGCCTCGGAGATCGGCGACGACAGGTCCGCGTCGCTGAACAGCAATATGTCTCCGTGCGCGTTGAGAATTCCATGACGCACGCTGTATCCCTTGCCGCGATTCCGTGGATTTTGGAGCAGGCGCACGATCGGGTTGCGCCGCACATACTCCCTGGCAATCTCAGCCGTGTCATCCGTGGACCCATCATCCACGACGATGATCTCCGCCCTCCAGTGCTGTTGCGCGATGTAACCTAGCACCTTGTCGAGCGTCGCGCCCAGGCGCCGGCCCTCGTTGAACGCAGGGAAGATCAGGCTGTAAGTCGGCATTCGTTGCTACCACTATTCTAACCTTGATCCAGCGCTGCCCGGCGGTCCTGCCTGATTCTTTTGCGGACCCTTCGCTCGGTTGCATGAGCGGGACCCCGGAGGAGTCTGCGTTACACTGAAGAATTGGACCTCGCACCGGTAACTCGCAGGCAATTCCTTCGTGTCGCGGCCATCGCCGCCGGAGGCGCGATTCTCGCAGGCAGCGTCTACGCCGGCCTGATTGAGCCGGAAGAAGTCTCCGTTGAACGCCTGCGTATCCACCTGCCCAACCTCGGCGGGCAATTCGATGGCCTGAAGATCGTCCAGCTAAGCGACCTGCATTATGGCCCCTTTACCGGGGAACGCGAGATCGGTCGCGCGGTTGCCCGCGCCAATGCCGAGACCCCTGACGTGGTGGTCTTGACCGGCGATTTCGTTACCGCGCCGACATCCGGACCAATCAACGCCACGCTCAGGAACGCCACATTGTGCGCCGACATTCTCGGCCGGTTGAAGGCCCCCCTGGGAGTCTTTGCCGTCCTGGGCAACCATGATGTCCAGGTGAATGCGCCCTATGTCTCCGAAGCGCTCGCGTCGCGCAAGATCCGCGTCTTCCGCAACGACAGGGAAGCCCTGGAACGAGGAGCATCCCGTTTGTGGCTGGCTGGCGTCGATGATGCTCAATACGGGCGGCCAAAACTCGACTTGGCCCTGCGCGCCATCCCGGCCGGGGAGCCGACCATTCTGCTGGTCCACGAGCCCGACTTCGCCGATGTCGCCGCTCGCTATTCCGTGCACCTTCAGCTCTCCGGGCATTCCCACGGCGGGCAGATCCGTCTGCCGCTGCTCGGATCTCCCTATCTGCCGCCCCTCTCCCGCAAGTATCCCTACGGCTACTATCGTGTCCGCGACTTGCAGCTCTACACCAATCGCGGCCTTGGAACCATACTTCTGCCGCTTCGCTTCAATGCGCCGCCGGAGCTGACGGTGATCACCCTGCATGCCTCTCGGCCTGCTTAGGGATCTCCAGCACGCCAGAGCGCAAGTACACCTAAACACCTGCACCTCGCGGCGCCAGATACGAAAGTCTTTCCCAACGACAACGAGCTCCGGTGAACGAGCTGCGGTGGCGGCCTGGAGTCGTTCTGTCGGACGGTGACGGCGTGTTAAGCCGGTGGGCTAGTACCCAGGCACTTCCCTCACGTGTGCAATTGCCTGCACAATGCCGGCTTTTCCGCACGTCAGAAATTCATGAAAATTAACCGGTTTCGGCCTTTGCGCGAGCTTTTTCAGGATTGGTTTCCGCAAACAGGACCGAGACTGCCCGATCCATGAATCCCACGCGAACTATCGGTGCGAGTGCGGTTTGCTGACTCGTTTCGGAAACCAAGAACAGAGGAAAGGTTAACGCATTTGTATACATTGATCGCCTGTGTTGTTACCTCCGAGTTTACGGCTACCGCATTAGTGGGTGCTTTGGAATGGGGATTGCATATTTAACCGGCGCGACTAAGCCATCTCGCGGGTAGAAAGTGCCGTCGTCTTTCCGGCTCGCGCTGACGATGCACAGTTTCACCTCATCTCCCGTGATCATTGATGGCGCTAGCGCAACTGCAACGTACGCGCAAACCGTGGCTGAATTCTGTTGTCGGTTACAGCAGTTGCAGCGGACGTGCACGGGGCAACAGCTAATTTGATGGTTTCCAACATCGCCCCTGCCATGTACGAGCAGCAGGGATTTACGGGTTCTGATGACTCTTAGCGACCGGCTATGTCTTGCTCCAGAGAGACGGTCACTTTGTTCTTCTCAATCCGCAAGGGATTCCTGGGAGTTTCAAGTGTCCTGGCCGCCATCGTGCCGGGTGTGGCAGCGAGTTTCTGCGATCCTCGCTGCGATGAGGCAGTTGGAGGGAAATAGGTAATGCGCGCCTTGAAGTTGCTGGCCCTCGCAGTTCTCGGGTTTGCGTTGTCATTCGTCAGCGTAGCAGAGGCACAACAGCAGGCTCTGCGATTCGTACCCCTGGCTCCGTGCCGTATCGCCGACACGCGCGACCCCGCTGGTCCGTTTGGGGGGCCAGCCATCGCGGCTGGACAATCGCGGGACTTTGTTATCCCGAACAGTGCTTGTGATGTGCCCTCATCGGCAGCGGCTTATTCGCTCAACATCACCGCGGTTCCGCACAGTTACCTGGGATACCTCTCGGTGTGGCCGACGGGCCAGGCGCAGCCCGAGGTCTCGACCCTGAATTCCACCGACGGGCGAGTCAAAGCGAACGCCGCCATCGTGCCGGCGGGAACTGGCGGTGCGATTAGGGTGTACGTAACCGATCAGAGCGATGTCATTCTGGACATCAACGGCTATTTCGTTGACGCGACCGCGGATCCGTCGGCGCTGGCCTTTTACCCCTTGTCGCCGTGCCGGATTGCCGACACGCGGGACGCCACCGGCCAGTTTGGAGGTCCTTCGCTGGTAGCGCAGCAAGCCCGTTCTTTTCCCATCCGGTCCAGCAACTGCCAGATACCCGCCGCGGCCCAGGCCTATTCCTTGAACTTCACCGCCGTGCCTCCGCACGGTCTGGGCTTCCTGAGCACCTGGCCGACGGGGCTGGTGCAGCCCTTGGTTTCCACGCTCAATGCGCCCACCGGGCAGGTAACCGCGAACGCCGCCATCGTGCCGGCGGGCACGAACGGAGCGATTGACGTGCTGGCCTCCAGCGAGGCCGACCTGATCATCGACATCAATGGCTATTTCGCGCCCTCCTCGTCGGCCCCCAACGGACTTTCGCTCTTCACGCTTACGCCCTGTCGCGTGCTGGATACTCGGGACACGACCGGCCCGTTTCATAACACCATCACGCCGCCCGTCGACACCACAGCCAGTCGGTGCCGGGTCGTGCAAAATGCCGCGGCCGTGGTGCTGAATGCCACGATCGTACCGGCGCTGTCCGTGCCCTTCCTCACATTGTGGCCGAGCGGGCAGGCGCGGCCCACGGTCTCGACCTTGAACGCCAACGATGCCTTGGTGACGTTGAACATGGCGATTGTGCCCACCAGCGCCGGGGCGGTCAACGCTTACGCGGCCGACCTGACTGACCTGATTCTTGACACCACCGCCTTATTTGCCACCAGCTATACGCCGCCGAAAGTGCTCACGGCGGCCCGCTCTGGGGCAGGCAGTGGAACGGTCACCGGGGTTGACGGCAAGATCATTTGTCCGGGCGGGTCATGCGCCGCTTCTTACGTCAGCGGAACATCGGTGACCCTAGACGCTTCCGCCGCTGCTGGATCCACTTTCACGGGCTGGTCGGGCGACTGCAGCGGTACGGGAAATTGCGTTGTCGTCATGTCTGCAGATGCCGCAGTGACGGCCGATTTCTACAACGGTATTTTGCCGACTATACATCTGGGCTCGGCCACCGTGGGAAAGAACCTGCAACAACTGGCGACGGGCTATCTGACGGTGAAAGCCCCGGCCGGAGGCCTTAGCGTCACCATCACCAGCAGCGACTCCAGCAAGCTCTTGCTGGAGCCCTATGCGAGCGATCCTAGTGGCACAGGCCAGGGCGGGGGCAGCTTCACCGCCACTATCCCGGCCAACAAGGGACTGCTCGGCGATTTCGGCTTCCCCGCCTTCTGGATCCAGACGTTGGCTTCCAGCGGCACGCCAACCATCACGGTAAGCGCGCCGGGTTACCAGTCGGCGGTAGCCACGGTCACCCTTACGCCTTCCGGATTCGTGCTCAACGGCCCGTCGGGCACCGGTGCGAATTTCTCAACTACTCTGGGAACGGACAAATCGCTCAACGTAAGTGTGGTGCAGTTGGATGCCTCGCGCAACATCATCGCGAACAATCAGCCGTTGCGCGGCGGACTTAGCGCCAACCTGACGGTGAATTCGGGCACCACGGATGTTGGAACAATCGTGGATAACCCGGCTGCGGTGCCGGCGGGCAGCGGCAGCAGCAGTTCGGTCACTTTCCAGCCGGCAGCGATAGGCACCAGCCAAGTCAGCATCACCCAGCCGTCCGGATTCACTCAGCCCATTACCGGCACCGGGATGACGGCGACGGTGATCACGCCGAGCATCAGCTTCAACCCGGTGACGGTCGGGTACAACATGCAGACCGCCGTGACTGGACACTTGAACCAGGCACCCGCAAATCCGCTCAACGTGACCGTCACCAGCACCAATCCGGCCTCCGTTGTACTCTCCAGCGACCCCGGGCTTCTAGGCGGCAACAGCGTCAATTTGGTGGTGCCTGCCGGTTCGACCTCACTGCCGGCGTTCTACGTCCAAGCCATAGGAACCAGCAATTCGTCGCTGCAGGCCGTCGCTTCCGGATACACAACCGGCGCGATCGGCGTCACCGTGGCGCACTCGGCCTTCATCCTTACCGGTCCGAACGGAACGGGGAACTTCACGACGACAACCTTCTCCGTGGCTACTCCGCTGGCGCTTACGATTTATCAGTTGAATGGCTCCAACCAGCCGCTTACGCAAGGGGCGTTGCGGGCGGGACTTTCGCAGGTCGCGCTTACGGTTAGCAGCAGCAACACCGGCGCCGGGACGGTCCCGGGCACGGCCTATTTCAACGGCGGCGACAGCAGCAAAAACCTGGTGTTTAACCAAAACGTAAATTGCAGCACGCCCTGCACTACCAATTTGACCGTGAACCAGCCGGCCAATTTCACCAATCCGGCCATCGGCGGCGGGATGAGCGTGACCGTGAACAAGCCGAAGATGACGCTGTTGGCGCCCACCGCCACGGTCGGCCAAAATCTGCAGGTCCTGGCCTCCGGCGTGCTGGAAGCGGCCGACGGCGCCGATACCTTGACGATCACCATTTCCAGCAACCGACAGGATGTGCTGCTGTCCACGAGTCCGACCGCTCCGGGCTCGCAGTCGATCCAGGTGAGCGTGCCACCCGGCCACGGCACCAACACCACCGGGGACTTTCCCAGCTACTACGTTCAGTCGGAGTCCGCTTCGGGCACCGTAACCCTGAACGCCACCGTGCAGAAGGCCAACGGGCAGAATCCAGGCTATGACGTGGTCCCGGTCACGCTGACGCTGGCCCCGGCCGGCTTCGTGCTCAACGGCGGCAACGGCGTTGGCGGCACTATCGGAACCACCACCGGCAGCAGCGTGAATATCAGCGTCATCCCGGTGGTGCTGAATGCGGGCAGCTTGACTCCGACCGCGATCATTGAACCGGTGCGCGGCGGGTACTCAGCCTCGGTGCCGGTGAGCAGCGACAACGGGGCAGCCGGCGTAACCAACAGCCCGGTTGTAATCACCGGCGGCAGCTCAGGCGGGACGGCAACCGTGCAGGCGGGGCCGGTGCCGGGATCGGCGGTGATCACGGCCGGCGCTCCGAACGGGTACTCGACACCTTCATCCGGTAATCACCTGGCAGTGATTGTGAACTGAGGAAATTCGTAAGAGAGCGAGATAAGACTCATGACCGAATACGCGACACAGCAGGTAACGCAGCCGTTCTACTCCAGCAAGACAGCAACCGGGCGCGTACCCGCTCGCGATCCGGCCGGGGCCCCGCAACCGAGGACGAGTGATGCGGGAAGAAAGAACACAATGACGCTGCAGCGTCACCATGACGGGCGGGCGCCGGCAATGTCGATGCCGGGACTGCTGCTGCTGGGTCCGCAGAAGGACCTGGTCGCTTCCAATACGGAGGCGATCAACATTCTCTGTTATCCCGACAAGCCGGGCAAAGGACGGCAACTGAGCGCCCTGGTCGCCGGCAAGATTCCCATGGAGCTGCTGCACGCCGCTCCTCAGGAAAGAACCATCGCCGAATTCATCTCCGGGAGGCGCCGCTATATCTGCACCGGGCACAGCCTGGACGTGGCGGGGGCGAGCAAGGGGACAACCGCCATCCTGCTGGAGCGGGTTTCCTCGCCCGAGGTGACGCTCTACGGCATCTCCAAGAAGTACAACCTGACGGCGCGCGAGCGGGAAGCCATGGGACACCTGCTGCGCGGGCTGACCAGCAAGGAGATCGCGCAGGAGATGAATATCAGCCCCAACACGGTGAAGGCATTCCTGCGCCTGGTGATGACCAAGATGGGGGTCAGCACCCGCGCCGGTCTGATCGGGCGCGTGGCCGGGACCACGCCCGCGGAAACCGCCGACTACCGCGACCTGGGGGCATGAGGGGTTAACAGGTTCTTATGCTTCCGGGTGCCTCACCTCGAGCATGTCCTTACCTGGCGGCGCTGCTGTCGGGGGCAGCCGCCCGCGTTTCCAGGTGCTGGCGGAAGTGACGGACAGTATGCTCTAGCCCTTCCTGCAACGATACTCTCACATCCCAATTGAGCAGCGAGCGCGCCTTGCTGATATCGGGCCGCCGCTGTTTGGGATCGTCTTGCGGCAGCGGTTGGAAGACGATCGGTACCTGCGATCCGGTCAATTGCTTGATTCGGCGCGCAAACTCCAGGATGGTGATTTCCTCCGGGTTGCCCAGGTTGACCGGATAGTGTTCGTCGACTTGCATCAGCCGGCAAATGCCTTCGATGAGGTCGGAAAAGTAGCAGAAACTGCGCGTTTGCGAGCCGTCGCCGTACACCGTGATTGGCTTGCCGGTAAGTGCCTGGTAGAGGAAGTTGGGCAGCGCCCGGCCGTCGTTGAGCCTCATGCGCGGTCCGTAGGTGTTGAAAATCCGCACAATCCTGGTGTCTATTCCTCGAGCGCGGTGGAACGCCATCGTCAACGCTTCTGCAAACCGTTTCGCTTCGTCGTACACGCTGCGCGGACCTACTGAGTTCACTCGTCCCCAGTAGCTCTCGGATTGGGGGCTGATTTCCGGGTCACCGTAACACTCCGAGGTTGAAGCCAGCATGAACTTCGCTTTCTTTTCCTCCGCCAGGCGAAGCGCGTTGTAGGTTCCGAATGATCCCGCCTTGAGGGTCTCAATCGGCAGTCGTAAGTAGTCGGGCGGACTGGCTGGCGAGGCAAAATGCAGCACGTAGTCCAAATCTCCGCCACAGTGCAACTGCTGGCAGACATCAGCCCTTACGAATTCAAAACGCGGCTCGTTAACCAAGTGGTGAATATTCGACTCCGTCCCGGTTGCCTCGTTGTCAACACAGAGAACTTCCCATCCTCGGGCAAGTAGGTGCTCGCACAGATGTGACCCGAGGAACCCGGCGCCGCCCGTAATTAAAGCCCGCATGTCCGCTCCGTAGGATGTGCAGATGATGCGAGTGTAAGGGCTCAATTGCCGTTTCAGCAATGGCTTGCGTTGTTCCTCCCCGTTTGCATTGTCATCTACGCATCGATGACGGCCTGCCCTTTTTCGTGATATACATAAGTTCATTCTGAGTAGCTACTGGGCGGCTGCTTCCGTCTGGGACATGGGTGCGCTCACTCGCTTGCCGCCAGTGAGGTTCTGCAAGAAGACTCTGGTTTGCAGCGTCATGCATGAGCTAGGCGATTCCCCCGATTGGGGAAGCGGACCTTTTCGGTTAAGTTCAGCGAGTCACTCTGTTGTCTAGATGTTAACTTCACCGCCGATGTTCGTGTTATCTTTCCAGCGACCCAAATGGCGCGCGGTGGCGGTGTCGCGTCCGCCGCAACCGTGATCAGAGAATTGTGCCAAAGTGAGTCGTAAGCATTTCATGCGCAATGGGTTATGTCACAAAAGCCCTGTAAGTGACGGAGCGAAGCTGCCTCAACCTGGACCCAAGACATGAGCACACTGCCATGCCGTACCGCTGAGCCGGCGAACTCAACCCCGGTCGCCGCACCCGACCTGCCGCACTGGTACGCCCTCTACACTTGCTCCCGGCACGAGAAACAGGTCGCCATTCAACTTCAGCAGCGCGGCATCGATTTTTTTCTTCCGCTGTACCTCAGTCGTCGCCGCTGGAAAGACCGCCGTGTGACCCTCCAGCTTCCGCTGTTTCCAGGTTACGTCTTTGTGCGGACCTCGCTGCAGCACCGGATCGAGGTGCTTAACATTCCCGGCGCCGCGCGCTTCGTCGCATTCAACGGCCGTCCCGCCGCTCTTCCCGAATCCGAGTTGCTGAGCTTGCGCAGCGGGCTGGAGGGGGTGCGTGCCCAGCCCCATCCCTATCTGAAAATCGGCCGTCGTGTGCGGGTTCGCAGTGGGCCGCTGGCCGGCACCGAGGGTATTCTGTTGCGCCAGAAAGATCATTTCCGGCTCGTTATCTCGATTGATCTCATCATGCGCTCCATCGCGGTCGAGGTCGATGGCTGCGACGTAGAACCGGTTTTGTGAGTTTTCCAATGCGATTGCAACCGATCCACCGCCATGGGCGCGGGCTTTCTCGTGTGGCGCTGTTCCGGGTGCAGGAGGCTAGTACGCCGTATGCGGCACATTTCCCCCAAAATCGTCGTTAGCTTCATCCTCATCGCCGCAGCCGTTACGGCACTCTCCGTGCTCCCCGCTTCCGGCCAGAACCCGGCGCGAGCCTCGCGGCAGTTCACTACTGCCGAGCGCGTCGCCAACGAAGAGGTCGCGTTATCGGCGGACAAGATTCTGGAGATGTTAAAGGCCGAACCGGGTCTCCTGCTGGAGTTCAAGAAGACCCTGGTACGCAAGGCCTACGAGCAGGGCCGGTATCTCGACCCGCAGGATCTGACCGATGGAGCCGTTTTCAACCTGGTGAACACGGATGCCATGATTCGCGTGCTCGCCACCCAGGAAATCGAATCCCGCGGATACATCCGCGCCCTGCCCAGGCAGGAGGATGTGGAGCGCGCGCGCGTGCGCAAGATCCAGGGTGCGCCCCAACTGAGCGCCGATAAGGTCAAGACCCAGGAGCAGGCTTACTGGGCTACCCACGAGGTGGTTCCTCCCCGCAAATCCCGCGAATACGGAACCCCACCTGCCGCGGCGACGGATAACAATGGCGAGAACGGCGAGCCCCTGCAACCGCAACAGTCGCCTGAGGACGAACTGCAGCAACCAGGCCCTGAGCGTCAGGTCATACCTGACAGGCGGCGCCAGGTGCAGCGCGCCGACTCCGACCAACTCGACATGCTGGGCGCAAGCGGCCTCAGCATGGCCCGTATCAGCCCGGACGAGCTGCCCGGACTGCTTGGCGGCGGCACCGGCGTGGTCTCGGCGGCGGAACGTTCGCGTATCGGCCCGGGTTCGGTCATGGGTCAATCGCAGTCTTTTGGCGGCGAAACTTACGGCGGCCAGCTTTCCCCCTTCAGTCCAGATAACTACTCGGCGCTTTCGGATCGCAACGCCTACGGGACCGCGCTTAGCCGCGGCACTACGTATCCGGCCACCACCACGGCCGGCTCTTATCCGCAATATGTGCGTCGTCGCGTCCCGCAGCGCCTCGAGCCCCCGCTTCTGCGGCACCGCCCGAATCCTTATGCGGATGTGCCCTCGCTTTACGATCTGTATACCCAGGTCTCCAAAGTTCCTCCCACTCTGCGCCGTTTTGGGGCCGACATTTTCCTGAACGGCACCAGCAACTTCGACGAGCTTCCCATGGATCTTCCTGCCGGGCCGGAGTATGTGCTCGGCCCGGGCGACGGCCTCACCATCAACATCTGGGGCGGCATTGCCCAGCGCCTGCAGCGGACCGTGGACCGCGAAGGACGCCTGGCTTTGCCGGAAGTCGGGACCATCATGGTGGCCGGGCGCACGCTCGGCGATGTGCAGCGCGAGGTTGAGAGCGCCCTGCGCAGCCAGTTGCGCGGCGCCAAGGTGGACGTTGCCCTTTCGCGTTTGCGCAGCGTCCGGGTGTACGTGGTCGGCGATGTTCAGTATCCGGGTCCGTATGACATCAGTTCACTTTCCACGCCGCTCAACGCGGTGCTGGTGGCCGGCGGACCTACCCAGCGCGGCTCCTTCCGCACCATCCAGCAATTCCGGGGCAAGCAACTGGTCCAGCAGGTGGACATTTATGACCTCATCCTCCACGGCGTGCGCTCCGACGTGCGTCCCCTGGAATCCGGTGACACGATTCTTGTGCCGCCCATTGGACCGCAGGTCGCCATTGTCGGCATGGTGCGACGGCCTGCCATGTACGAACTCAACGGCGCCACCAATCTTGCCGAGGCGCTGGAGCTGGCCGGCGGCGTGCTGAATTCCGGCACGCTTCGTCACATTGACGTCGAACGGGTACAGGCGCACCAGGGCGTCACCATGCTCAGCCTGGACCTGCCGGAGACCAACGACAAGCAGGCGATGCTCAAGTCCATGGAGGACTTCAAGGTCCAGGACGGGGACAAGATCAGGATTGCGCCCATTCTCCCCTACAGCGAGCAGACCGTCTTTCTCGACGGCCACGTCTTTCATCCCGGCAAGTATCCCTACCACGAGGGCATGAAGTTGACCGACTTGATCCATTCCTACGCCGATCTCATGCCCGAACCGGCGGGGAACCATGCGGAGATCGTCCGCCTCAACCCGCCCGACTTCCGGCCCACCGTTCTCGCCTTCAACCTGCGCGATGCGCTGGCCGGCAAAGGCGAGGTTCCGGCCCTGAAACCGTTTGACACGGTTCGCGTTTTCGGCCGCTACGACTTTGAGGACCCGCCGGAGATCATCGTCAGCGGGGAGGTGCGCAGCCCGGGCGAGTTGCTCACCAACGGTCAGACTCGCCTTCGTGACGCCATCTATCTGGCCGGCGGGCTCACGCCGGATGCCAAGCTCGACGACGTCCAGATCTATCGCCGTGAGTCGGGCCGGGGCATGCGGGTGTTCAGCGTCAATCTCGCCAAGGCGCTCAGCGGCGATGCGGTCGCCGACATCATGCTTCATCCCCGGGATCGGGTCATCGTCCAGCGTAATCTCGCCAAGTACGATCCCCCCACGGTCACCATCACCGGCGAAGTAGCGCGCCCCGGCAAGTACCCCCTGGCCGAGAACATGACGGCCACCGACTTGGTGAAGCTGGCGGGCGGCTTTAAGCGCAGCGCCTACACCCGCTCAGCCGACCTTTCCCGCTACCTCGTGGAGAACGGCACCAAGGTGCTCGGCGAGCACCAGGAAGTTCCTATTGGAAAAGCCATGGCGGGTGTCGAGGACACCGACGTTCGCCTGCTGGATGGTGACGTGCTCAGCGTTCGCCAGCTTTCCGGATGGTCCGAGGTCAGCGCTTCCGTGGCCGTCCGCGGAGAGGTCGTCCATCCGTCCGTCTACGGCATCCACGACGGGGAGCGCCTCAGCTCCGTGTTGCGCCGCGCCGGCGGCTTCCGCCCGGGCGCCTATCCCTACGGAGCTGTTCTGGAGCGCATCCAGGTGCAGCAATTCGCGGAGAAGAATCGCCAGGAGATGATTCGCCGCATCGAAGGCGGCGAGAACCTGAAATTCAAGACCGAGGAAGCCGGCCTGGTGCAGGCCGCCTTGCTGCAACAGCAGCAAGTCCTGACCGCACTCAGGAGCCAGACCGCCAGCGGCCGCCTGGTCGTCCACATTTCCAGCGACATCAAGCGCTGGGCGAATACCGCCAACGACATCGAATTGCGCCCCGGCGATACCATTGTCATTCCCAAGCACCCGAGCTTCGTCCTGGTCACCGGGCAGGTTTACAACGGCTCGGCCATCAGCTTTTCTCCCGGCAAACCGGCAAACTGGTACCTGCAACAGGCGGGCGGGCCCACCAATCTGGCCGACAAGAAAAACATATTCATCGTTCGTGCTGATGGCTCGGTGGTGGGCCACGGCAACAGCTCCGGAGGCTTCTGGCGCGGCAGCGTCACCAGTGTGCGCCTGCGGCCGGGCGACACCGTCGTGGTGCCGGAGAAATTCATCGGGACCAGCGTTTGGAAGGAGCTGCTGACCGCCGGTCAGCTCGCTTCCTCCCTGGCCATCGCCGCCCGCGTGGCCACGAGTTTCTAGAATGAGTCTGAGGTCCTGCACTACAGTAGCCTTGCTTCTCGGCTTCCTGCTTCTGGGATTCGCTCCAGAAGCGCGCTCTCAGAGTTCAAGGGAAGCTGAGCAGCCGCCGCGCTGTACCGACTTGTCTGGCAAGATTCCGCTGCCGTGCCCCCCTGCCGATGAGCTCGGCACGAATGCCGGCATCGGGGTTGACGAATCGCCCCTGGCGTCGACGGATGAGAATATCAACGGTGCTCGTGTCGTCCCCTCCACCGGCCGTTCTGTGGCCCCCACCCCCAGCTTCCAGCCAACAGCAGCGGCAACGCCGCCGAAACCGAACGGAGCAAGTGCACCGACGCCCGCCGCAGCCGAAGACGATCCTCGTGCTGCAATCGGCTTCTATCCGAAGGAGGCTCCGGAACCTGAACCGGTAACGTCGGATGTCAAGGTGGCCGCTCCGGCGTCGCGCGTGGCCCGCTCGTCCGAACTGTCTCTCGCGCGCAATCTGGTTCAGGACCAGAAACAGATTTGGACCAGCCCCTTCCGGCTGCGCCTCGATGATGTCCAATGGCTGGCGCCTTTGCTGGGCGCCGGAGCGGTAGCCATCTTCAGCGACACTGATATCCAGCGTCATCTTCCGGCTAGCGCGACCCTGCAAACACGCAGCAAGAGTTTTTCCAACTATGGTGTCGCCGCCTTCGCTGGCATGACCGGCGCCGCCTGGTTGTTGGGGAGAACCACTCACAACGATCACCTGAGCGAAACGGGAATTCTGAGCGGAGAAGCGGCCTTGGATAGCTTCGCTCTGACATATGCGATTAAGAGCATTACGCGTCGCGACCGGCCATACCAGGGAAATGGCATGGGCACCTTCTTTGCCAGCGGGGACTCGTTTCCGTCTGAACACGCGGCAGCCGCTTGGGCCATGGCCTCGGTCATCGCGCATCAGTATCCCGGTCCCCTTACTGCGCTGTTCGCCTACGGGGGCGCCGCCGCCATCAGCGCCGCCCGCGTCACCGGGCGGCAGCACTTCGCCTCCGATGCGCTTGTCGGCAGCGCTCTCGGATATTTCGTCGGGCGGCACGTGTACAAGGCCCATCACAGCCGTGAGGATATGGAGAGATACGGCACTTTTGTGCGTGCTCCATCGCCTGAAACGCCACGTTCGCCGAAGAACATGGGTTCCGCGTTTGTGCCGCTTGACAGTTGGGTCTACAGCGCTTTCGACCGCCTGGCCGCCCTGGGATATATCCACACGGCTTTCGCCGGCCTGCGGCCCTGGACCCGGCTCGAGTGTCTGCGCTTGTTGGATGAAGCAGATTCCAACATCGAATCGGGGACCGCGGATCGCGACGGAGCCTTCAGTCTGCTGCGCGGTTTGCAGGCTGAGTTCGCCTTCGATGCCGAGAATGTAGCCGGCGGGCGCAATCTCAGCGCCGAGCTGGAATCCGTCTACGCTCGCGTGACCGGCATTTCGGGAAAGCCTCTCAACGACAGCTATCATTTCGGGCAGACCATCATCAACGATTACGGCCGGCCGTACCAGCAAGGTTTCAACATGGTTACGGGACTTTCCGCTCGCGCTGAAGCCGGCCCGCTGGCATTCTATTTTCGAGGCGAGTACCAGCACGCGCCCTCTGCGCCCGCTTATCCACTTGATGTGCGCCAGGCGATCGCTGCCACCGATGCCATCCCGCTGCAGCCCGCAATTCCCTTCGCCGCCCACAATGATTTCCAGCTTCTGGACACGTATGTGGCGCTGAACATCAGGAACAATCAAATCTCGTTCGGGCGGCAAAGCATCTGGTGGGGACCGGGTCAGGGGGGAGCGTTGATGTTCAGTGATAACGCGCTGCCGTTTTATTCGTTGCGCTGGACGCACGTCAGCCCCTCCAAGCTGCCTTCCATCCTTGGCCTGCTCGGCCCGGTGCGCACCGATTTCTTTGTCGGTAAGCTGGAAGGTCATCACTTTCCAGCCGCGCCCTATATCAGTGGTCAGAAGATCAGCTTCAAACCCACCGAGAACCTGGAGCTCGGATTCTCCAAGATCACGGTCTTTGCGGGCGGCGGCGCTCCCCTGACTTGGCGCAATTTCTACAAGGCGACTTTTGACTTCGGGCAGGGCAGTGCTGCGCCCAGCGCCGACGCGCCTTCGATTGATCCCGGGGACCGTCGATCCGGCTTTGATTTCAGCTATCGTGTGCCGGGCCTGCGCAACTGGCTCACCCTTTACAGTGATGCTCTAGCCGACGATGAACCTTCACCCATCGCCTCTCCCCGCCGTTCGCCGTTCAATCCCGGTGTCTACTTATCGCGGGTGCCCGGTATCCCCAAGCTGGACTTCCGGGCCGAGGCCGCCTACACCGACGTGGTCGCCGCCGGCAGTGCCGGTGGATTGTTTATTTACTGGAACACCAATTACCGCGACTCGCACACGAACGCGGGAAATATCATGGGCCACTGGATCGGTCGGGAAGGGCGCGGTCTGCAGTTGTCCAGTACGTATTGGCTGTCGCGCCAGAACACGATTCAATTCGGTTACCGCAATGCGCGTGTGGCCAAGGATTTTCTTCAAGGCGGCAGCCTCGACGATTTTTCCGCCCGTGCTTCGTTCAGCTTAAGTCCGGACTTGCGCCTCTCCGGCTTCCTGCAGTACGAACACTGGAATTTTCCATTGCTGTCGGCGTCCCAGCAGCACGACGTCAGCGCTTCCGTCCAGGTCACGTTCCGTCCCGGGGCGCGAATCCGGTGATTCTGCCCCGAACCGGCGGAATGTACACGGAGGCACGCCTCCGAGTAGGATGCCTGCGATGAAGGAATTCATCTCCAACACGGAATCTGAACTCCAGGATGCCTCGCAGCGTGAGTCTGCATCGGGGCAGATGGAGTACGTGCCACACGCGCAACTGTTTCGCCGTTTGCGCCTGTTGTGGGATCACCGGCGTTTCCTGTTTCGGGCTACGCTGGCCGGCCTTCTGGTCACAGCCGTAATCGCGTTTCTCATTCCGAAGCAGTACGAATCGACAACGCGGCTGATGCCGCCCGACACGAACTCCAATTCGGGACTTGCCATCATGGCCGCTTTGACAGGGCAAATGCGCGGGCTGGCGCCGCTGGCGGACAACGTGCTAGGCGGAAAATCCTCCGGTGCGCTGTTTGTGGGGGTGTTACGCAGCCGCACCGTCCAGGACCGCCTCATCGATCACTTCGACCTCAAGAAGGTTTATCGCGCTAGGCTTACGGAGGATGCCCGCCGAAGACTCGCCGACCACACTTCAGTTTACGAAGACTTCAAGAGCGGCATTATCACCATCACGGTGACTGACCACAGTCCGCAACGCGCTGCCGCCCTTGCCCGTGGCTATGTACAAGAGTTGGACTGGGTCATTTCTCATGTTTCCACCTCCGCCGCCCACCGGGAGCGCGTTTTCCTGGAGGAACGACTCAAGGCGGTCAAGAAAGACTTGGATGAGGCCGCCGCCCAATTCGGCCAGTTCGCCAGCAAGAACACCGCCATCGATATCAAGGAACAGGGCCGTGCCATGCTGGAGGCCGCCGCGGCGCTGCAGGGTCAACTGATCGCCGCCCAGGCTCAACTGGAAGGCTTGAAGCAGATCTACACGGACAACAATGTTCGCGTCCGCGAGGTCAGCGCGCGAATTTCCGAGCTGCGCCGCGAACTGGGCAAGCTTGGCGGCACGGACTCCACGGCCACCGGCGCCGCGGCGCAAAGCGGCAGGCTGTCGGTCCCCTCGATTCGAGAGCTGCCGCTGCTCGGCATAACTTATGCTGACCTTTACCGGCGCACGAAAATCCAGGAAGCGGTGTACGAGACTCTGACGCAGCAGTACGAAATGGCCAAGGTGCAGGAGGCGAAGGAGACCCCGAGCGTCAAACTGCTCGATGCCGCGTTGGTGCCCGAAAAGAAATCATTTCCCCCGCGGCTGATCATGATCCTCCTGGGTGGGCTGTTAGCCGCCATTTGTTCTTCTGTCTACCTGCTGGCGCGCGCCCGCTGGCAGGAAATCGACTGCGGTCACCCAGGCAAGGTACTGGCTTACGAGTTGGCCGACTCCGTACGGGCAACAGCGGGCAAACTGCCCTGGAACAGGATGCGTCTTCGCGCCGTCAGCAGCCGCCTGCGAATGAAGCGCCGCTCGCAGCCGCTCGACGAAGGTGGATTACCAGGTGCTCTGCGCGCCGACGATGACCGGTAGCTTGGGAAGGCTCTCCGCCAATGTGCAAATGCTGGGCTGGGCGTTCCGCGGGGCCGCACTCCACCTCTTCATGTTCATGACTCGATGACGAAGACCGACAATCTGACCGGCAGTCGCCTGCTTGCTGGCAATGTCGTTTGGAATCTGCTGGGCACGGCCGCCCCCATGCTGGTGGCGGTCTTCTGCATTCCGGTGTTGCTTCGCGGTTTGGGTAAGGACCGCTTTGGCATCCTCATGCTGGCCTGGGCGCTCGTAGGCTACGCCGGTCTTTTCGACCTCGGGTTGGGAAGAGCACTCACCAAGCTGGTAGCGGAGAAGCTGGGAACCGGCGCAAGGGACGAAATTCTCGGCTTGTT
This sequence comes from Terriglobia bacterium, assembly GCA_963740615.1. Taxonomy (GTDB): domain Bacteria; phylum Acidobacteriota; class Terriglobia; order Terriglobales; family Acidobacteriaceae; genus JAIQGF01. The sequence continues at coordinate 397,265 of CAVUEZ010000005.1, forward strand.
TTGGACATCCATGGTCCTGCTGTTCGGCTTAGGCCTGGTCGGCGCGTCTGTCGTCATTGTCGCTTCGCATTGGCTGGTGTTTACCTTGCTCAAGATTCCCCCGGCCATGCAAACCGAAGCTTTCTATGCGTTCCTGGTCTTGGGCCTTTCCGTTCCTGGCGTCATTGTCACCTCGGGTCTCCGAGGCTTTCTGGAAGCTCATCAGCGTTTCCGTCTCATCAACACGCTCCGCATTCCGATGGGAGTCTTCACTTTCGTTGGACCTCTTCTGGTCCTTCCTTTCTCCCGCAGTCTCTTCTACGTCGTCGCTGTGCTGGTGCTCGGGCGATATCTTGCGGGGATCGCCCATCTGGTGTTCTGTTTCAATGTGATGCCAAGTTTGCGCAAGAACCTGGCCATTTGCCGATCGGGAATTGCTTCCTTGGTCCGTCTGGGCAGTTGGATGACCGTCAGCAATGTCGTCGGCCCTCTGATGTTGTATTCTGACCGCTTTCTTATCGGTTCTCTAATTTCGGTCACCGCCGTTGCCTACTACGCGACGCCCTACGAGGTTATAACCAAGCTCCTGTTGGTTCCGACTGCGATCGTCGCCGTGATGTTCCCGGCGTTTTCCGCCACCTTCGCCCAGGATCGAGAGCGGACGGGTGTCATCTTCGCGCGCAGCCTGAAGGCCATCATGTCCGTTGTCTTCCCGACGGTGCTGGTCATCGTTCTTTTCTCCAACCAGGCCCTCCGGTTGTGGCTCGGCCCCGACTTCGCTGCCCATAGCACGCGCGTTCTCCAATTTCTCGCGGCAGGCGTATTCATCAACAGTCTCACTCAGTTGCCGTTTGCGCTCATCCAGAGCGTCGGCCGGCCCGATCTGGCCGCCAAGTTGCATCTGGTGGAACTGCCCACTTATCTCCTCGCCCTCTCGTGGTTGGTTATTCGCCACGGCATCGAGGGCGCGGCTATCGCATGGACGATCCGCGTAACCTTGGATTGCATCATCATGTTTGTGCTCGCCAGAAGGGTCGTCGCAAGTAATGTCTTGATCTCCGGGCGCATCATTGCGCTCCTTATCGTTAGCCTCGCGATTCTGGGCTTGGCGTGTGTCCCCCAAACGATCATGTTCAAGGCGCTGTTTTTGGTCGTCTCAGCTCCGCTGTGCGCACTTGCCGCTTGGTTCCGCCTGTTCTCGGCCGAAGAGCGCGCGCAACTGCAGGCAACCCTGAGCGTCTCGCGCGTGTTGAATGGATGAAGCCCCATTGGCGGCGGCATGCATCCGGCATTGTCCCCGTCCCACTTGCTATCTATGCGGCGCTCAGGGGCGGCCGCTCTATCGGGCCTTGCCGGATGTGCTGTTTGGTGCCCCGGGTGAATGGAATTTCAGCGTCTGCCCCAATCTGGATTGCGGCTTGGTGTGGTTGAATCCCGTTCCCGTGGAAGAGGATATCGGGGGTGCTTATGCCCGGTACTACACCCACCCTTGCCGTCCCGCCGGGCGGAACGGGGCATCGGCTGCGCATTCGCGTTTCGGCCTCATGTGGGCCTACCATCTGCTGTTGCGCCTGCTGCTGGTTCAGCGCGAACGGAACCGATTGGATCTCATGTATCTGCAGCAGGCCAAGCCGGCCAGACTGCTGGAGGTTGGGTGCGGCAGCGGAGATCGCCTCGCGCTGCTCCGTACCCTCGGCTGGACCGTTTCAGCGGTTGAGCCCGATGCTGCGGCTGCGGCCCATGCGCGGACGGTCAACAACCTCGACGTACACGTTGGCAGCCTCGAACAGGCCCGATTTCCCGATGACAGCTTCGACGCGGTCATCATGAACCACGTCATCGAGCATGTTTACGATCCCTTGGGCTTGCTGCAGGAATGCAGGCGGGTTCTGAAGCCTGCGGGCGTGCTCGTCTCGATCACTCCCAACGTACACAGTCTTGGACACCGGCTTTTCGGACAGGCTTGGCGGGGCTTGGAACCTCCCCGGCACATCTTCCTGTTTTCGGGACGGACCCTCCAGAAGCTGGTGGCGATGGCTGGCTTCGGGGCCTTCGAGACATGGACGACCTCTGGCCACGCGGGGACCATCATCGGCGGCAGCGTTGACGTCATCCGGGCACAAAGGCGGCGGCCTCAGACCGAATCAGACGGCCAATCTTCCACCTACCCGCTTGCCGGCCTCCTCGGCCGCCTCCCCCGTAGTCTCGCCATGGCAGGCTGGCAGGTGGCCATGGCGGTCTTGAATCCGGTGAACAGGAGCTCAGGCGAAGAGTGCGTACTGCGAGCAGTGAAGTGATCAGCCGGGCTCCCGGCAAGACCAGCATCTGTGCGGTCGTCGTGACGTTTCGGCCCGATCCTTCCTTTTGTGCTCGCTTGCTGCGCATCGCTTCCCAGGTCGGCTGCGTGCTCGTGGTTGTTAATTCCGCTTCCGAGCCGGAGAGCCATCAACTGCTCGAAATTGCCGCCTCCGACCCACGAATCCATCTTCTTCAGAACAGTTGCAATGTCGGGGTCGCTACGGCCCTTAATCAGGGCGCATCCTGGGCTGCCGCGAGGGAGTATTCGTGGCTCTTTCTCTTGGATCAGGATACGGAAGTCGACGAACACATCATCGACTGCCTGGCGGAGATCTATTCTGCTTGTCCGCTGAAAGATCGCGTCGCGGTGATCGGATCGAATTACCACGAAGTCTACAGCGACACGTATCTGGTGCCGCTCAATGGCGCCGACCTTCCCCTGTGGAAGGAGAAGACAACTGTCATTACCTCCGGAAGCTTGCTGTCCTTGGACGCTTTTCGCCGATCGGCCCCTTTCGAGACGAGTTCTTTATTGACTGTGTTGACCTGGAGTACTGTCTCCGGGCAAGGGCCGCCGGCTACCATGTAATTGTGACCCGTAAGCCGCTGATGCGTCATTCCGTCGGCCAGACCACGATGCACCAGCTTCCCTGGAAAATGACCGGCACTTCCAACCACTCTGCGGCGCGGCGCTACTATATGGTCAGAAACCTGATTGTGGTAGCTAAGGAATACGCTTTCAAAGAGCCGGCTTGGGTCATGCGCAGCCTCCATACCCGTGCCAAGTCGCTGATCTCGATGTGTCTGTTCGAAGATCGCAGATGGAAGAAGCTGCGCTGCGCGGCCTTGGGACTGGTGGACGGGTTGTTCAACAAATTCGATCGCAATCCGAGTGCCGGGCTGAATGAATAGTTTCAGTGTCGACGGCAGCTATGCTCTGCCTGCGGGGCAGGAGTTAGGGGCTTCGAGGTCGAGCTCCTGGGTTGTGCTGTGGTCTTTGCTGCTGGGTGGAGCCAACGTCAGCCTCGGTGGCAGGACCCCCGTCGTGCTGTATTTCGATGGCGTAATTCTGCTCTGGCTGGCCTACGAGGTCTACTGGAGAGGTTTCTGGCCTGACTTTTCCGGATGGATCATGCGGCTCGGCCTCTTCTGCCTGATGGTCGAGATCCTGTCCGCCATTGTCAACTACCGCGACATTTTCAAGAGCCTCGCGGCGATAAAGGTGTTGGCTTGCGGCCTGCTGGTCTACGCTATCGCCCGGCGTGCTCCGGTGAGCATGCAGGCGTTGTCCTTGTGGGGAGGCGTTGTAGGAGCTCTTCTTCTCTACAGTTATCAGCGCCTTCAGCAGGCGCAGTTCGAGAACCTGGTGCTGATGAAGGACGAAGTCGGCACCACGCTCGGCCGTAGCAACTACGTCGCTTCCATTCTCCTGCTCCTCATTCCGCTCGCGGTCGCCTGTGTTGCCGGCGGCGGCGGCAAAGTGCGCCTGCTGTTCGCCGCATGTGCGGCCCTCATGTTTGCCGGACTGATCGCGACCATGTCGCGGGGCGCCATGCTCGCCGCCGTAGTGGCGCCGGTTCTCAGCCTGCCCCTGCTGTTGCGCGTCGGCATGCGTGTCAAGCACGTCTTGCTTGTACTGGCTGCTGGCGTGCTGGTAACGGCGCTGCTTCCCTCGGGCTTGCTTGCTGGAAACGCAGTGTTGATTGCAACGCGGTTTGAGAATACCGATCTGGGTCGCGTCGAACTCATGAGGGAATCATGGCGGGCGTTTAGGGAAAACCCCGTGCTCGGGGTTGGGCCCGGCCAGATCGGCGGCGCGATCGCCCGGCGCGTCATGGTTCCGGACTATAACTGGGAGCATGTCAACGCTCATAACATCGTCCTCGATGCCTTGGCTGAAAATGGCCTGCCGGCGGGGTTGGCGCTGCTCGCCATGGTCGGTATCGTTCTTTACAAGTCCGCCAGGAACGCTGTCACTCGGCCCAATGCCGCCAACGTCGCCCTATGGATTGCTTTCTTTGGCGTTGTGCTCCACAACATGGTCGAGGGGTCCTTCGAGGGTCAGCAGTTTCAGGTCGTATTTTGGACGGTGGCGGCTCTTGTCGATCGAAGTGCCGCCGCGGCGCCTTCGGCCAGTTTCTGAGTTGGGCGGACTTACCGCGCGCTGCAAGCCAAATCACGCATCCCACCGTCGTTGTTGAGAACGTATATGCTCAACGGTTATCGGCCGCTGGTTAGCATTATCACTCCCACCTACAACCATGAGCAGTTCATTGTCCCGTGCGTTGAGAGTGTTCTGGGACAGACCTATGGCAATTGGGAGCAGATTGTCATCGACGACGGTTCAAGCGACCATACCGCGGACCGGATGTCCAGGTTTTCCGATCCACGTATCCGATACGTCCACCAGCCCAACCAGGGGCCGTTCAATCTCGCGCACACCTACAACAAGGCCTTGGCTCTGGCTCGCGGTGAATTGACCGCCGTTCTGGAAGGCGACGACTTCTGGCCGGCCGATAAGCTGGAAGCGCTGGTTCCCGCCTTTCTCGATGTCGGCGTTGTCTTGGCTTATGGGGAAGCCGCGGACACTGATCCCGCCGGCAACCAGCAACGAGTTAGCAGCCGGATGACGCGGCTCAGGCGCGGCTTGCCGCCGGCCACGCTGTTCAACGATCCTGTCGGTTCTGCCACTGCTTATATGGCGTCGGCGGAAGGAAGGTCGCTGGTTGGAGCGTCGACGGTCATGATTCGGCGCACCGCTCTGGATCAAATCGGCGGCTTTCAGCACGTGCCCGGCTTTCCTCTGACCGATTTGCCTACATTTATGGAACTGAGTCTCGCCGGCAGATTCTTCTACTCGGGCAAAACCCTGGGCTATCGCCGCCGCCACCCGCGTTCGGTCACGCTCACTCATTTGCAGTTGATTCACCGCATGGCTTGCGAATTCACACTCCAGTTCCTGGATGCGCATCGTGACCATGCCGCCCTGTCCTCTCTGTCCCGCGCGGGCTTGCAGCGCAACTGGAAGGAAGCCGAGTACAAGATGTGGTTCTCCGACGCCCGTTTATTTCTGGTGCAGCGCAAATGGTCCGAAGCACGCGCTCACTTTCGGGAAGCGCTGAAATCCGGCGACCTGCTTGTGCGTCTTGCCTCCAGGCTGGGCGTCCTGTGCTCTTATGCGGGTATTGATCTTGAGTTTGCGATGAAGCTGGCGGGACGTGCCGACCTGGCCCCCGACCGGAGAGCGGATTCTAAATGCGGGTAAATAAGCGGCGCCCCATCGGACAGCGGCGATGAATGCCATCGAATCGGCTGTTTACGGCCTGGTCAAGAGCAACCCCGCGCTCAAGCGCGCCGTTCGCAACGTCTACCAGTCGGTCTTCGGCCTGGTCCCCATGCCGGCCGTCCGCTGTGGCGCCCCGATCGTCGTCCGCGAGGGTTATTTTTTTGGATTCCACGACAAGACTCCTTTCTCGGCTGACGATAGCTGCCTCTTGGCCCACAAGTTTGACATCCCGTTGCGCATGCCGCGGTCGGATGATTCGGTGCAGGTGGGTTTCTTTTTCGGAGAAGGGCATCGCTCGTTTCGGCCCATAGCCCAGACGCGGTCATGGAATTGGCACCAGGGTGCCATGCTGCAATGGGTGGGCTCGACGGACCAGTTGCTCTTCAACGACTTCGACGGGCAGGCTAATATCGCTCGCATCTATGACAGCGGTGGACGTTACATCCGCACGTTACCGTCTGCCATCGGCGCTGTCAGCCCCGACGGACAATGGGGGCTCGCCTACAGCTTCGAGAGATGTCACCGCTACGCCCCGGGGTACGGATACCTGCACGGTACCGATCCCGAGCTCGAGCAGGAGCGTCCGTCCACCCACGGATTGACCGTCATCGATCTGCAAAATGGCAATCCCCACCTGTTGTTCACCGTGAAAGACATCGGCGCCCTCGACAGTGAGCCGAGCATGGAGGGCGCCCATCACTATTTCAGTCACTGCTTGTTTGCGCCTTCCAGCCGCCGTTTCGTCTTTTTTCACCGCTGGATTCGTAACTTCAACCAGCTCTGGACCCGCATGTTTTCCTGCAACGTTGACGGTTCCGGGCTATACCGGTTTCCGGCCTCGGGAATGGTTTCGCACATCGCTTGGCGGGACGATTCATCCATCTTGGCGTACTGCCGGGTAGGCGGCAAAGACTCTTACGTGCTCTGGCAAGACCTGGTCGGTAGCTATGAGATTGTCGGCGGCGCCCTGTTCAACTCCGATGGCCATCCGTCCTACTCCGCCGACCGCCGGTGGATTGTCACCGACACCTATCCCGATCGCTTCCGCATTGCCAGGCTTCTCCTGTATGACACGGTCACCAACACCCGCTATGACGTGGCAAACCTGCGGTCGCCCGCCAGGTTCGCGTCCCGCACTTTCCGCGAGCACTGGGCCTGCGACCTGCACCCCCGTTGGGACCGTACCGGAAGCGTCCTATGTTTTGATTCCGTGCACACCGGCGAGAGGGCGTTATGCACGGTGCGATTTGCCGACCTGCTCAAGGTGGCGATCCCAGGATATGTCGCTTCCTGATCTGGTCATCGGCGTCAATTACCGCACGGATGCGCACGCCATTCGCTGGGCAGGCAGCCTTGCCCGATACTCGCCTGACGCGGTTCGCGTTCTGTTGGTGGAGAACAGCGACATGCCTGGACGCGAGGCATTCCTTCACCGCGTTCGCCAGGAGAACCCCGAGATCCTGACGGTTCGCACCCCGAAAAACCTGGGCTATTTTGGCAGCGCGAATTTCGGATTCGAGCATTACTGCAGGGCGCACCCTGAACTGCCTCGATGGGTGGTCGTCTCGAACGTTGACTTGCAGTTTCTCGACAACGACTTCTTCGCCAACCTCCAGGACCTCGAAGGCGACCGTGATGTTGGCGTTGTGGCTCCGCGCATCTGGTCGAAGCGGTGGAATTCTGACATCAATCCCAAGATCGTGCATCGGCCGGCGCGCCGTCGCATGCTCTTCTATCGCTGCATATTCGCCAGCTATTTTCTGCAGAACTCCTATGAGTTGCTCTCGGCTGCCAGGAAAACCGTTCGGCATGGTCTCAGGACCTTGCCTCAACCGGCCGCACGGCTCTCCCTCGACCAGGACGGGCCACGGCCCATCTATGCTCCCCATGGGTCATGCATGGTGTTTCATGGCCGGTTCTTCCTGCGTGGCGGCACTTTGAAATACGGCTCCTTTCTTTTTGGCGAGGAGATCTTCGTCGCGGAAACCGCCAGGAAGCTGGGGCTGTCCGTGGTCTACTTTCCCAAGTCTTGGGTCATGGATGACGAGCACGCTTCCACCGGCATCATTCGCTCACGTCGAATTGCCCGCTACATGAGCGAGTCCACCACTTACTTGGTGGAGAGATATTGGCAGTGAGACTGGACAAACGATCCATGCCAATCCCAACTCGAATCTTCCCGGATGAGCGTTGCGCAAAGCCTCCGCTATGAACGATAGGATGTCTCGCGTGGCTGGTAGTCCCTCCATCACTTCGGTTTCTGCCGGTGAGCGTTCCTCCGCCTCCGCCCTGCCGTTCGTTTCTGTGATTGTCCCGTGTCGTAATGAGCAGAGATACATCGCCCGATGCCTTGATTCCTTGCTGAGCAGCGACTATCCCGAGGATCATTTGGAATTTCTAATCGTCGATGGTCGGAGCGAGGATGACACCCGGGCTATCGTCAACGACTATGCTCGCCGCCGTCCTTGTATCCGTCTGCTCGACAACCCGTCGCGGTCCATTCCAGCGGCCATGAATACTGGCATTCGCGCCGCGCGTGGCGACATCGTGATCAAGATGGATGCCCATTCCATCTTCGATTCCAGGCACATTTCGCTTTGCGTACGATACCTGCTGGATTGGGGCCCTCAGGGAGCCGAAAATGTCGGCGGCACCTGGCATATGAATCCCGGCGCGGACACCCTGGTCGCGCGCGCCATCGTCTCTGCCCTGGGTACCCGCTTTGGCTCGGGAAACGCCTTGATCAAGATGGGCGTTACCAAACCTACTTGGTCCGATTCCGTCGCCTTCGGATGTTACCGTAAGGAATTTCTTGAACGCGTCGGGGGCTTCGACGAGAGGCTGCTCGGCAGTTCCGACATGGATCTCAACCGTCGCATTCGCGCCGCCGGAGGCAGGATCCTGATCGTCCCGGAAGTTGTGGTCGAGTATTTCGCCGATCCTACCTTCCGTTCCTTCTGGAAGCACAATGTTGCCGACGGAGTCTGGACCACGTACGTCCTCAAGTTCGGCACCAGGGCATTTTCCTGGAGGCACTGGATTCCGCTGGCATTCGTTCTCGCCGTGCTCGGTTCGGCGTTGTTCGCCCTGCGTTGGCACGGTCTTGCCTGGTTGCTGGTTGCCGTGCTCGGCGCCTACGCCGCCGCCGCCATCATCGTCTCCCTTCGTCTTTTCTGGTCGCAACGCAGCCCGAAACTCCTGATGGTGTTGCCTGCTGTTTTTGCGGTTCGTCATGTCGCCCACGGAGTGGGGGCCTTATTCGGCTGCTTGCTCCTTTGTTTGCCGGGCGTGCATTGGAAAGGACGCCGCGGCGCGCGGGCTTGACCGCGAATTCGGCGCGCACACGCCGCCAACGACGCCATCCATGGCGAAGCGGACCTTTGACATCGTTGTCTCTTTCTTTGCCCTGCTATTGCTGGCGCCATTGCTGGTGGCCATCGCGGTGGCGATTGCCACCGGCTCTCGCGGCCCGGTATTCTATTGTGGTTTGCGCGCCGGGCGCGGCGGGCATCCCTTCAAGATATTTAAGTTTCGTTCCATGGTGGCGAATGCCGACAAGATCGGCGGGCCTTCCACCCCTGCCGACGACCCCCGCGTCACCGCCATGGGCGCGTTCCTGCGCCGCTACAAGCTCGACGAACTGCCCCAGTTGATCAATGTTCTTGTCGGCGACATGAGTCTGGTCGGTCCGCGCCCGGAAGTGCTCGACGAAGTTCGCCTCTATACCCCCGAGGAGGCTCGCCTGCTTGAGGTGCGTCCCGGCATCACCGATTGGGCTTCCATCGCCTTTCGTAACGAGGGAGACATACTCCGCGGTTCCGCCGACCCGCACCAGGCCTATCGTGAGAAGATTCGTCCGGAAAAGATTCGCCTCGGTCTGCAGTACGTCGCCAACCATTCCTTGCTCATCGACTTCAAGATCTTGCTGCGTACAATGAAGGCAATTGCTCAGTAGTTCGCCCAAGGAGAAAATGTCTTGACCTCTCTCCCACCTCACGAAATCGGCGATTTGGCTGATTTCGCGCGTCGCATCCGGATCCACGTCCTGCGCATGACCCACAGGGCCCGGAGTTCGCACGTCGCCTCCTCCTTCTCCATGGCGGAACTGCTGGCCGTCTTGTACGGCAGCATCCTTCGGGTTCGTCCCCAGGAACCCGACTGGCCCGATCGGGACCGGCTGGTGGTGAGCAAGGGCCACGCCTGCGCCGGCGTCTATGCGGCATTGTCGGAACGCGGCTTCTTTCCCTCGGCCTGGCTGGATGACTTTTACTCGGATGGCGCCAAACTCGCCGGCCACGTCACCAGCGGCGGCGTTCCGGGAATCGAGGTTTCCACCGGGTCCCTTGGGCATGGCCTCTCCATCGCTTGCGGTCTCGCCCTTGCGGCCAAGCGCGATCTTCGCCCCTTTCGCGTGTACGCCCTGCTCAGTGACGGCGAATGTGACGAGGGGTCCGTTTGGGAAGCTGTCCTGTTCGCCCAGCATCATCGGCTCGACAACCTGGTTGCGATCGTGGATTTCAACAAGATTCAGAGCCTCGGAACCGTGGCCGAGGTTCTGAAACTGGAACCCTTCGCCGATAAGTGGCGCTCCTTTGGTTGGGCAGTCTCCGAAATTGATGGCCACGACATTTCCGAAGTTCATCAGGCGCTGCTCTCCCCCAACCAGCAGGATCGCCCTTCCTGCATCATTGCCGACACGGTGAAGGGCAAGGGTGTCAGCTTCATGGAGAACAAGGTGCTGTGGCATTACCGTTCTCCCAATGCCGAGGAATTCGCGTCGGCGCTGCGGGAGTTGGGGGCTGCGGAATGAGGACGGCTTTCGTCGACAGCCTTTTCGACATCGCCCGCAAGGATGAGCGCATTTACCTCGTCGTCGGCGACTTGGGTTTCGGCGTGGTGGAACGGTTCGCTCAGGAACTTCCCCGCCAGTTCGTCAATGCCGGCGTTGCCGAGCAGAACATGACCGGCATCGCTGCCGGTCTGGCCCTCGCCGGCAAGATCGTTTACACCTATTCGATCGCGAATTTTCCCACCATTCGCTGCTTGGAACAGATTCGAAACGACCTTTGCTATCACAACGCCAACGTCAAGATCGTCGCCGTGGGTGGCGGATTTGCCTATGGCGCCCTCGGTATGACGCATCACGCCACCGAGGACCTGGCAGTGCTGCGCGCTCTTCCGCGCATGACCGTTGTCGCGCCCGGCGACCCTTTCGAGGCGGCCGCCGCCACCCACGCCGTGGCCTGCAGGCCCGGCCCCTGCTATTTGCGGCTGGGCCGGGCGGGCGAAAACCGGGTTCACTCCGCTCCCGTTGCATTCGAAATCGGGCGTGCCATCATGGTGCGCGACGGTTCCGACCTGACCCTTATCTCCGTCGGAGGCATGCTGGAGACCGCCGTCGCCGTTGCCGCCACACTGGCTTCGGAAGGACTGCGGGCTCGTGTGTTGAGCATGCATACCCTCAAGCCTCTCGATGAAGCCGCCATCTTGCGCGCCGCCGCCGAGACCGGAGCCATTTTCACCCTCGAGGAACACAGCGTGATTGGTGGCCTGGGCAGTGCCACGGCCGAAATCCTGGCCGAATCGGGCATGCCCGTGCAGTTCAAGAGGATTGGCTTGCCTTCGGCATTCGCTTCCAAGATCGGCAGTCAGGAATACCTGCGGGCGGCAGCCGGACTTTCACACCATGGCATTCTCAACGTCATTCGTTCTGTCCTGCAGGTGGCCAACGGACAGTCTCGGCGATGGTAACTCGGCCGCCTGTGTTCTCTGTGAGAGGCTAGTGTCCTGAGTCGTAAGTCCGTTGCATAACTTCGAGCGTCTTTGGGAAGGGCACGGCTTCAGCCGTGCCGCAAGCACATCAATAAGCCTGCGGCTTTAGCCGCTGCGGGACTGTTCACCACTTAATCAGAGTTTCCCTGGAAGCTATCTGGCTCGTTGACATCCCTCGAAGCAATGCCTTTGTTGCACCGAAAGCGGCCGAACCCGAGCCCCGCAGGGGCGAACGCTGGTAGCCCAGGGCGGCAGCCCTGGGAAAAGTCAACCGAAAGACGAGAGTCCCGGAGGGACGAAGCGACAGGGATGTCAACAGAGCCAAGCTATCTCATAAATACCGGACCTTGAGAGACCGTGGAGGGAAAGAACCGTCGAAGCAGAACCGTGGAAGGAAAGAACCGTGGAAGCGCGGGCCTTTAGGCCCGCGAATTCTGGGCCGTTGAGGATCGGGGCTTTAGCCCCTGTGCCGAACCGGCGGGTTCGTATCAGGGCACGGCTTTACAGGCTGCTGAAAAACTCGATTGCAGGCCGTTTTTGTGTCAGGGCACGACTTCAGTCGTGCCGCGAATGATTCAAAACACGTTGGGGCTTTAGCCCCTGCATTTCCAAATTGCGATCGAGACGGAGTTTTTCCGCGGCAACGGCGCAAGCTGCGGCATTTAATTATTCGGGGGTGGTAATTGCAGTATCGAGTTCCGTTTGTTGATCCCAGGGAACACTATCGCAGGCTCAAGGACGAGATGGACTTCGCTATCACTGACACGCTTGCCAGGGGCGACCTTGTCCTGCGCCGGCAGTTGCTTGCCTTCGAGGAGAACCTGGCGAAGTTTGTTGGGGTCAAATACGCTGTTGGCGTCAACAGTTGCTATCATGCGCTGCATTTCTCCTTGCTGGCAGCCGGCGTCGGCCCGGGAGACGAGGTGGTCACCGTCGCCCACACCTTTGTCGCCACCGTTTCGGCTATCGTTCACACCGGCGCGAGTCCCGTCCTCGTCGAAGTCCGGGACGATTACAACCTGGACCCAGCCGCCTTCGAAGCGGCCATTACTCCCAGAACCAAGGCCGTGATTCCGGTTCACCTGAATGGTCGGGTTTGCGAAATGGACCGCATCCGGCAGATCGCCGCTCCCAAGGGTATTGCCATCATCGAGGATGCCGCCCAGGCGCTCGGGGCATCGTACCGGGGGCAATCAGCCGGCTCTTTCGGCCTGGCCGGCTGTTTTAGTTTTTATCCCTTCAAGTCGTTGGGCGGACTCGGCGACGGCGGAGCGGTTACCACCGACAATCCCGACCTGGCCCGTTTTGTTACCCTCCTGCGCTTCAACGGCGAGGACCGGGAGACCGGCGAGTTCCATCATCACGGCTACACCGCCTTGCTCGACAACGTCAACGCGGCTGTTCTCGACATGAAGCTCAGGCATCTGCCGGACTGGATTCAACATCGCCGGCATATTGCTTCTCTTTATCATGAACGCTTGCGCGGCATTGACGGCCTGACGCTTCCGCATTTCGATGGTGACGGCTATTACGATGGCTACCAGAACTACGTCATTCGAACTGCCCTCCGGGATGAACTCCGTCAGCACCTGCGCTCGGACGGCGTCGAAACCCTTGTCCACTGGGCCAGGCCCATGTGGGAACACCAGGGGCTTAAATTGCCTGACCCCGGGTTGTCCGGTACCCGCGCCATTTGTCAGCAGGTGATTTCCCTGCCCATGAGCGCCGAAACCACCCCCGAACACGTCGAAATCGCTGCTTCCTCCATCGGGGAGTTCTTTGCCTCACGCCCGGCAGACTGCGCCGCCGCCTCGCTCTGAAGGAAATTCCGATGACTCTTAAGCTAAGCAAGCGGTCTGACCGCATCGCCCAGGCGGAAATTCGTGCCATGTCGATTGAGTGCGAAAAGGTTGGCGGTATCAACCTGGCCCAGGGCGTCTGTGATACTCCCGTCCCGGCGCCGGTCCTGAAGGGTGCGGCACAGGCCTTGTACGATGGCGTGAATAGCTACACGCGCTTTGACGGCCTCGCCGAATTGCGCCGCGCCATCGCCGCCAAACTCGCCGGCTACAACCACCTCGTCGCTGATCCCGACACCGAGATAACCGTCAGCGCCGGTTCCACCGGCGCCTTCTACTGCGCATGCCTGGCCCTGCTGGATCCTGGCGATGAAGTCATCCTCTTCGAACCGTTCTACGGCTATCACCTCAATACCCTCCTCGCCGCCGATGCGGTTCCCGCTTATGTCACCATGCGGCCTCCGGACTGGAGCTTCACCCCCGCCGATCTTCAGCGGGCGATAACTCCGCGCACCCGCGCCATCATGGTGAATACCCCGGCCAATCCTAGCGGCAAGGTTTTTACTCGTGCGGAGATCGAGTGGATCGCCGATCTGGCCCGCCGCCACGACTTGTTCGTGTTCACCGATGAAATCTACGAATATTTTGTCTACGATGGCCGCCGGCATTTCAGCCCGGGTGCGCTGCCCGACCTTGCCGATCGCACCATTTCTATTTCCGGTTTTTCCAAGACCTACAGCATTACCGGATGGCGCATCGGGTATTCTGTCGCTCGGCCCCAGTGGGCGCGGATGATCGGGTACATCAACGACCTGGTCTACGTTTGTGCTCCCGCGCCGCTGCAAATGGGTGCCGCCGCCGGCCTGCAGGAGCTGGATCCTGGGTTCTATCGGCAACTGGCCTCCGAGTACCAGCAAAAGCGCGATCAGATCTGCGGTGTATTGGACCGTGCTGGGCTTCGTCCCTATGTCCCGGAGGGGGCGTACTATGTCCTCTCCGATGTCTCGCGGCTGCCGGGCGGCTCCAGCAAGCAGAAGGCGATGTACCTGTTGTCCGCCACCGGCGTGGCTTGTGTCCCCGGTGACTCTTTCTTCCACGCTGCCGATGGCCGCAATCTTGTTCGCTTCTGCTTCGCCAAGGAATCCGCCGAACTTGATGAGGCATGTAATCGCCTTCAGTTGCTCCGCTGCTCTGCTGCCACTGCCCCATGAGTGCCGCTCTTACCCCGGACTACACCCAGGTATCTGAAAGGCCGGGCAACCGCGTAACTGCGGAAGCGGTGCGGATGCTGTACACGCGCTATGCTTATGCTGCTTCCCTCGCTGCCGGCAAGGACGTATTGGAGGTTGCCTGCGGCCCCGGACACGGGCTTGGCTTGCTGGCGCGCTCTGCCCGTCGTGTCGTCGGCGGCGATTACACCGAGGAATTCCTCCGCTTCGCGCGCCATCACTACGGCGATCAAATCCCGCTACTCCGCCTCGATGCCCAGGAACTTCCATTCCGGGATGCCTCCTTCGATCTCGTCTTGTTGTACGAAGCTGTCTACTATTTGGCCGACGCCGTCTCCTTTCTGCGCGAAGCTCGCCGGATTTTGCGTCCAGGGGGGACACTGGTGGTCTGTTCCGCTAACCGCCAATGGTCGGGCTTTAATCCCAGCCCCTTCAGCACTAAGTACTACACAGCCGCCGAACTCTGCGGCTTGATGGCAGCCCAGGGTTTTGATTGCGAGGCGTTTGGTGCATTTCGTGTTTCCGCTCCTTCGCTTGCCGGCAAGTTGACTGCGCTTCTCCGCTTCCTTGCCGTTCGCTTGCACCTTGTACCCGGTACCATGGCAGGCAAGCAATGGCTCAAACGGTTGTTCTACGGACAGCTCCATGCCTTGCAACCGGAGATTGCCGAAGGTATCGCTTCCCAGGCCCAACTGGAGCGGATTCCTCCCGGTGCCCCGTCGACCTACAAGGTCATTTATGTGGCTGCCCGCCGTGCGCCGGTTCCCAGTTGCGTGGCATCTGATCCCTGAAGAGCTCCGCTGCCCTGGCGAAGGATCAATGGATTTGGTTTCAGCGGCTTGTTGGGGAACAATTCCGGTCTCCTTCTGAATCCTTGCTTACCAAAACGAGATTTCCCGATTCCGGTCCCTCGTGGTTCGCCTCCGTCTGGATATTTGTTTTCGACACGGGTTCCTGAATGGTAAATTCCATCCCGCCCCTTCAATGGTGTATCGTGTGTTACTCACGTGCCTACCCATGGCCCTTGGGGTAATAGCGGCATGACAGGTGTGGTTTTTTCCCCGTTTCTCGGTTTTCCGGACTAAGGGTGATGATCAGAAAAGCTAAGAACACCGCGCAGCTAGTCTTGGAGCGCCGCATTTGGGTCAGTGCGATCGTTCAGGGTTTTTTCATTTCGTGTTCCCTGGTGCTGGCCTGGATGTTGCGGTTCGATTTCACTCTTCCCCAGCGCCACATCCTTCTATTGGCCTTGCCCGTGCTCGTCGCGGTTCGCCTGGCGGCCATTGCTCGCTGCAACTTGCTTCATGGCTGGTGGCGCTATACCGGCCTTAGTGACGCCTTCGATATCTCCAAGGCCGTGTTCTTGGGCAGCGTCGTTTTCTTTGTCGTCGTTCGCTATCTCCTCGGCATTCTGGCTTTTCCTCTTTCTGTTTATCTGCTCGAAGGGCTGCTCACTTTCGTCATCCTTTCCGGGGTTCGTCTCTTTTCTCGCGTCCTTGCCGAGTCCGTCCGCGAGAATGAGAACTGCAAACATGTCGTCCTCGTCGGCGCCGGCATGGCCGCCCACATGATCGTCCGTGAGCTCAACCAATCCGGCAGCGGGTACAAAGTGGTGGGCTGTGTCGACGACGATCATTCCAAGCGCAAGCTTCGCGTCCATGGCATTCCCGTGCTCGGCACCGTCGACCAGCTTCCTGAGGTGGTGGCCGCCGTGGATGCCGATGAAGTGCTGATCTGCGTCCCTTCCGCCGGCGTCGGCCAGATGCGTCGATTCGTGCGGACCTGCGAGCAGGCCGCCGTCGCCTTCAAGACCGTTCCCAGCATTCGCGACCTGCTGAGCGGCCAGGCTAGGCTGACCCAGGTGCGCAACGTCAGGCTGGAGGATTTGCTGGGCCGCGAACCCGTTCACCTGGATCTGGAACTCGTGCGCCGCCATATTGCCGGCAAGGTCGTCATGGTCACGGGCGCCGCCGGCTCCATTGGCTCCGAGCTTTGCCGCCAGATCATCGACTATGGCCCGGCGAAATTGCTCTGTGTGGATCTGAGCGAGACCGGTACCTTCTATCTCGAGCGCGAGCTTTCCTCCAGGCCTTGTGGGAATTTGGCCGAATATTTCGTCACCGACATCCGCAACTCCGAGCGCATGCGGAAGGTGTTCGCGGGTCGCCAGGTTTCCACCGTTTTCCATGCCGCCGCTTACAAGCACGTTCCGGTGATGGAATCCAACGTCCAGGAAGCCGTGGGCAATAACGTTTTCGGCCTCCTCCATTTGCTCAGAATTGCCGAAGATAGCGGCTGCGGGGCCTTTGTCCTCATCTCCTCCGACAAGGCGGTGAACCCGACCAGCAGCATGGGCTGCACCAAGCGAATCGGGGAACTGATCCTTTCTTGTTGGCCCGCCAGCGGTATGCGCTGCGTTTCCGTCCGCTTCGGCAATGTTCTCGGTTCCAGCGGCAGCGTCGTCCCTGTCTTTCGTCAACAACTCCGCAGCGGACGCCCGCTCACCATCACCCATCCCGAGATCAAGCGCTTCTTCATGACGATTTCTGAGGCCGTGTCCCTGTTTTTGCAGGCCTTCGTCATCGGATGCCACGGCGAGACCCTGGTTCTCGACATGGGCGAACCCGTCCGCATCCTCGATCTTGCCCACACCCTGATCCGCCTCTCCGGAAAGAGCATCGACGAAGTGAAGATTGTGTTCACCGGTCTCCGTGCCGGCGAGAAACTTGTCGAGGAGCTGTTCTACGAATACGAGCGCGTGCTGCCCACGGACTGCGAAAAAATCCGGCGCACCGAAACCGTGGCGTATGGCTGGCCTGAGCTGAGACGCCACTGGAGGAGCTCCGCGCCTCCTTGTCGGTCGACGGCGCTCGGCCGGTCCGCGCTAAGATCAAACAAATTGTTCCCGAATATGCCATCGCTCTCGGCAAAGCGGAGGAAATGGAATCACAGCAGATCGCTGTTGTGGATGGCGTGAATCGGCGGCGTGCTCTGCCGCTGCCAACGCCGCGAGCGGGTTACCGGGGGCCACAAAGCTTCGATAATCCCCGCTGCGCTTCCGCGATACTCACGGTTTCTCGCCCGCTCGCCGGCCATGCTGTGCTGATTGACGCGGCGAAGCGCTGAAAG
>CAVUEZ010000006.1:0-255269 GCA_963740615.1 Terriglobia bacterium
GCCCAGGGCGCCAGCCCTGGGAGAAGTCAGCGCAAGAAAACAGAGTCCCGCAGGGACGACGCGATCTCGCCACATTACCAAAGTCCGCGCCACGCGCCTTGCGTCATCTGGTCCCTCCGCCTCCGTCCCTTCGCCCAGCGTGGGTTACAATGTGCTCAGCTTCAGGCGCCGGCAGCCTGTTCTCATGCCATCCCGCATGTGGCTGGATAACGTTTTTGGGTGGTTTGTCGTCTCAATCAGAAGCGGCGCCAGTTCGCGCCCTTCAAAGGAAGGAAATGTCGCCCCGCAGGCCGATAGGCCCCTGCGGCGCACGGCTTCATCGTGGCAATCAGGTTAAGATTCCCGCGGGCCAGGTCCCGGGGCAGGGGCGGCCGCTCACACCCCCATCGCACGCCAGCCGCTTCAGTTTCTCCGACCCGGCCGTCAAGATCGCGGCGGCTGTCTTTCTGTTTTTCGCGGTGGTCGTGCTTGGCGTCTTCCTCCGCTATTACATCAAGTACGACCGCATCATCGACCGCCGCCTGCACGGCCAGATCTTCACTAACGCCACCAAGGTCTACGCCCGCGCTCCCGCCATCTGGGTGGGCGAGAACATCCGCTCCGAGGAGATCGCGGGCGAATTGCGCCACGCCGGCTACATCGAGGCCGCCAGCTCCAGCGGCATCGGCAGCTACCGCCTGCTGGCCCACGGCATCGAAATTCATCCCGGCCCCGAGTCCTACCACAACCAGGATGGCGCTGTCGTGCACGACACCGGCGGCAAGATCGACCGCATTGTCGGCGCCGGCGGCTCCGCCGGCCGCGACCTGCAGGCCTATGAGCTCGAACCCCCGCTCATCACCGCCGTGGACACGGAGAAGCGCGCCAAACGACAACTGGTCGAATACAAGAGCATTCCCAAGGTGATGGTGGACGCGGTGCTCGCCATCGAGGACCGCCGCTTCTTCCAGCACAGCGGCGTCAATTACTGGCGCCTCCTCCAGGCCGCCTGGGTGGACCTGCGCGAAGGCGGCGCCCGCCGCCAGGGCGGCTCCACCCTCACCATGCAGGTTTCGCGCGCCTTCTTCCTTACCCCGCAGAAAACCATCAAGCGCAAGCTGGTGGAGATGCTGATCGCCATCCAGCTCGAGCAGAAGCTCTCCAAGCAGCAGATTTTCGAGCTCTACTCCAACCAGATTCCCATGGGCCAGCGCGGCTCCTATACCATCAGCGGTCTGGCCGAGGCTTCGCGCTCCTACTTCAACAAGGACATCCAGAGCATCACCCTGCCCGAAGCCGCGCTTCTGGCCGGTATCATCCAGCGGCCCAGCTATCTTTCGCCCTATCGCCATCCCGAGCGCGTCCTCGAACGGCGCAACGTGGTGCTGGATGCCATGGTGGAGACCGGCGCCATCACCCGCCAGCAGTGCGAAAAGGCCAAGGCCGCTCCCCTGAAGCTTGCCCCGCCCAATGTCGAAGCCAGCGACGCCCCTTATTTCGTCGACCTCGTTCGCGACAGCCTGCTCAGCCGCTACAGCGAACGTGACCTGAGCGAGAACACCTACCGCGTCTACACCACCCTCGATGTCGGCCTGCAGAAAGCCGGCGCCGAGGCGGTGCAGGACGGTATCAAGAAAGTGGACGCCCAGGTGGAGCGGCTGCGCACCCGCCGCATCCGGATCGGCAAGGGCAGGAATGCCAAAACCGAATTGAAGGTCACGCCCGGTCCCAGGGCCCAGGTCGCCCTCGTCGCCCTCGATCCCCACACCGGCGAGGTGCTCGCCCTGGTCGGCGGCCGCAATTACGGCATGAGCCAGCTCAACCACGCCGTCGCCCGCCGCCCCACCGGCTCCGTCTTCAAGCCCTTCGTCTACGCGGCCGCGCTCAATACCGGAGTCAGCGGCGACGCCAACCCCATTACCCCTGCCTCGCTGATCGACGATTCGCCCGGCACTTATACCTACGGCGACCAGATCTACGAGCCGCGAAACTACAAGGACGAGTATCACGGCGTTGTCAGCGCCCGCTTCGCCCTGGCCCAGTCCCTCAACAATGCCACCGTCAAGCTGGCCGAGCAGGTCGGCTACGACAAGGTCGCCGCCCTGGCCCGGGCCGCCGGCATCAAGTCCGTACAGCCCACCCCCGCCATGGCCCTGGGCGCCTACGATGCCACCCCGCTCGATGTCGCCGGCGCCTATACCGTTTTCGCCAACGCCGGCGTGCATGTCTCTCCCATCTTCGCCGCCTCGGTGCGCGACGTGCACGGCGACATCGTCGATAACTTCCAGACCGAGCGCAGCCTGGTGCTCGATCCGCGTGTCGCCTACGTCATGACCACCATGATGGAGAGCGTCATCAACAACGGAACCGCCGCCGCGGTCCGCGCCATGGGGTTCTCCGCCCCCGCCGCCGGCAAGACCGGCACCTCCCACGACGGCTGGTTCGCCGGCTACACCAGCAACCTGCTGTGCATCGTTTGGGTCGGCTTCGACGACTACAGCGACCTGCGGCTCAGCGGTTCCAGCACCGCCGCTCCCATCTGGACCGAGTTCATGAAGAGCGCCATTCGGTTGCCCGCCTACCAGGACGCGCAGCCGTTTCAGCAGCCCGCCGGCGTGGTCGATGTTCGCCTCGACAAGGTCACCAACCGCCTGGCCACCGCCGCCTGCCCCGATGATTACAACGTTGCCTTTATCGCCGGCACCGAGCCCACGGCCACTTGCGACCAGCCGGTCGGCGAGCATCGTGGTATTCTCACCCGCATCTTCGGCTCGGTTCCGGCCCCGGCCCCGCCGGTCATCGGGGCCACGGCCACCACGGTGCCTCCGGCTCCCGGGCCGGTGGTCCGATCCCAGCCGGTCAAGCCGCCGCCGGAGCAGAAAAAGAAAGGATTGTTCGGCAAGATCGTAGGTATCTTCAAAGGCGACGACAAACCGTCGTCGCCGCCACCGCCCAAGGACGGGGACGCCAGCCCGCGTTGATTTATCCGGCGTGCGCGCCTTACGCTGCGGTCGGCACGGAGATTTCGCCATGAAGCGCTCTCTGGCGCTGCTCGCGTTCGCCACTCTCCTCGCGCTCCTGCTCTGCCCCGCCGCTGCCCAGCAAGTCCCGGTCCCGGCTCAGCCGCTCCCGGCGCGCGTCGGTCCACCTCCCAAGGATGCCACCGCCGAAGAACTCGAGCGCCAGGGCGACCAACTCCGCGCCGGCAAGGCCTTTGCCGACGCCCTCGACTATTACCGCGCCGCCTTGAAGCACGCCACCGCCGGCTTGTGGAACAAGATCGGTATCACCGAGATCCAGATGGGTCGCTACAAGGACGCCAGGAAGAGCTTCGATCATGCCATCAAGCTGGATCGCAACTTCGCCGAGGCCTACAACAACCGTGGCGCCTTGTACTACATCTTCGGCTCCCAGAAGCAGATGGAGTCTCATCACCCTGGCCGCGATCTTCCCCGCGGCGCCCGCAAGAACTATCGCAAGGCGGTCACCGAGTACGCCAAGGCGGTGCAGTTAAATGGAACCGTCGCCACCTATCACAGCAATCTCGGAACTGCCTACTTTGCCCTCCGGGAGTTTCCCGCCGCCGCCAATGAGTACTACGCTGCCCTCCTGCTCGATCCCAACGTTTTCGAGCGGCACCCGACCAGCGGCATTGCGGCGCAGCTCTCCTCGCCCGAGGATCGCGCTCACTACTCCTTTGTCCTGGCGCGCATGTACGCCAAGATCGGCGACCTGGATCGCGCGCTGGAATACCTTCGCCGCGCCATGGAGGACGGCTACAAGGATATCGACGCCGTTTACAAGGACCAGGAGTTCGCCACGCTGCGCAAGGATCCGCGCTTCACCGCGCTGATGAACCGCAAACCACAGGCGATTCCGCAGTAGAGTTCGGAGTCCGGGACGCTCTACGGCAGCCAGGGCGGCTGCCTGATTTTTTTCTTTTGCTGCCCGCGCGCAGGCACAACTTTTTCTTGGTTCGCGCGTCTATAGTAGTGCCTCCTGAAAGCAACAGGTGAGTAAGGGGAAACGGTGGCCCATCGAGCGCTTAACCAGCACGCCCCAAGCGAGCGCCCGATGGGCTTTTTTGCCTGGCAGGAAGTCCGGACCGCTAGCCCGCGGTTCTCTTCTCCTGCATGTACTCGCGCACCACTTCGGCCAGCTTCCCTTGCGCCCTCAGGATGAATTCCACCGCGTCGCGAACCGCTCCGCGTCCGCCGGCATTTTCGGTCACGTAGTGCGCCGCCTGGATCGCCTCCGGCCGCGCGTTCGGCACCGCGATCGCCAGCCCGCACTGCTTCATCACCGGCACGTCAATGATGTCGTCGCCCATGAAGGCCGCCTGCTCCGCCGAGAGTTTCTCCAGCCGCAGGATTTCTTCAAACGTCGCGGCCTTGTCCGCGATTCCCTGGTAAACGTGGTCCAGCCGCAGGTCGCGCGCCCGCAGCGCCACCGTGTCGGAAATCCGCTTGGTGATCAAGCCCACCTTCAGCCCACCCAGGCGCGCCAGCGAGATGGCGGTGCCGTCGTGCGCGTTGAACCCCTTCGCCTCCACCACGCTGGCGCTGGAGATGGCGTATCCGCCGGCGCCGGCCATCTTGCCGGCTTTGTCTTGCGTCTCCTGGCGCGCTCCGGCGGGAGCGGGGAAGAACCACAGGGAGCCGTCGGTCATGACGCCATCGACGTCCATCAGCAGCAGCTTGATCTTGCGCGCGCGGTCTTCCAGCATGTCCGGGATTGTAAATGAGTCGCGCCTAGAAATTTCCCGCCACGAACTCCTCAATCACCATCTTCGAGATCGCGCCGCACTGGCCGCAGAACAGCAGCGTCTGGTTATCCTCGAATTTCAGCACCGCGACGCGCAGGCTTTCGCAGGAGGCGCAGCAGGTGGTCGGCTCGCCCGATTGCGGTTCTTCTATCGGGACAGTTGCGGCAGCCAGCGATTGTCCGGTCTTTACGGTGTTGATCTCGAAGGTGCTGCGGCAATCGGCGCAGACGTGATTGAAGCAGCACTTGGGCTCGCAGGAATAAACGATGTCGCTGCCATTGCACTTAGGACAGCGAATGATGTCCTTCAGCGTTCGCATGACAGGTGATTGTAATGGGTAACATTCTTGTTATTGACGCCGAGCTATACGTAGCTACCCCCCTCCCCCTCCTTCTAACGAAATCAACAACTTAAGCCCAGATAACCTGCAGGTTACCTGGGCGGGCCCGATTAGAGGCGGGAGGACGCGGCGGAGGGGCGCGGGTTGTCAAAAAGGTAATCATTGTGGCGAACAATTGGCGAAAATTGCGATTTCGCTTAAAATGAAGGAATGTCCACACGGGGTGAAGAGGCGCTGGCATGGGCGCATCCGCTGGTGCGCGAGTGGTTCCTGGGCCGGTTCGGGAGCCCGACGGAACCGCAGGAGCAGGGCTGGCCGCACATCCTGGCGCGCCATGCCACGCTGATCGCCGCACCTACGGGCTCGGGCAAGACCCTGGCCGCCTTTCTTGCCTGCATCGACCGCCTGGTCCGGCAGGCGCTGGCGGGCGACCTCCGGGACCGCACCGAGGTGCTTTACGTTTCGCCGTTGAAGGCGCTGGGCAACGACATCCAGAAAAACCTGGAAGTGCCGCTGGGCGAGATTCTGCGGCTTGCGGGCGAGCGCGGGCTGCTGATGCCGGAAATCCGCACCGCGGTGCGCACCGGGGACACGCTGATGCAGGAGCGCCGCGCCATGCTGAAGCGCCCGCCGCACATCCTGGTGACCACGCCGGAATCGCTCTACCTGCTGCTCACGGCGGAAAGAAGCCGGCGCATCCTGCGCGAGGTGGACACGGTGATTGTGGACGAAATCCACGCCGTTGCCGGCGACAAGCGCGGCTCGCACCTGGCGCTCTCGCTGGAGCGGCTGGACTGGCTGATCGCCGGCGGCGGGCGGCCGCTGCCGGTGAGGATTGGACTGAGCGCGACGCAGAAACCGATTGAGGAGATTGGGAGGTTTCTGACGGGAAAAACGCCCGGCCCAGCCAAAACCGAGCTAGACCGGGGCACCCCTCCCAGGTTAGCGCCCAAGACCGGGGCGCGAACCTGGGGCACCCGCCGGCGATCGTGGATGTGGGGCACCGGCGGGCGATGGATTTGCAGATCGAGGTGCCGGGGATCGAACTGGGGCCGATCGCCACCAACGAGATGTGGGACGAGATTTACGACCGCATCGCGGAGCTGGTGCGTCAACACCGCTCGACGCTGGTGTTCGTCAACACGCGCCGCATGGCGGAGCGGCTGTCGCATCACCTGGGCGAGCGCCTGGGCGAAAACGCGGTCGCCGCGCACCACGGCAGCCTGGCGCGCAAGCTGCGCCTGGCGGCCGAGCACAAGCTGAAGAACGGCGAACTGAGCGTGCTGGTGGCCACCGCATCCTTGCAGCTCGGCATTGATATCGGCACCGTGGACCTGGTGATTCAGGTCAGCTCGCCGCGTTCGATCGCCGTCGCCCTGCAGCGCATTGGCCGAGCGGGTCACTGGCGTGGCGCAATTCCCAAGGGCCGCATCTTTGTCACTACCCGCGACGAGCTGTTCGAATGCGCGGCGCTCATCCGCGCCATCCGGCAGGGCGATCTGGACCGCATTCTCATTCCCGAAGCCCCGCTGGACATTCTGGCGCAGCAGATGGTGGCGGCGTGCGCGGCAGGGGTCGATGGTCGATGGCCGATGGTCGATGGCGGAGAAGCAGTTGCGAGTTCCGGGTTCCGAGTTGCGGGTGTTGCGGGGATCGATGGCTCAACCGAGAGTTGGAGTGAAGACGAGCTGTTTGAGCTGGTGAGGGGCGCGTATCCCTACCGCGATCTGGCGCGCGCCGACTTCGATGCCGTCCTCGAGGTGCTCTCCGAGGGAATCTCCGC
This sequence comes from Terriglobia bacterium, assembly GCA_963740615.1. Lineage (GTDB taxonomy): Bacteria > Acidobacteriota > Terriglobia > Terriglobales > Acidobacteriaceae > JAIQGF01. The sequence continues at coordinate 6,868 of CAVUEZ010000006.1, forward strand.
GCGCCGGGGCCGCTTCGGCGCTTACCTGCATCGCGACCGCATCAACGGACGGGTCCGCGCCCGCCGCGGCGCGCGCCTGGCGGCCATCACCAGCGGGGGCGCGATTCCGGAGAACGCGCTCTTCAGCGTGGTCGCCTCGCCCGAAGGCACGGTGGTGGGCACGGTGGACGAAGATTTCGCGACCGAGTCCATGGCCGGCGACATTTTCATTCTGGGGAACACCTCGTGGCGCATCCGCCGCATCGAGACCGGCTCCGGCCGGGTGCTGGTGGAAGACGCGCACGGCGCCCCGCCCGGCATCCCGTTCTGGCTGGGTGAAGCTCCGGCGCGCACCGCTGAACTTTCCGAACACGTGGCGAAGCTGCGCGAAGAACTCAGCGCCAGGCTGCCGAAGGCTTCGCCGGTTGCGTTCTCGGCCAGCGATCCCGAGATTGCCGGGGCCATGGAATGGCTGAAGCAGGAATGCGGGGTGGATGATGCGGGCGCGGAGCAGGCGGTGCGGCACCTGGTGATGGGGCGCGCCGTGCTGGGCGCGGTGCCGACGCAGCAGACGATCATCGCCGAGCGCTTCTTCGATGAGGGCGGTGGCATGCAACTGGTGATCCACGCCCCACTTGGCGGGCGCATCAACAAGGCCTGGGGACTGGCGCTGCGCAAGCGCTTCTGCCGCAGCTTCAATTTCGAACTGCAGGCCGCCGCCACCGACGACGGCCTGAACATCGCGCTCGCCGAGCAGCACAGTTTTCCGCTGGCCGGCGTCTTCCATTTTCTGCAGCCGGAAACCGTGCAATCGGTGCTGGAGCAGGCGGTGCTGACCGGATCGCCGGTGTTCGGCACGCGCTTCCGCTGGGACGCCACCCGGGCGCTGGCTTTGCTGCGCTTCCGCGGAGGGAAGAAGATTCCGCCGCAGGTGCAGCGCATTCTCTCCGACGATCTGCTGGCTTCCGTCTTTCCCGACGTTGCCGCTTGCGGAGAAAACATCGAGGGCGACATACAGATTCCCGATCACCCGCTGGTGAAAGAGGTGATGAAGGACGTGCTGCACGAGGCCATGGACCTGGACGGCCTGCGCGAGGTGCTGCGCGGGATCGAAAGCGGCTCCATCCGCTGCGTGGCGGTGGACACGCCCGTGCCCTCGCAGTTCTCGCACGAGATTCTGAACGCCAATCCCTACGCGTTTCTGGACGACGCGCCGCTGGAGGAGCGCCGTGCCCGCGCCGTGCAGATGCGCCAGGTGCTTCCGGACTCGGTGCTGCAGGAGGTCGGGCGGCTGGATCCGGCGGCCATTGCCCAGGTGCAGCAGGAGGCCTGGCCGGACGTCCGCGACCCCGACGAGTTGCACGACGCGCTGCTCACGCTGGTGGCGCTGCCGGAAAATCAATGGTGTCATCCCAAGCGGAGCGAGGGACCTGCTGTTGAAATCGATTGGAGTCGCCACCTCCAGTCGCTCCTCGCCTCCCGCCGCGCCGCCATTGCCCGCGCGAACGGCCGCACATTCTGGCTCGCCGCCGAACGCGCACCGGTCTTCCGCGCCGTGTACCCGGAGGCGCGGTTCGACTCTGCGCCGCCTGATATACCCGTGGACCTTCGACCGTCGACCATCGGCCGAGCGGACGCCCTGCTGCAGATGCTCACCGGCTGGATGCAACACCTCGGGCCCGCCACTGCGGCCGAACTGTCACACCTCATGGGAATCCCCGAGAGCGAGGTTGAACAGACGCTGCTTCGTCTCGAATCCACCGGTGCGATTCTCCGCGGCTCCTTCCGGGTGGCACAGGCGCCCTCGCCCGTGCAGCCATCGACCATCGGCCATCGACCATCGACGTTGTTGTTGCCATCGACCGTCGACCGCCAACCGCCGACCGAATTCTGCGACCGGCGGCTGCTGGCGCGCATTCACCGGCTGACGCTGGGGGCGTTGCGCCGGGAGATCGAGCCGGTGACGGAGGCGCAGTTCATGCGCTGGCTGCTGCGCTGGCAGCACGTTGCGCCCGGCTCGCAACTGGCGGGCGAGCGCGGCCTGCTGGAAATCCTGAAACAGATGCAAGGCTTCGAGGTCCCAGCCAATGCATGGGAGCGGCAGGTGCTGGCGCGCCGCCTGAGCGACTACGATCCCAAGCAGCTCGACCAGCTCTGCCTCACCGGCGCCATCGGCTGGGGGCGGCTCTCGCCGCATCCGGCCACGCTGGAGGATGCGCACGACGGGCGCCGCCGCGTGATTCCCACCAGCGTCGCGCCCATCACCTTCTTTGTCCGCGAAGATGCCGACTGGATGACGCCTCGGCCCCGTCACGACCGGCTTCCCGACCCTCGGCGTCCGGAGTCTATAGATGAAGAGGCGCGCGGCCTGAGCCAAGGCGCTCAGGAAGTGCTCGCGTTTCTGCGGCAGCGCGGAGCATCGTTCTTTGCCGACATCGTGCGCGGCACCGGCAAATTGAAATCCGAGGTGGAAACCGGGTTGTGGGAACTGGTGGCCGCCGGGCTGGCCACCGCCGACGGCTTCGACAACCTGCGCTCGCTGATCGATCCCCGCCGCCGCGCGGGGCAGGGAAGCGGCCGGACGTCGCGCCCGCGCCACTCCTCCGGACGCTGGTCGCTGCTCTATCCGGTGGAGCAGCCCGACCGCAACAAGATGATCGAGGCCACCTGCGGGATGCTGCTCGCCCGCTATGGCGTGGTCTTCCGCGACCTGCTGACCAGGGAGACCATAGTGCCCAAGTGGCGCGAACTGCTGCAGGCCTTCCGCCGCCTGGAAGCGCGCGGCGAGATCCGTGGCGGGCGCTTCGTGAGCGGCTTCATGGGCGAGCAGTACGCGCTGCCGGTGGCGGTGGAATCGCTGCGCGCCCTGCGCAAGCTGCCGCCGAGCGGCGAAACGGTGACCATCTCAGCGGCGGATCCGCTCAACCTGGTGGGCATTGTGGTGCCGGGCGAGCGCGTGCCGGCGATCTCGGGCAAGACAGTGAGTTATCGCGACGGCGCGGCGGTCAATACGGAAGAGCGCGTGCTCGCCGCCGATCTTTCAACGCCGATTGCCGCGGCGGGAACCTAATCCACCCCCGAAAAAACCGGCCGCGGATGTACGCGGATCGACGCGGATCAAATATAAGAGCCTGTAACAAAACCCTACCGAGTAGGCGCCGTACCGGGCGCACGTGTGCAGCCTTCGCTCCGTACGTAGTCAACGACGAAACTGTCAGCGCAAAGTTCATCAGCGTTGATCTGCGGCTAACGATTCCCGGCCTCGGGCACAATCTCGAACACGATCTCCACCTCGTCCTTCACCTTCACCGTTCCGCCGGCGACACGGACAGGTTTCATCCCGAACTGCGTCTGTTTCACCTTGGCCGATCCCGTGTACCGCCCCCCGCGTTCCTCCACCTCCACCGTGACCGCCCGCGTCACCCCGTGCAGGGTCAAGTCGCCGGTTACGCGAAAGTGGTTGTTGCTCTTGGTTTCGATCCTGCGCGAGGCGAAGCGAATCTGCGGATATTTGTCGATTTCGAGGACCTGCGTCTCCATCGTCTTCTGCACCTCGGCGCGGTCTTTGGCGGAAATATCCGGGTCGAGCACCCGCATGCGGCGCGCGTCCACGGTCAGCTCCACCGAGCCGCTGCCTGCTTGGGTGATCGTGCCGGAGACAATCGGCGCGCGGATTTCATGGTTGTGGCCGAAGGCGGAGAACAGCCCGGACTTGCCCACCTTCACTGTCATGGTGGAGCGCTGCGTGTCGATTCTTGCGGTCTGCGCCGCGGCGGCGAGTGCTACCAGGAGGCAGAGCAAGATTGCGGTTTGTTTCATGGATGTTTCAGAGTCGCCAGCGAGCAGGAAGTTGCAGCGAGAAATTAATGGTCGTCGGTCGTTGGTCATTGGCCGTTGGCCGTCGGCCGTCGGGTCATCGAGTGGACCCCGATTGTTCAAGATGACACAGGATTTTGAATTTTTCGTGCGCGCAAGCGTGGCGAGCGGCCAAGGGTCGAACGTCCGTTCGAATTCGCGGCCGAGCCGTTTTTGTCCGAAGGCGGAGAGCTGAAAGCCGGCAGCCCGCGTATTACAATCTTCCGTTTGCCGCGTCTCATCCTGCTTACAAGGAAGGTTCATGCCTGAAACGACCGTGCAACGCGCTCCCGCTGCTCCGCCGCTGGTGGCTTTTTCCGAAGACGAGCAGCTCTTCCGCCAGAACATCCGCCAATTCGCCGAGGAAAAGGTGGCGCCTCTCTCCCGGGAGATGGACGAGAAAGGCGTCTTCGATCCTTCCCTGATCGAACAATTCTTCCAGCTTGGGCTGATGGCCATCGAGATTCCCGAGCAGTTCGGCGGCGGGGCCGGCACCTTTTTCGAAGCCATTCTCGCGGTCGAGGAGCTCTCGCGCGTGGACGCCTCCGCCGGCGTGGTGGTCGATGTGCAAAACACGCTGGTCAACAACGCGCTGCTGCGCTGGTCCAGTGATGAACAGAAGAAGCGCTACCTGCCGAGAATGGCCGCCGATACTCCCGGCGCCTACGCGCTGAGCGAGGCCGGATCGGGCTCCGACGCCTTCGCGCTCACCACCAGGGCCGAACTGAAGGGCGGTGACTACGTCCTGAACGGCCACAAGCTATGGATCACCAACAGCAAGGAAGCGGGCGTGTTTATCCTGTTCGCCACCGTGGATCCCGCCGCTGGCTACAAGGGCATCACCGCGTTCCTGGTGGAGAAGGATTTTCCCGGGTTCTCGGTGGGCAAGAAAGAAGACAAGCTCGGCATCCGCGCCTCCTCCACCTGTGAGCTGATCCTGGAGGACTGCCGCGTGCCCAAGTCGAATGTGCTGGGCGAGGTGGGCAAAGGCTACCGGATCGCCATCGAGACGCTGAACGAAGGGCGCATCGGCATCGGCGCGCAGATGGCTGGCGTGGCCCGCGGCGCCTGGGAGCACGCCCTGAAGTACGCCCAGGAGCGCAAGCAGTTCGGACGGGCGATCGCCGACTTCCAGGCGGTCCAGTTTCAACTGGCGCAGATGGCCACCGAGATCGAGGCCGCGCGCCTGATGGTCTACAACGCCGCCCGCATGAAGGACGCGGGCATGAGCTTCGTGAAGGAAGCGGCCATGACCAAGCTGTTCTGTTCGCAGGTGGCCGAGCGCGTGTGCTCGCTGGCGGTGGAGATCTACGGCGGCTACGGCTTCACCAAGGATTATCCGGTGGAGAAATATTTCCGGGACTGCAAGATCGGCAAGATCTACGAGGGGACCTCGAACATGCAGTTGCAGACCATCGCCAAGCTCATCCTCGGGGGAAGATAGGGCTGCCGCGGGCCGGGAGATCGTGCTTAGCGGGTCCGCCAGATGAGAATGATGATGTAGATGATGATTACCGCCGACAACAGCAGCCTGAGCCCAACGTTTTTCTGAGCGGGCCGCCGCTGGCTGCCGGTCGTCCCTTGCGATGACCGGCGCCTGCTGCTGAGCACGTACAACAGGGCGGCTAGGACGAACAGGCCAAAAAGCGCGGTGCTGGCGGTGATTCCGCCGATGAGAAGCGCGAACATCAGCTACCCACTTCTCCCCAAATGCTGCGCCCCGTCTCCAGGCACTGCAGCCCCATCTGGCCTTGCAGCGACGAAGCCGGGTCGCCCAGCCAGACCACCTTGTAGCGCGCCTTCTCCGTTCCGTGGCGCAGGCCGATCACCTCTCCGGGATGCACGCGAAACGTGAGTCCCTTCAGCCGCACTCCGCTGCGGCTGATGTCCACCGTCCAGGCCGGCTTGTTGATCGTGTTGCCGGAGTTGTCCAGCCCGAACACCCGCACCGAGATTTCCTGCGGTGTCCTGGGTTCGCTCCGCGTTTGCTGCATTGTCGATGACATGGGACACACTTCGACGCCCGGTTTTGGGGGAGCTTTCGCTGCCAGTGTGGAGCAGGCTCCCAAGCCTGTCAATGATTTGCTTGGGCGGAAGCCGCACGGCGTATTCGAAATCGCAACTTTCGGGCATCGGCTCCCGTATTGGACATCTTTTCGAATCCGGTTTTCTTCCACAGCCCGTGTACCCCGGCAGTCAACCCGGCCGCTCCCGTGCGCGTGCTACAACTCTTGTGGAGTTAATTTGAACGGCTTTGGCCGCTGAGGGAAGCCGCATTTGAATTGACCGAACATGACCCGTACTCATTGCTAATCGCTAATTGCTAATCGCTGTTCTTCCATGGCCAAGCGACTCAGCGTCGATAAAACCCTCTTCACGGTGACGCTGCTGCTGGTGTTCATCGGGCTGGTGATGGTGTTCAGCGCTTCGGCGGTCATCGCCAAGGAGCGTTTCGGCTCGCCCTACCATTTCGTGCTGCGGCAGTTCGGCTGGGCCCTGGCCGGGCTGGCCGCCATGTTTGTCACCATGCGCCTGGATTACCGCCGCTACAAGCATCCGGCGGTGGTGTTTTCGCTCATGGGCCTGACCACGCTGTTGCTCTTGCTGGTTTTTTTCCTCGACCGCACGCACAACACCCACCGCTGGATCCGGCTCGGGGTGCTCTCCTTCCAGCCCTCGGAGCTGGCCAAGCCGACCATCATTCTGTTCCTCGCCTACTTTCTGGAAGCGCGCACCCGGTCGATGGACGATCTGCGCGGCACGCTGCTGCCGGCCATCGCGCCGGCCCTGGTCATCTCAACGCTGATCCTGCTGGAGCCCGACTTGGGCACCTCGCTCGCCTGCGGCGCCATCAGCGCGGTGGTGCTGTTCGTGGCCGGGGTCAGCCTGAAGTACTACGCCTACGCGCTGGCGCCCATGCCGCTGTTCTTCTACATCTTCGTGATGCGCGTCCCCTGGCGCTACCAGCGCATCCTCGCCTTCATGGACCCCTATTCGGACCCGCAGGGGCGCGGGTTTCACATCATTCAGTCGTTGATCGCGGTGGGCACCGGCGGGCTTGCGGGGCTCGGCCTGATGGAAGGCAAACAGAAGCTGTTCTACCTGCCCGAACCGCACACCGATTTCATCTTCGCGGTCACCGCCGAGGAGCTGGGCATGATCGGCGCCACCGCCGTGGTCGTGTTCTTTGCCCTGTTTCTCTATCGCACCATTCGCGCCGCCGTCATCACCGACGATGTCTTCGCCCGCTACCTGGCCACCGGCATCGGCGCCATGGTGGGCGTCCAGGCGCTGTTCAACATCAGCGTGGTGCTCGGCCTGGCGCCCACCAAGGGCATTCCGCTGCCCTTCATCTCCTACGGCGGATCGTCGCTGTTCATCACCCTGGCCAGCGTCGGCGTGCTGCTCAACATCACCCAGCAAACCGACTGATCTGGCGATGCCCGCGCCTGGCGGCACGCGAACAAAGAAGACCAATCTCTGTGTTCTCTGTGTCTCCGTGTCTCTGTGTTAGGTTTAAGTGTCCATGCGCGCACTCCTCGCAGGCGGCGGAACCGGCGGACACGTTATTCCCGCGCTCGCCATCGCCCACGAACTCCGCGACCATTACGCTGCCAACGTCCTCTTCGTCGGCACCGCCCGCGGCATCGAGACCCGCCTGGTTCCGGCCGGCGGATTTCCGCTCAAGCTCATCGACGTTGGCCAGCTCAAGAACGTCACCCTCGCCACCCGCCTGAAGACGCTGTTCGCGCTGCCGCGCGCCGTCTTCGCCGCGGCGCAGATCCTGCGCGACTTTCGGCCTGACGTGGTCATCGGCGTCGGCGGCTACGCTTCCGGCCCGGCGATGCTGGCGGCGGCGCTCAGCAGCGTGCCCACCGTGGCCTTCGAACCCAACCTGGTGCCCGGCTTCGCCAACCGGGTGGTGGCCACCATGATTTCGGCCGCGGCGGTGCAATTTCCCGAAACCTGCCGCTCCTTTCGCCGCTGCCTGGTGACCGGCGTGCCCGTGCGCCGCGCTTTTTTTGACGTGTCCCCTCGTCCCGCCGGCGCCGATCCCACGCTGCTGCTGTTCGGCGGCAGCCAGGGCGCGCACGCTCTGAACCGCGCGCTCATCGACGCCCTGCCCGCGCTCATGCAGCGTGTCCCCGGCCTGCGCGTCATTCATCAAACCGGAGAGCGCGACTACAACGATGCCCGCGCCGACTACCTGCGCGCCGGCATTCCCGCCGAGGTCTCGCCCTTCATCGACGACATGCCCTCCGCCTTCGCCCGCGCCCACCTGCTAGTCTGCCGCTCCGGCGCCAGCACCGTCGCCGAAATCACCGCCGCCGGCAAGCCCGCCATCTTTGTGCCCTTTCCCCGCGCCGCCGACGACCACCAGCGCAAGAACGCCGAGGCGCTTGCCACAAAAGGCGCCGCCGTGCTCATTCCGGAGGCGGAGCTGACGCCGCAACGGCTGGCGGACACGGCCACGCAACTGCTCGACGATCCGGCGCGCCTGCTGGCCATGGGCGCCGCCGCCCGCAAGCTCTCGCACCCCGATGCCGCCGCCGCCATTGCGCGCCTCGCCGCCAAATTGGCGGGAGTGCCGGATAGCAATCAGCGATTAGCCGTTAGCTATTTGCAGCCCCGCAGGGGCGGACGCTGGTAGCCCAGGACGGCAGTCCGGACGGCAGTCCTGGGTGCCCTCCGCAAATTCTTCAGAGTCCCGTAGGGACGGTACGATAAACTTCAGCGGCGCGTGCGGATACTGCCGCTGGTTACAATGTTCCCGAGCAGCTAATCGCTAATTGCTAATAGCTAATCGCTTCATTCATGTTTGCCAAGATCCAGCGCGTCCACTTCGTCGGCATCGGCGGCATCGGCATGAGCGGCATTGCCGAAGTCCTGCTCAATCTCGGCTACAAAGTCTCCGGCTCCGACCTGAGGCCCTCGCCCGTCACCCAGCGCCTGGCCTCGCTCGGCGCCGGCATCTTTGAAGGACACCGCGCGCACAACATCGCCGGCGCCGAAGTGGTGGTCATCAGCTCGGCGGTTCGCCCCGACAATCCTGAAGTCGTGGCGGCGCACGCCGCCCACGTGCCGGTCATCCCGCGCGCCGAGATGCTGGCCGAACTGATGCGCCTGAAGTACGGCATCGCCGTCGCCGGCATGCACGGCAAGACCACCACCACCTCCATGATCGCCGCCGTGCTGGCTGCCGGCGGCCTGGATCCCACGGTGGTGGTCGGCGGGCGGGTGGACGCCATGGGCTCCAATGCGCGCCTGGGCAAGTCGCACTACCTGGTGGCCGAGGCCGACGAAAGCGACCGCTCCTTCCTGAAGCTTTCGCCCATTCTCTCCGTGGTCACCAACATCGACCGCGAGCACATGGATTGCTATCGCGACATGGACAACGTCGGGCGCACTTTCATCGAGTTCATGGACCGCGTGCCCTTTTACGGCATGGTGGTCGCCTGCAACGACGATGACCGCCTGCGCGCCCTGCTCCCGCGCCTGCAGCGCCGCGCCGTCACCTACGGCACGCGCCAGGGATCGGACTTCCGCATCGAGGCGCTTACCCCACCCTCACCGCCGGGTGGCCCACCCTTATCGCGCCCGGGGTTGGCGCGACAGGGTGGGGATGTTCCCTTGACCAGCTTCCGCGTTGACTACGGCGGCAGCTCCCTGGGCGAATTCCGCCTGCACGTTCCCGGCGCGCACAACGTGCTCAATGCCACCGCCGCCATCGCCGCCGGCATTGGGCTGGACGTGCGCCCCGACGACATTCGCTCCGCGCTCGCCGAGTTCCGCGGCGTCGATCGCCGCTTTCAGTTATGCGGGCAGGTCGGTGGCGTCAGCGTCATCGACGACTATGGCCATCACCCCACCGAAATCCACGCCACGCTGGCTGCCGCCCGCCAGTGCGGCTACCGCCGGATTCACGTCATCTTTCAGCCGCACCGCTACACCCGCACGCAGGCGCTGATGGAGGAATTCGCCGGCGCCTTTGCCGCCGCCGACTCGCTCTTCCTGCTCGAGATCTATCCCGCCAGCGAACCGCCCATCCCCGGCGTAACCGCGCAGGCGCTGGCCCAGCGCATGATCGAGCAGGGGCGCGCGGTCACCTTCGTCTCTTCCTTCGGCGATGCCATCGCCGCCGCCGTCGCCGTCGCCCGCTCCGGCGATATGATCCTCACCCTGGGCGCGGGCAGCGTCTCCCAACTCGGCCCCCAGGTGCTGGAAGCCCTGCAACAGGCCCGCGCCGCCGCCGGTGTTCCGCAAAACTAGTGTCCCCGCCGTTCGGTTTTCCGGCTCCGCTCACGGTCGTGGACGAGGGCGCGGTCGATCCCTTGGGGTTTCGTGACAAAAGCGTGGCCCTGTGGCACGTTTGCGATCTCCCAGACTTGCCATGAGCCTGCCGGCCACGACGCCGGTGGCAAGCAATTTTCGCCCCTGCCGGGAAGCGGCATGATCAAAAGTTTTCCACCGCCCGCGTATCTAATTTCCCTCTCCGCATTCCTTGCAAAAGAAGTTATAGTGGCGGCACGGCGATTTCGAAACGACCATATTTAGTTCATGCCACGGAATAACGGCCCTCTGATTCCGGACGATCCAGTTGCATCGCGTGCATCGGCTCGTGCCTCCGAGGATCCGGACGACGCCCTCGATTCCCGTCTGATGGACCTTGACGCCGAGGAGGAGCCGGCCTTTCTTCGCGCCCAAAAGCGCGTCCCGGTGCGCCGCGGGCCGCTGCCGCGCAAGGCCGCCAACCGGCTGAAGATCGCCCTCATCGTGGTGGCGGCGGCCGCCGTGGTGGCCGGCATCGGGGTCACCGCTTACGGCTACGGCGCGCACTCCTGGCGTTTTCGCCTCCAATCCAGCGACCAGATCGAGATCGCCGGCATTCAACACGTTACCCGCGCCCACGTCATGGAGGTCATGGGCGGCGACATCGGGCGCAACGTCTTCTTCATCCCGCTGGATGAGCGCAAGAAGCAGCTCGAGGAAATTCCCTGGGTGGAATCGGCCTCGGTCATGCGCTTGCTGCCCAACCGCTTGCGCATCGAAATCCGCGAGCGCAAGCCCGTGGCCTTTGTGCAGATCGGCTCCAAAATCGCGCTCATCGACCGGCTCGGCGTGGTCATGAATCTGCCGCCGGGCGGTGCGCGCAAGTATTCCTTCCCGGTGGTGGTCGGTTTCGGCATCAGCGAGCCGCTCTCCACCCGCGCCCCGCGCATGAAGATCTACACCCAGCTCGTTCGCGAACTGGATTCCGGCGGCGCGCACTATGCGCGCGGCCTGAGCGAGGTCGATCTCGGCGATCCCGAGGACGTGAAGGTCACCGTGGCCGATCCCAACGGGGAGGTGCTGGTCCACCTCGGCTCCTCCGATTTCCTGGAGCGCTTCAAGGTTTACGTGGCCCACGTCCAGGAGTGGCGGCAGAAGTTTCAGAAAGTCCACTCCGTTGACCTGCGCTACGACCGCCAGGTGATCGTCAATCCCGACGAAGGCGAGCCGCCGAAGCGGGCCTCGAAGGCGGCGCCCAAGGTGAAGACAGTGGCCAGGCCGAAACCGGCCGGCAAGAAATCGTCCCGGAAGCGGAGGTAAGCATTTCGTAATTTGGCAATTTCGTAATTTGGTAATTTGAAAATCTTGTGCGCGGGAGCCGATCGAAGCCGGCGCCGCCCTCGACCAAATTACCCGATTACCAAATTACCCAATTACCAGATTCGTTCGGGTCCCATGGGCAAGCAGAACAGCAACCTCTTTACCGCGATTGACGTCGGCAGCGCCAAGACCTGCGCGCTGGTGGTGGAAACCACCGACACCGGGCTGCGCTACGCCGGCCACGGGATGATCGAAACCCGCGGCTTCCGCAAGGGCGTGATTGTCGATCTCGACCGCACCGTCACCTCCATCCAGAAGGCGGTGCAGGACGCGGAAGACGCCTGCGGCGCTCCCATCGAGCACGCCGTGGTCGGGGTCGCCGGCTCGCATATCCGCGGCGTCAACAGCCAGGGCGGCATCACGCTCGGCAACAAGCCGCGCGAGATCACCCGCGAGGACATCCGGCTGGCGGTGGAGCGCGCCCGCGCCATCGCCCTGCCCGCCGATCGCCAGATCCTCCACCTGCTGCCCCAGGAGTTCATCCTCGACGAGCAGGCCGGCATCCACGAGCCCGCCGGCATGGTGGCCTCCAAACTCGAAGTCAAGGTGCACGTGGTCACCGCCGCCGCCACCGCCACCCAGAACGTGGTCACCGCGCTCAATCGCGCCGGCATCCACGTGGACGACACCGTCTTCGAGGCGCTGGCCTGCGCCGACGCCGTGCTGCGCAGCGACGAGCGCGAGCTGGGCGTCTGCCTGGTCGACATCGGCGCCGGCTCCACCGAACGTCATCGTCTTCCACGAGGGCGCGGTCGCCCACACCGGCGTGGTTCCCATCGGCGGCGACCACTTCACCAACGACGTGGCCGTCGGCCTGCGCACCCCGCTGGCCGACGCCGAAAAAATCAAGCGCCTGTTCGGCTGCGCCGTGGTCACGCGCATTCCGGAGATCGAACGAGATCGAGGTCACCAGCGTCGGCGACCGCCCCTCGCGCATGATGTCGCAGCGGCTGCTGGGCGAGATGCTCGAGCCGCGCGCCCGCGAGTTGTGCGAGCTGCTGCGCGACCACCTGCGCCAGGCCGGGGTCATCGAGTTCTGCACCGCCGGCATCGTGCTGACCGGCGGCGGGGCGCGCCTGCCGCACCTCACCGAGATCGCCGAATCGGTGCTCCGCCGGCCGGCCCGCATCGCTTCGCCGGCGCCCATCGCCAAGCTGCCGGCGTTTCTGGCGGAGCCGGAGTTCGCCACCACCATCGGCATGGTGCTTTATGGCTATCGCGCCCGCGCTGGCGCATGCCAACGCATGGCGGCGACGGCTTCGCCGCCAAACTGAAATCGCTGTTCGCCCGGCGTGGAGCATGAACTCCCGGACACATGACCGCAACTGGAAACTGGAAACTGGAAACTGGAAACTGACATGAGCGACGACGGCATCCGCATCCACTTCAACGAAGATCCGCGCAACCAGGCCAAAATCAAAGTCATCGGCGTCGGCGGCGGTGGCGGCAACGCCGTCAACCGCATGATCGACGCGCACCTGGAAGGCGTCGAGTTCATGACCGCCAACACCGATCTGCAGGCGCTGGAGATGTCGCGCGCCCCGGCCAGCCTGCAACTGGGCGTCAAGCTCACCAACGGGCTGGGCGCCGGCGCCAATCCCGAGATCGGGCGCAAGGCGGCGCTGGAAGACGCCGACAAGATCATCGAGGCGCTGGAAGGCGCCGACATGGTGTTCGTCACCGCCGGACTGGGCGGCGGCACGGGCACCGGCGCGGCGCCGATCATCGCCTCGCTGGCCAGCGAAATGGGCGCGCTCACCGTGGCCGTGGTCACCAAGCCGTTCGGCTTTGAAGGCAAGCGCCGCATGTCGCAGGCCGAGCGCGGACTGCAGGAGCTGCTCGACTCGGTGGACACCATGATCGTCATCCCCAACGAGAAGCTGCTGGCCGTGGCCCGGGACGCCGGCTTCTTCGAGTCGTTCCGCGTGGCCGACGACATTCTCCGCCAGGCAGTGCAGGGAATTTCCGACATCATCACCATTCCCGGCATCATCAACCGCGACTTCGCCGACGTGAAGGCGATCATGGCGGGCATGGGCTACGCCGTCATGGGCACGGCCACCGCCAAGGGCGAGCATCGCGCCACCGAAGCGGCGCAGCGCGCCATCGCCTCGCCGCTGCTGGAAGCCGGCGCCATCGACGGCGCGCGCGGCATCCTGATCAACGTCACCGGCTCCAGTTCGCTCAAGCTGGCGGAGGTGAACGAGGCTTCCACCATCATCCAGAGCGCCGCCCACGAGGACGCCAACATCATCTTCGGCGCCGTGCTCGACGAAAAAATGAAGGACGAGGTCAAGATCACGGTCATCGCCACCGGGTTCAGGGGCGACCAGCACGTGCAGCGTCACGATCGCGCGGTCACGGCGGCGGCGGCGGCCATTTCCCAGTCGCGCACCGCGTCGGCTTACACCGTTCCGCGCGTGGAGATCCACGCCATCGACGAAAGCCCGCAACCCACGGCGGAGGCGCCCATGCCGCCCTCCAATGGCAACCGCGCGCCGGATGCCGTGCCGCCGGTGACGGTGCGCCAAGTGGCGGCGCCGCAGCGCGAAACCACCTCCATCGCCGAGGTCAAGAGCACGGTCAAGACCGCGTATCCGGAGGATGACCTGGACGTGCCGGCCTTCATCCGCAAGCGCCACGAGGGCAGCTAGTCTGGCTCGTGTAGCGGCGGAATTCATTCCGCCGCCCCCGCCCGAGCCCCGCAGGGGCGAACGCTGGTAGCCCAGGGCGGCAGCCCTGGGAAAAGTCAACAGAAAGAGGAGAGTCCCGCAGGGACGGTGCGGCAGCAACGATCGACCTGATGAGATGTCAACAGAGCCGGATGGCTTTCAACTGCTGTCTCATCGGGAGGGAATTGCCAGGGGGGAAATTACCACCAAAAATTATAAGGGCCGTGACATTGGTTATGCTCTAGCCGCCAACTCCTGCGAGGGAGTTAACAGCGTGGAGGCATGTACCGTCACAGCCCCTGATGCAATCACTGCTTTCGCAGTTCCGAACCCCAACGGCACCTCGCAGTAACCGTCGGTTTTTTCGGGTCCGGACGCCCAGGCGAGTCGCCTCGCCGAGCGGATCACCCAGCCTACTTTGGACTGGCGACCGATGATTGACGCCAACCCTTTCGACCGTCGACGCGCGGAATATTAACCCGGCATTCGCAAATGTCAATGCTCGTCTTCGGTGCAATTGATTATTTTTTCAGCATGATTCCGGGGTCTGTAATTTGTACAAAACCATGCTCTTTACCGGCTGCGCTATCCGTTATTCCGCATAATTCACAGTTTTTTCCACAGAATGCGCCAAATCATGCCGTTTTCCACGGCTGTACCAAATGAATATCTTGACCCGGAAAACCAGAATGGCGCATTGTGTCCTCCAACAGGTTACAGATGTCACAACTGGTAGCTTACGTTGACGGCGGCTCACACGGGAATCCGGGGCCGGCAGGTATTGGCATCGTGCTGGAAATGCCCGGGGGCGAAATCATCAAAATTGCCAAATGGATTGGCCACCAGGATAACAATGTGGCCGAATACGCCGCTGTGCTTGAGGCGCTGCAGCTTGCCGTCGCCCGTAAGGCCAAGCGCCTCCAGGTGTTTTGCGATTCCGAGGTGGTCGTCCGCCAGATGACCGGCGAATACGCCTGCCGCAGCCCCCGCCTCTACTCCCTCAATTGGACCTGCCGCAAGCTGGCGCGAGCCCTGGAGTTCACCATCAGCCACATCCCGCGCGAACTCAATCTGGAGGCCAATCACCTGGCCAACCACGCCGTCCGCTGCCGCAAGGAAGCCTTCAGCTTCGGCTTCTGACTACCTCGCTGCCTTCGCCGCGCGCGACTTTCCCGCCACCATCGCCTCCTCGATCGTCGGTGTGTTCAGGTGCGCCAGGCGCGCGCGTTCTTCCTCCGCCGCTTGTTGGTCGCCTGTCTTCTCGTACGCTTGCACCAGCAATTCCATCGAGCAGGCATCGTTGAAATCCTCGCGCAACGACGGAATAGCCTGCAAGGCCTTGCCCTCCGCCATGAGCTGCGCCCCCACGGCAGCGTTGTAGGCGCGCTGCACCACCTCGCTCGGGTCCCGATCGGCAAGACCTCTTAGCTGTTCCAGCCACTTGTCGGCCATCTTTTTTTCGCCGGCGTGCATGGCGCGGATCACCCGCCAGCGCAGGATGCGCGCCATTTCCTCCTGCCGGTCCGTCTGCGAGACGCTGGCATGTTCCCGGAGCGCGGCGGCGGCTCGTTCCAGGTGCTTCAGCGCGGCGCCATCGTCGCTCTGGTACATCGCCATCATGCGCAGCGCCTGCGCCTCGGCCAAACCCAGATCGTGCCCGTGCGCCCACCTCGCCGTCGTTTCGAAGCCTTCGTCGGCGGCGCGGTAATTCTTCTCCCACACGTAGGTTACCGGCAATTGCAGCCGGCACAGGATCTTGTCTTCCGACATCTCGGAGTGCTCGTTGCAGCGCACATACTCCGCCCGTGCGCGCTCCTCGTCGCCCTTCAGGGCATAGGTGTCCGCCAGCCCCATGATGGAGAATCCGGGAGCGATCTTCAGCGCCGCCTGGTAGTGCTGTATCGCCTCATCGAACCTGCCCGCTTGCCGCAGGATTTCCGCGTAGGAATCCTGGGCGTTTGGTTCGCCCGGCAGGACGGCGGCGTAGTGCTTCATCGTCTTGATTGCCTTCGCGAAGTCCCCCATGCCGGCATACGCGTAGGCCACCGAATTCAGCGCCGGCGGATAATCCGGGTCCACCGCCAGCGCGCGTTCCAGCAGGAAGGCCGCCCGGTCGTAGCTGTACCGCAGCATCAGCCAGTTTCCGGCCAGCGACAGCACCTGCTTGTCGCGCGGGTACATGGCGATCAGGTCGTTCATGGCGGCGATTCCGGAAACGAAGTTGCCTTCGCGAATGCCGCTGATCCAGCGCACGAACAGCCTTTCGCCCGGCGTGCAATGGCGCGCCGCCGCCTCCGCTTGGCGCAGCGCCGCCCGCGCTTCGTTCGGGTCCTGCGAGCGGAAGGCGATCATCACCTGCGCCAGCGCGAACTGCGGATCCAGCTTCACCGCCGCCCGCCACTCGGCCAGCGCCCGGTCGAGATGGAAATTCAGCGAATCCGCCATCCCCTGCCGGTACATCTGCCGCGCCTTCGCCGACGTGGTGGTCACCGGCAAGCTGGTTGTCGCCGATGGTTGCGCGCTGGAGGTCTTCGAATGCCGTGGCGCGCTCTGCGCCGCCGCGGCCATGGACAAGCATAAGATTACGATCATCAAGAAGCGTGGCATTTGCCTCTCATCTAACCCAAACTCGTGCGGAATGCAATGCACGGTCGTGCCTTCCCGTTAGTTGCGCATCCGCAAAGTTACTTTGGTCGATTGCATTCCACCTGCTTCTGCGTTTAAATCGGCCCGGGACCTTAGTCGCCTTCTACCTTGCTCATGCTTCGTGTGCTTATTCTCGGGCTGGTTATTCTCAGCAGCTTCTCTCTATGTGCTGCCCGCGACTTTGCCGTTATCGTCAACAAGTCCAATGCCGTCCACGAGCTCACCCTCGCCGACTTGGACAAGATTGCCAACGGCTCGCTGCTCACCTGGCCTGCCGGCGGCAAGGTTACTTTCATCCTGCGCGATCCTGCCCGTCCCGAAATGAAGGTGGCGCTGGAGAAGCTGTTTGGCGGCCCCGCCGGCAAGAGCAAGGCAACCATCGCCTCCCACCGCGCTTATTTCGTCATCGTCGCCACCGACGCCGAAGTCATCCGCATGGTCAAAAGCCTGGCCGGCGCCGTCGGCCTCATCGACATTTACTCCATCACCAGCGGCGTCAACGTGGTAAAGGTCAACGGCAAACTCCCGCTCGAGCCCGGCTACACCCTGCACGGCAACTGAACTTCCGCCACTTGGCCCTCTGTGCTGGCATTCCAGTATTTCCCTTGCACAAGCTGCAACTTATGCCCTAGACAGGTAGCTACCACTGACCACTTGTTTTTCCTGGAAACTCGAAACTGGAAACTGGAAACTACTCTGGCCACTGCCCACTGGCCACTGACCACTGGCCACTGCCTGTGACCCCCATCACTGCGCTTCCATTGCCTGCGGCGGAAACTGTAACGTGGATAAAGCTGCGCGGAGGGGCTATATAATGGCTACTCTTGCTATGGACAAAACCGCATCTGTGATTCCTGCTTTGCGCCTGGCCAAGCGCATGTCGCGGCTGGGCACGGAGACCGCTTTCGAAGTCCTTGTCCGGGCGCGCGCCCTGGAAGCGCAGGGCAAGAACGTCGTCCACCTGGAAATCGGCGAGCCCGATTTCGATACGCCTTCCAACATCATCGAAGCAGCGCGCTCCGCCCTGCACAAGGGCTGGACCCACTACGGGCCCTCGGCCGGCCTGCCCGAACTTCGCCAGACCATCGCCGATTACGTCAGCCGCACCCGCAACGTGAAGGTCGCCCCCGAGGAAGTGGTCGTCGTCCCGGGCGGAAAACCGATCATGTTCTACGCCATCCTCGCTCTGGCCGAGGAGGGCGACGAGGTCATCTATCCCAATCCCGGGTTCCCTATTTACGAGTCGATGATCAACTTTGTCGGCGCCACTCCGGTGCCTATCCGCCTGCGCGAGGAGCTCGATTTTCGCCTCAACGTCGCCGAGTTGGCCTCCCGCATCAACCCCCGCACCCGCCTCATCATCCTCAACTCGCCCCACAATCCCACCGGCGGCGTGCTCACCCGCAAGGACATCCTCGACATCGCCGCCGCCATCGGCGACCGCGACATCACCGTGCTTTCCGACGAGATCTACAGCCGCCTGCTGTTCGAGGGCGAGCATTCCTCCATCATGTCGCTGGAGGATTTCAAGGACCGCACCATCCTGCTCGACGGCTTCTCCAAGACTTATGCCATGACCGGCTGGCGCATGGGCTACGGCGTCATGCGCGCCGATCTCGCCGTCCACATCGCCCGCCTGCAGACCAACGCCGTCTCCTGCACCGCCAGCTTCTCGCAGGTGGCCGGCATCGAGGCGCTCACCGGCGACCAGTCCGCCGTCGCCCGCATGTGCGCCGAGTTCATGCGCCGCCGCGACTACATGGTCGAGCGCCTCAACCGCATCCAGGGCTTTTCCTGCCGTTTGCCCAAGGGCGCCTTCTACGTCTTCCCCAATATCACCAAGACCCGCTGGCCTTCCAAGAAGCTGGCCGACGCGCTGCTCGAGCAGGCTGGCGTCGCCTGCCTCAGCGGCACCTCCTTCGGCGCCTACGGGGAAGGCTATCTGCGCTTCAGCGTCGCCAATTCCATGGAAAATATCCAGAAGGCGCTGGACCGCGTCGAGGAGTGGACAAAAAGGAATTTGTAAGTGCGTAATCGGGTAATCGGGTAATTGAGGGCCGCTAGATGCGGCCTTCTTTTTCTTTGATCTGCAGAGGAGAAGATGCGCTTCGAAAGCCGAGAATTACCGCCTTACGCTGAGCCCGTATCTCGAATGTGCTCAATCCGGGCGAAGTTTATTTTTCTGTCCAGTTACCCAATTACCCGATTACCCGATTACCCGATCCTGTAATCCCTATCACTCCACCCTGTGACAACACTCACTGACCCCTGTGCCCCCGTGGCATAGCCTCGTTGCTTAACGCTGCAAGAGCACTCGTGTGCGCGGCCCTTGCGCCTTGAGCCTTGCGCCTTGAGCCCAGAGAAAGGGAGCTTCCATGCCCATCACCGATTCCACCACCGGCAAGATTGTGCGCGACTACTCCATCGGCCAGCTCAAGGAAGCCGCCAACCTCATGCGCGGCTATGACCTGGCAGCGCTCTGTGCCGCCGCCAGCGGCCACGCCGGCGGCACCCTGTCCATCATGGACATCGCCGCCGCGCTCTACCTCAAGGTCCTCACCCACGACCCGAAGAACCCCGAGTGGGCGGACCGCGACCGCGTCATCTGGTCCACTGGGCACAAGGCCCCGAGCCTCTATATCGCGCTCGGCATGTGCGGCTACTGCGACCTCGACGACGTGGTCCTCCTGCGCAAGCTCTACTCGCCCTTCCAGGGCCATCCGCACTGGTTGAAGCTGCCGGGCGTGGAAGCCTCCACCGGTTCGCTCGGCCAGGGACTCAGCATCGCCGTCGGTCTCGCCCTTGCCGGCCGCCTGAACAAGAAGAACTACACCACCTTCTGCATCATGGGCGACGGCGAGCAGCAGGAGGGACAGGTCTGGGAAGCGGCCATGGAAGCCGGCCACTATCACCTGGACACGCTGGTCGGCATCGTCGATTACAACCGCCTGCAGATCGATGGCCGGGTCAGCAACGTCATGAACATCGATCCCATCGAGGAGAAGTACCGCAGCTTCGGCTGGGATGTCGTTCGCATCAGCGGCCACGACATGGACCAGGTCGTGGCCGCCCTCGAGCAGGGCAAGCGCCGCGCCGGAACCGGCAAGCCGCTGTGCATCATCGCCGAAACCATCAAGGGCAAGGGCATCAGCTTCTGCGAGGACATTGCCGGATGGCACGGCAAGGCCACCAACCTGGAAGAAACCCGCAAAGGCCTGGCCGAACTCGGCCTCACCGGCAAGATTCCTCTCGAGGCTCTCCTGGCGCGGGCCAAGGCCTACCAGGCGACCGTCGATTCCAAGTTGTTCGAGAAGATGCCGCACTTCCAGCGCGATTACTGGTGGAACAACTCGGTCGACATGCAGGTCAAGATGAAGCCCACGCGCATGGGCTTCGGCGAATCCCTCGCCGTCAACGGCGGCGACGAGCGCGTGGTCGCCCTCGGCCTGGACATCTCCGGCTCCATCACCATCAGCGAGTTCTACAACGGCCATCCGGAGCGCAAGCCGCGCTGGCTGAGCATGGGCATCGCCGAGCAGTCGGCCACCGCGGTGGCCGCCGGGCTGGCAAGGGCAGGGAAGCTGCCGGTGTTCGGCACCTACGCCACTTTTGCCGCCGCCCGCAATCTTGACCAGATCCGCACTTCCATCTGTTACGGCAACCTCAACGTGCTCATTGCCGGCGCCCACGGCGGCGTCTCGGTCGGACCCGACGGCGCTACTCACCAGGCGCTGGAAGACCTGTTTGCCATCTGCGGCCTGCCCAACATGGTGGCCGTGGTTCCCTGCGACGCGGTCGAGACCCGCAAGGCCACCGACTACCTGCTCATGCAGCACCAGGGCCCGAAGTACATCCGCTTCGCCCGCGAGGCCACGCCCATCGTCACCCGCGAGGACACACCCTTCGTCTTCGGCAAGGCCAATGTCATCCGCCTGCGCCGCGAATCCAAGAACTTCATCGACGCCTTCTCGACCGTCCTCGCCTCCGATTACCGCAACGAAGACGAAGACCTGGCCATCATCGCCTCCGGGCCGATGGTGCCCGAGGCCATGCGCGCCGCCTACATCCTCAAGCAGGATTTCGGCTACGAGACCCGCGTGGTGAACATCCACACCATGAAGCCCATCGACGAGGCGGCCATCGTCCGCGCCGCCCGCGAAACCGGCGTGGTGGTCACCGCTGAAGAGCACCAGATCGGCGCGCTCGCCTGGCGCGTGAGCGGCGTCATTACCGCCAGCCCCGAAGTCTACGGAACGCCGGTGATCACCGGCGCCGTTGGCGTAAAAGACCGCTTCGGCGACTCGGGCGCGCCCTGGGAGCTGATCAAGGAGTTCGAAGTCTCCGCCGAGCACATCGCCCAGCAAGCCGTGGAGCTGATGAAACTCAAGAAGCAGAAGATCAGCGCGCGGGTCGAACTGGGCGCAATCGCCAGCCGCAACTGAAGCCCGGCAGTAAGCCTTGAGGTATTAACTCCGCGCGGGAGGCTGTTACATACCCCCTCCCCCTCCCCAACCAAGAATCAGCAACTTACACAAGGGATCCCTTGGGAGTCCCTTGCGTCCCTGGAAGCGACATGTGTACCGTGAGGGTAACTTTTGGGGGCACAAGCCAGCAGGCCATAAGTTACTAGTTCGTCATATTAGTTCCTTCGGCCCGGGGCCTCAGGATTTTGTCCTTCGGCTTTGCTCAGGACAGGCTCTGCGGACTCCCGCAGGACGGCTCAAGTTGTCAAAGAGCTAAACAAAGCTGTGGATGGCTAGTAGCGACACCACAACTTAGCGCGCACTGGGCGCAGATTAAGAGTAGCGGCTGGCAAGCAGTTTTGTCAGTGATAAGGGGCAGAATAAGTGTGGTCTTGAACTCCGATTTGGGAAACGCCGCAGGGGAAGTTCTTGCGGTGGGGCAAACGGAATTTTCGAGTCGATTGCGAGTTCGCATGCACTTACATCTGCCAACAGGCGGATGTGGGGCACCGTCGATTGAATCACAATGGAGGGCAAAGCGTAGACAGGCAGCCCGGGTTGGGAACTTCCCCACATTAGCTCGCTGCGCTCGCAAATGTGGGCCACCCGTCGCCAATCGAGGCAGGGTAAATTCTTTGGAAGGGTCGGGCCCTGGCGAGGCAATGGAGATTAGAGACGAGGGCCGTATCACTCCATCGCGCGCAACCATACGCGCGCTGGGGACCCCGGGGCAACGAATGGCACAGTCGCCAAGCGAGGATGAAGGGTTGCTCCGGCAGCTCGCCAAGGGAAGCCAGGCGGCGTTCAGCACGCTTTACGAACGCTACCAGGGGCCGGTCTACCGGTTTGCGTGGCATATGAGCGGAAATCAAGCGCAGGCCGAAGAGGTGACGCAGGAGGTCTTCCTGCGGCTGATTGGCCAGTCCGCGGAAGTACGACGCGGCCAAGGGATCGCTGGGCGGCTATCTGTGCGGAATCGCGCGCAACGTGTTGCGCGGGCAGGCGGGGATCGGCGGCCGGGAGCTGCCGCTGGATGAGGAGTTGCCGGAGGAGGGCATGGCGGCCGAGGGCGACCTGCTGGCGGAGCTGGCGCACCAGGAAAAGCTGGAGTGCCTGCGGCGGTCGGTGCTGGCGCTGCCGCATCCGTACCGGGAAGCGCTGGTGCTGTGCGACATGGAGGAGAGGAGCTATCCGGAGGCGGCGGCGATCCTGGAATGTCCGGCGGGGACGGTGGCGTCGCGGCTGCACCGGGCGCGGGCGATGCTCCGGTCGCGATTGAAGGAATTGGGGTGTGTGCGATGAATCCGCCGGAAGAGAGCCTCGGGAAAGCGCTGCGGGAGCTGGCCGCCGCTTCGCCGCAAGGCGCGCCGCCGGAGCTGGGGGCGAGGCTCGGCGATGCGTTTGCACGGCACCATGCGCGGCGGCGGCGGAGGCGGATGGCGCTGGCGCTGAGCGTGGCGGCGTGCCTGGTGGTTTGGCTGGCGTGGTGGGGGCTGAGCAGGCGTCCGCGCCAGGCAACGGCGGCGAAGGCGCAGCCGCTGGCAGTGCAGCCGGCGCCGGCTGGTCCGGCGGCTCAGGCCAACGCTCCGGCAACCGCGCAGCCGGCGTCGGTGGCGCGTGTCGTCCGCCCGCAGATGCGAACCAGCCGGAAGCCGCGAACAAAAGCCCGCGTGGCCGCGCGGAGACCGCACGCCATGGCGGCCAATGATTTTGTTGCCCTGCCGCCGTTTGATCCGGCGATTCCGATAAGGAACCCACGCATCGTGCGGGTGGAATTGCCGGGCTCGGCCCTGCAACTGGTGGGCTATCCGGTGGACGAAGAACTGTTACGGCGGCGGGTTCTGACCGACATGCTGGTGGGGCAGGATGGGGTGCCGTACGCGGTGCGATTGATTGAGAGTCGAGCAGATCACTAAGGAGCGTCAGTCATGAAGAGAGCTTGCGTCCTGATGGGAAGTGTCTTGTTGCTGTGCGCCTTTGCCGCCGGCCAGAACAATGCTCCGGAAGCTGGACAGGTGACCGTGGGTCCGGGAGCGCCGCCGCGTCCGAACGTGTTTTTTCACACGCAGAAGCTTGGGGAGGCCGGGGTCAGCGGGACGTTCGTGTCCCTGGCCGACAACCAAAAGCCGGTGACCGGCGCTCCGTACACGGCCACGGCCACCACCGAAACCACGCAGGTGCTGGCGGACGGGAACCGCATCGTCAACAAGACCAGCGCCTTGCTGGCGCGTGACAGCCAGGGACGCACGCGGCGGGAAGAGAACATGGGAAACATGGGGCCGCTGGCGGTGAAGGCGCCGAAGATGGCGTTCATCCACGATCCGGTTTCGAAGACCCACTCCATACTTGACCTGACTGAGCAGACCGCCACGGTGATGAAGCCGGGGGTAATGGCTACCGCCGTCGTCAGGGGCAAGCCGGAAGGAATGCCGACGGGGCCGGTAAGGATGTTCCGCAAGCAGGTACAGATAATGGACTCCGGAATGCCCGAAGCTGGGATGGAACGGCGAATCGTGGTGCTGGGCGGCGACGATGGCCAGGTGAAGACGGAATCGCTGGGAGAGCGGACCATCGAGGGAGTGACGGCCGAGGGCAAGCGCATGACGAGGACCATCCCCGCCGGGCAAATCGGGAATGAGCGCCCGCTGGAGATCACCTCGGAGGTATGGACCTCGCCCGAGCTACAGGTAACGGTGCTGAGCAAGCGCAACGACCCGCGTTTCGGGGAGACCGTTTACCGGCTCACCAACATCAACCGTGAGGAGCCTGATCCGGCGCTGTTCCAGGTGCCGGGGAATTTCACGGTCAGGAATGCGGGGAAGGGACGAGGCCGGCCCCGGGAAAGTTTCCGGTTTCTAGTTTCTAGTTTCTAGTTTCCAGAGAAGCATCTCTCCCGGGCAGTTTCCTGAAAGAATCTCTCCCAGGTTAGCGCCCAAAGGCGGGGCGCGAACCTGGGGCACCCGGGCGCAAGGGAAAGTTTCTAGTTTCTAGTTTCCGGTTTCCAGAGAAGCACACCCCGCTGACTGCAGGCCGTGGTGGATTTTTCCGCGGGCGCTCCCGTAAGCTAGGGGATTCGCCGGAGGTGAGGAGAACCACATGGCCGAGCAGAAGCGCTTCCGCGTCTATGCCACCTGCGATATCGGAGAGGCACTGGAGTTGCTGCGCAGCCGGGGGTACGAGGTGGAGGTGTATCCCGGGCCGGAGCCGCCGCCGAAAAAGCTGATCGTAGAGAAGCTGCGCGGCGGCATCGATGGGCTGATCACCACGCTGCGGGACCCGATCGACGCGGAAATTTTCGAAGCGGGCAAGGGACACCTGAAGGTCGTCTCGCAATACGCGGTGGGTTTCGACAACATCAATCGCGCCGACGCCAACCGCTACAAGGTCCCGTTCACCCACACCGCCGACGTGCTCACCGAGGCCACCGCCGAGTTCGCCTTCTTCATGATCGGGGCGCTGGCGCGGCGGATGTGGAGCGCGGAAAAATTGCTGCGCGAAAACCAGTGGGGCACGTGGCACCCGTATCTGCCGTTTCTGGGCGACGAGGTGACGGGCAAGACGATCGCGGTGATTGGGACGGGGCGCATCGGGCAGGCGATCATCAAGAAGTGCACCGGCTTCGACATGAACATCCTGTGCTACGACCCGGTGTATCAGAACCAGGAGTTCGTGCGCGCCATCCAGCAGTTCAAGGACCTGCGGCACTCGGCCGGAGTGTGCAAGGACCGCACCTGGATCAAGTACGTGGACCTGGAACAGGCGCTGCGCGAGGCCGACTTCGTCACCATCCACGTGCCGCTGGTGCGTGCCGGGGAGCGCGGCACGCCGACCTATCACCTGATCAACGAGAAGACGCTGCGCATGATGAAGCCGACCGCGTACCTGGTGAACAACTCGCGCGGCCCGGTGGTGGACGAAAACGCGGTGGCCCGGGCGCTAAAGGAGAACTGGATCGCGGGCGCGGCGCTGGATGTGTTCGCCCAGGAGCCGCTGCCGCCGGATTCGCCGCTGCGCGATCCGGCGATCGAGGACCGCTGCCGGCTGTATCCGCATTTCGCCAGCGCGGGCAAGATCACCCGGCTCTCCACCGATCCCGACCGCGGCATGGCCGGGCGTTGCGTGCAGGGGCTGATCGACGTCCTGGAAAAGCACTACAACGGCGATGTGGCGCAGATGCCGTTCGTGGTGAATAAAGAAGCGTTCAAAAATGGCAGTCAGTAGTTTTAGCAGCCCGCGAGCATGGGCCTGAGACAGTGGTTAATCGATTAGCGCTCTCGAAAAACGCCCACATCTGCCAAAACCGGGCAGATGTGGGGCACCTGCGCATAAGTCGAAACCCAATAATGTTTTTCCCTCAGCGGCTAAAGCCGCAGTCTTATTGATGTGCTTGCGGCACGGCTGAAGCCGTGCCCTTCCCCAAGACGCTCGAAGTTATGCAACGAACTTGCGGGACGGGACACTAGAACGTATAGGCCAGCTCCGCCTGGTAGGAGCGCGGCGACACGAAATGCGTGCCGCTGAAGGTGGAGTTGAAGTTGTACAGCGCCACCTGGTTCGTCAGGTTGGTCACCGTGAAGCGCAACGCGACTTTCTCCTTCTCGGTGCGAAACAGGTTGTTGAATCCGACTCCCACATTGAACAGATGACGCGGCGCGGTGCGCGGCGGGTTCCTGTCGTCATCCTCAGTGCCGGGAGCGGGAATCCTCACCCGCGTGGCGGAGAGCGCCGCAGCCGGGCAGGAGGTGAAACCCGCGGCCAGGGTGGCGCGCACGCCGGCGCAGGCCAGGCCCATCTGCGCCTGCTCGTCGAAACTGAACCCGGTGAGGTCCACCAGCTCGGTGGGACTCGCGGCGAACGGCACATCGCCGGCGACCAGTCCTGACTGGTAATCCCAGGTGAAGGAGCCGAAGCCGCCAAACTTGCGCAGGAAGCTGTAAAACAGGGTGGTGTTCTGCTGGAAGGCCTGGTCGTGGTCGATGCGGAAGGCGCCGCTGGGAATGGGGGCGTTGAAGATGATGCCACCGTTCTCGGGATTGAAATAGCGCGCCCGCGTGTGCCCCATGACCGATACCAGGCTGAAGCCGTGGTGTTCCGGGATGCTGACGCGTATGGCCAGCCCATCCAGCTTCGATTTCTTCCAGTCGATGGGGAAGGCGATGGGGGTGTTGAATAGGGTGTCGAAGTCATAAGAGTGGGTGGTGAACTTCCACCAGTAGTCGGCGTCCACCACCAGCCAGGTGCCGAAGGCCTGCTCCAGCCCGGCGGTGAAGTGATGGCGGCGACCGGGCGACAGCGGCGCTCCGGTTGCGGCGCCGAACACGCCGGTCAGTCCGCCCGGGCCGGTGGCACTGGAGAGGATCAGATTCTCGTTGTACGGGGTTTCAAACTCCCTTCCATATCCGCCGCGCAGCACCGTTCCGGTCCGCTTCACCAGGTAGGAGAATCCGGCGCGAGGCTCGATGGCAGCCGCCTGGACAAGTCCGTCGTAGTTGTCTCCGCGCAGCCCCAGGATCAGGGTGGCGTTCCCCAGCCGGATGGTGTCCTGCGCGTAGACCGCCTGCTGCTTGATGGTGGCGGAGCCGTGGAAGCGGAAAGGCGCGCCGCCGCTGGTGAGATCGAAGGGCACGATACCGGGGAAGAGGTTGCCATTCTCGTCGAGGAAGACGGAATTAGTCGGGTCGGTGATGCCGAACAGGAAGCTCTCCCGCAAAGGAGTGAAGTTCACTTCCACGCCGAATTTGGCATTGTGACGCCCCTTCACGTACGACAGGTCGGAGCGGAATCCGGTGTTGGTCAACTGCCGCGACTGTTGCAGGGTGGCCGGCAGGTCGGAGAACGGATCGGCGCTCGGGTAGTAATGCACCTGGTCGCGCCGCAGATAGGCGTTCACGGTGAAGAGCAAATCCTGGCTGAACAGGTGCGTCCAGGCAGGAGCGATGTTGAAGGTGACGATCTTCTGGCGCTGGTCCTGACCGGCGGCCGCCTGCTCGAAGGTGTTCGGGATCTGGAACCAGGAGCGGGCGGCGAACAGGTCCAGGTGCAATGAATCGGCGGAGCGCGGCTGAAAGTCAATGCGGTCAAACAAGGTTTCCGAGTTGCCGATGTCGTGCAGCGGCCGGAACTCCGGCGTGTCGAGATAGCGGCCGCTGCGCAAGCCGGTGGCCGACAGGTAATTGCCCCAGCGATTGTTCCCGATTCCCAGGTTCAGGTTGGTGTTGGCCGCGCCGAAGGAACCGTAAGCCGCGCTGATGCTGCCGGTGGGTTTGGTCTCTCCCAGGCCAGACTTGGTGGTTGCACGGACCACCAGGCTGTCCTTGTCGCCGAACTCGGCCAGCGGAATTCCGGTGATCACCTCCAGCGACTGGATGGCCGCGGGCGGAACCTGGTTGGAATAGACACGGCTGATCTGATCGGTAATCGGCTGGCCATCGAGGGAAATCTGCGCCTGGGCGTGATCGCCCTGCGGATGGAAGAAGCCGTTGGAATCGGCCACCACGCCCGGCGTGCTGTGCATGATCAGATCGCTCAGCCCCGAGGCCGAGGTTTGCAGCGGCATCTGGTTGATGACGCGCTGGCCGATGTCGGTGTGCTGCGTGGGCTCGGTTTCCAGCAGGTCGGAGGTCTCGGTGACCGTGATGCTGGTATTGGATTCGCCGACTTTCAGCTTGGCATTGATGACCATGGGCACGGACGAACGCACGTCCACATCCTGGTCCAGGTTCCGGAAGCCGGGCGCGGTGATGGTCATGTGATACGGGTTCTCGGGAATATTTCGCAAAACGAAGCGGCCGCCGGGGTCGGCGTCGGTGGCGCGCTGAAAAGCGGTGACCGGATTGTGAATGGTGACCCGGGCGCCGGGGAGCACCGCGCCGGTCGGATCGCTGACCGTGCCGGTGATGGTGCCTGCACCGCCGACTTGCTGCGAAAATGCGAGCGGCGCCGCCAGCAGCAGCAGATAACAAGCGATGGCAACGGCCGCTTTTGTGAAACTTCCCGCCGATGAAATTCGCCGAGAGAAACATTGCGTGTGCATGATGATTCTCCGCCGCGACATGCGCCCAGCAATACCGATGAGCGGCACGGCTGCTTAACTTCCGTTGCAATGAAGTCCCCGCCCAGCGGGTGGCCGGGTGTGGGCTGTTCTGGGCGAAAGCTAGAGCTCGGCGGGTGGAGGACGGATGAAGAAGTCTGCCGGAAGAAGCCGGCGAGGGGCGTTGGCGCATGGGCCGGCGACGAGGATGCGGACGGCGGTGATCGGCGGCAGCGGAGCAGTCGCCGTGACCGGGACGGAAGGCGAGTGCGCGGTGGCGCACAGCAAGCAGTGCGAAGCCGTGGTGCCGTTTTCGTGCGCGTGAAAATGGACGACAGCGACGGTGGCGGCAAACACCGCCAGCACGAGGCAGACGACAGCGGTGAGCCGGCGCAGACTGGAAACCCGGACGTGGTCTCTTGGTGGCAAAGCTGACGCCCTCACGCCAGGAACACTGTCACTAGTGGATGCTGAAGACCAGAGACAGGTTACACTAAAAATCCAAAGCGCCGCCGCGAAACCTCCCGCCGCGCCCTACTGAATTCGCACGAACTGGTACTGCTCCGCGGTCAGCGCCGCCACCAACTGGCTGACGTGCTCGGAGCCGCGGGTTTCCATGGTCAGGTCGATGGCGGTGTTGCCGAGATCGACGCCGAAGTAGGTGCGGTCGTAGGAGGTCTGCACGATGTTGGCGCGGTGCTGGGCCAGCACCCCGGTGAGCCGGTGCAGGGCACCGGGATAGTCGGGCAGGTGAATGCGCAGGCGCACCAGGCGGCCGTCCTCGGCCAGTCCGCGCTCGATGATGCGCGAGAGGATGGAAACATCCAGGTTGCCGCCGCTGACGATGGCGCAAACTTTCTTCCCCTTGCACGCCAGCTTGCCATACAGCAGGGCGGCGACGGGAGCGGCGCCGGCGCCTTCCACCAGCGTCTTTTCACGCTCGAGAAGCAGCAGGATGGCGCTGGCGATTTCGTCTTCCTCGACGGTGACAATGTCGTCGACGTAATGCTGAACCATCGGGAAGGTGCGCTCGCCGGCGCGGCGAACGGCGATGCCGTCGGCCAGCGTGGAGGCCACGGGCAAGGTGACCAGCGCACCGGCGCAGACGGCGGCCTTCATGGAGGGCAGGCGCGAGGTCTGCACGCCGATGATCTTCACCCGCGGATTGGCCTCCTTGATGGCGCAGGCGACGCCGCTGATCATGCCGCCTCCGCCGATGGAGGCGACCACCAGTTCCATGTCCGGGACCTGCTGGAGCAATTCCAGGCCGAGCGTTCCCTGGCCGGCGATGACGGGCTCGTCGTCGAAGGGATGGATGAAGGTCTTGCCGGACTCGCCGGCGCGGCGCAAGGCTTCCGCGCAGGCCTCATCGTAGTTGGCGCCGTGCAGCACCACGTCGCCGCCGAAGCGGCGGGTGGCCATCACCTTGTTGAGCGGGGTGGCCAGCGGCATGAAAATCTGCGCTTCGATGCCGCGCTGGGTGGCGTGGTAGGAAACCGCCTGCGCGTGGTTGCCCGCCGAGGCCGCCACCAGCCCGCGCTCGCGCTCCTGCCTGGAGAGCGTCAGGATCTTGTTGAGCGCGCCGCGTTCCTTGTAGGAACCGGTCATCTGCAGGTTTTCGCATTTCAGCCAGACGGCGTTTCCGGTAAGGCTGGAAACCGCGTTGGAATGCGAGCAGCGCGAGACCACCACCGAATCGCCGATGCGCGCCCGGGCCGCCGCTACGTCGCCAACTGTGACCATGATTTCCTCCGAGGCAGTTGTCGGTTATCGGTTGTCAGTTGTCGGTTCGTGTCTTGCGAACTGAGATAGCCGACATCCAAATGCGAAGCCTGCCAAAAATTGAAAAGCCACCAACCCTCCGCGGGTGGTGGCTTTTTGCTGAACCTTCTGTTTAGCCTACGAACCCGCCTCCGAATTGGCGATGGTAATAATGGCGATCGCCCGAATATCAATGACGGGAATGAAAGAACGCACAGCGGCGACGGCCGCGAGGTTGCGCGGGCGGAAACCGCCGGTCTGGCAAGCTGCGTTTTTCATGCAGGTTGACCCATGTTGATACAGCCGGGTGGCGGCGTCCAATCACCATTTTCAATGACGCGCAGCTAAATTTCCGATTTCACCGGTCTGCGCCGGTTCCTGGCCCACCTCGCGCTGCAACTCCGCCTGGTCGCCCTTCAACTCGGACAGCAGGATTCCCGCCAGGATTAGCAGTGCACCCACCCCGGCGCGCATTCCCAGGCGCTCGCCCAGCAGGAGGTAGGAGGTGATCCAGGCGAACACCGGCTCCAGCAGGAAGATGAGCGCGGTGTGCGTGGGCGGGATGAATTGCTGCGCCCAGGCCTGGATGGTGAAGGCCGCGCATGTGCCCAGCAACCCGGTGACCAGGATGGCCGCGATGACGCGCGCCGACCAGATCACGTGCGCGTGCTCGACAAAGGGAACGGTGATGAACATGAGGAGGGCGCAGGTGATCGCCTCCACGGTGGCAATGGGCTCGAAGCGGTGCTTCTGCATGGCGCGGCCCATGAGAATGATCTGCAGGGCGAACATGACAGCGCAGCCGAGGGTAAGCAGGTCGCCGCGGTTGATGCTTTGCAGGTTGAGGCCGCCTCCCGCGCCGGCGGGCACGGTCATCAGGTAGAGCCCGGCGAGCGCGATGAGCACGCCCGCCGCCACCCAGGCATTCACCTTCTTGCGCCAGCCGAGGGCCAGAAAAACCGGGACCAGGATCACCGAAAAACCGGTCAGGAAGGCCGACTTCGATGGGGTGGTGAGCCGCAGGCCGGTGGTCTGGAATTCAAACCCCAGCCAGAGCGGGATTCCCACCAGGATGCCCATGCCCAGGGTGCGGCGGTTCATGCGGCGGAATTCGCGGGCGTAGATGGCGGCCAGCACGGCGCCGGCCAGGGTGATGCGCACCGCATTGAACAGCAGCGGCGAGACGTCGCGGAGCGCGTCCTTGATCTGGACGAAGGTGGCGCCCCAAACCAGGGTCACCAGGACCAGCAGGATGTGAGCCTTGACGGAGCGGGACACGCAGCTAGCTTAGCAGTTTGGCCGCGCCCGCCCTCAGGCGTATTTCTGCTGGCCGAGCAGTCCCTGTCCAGCAGGCCGGGTGTGGACCACGGCAGGAACAAAGACGGTGAAGCAGGTGCCGCTGTGCCCGGGTTCGGTGGAGCTGACCACCTCAATGCGCCCGCCGAGCTTGTCGAGGATGTTCTTGATGACCCACAGGCCGACCCCGGTGCCGCGCTCTCCCTTGGTGGTGAAAAACGCTTCATAGATGTTGGGCAAGTGTTCGGCGGGAATGCCGTGGCCGGTGTCGGAGATGGCGACGGTGACGCCGCCCTCGGCGGGTCGGAGGGAAAGCCGCATCTGGCCGCCCTTGCCCATGGCGTCGATGGCATTGGCGATCAGATTGGTGAACACCTGGCGGAGATCGCTGGGATAAATGGTCACCTCTCCCTCAGTCTCAAATTGCCGTACCAGCTCGATGTGGGCGGCGTGCAGCTTGGGAGCGAATAGCGCGCACGCGTCATCGAGCAGTTCCGAGACCATGGTAACCACGGGAAGCGGGGTGTCGCGATGCACGGCCAGGGTGTGGCGGCTGATGTTGGCCAGCACCCCCAGCTCGCGCTGAGCGAGGCGCACCAGTTCGAGACTGACTTCGTCGAGCCCTCCGCTGGTCTGCAGCAGATAGAGCACGTTGGTGAGCGAGGCGAGGGGATTGTTGATCTCGTGGGCGACGGTGGCCATGAGGCGTCCGCTGGCGGCCAGCCTTTCCGACCGCTTCAGCGCTTCTTCCAGGTCCTGATTCAATTTCTTGATCTGCGTCTCAGCCGCCTTGCGCTGGCTGGCATCGCGGATAGCGCTGGTGACGTAGACGCCATTCGCCGTGCGCAGCGGGCTGAGACTGATCTCGACCGGAAACTCGCTGCCGTCGCGGCGGCGGCCGCGGAGATCCAAGCCGATGTTCATGGGGCGCACGTGGGGATGGTTGAAGAAGCCGTGGCGCTGATCTACGTGCGCGCCGCGAAAACGCTCCGGCAGGAGAATTTCCACCGGCTGGCCCGACAATTCCGACCGCTTGTAGCCGAACATCTTCTCGGCTTGCGAATTGACGGCCGCGATTCTTCCGCCCTGCTCCACGATGACCATGGCGTCGGGAGCGGCGTCGAGCAGAGCCTCGCAATTGGCGTCAGTTCCGCCGCTTTCATCACCGAAAGGGTGCTTGAAAGGAACCGGTTGGCGGTCCATGAATCTCCCCACATGCAGCTATGTGTAAGGTCAGCATACCAGAGAAGGCGTGACTTGGCGCGAGAAGACTACGGGATGACATCCCGTTACCGTTTAGTACACCTTGGCCGTCTCAGGCTCAGGAGTCAGAAGCCGGCGAACCGCTCACGCTCCGTTTGACCTGCTACATCACGGGTGGAACGCTGATGCCCATTACGCCGAGGATGCGCAGGAGTTCCCGGCGGACGACGGCGGCGGTGGCCAGCAGGAAGCGTTTGCGGCCTTCGTCGGGTTCGTTGAGGATGTGGTGGCGGTGATAGAAGTTGTTGAACAACTGCGCCACCTGGAAGGCGTGCTTGGCGGCGTAGGCGGGCTCGGTGGTGAGAATGCACTGCTCGATCACGTAAGAGGTCTTGGAGGCGGCGAGCCAGAGCTCCCAGAGCTCGTCGGCATCGGGGCGGCGAGAAAGCTGAGAAGTCGACGGCCGGCGGTCGGCGGTCGACGGCGGAAACACCGGTTGTCGCTTCGAGGGGGGCGCCCGAGTACGACTCCGGATCGAGTCCCGCTTTGCGGAAGATGTTGGTGGCGCGGACGACGGCGTACTGCGCGTAAGGCCCGGTTTCGCCTTCGAAGCTGAGCGCGTCCTTGAAATCGAAGGCGATGACGCTCTGCTTGGTGAACTTGAGCATGAAATAGCGCAGGGCGCCGATGGCGATCTGGGTGGCGATCTGGCGGCGCTCGTCCTCGCGCAGGTCGGGATGGCGCGAATCGACCTCCTTGCGGGCGGAGGCGATGAGGGCATCGATCAGGTCGTCGGCCTTGACGCCGAATCCCTTGCGCCCGGAAACCTCGATGTAGGCCTTGCTCCAGTCGTCCTCGCTGAGCTGGTAGCCGAGTTCGGCGGCGCAGCGCGGGGTGAGCGCGACCATTTCATAGGAGAAGTGGGTGTAGTGCGCGGCTGCGTCGCCGTAGCCGAGGGCGCGCAGGGCGTCGATGACCGTGTTCTGCGCCTCGGCCTGGCGGGCGTCGATGACGTTGTAAATGGCGCTGACGCCGCCGAAGTGGGGATGATCGGGCTCGCCGTCGACGGCGGAAATCCAGACCTCTTGCCCGTTGGGGTAGCGATAGAAGCGGCGATATCCGAAGTCGCGGCCGAGCAGCCCGAATTTCCAGAGATGGTAGGCGATGTCCTTGCCGACGTAGCCGACGGTGCCGTTGGAGCGCACGATGACCTTCTGGTCTTCCTCGATCCTTCTGCGCTCCAGCTCGGCCAGGGTCTGGCGCAGTTGCTGCATCGCAATCTCGCGATTCCCGGCCTCCGAGGGCTCATCCTGGCAGGTGACGGTTACGCCCGACGGCAGATGCGTGATCCGCACCCCGTCCAGCTTTTCCAGTTCTCCCGGCCGGGGAAAGGCGTCGACGCGAAGGTCCTTGGAATCGATGGCGAGCGCCACGCCGCCGCTTCTGTCGATGGCGCCGGGACGGCGCATGACCCAGCAGCCCGCATTCTTGCCTTCGGTCTCCTTGTAGAGCACTCCCTTCTCCACCATCTGCCGGAAAGCCAGGTCCCAGAAGTGCAGGCGGAGGATCTCGCTTTCGCGGGGCAGGAAATCGTACTCGATGGTGAGCCGCTCCATGGTTTCCAGGTGGCGGCGCAGGACAGCGGTGGAGATGATCTCGGCGATCTCGGCGGCTTCGTTGCCGCCGCTCTCGATGGCGTGCAGGGCGTCGGCGCGCTTCAGCAGGTGGGCGCGGTCTTCCTGGTACCACTGCGAGACGCGCGCGTACAGGTCCCAGCAGACATAATCGAAACGCGGCTGGTGCGCGAGTTCCCGGATTTCGGCTTTCGACTTGCGCTCCAGTTCACGGAAACCGACCACCACGTCGGCGACCTGGACGCCGGTGTTGTCGATGTAGTTCTGCACGTCGACGGCGCGTCCGGTGGAGCGCAGCAGGCGGACGAAGGTGTCGCCCAGAATGGCGTTGCGCAGATGGCCGATGTGCGCCGCCTTGTTGGGATTGATGCTGCTGTGCTCGACCAGAATTTTGCCTTCGACGGGAGCCGCGGGCACGTCCCCGGCGGCGACCAGCGCGGCGGCCGCGGCGGCGCGGTCGAGGCGGGCGTTGATGTAGCCCGCGCCGGCGACTTCCAGCTTTTCAAACCCTTCGATGGGACCGATGCCGGAGACGATTTCCTCGGCGATCTTGCGCGGGGGCTTGCGCAGGCGCCGCGCCAGTTCGAAGGAAAGCGGCAGCGCGTATTCGCCGAGCTCGACCGTGGGGGGCTGCTCGATGACGATGTTGGGCAGATCGAGGTCGTATTTTTCGCGCAGGTGGGCGCGCACGCGGTCAGCCAGCCGGTGTTGGAAACGGCGGTACAAGCGAGGTCGCAAGCTCCGGTAGAAAAAAGGATTATAGCAATGCGGTCAGGTTTGACGCGGGTGGAGCGCTTCCCTATGATGAAGAATTCGGGAAATGAGAATTAAGAATTAAGAAGTCAGAATGAAGAACGCGGGACGCGGACTCCTCTGGCGTCGATTCTTCGTTCTGTATTCTTAATTCTTCATAATGTCCGAAAAGTTCTACATCACGACCCCGATCTACTACGTGAACGCGCGGCCGCACATCGGTCATGCGTACACCACCATTGTGTGCGACACCATCGCGCGTCGGCAACGTCTGCTGGGCAAGGACACCTTTTTCCTCACCGGCACCGACGAGCACGGGGTGAACGTGGAGCGCGCGGCGCAGGCGGCCGGGCGCCAGCCGCAGGACTATGCGGACGAGATCGCGGCGGCATTTCGCCAGATGGCGGACCGCGTGGGCGCCACCTACGACAAGTTCATCCGCACCACCTCGGCGGAGCACAAGCGCGGAGTGCAGGCGCTGTTCCGGGTGCTGCGCGACAAGGGATACATCTACAAGGGCACCTACACCGGCCAGTACTGCATTCACGACAACCTCTACGTGGACGCGGCCGGACCGGGCGCGCCCTGCCCCACCTGCGGGCGTCCGACGGAAACCATCAGCGAAGAGAACTATTTCTTCAAGCTGTCGGCGTTCGAGGACAAGCTGCTGCGCTACTACCAGGAGCACCCGGCGTTCATCCGCCCGGAGACGCGGCGCAACGAGGTAATGTCGTTCGTGCGCGGCGGGCTGCGCGATCTCTCCATCAGCCGCAGCACCTTCAAGTGGGGCATCCCGGTGCCGGACGATCCCGGGCACGTGATCTATGTCTGGCTGGACGCGCTGAGCAACTACATCACCGCCATCGGCTACGGGTCGGACGAGAAAAAAGACGAGCAGACATTCCAGAAATATTGGCCGGCGGACGTGCACATGATCGGCAAGGAGATCGTGCGCTTCCACTGCGTCTACTGGCCGGCATTCCTGATGGCGGCGGGGCTGGAGCAGCCGCGGCTGATCATGGCGCACGGATGGATCCTGTTCGAGCAGGACAAGATGTCCAAGTCGCGCGGCAACATCGTGCGCGCCGACACCATTATCGACGTTCTCGGAGTGGACGCGCTGCGCTACTTCCTGCTGCGCGAAATCGTCTTCGGCCAGGACGGCTCGTTCTCGTTCGATGCGCTGGTGGGACGCTTCAATTCCGACCTCGCCAACGATTACGGCAACCTGGCCAGCCGCACGCTGAGCATGATCCAGCGGTACTTCGCCGGCAAGGTGCCTTACCCGGAGGCGACGGTGGCGCGGACCGCCGCCGACAACGCCATCCAGGAGCAGGCGGCGCGCGCCATCGCGGAATGCGGGCGGCTGTTCGACGACTACCAGTTTTCGCGCGCGCTGGAGGCGGCCTGGGCCGTGGTGGCGGCGGTGAACAAGTACATCGTGGAGAACGAGCCCTGGGCGGTGGCGGAAAAGCAGGATGAGCCGAGCCGCTCGCGCCTGGGCACCATCCTGTACACCGCGGCCGAGGCGCTGCGCGTGGTGACCGCGCTGGTGCATCCGGTCATCCCGGAGTCGAGCGCGCGCATATGGAAGCAGCTCGGGTTGGGCGAGATCGAAAGATTCCGGCTGGACCAGCTCCAGTGGGGACAACTGGAGCTGGGCACGAAGCTGGGGAAGGTGGAGCCGGTTTTTCCCCGCGCCGACAAGACGGCCATCGAGCGCATGCAGGAACTGGAGCAGCAACACCATGCGCCCGCCACGGAAGGGAAGAAGCCTGCGGCGGTGGCGGCGCCTCCCCCGGTGGAACTGGCTGCCGGACAGAATGGAGAATCGGCGCCCGCCGGAACCGGGGCGAAGGCAGGCCAGCGCGCGACTGAAGCGGTGGCGACGCCGGCTTCGGCGCCCATCGCCGCGCCTGCTGCCACGAAGCCGGCTGCGCCCGAGGGCAAGATCTCGATTGATGATTTTGCCAAGATCGAAATGCGCGTGGGCCAGGTGAAGGTCGCGGAAAAAGTGAAAGGCGCCGACAAGCTGCTGCGCCTGGAAGTGGATATCGGGAACGAAGTGCGGCAGGTGGTGGCCGGCATCGCCGAAGCCTACGATCCGGCGACGCTGGTGGGTCGCAAGGTGGTGCTGGTGACCAACCTGGCGCCGCGCAAGCTCCGCGGGCTGGAGTCCAACGGCATGATCGTCGCCGCCTCGGTCGAGGGCGGTCGGCCGGTGCTGGCCGGGTTTCTGGAAGATGTGCCGGTGGGGGCGAAATTGAAATAGACGATAAACACAGAGGCACAGAGACACAGAGGAAATAGGAATTAGAGTTAAAAATTCAGAATATTCAGAAATGAAGAATGGCCGAGGGCACTTTGGCCTCGGTTTTCATTCTTCGTTCTGACTTCTTCATTCTTGATCTCCTCTGTGCCTCTGTGGCGCTGTGTTTCATTTTATGTACGTTGATACGTCACTGTCATCTCGAAGGTCCCAAGTTCGCGCACGACCGCGCGCAGGTGATGGAGCGCGCCCGCGAGGCCGGCGTCGAGGCGCTGGTGGCGATCGGAAACGGCAGCGGGCCGGATGATGTGGGGTGCGGCCTGAAGCTCGCGGAGGAGTATGAACAGCAGGTCCTTCCGCTTCGCTCCGCTCAGCCTCGGGATGACACGTTCTTGAGGATTTACGCGACCATCGGGATTCATCCGCACGAGGCGGCGCTGGCCGAGGAGCGGCATTTTGCCGAGATGGAGAAGCTGGCGCGGGATCCGCGGGTGATCGCGTGGGGCGAGATCGGGCTGGATTATTTTTACGATCACTCGCCGCGGGATGTGCAGCAGCGGGTGTTCGTGCGGCAGATGGAGCTGGCGCAGGCGGCGAAGTTGCCGATCGTGATCCATAACCGGCCATCGGACAACAGCGAGAACGCCTGGGAAGACCTGTTCCGGCTGCTGCGCCAGCATTGGACGTCGAGCGGCCTGGGCGGAATCCTGCACTGCTTTACCGGGACAACGGCGCACGCGCAGGCAGGCATGGAACTGGGCTTCATGATTTCCTTCGCCGGAAACGTGAGCTATCCGAAGGCACTTTCCATCCGCGAGGCGGCGGCGCAAATTCCGCTGGAGCGCATGCTGATTGAAACCGATTCACCCTACCTGGCGCCGGTTCCTCATCGAGGGAAACGCAATGAACCGGCCTATGTGACGGAGACGGCGCGGCATATCGCGCAGTTGCGCGGAGTCTCGGGCGAGGAGATTGGCGCGGCCACGACGGAGAATTTCTACCGGTTCTTCGGACTTGCTTAGCCACAGAGGGCACAGAGGGACAATGACTTCTGCGGTGCTTGTTTAGACATCGAAAGCTCGTCTGAGTTTGAAAAGAAGCATGGATTCTGAGCGCACGCAAAGCGAGCTTCGCCCAGGATGACATTTGCACTCTGTGTTCTCCGTGGTTAGCCTTTTCTTCCGCGATATAGCCCCGCAATCCCGAACGTGTAAGGGGTCCAGGAGACGTCGGTGAATCCGGCGGCGCGCATGCGGTCCAGCATCTGGCCGGGCGAAGGAAAGCGCTCCACCGACGCCGGCAGATAGGCGTATGGGCCTTTTACGCCGGAGATGACGGTGCCCACGGCAGGCAGCACGCGCTTGAAATAGACGCGGTAAATGCGCCCGATCAGGCCGGCGGGCTCGCCGAAATCAAGGATGCCGATTTCGCCTCCCGCCCGCAGCACGCGCAAGATTTCGCGCAGGCCGGCATCGTAGTCGGCGAGGTTGCGGAAGCCGAAGGCGGAGGTGACCAGGTCGAAGCAGGCGTCAGGCGCGGGAAGCGACAGGGCATCGGCTTCCAGCCAGCCGAGGGATGTGCCGCGCGATTTTTCCGCGGCGCGCGCGAGCATGGCGTGGGAGAAGTCGGCGCCGAAAATTTCGGCTGGCGAGGGCGGCTGCCGCCGCGTGTTGCCGGAAGCGCGCAGCAGGGCGAAGGTCATGTCGCCGGTGCCGCAACAGATGTCCAGGGCACGCGCACCTGGGCGCCGCAGGATGTGGCGGAAGCTGCGCGCGGCGCGCCGCCACCACAGGCGGTCCACGTTGAAAGAGAGCAGGTGGTTGAGCAGGTCGTAGCGTGGCGCGATGGAGGTGAACATCTCGCGCACGGCAGCGGCGGCTTGCCGCCGGTCCCGCGCGCCCTGGGGAGCCGCGCCGACCACCGGCTTGGTGGAATCCGCCATGGAGCTAGTTAATCACAGGGGACGCAGAAAAGCGCAAGGCTCAAGGCGCTACGCCTGCGAGAGGTAGCGGAGTTCTTCCACCGCCTGGATGACCGCGCGCTCGGGTACATCGGGAACGATCTCGACTTTTCCCAACTCGACCGGCAGCACGAAATGGACGATGCCGTTGGCGGTTTTCTTGTCGTGCGCCAGGCGGCGGGCGATGCGCTTGCCGCGCGGCACCACCTTGGGCAAGGGCGCGTAGGCGAGCACCGAGGAGATGATGCGGCGGGCGGTTTCGGAATCGGCCTTCTGCAGGGCGGCGGAGATCATGGAGGCGGCCACCATGCCCCAGGCGACGGCTTCGCCGTGCAGGAACTGCTTGTAGCCGGTCTCGGCTTCCAGGGCATGGCCGACGGTGTGGCCGAAGTTGAGAATGCGGCGCAGGCCGGACTCCCGCTCGTCGGCGGCGACCACCTCGGCCTTCACCTGCACGCACTCGGCGATCAGCCATTCCAGCGTGGCCGGGTCGCGCTGCAGGATGCGCTCGCGGTTCTGTTCCATGAAATCGAAGATTGCGGGAGCGCGGATGATGCCGCACTTCATCGCCTCGTAGAGGCCGGCGCGGAAGTCGCGCTCCGGCAGGCTGGAGAGCGCTCCGGGGTCGATGAACACGGCGCGCGGCTGATGGAAGGTACCCAGCAGGTTCTTGCCCTCGGGCAGGTCCACGCCGGTCTTGCCGCCGATGGCGGCATCCACCTGGGCCAGGAAGGTGGTGGGGACCTGGACCAGGTCGATGCCGCGCATGTAGATGGAGGCGACGAAGCCGGCCACGTCGCCAACCACACCCCCACCGAGGGCGAGCACCGCGGATTTGCGGTCGGCATCGCGGCGCACCAGGCGCGTGGCCAGTTCTCCCACCGTGTCGAGAGTTTTGAAACGCTCGCCGTCGGGCATCTCGATCACGGTGTGCGCAAGCTCCGCTTTGGTGAGTGACGCGGTGAGCGTGTTGGCGAGGACTTTCCTGACCGGGGCAACGGTGATGACAAAGTAGCGCGAGCGTTCGGGCAGGATTGCGCGCAGCAACTCGCCCACGCGATCCAGCAGGCCGGTTTCTATGGTCACGGCGTAGGGGTTCGAGGGGAGTTGGACTTGGACTTGCCGCACAGAGGAATGATAACGCAGGGGTGAGTTGCGGGGCGGGAGTTCGTTGTCGGTTTTCCAATGGCCGGTTTTCGGTTCTCGGTTAACGGTTTGCGTTTGTCGGTTCCCAAAATGCGACGGTGCGGCCCAGGGACGGGCTGGCGACTACAGTTGGCTTCCAGGCTGGTGGTAACATCGTGCCGTCCATGAAGACCGTTCCCTCGGAGACCGATTTCGTGGTGGTAGGCGCGGGCATTGCCGGCCTGCGCGCGGCCATCGAACTGGCGCCCGCCGGACGGGTGCTGGTGCTGGCCAAGCGCGAGCTGACCGAATCCGCCACCCAGTACGCGCAGGGAGGCATCGCGGCGGCGCTCAGCGACGAAGACGAAATCGGGCTGCACCTGCAGGACACCCTCAACGCCGGCGACGGGCTGTGCAACGAGGCCGCCGCCCGCGTGCTGGTGGAGGAAGGGCCGGAACGAATCGAGGAACTGATCGCGTGGGGCACCGAGTTCGACCGCAACGGCACCAAGCTGGCGTTCACCCGCGAGGGCGCGCACAGCCGCAACCGCATCCTGCACGCGCACGGCGATTCCACCGGGCGCGAGATCGGACGCGCGCTCTGGCTGAAGCTGAAAGCGCAGAAGCACGTAACCGTTCTGCGAATTCGAGTTCGCCACCGCCTTGTGCGCCGACGACGGCCAGGTCCACGGCCTGACGGTGATGGACGACAAGGGAGCGCGCCGGGACGTGCGCGCCCAGGCCGTGCTGCTGGCCACCGGCGGCCTGGGCCAGGTATATCGCGAGACCACCAATCCCAGCGTGGCCACCGGAGACGGGGTCGCCATGGCCTGGCGCGCGGGCGCCGAAATCAGCGACATGGAGTTCGTGCAGTTTCATCCCACGGCGCTGTACGTGAAGGGAGCGCCGCGCTTCCTGCTCTCGGAAGCGCTGCGCGGCGAAGGCGCGTACCTGCGCAACATGGAGCTGGTGCGCTTCATGCCCAAGTATCACGAAATGGCGGAGCTGGCGCCGCGCGACGTGGTGGCGCGGGCCATCGCGCACGAACTGGAGATCGTGCACTCGCCCCACGCGGTGGTCTACCTGGATTTGAGCCACCTGAACGCGAAAAAAGTCGAGAGCCGCTTCCCTCGCATTTACCAGACCTGCTCCGAGTACAACGTGGACATCACCAGCGACTTGGTGCCGGTGCGCCCGGCGGCGCACTACGCCATGGGCGGGGTGCGCACCGACCTGGAGGGGCGGACCAACATCGGCGGGCTGTTCGCGGCGGGCGAAGCCGCCTGCACGGGGGTGCACGGGGCGAACCGGCTGGCCAGCAATTCCCTGCTGGAGGGGCTGGTGTTCGGGGCAAGGGCGGCCCGGGCCATGCGCGCAGAGTTCCGAGGCCACGGCAATCGTTCCGGCAGTTCCTCCGCCGCCAAGAGCGCGCCCGCATGCAACGGCGGCGAACCGGTGGCGGAGGTGCTGCGGCAAATCCAGGACCTGATGTGGCGCGAGCTGGGAATTGTGCGCACCGGGTCGGCGCTGAAGCGCACCATCCACGAGCTGCAGAAACTGCGCGGGTGCTGGCCGCAACCGGCCAATCGCGCGACCTGCGAGGCGGCCAACATTCACCAGGTGGCGCTGCTGATCGCGCGCTCGGCGCTGGCGCGGGAAGAGAGCCGCGGAGCGCAGTATCGCACCGATTATCCAGTGCACAACGACGCCAAGTTCAAGAAGCACTCCATCGTAAAAGGCGAGCAGATACGGTTTGAATAGGACCGCCGACGGTCGACGGCCGCAACGGTTGAGCGGTCATCCGCAACTGATTCCCCGTAATGAGGTACGCGTGAAATTTCCGACAGTCCTTGTTCCTCTTCTTCTCATGACATCCATGTTGTTCGCGCAGCAGGAAAAACAGGCCCAGGTGGCGACGGCGCATGCGGCGGCGGGCACGAAATCGGCGTCGCCGGTGGACAAGCTCGCCATCCCTTACACACCGGGGCTGGATGTAACTTCCATGGACAAAGCGGTGGACCCGTGCGCCGACTTCTACACCTACGCCTGCGGCGGCTGGCAGAAGAAGAACCCGATTCCGCCGGACCACTCGTCATGGAGCGTGACCGCCAAGGCACAGGAGGAAAACCGCGAGTTGCTGCGGCGGATTCTGGAGAACGCGGCGCCGCCCGATCCACACCCCCACCCCAGCACGCCCACGGCAGGCGTGCCGGGGACCCCGAATAGACGCGGGCCCATTAACGAACAGATCGGCGATTTCTATGCTTCCTGCATGGATGAGCAGGCGGTGGACAAGCTGGGTGCGGCGGCGCTGAAGCCGGACCTGGAGCGCATCGCGGCGGTCAGGACCAAGGCCGACTTGGCGGAGTACCTGGCGTATTTTCATCCGCAGGATATCGGAATTTATTTCGGGCAGTCGGCGCTGTTCCGCTTCGGTTCGACCCAGGACGCGAAGAACTCCGCCGAGGTGATTGCCGAAGTGGACGAGGGCGGCCTCGGCCTGCCCGACCGGGATTACTACCTAAAGGACGACCCCAAGTCGCAGGCGCTGCGCGCGAAATACGTGGCGCACGTGCAGCGGATGCTGGAACTGGCAGGCGAGAAGCCGCAGCCGGCCGCGGCCGGCGCTCAGTCGGTGATGCGAATCGAGACTGCTTTGGCGAAGGGCTCGATGACGCGCGTCCAGCGGCGCGATCCGCACGCCACCTACCACCGCATGATGCGCGCGCCACTGCAGGCGCTGACCCCGTCGTTTAACTGGGAAGTGTATTTCGCTGATTACGGGTTGAAGAACGTGCAGTCGCTGAACGTGGTCTCGCCGGATTTCTTCAAGGCCATGGACGCGGTGATCGAGAGTGAAGATATCCCGGCTTTGCGCGCCTACCTGCGCTGGCACCTGGTGCACGCGCAGGCGCGCTGGCTGGCCACTCCGTTTGTGGAGGAGGATTTCAATTTCTATGGCCGCACGCTCACCGGAGCGCGCGAGCTGCAGCCGCGCTGGAAACGCTGCGTCCGCTACACCGACCGCGCGCTGGGCATGGCGCTGGGGCAGGCATACGTGGAGGTGGCGTTCAGCCTGCAGGCGAAGCAGCGCACGCTGCACATGACGCGGCAGATCGAGCAGGCCATGGCCCGCGACATTCAGAGCCTGAACTGGATGAGCGAGCCGACCAGGAAGCAGGCGCTGGTGAAGCTGCACGCCGTGATCAACAAGATCGGCTATCCCGACAAGTGGCGCGACTACACGGCGCTCAAAGTCGTGCGCGGCGACGCCCTCGGCAACGGCGAACGCGCCAACGCCTTTGAGTTCCTGCGGCAGTTGCACAAGATCGGCCGGCCGGTGGACCGCACGGAATGGTACCTGACGCCGCCCACGGTGAACGCGCGCTACGATCCGGAAAACAACGCCATGGAATTTCCCGCCGGGCAGTTCCAACCGCCGTTTTTCGATCCGCGGATGGATGACGCGCCCAACTACGGCGACGCCGGCTCGGTGATCGGACACGAACTGACCCACGGCTTCGACGACGAAGGACGCCAGTTTGACGCGCAGGGAAATTTGCGCGACTGGTGGCAGCCGCAGGACGCCAAGAAGTTCGAAGAGCGCGCGCAGTGCGTCGAAGATCAGTATGCGCAGTACACCGTGGTGGACGACATCAAGATCAACAGCAAGCTGACGCTGGGCGAGGACGTGGCCGACCTGGGCGGCCTGATGCTGGCCTACATGGCGTGGCGCGACCAGACCAGCGGGGAAAAGCTCGAGCCCATCGATGGGCTCACGCCGGATCAGCGCTTCTTTATCGGCTACGCGCAGAGCTGGTGCAGCAATCAGCGTCCGGAGGTGATGCGCATGCGCGCCCTGATGGACCCACATTCGCCGCCCAAATACCGCACCAACGGTGTGGTGCGGAATATGCCGGAGTTCCAGCAGGCGTTCCACTGCCAGGCAGGCCAGCCCATGGCCCCGGCAAAGCGCTGCCGGGTGTGGTAGATAGGCGCCAGGCTCAGGCTGCTCCATTCAGCGCTTTGCCGCGCGCTTCTCCTTCGGCGGAACCAGGAGCGAGACCACGATCGAGATCAGCAGCACGGCGCCGACCGCCGCCAGTGCGTATTCCGTGGGGATGGGGTAGTAGCTGGAGAGCAGCATCTTGATCCCGATGAAAGTCAGGATCGCCGACAGCCCGTAGTGCAGGTAGTGGAACGCTTCCATCATGCCGGCCAGCGCGAAGTAGAGCGAGCGCAGGCCGAGAATCGCGAACACGTTCGAGGTGTAGACGATGAACGGGTCGCGGGTGATGGCCAGCACGGCGGGAATGGAGT
Organism: Terriglobia bacterium; assembly: GCA_963740615.1. Classification (GTDB taxonomy): domain Bacteria; phylum Acidobacteriota; class Terriglobia; order Terriglobales; family Acidobacteriaceae; genus JAIQGF01. The sequence continues at coordinate 51,484 of CAVUEZ010000006.1, forward strand.
CGGCGGCGAAGAGGACGTCGGTAGTCTCCACCACGATCAGCACCAGCAGCAGCGGCGTGGCGTAGAGGCCGTTTTCGCGCACCGTGAAGCGCCCGCCGACGTAGTCGGACGTGACCGGCATCCAGCGCCGGAACATCTTCAACACCGGGTTCTGCTCGGGATGGATCTCCTGTTCCTTTTGCCGGAAAAGCTGCACGCCGGTGTAAATCAGGAACACGCCGAACACGTAGATGATCCAGTGAAAGCGCTGGATCAGGCTGCACGCCGGCCAGGATGAAGATGCCGCGCATGATCAGCGCGCCCAGGATTCCCCAGAACAGCACCTTGTGCTGGTATTGCGAGGGCACGCGGAAATAGCGGAAGATCAGGAGAAAGACGAACAGGTTGTCGACGCTGAGCGACTCCTCCACCAGGTAGCCGGTGACGAACTCCAGCGAGGTGGCGCGTCCGCGCCAGTAGTAGACGAAGACGGCGAAGGCGGCCGCCAGCGCCATCCACATGATGCTGAAGCCCAGCGCCTCGCGAAAGCGGACGGCGTGCGGCCTGCGGTGGAAGACCGCCAGGTCCAGCACCAGCATGACGACAACGAAGACGTTGAATACGATCCAGAAGAGCAGTTCGTTCACGGTCGATGGCCGCGGAGGCATCCTGAGCATCGGCAGCCGAGCCTCCGATTACAAACGAAAACAAGCCCGAGGGCCAGTGCGAAAACGCGGTGAGCGTCTTTCCTAGCTTTGGTTCAGCAGCCGAATCGTTTCCAGCGCCACACTGCCGACAATTTCCAGGCTTCGCGCGCTGACCTTGTCCACGGTGTCCTCCGTCGTGTGCCAGTAAGCGTTATTGCGGCCGAAGTTGAAGTCGATCAGGTCGGCCACGGGCACACCGGCCTGGCCGAACGGCACATGGTCATCCCCCACATCGATGGTACGCGCGAAGAAGTACGCCTGATACCCGAGATCGAGCGCCGCCTTGTAGACCACGTCTTCCAGCCAGGGGGTTGAGTTGGAATCGCGCTCGATGTTGAGGTCGGCATCGCCCACCATGTCCAGCAGCAGGAAGGCCCTGACTTTCTTCAGCGTACCGTCACGCTGCCACTTGGCCGCCAGATGCTTGCTGCCATAAAGAGAATCGCTGGGCGACCACTGCCGGATGGCCTCTTCGCCGTCGAACCACACCAGCCAGACGCTATGGCCGTTCAGCTTCCCGCCGCGGAGCTGGCGCGCCAGTTCCAGTAGCAGTCCGGTGGAGGAGCCGCCGTCGTTGGCGCCCACAAAACTTTTGTGGTTGTACAGGGTGTCGTAGTGCCCGGCGACCACGATGACGCCCTCCTTGCTGCCCGGGAACTTGGCGATGTAGTTCGTCATGCGCAAATGCCCGGCGGGCGTGGCGGCGGTGAACGTATCTTCCTGCAGATTATCGCCCCGGAGTTCCTTGCGCAGATACGCCTCGACCCTCGCATGGCCCGGACTGCCCACATAGCGCGGGCCGAAGCCGGCTACCTCGCTCGTGTACTCGCGCGCGCGCTGGCCGTCAACGTGGGAGAGCGCATGCGATTGGGCAGCGGCTGCGGGCGCGGCATTGGGAGCGGGCTGGTCCGCGGAGGCGGTGGAGCCGCCGTTGCGGCTGCAGGCAAGCAAGGCGGGCACCATCAGACAGGCAACGGCGACGGTGCTCAGGCGCGAAAACAACGTGTTCATGCGACCTACCGCGCATCAGGATAACAGGTAGATGCAAAGTGCGAGGGCGGCCGCTATTTCCCTCACCATGGAGATGCGGGAAATCCAGTAAAATCGAGTTTTCTTATGGCGACCATGGTTTCCCAGGCAGCGCCGGCCATGAGCTGGCAGGCGGCTGCCAGCATGATCGATCACACGCTGCTGAAGCCGGAAGCTTCGCGCGAGCAGATCGAGAAGCTCTGCCGCGAGGCGGCGCGCTTTGATTTCGCCGCCGTGTGTGTAAACGCCCACTGGATTCCGCTGTGCGCCACCATCCTGCGGCCCACGCCGGTGAAGGTGTGCACCGTGGTCGGATTCCCGCTGGGCGCCACCCTCACCAGCGCCAAGCGTTTTGAGACCCTGGAGGCGCTGCGGCTGGGCGCCGACGAAATCGACATGGTGATGAACGTGGGCGCGCTCAAGTCGCGCGACTATGGCCGCGTGGAAACGGATATCCGCGCTCTGGCCGAGGTGACCCACGAGGCCGGCGGGCTGCTGAAGGTAATCCTGGAGAATGTGCTGCTCGCGCGCGAGGAAAAGATTACGGCGTGCGAGCTGAGCCTGGCCGCGGGCGCCGACTTCGTAAAAACCTCGACCGGGTTCTCCTCCGGGGGCGCCACCGCGGACGATGTCGCGCTCATGCGCCGGACCGTGGGCAACCTGGCGGGCGTAAAGGCCGCCGGGGGTATTCGTACCGCCGACCACATGCTGGCCATGGTGGCGGCGGGCGCGGACCGCATTGGGGCCAGCGCGTCGGTTGCGATTTGCCGCAAGTTGGGGGCGCCATACTGAAGCAGTCGTTATTTCCAATCTGCCAGTTCCCGGGATCCGCTGTCTTTGTCGTACATTTTTCCGCTCCGGCTCTAACCCTTCGCCCACTCGTCTAGTTCCCTACAGTACATGCCGATCCTGGTGCCGCTGCAGTTGGTGTACTTTCCCCAGCAGCACTCGTAGGACCTCGCATATTCTTTCCCCTGTTGCTTGAATCGAATGACGTTCACCCCGGAATGTGCCATGGACTTTGTCAGCGGAGTCTGCGCGAAGCAAGGATCGGGAAGGATCAGAGTTCTAAAATCGTCTCTCCTGGCGCGCCATTCCTTTTCGCCTGTGCGCTGATGGTTTATCAGCTTTAAGGCTGAGCACAAAGATTGAGCATTCGAGCAACCTGGGCGAGGCGTCGATCGCGAGTCCACAGGAGGGAACCTGCCAGCGCTACCGATGCCAAGAGATGAGCGTCGATCCAGCCGATCCCCCGGCCCATCAGGCGATGGCGCTCAACCAGGGCCAGCACCTCCTCGTGACTGCTTATCGGTACACGCGGCAAGGACTGAAGCAGCGACAACACGGCCGAGCGACGATGCAGCAGCCCGCACGCCAATTCGCCGATGATGAATGGGTGGCATTCCACTTCTTCGCGGCCGAGCAGGGCGGCGAGCGCAGGATCGCCGTGCCGGAGATGGTCCACCCAGACAGAGGTATCAACCAGCATGAACGCGGGCCCTGCGCGACTGTGGCCGGCGGCGGCGGATGCGCCGAATACCTGGCTCACTCCCACCCAATGCGGCTAGTCGGCGGGCGCTCTCCCTGGCAATCAGAGCCTCCAGACCGGCTCGGACGACCGCAGTCTTCTCTGCAATTCCGCTCAGCCGGGCCGCTTCCTGCAGCAAGTTGTCATCGATGTTTAGCGTCGTTCTCATATGTATCTATATGCATTATAGATGCAGCTTAACTGGCCAGGTCAAGTGCCTTCTCGGGGCCCCCGGGCACCGTTCAAGGTACGGCCCGTGGGTTCCCGCTTGCACCGGCCCTCCGCCTGATATCATCCAATTCTCGAATGCCCCCGAAAATGACCATCCCTGGGACACAAGCCGCGCCCCTGCAGATGGAATCGCTGCTGCTGGAAGTGGCCGACGTGGTCAACGCCACGCTCGACCTCAATACCATCCTGCGGCGGGTGGGCGAACTGGTACGGCGGGTCATCGAGTACCAGCACTTCGCCATCCTGCTGCTGAATGAGAAAACGCAGGAGCTGCGCATCCGCTTTTCCATCGGCCATCCGCCGGAGACGGTGGAGCGCTGCCGCATCCGGGTGGGAGAGGGCGTCACCGGGCTGGCCGCGCAGCGGCGCGAACCGGTGCTGGTGAATGACGTGCTGAAGCAGCCCGAATACATCCAGGCCATCCCCCTGGTGCGCTCCGAGCTGGCGGTGCCCCTGATCATCAAGAATCGGGTCATCGGGGTGATCGACATCGAGGCGCCGCAACCCGGCTATTTCACCGAGGACCACAAGCGCCTGCTGTCGCTGATCGCCTCGCGCATCGCCGCCGGCATCGAAAACGCGCGCCTCTACACCCGCGTTTCGCGGCAGGCCAAGACGCTGCTGGTGATGAATGAAATCAGCCGCGACCTGACCTCCATTCTCAACCTCGACCAGTTGCTGCAGCGGGTAGGCGAAGCGGTGACCCGGTTGATTGACTACCAGATGTTCAGCGTCCTGCTGCTAGACGCCAGCGAGACGAAGCTGGAGCACCGCTTCTCGCTGCGCTTCAACGAAACCGTGCAGATCAAGCACGACATCCCCATCGGCAAGGGCCTGGTCGGATACGCCACCCTGCACAAGCAGCCGGTGCTGGTGCCCAACGTCAACAAGGACCCGCGCTATATCAACACCAACCCGGAGACGCGTTCCGAGCTGTGTGTCCCCCTGATCTACAAGGATCGGGTAATCGGCGTGCTCGATATCGAGCACACCCGCCGCGGCTACTTCAACGACGACCACCTGCGCACCATGACCACGCTGGCGGCGCAGGTGGCCATCGCCATCGAGAACGCGCGCCTCTACGAGCATGTGGCGCGCCAGGAGCGGCGCCTGCAGAAGGACCTGGCGCTGGCCCACGAATTGCAATTCCGGCTGCTGCCGCCCTGCTGCCCGTCCATCGGCAGCGCGCAACTGGGGGCCAAGTTCGTGCCCGCACGCGCCATCGGCGGAGATCTCTACGACTTCCTGCAGTACGAGCGCCGCGCCGCCGACCGCAAGCGCCCGGGCGAGGAACGCCGGACGGACATGGGCATCGCGGTCGGCAACGTCAGCGGCAAGGGGGCGCCGGCGGCGCTCTATGCGGCGCTGGCCAGCGGATTCCTGCGGTCGCACGCCGGGTCGCGGCCGGGAGCGGCGGAGATGCTGTCGCGGCTGAACCAGTCGCTGGTCTCGCGGCCCATCGACGGCCAGTACATTTCGGTGGCCTACGCGGTGTGGGACGATGAGCGTCGCACGCTGCGCGTGGCCAATTCCGGCCTGCCCCTGCCCTTGCACTGCCACAACGGAAGCATCGCCTGCGTGCAGGCCGCGGGTCTGCCCCTGGGCCTGTTCGATGACGCCGCTTACGATGAGATCACGTTCCAGGCCGAGCCCGGCGACGTTTTCGTGTTTTTCAGCGACGGGGTGCTCGACGCGCAGAATCGTGAAGGCGAGATGTTCGGGGGCACGCGGCTGGGGAGTGTGGTGGAGGCCCACTGCCATCGCACCGCCGATGAGGTTGTGACCGCCATTTTCGCCGCCGTCGCCGAGTTCGCCGCGGGCGAGGACCCCTACGACGACCAGACGGTGGTCGTGCTCAAGGTCCTGGAAGACAGCGGCAAACGGAAATGAGCAAGGACCATGCGCCCGCCGGGCGTCCTCCCGCATTCGTGTATCGCCAGGGCGTGCTGCACTGCGAGCGCGCGCCCCTGCCGGAGCTGGCGGCGAAGCACGGCACGCCGCTTTACGTCTACTCGGCCACCGCCATCCGTGGCCGCTGCCGCACCTTTGACCGCGCGTTTCGCGGTTTTCCGCACACCATCTGCTACTCCGTCAAAGCCAACTCCAATCTCGCGCTGCTGAAGATGCTGGCCGGCATGGGTTGCGGCTTCGACGTGGTTTCCGGTGGGGAACTGCAGCGGGTGCTGCGCGCCGCCCGGGGCGCGGCCCGGCGAGTCGTGTTCTCCGGCGTGGGCAAGACCACCGAGGAGATGGATGCCGCCCTGCGCGCCGGCATCCTCATGTTCAATGTCGAGAGCGAAAGCGAAATGGTGGCGCTGGCCACCCGCGCGGCCCGGCTGAAGAAGAAGGCGTCGATCGCCTTCCGCGTGAATCCCGATGTCCCCGCCGAGACGCACCCCTACATTGCCACCGGTCTGCACCAGCACAAGTTCGGAGTGCCGATCGATACCGCCCGCCGCCTTTACGAGCAGGCTGGGCGCGAGAAATGGCTGGAGGTCGCCGGGGTGAGCGTGCATATCGGCTCGCAGATCACCAGCGTGGAGCCGTTCGGCGCGGCCATGGAGCGGGTGGCGGAGCTGGTGCGCGCCCTCAAGCGCGAGAGCCACCGCATCCGCTACGTCGATGCCGGCGGCGGGCTCGGCATCCGCTACGACGCGCAGGAGCTGCCCGATTTTCCCGAGCACACCAGGCACTTTGCCGCGGCGGTGACGCGGCCGCTGCGCGGGCTTGGCGTCCATCTCATCCTGGAGCCGGGGCGCGCGATCGTCGGCCCGGCAGGCGCGCTCGTGACGCGCGTGCTCTACCGGAAATCGAACAATGGGAAGTCGTTCGTCGTGGTGGATGGCGCCATGAACGACCTGATCCGCCCGGCGCTTTATGGCGCGCACCACGAGATTGTGCCCGTGTCGCTGCCGGAAGCCCCGGAGCGCCACGTAGTGGACGTGGTCGGGCCGATCTGCGAGACGGGAGATTTCTTCGCCCGCGAGCGGGCGCTGCTTCCGGTCCGTGAAGGCGGCCTGCTGGCCATCCTCGATGCCGGCGCCTACGGCCTTTCCATCTCCTCCAACTACAACACCCGCCCGCGAGCCGCGGAGTTGCTGGTCGAGGGCAAACGAGCGCGCCTGGTCAGAAAGCGCGAGACCTTTCAGCAACTGGTGCAGAACGAGACAGTGTAGCTCCTTAGCGCATCCCCAGCTTCAGCTTGGTCCGCAGCACGTCAAAGAAAGTCTTGCGCATGCGCAGCAGCGTCGCGTGGTAATTCGATTTGTGGCATAGCACGCGGTCGTCGTCGGCCAGCGGCGCGCCCGTCTGCCCGTCGATGCTCAGGAATGCCTCTTCCCCCGCGCTCTTCACCACGATTTCTATTTCCACCGTGTCCCTGACCACCAGCGGACGGTGGGTAAGCGAGTGCGGGCAGACGGGCGCGATCACCATGGCGTCCACCGAAGGCATCAGGATCGGCCCGCCCGCGGCCAGGGCATAGGCGGTCGAGCCGGTGGGGGTCGAAATGATCACCCCGTCGGCCTTGTAGTTGGAGACGAAAACCTTGTCGAGGTAGAGGTCGAAACTCACCAGGCGCGCAATCGCGCTCTTGTTCACCACCGCGTCGTTCAGACAGTGGTAGTGAGCCAGCGGCTGGCCATCGCGCAACAATCGGCAGTCGAGCATGTTGCGCCTCTCAAAAGCGCAACGGTGCTCGTCCACCGCAACCAGCGTTTCCCACAATTCATCCAGCGGAACCTCGGTCAGAAAACCCAGCGACCCCAGGTTCACCCCGAGGACCGGGATATCGGCGGGAGCGACGGCGCGGGCCGCGGCCAGCAGCGTGCCGTCCCCGCCCAGTACCAGGACGAAGTCGGGCTTTTTGTCCGCAATTTCGGCGCGTTTCACCGCCTCCGAGCCCGGAACGTAGGCGCTGGTTTCCCGATCCAGCCACACCTGTTCGTAGCCGTGCTCCTCAAACCAGCGCAGCACCTGCGGCACTAGCTGCTCCAGTTCGGGTTTTCCGGGCTTGGATACAATGGCGGCGGTTTTCATCGGCAATCCGGGATTGTACAGGGACGGACCGTGAAGCCGCCACCACCCGCCTGCTTACGCAAATAGGCTTGTGCGGCGGGGGAATTCATTCCTCCCTGCGACGCCGCGCATGCAGCAAAAATTCCCGGTTCCCCTCGGCGCCCAGGATGGGAGAGTCCATCACCTCCGTGTCGCTCCACCCCAACTCGTGAAGCGCCGCTTGCACCTTCTCGACCGCCGATTGCCGGGCGGCCGGGTCGCGCACAATGCCGCCCTTGCCCACCTGCTCCCGCCCCGCCTCAAACTGCGGCTTCACCAGCACGATCACCGTCTCGAGCTTGTCGCCCGCGGCTGCCAGCACCGCCGGCAGAACCAGGGTGGCGGAGATAAAAGATACGTCCATGGCCAGGATTTCCACCGCCTCGCCGATATCCTCGCGCCGCAGGTAGCGCGCGTTGGTTTTCTCCAGCAGCCGCACGCGCGCGTCGGTGCGCAATCGCAGGTCAATCTGGCCATAGCCGGTATCGACGGCGATCACGCGGGCGGCGCCGTGTTGCAGCAGGCAATCAGTGAAGCCGCCGGTGGAAGCTCCCACGTCCATGCAAACGCGCCCGCTGACCTCGATCCGCCAGTGCTCCAGCGCGCGCTCCAGCTTCAGGCCGCCGCGGCTGACGTAGCGAATGTCTTCCCCGAGCAGGCGGATGACCGCATCGTTCTCGACCGCCGCCCCCGCCTTTTCCACCTTCTGCTCGTTGACCAGCACTTTGCCCGCCAGGATCATCGCCTGGGCGCGCTCGCGCGAAGCCGCCAGCCCGCGTTCCACCAGCAGCCTGTCGATCCGCATCTTCACCGCGCCAGCCTAGCACGGCAGCCGGGCGCCGGCGCCACCGCGCACTAGAGCTTGGCGCAATGCACTTCAATCGTGTCGGGCGATTCACCTATCCGGCGAAAGAAAACATGCTGACTCGGCGCACCGCCAACATTCTTTCGCTTCTCGCCCACACCACTGTGCAACCTGCTAGACGCTCCGCCAATCTTGGAAATTCGCCTGCAACTCTGCCGTTATTCACAGGATTATTCACAAGCGTGTTGAAATTCCTCCTCCCCCTTTGGCATGACAATCGCTCTTCTGCATCACAATGGAGTCGATTCAAAGCTTCCAGGGCAACCAGCATGGCAACCAGGAACGGGAACCGCGCCGCCAGCCAGCCCAGGGTGGAAACCGCCGCACTGCTCCAGCCCAGCCCCCGCGCCGGCGGCTCAGCGCCACTCGATGCCCACATGCTGAAGCGGCTCTACGCCTACATGCTGAAGTGCCGCATGGTGGAAGAGCGGACGCGGTTGCTGTTCCGCCAGCGCAAGCTCGCCGGCAGCTACCATGATTCCCTGGGACAGGAAGCCATCCAGGTGGGAACCACCATCGACCTGTTTCCCGAGGATAGGGTCGCCCCCGCGCATCGCAACCTCGTCACCGGCGTCATGCGTGGCACGCCGCTCAAGTTCATGTACGCGCGCCTCTACGCCTGTAACCCCGCCCGCGGCCCCCGTCCGCCCGCGCGCCGCAACCATGCTCCCGCGGACGTCATGACGCCTTCCGCCACCGCGGCTCCGCCTACAATCGCCGCCGCTGTGGCGCTGGCCTGCAAGATGCAAAAAAGGCCGAACATCGTGGTCGCGCTCTGCGAGAGCGGTTCCGCCTCGCTCAGACTCTGGCATGAGGCGGTCGAGATGGCAGCGGCGCGCCAGTTGCCCGTCGTCTGCGTGATCGAAAGCGATCTCCGGGTGGAACGGCCGGCCAGCGTGCCCGCCGCGGGCGACGGCCTCAGCCTCAAGGCGCGCACCTGCGGTGTTCCCTGCATTACCGTCGACGGCAACGACGTGGTGGCCGTTTATCGCGTCGCCCGCGAGGCCATCAAACGCGCGCGCGAGGGCGGCGGGCCCACCCTGATCGAATCGAAAGCCTTTCCCTGGAACCACCATTCTGACGTTGGCGTGGCGCAATCCCGCGCCCCGAAGCAGGCGGACTGGAAATCGCTCGACCCGATTCCGGCGATGGAGCGCTACCTGCGCAAGAAGCGGCTCTGGTCGGACGATTGGAAGCGGCAACTGGTGGGCGACATCAGCCGCGAAATCGAGGAGGCCATCCGCTTGGCCGAGAATTCGTCTTATCTCGAGCTGGAACCCTCTCCGCTTACTTGAACCAGGTATAGCCGATGCGGAACTGCAGCGTGGCGTTGATTCCCGGATTGTGCGCCAGGCTGGCGTTGGAAATGTGCGTCATGTGCGCCGAGAGATCGATCGCCTGGCCGTTCCCGCGCAGGATGTAAACACCGAAGGCTCCTCCAGGCATGAAGTTCACGCTGGAAGTATCGGGCGCCGGAATGTCCCTGCTGCTGAACAGCAGCCCGCCCTCGGCGGCAAAATATGGGACCACCTTCTCCCCGCCGGTCCAGTTGTACTTCAGCACCACCGGGTTGGCGGCGAAGCTGTAAATCCACCGCTGCCGGCCGAAACTGTAAAACTCCGATTGCCGCACCTCGTACACCGGCATGATGTCGGCCGCCCACTCGAAGGTGCCGCGAAACCGGCCGCTGCCCAGCTCCCCCGTCAGCACCCGCCCGAGCCGCGCCCCGGCGCTGATGAACTTGAACTCCGAGGCGCTCCCCAGCCCCGTGCCTCCGCCCACCCACGGCCCGATTTCCCACACCGGCTTTCGCAGCGGATTTTCCTGGGCCACCGCCGTCGCGCACAGCAGCAGAAAGACCGCAATCAGTCTCATCATCCGTAGTTTCCCTGAGGCGAGAAAATTTAGCAGGGCCGCACGCCCACTGTCGACTTCTTAGTCCAAATAAAAGGGGCCGCTCCTGGCGACCCTTCTGGAAACCGGAAACCGGAAACTGCTTTAACTCGCCACTTCCTCCAGTTGCTTCAAATCCACGTCGAAGTTCGACCACAAGTGCTGCACGTCGTCGTGCTCTTCCAGCGCCTCCACCAGCCGGATCATGGTATGCGCCTGCTGCCCTTCCAGCTTGATGTAGTTCTGCGGGATCATCCCGACCTCGGACGCGCTCGGCGTGATGTTGGCCTTCTTCACCGCCTCCAGCACCGGCTCGAATGCCGAGGGATCGGTGATGATCTCCCAGTTGTCGCCGTCGTCTTTCAGGTCCTCGCCGCCGGCCTCGAGCACGATGTTCATCAGGTCGTCTTCCTTGGCCGCCGACTTGGGCACCATGATGTCGCCCTTCTTGTGGAACATCCATGCCACCGAGCCTGCTTCGCCCAGGTTGCCGCCGTTCTTGCTGAAGGCGTGGCGGATTTCGCTCACCGTCCGGTTGCGATTGTCGGTGGAGAGGTCGAGCAGCACCGCAACCCCGCCCGGACCGTACCCTTCCAGGTTGAATTCTTCATAGGTGGCGCCGGGCAGTTCGCCCGTGCCGCGCTGGATGGCGCGCTTGATGTTGTCGGCCGGCATGTTCTCGGCCTTGGCATCGAGGATGGCCTTGCGCAGCCGCGGGTTCTTGTCCGGATCGCCTCCCGATTTCGCGGCCATGGCGATTTCCCGGATCAGGCGGGTAAAAATCTTGCCCCGCTTGGCGTCCAGCGCGCCCTTCTTGTGCTTGATGGTGGCCCATTTTGAATGGCCAGACATGAGAGACCTCGAGTAGAAGAGAGTAGGCGCAGGCGTGCCCCGGCGCGCCATACCGCCAAAAAACACTGAAGCAATCGCAAATTATAGCACGTTGTGGACCAGCCTCCCGGCGTCCCGAAGCCCCAACCTTCCGCGAGCCTTGAGCTTCCGCCTTGCCCCTTGCGCCTTGCGCCTTGAGCCCTCCGCCTACTGCTTGGATGCCTGCAGCCTGGGGCTTTCTTTGCGCTTTGTTCTGTACGCATACACCACCGCCAGCAGCGGCGCCGCCAGCAGCACGCCCCAGAAGCTGAAAATCATCCCCAGCACGATGGGCGTCAGGATCGACGCCCAGATCGGCACCTTGGCCGTGCGCCGCATGATGTACGGCTGCAGCAACAGCCCGTCGGTCACCGCCACCACCGCGTAAAGAATCAACACGTAGACCAGGCGCATGAAGCCGCCGCTGATTGCCGCCGCGATCGCCGGCCCGATCAGCGTAATCACCGGCCCGAAATGAGGAATGAACTGCAGCAGCGCCGCCAGCCCCGCCCACACCGGCGCCCCCGGCACCCGGATGATCAGCAGCCCCGCCAGCCACAGGCACGCCACCGCCGCCGAATCTTGCAGTTGGGCGAGAAACCAGCGCTTCAGCGCACCCCCGGTCAGATTCACATGCTCGCGAAAATTCATCTGCCTCGATTGGATGCTCCCGGCGGCCCGCTCGCCGGATGGCTCCGTTTTTTGGGAACCGCGTCCGGCGGCGTATCGTATAGAAGAGGAAAGGAGGAATTGTCGAAATTGCAAATTGACCAGTCCTCGAGCAAGAGTCGTCGGTGTACCGGACTGGTGGAAGCACCGGCCTTCAGGCCGGTGGATGGGGCTGCGAAACTCCAAAGGGCTTTTAGCCCCGGCCGCTTTTCAATTCGTCAATTCCTCAATTCGTAATTTCGTCAATTGCTCACAGTCAGTGCAGGAGATTCCCATGAAACTGAAAGTGGTTGTTGCCGGCCTGGTTTTCCTGTTGGCGAGCGCCGCTGCCCTGGCGCAGACGCCGCCGCCCCGCCCCTCCTCGCCCGATGTTCCCTTCATGCAGAGCTGGCATCCGCCGGCCGCGCTCATGAGCGACTGGTGGAACAATCCGGAAGTCGCCAATGAACTGCATATCACCGCGGCGCAGAAGAAACAACTGGAGCAGGTCAGCACCAACCTCAAGCTCACCATGATCGACGCCGGCGCCACCGCGCTCAAGTCGTACGTGCGCCTGCAATCACTGCTCGATGCCGACCAGTTCGACCGCGCCGCCTACAACCAGGAACTGGACACTGCCTCCGGCGCCGCCGCCAAGCTGGTGAAGGATCTCGGCGGGATGGCGCTCAACGTACGCACCACACTCACCGCCGACCAGTGGCACAAGTTGGAAGCCATGCGCGCCGCCGGCCGCATGTCCATGCACACGCATCGTGAGTCCCGCGGCATGCATCCGCGCTCCGAGCCGCCTTCCTCGCTGCGCACCCCGCCGCCGCAGTAGGAGCAAGCGCGAATGCCGTCACCTTTAGGCATGTAGCCCGGTCGCCCTCGACCGGGCTTTTGAGTCAAAGCGGATACTGCCTCCTCTGCATCCTCCGTGTCCTCTGCGTCAATACCCAGGGGGTTCAATGCTAAACTGAACGCAAATGAAAGTCGGCGTCATCCAGTTCCCCGGCTCCAACTGCGACCAGGACCCCTACTGGGTCTTTCGCCAGGTTGCCCACCAGCCGGTCACCTACCTGTGGCACGAGTCGCAAGATCTGCAAAACTGCGATCTCATCATCGTCCCCGGAGGCTTCGCCTACGGCGACTACCTGCGCACCGGCGCCATCGCGCGCTTTTCGCCGGTCATGGACGCGGTGGGCCGCTTCGCCGCCGCTGGCGGCGGCCTGGTGCTGGGCATCTGCAACGGCTTTCAGATCCTGTGCGAGTCGCATCTGCTTCCCGGCGCGCTCATGCGCAACGCCGGCTTGAAGTACATCTGCAAGCCGGTGCACGTGCGCGTGGAGAACCCCGAGACGCCGTTCACCGCCGCCTGCCGCCGCGGCGAAGTGCTGCAAATCCCCATCGGCCACATGGAAGGCAACTACTTCTGCGACCCGGACACCCTGGACGAGCTGCGCCGCGAGCAACGTATCGTCTTCCGATATTGTTCGCCGGCGGGCGAAATCACGCCCGCGGCCAATCCCAACGGCTCGCTCGATAATATCGCCGGCATCTGCAATCCCGGCGGCAACGTGCTCGGCATGATGCCCCACCCCGAGCGCGCCAGCGAAGCCATCATGGGCGGCACCGACGGCTTCCGGATTTTCGAGTCCCTGCTGGGCGCCATGGCCCCGCGACCGTGATTCCGCGCGCAGCCACGGTTGAGAATCGCGGAATAATTGCACATCGTTCCCGATCTGTGCCGCTAACTCCTGACTACTAACTCCTGACTACTGAAGATGAGGAAACCCATGCAGCAAGCGAGCAAGACGGCCAAATCCAAATCGGCGCCCCAAAGCATCGCCTTCCTGGGCGCCGGCAAGATGGGCGGCATCCTGCTGCAGGCGCTGGCCCGCCGCGACACCACGCCCCGGCTTGAACTGAGCGCCACCGTGCAGCACGCCGACCGCGCCCAGGCTCTGTCCCAGCGCTTCAAGCTCCCGGTCACCACCGACAACCGCATGGCCGCCCGCGCCGCCAACATCATCTTCCTGTGCGTCAAGCCGCAGACCGTCGACCAGGTGCTCAACGAAATCCGCCCCGAGGTCGCTCCTGGCAAGCTCATCATCTCCATCGTCGCCTCGGTTCCCACCAGCTACATCGAGCAGAAGCTGGCCACCGAGGTCGCGGTGGTGCGCGCCATGCCCAACACCCCTGCCATGGTCGGCTGCGGCATGACCGCCATCTGCAAGGGCCGTTTCGCCACCGACCAGCAAATGGAAACCGCGCGCCACCTGTTTGACGCTGTCGGCCGCACCGCCATCGTCGACGAAAAGCAGATGGACGCCGTCACCGGCCTCTCCGCAAGTGGTCCCGCCTACATTTACATCATCCTGGAATCGCTGGCCGAGGCCGGGGTCAAGGTCGGCCTCTCGCGCGAACTGGCCACGGAACTGGCGGCGCAAACCGTCTTGGGCGCGGCCCAGGTTGTGCTCCAGACCGGCGACCATCCGGCGCTGCTGAAGGACGCGGTCACCACCCCCGCCGGCTGCACCATCGACGGCATCCTCGAACTGGAGGAAGGCAAGCTGCGCGTCACCCTCATCAAGGCGGTGGTCAAAGCCACCATGCGCGCCCGCGAACTGCTGATCAGGAGCTAGGAGCTAATCGCTAATCGCTAATTGCTTTCTCACCCCACCCGCACCGCCTTCGCCGCCTGCTCTTCGCGGAATACCTTCAACCTTTGCCCGCCGATGGCCAGCACTGCTCCCGGCGGAATCGGTGTCTTCTCCCGCGCCATGACGAAGGTGCCGTTGGTGCTCCCGGTGTCCTCGAGGAAAAAATCCTCTCCGCGGTGATAGACCCGCGCGTGCGCGCGGCTCATGGAAGTATCGGTGGGGAAAACGTAGTTGGCCTTAGTGCGTCCCCAGGTGGTCTGCTCCTCGCGCAGCGGATAGTGTTTGCGGTCGGCGCGCAGGGAGACGAACTCGGCCACCGCCCCGTGCAGCATTGCCGCCAGTTCGCCCAGCGCCGTGCCTGAGTGCGAGGCTGCTGCCAGCGCCGCCTCGTCCACCCGGAATTCCATCACCTGCGCGCCGATCCTGACGATGTCCCCCTGCTGCAGCCGGTAGGAGCCGATCAGGCTGAAGAGAGTACGCGCCTCGCCGATCGGCTCCAGGAACATCTGTCCCGATTCCACCAGCAGCCGCGCATGGGGCGACTGCAGCTTCTCGTCGTGGGGGAAGGTGAGATCGCCCTCCGTCCTTCCGATCAGCGCCTGGTTCGCCTGCATCAGGAACTCCTTGCCGGTGCGGCCGTCGCTGAGCACTTGCAGCAGCTTGAACGTGACCTGCGGGACCGAATCCAGCGCCGCCATGATCATGCTGTGCGCGGCCATTTGCGGCGCGTCGGCCTGCTCTCTCCACACCACCTCGAACAGGTCGCTGGGCTCGGCTTTGCCTTTCAGGGAAAATTTTCCCGCGTGCCGCAGGCGAAACCGGCAGTCCTTGCACACCGCGCCATACAGGCTATCGGAGATCAGAATCTGCTCTGGGCTGGCGGCGCTTTCCACGCGCGAGGCCACGTTCACCACGTCCCCAAAAACGTCGTTCGATTTCACGAACCCCAGGCCGTAGTTGATCCCGATGCGCACGGAAACGCGCTCCTTCTCGGGCTTGCCGGCGTTGTCGGCGGTGATGGCTTCCTGCATCTCCATGGCCGCCGCTATCGACTCCGCGTGGTTATCGAAGGCTGCCATCACCGCATCGCCGATGGTCTTGATCACCCGCCCGCCGTGGCGCTCCACCGCCTCGCCCAGCAGCGAATTACAGTGGTGCACCATCAGCAGGCCGGCCGCGTCGCCGTATTTTTCGAAGTACGCGGTGGACCCCTTGATGTCGGTGAACAGCACGGTAATGTCGCGGCGCAGCTTTTCCAACTGGGCCGCGCGGTCCAATCCCCGATTATCGAGATTCAGGATCCTGGTAACGCCCTCGTTTTCGTTCATGACGATCAAGAATTCAGCCGGCGAGCGGCGAGTCGCACCCGCCGGTGCACCATGCATCCAAAGGTTCTGACTGTTGCCTTTCTACTTCTTACTTCTAACTTCTAACTTCTGACTTCTTACTTCTTCTACCGCCCTAAAAACCTCTCCAGCGCCTCTACGTCCGATTCGGCCAGCTTCCCATACCTTCGCGCGCTCGCCGCATCCTGGCGCGCCAGCGCATCCTGGGCCCGGGACAGGTTCACCTTCATGCTCGCCAGCTTGGCCGAGATGTCCCCGCGCAGGCCGTAGCCGGCGGCGGCCTGCTGTCGCTGCAGTTGTTCCAGGCTGCTGTTCACCGCGGCCGATCGGCTGAACAACTGGTCAACCTCATGCTCCACCCGATCCAGTTCCTCCGCCTTGGCCTTGGCTGCCGCTGCCTCGGCTTCCGCCTTGGCCCTGGCCGCTGCCTCCGCTTGGGCCATCGCCCTGGCGTTTTCAGAAGCCGATCGGTCGCCCTTTGTCGCCGCCAATTTTCGTGGCGGCGCCGCGGGCGCGGGTACCTCCGTCGGCGGAGTGATCTGCGCCGGCTTCTGCTCTGCCGGCGGCTTGGGAACCGCCGCGGGTTGCGGAGGCTGCGCTTGCGGGGCGCTCGTGTCCTTCACGTTGCCGGCGGCGGTGGCATGTTTACGTCCCGGAACATAGAGCGCGGCGGCCACCAGCACGGCGAGCACGATCACCGCTCCCAGGCTCACATACAACCCGCGATGGCTCGCCGGCGGCGCCGCCATAGGCGGAGCGGCTGCCGGAGCTGCGGCGGCCGGGACAACCGGAGGCGCGGGCGCGGTGGCCGGCGCGGTGGCCGCGGCCGTGGTAGCGGTAACCGGCGCGGTGGGGGCGGTCACGCGGACCGGCGCCGGACGCGGCGTGGTGTGCACCGTTAGCGGCGCCGTGAATACTTGCGAGGGCGACGCCGGCAGCGGCGGCATCGTCAAGTCCTGCGAGCCCTGGAACACCGTCCTCGATTCCTGCAACGACCGCAGCACCATGCGCACCGCGTTGCGGAAGGCGTCGGCCGACTGGAAGCGCTGCTCCGGCGCCTTGGCGATCGCCGTCATAATGATCTGGTTCAGCTCCTCCGGGATGCCGGGCTGCAATTCCACCGGCGGCGTGGGCGTCTGATTGATGTGCGCCGCCATCAGCGAATAACTGCTGTCCCCGTGGAACGGCCGCTTGCCGGTCACCATCTCGTAGAGCGATATACCCAGCGAGTAAAGGTCGGAGCGCTCGTCGGTGCGTTCGCCCCGCACCTGCTCCGGAGACATGTAATTCATCGAGCCCAGGGTGGACCCGGGCGCGGTCAGCAGCGTCGGCTCGCCCTCCGTCCGCGCGATGCCGAAATCCATCAGCTTCACCGTTCCGTCCGGGGTCAGCATCATGTTGGCCGGCTTGATGTCACGATGGATCACGTGCTGCTGGTGCGCGTAGCTGAGGGCATCCACGATCTGGTCGGTGTAAGTCAGCGCCTCCGGCACCGAGATCGGTCCCGACGCCAGCCGCCCCGCCAGCGACTGCCCCTCCACGAATTCCATGATCATCACCAGTTGGTTGTCGATGGTCAGCGCGGTGTGCAGCGTGGCGATGTTCGGATGCTTCAGCGCCGCCAGCACCTTGATCTCGCGCAGGAACCGCGCCGCCACCTGTTCCTGCCCTCCCAGGTCGGGTAGCAGCACCTTCATCGCCTCCACCCGGTCGGTGATCACGTTTCGTACCTGGTAAACGCGCCCCATCCCCCCGGAGCCCAACTCCCGGAGAATCTCGTAATCGCCCAGCCGCTTCGGAGTTTCAGCGTTCATTTCTGCACCCCTGTGTCCCTGCGCTGCTGATCTGGTTTGGAAGAGAGAAGACTGCCCGGCGGCCATGCCATGCGGGAGCGGCCCCACGGTGAGCAGGATTATGATGTTAAGCGGGCCGGGGGGTCAAGGTCAGCGGGCTGATTCGCCCAGCGACCTGCCGGCTCTCGGCGATTTCACAAATGAAATCGCGATTTATAGCAACGAATTGTTTAAGACTGCGTCTAAGCTCTTTGAGAGAGCTGTGTCTAGCGAAGAATTCAGTGTGAGCTATCAGCCGTGCTGCTCCTGCGGCATTTCTGATTTTCCATCGCTTGGACCGATCATGGCTTCTTAGAGCTGGAGGAAATAAAAGCATATGAATCCGCGCGCCCGCGCTTTCTGGGAAAGATTCAAAGCGCATCGCTGGTCCTCGACCGTGGTGGTCTTGTTCACCCTGGCAGTTGGCATCCTGATCGGGACCGTCGTCTCCTACGGGGTCAAAGGCCAGAACAAGGGCAACTCCTCCTCGGACGCCACCCGCCTGGTCATCCCCTCGCCCAAGCAGTTGTCCAACCAGTTCACGCAGATCGCCAAGCAGCTCGAGCCGGCGGTGGTCAACATCAATACCGAATCCACCCTGCAGAACCCCCACCGGCGCCGCTTTGGCGTCCCCAACCCTCACGGACAGACGCCGCAGGGCCAGGGGCCGGGCGACGAAGATAATCCCTTCCAGGACTTTTTTGACCGTTTCTTCGGCCAGATGCCCGACGGCGGCGGGCCCATCCGCCAGCGCTCGCTGGGTTCCGGCGTCATCGTCGACCCCAAGGGTTACATCGTCACCAACCGCCACGTGGTGGACAAGGCCGACCGCATCCGCGTCAAGTTCCAGGACGATCCCGCCGGCTCGGTTGGGCATGATGCCAAGGTCATCGGCACCGACCAGGAAACCGATCTGGCCGTCATCAAGGTCGATGTCCCCAAGTCGCTGCCCACCGCCAAGCTGGGCAACTCCGACAGCATGCAGGTGGGCGATTGGGTGCTGGCCGTCGGCAGCCCCTTCGGCCTGAACGCCACCGTCACCGCCGGCATCATCTCCTACATCGGCCGCAATATCGTCCCCAACCGCCAGTTCCAGTCCTTCATCCAGACCGACGCTGCCATCAATCCCGGAAACTCCGGCGGCCCGCTGGTCAACATGGATGGCCAGATCATCGGCATCAACACCGCCATCATCACCGGTGGCGAGGGCTATGAAGGCGTGGGCTTCGCCCTGCCCTCCAACACCGTCGCCCAGGTTTACAACCAGCTCATCGGCCCCGAGCATCGCGTCACCCGCGGCTCCATCGGGGTGGAATTCGCGGCCCAGGCCAATCCCGCCGTCGCCCGCGTCTATGGCGTCAAGAATGGCGTCACCATCGCCAACGTCGTTCCCGGCAGCCCGGCGGACAAGGCCGGTCTCGGCGTCGGCGACACCATCGTCTCCGTCGACGGCAAGACGGTGAAGAATGGCGACGAGCTGGTCTCCGACATCAGCAGCCGCAGGCCCGGTTCCACCGCCAAGGTCGGATTTGTCCGCAACGGCAAGGAACAGACCACTACCGTCACCATCGCCAACCGCGCCAAGCTGTTCGCCAGCCGCCTGGGCGAGGAAGAGGAAGGCCAGGGGGAAACCACTCCCACCCCCAGCAAGCTCGGGGTCACCGTGCAGAACGTCACCGCCGACCTCGCGGACCGCCTCGGCATTCCCGCCGGCAAGGGCGCGATTGTCAGCGAGGTGAAGCCGGGATCCTTCGCCGACGATGTCGGGCTCAGCCGCGGCGACGTCATCCTGGAGATCAACAAGCAGCCCATCAACAGCGAAGATGATTTCCGCAAGATCCAGCAGAACCTGAAGAGCGGCCAGGACGTCGTCTTCCTTGTCCGCCAGGGACGTGGCCGCAACCAGGGAACCATCTTCCTGGGAGGAACACTGCCGTAGTGACTATCGGTTAGTTGGGTAGGCCCCGGCGCCTCGCCGGGGCCCCCTTCGATGGTCACCAAAGCGGCGGACTCCCCGCCCGCCGCGGCGATGGCCCCTCGAACTCCAGACCACCAACCCGCCGGCCAATAGATTGAAAGATCGATCGGCTGTAAGGTGATCCACCGATAGACCGGCGCGAAGCTTATTCCCAAAATGGTCACGGCTTTGGCGCGGGCTGCCGCACGAAACCATGGCTTAATTTTTTGTTTTTGAATAACTTGCGGAGGCAGCCTCAGCTCTGGCGCGAAAATCAAAGTACATGGCCCAAGGTGCCGTGCGCGGCGGCGGCGCTTTATGCTTGAATCAGGCTGAGTTCGCCGCATAGAATTCGCGGCCTAGCCGAATCTTGAGGTGCTGGTTGAGTACACGACGTATCCTGTGCGCAGTTCTGTTTCTGGGGCTCATGGCGGGAGCCGCTTACGCCCGGACGCCGCAAAAGTCCAAGTCCAAGACCGCGACGGCCGGCAAGTCCCACCACAAGACCCACCACAGTGCGCGCCGCGCGCGCCGCAAATCGCGCCGTCGCGGCCAGCAGGTCATGGCGCCCTCGCGCGTGCGCGAAATCCAGGCCGCCCTCATCCGCGAGAAACTTCTCGACGGTCAACCCAACGGCGTCTGGGACAGCCGCTGCAAGCAGGCCATGCAGCGTTACCAGCAGCAGAATGGCTGGCAGACCAAGATGGTCCCCGATTCGCGCGCCCTCATCAAGCTCGGCCTCGGCCCCGACCGCGCCAATCTCATCAACCCCGATACCGCCGCTGTCTCCTATATCCCCGGCGGCGGCACTGCCTCCGAGGATCGCTAGTCTCGTTGGATTTGTCATCCCGAGCGCAGCTCGCAAGGTTGTCATCCCGAGCTCAGCCCCCCACGATTGTCATCCCAAGCGCAGCGCCCCACGATTGTCATCCCGAGCGCAGCCCCGCAGGGTTGTCATCCCGAGCGCAGCGAGGGATCTAGGTTTTGGCTGAAAGCTGAAAGCTGATAGCTGACAGCTATTCCACCGGAAAGTACGGCAACGGCTCGCCCTTGACCACCGCCCGCGGGTTGTCGTCCACCAGCGACCGCCCGATCACCGGCCCGAAGACCCGGGTAATGATGTCGCGCGCCTGCGACAGCAGCGGCGGCCGTCCCTCGACGCTGTGGCAGTCCGTGGCCAGGATGTGCACCGCCTGCCGCTCCAGCAGCCACTTGGCGATCTTCCGCGGCTTGTCGCCCCATTGGCCGGTCACCGCCGAGGCGGTCACCTGCACCGCGCATCCCACTTGCACCCATTCCAGCACCCGCTCCGGCTTGCGTTGCAGCAGCAGGTTGCGCTCCGGGTGGGTGATGATGGGCCGCAGTCCGCGCAGCACCAGGTTTTCCAGTTCGTCGGTCACCGAGGGCGGGATGCCGAAGTCGCTGAGCTCCACCAGCAGGTAGGGTGTCTCCTCGATGGTGAAGCGGTGCGGCTGCTCGGCCAGGCTTTCCAGGTTCTCGTAGGAGAAATGGAAGTCGCAGCCCAGGCTGAGCGTGGGTGCGCCGCCGGTGCGCTGCGCCAGTTCCTTCAGCACCCCGCGCAGCCACTGCCGGTCGTAGGCGAACTGGCCGTTGGCGTGGGGCGTGGCCACCATGTGGTCGATCCCGTCCTCGAAGGCCATGCGGCACATGTGTACCGCCATCTCCCAGGAGCGGGCGCCGTCATCAACCTCGGGCAGGATGTGGGTGTGAATGTCGACCATGGTCCTGCACAGCATTTAAGCAGATTCACCGGGCCGAGGGACAAACGCCGCTGGTCATTGGCCCATGGGCGCGACAGTGCCCCACATCTGCCTCGTGAACTGGAAACTGGAAACCAGAAACTGGAAACTGAACCAAGGGTGCCCCACATCTGCCTCGTGAACTGGAAACTGGAAACCAGAAACTGGAAACTAAACCGAGTGCCCCACATCTGCCCGGGTTTGGCAGATGTGGGTTCTTCTCCCCCATCGCCCAGGATGGTCATCCCAGGCGCAGCTCGCAAGGTTGTCATCCCGAGCGCAGCGAGGGATCTAGGTTTTGGCTGACAGCTGACAGCCGATAGCTGATAGCTCGGGGGCCTCAGCCCGCAAACTGGGCGAGACGCGGCCCAATTGGCTCTTTCGCCAAACCCGAACCCAAGAGGCGCCCGCTGCCCCACCTGCAATGAATCCGCGGATGGGCGAAGATGGCGGTGTTGCCCGCACCCCGCGCCCATCCGCCTCGCGCTACGCGGCTATCTCTCGTGCTTAGAAGAACGGCTCCTTCTCAGCGGTGAAGTGCCAAAGATTGGGATGGGGCCTTCTTGCCCGCCGCCAGTACTCTGCGTGATGGTGCCAGTAAACCCTCCACGCCCATCAAACTTGATTGTGCCTACCACCGCTGCAACCGTGACACCGCCGAGGACTTTCGCTTCGAAACCATAGGTGTAGGTTCCGTATAGCGAGAAATTGGAGCATTGGCGAGCCGATGCCGCTGCCAGCGAGCTAATGTGGGGAAGCCCGAAAAAGCGTCCCCGGTGGAAGCGCCGGGCTTTCAGCCCGGCGAAAGAGCGTCCCCCTAAGAAACGTCTTATTCCGAGGAGGCTTCAGGCCCTGCGACCGAGCAGCCGACGATCGCCGGCGCTTAGGAAATGAATTTCTGACACAGGACCATTGGAGGCTATCTCATAAATGCCGGGAGGCCTGCAGCACCTGGAAGCGCGGGCCGAATTCAGGGTCCCCGCCGCACCCGATTTTGGCGCGGTGGGGCTGATCAGGCCCGCGAATTTAGCCTCTTTAACACAAGGGGCTTTTAGCCCCTGTGCCAAACAGCGAGCATTTGTGAGATGACTTGTAATTTCCGGCTCTGTGTCAGGGCACGGCTTCAGCCGTGCCGATAAGGACAGCCAGGAAAATCGGCCTTTAGGCCCTGCGACCGATGAGCCTGTGCCCCACATCTGCCCGGATTTCGCAGCACAGCCAACAGTCAGTGCGCCAGGGTTATTTCCCGCTTACCAGACGCGCATCCCAGGGATATTCGGCAGTCCAGAGGACTCGAACTCGGGACGCATCGTTGTGCTCGGGATTCAGAAGGATGTTGAAGGTCTCGGGAACCAGGACTGACGGAACCCTTAGCAACACCGTGCTTCTGGACGCCAGCCACTCATCCCCCACAGTGCGGGTCGAAATCTCATCGTTGATCCAGTGTGGCGGGAGATCGGTAGCTGCCACTGTCTTTACCGGCAAGTCATCCGGTGCTTCGGCTTTTAGCAGCCGGTATGTCTTGGGCAGGCGAGCTGGATCCAACTCTAAATGGACCAACTTTTCAAGCAGGGCGGCGGCTGGAGACTCGCTCAAATAAACGACGGCTCGACCTTCAGTGTGCCAGCGAGCGGACGCGAGCAGCCCTCCTCGTCCGTCCAGCGTGGCGTAATTACTGATCCGCCACAGGATCATCAGGCGGTCATGCCTTCATCGATTTGGATCAGCATCTGCTCTACAAGGCGGCCACCCGCTTCGGTCGAGAGCATTCGCAGGGGAGTACGCCCCTCGAAACGCCTCTTCGGGACGCGCAGCCAGTCGAGTGCGGCCTGTTCGTCGCCCATGACTGCCTGTGCTCGGGCTAGTACCCGCGCGGCGCGAACGGCACGTTCCGATTCTTCCTTTGAAAGCGCCTGATGACGACTCTTGCGGTGCTTCCATGTCCGCAGAGGTATGATGATTGCAAAGATCTCGTTCCGGGTGAGGCCGCGATCCATCAGGTGATTGATAACCTTCGTCGGAAGACCCTCCTCGACGAGGCGAACGATCTTCTGCTCAGACTCGGCTTGCGTGCCCAGCCAACTCTCCAGATATTCATTCAATTTCTTGGCCGTTGCAGTTGCCATCTTTGTAGCCACCTTCGTCGTGTGTACATGATGCCACAAAATACGCGGCAAGTTGTACCAAAATACAGAGTCGAACTTTTAAGCGCTGCCCGCTGCCTCCATTCTCGCCGTCCCACCCTGGTTACGGTGGTAATCAACACTGCGCTCCGACGTAACCGCCTGGCTCCTGATTCTCCTTGTATCTTCTCCGCTTCGCGCTACGCTGAATATGCGCCCAGCGCGCCTCCGAGGGTTGGTGTCGATCACCCGCCCACGTTTAGCTCTTTGACAACATGCTGCCGCTCCCGGCCACTCTGTCAGTGCCCTTCTATGTCCGATAATGCGCCAGGTTACCTGCAGGTATCCCACGGTTACCGTCACGGTATCCGTGAACTAAGTCGCTTATTTGCAACAACGGAACCGCCAAAGGGGGGAGGGGGGTGGGCGCCGTCTAAGGTTTACCGGTAGGTAATCGTCCCACACAAAAAAATCCTCACTGCGCGAGGAGTTACGGCCAGGTTTCCGGATCGCCGGCTAATGGCTAATAGCTAACTGCTAATTGCTATTTGTAATGCTCGCGCAGGTAGTCGGCGATGCCGGCGTAAGCCCTGGTGAGCGTCGGTTCGTCGGGCAGGAAGACGATGCGGAAGTGCTTCGAGCCGGGTTTCTGGCCAAAGCCGCTGCCGTGCACGACGAGCACCTGCTTTTCCGTGAGCACGCCTTTGACGAAGTCGAGATCCTCGCCGTCAATGTCGAGCTTGGGAAAGGCATAGAAGGTTCCCTTGGGCGCGACGCAGCTCACGCGCGGGGTTGAATTGGCCCAGCCGACGGTGAGGTCGCGGCGGCGTCGCAGCTTGGCATTCATCTCGGTGACATGGTCCTGCGGGCCTTCGAGCGCCGGCTTGATGGCGTGCTGCATGGGCGCGTTGCAGCAGAGGCGCGCGCGCAGCAGCTTGTGGACGCCTTCGATGTAGGGACGGAACGCATCCTTGGGGCCGCTGGCAATCGCCCAGCCGATGCGCCATCCGGGCGCGAGGTACGGCTTGGACAATCCGCTGAAGGTGATCACCGGAAGGTCGGGCGCGAGGGAGGCGAGCGAGATGTGCTGGACATCGTCGTCGAGGATGAGCTTGTCGTAGATCTCGTCGGCGAGGATGACCAGGCCGTGGCGGCGGGCGAGACGGCAAATCTGCTCCAGCTTCCGGCGCGAGTAGACGGCGCCGGTGGGATTGTTGGGATTGATGACCACGATGCCGCGGGTCTGGGGCGTGATCTTGCTTTCCATCTCCTCGACGTCGGGCTCCCAGCCGTTGGACTCGTCGAGGTAGTAGGGATTGAGCGGGCTGCCGATCTTGGCGAGCACGGCGGAGTAGAGCGGATACTCGGGCGCGGGGGTGAGCACGTTCTCGCCGGGATTGCAGAGCGAGGTGAGGCAGAGCTCCACCCCTTCGCTGACTCCGGCGGTGACGAAGATGCTCTGCACGTTGCGAATGCCGTGGCGCTCGGCCTCGCCGGCGATGGCCTGGAGGGCGGAGTCGATGCCGAGCGAGGGGGCGTAGCCGTTGTGGCCGTCGCGCATGGCCTTGTGCACCGCCTCGACCATGTGGGGCGGAGTGGCGAAATCGAACTTCAGCGGATCGCCGATGTTGAGCGGCAGGATTTTCTTGCCGCTTTTGGCGACTTCATCGGCCAGCACGGCCAGGTCGCGGATGGCGTAGCGGACATTCTCCAGCCGCAGCGCGGCCAGGATCTCGCGGGCTTGGATGGTCATCGGCATGAGTTTTCTGTATTCAAGCCGCATAGAGCAAAGTGCGATTTCGTTCAATGGCCTGCCGGAAGTAAGGATTGCGCACCGCGGAAGAGACAACTAAGTCGATCCGGCGGCCGAACAACGCCTCTAATGTTTCCAGGAGGCCAAAGTAGCTGTTGGCGTGCTCGCCAGCGGGGATTTCGCTGAACGTGACCAGGAAGTCGAGGTCGCTGTCGTCGGAATCGAAGTTTGCGCCAGCCGCCGATCCGAAAAGCTCCAAACGAGCCACATGAAAGCGTTCGCAAGCGGCGTGGAGCTCCTGGGCGCGTTCTTCGATCATGGGGATCACGGCGTGTCAACCTGCAATGTAGCCGATGAAAGCATAACCTAAAATGTTGCAGAAGGAGGAGAAGATGGCAATCGCGCAGTCGTTGCTGCCGGAATTCGATCAAGAGATGGCCAACACCCGCAAGGCGCTGGAGCGGGTTCCGGACGAGAAGTTCGATTTCAAGCCGCATCCGAAGTCGGGGACGATGGGCTGGCTGGCGGGCCACCTGGCGAACCTGCCGCTGTGGGCGGCGGTGACCATGCAGCAGGATGCGCTCGACCTGGAGCCGCCCGGGGGACAGACGTTCAAGCTGCCCTCGACGAAGAACCGCAAGGAAGTGCTGGAGGTTTTCGATCAGCACGTGGCGCAGGCGCGGCAGGCGATCGCCGCGACCAGCGACGAGCAGATGATGAAGCCGTGGTCGCTGCTGAAGGCGGGCCAGAACCTGATGACCATGCCGAAAATCGCGGTGCTGCGGGGATTCGTGCTGAACCACAGCATTCATCATCGCGGGCAACTGACGGTCTACCTGCGCCTGAACAATGTTCCGGTGCCGGCGCTGTACGGGCCGAGCGCGGATGAGGGGTCGTTCTGAGCGGGCTGAACGATGAACACAGAGTCACAGAGACACAGAGCGAAGAAATCAATCAACTGCGACTAGTGATTTAACTGATTGTCTCAGCCTAGGGGTCCACTGCAACTCTAGGTTGAGACTTATTCCGGACGATCGATTTGCGCCTTCTGGAGCTTATCGCTGTAATCCACGTAGACAGATTTCCATTCGGTGTAGAACTCGATGGCGCCCAGGCCGCCTTCGCGGTGGCCGTTGCCGGTGGCCTTGGTGCCGCCAAAGGGCAGGTGAACCTCGGCGCCGATGGTGGGAGCATTGATGTAGGTGATGCCGGCGAAGAGGTCGCGCATGGCCTGGAAGGCGCGGTTGACGTCGCGGGTGTAGAGGGCGGAGGAGAGGCCGTAGGCGACGCCGTTGGCGATCTCGATGGCGTGCTCGAGGTTGTCGCAGGGGATGATGGAGACCACGGGGCCGAAAATTTCTTCCTGGGCGATGCGCATTTTGGGATCGACGTCGGCGAAGACGGTGGGCTCGAGGAACCAGCCGTACTGGTAGGCGCCGCGGTCGAGACGATGGCCGCCGCAGAGCATGCGGGCGCCTTCGGCCTGGCCGATTTCGATGTAGCCGAGGTCGGTTTCCAGTTGCGCCTTGTTGATAGCCGGGCCCATTTCGACGGTCTCGTCGAGGCCGTTGCCGACCTTGAGTTTGCGGGCGCGGTCGACGAAGCGGTCGACGAATTCGCGGTAAACCCCCTTCTGCACGATGATGCGGCTGGTGGCGGTGCAGCGCTGGCCGGTGGTGCCGAAGCCGCCCCAGAGGCCGCCTTCGAGGGCGAGGCCGAGGTTGGCGTCGTCGAGAACGATCATGGGGTTCTTGCCGCCGAGCTCCAGCGAGCAGCGCTTGAAGCTGCGGGCGCAGGATTCACCGACGATGCGGCCGACATCGCTGGAACCGGTGAGGGAGACGGCGCGGATTTCGGGATGCTCGGTGAGCGGGCCGCCGATCTTGGAGCCGAAGCCGGTGACCAGGTTGACGACGCCACGGGGCACGCCGGCGTCGAGCAAGGTCTGCACGAAATTAAAGACCGAGAGCGGGGTGTCCTGGGCGGGCTTGATGATGCAGGTGTTGCCGGCGACCAGGGCGGGGAAGAGCTTCCAGGAGGGGATGGCCATGGGGAAGTTCCAGGGGGTGATCATGGCGCAGACGCCCACCGGGAAACGCGCGGCCATGGCCCACTTGTTGGGCAGCTCGGAGGGCACGGTGACGCCGAGCAGGCGCCGGCCTTCGCCCGCCATGTAGAAGCCGGTGTCGATGGCCTCCTGCACGTCGCCGCGGGTTTCCTTGAGGATCTTGCCCATCTCGCGGGTCATGGCGCGGGCGTAGTCTTCCTTGCGCTCGGCCAGCATCCGGGCGGCGGCATAGAGGATTTCGGCGCGGCGGGGCGCGGGAACGAGCCGCCATTTTTCATAGGCGCGGCGGGCGGCCTCGACGGCGGCCTCGACGTCGGCCTTGCCGGACTTCTGGAAGACCCCGACAACGTCGCGGGTGTCGGCGGGATTGATATTCTCGAAGGTCTCGCCGGTGCTGGCCTCGACCCAGTCTCCGTCAATGAGATTCTTATAGATTCTGGCAGTGGTTACCTGGCTGATCACGTCGGTGGCCATACTCGGCGCCTCCAAGGAAGCAATGCAAACCTCTCATCGTATCCGGCGCATGGAGGGCGCGCAAGTGCGCCGGAACCGGGGTTCGGCTGCGAAACGGGGCGCGGGAAGAATGGGGCAAGTCCAATGGCATGCGTGACTTTCGGACAAGCCCTCCGGTAGCGGGAGAGTTAATGCTCCAGTTATTCACCTATTTGCGACGAGTAGCGCTTGTGGTACGCTCGGCGCGATATCCAAACTCATTAGAGACTGATTCGCCGAAGCGTGTCGCCGAAGAACAATGCGGGGTTCCAGCTTTCGTGGACCACGGTCACCTACCGCAGTGTGTTGCTGATGATCCTGACGGTGGTGGCGGCGATCACGGTAGTGTCGTACATCGTGTTTCCGTCGCAGACCAGCCAGGTGGCGTCCAAAGCGGGAAGCTCGCTGAGCGAATGGCTGGGGGGAAGCAGCGCGCGCAGGCCGGCGCCCACGCCGGCGCCGCAGACGGCCAGCTTCACCGCGATTGACGGGACGGTGAGGGTGAAAAAGGCGAACAGCAATACCTGGATCAACGCCAATTTCAACGTGCCGCTGGAGAAAGGCGATGTGGTGCAGACCAGCGCCGAGGGGATTGCCAAGGTGGTGTTCGCCGATAACACCAACTACACCATCAAGCAGGATTCGCTGATCGTGATCCAGGAGAACTCCACCAACACGGCGCAGCAGACGCAGGTGGCGGTGGAGCTGACCACGGGCACGGTGGACCTGTCGACGGCGGCGTACGTGCGGGGATCGAATTCGAAGGTGATCATGGCGGGGGCGACGGCCTCGTTCGGAGCGGACAGCTCGGCCATGGTGCACAACGACCCGCGGTCGGACCAGCACGAAGTGCTGGTGAAGAAAGGCACGGGCGAAATCGCGCGCGGGGCCCAAGTGGTGAAGCTGGGAGAGTACGAGAAGGTCACGTTCAAGGCGGCTTCGCCGAAACTGAGCAAGGTGAAGGAATTGGCGCCGCCGACGCTGATCGCGCCCGCCAATATGCTGCCTATTTTCGTCAATCTGCAGCGGGGAGCGCCGGTGGACTTCAGTTGGTCACCGATCAACCACGCGAAGCTCTACCACGTGCGGATTTCGCGGAACCCGTACTTCTCGTCCACGGTGTATGACAAGAACGTGGCGGGAGAGCAGGTGAAAGTCGCCGGCCTGGGCGAAGGGGCCTACTACTGGATGGTGCAGACGGTGGGGTTGGACGGCAAGGAATCGATCGAGAGCGAAAAGAACCGGTTCACGCTGATCGCCAAGGGAGTGAACAACGTGGATATCGCGTTGGAGCTGTCGCCCTTCGTGCAGCACGGGCACGTGATCGAGGTGAAAGGGAAGACGGAGCGGAGCGCGCGGGTGATGGTGAACGGGGCGGAGGTGCCCTACATCTCCGCCGACGGATCGTTCCAGTTCTTCACCCCGCCGCTGCCCAATGGGGAAAACATCATCACGGTAACCGCGCAGAACGCCAAAGGTGGGGTCCGGACCAAGCAGCAGAAGGTGGTCATCCAGTAGGCGCGCCGGGGATGAACCGGGCTTCAGCAACGCTCCCACGCTGCCGGGCCGAGTGCGGGCCGGCAAGGATGGGCCACCCCCGAGGGACGGCGACTTTAGTTCGCCGCGGGCGGGTGCAGTTCGAATAAAATCAGAGTACCGGGTCAGCAACCAGGAAGGAATTCCCAGCCGCCAAGGCAAAGAGACGACGTATGTCATCAAACGGTTTTCATCCCAGCTCACGCTTTACCAACTTGCGCTCGCTGTTCAGCATGTTTTCCAGCGATCTGGCGATCGACCTGGGCACGGCGAACACGCTGGTGTACGCCCGCGGCAAGGGCATCGTCGTCAATGAACCCTCCATTGTCGCCATCAACAAGAACACCGGGGAAGTGGAGGCGGTGGGCAAGGAAGCCAAGGAGATGCTGGGGCGGACGCCGGGCAACATCGTGGCCATCAAGCCGATGAAGGACGGAGTGATCGCGGACTTCAAGGTCACCGAGAAGATGCTGAACTACTTCATCCAGAAGGCGCACAACCGCAAGATGCTGGTGCATCCGCGGATCGTGATCGGGGTGCCGAGCGAGATTACGCAGGTGGAAAAGCGGGCGGTGATGGATTCGGCCTACCGCGCCAAGGCGAGCGAGGTCCACCTGGTGGAGCAGGCGATGGTGGCGGCCATCGGGGCGGGGCTGCCGATCACCGAGCCGAGCGGCAACATGATCGTGGACATCGGCGGCGGGACCACGGACATCGCCGTGATTTCGCTGAGCGGCATCGTGTATTCGCGCTCCGTCCGCATGGCGGGGAACCAGATGGACGAAGCGATCATGAATTTCCTGAAGCGCAAGTACAACCTGCTGATCGGGGAGCGCACGGCGGAGCAGATCAAGATCGAGATCGGCAGCGCCTATCCGCTGGACAAGCCGCTGACCATGGAGATCAAGGGGCGGAACCTGATCGAGGGCGTGCCCAAGACGATCACCGTGGACGACAGCGAGGTGCGCGAGGCGCTGAGCGAGTGCGTGGCCACCATCATGAATGCCATCCGGGTGGCGCTGGAACGCACCCCGCCGGAGTTGAGCGCCGACATCAGCGACCGGGGGATCGTGCTCACCGGGGGCGGGGCGCTGCTGAAGAACCTGGACAAGCGCATCCGCGAGGAGACCGGCTTGCCGGTTTCCATCGCCGACGACCCGCTGTGCAGCGTGGTGCTGGGCACGGGAAAAATGCTGAGCGACTTCAAGCTGCTGAGAAAGATTTCTCTGGAATAGTTTCCAGTTTCCGGTTTCCAGTTTCCAGCAACTGGCTACCGCAATCGGAGCTGGAAACCGGCAACTGGCAACTGGAAACTGCAGTGGAAAACATCATCAGCCGCCACCGAAATCTGAGCATCCTGGCGGTGGTGTTGTTTGCGCAGATCCTGGGCCTGGCGGTGCAGGTGAAAAAGAACACCGACCACGGCACCTCGCGGCTGATCCGGGTGTGGACCGTTTCGGCCATCACTCCCTTCGAAAAAGCGGTGGTATACACGTCGCGCTGGTTCTCCAACGGCTGGCACGAGTACGTGTACCTGCGGCGGGTGCGGGCGCAGAACGCGATGCTGCGCGACGAGATCGAGCGCATGCGGCTGGAGCAGGTGCGGATGGCGGAAGACGCCGGCCAGGCGCGGCGGCTGCAAACGCTGCTCGGGTTCAAGGAGCAGTTCATCTCCCGCACCATGGCGGCGCAGGTGATCAGCACCACGGGGAGCGAGTTCTCGCGCGGCATTTACATCGACAAGGGCTCGCACGACGGCATCGCGGCGGACATGCCGGTGATCACGCCGGACGGGATCGTGGGCAAGGTGTTCCGCGTGTATCCCACGTCGTCGCTGGTGCTGGAAATCAACGATCCTTCCAGCGGCGCGGGGGTGATCCTGGAAAAATCGCGCTTGCAGGGAATCCTGAAGGGCACGGCCAGCGGGGAAACCTTCCTGGCCAACATCCTGGCCGACGAAAAGATCGAGCCGGGCGAACGCCTCCTGACCAGCGGCGGCGATCGGGTGTATCCGAAGGGACTTTCGGCGGGAAGCGTGGTGCGGGTGAAGCCGGCGGGGACGTTTCTGAATATTGAAGTGAAACCGGCGGCGCAACTGAACCGGCTGGAAGAGGTGCTGATCATCACCAAGATGGTGGAGAGGGCCCCGGAGGTGAACGACGCCCGGGCGCCGGCGCGCGCGGCGGACATTCTGGCGGACCGTCTGCCTTCGGTGCCGCCACCGGCGCAAGGGCAGGGAAGCGCCGTTCCTCCGCCGGTAAGCATGGCAACGCCGAAGCCGAAGCCGGCCACGCCGGCGGCCGCTACGGGCGCGGCGGCAAAACCTGCCTCTGCCGAGAGGGAGCCGGCGGCGGAAGCGGCCAGCAAACCTGCACCGGCGCGGAAGCAGGCGGCGCCAGACGGAGCGCCCAAACCCGCGGCCACGCAGAACAATCCGGCGGCGGGAACGGCGCCAGGACCGGTGGTGAAGGAGCAGAAGGCCGGCCAGACCACCGTGGGAAGCAAGAATCAGCCGGCCGCCACGGAAAAGAAGAAGGCGCCCGGCAATGGCGCTTCCACCAAGGCGGCGAATGGCGACGCAACGCACGCGCTTCGGCCCGGCCCCAGACAGGCGGCAACGGAAAATTCGGCAAAGGATACTCCCCGGTAGTGGCTGCCCCTTACGTCTCCCGCGAACAAGTGGAGGTTTACCGGTTCAGCGTGCCGGTGGCGGTGGGGGTGCCGCTGGCGGCGCTGCTGCTGCAGAGTTTTCTGCCGCTGCACCTGCCGTTCATGGCGACCTTCGACCTGCCGCTGCTGGTGACCATTTACTTCGCGGTGGGCAGGCGCAACCAGGTGAGCGGACTGCTGACCGGCGGGGTGATCGGGCTGATACAGGACAGCCTGACGCATCAGCCGATCGGGCTGTATGGCATTGCCAAAACGGTGGTGGGCTATTGCGCGTCGTCGCTGGGGGTGAAGATCGACGTGGACAATCCCGGCTCGCGCGTGCTGATGACCTTCGGCTTCTACCTGCTGCACCAGGTCCTCTATTACGCGGTGGCGCGCGGCCTGGCCGGGGAAACGCTGTATTGGCGCTGGGGGCACGAGGCGGTGTCGGCGGTGGCCAACGCGCTGCTGGGCCTGTTCCTGTACTTCGCGCTGGACCGGCTGCGGCAGAAGGCGTGAGGAGAGTTTCAAGTTTCAGTTTCAGTTTCAGTTTCAAGAATTCGAAATGGGGAAGTTGGGCCGGGGTGAAACTGAAAGTGAAAGCAACCGCCCGGCCGAACCGCTGTAGACTGAAGGTACTCCGGAACAGGATTTTGAGAGAACGTAACCACCGCGGAGCGGCAGCATCGAAGGATTCGGAGCCGCTGGGAAGATTATGCCGTTAGGGCGCGACGAAAAAGTTCCGCATCTCCGGCTGATGGCCGTGCAGTACGGCATTCTGGCCATCTTCCTGGTCCTGGTGTTCGGGCTATGGCGGCTGCAGGTGGTGGGCGGCGACTACTATTCGCAATTGGCGGAGAAGAACCGCATCCGCACCATTCCCATCCTGGCGCCGCGGGGCAAGATCCTGGACCGCGAAGGGCGCACGATTGTCGACAACTACCCCTCCTTCACCGCGCTGCTGCTGCGCGACGGCAGCGGCAACGTGATGAACGACGTGGACGCCATCGCCGCCGGGCTGCACATGGATGCCGAACGAGGTGCGGGAGCGGGTGAAGCGCTTCGCCGCCACGCCGCAGTACCAGCCCATCTTCCTGAAGGACGACATCACGCCGGACGAGCTGGCGTTCATCGAGTCGCACCGCAACGAGCTGCCGGAGCTGGAGACGATCATGGCGCACCGGCGGCTGTACCCCAAATACGGCTTCCTGGCGCACCTGATCGGGTACGTGGGCGAGGTGAGCGAGGACATGCTGAATTCGCCGCGGTGGGAGTTCTACAATCCCGGCGACGTGGTGGGGAAGTCGGGAGTGGAACTATCGTACAACGATATGTTGATGGGCAAGAACGGGTCGCGGCGGGCGCTGGTCAACAGCCGCGGCAAGGAGGTGGGACGGCTGGACGAGACCCCGGCGGTCCCGGGCAAGCAACTGAAGCTGACCATCGATCTGGACCTGCAGATCGCGGCCGAGGAGACGCTGGGCGACCGCAGCGGCGCCATCGTGGCCATGGATCCGCGCAACGGCGAGATTCTCGCCATGGTCAGCCGCCCGCTGTTCGATCCCAACTCCTTCGCGGTGCGGATTTCAAGACAGGAGTGGAGACGGCTGGTGACCGACGAGGATCACCCGCTGCTGAACAAGGCGATCCAGGCGCAACTGGCGCCCGGCTCGACCTTCAAGATCATCATGGCGACGGCCGGGCTGCAGGAAGGAATCGCGCAGAACATGCACGTCAACTGCACCGGCGGCGGGACCTTCTACGGGCGCTATTTCCGCTGCTGGATTTCCGCCGAGCACCGCGTGCACGGCATGGTGGAGATCAGCAAGGCGATCTACCAGTCGTGCGACACCTTCTTCTACACGCTGGCGTCGAAGCTGGGCATCGACCGCATCGCCAAGTACGCGACCGCCTTCGGGCTGGGGCAGAAGACGGGCATCGACCTGCCGAACGAGGTCTCGGGGGTGATGCCGTCGGAGGAATGGAAGATCCGGAACTTCAAGCAGAAGTGGTACGCGGGAGAGACGATTTCGGTGGGCATCGGGCAGGGCGCGGTGGCAGTGACGCCGATCCAGTTGGCGCGCGCCGTCGGGGGCATCGCCAGCGACGGCGTGCTGCGGCGCCCGCACGTGGTGTTCCCGGACGAGATGCCGGCGCAGCTCAAGCCGGCCGCCTTCCAGCAGAGCACCAACGTGCCCCTCGATCCGCAGAACTGGGAGACGATTACCGACGCCATGGCGCTGGTGCCCTCGCCGGCCGGAACCGCCGGGAGCGCGCACCTGGAGGGCGTGGATTTCGCGGGCAAGACGGGCAGCGCGCAGACCATGAGCAATGCGCTAGCCAAGCGCCTCGGTCACAAGCATTCGGTGAAGGACAACGCCTGGTTCGTGGGGGTGATGCCGCGGCGCAATCCGGAGTTGGTGGTGGCGGTGCTGTTCCAGGGCGGCGAGCACGGGCAGTTCGCGGCGCGCATCGCGGCGCAGGTGGTGAAGGCCTACGTGCTGAAGCAGCGCAACCGCAGCGTGAAGGTCGCGGCCGCGCCGGGGATGAAGAATGTGCCGGTGGCATCGGCGGCGGTGCTGGCGGCGGTGAAGGCGGGCGACAAGCTGGTGCCCGCCGGGGAGCGTCGCGAACTGCTGGCAATGCTGGCGCAGCGAGGGCGCGGGCAGGCGGGAAAACCGGCTGTGAAACCTGCTTCGGACCAAAGCGCGGATTCGGTGGAAATGGCGGGATTCTTTGGCGAGCCTGACCCGGATGGACACGGCGACCGAACGCGCGCGGCGCGGTTCAAGGTGAACCTGGAAAGTCCGCGGGCGCCGATGGCCATGGCGGTGGGGCGGTAGGTGGGAGGCAGAGGTCCAGGAGCAGCGGAAACGCAAGGTCCCTCGACTGCGCTCGGGATGACACCGAGAAAAGAAGCGAGACCGAAACTGAAACTGAAACTGAAACTTTGAAACGTTACATCTCATTCCGCGATTTTGACTGGGTGCTGCTGGGATTCGTGGTGGCCATCTGCGCCGCGGGAGTGGTGGAGATCTACAGCGCCACGCAGGGCACGAAATTCGCCGGGGCGCATATCCGGCAACTGTACTGGATCGCGGGCGGGCTGGCGGTGATGTTCATCGTCAGCCGGTTGAACTACCAGGTGTTGCTGGAACAGGTTCCCTGGCTGTACGTGCTCTCGCTGGTTTCCCTGGTGGCGGTGCTGCTGTTCGGGCAGAAGTACCTGGGAGCGCGGCGCTGGATCCGGATTGGGGCGGGCATCCACATCCAACCCTCGGAGTGGGTGAAGCTGATCCTGATTCTGGCGGTGGCCAAGTACTTTGCCGACGCGCGCCAGCGCGAGTGCAACCCCTCCGACGTCGTCAAGGCGGGACTGATGGTGGGCGTGCCGATGCTGCTGGTGCTGGTGCAGCCGGACCTGGGCACGGCGCTCACCTACATGCCGATCGCGCTGATGGGGCTGTTCCTGGGCGGGCTGCGTTTCAAGCACGCGATGGTCATTGTGCTGCTGGGGGCGCTGATGGCGCCGGTGGCCTGGCACGTGCTGAAGCCCTACCAGCGCGAGCGGCTGACCAGCTTCATGCAGCCGGAGGCCGACTATCACGGCTCCGGGTACCAGGTGATCCAGTCGCTGATCGCGGTGGGCTCGGGCGGGATCTGGGGCAAGGGGACGGGCCACGGGACGCAGATCCAGGGCTTTTTCCTGCCGGTGCCGCAGACCGACTTCATTTTTGCCGCCTACGCCGAGGAGCACGGATTTATCGGTGCGCTGGCCATCCTGCTGCTATACTTTATTGTGCTGATGCGATTGATCCACAACGCCCAAACAGCGCCGGATCGGTCGGGCACGTTTATTGTGATGGGTGTGGTAGCCGTACTGATGTTCCACATCCTAGTGAATATCGGCATGGTGGTCGGCTTCATGCCGGTCACGGGAATACCCTTGCCGTTGATGAGTTATGGCGGCTCGTCGGTACTGTTCACGTTCCTGGCGCTCGGCATCGTGATGAACATACGCATGCGCCGGTTCGTGAACTGAAGGAAGGAAGATAGTCCAGAGAGATTGGCGGCGCCTTGGGGCGCCGGCAAGAACAAGCAGTTTCAATATTACGTTTGCCCCCTCGAAACGGGGGCGCACGCCGACCGAAATGAGGGGCCGGTACAGGATTCAGCTATAGGGTACCCGAGGGGCAGCGCTCCGGGCAGCGACGACGCGCAGGAGCGGCCACCGGAACCCTGGGACAAGCGCCACGGGGCGGTTAACGGCCCCCGCGGCTGGGTCGCCTGGTCTGCCAGCGGCACAGCCCGGATGAGCGGTCACAAACTCCGTGGGAGCGCGCACAAGGTGCAAAAGATTCCGTACTTGACACAACGAATCCAGCTCACCGGCAGCGGTGAGCGCCGTAAGGTGGAAAGCGCTGCGGCGTCCCCCAGGGGCGCTGCGGGCGATGGTCTGCCCGAAAGCTGCATCCAACAGCTCCTTCCTGTGCCAGTTGCTTACGCTTCGGTCCGGTGATACCCGCGCAAGCGGGGCCGGAGCAAGCATGTCGAAAGAACTCTTTGTCTCCTTGACGCCGCACGAAACCAAGGTAGCGGTGACCGAGGACGACCAACTCACCGAAATTTATTACGAACGGGAAAACGAATACACCCTGGCGGGATCCATCTACAAAGGCCGGGTCACGCGCGTGCTTCCGGGCATGCAGTCCGCTTTCGTGGACATCGGCCTGGAACGGGACGCGTTCCTGTACGTCTCCGATTTCTTCGAATTGGAAGACGACCAGGATGAATACGAGCCGGTCAAGGTGGGCGGGCCGCGCATGGAGATGCGCCCGCCGGAGCGCCAGGAGCGCCAGGTACAACCGCATCTGATGGAGCCGGAAGCGGAGCCGCAGCCGCAGCCGCGGGTCCCCTCCTCCCCGGTGGTGTTTGAGGGGCCGGAAGCGCCGCCTGCCGCGGCGCGGCCCGCGGAAAGGGGCAGCGGCGAGGAGGAGGAAGGGGGGCGCGAGTGGCGCGGACGGCGGCGGCGCCGCGGACGCCGTGGCCGTGGTTTCCCGGAATCCAAGTTTGCCCATGGCCGGCAGGAGGAACCGGCGCGGGACAACGAGCGGCAGCCCTCTTACGGTCCTCCGCCGGGATACCAGCCGATCCTCCTGCCCGGCGAGTCGATCTCGAAGTATGCGCGCATGGCGCACGCGCGGCCGCCGGCGGAAACCGAGCACGTGGAATCGGCCTCGGGTGAGTCGTCCGAGGCTGCCGAGATGGCGGCGGGCGAGGAGAGGCCCGAGCGCACCTCGCGGGAGGCGGTTTCCGAATTCTCCGGGAGCCAGCCCGCTCCCGAACCTCGGTGATCGAGGCGCGTGTTCCAGCAGGTGTAGGGGAGACGCCGGTGATCGAGGCGGCGGAGCAGCGCGCCGAGCAAGATGAAGAGGAGCAGCGTTTCGACCGCATGAACGTGGCCGGCGCCTTCGGCGGGGAAGAGGCAACCAGAGAGGAACCGCCGCGGGAGAGCTCGCCGGCGGCGGCGGAAGAGGATGTCGAGGGCGAGCACGACGAGCGGGGGAACAAGCATGGCGAAACCCATGGCGACTACTCCCGTTTCGGCGGAGCCATCTCCGGCAGCGCAGCTTCCGGGACCGTGGAGCATGAGGAAATCGAAGAAGAGGAAGAGGCCGAGCTTCCTCCGATGATGGCGCACCTGGAGGAGGGCGACGATTACGAGGAATTGGAAGAAGAGACGCTGGAGCCGCGCTCGGTGCAGGCGGAGCGCAACGGCAACCTCGCCGAGTTGGGCGAGGAGCTGACCGAGGCCGTGCAGGAAGCGGAGTCGGAGCGCGAGGGCATCGAAGCGTACGAAGGCGAGGAGAACGGCGAGGAAATCGAGTACGAGGCCTCCGAAATCCAGGAAGGCGAAGACGAAAGCGCCTCGCGCGCCGAGCTGCGCGCGCCCGCGGGCACGGCGGGATACTCGGCCCGGACCCAGCGGGCGCCGTTCGAGCGGCGCGGCCGCGGACGCCGCGGCGGCCGCCGCATGCGGCAGGCGCGGCCGATGCAGCGCCAGACGGTGATGATCTCCGACGTGCTCAAGGAAGGACAGGAAGTGGTGGTGCAGATCGCCAAGGAGCCGATCGGCAAGAAGGGCGCGCGGATCACCAGCCACATCGCCCTCCCGGGGCGCTTCCTGGTGTACATGCCGACGGTGAACCATATCGGGGTGTCGCGCAAGATTTCCTCCGATGAAGAGCGCCAGCGCCTGAAGCGGATCGTGATGGACGAGCGCGACGTTCCCGGGCACGGCGGCTTCATCGTGCGCACCGCGGCGGAGAACGTGAACGAGGACGAGCTGCGGGCCGACATCCGCTTCCTCAAGAACCTGTGGAACGAGATCAAGAACCGGGCCGACAACAGCAAGCCCCCGGCCCTGATCTACCACGACCTCAACCTGGTGGAGCGCACGCTGCGCGACCAGCTTACCGAGGACTTCACCCACCTCTGGGTGGACAACGAGCAGGAGTACGAGCGGGTGCTGCGCTTCATCAACCGCTTCCAGCCGAACCTGGTGCGGCGCGCGCGCCTGTACACCAAGGAGACGCCGCTGTTCGAGCAGTTCGGCATCCAGGAGGAGATCAACAAGGCGCTGAAGTCGAAGGTGTGGCTGAAGAGCGGCGGCTACATCGTCATCAACCAGACCGAAGCGCTGGTGGCGATCGACGTCAACACCGGCAAGTACGTGGGCAAGACGGCGCGGCTGGAAGACACGATCGTCAAGACGAACGTGGACGCCATCAAGGAGATCGTGCGCCAGATCCGGCTGCGCGATCTCGGGGGCATCATCGTCATCGACTTCATCGACATGGACGAGCGCAAGAACCGGCAGAAGGTGATGCAGGCGCTGGAGGAGGCCCTCAAGAACGACCGCGCCCCGTCGAAGGTGCTCCAGTTCAACGATTTCGGTCTGGTGGCCATTACCCGCAAGCGGGTGAAGCATTCGCTGGAGCGCACCCTGGGGACGCCTTGCCCGTATTGCAGCAGCACCGGGCTGGTGAAGTCGGTGGAGACGGTGTGCAACGAGATTTACATCGAGATGAAGAAGATGCGGCGCCACCTGCAAGGGTCGGAGGTGGTGCTGCGGGTGAATCCGGAAGTGGCCAAGGAACTGAAGGCGAACAATGCGCGCTGGCTGAACGACCTGGAGGAATTGACGGGGAAGGGCATCATCGTCAAGTCCGACCCGGCGCAGCATCAGGAGCAGTTCGACATGTAGCTGTCGGCTATCAGCTATCAGCTATCAGCTATCAGCTCTCAGCCAAAGCCAGAGCACGCTCGAGGTCGAGCGTGCTTTTTGTCTACGGCCCGCGCCTGGCAGATTGCGGGAAGGCGCAATTTGACCGGCGGCGGCGCTCTGGCTTAAACTCCGGCGCTGTTGGGGAGGATGAGAATTATGCCTAAGTATGTCGTGGAGCGTGAAATTCCCGGAGCGGGCAAGCTGAGCCGGGACCAACTGCACGCCATCTCACAGAAATCTTGCGGCGTTTTGCAAAGCATGGGGCCGCAAATCCAGTGGGTGGAAAGCTTCGTCACCCCGGACAAGATCTACTGCGTCTATATCGCGCCCGACGAGAACGCGATCCGCGAGCACGCCCGCCAGGGCGGCTTCCCGGCGAACCGCATCTCGGAGATCAAGACGATGATCGATCCCACCACGGCGGAATCGGAGAGGGCGGCTTCGGAAACGGCGGCCTGAGCGGGTCTGCCTTTTCGAGGAGTGCGGAGTTCACTCGCGCAACCGCCAGGGTGGCCGGCCAGGGCGGCTGCAAATCCGTTTTTCAGCAGCCTCCTTGGGGGTACGCCAGTTTTCTCAAAACGAGACCCTTCTTCAGGGAAAATCAGGGCAGCCTGCCCGTACCACGTTAGTTAAGGTCTGCAGGGGGCGCGGCACCCCCGCGGCGCGCGAGCCACGGCCTGCGCGGGCTCACGCCAGTGCTACGACCGTGGTAATGGGGTCCCGCGAAATCTTCGAACCCGCTGCATCAACAGCGCAATATATTGAAATGAAATTACAACCGACTACTATATGTAGTGCTATGGTGGGCCAAGACGGTTTCGGGACTTTCCAGCAAACAGGGAAAACGAAGGTACAAAAACCAAAGTAGTTCTTGACACTCACCCTCTTAACACTGATATAAACTGCAGCGCTCAAGAAAATTCCCCCCGAGACAGCAGAGGAGTTTTCCTCTGGTTGGGATTGACCGCCCGTCAGCCCGGGCCGGCAGGGGCCAAGGTTGCGCTCCCTGGCCGGTGGGGCGACGCATCCGGGTGGCGGTTACATCCGCGGAAAGGGCGTAGCGCTTTATGGCGGAATCGCGGGAAGTGATGAACATTCGCCAGGCCTCGCAGTATCTGGGCGTTAGTCCCGACACGCTCTACAAGTACGTCTACGAGGAAAAGATTCCCGCCTTCAAGCTGGGGAACCGCTGGCGGTTCAAGAAGTCCAAGCTCGACCAGTGGATGGAAGAGAAGAGCACGATGAGGGAGAGCCGGGAAAAGAAGAAGCCCAAGGCGGCGCGCATGGCCGCAGGGCGCTAGGGGCGGACGCATGTTTGGATTGGGTGGAAACAAGACGGTAGTCGGGCTCGACATCGGCTCCAGTTGTATCAAGGCGGTCGAGCTGAAGCGGTCCCACAGCGGGATCGAAGTCGCGCATCTCGGACTGGAGCCGCTGGCCTCCGACGTGGTGGTGGATTCCATGATCATGGATTCACCGTCGGTCTCCAGCGCCATCACCAAGGTGTTCAACGACAACGGGATCAAGGCCAGGGCGGTGGCCACCAGCGTGAGCGGCCACTCGGTCATCGTGAAGCGGATTTCCATGCCCACGATGTCGGAGCAGGAGCTGGCGGAAAGCATCAAGACGGAGGCCGCGCAGCACATCCCCTTCGACATCGACGTGGTCAATATCGACTACCAGATCCTCTCGGAGGACCTGAGCGGGCCGCAGATGGACGTGCTGCTGGTGGCGGTGAAGAAAGACAAGATCCTGAACTACACCAACGTATTGAACATGGCGGGCAAGGCGCCGGCGGTGGTCGATATCGACGCCTTCGCGCTGCAGAACTGCTACGAGTACAACTACGAGCCCGCGCCCGGGACCACGGTGGCGCTGCTCAACCTGGGCGCCAGCGTGATGAACATCAACATCGTCAAGGGCAACACGCCGCTGTTCACGCGCGACGTCAGCGTCGGCGGGCACCAGTACACCGATTCCCTGCAGAAGGAGCTGGACCTCAGCTTCGACGATGCCGAGTCGCTGAAGCTGGGCAGCAAGGTGGGCACGGTGAGCGAAGACGCCAAGATGCCCATCCTGCAGCAGGTGACCGAGATCATCGTGCTGGAGATCCAGAAGACCTTTGATTTCTTCCGCGCCACTGCCGCCGGCGAGCACATCGAGCGAATTTTCCTGGCCGGCGGTTCTTCCAAGGTAACCGGACTGATGGAGGCGCTTCGCCAGGAGTTCTCGCTCCCGGTGGAAGTACTCAATCCGTTCGCGCGGATCGGCTACGCGGAGGGCACCTTGGCCGCGGAGTTGATCAGCCAGAATGCGGGACAACTCGCGGTCGCCGTGGGCTTGGCCCTGAGGAGTTTTGAAGACCTATGATCCGCATCAATCTGCTGGGCGTTGCACATGCGAAAAAGGGGCGGCGGGTGGCCGTGTCCACCCCCGGGATGCCGGGACGCGGCGCGGGCATGCTGGTGGTGCTGCTGCTGATCGCGGCGGCCGCCGGCGGCAATTACTTCTACTACTGGTCGCTGCAGCGTGAGTCCACCAGCCTCCAGCACCAGATGGAGGAGGCCAAGCGCGAAAACCAGCGCCTGGCCGAGATCAAGGCCAGGTATCTGGAACTGGAGAAGCAGAAGAACATTTATGAGCGGCGGGTCAACGTGATTCACCAGTTGCAGGCGAATCAGTCCGGGCCCGCGACCCTGCTGACCACCATCGGGGACACGGTCAACCGAACCGATGCCGTGTGGCTGATGAAGATGCAGGAGGACGCCAACTCCGTTCACCTGGACGGCATGGCCCTGAGCGTGGACGCGGTGGCTTCGCTGATGCGCAACCTCAAGGCGACCGGCTACTTCAAGAACATCGAGATCAAGGAGTCGTACCAGGAAGACGCGGTCAAGGACGTGGCCGCGTTTACCTTCTCCCTGATCTGCGAAAAACAACCTCAAGAGAAGTCGTAGGGCGGCGGATATGGTGAAATTTTCAGAATTTTCGACCAAGCTTCAGTTGGCCTTAGTAGTCGTGCTGGCCGTGGTGCTCAGCGGCGCGGCGTACATGTTCGTCTACAAGGACATGAGCAACGCCAACCGGGCTCTGCAGGCCCAGCTCAAGGCCAAACAGGATGAAAACGCGGCCCTCCGCCCCTACGCCGACCGCAAGGCTGACATGGAGCGGAAGATCGCCAGCCTGAAGGACCAGTTGGAGCAGATGAAGCGCATCGTCCCCGAGGAAACGGAAGCCCCGCAGTTCATGGAGATGATGCAGGCGGAGGCGCGGCGGTCCGGCATTGAGGTGCGCCGTTACACCTCCAAGCCCGCGGTGCAGCGCGAGTTCTTCACCGAGGTGCCGTTCGACATGGAGCTGGACGGGCCGTACTACTCCGTCCTGCGTTTCTTCCGGTCGGTTTCTCACCTGGACCGCATTATCAACGTCGCCGGGATGAAAATGGCCACCATCCAGAAGCCTTCGGAAGCAGGCGTGAAAAAATCCTATCGCTACGCGCCCGGCGAGACGGTTGCCGTGACCTGTGTGACGACGACATTCTTCAGCCGCGACAACACGCCGGCCCGTCCGGCAGCCGTTCCGGCCAGGAAGAAGAGGTAGAGCGAGATGAAGTTCAGGACAATGGCTCTGTTTTGGGTGGCGGTGGCCGCAACCGTTTGCGCGCAGACGGCGCCGCCAAGTCAAAGGGTGACGCAGGCAGCAAAACCGGCGGCCGCTCGCGCCGTGCAGGCGCGGCATGGGGCCTCCGTGGTTCGGGCCAGGCCGGCGGCGCGGCGCGCCCGCCAACATGCGCGGGCATCGGCAGCCGAACCGGCGGCCGGCGCGGTGAAGAAGGCCGCCGTGCGCATGCCCTCCACCGCGGAGATGGCCAAGCGCGATCCCTTTATCAGCCCCATTC
The DNA here is from genome assembly GCA_963740615.1 of Terriglobia bacterium. GTDB lineage: Bacteria > Acidobacteriota > Terriglobia > Terriglobales > Acidobacteriaceae > JAIQGF01. The sequence continues at coordinate 94,655 of CAVUEZ010000006.1, forward strand.
GCCAGCAGGGGTTACAGGGGCCGGCGTGCTCCACCGGCAAGAAGTGCCTGGCCATCAGCGCCATCGTGCTTCGCGGCGTGGTCCGCTCGCAGGCGGGGATGATCGCGGTGGTGGAAAGCTCAACCCGGAGGATCAGCTATTTCCTGCGCGAGAACGATCCCGTCTTCAACGGGTACGTGGCCAGGATCACGGCCAACTCCGTGGTCTTCCGGGAAAACGTGATGGACCGGCTGGGGAGGCAGAGCACGCGCGACGTGGTGATGAAAGTGATCGCGCCCGTGGTCTAGCCTGCCCGCCGGCGAAGGAAATGGATCCGAACTCGCAGTCGCAGTACCTCTGTTCGGCCGGACCCTGGGGAGCAGTAACCGCGATGGTTCCGTGACGCAGCAAGTTGCGCCGGAGATCCAGGGCGGGGGCTAATCTTGAAGCGGCGATGCCGCCGCACACGCCACAGGCGAGGCCTGCGCGTGGGGAGAATGGAGATGAGGTTGAAGCAACTGCTGGGTGTTCTCTTCTTGCTGCTCATCCTGAGCACGATGGCGGTCGCCGCCGGCTCGCAACTGACCAGCGTCAAGGTTTCGGGCGAGGCTCACGCGACCACCGTCACCCTTCACGCGAGCGGCGCCTTTACACATGCCGAATACCGTCCCGTGGACAGCACGCTGCTGGTCGACATGTCGGGCGTGACGCCCGGCAAGCTGAACGAGGCCAACAAGAGCGTGAATCTGCCGGGCGTGGTTTCCTATCGCGTGGTGGGCTATGCCGGCAGCAACGGCGTCCCAGTGACCCGCGTCGAAGTCACCTTGACTCCCGGCGCCGTGGTCAGCGTTTCCGATATTGCCGGCGGAGTGAAGGTGCAGGTAGCCGCCGACTTCGCCGCCGCCGATGCCGCCCCGGAACCGAAGCTGGTTGCCGCGGCCAGCACCACGGAAGTGGCGAACCCCGCTTCCGCCGCGCCCGAGGTGCGCCCGGTGGTGGTGCGCAAGGTTGAGGTGGCGCACGGCAAGGCGGGCATGCGGGTGGAGATCTCCACCAGCGCGCCGGTCACGCCCAAGCTGATGACGCTCACCGGACCGGACCGCGTCGTCATCGACCTGCCGAACGCCGTTCCCGCGGGCCACCAGCCTGCCATCGCCGTCAACGACAGCGACATCAAGGCGGTGCGCATGGGATGGTTCCAGCAGGATCCGCCGGTCACGCGCGTTGTGCTGGACCTGGTTGCGCCGCATGAATTCGACATCGCTTCCTCCGGCAACAAGCTGATCCTGACCTTGCACGAAAACAGTTCGGCCGTTGTTCCGGCGGCCCCGGCGCCTGCCGTGGTCAGGCCGGCGGCAATCAGGAGCTCGGAACCGCCGCCGCCGCAAGCTTCCGCGGCCGCGCCGCACGCAGCGGCCGAGTTCGTGGTGGTGGAGCCGCAGTACAAGGCGAAACCCGCCGAACCGCAACCCGATCCCAAGGCAGTTGCCCAGTCGGCCGCGCAGGTGGTTTCCCACAGCGCGCCGGCGCACCCGGCTGCCGGCTTGCTTCCGGCGCCCAGCGCCAGCCTCAACGGCCCCGCCGTCAACCTGGCGGCGGAGCAGCAGCAGCAGGCGCAGCGCGCGGCGCAAGGCCCCGCTCACCCGGGCCAGCGCTATACGGGCGAGCCCATCTCCGTCAATCTCAAGGACGTGGACCTGAAGGACTTCTTCCGCCTGGTTCACGAAATCAGCGGCTTGAACATCGTGCTCGATCCCAGCGTCCACGGCTCGCTGACCCTGGTGCTCGATGATGTTCCCTGGGACCAGGCGCTGGATATTGTTCTGGAAAACAACGGATTGGATCGCCGGCTGCAGGGCAATGTACTGCGCATTGCCACCCGCAGTACGTTCACCAAGGAAGCGGAATCCCGGCGCGCCCAGGCCGAAGCCCAGGCGCTGGCCGTGGACAAGGTGCAGGTGACCCATTTCCTCAGTTATGCGCACGCCGCCGACGTCACCCCGATCGTCAAGAAGTTTCTCTCGCAACGCGGCGACGTGGTGGCCGATCCGCGCACTAACGCGCTGATCATTACCGATATTCCGAGCACACTCCCCGACATCCAGCGCATCCTGGGGCAGTTGGACCGCAAGACCCAGGAGGTGGAGATCGAAGCCCGGGTGGTTGCCGCGACCCGCAACTTTGCCCGCGACATCGGCGTGCAGCTCGGGTTCGGCTGGGGCAACTCCTCCACTGCCGTGGGAGGCGCGGGGGCGGTGGGCACCAGCCCGCTGACCGCCGGCTACCTCAATCCGCCGCCCTACTTCACAACGCCGGTGGTTAAGCCGTCCACCAGCATCCCGCCCACGGCCACCAGCGCCGCCATCCCCCTGTTCTCGAATCTGGCGGTGCAAGGCGCCACCAGCGGACTGAGCCTGGTCAATATCGGCCGCGATTACCGCATTGACGCCATTCTCACCATGGCCGAGAGTCGCGGTCTGCTGAAGATCCTTTCCCGCCCGCGGGTGGTCACCCAGAACAACATCGGCGCCACGGTAAAACAGGGCGTGAAGATCCCCATCGTTACCGCCGCGCAATTGGGCGGCCCGCCCACCACCACTTACGTCGATGCCGAGCTGCGGTTGCAGGTGACACCGCAGATCACGGTGGAGAACACCATCTTCCTCAATGTGGACGTGGAGAACACCTCGCCGGACTTCAGCCGCACCGTTGCCGGCAACCCCACTCTCATCACCCAGCAGGCGACCACTCAGGTGCTGGTCACCGATGGAGGCACGGTGGTGATCGGCGGCGTCATCCAGACCCAGAACTCGGTGAACACTCTGCAGGTGCCGCTGCTGGGCGATATTCCCATACTCGGCAACCTGTTCAAGCACCGCAGCGTCAGCACCACGACCCAGGAACTGATTTTCTTCATCACTCCCAAGATCGTGCAGACATAAACCGCCAACTAACCACCTAACCAAAAGCCCCCGGCTGCCTCGGGGGCTTTGCTTTTGCGAGCGTGACCATGGCCACTGACCACTGACCACTGACCACTCTGTTAATCTTCTTCCCATGGACTACGCGGCCCGCCGGCATCGGATGGTGAGCGAGCTCAGCCTCCTCAGGCTCGATGCGCTGGTGGTGACTCACCTGCCCAACATCCGCTATCTTTGCGGATTCACGGGAAGCGCGGGAGTGCTGCTGATTCACGGCGGGCGGCCGGTATTGTTCACCGACGGCCGCTATACCGTGCAGGCGCGCGCCGAAGCTGCCGGCGTCCGGGTGGTCATCAGCAAGGGACCGCCGCTGGCGGCTGCGGGGAAGTGGCTGGTGGCCAGGAAACTGCGGCGGGTGGGAATCGAAAGCGATCATCTGACGGTGCAGTTGCGCGCCAGGCTCCGGCGCGTCCTGACCGCCGCCATTCGCCTGCGCGACACCTCCGGCGTGGTGGAAAAACTCCGCCTGGTCAAGGACGCCGAGGAGATCGCTCTCATCCGCCAGGCGGTGAATCTGGGTGCGAGTCTGCTCGATAGCGCTGTCCGCGCCATCCGCCCCGGAGTGCAGGGAAACGGAGGTCGCCGCCGAACTGGAGTATGCGGCGCGACGCGCCGGCGCCAGGGCATGTCCTTCGACACCATCGTCGCCGCCGGCCCGCGATCGGCGTTGCCGCACGGACAAGCCTCCTCCGCCGCCATTCCGGCGCGCGGATTCGTCATCCTCGACTTCGGTGTTATACTCCACGGTTATTGTTCGGATATGACCCGCACTGTGCACGTGGGGAAGATTTCCGCCGCGGACCGGCGGATGTATCAGGCAGTGCGGGAAGCGCAACAAGCGGCCATCGACGCTGTTCGCTCCGGAGTTACCTGCGAAGAGGTGGACGGGGCCGCGCGCCGCACGCTCCATCGGGCCGGGTTGGGACGCTATTTCACCCATTCCACGGGACACGGAGTAGGGCTGGAAATCCACGAGGCGCCGCGCCTTGGAAGCGGCCAGAGCGAAGAGCTGCGTCCCGGCATGGTGATCACCGTCGAGCCCGGCGTCTACGTTCCCGGCAAGGGCGGCGTTCGCATCGAGGACATGGTGCTGGTCACCGGCCGCGGTTGCGAGGTGCTCACGCCCGTCCCCAAGGAGTTGATCGAGCTGTGAACCCCGGGAGATGCGGCGCGCTGCCGGTTTCCCGACCACCCCATCGCTCATGAATCAAAAAGAGATCAAAGAGCTCATCGAGTTTCTGGTCGAGAAGGACATCGCCGAGTTCGAACTGGAACGCGGCAACGTCAAGGTGCGGGTCAAGCGGGAAGCGGCTGCGGGCCCCCCTGCCAGGCCCTCCGAACCGTACTACCCGGCGGCTTCGCCGTTGTCCGCGGCCCCGGGTGCGCCCCCGCCGGTGGTGGTGGCGGCCCACCCTGCTCCGGCTCCGCCCACCTCCGCCCCCACGCCTGCCGCCGCCGAAGGCGCCGAGGAGGCCGGGCTTCACGTGATCCGCTCGCCCATCGTGGGCACCTTTTACGAATCGGCGTCGCCCGGCGCGCCGCCCTTCGTCAAGGTCGGCGATACCGCCGCTGTGGGGCAGGTGCTGTGCATCATCGAGGCCATGAAGCTGATGAACGAGATCGAGTCCGACTACTCCGGCGAAATCGTCAAGCGATACGTTAACAACGCGCAGCCGGTGGAGTACGGACAGCCCTTGTTCGCAATTCGAGCGTAAGGTGGTCTGGTGGCCGATCGCTCTGTCTTCGTCTGCCCGGCCACGGTTCGGCACTGCGAATCCCGCCAGACAACCGCCGCGGACTGAGGGCAGGGTGAGCCGGCGTGCCGGTCGGCCGGATGACGAATAGACCGATCGGCCTGACAGACCACCGCAAAAACTGAAACCGAAACTGAAACTGAAACTTGTTTAAGAAAATTCTCATCGCCAACCGGGGAGAGATCGCGCTCCGCGTCATCTGCGCCTGCAAGGAGCTCGGCATCCGCACGGTCGCCATCTACAGCGAGGCGGACCGCAACTCGCTGCATGTGCGCTTTGCCGACGAGGCGATCTGCATCGGGCCGCCGCGCCTCAGCGAGAGCTATCTCAATATTCCCGCCGTCATCAGCGCCGCCGAAATCGCCAATGTCGAGGCCATCCATCCCGGATACGGCCTGCTCAGCGAAAACGCCAATTTCGCCGAGGTGTGCGAGACCTGCGGCGTCAAGTTCATCGGCCCCCCGCCGGAGATCACCCGCCTGATGGGCGAAAAAGAGAAGGCCCGGCAGGCCATGAAACAGGCCGGCGTGCCCATCCTGCCGGGGTCGGAAGGAGTGGTGCAGACCGCGGCGGAGGCGGCCGAGTGGGCGCGCCAGGTGGGCTTTCCCGTGATTGTGAAGGCCTCCGCCGGCGGCGGCGGGCGCGGCATGAGGGTCATCCGCCGCGAGGAAGAGTTGACCAACTTGTTTCAGGCGGCGCAGGCGGAAGCGGCCGCCGCCTTCGGCAACGGCGACCTCTACATGGAGAAGTTCATCGAGCGCCCGCGCCACATCGAGTTCCAGGTCCTGGCCGACAGCTACGGCAACGTGGTTTCCCTCGGCGAACGCGAGTGCTCCATCCAGCGCCGCCACCAGAAGCTGCTCGAGGAATCCCCGTCGGTGATGGTCACCCCCGAGTTGCGCCGGCAGATGGGCGTGATGCTGGCGGAGGTGCTGAGCAAGATCGGCTACGTCAACGCCGGCACCGTCGAGTTCCTCATGGACGAGGACGGAAGCCTTCATTTCATCGAGATGAATACCCGTATCCAGGTCGAGCATCCGGTCACCGAGATGGTCACCGACGTGGACTTGGTGAAGAGCCAGGTGCTGATTGCCATGGGTGAACGCATGGATTCGGTGCTCCATGGTCCCATCGTCACCCGCGGCCACGCCATCGAGTGCCGCATCAACGCCGAGCACCCGGAGAAATTCACCCCTTCGGCGGGGATGATCACCACCTTCCATCCGCCCGGCGGCACCGGCGTGCGCGTGGACACCGCCGCCTATGCCGAGGCCGTGGTTCCCCCCTACTACGACTCCCTGATTGCCAAGCTGGTAGTGCGCGGCAAGGACCGCGAGGAGGCGATTTCGCGCATGGCGCGCGCTCTCGACATGTTCATCGTCGAGGGCATTCACACCTCCATTCCGCTGCACCGCCGCATTATCGCCGACCCGGATTTTCGCGCCGGCTTTACCGACACGAAATTCATGGAACGCTTTTTCCAATCGAAGCGCCATGCGGAGCAAGCCGCCGGGCTGGAGCCGCGCTAGGGTGCCCTCCTGCAAGTTCGTTGCATGTCTTCGAGCGTCTTGGTAAGGGCACGGCGGAACTTGTCCTTCCGGGCGCAGCCGAGGGAGCCTTGCCGCAACCTGTCGCCGGGGAATAGACTCAGCGCTCGTGATCGGCGAGACCATTTGCAACAAATGGGGGTGAGATGAAGTACATGATCAGCTGGTTCGAACGCCCGCAAGGTTCGCCTGCGGAGTACGAGAAGGCCCAGAAGCGAATCCTTGAGGTGTTTGGTCAGTGGAAGGCGCCGGCCAATTTGAAGATCGAGTTGTTTGTAGTGCGTGTCGGCGAGTGGGGTGGGCACCTGTTGGTGGACTGCGACGATCCGCTGACGGTTCACAAGCTTTGCTCGACCTTCCCTGCATTTGAATTCCAGGCGCGCCCCGTAGTTGCAGTCCAGGACGCAGTCCGGGTCGAACTCGAAGCCATTGCTTGGCGCGACGGACTGAAAGGCAACTGACATCCGATAGGATCACGTCGCTTTCACGTCGTGTGCACCCGAAACTGCCCTCGGCGAGCGGAATGGCCATCGAACAACCACTATCGATTGTCCCCCTCCCCCGCCTCTATCCGATCCTCGACGCCTCCTGCTTTCCCGGCGACCGCGAACTGTTCCGCTTTGCCGAGGAACTGCTCGCCGGCGGCGCCACCATCCTGCAGTACCGCAACAAGCAGGGGAGCGGGCGGCAAATGCTCTCGCACGCACGCGAACTGCGCCGCATCGTTGGCGCCCGCGCGCGGCTCATCATGAACGACCGCGCCGACCTTTGCCTGGCTGCCGATTTCGATGGCGTCCACGTCGGCCAGGACGACCTCCCGCCCCAGGCGGTACGGCGCATCCTGGGAGACCGCCTCTGGGTGGGCGTCTCCACCCACAATCCTCAACAGCTTGCCGCCACTGCCGAAACCGATGCGGATTACCTCGCCATCGGGCCGGTGTTTGCCACCGGCAGCAAGGAAAATCCCGATCCCGTGGTCGGTCTTGAGGGCGTCCGCAGCGCACGCTCCCTTACCCGCAAACCCCTGGTCGCTATCGGCGGCATTACCCGCGCCAATGCCCGCTCCGTCATCCAGGCTGGCGCTGACTCGGTCGCGGTGATCGCGGATCTGCTGCGCGACCCCCGCCGTGCCGTTCAGGAATTTCAGCAACTCCTGGGTTGACCGGCTCGGACTCCTCTCGCATGTGCTCTACGGCGTGCCGTAGAGCTTGCGCCACGGATGCTCGAAGCTGAGATAGAGGATCAGGCCGCGCTCCCCGCTGCTCGGGCCTGCTCCTATCGGCACGGCGACACCGGGAACGATCTGCAGCCCGCTTTTGAAGTTGTAGGCCCAGCGAATGCCCGGACTGAGCAGCAGCGAGTGCGAGCGCTGCGTCCGGCCCGGCCCCATCACTTCCTCCTCGCCGCTCCAGACGGTTTCCAGCAGCACGTTGAAGCGCGGCTTCGCCAGCCACACCACACTCTGGCCGAGGTTGTAGCCGGCCGTCCTGGCGCGGTCGCCCGCCGCATTGCGCGCATTCGGGATGATGGTCGCGCCCAGGTTCCAGTGGGTCACGATCTTGTCGTTCAGCACTACGCTGAGCGGCAGGCTGGCCTGCACGCCGAAGCCGCCGTATCCGCGTCCGAAGGCGGAATCCCCGGTGGGCAGAATCAAACTCGCGCGCGGTGAAAAGGCGACGCGCGTTTCGCCGTTGCCGATCAACTGGTAGCGGTAGTTGAGCAGGGTATCTCCAAACCCCGCTCCCGAGCCCGGAAAGGCCCCGGCGCTGGTGACCACGACGGTATAGCTCAACTGGTGGCGGGCGTGCCTGGGCAGCGGCCATTCCTGCGTGAAGGTGTAGGCCCAGTCCCGGCTCGTCCACAGGCGCATGAACGAACTGATGTGCTGCACCACCCCGGGCTCCTGGTTGTAAGCCTCCTCCACCAGGAAACTGTTGTCCTGGATGGGGCGGGGCGCCGGCGCCGCCGCCGGACTCCCGGCGGGCGGCGTCTGTGCCCGGAGCAAGGGGTGGGGAAGCAGGGCCAGCATGGCCAGCACGGCCGGCAGGAAGAGGGAAGAAAGGCGGAGCATGGCAAAGCCTCGGTTCATTATGAAATTGAAATTCAATTTCAACAAGGTTGCGCCCCCATTCCCGCCCCGGCAGTGACCCGGGTCACGTTCGAATGTGACCCCCTGCTGCGCCCCCGCGCTCTCCCCGCGGGCCGAGGGGACCCGCGTGAACAGCGGGGTTCATGCCCGGACGGTATTTGCCCAAGGCGCGCCGCCCGGTGTAGATTCTTGCCCAGTCTTTCAGGGTCCCAAGGAGACCTGTGAGCCGCCAAACCGGACATCCCATCGCCGCGCCCGTCCCTCCCTCCGCCGTCGCCGTCCAGGACCAGGAACTCGTCAAGGGTTTGGGCCTGACCAGCGCCACCACCCTGGTCATGGGCTCCATGATCGGCTCCGGCATCTTCATTGTCTCCGCCGACATCGCCCGCCTGGTCGATTCCCCCGCGCTGCTCATCGGCGCCTGGGTGGTCACCGGCTTCATGACCATCATCGGCGCGCTCTCCTACGGCGAACTGGCCGCCATGATGCCCAAGGCCGGCGGCCAGTACATTTTTCTGCGCGAATCGCTCGGCCCCTTGTGGGGATTTCTTTACGGCTGGACGCTGTTTCTCGTCATCCAGTGCGGCACCATTGCCGCCGTGGGCGTGGCCTTCGGCAAATTCCTCGGCGTCTTTTTCCCCTCGATTTCCTCCACCCACTGGATCCTTCATTTCTGGAAGGCGCCGCCCATCCACCTTGGGCCGATGGTGCTGGGCAACATGGACGTCGGCCTGAACACCGCCAACCTGGTCGGCATCATCACCATCGTGTTGCTCTCGGTGCTGAACGTCTTCGGCCTGCGCACTGGCGCCATGGTGCAAAACGTCTTCACCTTCGCCAAGGCGGCGGCCCTGGTCGGACTCATTTTCATCGGGCTGGTCGTCGGACGCAATGCCATCGCCGACGCCGCCAACTTCGGCGCCGCCTTCTGGCGGCACGTCACCTGGAGCGCGCGCTTCCCGGTGGAGGTCGGGGTCGGCGGACCGATCGCCATGGTCGGCGTGGTCACCATTCTGGCTGTCGCCCAGGTGGGCTCGCTATTCTCCGCCGACGCCTGGAACAACGTCACCTTCACTGCCGCCGAAGTCAAGAATCCCAGCCGCAACCTGCCGCTGGCGCTGGCCATGGGCACCGGTTTTGTCATTCTGCTCTACATCGCCGCCAACTTCGCTTATCTCGCGGTATTGCCGCTGCGCGGCGACCCGCAGGCCGGCACGGTGCTGGCCCGCGGCATCCAGTATGCCGCCGAAGACCGCGTCGCCACCGCCATGATGCAGGGCGTGTTCGCGCAACTGGGCGCCGGGTTGATGGCCATTGCCATCCTGGTTTCCACTTTCGGCTGCAACAACGGACTCATCCTGGCCGGCGCGCGCGTTTACTACGCCATGGCCAAGGACGGCCTCTTCTTCCGCGGCGTGGCGCGTCTGCAACCCACCTACAAGACGCCCGCCGTCTCCCTCATGGTGCAGATGGTCTGGTGTTCCATCCTCTGCTTGTCCGGCACCTACGGCCAGTTGCTCGACTACATCATCTTCGCCGTGCTCGTCTTCTACATCCTTACCATCTTCGGGCTGTTCGTCCTGCGGGTGAAGCGCCCTGACGCTCCGCGCCCCTACCGCGCCCTCGGTTACCCGGTTCTGCCCGCCATTTACATCCTGATGGCTCTCTTTATTGATATAGTGTTGCTACGCTATAAGCCCCAGTACACGTGGCCGGGACTGGTGATTGTCCTCGTGGGGATTCCGGTGTATTACATCTGGCGCCGGTCTGCTGTTCGCGCTTCAGTTACCGGCTGAGCCCGATGGCGAAGGCCGCTCTCGAAGGAGATTTCAATCCGCATGTCTGACCTGCTGGCTACCAAACCGCTCGACATGATCATGGCCGAGGCGGGAGAGACCGGCGAGCACGCCCTCAAGCGCGCTCTCGGCCCCGTCAACCTCATCACCCTCGGCATCGGCGCCATTATCGGCGCGGGCATCTTCGTGCTTACCGGCGCCGCCGCCGCGCAATACGCCGGTCCCGCGATCGTGCTCTCCTTCATCCTGGCGGGCATCGCCTGCGCCTTCGCCGGGCTGTGCTATTCCGAGTTCGCCTCGCTCATCCCCATTGCCGGCTCCGCCTACACCTACGGCTACGCCACCCTGGGCGAAGTCTTCGCCTGGATCATCGGCTGGGACCTTATCCTGGAATACGCCTTCGGCGCTGCCACCGTGGCCTCCGGCTGGAGTGGTTACGTCAACAGCCTGTTGCAGGACTGGGGCATCCACATTCCGCCGGCGCTCACCGCCACCCCCGGCACCCAAATGGTTCTCTACCACGGCCGCTGGGAACGGCTGGCGACCATCCAGCCGGTGCTGGACAAAGCGGGCGTCGCTTCCGGCTCCCTGCCTCACATCACCGGGACCTTCAACCTGGTGGCCTTCCTTGCCATCTGCCTGGTCACCGTGATCCTGGTGATCGGCATCCAGGAATCGGCCAATTTCAATTCCGCCGTGGTCATCATCAAGGTTGCCATCGTGCTGGTGTTTATCGGCATCGCCGCCGCCTTCGTCCTGAAGAATCCCGCGGTAGCCACCGCCAACTGGCATCCCTTTATTCCACCCAACACCGGCAAGTTCGGCCAATACGGCTGGTCGGGGGTGGCGCGCGGCGCGGCCGTCATTTTCTTTGCCTACATCGGCTTCGACGCCGTTTCCACCGCCGCCCAGGAAGCCAAGCGTCCGCAGCGCGACATGCCCATCGGCATTCTCGGATCGCTGGTCATCTGCACCATCCTCTACATCCTGGTTTCCGGACTGCTCACCGGCGTGGTCTCCTACACCTCGCTCAACGTGCCCGATCCGGTCGCCGTCGGCATTGACGCCACCGGCGTGCGCTGGGGCTCTCTGCTGGTCAAGCTGGGCGCCATTGCCGGCCTGGGCTCGGTGATGCTGGTCATGTTGCTCGGCCAGTCGCGCGTCTTCTTTTCCATGTCCCGCGACGGCCTGCTCCCGGAGTGGGCCGGGCGCGTGCATCCGCGTTTCCGTACTCCCTATATCTCCTCCATCACGGTGGGCATCTTCGTGGCCATTTTCGCCTCCCTCATTCCCATCGGCATTCTCGGTGAGCTGGTTTCCATCGGCACCTTGCTGGCCTTCGTCATCGTCTGCGCCGGCGTGTGGCTCATGCGCCGCCGCCGCCCCGAAATTCACCGGCCCTTCAAGACGCCCTGGGTACCCGTGGTCCCCATCCTCGGCATCGTGGTTTCCGGCCTGATGATGGTCGCCTTGCCCCTGGACACCTGGCTGCGCCTGATCATCTGGCTGGTCGCCGGCATGTTGGTGTACTTCTTCTATGGCCGCCACCACAGCCGCGTGCAGATAGCCCGCCGCGAGCAGCAGCCCAAGCCGGGCACCGTGATGGCCGACTGAACTTTAGGTGGCCCATGCTGGCCGGGTTTTGCCGGCGTGGGATGCCCCGCAACTTCGTTCGCCCATTGGTTGCAACAAGCCCCTCGTAACTGGTGCGAGGGGCTTGTTGTTTAGAGGCCATCTCGTGAAATCGCGAAAGGCTTGCAGAACCGTGGACGCGCCGGCCTTTAGGCCGGCGAAAAAGCGCACCCAAATGATGTGTCATTCCGAGGAGGGCGTCAGCCCGACGCGGAATCCCCCACCTTTGTACGAATCACATCCCCGGCGCCAAGTTCTGTTCTAAACTCCCTGCCGACCGGGTGGCCCACCCTAGCCTCTTTTGCTAGGGTGGGGCAATCGGGGAACCGCTGGAAACTGGAAACCGGAAACTGGAAACTGGAAACTGCTTTTGAAATCCGCGCGCAATCTCAAGCTCGTTGCCCTGGCCCTGGCGGTGCTGTTCATCCTGGGCACCGTCGGCTTTCACCTGATCGAGCGCTGGTCCTGGTTCGACAGCTTCTACATGGTGCTGATCACGGTCACCACCATCGGTTACACCGAAGTTCATGCGCTCAGCCAATCCGGCCGCCTTTTCAACGTCTTCGTCATTGTCGCCGGCGTTGGCCTGGTGTTCCTGCTGATCGGGGTGCTGGCGCAGGCTTTGATAGAATTCGAGCTCACCCATTTCTTCGGAAGGCGGCGCATGGAGCGCGAGATTGACCGCCTCAGCGATCACTTCATCATCTGCGGCGCCGGACGCGTCGGTCGCAGCACCGCGCGTGAACTGGCGCGCCGCCCCGTGCCCTTCGTCATCCTCGAGACCAACGACGCCAAGCTCGAGCACCTTCCCCCCGAGTGGCTCGCCATCAACGCCGATGCCACCCAGGAGGCGGGGCTCCGCCTGGCGCACATCGAGCGTGCCCGCGGCCTGGTCGCCGCCACCACCACCGACGCCACCAACATCTACATCGTGCTCACCGCGCGCGGCCTCAACCCGACCCTGAAGATCATCGCCCGTGCCAGCGAGGAGGACGCGGAGAAGCATCTCAAGACCGCCGGCGCCGATTCGGTGATCTCTCCTTATCACTTCGCCGGCCATCGCATCGCGCAGTCGTTCCTGCGCCCGCACGTGCTCGACTTCATCGATTCCGCTACCGTGCGCATCGGCGTCGACCTGGAAATCGCCGAGATCGAGGTGCAGCCCGGCTCGCGCTATGTCGGCCAGACCTTCCGCACCTCCAAAATGCGCAGCGACACCGGCATCATCGTGCTCGCCATCCGGCGCAACGGCGTCATGCAATTCAACCCCGCCTCCGACGACCGCATCGAGGCGGGCGACACGCTCATCGCCATGGGCGAGGCTGCCGGCCTGCGCAAGCTGGAGGAAGCAGCGGGAATCAAGACGTAATGAATGAAAAATGAAAAATGAAGAGTTAAGAATGAAGAATGAAGAATGAAAAGTTAAGAATGAAGAATGAATTTCCTCGGTGTATCTCGGTGCACTCGGTGTCTCGGTGGTGAAGCAAAACCGGCACCGAAACTGAAACTCTCATGAAGCTCACCACCGCCGAAGAAATGCGCACCATCGACCGCCTCTCCACCGAGCGCTACGGCGTGCCCTCGCTCACCCTGATGGAGAACGCCGGTACGCACGTCTCCGACTACGTGCTTCGCCGCTACCCGCGCGCCGAACGTATCTGCGTGGTCTGCGGCAAGGGCAACAACGGTGGTGACGGCTTTGTTGCCGCCCGCAAGCTGCACCAGGCCGGCAAGAAGGTCGATGTCCTGCTGCTCGGCGATCCGGCCGGCGTCAAAGGCGATGCCGCCGCCATGCTGGCGAAACTGCCCGTCCCGCCGGCGGTGATCCGAAGCGAACAGGATTTGAGTAATCTCTCTAGCTCCACTGGAAACTGGAAACCTGAAACTGGAAACTTCGGTGCCTACGATCTCATCCTCGACGCCATCCTCGGAACCGGTTTCAAACCTCCCGTCACTGGCCTGTTCGCCGCCGCCATCGAATTGATCAACGGGGTGCCCCGGTCTAGCCCGGGTTTGGCTAGGCCGTGGGTTTCCCCTGAGTGGCCCACTCTAGCTGGTTTTGCGGGGGTTGGGTTACACACACCCGTCATCGCCATCGACATTCCCTCCGGCGCCAGCGCCGACGCCTTCGCCCCCGAAGAGCACCTGCGCTGTCGTGCCGACGCCATCGTCACCTTCACCGCGCCCCGTCCCGCGCACGTCTTCGCCGATCTCACCCGCGGCGAAATCGTCGTCGGCCAGATCGGCTCCCCGCCCGAGGCGATCCAGTCGGCCTTGAACCTGGACGTCATCGCCTGGCCCGACATCCACTCCTGTTTTGCTCCGCGCCCGCCCGCCGCCCACAAGGGCAGCTTCGGCCATGTGCTCACCATCGGCGGATCGCTCGGCAAATCGGGCGCCGCGGCCATGGCCGGCATGGCCGCCCTGCGCGCCGGCGCCGGCCTTTCCACCGTGGCCACGCCCCGTTCCGTTCTTCCCCTGGTCGCCGGCTTCGCCGCCGAACTCATGACCGAACCGCTGCCGGAAACCGAGGCGGGATCCATTTCGCTGCTGGCCACCGAACACGGCCGCCTGGACGCCATCCTGCACGGTAAGACCGTCATCGCACTGGGGCCTGGAATTTCGCGCCACCCCGGCACGGTGCAGTTCATCCACGCCATCCTGGACAAGTATCCCCTGCCCATGGTGCTGGATGCCGACGGCCTGAACGCGTTTGAAGGCCATGCGGAGCGGCTGAACGGGCGTGCGCGTCCGCTCGTGCTGACCCCGCATCCCGGCGAGATGGCGCGCCTCTCCGGATCTTCGACCCAACAGGTGCAGCAGGACCGCATCGGCGTGGCCCGAGCCTTCGCGCACGACCACCACTGCGTCGTGGTGCTCAAAGGCCACCGCACGCTGGTGGCTGAACCGGACGGCCACGTCTGGGTCAACCTGACCGGCAATCCCGGCATGGCCAGCGGCGGCACCGGCGACGTCCTCACCGGCCTCACCGCGGGCATGATTGCCCAATTCCCGAACGACTTGGTCCGCGCCGTCTGCGCCGCTGTCTGGCTCCACGGCTACGCCGGCGACCGCGCGGCCGCGGATTTGTCCGAGCAGGCGCTCACCGCAACAAGCCTATTGGACGATGCGTTTGTGGACGAACGCATGGTGCGCTGGTTGAGTTCGGAGCCGGTCGTCAGCCTGCAAGATGTCGGCCGGGTGGCCCACCCTAGCCAAACGAGGGTGGCCCACCCTAGCCGGTTTTGCTAGGGTGGGGAATGGAGAAACTAGTGTGCTGTATCGCAAATTCGTTTACTAATTTCGGCTCTGTGTCAGGGCACGGCTTCAGCCGTGCCGATAAGGACAGCCAGGAAAATAGGCCTTTAGGCCCTGCGGCCGAGCAGTCGGCGATCGCCGGGCTTAGTAAATGAATTTCTGACACAGGACACTAGTGGGGAATGCAGAAACTAAATGACTGTCATCACTGCGGGTGCCCCACATTCGCGAGCGCAGCGAGCTAATGTGGGGCTTTTTCCGAGGGACGGTCGATCCAGCCCGGCACAGCCTCCCCAACAAAAGTGAATGTCATCCCGAGCGAGGCCGCAGGCCGAGCCGAGGGACCCCGCGTTCGCTCGCACCCACGATGCCGCCGAAAGGCATTTCAAGCTCCCGGGTGGGGAATTTGCGGGTGCCCCAGGCTGCTTCTTACTTCTGACCTCCACCTCTCGCTGGCCGCTCTTCTCCTCTGTGTCTCTGTGCCTCTGTGTTTTTCGTTACACTATGCGCCCGAGGGACCTCGCGTTCGCTCGTACCCACCAGCCGCTCGAAGGCATTTGAACGACAATCTCCGCGGGCTGCTTCTTACTTCTGACCTCTACCTCTCGCTGGCCGCTCTTCTCCTCTGTGTCTCTGTGTCTCTGTGCCTCTGTGTTTTTCGTTACACTATGCGCCCGAGGGACCCCCGTCTGCCCGCACCCACCATGCCGCTCGAAGGCATTTGAACCACAATCTCCGCGGGCTGCTTCTTACTTCTGACCTCTACCTCTCGTTGGCCGCTCTTCTCCTCTGTGTCTCTGTGCCTCTGTGTTTTTCGTTACACTATGCGCCCGTGGGACCCCGCGTTCGCTCGTACCCACCATGCCGCTCGAAGGCATGTGAACGACCCGCGGGCTACTTGCTACTTCTGACCTCTACCTCTCGCTGGCCGCTCTTCTCCTCTGTGTCTCTGTGCCTCTGTGTTTTTCGTTACACTATGCGCCCATGGCCACCACCGAATTCACCACCCATTCCGCCGACGAGACCATCGAGCTGGGCCGCCATCTTGCGCGTGACTTGAAGCCCCCCGCCGTGGTCATCCTGCGTGGTGAGCTGGGCACCGGCAAGACCACGCTGGTGAAGGGAATTGCCGAAGGATTCCAGGCCGCTTCCCAGGACGACGTCACCAGCCCCACCTTCACCCTGGTCCACGAATACCACGGCCCCCAGGTCACCATCTTCCATGTCGACCTCTACCGCATTGAGACCGAACGCGAACTGGCGACTCTCGGTCTCGACGACCTGTTCGGCGACTCCAACCTCGTCCTCATCGAATGGGCGGAAAAATTCCCCCGCCTGCAGCGTGACGCGCACGTGGACATTCGTTTCCGCCGCTTGGGGGAAAACGACCGCCGCATCCGCGTCAGCGGCCTGTAACTTTTGCGAAGGTGCCAGGCTTCAGCCTCTCAACAGACTGGCCGGCGCGTCTATCAATTACCCGATTACCCGATTCCGCAATTACCCGATCAGAAACCACTGGCCGGCGCATCTTTCAATTACCCGATTACCCGATTCCGCAATTACCCGATCAAAAACCACTGGCCGGCGCGTCTTTCAATTACCCGATTACCCGATTCCGCAATTACCCGATGTCTAGAATCCCATGATGTTGTACCCGCAATCCACGTAGATCGTTTCTCCCGTCACCCCCGTTGACAGATCGGAGGCCAGGAACAGCGCCGCCCTGCCCACCTCTTCCGCCTCCACATTGCGTCCCAGCGGGGCCCGTTCCACGTGCCCTTTCAGCATGTCGCCGAAGCCTGCAATGCCGCGCGCCGCCAGCGTTTTGATCGGCCCGGCCGAGATCGCGTTCACCCGCACCTTCTGCTTTCCCAGCTCGGAAGCCAGGTAGCGCACCGTCGCCTCCAGCGCCGCCTTGGCCACCCCCATCACGTTGTAGTTGGGCACCACTTTCTCGGCTCCGTAGTAGGTCAGCGTCATGATGCTGCCGCCCTCGGTCATCAGCGGCGCCGCCCCCCGGGCGAGCGCGATCAGCGAATACACGCTCACCTCGTGCGCGATGCGGAAGCCCTCGCGCGAGGTCTCCACAAACGGCCGGCTCAACTCGGCCGGCGGAGCGTACGCGATGCTGTGCACCAGCACGTCCAGCTTTCCGTAGCGCTCCTGGAGCTGTTCGAACAGGCGCTGCACCTCCGCGTCGTTGGAAACGTCGCACTGGAAGCCTTCCGCGCCGGGCAGCGATTCCACCAGGTCTTTCGCTTCCAGGGCAAGCCGTTCGTTCTGGTAGGTCAGCGCCAGCCGCGCCCCCGCCTGGTGCAATTCCTGCGCGATCGCCCAGGCGATGCTGCGCTTGTTGGCCACTCCAAACACCACCGCGGTACGTCCTTCGAGCAGGGCTGCCATGCTTTCTTCCCAACCGGGATTTCAAATTGGAGAGAATACCATGATGCCCCGCCTCTGCCCCTCGTGGTGGCTCATCGGGTGGCCCATCGGATCGCGTCGCGCCGCCCACCAAAAACAATGCTGTCATCCCGAAAGACAATGCTGTCATCCCGAGCAAGGCCGCAGGCCGAGCCGAGGGACCCCGGGTTCGCTCGTACCCACGATGTCGTCAAAAGGTATTTCAAACTCCCGGGTGGCCCACCTTAGCCGCTTTTGCTAGGGTGAGGATAATGCGAGTGCCTGCTGCCCCGTATCTTCCCGATTTTGGCAGATGCGGTAACCGAAAACCGTGAACCGTGAACCGACAACCAACGACGGTTTCCCTCGGGAGCCGAACCCCAAGCCCCGGCATCTATATATGTTAGCCTGTAAGAGAAAACGCGCTTCGGCCTCATACCCGCCGGGCGCCCACGGATTCAGACTGCCTTGTTAAATAATCTAGCCTCCAAGATTTTCGGTACCAAGAACGAGCGCGAAATCAAGCGCATGAAGCCGGTCATCGAGCGCATCAACGCCCTCGAAGCGGAAATTCAGGCCTTGACCGACGCGCAGCTCCGCGCCAAGACGGACGAGTTCCGCCAGCGCTTGCGCGAGCGCCTTGCCCGCATTCCCGACGAGCCGGAGGCTTCCTCGGAGCGCCTGAAGGAAATCGACGACGACCGCCGCCGCGCCGAAAACGAGTTCCTGGAAGAGGTTCTGCCCGAGGCCTTTGCCGTGGTGCGCGAGGCCGGACGCCGCACCCTCGCCATGCGCCATTTCGACGTGCAACTCATCGGCGGCATCGTCCTCCACCAGGGCAGGATCGCGGAAATGAAGACCGGCGAAGGCAAAACCCTGGTCGCCACCCTGCCCGTCTATCTCAATGCCATTCCCGGCCGCGGCGTCCACGTGGTCACCGTCAACGACTACCTGGCCAAACGCGACTCCGAGTGGATGGGCAAGATCTACAACTTCCTCGGCCTCTCCGTCGGCGTCATTGTCCACGACCTCGACGACGACGAGCGCCGCGAAGCCTACTTAAGTGATGTCACTTACGGGACGAACAATGAGTTCGGCTTCGACTACCTGCGCGACAACATGAAGTTCGACCTCACGGAGTGCGTGCAGCGCGGGCACAACTTCGCCATCGTCGACGAGGTCGATTCCATCCTTATCGACGAGGCTCGCACCCCGCTCATCATCAGCGGCGCCAGCGAGGAATCCACCGACAAGTATTACAAGGTCAACAAGGTCATTCCCAAGCTGGAGAAGGGCGAGGAAATCGAGCAGGCGCCGGGCGAGGCCGCCATCCTCACCGGCGATTTCGTGGTCGACGAGAAGCACAAGACCATCGGCATCACCGACCCGGGTTGGGAGAAGATCGAGAAGCTGCTCGGCATCACCAACATCGCCGACCCGGAAAACTGGGACCTGAAGCACCACGTCGAGACCGCGGTCAAGGCGCACGCGCTCTACCGCCGCGACGTTGACTATGTAGTAAAAGATGGCGAAGTTATTATTGTCGACGAGTTCACCGGGCGCCTGATGCCCGGCCGCCGCTGGAGCGACGGCCTGCACCAGGCGGTGGAGGCCAAGGAGAACGTCAAGGTCGAGCGCGAAAACCAGACCCTGGCCACCATCACCTTCCAGAACTACTTCCGCATGTACAAGAAGCTGGCCGGCATGACCGGCACGGCGGAAACGGAAGCGCCGGAGTTCGGAAAAATCTACAACCTCGACGTGATGGTCATCCCCACCAACCGCACTCTGCTCCGGCTGGAGAATCCCGACACCGTCTACCGCACCGAGCCGGAGAAGTACAACGCGGTCTCGGAGCACATCGAGGTATTGAACCGCAGCGGCCAGCCGGTGCTGGTGGGCACCACCTCCATCGAGAAATCGGAGCGCATTTCGGAACAGTTGAAGAAGCGCGGCGTCAAGCACGTGGTCTTGAACGCCAAGTACCACGAGCGCGAGGCGGAGATCGTGGCCCAGGCCGGGCGGCGCGGCATGGTCACCATCGCCACCAACATGGCCGGCCGCGGCACCGACATCCTGCTCGGCGGCAATCCCGAGTTCATGGCCAAGCAGGAGCTGGTGAAGAAGGGAATCGCCACTCCGCTGCAGGAGGCCGGCGGCGAAGTCGAGGCCGAGCCCAGCAGCCAGGAGATGACCCGCTTCTACTACCAGGGCTCGGAGTTCGAAGCTCCGCTCGAGCAGTGGAACGAGGCGTTCGCGCGCTACAAGTTGGAAACCGACCGCGAGCACGACGAGGTCACCGGCGTCGGCGGCCTGTTCATTCTGGGCACCGAGCGCCACGAGGCGCGCCGCATCGACAACCAGCTCCGCGGCCGCGCCGGACGCCAGGGCGACCCCGGCGCCTCGCGCTTCTTCCTCTCCCTGCAGGACGACCTGATGCGCATCTTCGCCAAGGAGTGGGTCTCCACCCTGCTGCAGAAGCTGGGCATGGAGGAGGGCGTGCCCATCGAATCGCGCATGATCACCCGCCGCATCGAGGCGGCGCAGAAGGCGGTGGAGGCGCAGAACTTCGAGGCCCGCAAACATCTGCTCGAGTACGACGACGTCATGAACAAACAGCGCACGGCCGTCTACGGCCTGCGCCACCAATTGCTCGATGGCCTGGACCAGAAGGAGCTCGTCCTCGAGGACTACGTTTCCGGCATCCTGAGCGAGCTGATGGATGAGTTCGCGCCCAAGGACAAGCACCCCGACGACTGGAACGTCAAGGGATTGAAGAACGCCGTCTTCACCCGCTTCGGCGTGGACATCCGCGCCGAGGGACTGAAGGCGGAGGAGCTCAACCGCCAGGAGCTGGGCGACGCCGTCTTCGAGAAGCTGAAAGAGCGCTACGACGCCAAGGAAAAGCTGATCGGCCCCGACCAGATGCGCTACCACGAGCGCATGATCATGCTCAGCGTGCTCGACCAGCAGTGGAAAGAGCACCTGCTCAACATGGACCACCTGAAAGAAGGCATCGGGCTGCGCGGTTACGGCCAGCACGATCCCCTGGTGGAATACAAGCGCGAGAGCTTCGACATGTTCGAAGCCATGATGGCGCGCTTCGAGGAAGAGACGGTCCGCTACCTCTACCTGATGCAGATAATCGAGCCCGGCGCGCAGCCGATGGCGATGGAGGCCGAAGGTGGCGATGGTGACGGCGCGGGACGCCGTCGCCGCGCCGCGGCAACATCAGTCGACGAGTTGGAAGAGGCCTTCCAGCGCCGCAAGCGCCGCGAACTGGAGCAGGCGCGCATGGCCGGCTCGGGCGAGTATCAGCCGGTCCAGCAGCGGGTGCGCTCCGGCGCCAAGGTCGGCCGCAACGATCCCTGCCCCTGCGGCTCCGGCAAGAAATACAAGCGCTGCTGCGGGGTGAACGCGTAGCAGGCTCAAGGCGCAAGGCTTCAGGCGCAAGGAACAACGTGGAGCATTCGGAGATCGGTTAAGCCGCGGCCGACTTCGACTGGACTTTGAAGCGGACCCGTTCGTGCTGCTGAAGGAATGCGACGATCTCAAACAAGTTCTTTGCCTGGGGGTTCCCGCGTGGACCCAACATGCGCATCAGGCTCTTAGGCGAACGGTGCATGACCCGTCCGAGTTTGGTGAAACCCACCGTGGCGTTGATGAATTCCCGCAGTACGGTCTTGCCCGTTTCAACGTCGCCGGAAAGAAAACTTTCGATCGCTTCCCGCAAAAGAGCCCTGCGGAAGACGGGATCTCGCTTGACCCGCGCCTGGATGGTTTGCTTGAAATCTCGCGTGAGAGCCATGTCGCCTCCTACTGCTTCCGCCGCTTGTAGTCCTGCCAGAATGCGATGGCGGTAGCTATGTCCCGCTGTTGGCGCTTCTTCGTTCCGCCGCCCAGAAGGATCACCAGCCGGTTGCCATCTTTGCCGAGGTAGATCCTGTAGCCGGGACCGAAGTCGATCGTGTACTCGTAAACGCCGGAGCCAACCCCCTTGACGTTTGAGAAATTGCCTTGCCCGATGCGCGTCACCGCGACGGCCACTTTCGCGGAGGCACGGGCGTTGAGTTGACTGGAACCACGCCGCAAAAGGGCTGCGCCCAGCCGTGTCGAGATACTCGCGCACGTCGACCATTCATCAAATGGTACCATAAATGTTACCATTGTCAAACAGCGGTGTGGCTGGGCGGGGGGATTTTTCCCAACCGCTCCCTATCTTTTCCCCATCACGCCCATGGCCAGCGGGATGGTGGTCAGGCCTCCGAACAGGGCCAGTGCGATGCCGGCGGCTTTGCGCTGGTCGTTGTTCAAGCGGTTCGAGATCAGCAGTCCGATGCCGATCCCCAGCGCCACCCGGGTGCCGGCGATGAGCATGATTTCCGCCGTGGTCAGCTTGCGTTCCAGCATGGTTCGCACCGCCTTCGTTCTCGCAAATTCTAATCTGTCGTCCCTGCGGGACTCAGGGAAGTGATTGCCCGGCGTTCCGGCACTGGCGTGCCGGGCTGGGTTCTGGCGGCCGCTGCGCGGCCTCAAACGCGTCTAGGGCGCAATTGCTTTCGCCGTGGCCGGGGCTAAAGCCCCTTCGTGTTGCTCGCCGTCTGTCCGGGCCGAAGCCCGGCGCTTCCACCTAGAACTCGCCCACGTTCACCACGGCTTTCATGCTGTGCTGCCCGCCCGGCGCTAGCTCCACCGCAAAATCGCCGACGTTGCTGCTTTCGATGCAGATCATCCCCCGCCATTCCTCATCGCCGAAATCCGGGAACGAACGCGCCTTCCCGATCCACGGATTCCACACCACCGTGGTTCGTGAATTTTCCTTGGTCACACGAGTGCGGCGGCGCCCGGCAGGATCGTCCAACTCAATCGCGCTGCTGGTGTTCAGGTACACCCGATCGGTTTCCGACGAGATCACGATCTCGCCCTGCTGCGTCTTCCCGCGGCCCGAGTCGGTCTTATCCAGGTAAGCGATCCCGTCCAGCCCGCGCACCCGCGCCTGCTCGATGTCGCCCACCCGGAAATAGGCATGAAGAGCCTCTTCGAAGCGCAGGGGAGTCTTGCCGGTGTTGGTCATCACCAGCTCCAGGCTCAGCTCCGGCCCGAAGGTGGCGCGATGCACCAGGCGAAACTCGGCGGGCCACCATTTCTTTGTCCCTTCGTCGCTTGCGGTGAACATGCTGACCGTGACCGCGCCCCCGGCCTGCGCGATCGACTCAATCTGCCAAGCTTTCGCGCGCACGAAGCCGTGCGCCGGGGCTTTGGGATCGTCCGCTTTGCCGCCGAACCAGGGAAAGCAGATGGGCACGCCGCCGCGAATGGCGTGCTCCGAATCCCAGCGCGACTGCGAGCTGACGAACAGCGCTTCCTCCGCGCCCCGCGGCCGCCAGGAGGTGACGTTTGCGCCGTGCAGGTACATTTCGCCCTCGGCATCGGGCGCGCTGAGGCGAACCATGAGCAGTCCGCCCTTGCCTTCGACGATCTCGGCGATGCCCGGGATTTCAAGCCGGCGATCCGACCGCCCACTCGCATGGTCCATGCGGTTCACCCCCTGAACTACGAGTGGCTATTCTAGCGGGTCTTGCATGGGGGATCGTCAACCCGAGAGCGGACGCGCCCGGCGGGTGACCAGCGGTCTTTTTCTCTTGACAATGGCCTGTATTGTCTGTAATGTCAGTTATAACAGAAATGGAAGAACTATCCAGGCCGAAAAAACAGTTCATCCTGCACTGGGGCGAGATGGGCGCGCGCTGGGGCATCAACCGGACCGTAGCCCAAATCCACGCCCTCCTACATGTGTCGCCCCGCGGGTTAGACCGCCGAAGAAATCGCGGGCACGCTCAAGGTCGCGCGCTCCAACGTCAGCACCAGCCTGCGGGAACTGCAGGGCTGGGGCCTGACCGCATGGCGCAAGCTGGGAGACCGCCGCCAGCACTTCGAATCGGTCAAGGACGTTTGGGAAATGTTCCGCATAGTCCTTGATCAGCGGAAGAGAAGGGAAATATGACCTGACCATGGAAGTCCTGCGCCTCTGCATTTCGGAAACCCCTAAGAGCAGCGAGGCCGACCGCTACACCAGGGAGCGCCTGCAGGAGATCTATGAATTCTTCGCCGATGTGGAGGCGCTGTACAACGATATTCGGCAACTGCCGCTTTCCACCCTGCGCGGAGCGGTAAAGGCGCGCGGCGCGGTGCGGAAATTATTGTCGAGAAAGAGCGCACGGTAGTTTTTTTCTGAATGTATTTCTGTTTAGTCAGGAATGATGTGAAAGGAAGGTTAACCATGAACCCGTCCATTCTCTTCGTGCTAGGGGCTGTGCCAAGGCCCTTGGTCCCTCCCTGGCCGCGGTATGGTACCTGAAGGCGCCGCTCGAAGGAATCCTGGTGGAAGTCTGCGGGTCGCGGGAGAGAGCGGCCTTCTGGGTAGTGTTCTCGAATGTCACCTTGACCCTTGTGCCCCTGATTTCGAGCCTGCAGTATGTACCGGCTGCAGGCCGGGCACCTCCGCCTGTGGTAGAACTGGCCACGCAATTGAAGTGGGGCCTCGCCGGTTTGCTGGCGGCCGTGACGATGCTTGGCTTTGTACTGAGCCGCTTCATACCGCGAAGTGCCCCGCAAGCTGCTCCCCCAAGCGAGGCGGTCTTAGCTGGTCGTTAATCACCGTCAGCCGGGGAGGTACGCAAATGCAACTCAACCTTGTGACCGGCGCCTTCGGGTTCTCCGGCAAGTACATTCCGAAGCGATTGCTAGGGCGTGGCGAACGGGTGCGAACTCTGACCAGCCATCCCGATCGCGACTCGCCGCTTTACTCCGAGTGCGACCTGGCCCCGCTGAATTTTTCGCGTCCCGATGAACTGGCGCGCAGTATGCCGGGCGCAGCCGTCCTTTACAACACCTACTGGGTGCGCTTTGCCTACGGCAAAATCGATCACGCTCAGGCGGTCGAGAGATACCAGCGTCTTCATCCGAGCCGCTGAACAGGCCGGGGTGCAGCGCATCGTTGGCCTCAGCATCACCGATACGTCGTGCCCCATGCTTCTACGCATTATTTCCTGGGCAAGGCGGCGGTGGATGAAGCGATGCAATCGTCTTCGTTGTCGTATGCCATCTTCCGCCCGGCCGTGCTTTTCGGCGACGAAGACATCCTGATCGATAACATGATCGCCTACCTGCTAAGCCGCTTCCCCCTGTTCGCGGTCCCGGGCAAAGGAGACTACCAGGTACTGCCGATCTTCGTCGAAGACCTCGCGCAATTGGCCGTGGAGGCCGGCCACCGTGACGACCGGGTCGTCAATGGATGCTGTCGGCCCGGAGACCTATACCTACACCGACCTGGTATGCGTCATTCGCGCCGCGATCCGCAGCCGCAGCCGCGGCATCATTCACCTGCCGAAATGGATGATTCCGCTGCTGTCGCAACCGCTGAGCTGGCTGTTGAGCGATGTCCTGCTGACTCGGGATGAATTGCGCGAGCTGACGGGTAATGTCCTCAGATCTCACATCAACCGCCCACGGGCACAACTAGCTTTCGTCGCTTGGCTGAATGCACACGTGAATAACGTCGGAATCCGCTACGCCTCGGTAATTGGCGCGGCATTACCAGCCGGGTGACCCACCCTAGCCGGCCGGTAGCCCTCTCTAAGCGGTTTCGCCGGCGTGGCGTATTCGGACACTTCCATCCACGTTTCAGGTAAGTTCCAGTGCGCGCGCTCTCGCGCGCTGTCCGTAGGTTGCGGGCGTTGCGAGCCAGTATGGGATGCTTCCAACCCCAGCTAATCCAGCCAGGGATTGAACACGGGCACTCCGGTTGCTTCCACGTCCTTGGTATTGCGGGTCACCAGCGTGAGGTTGTGGTGCAAAGCCGTGGCTGCCAGGAGCCCGTCGACGACGGGCAGCGCTCGCGGCGCCGCTTGTGCAGCCAGGCGTCCCCAGCGATCCGCGATCGCCTGGTCGATCGGCAGGATACGTCCTTCGAACCGCAAGCAGAGATCGCCGTCAAGCCAGGTTTCCAGTGCAACACGCCGTGAAGCATCCTTCAGCGAGCCAATGCCCTTGCGAATCTCTCCTAGCGTGAGCACGCTCAGGTGGAGCAGTTCCTCACTGGTGGCCCCGACCCAGGCTTTCACCTTGGGCTCCGGTTTGGGACGCACCAGTTCGGAGATGACGTTGGTGTCGAGCAGGAATCCGCTCACAGCTCGACCTTCCGGCCATAATCCGGCTTGCGTTCCAGGTCCAGCCTGACCTTGGCCAGCGGAGACTCGGCAAAAAACCGCACCAGGCTTTGCGGCTGGCGCGTGCGCGCCCGCAGACGCTCAAATTCCTCCGCCGGGAGGACGACCACCGCCTCCTTGTCCTGCCGGGTGACCCACTGCGGCCCTTCCGAGCGGGCGCGGCGGAAGAGCTCGCTGAATTGGGCTTTGGCCGTCTGAAGCTGCCATCGTTTCCGGGGCAGGTGTCTCAGTTTGCCCGTGGCGGAGAGTTTCTTCGAACCAGGCTTGGCCACAACAATGCTCCTGACTAGACTGACTAGATTGTATGGGGGGAGTGGCCACGCTGTCAACCATGCTGCTGAGCGGTCGTCTTGCGCCTGCGCTTCCAGTGCCGCCGCTTTTCCGGGATAAGCAGGTCCCATGCCTCCCGGTATTCCCGCCACTTGTTGCGCCGGAACCGCGGGTTCAGGCTGATGTGGCATCCCGGAATTGCCGGCAGCGGGATGATGTACCAGGCGTCGTCGGTCACCACGTACGCCGCGATGAAGTCCACCTCCTCCTTCTGATATCGGCGGCGCTGACAGCCTGTGATGCACATGAAAGCCTTGCACCGGGCCTCTTGGAACCGTGTGGATTTCACTTGCACTTTGAACACGTCGCCGCCGCTTTCCACCAGAAAGTCGTAAGGGGCGGAGTCGCCGTAGGGTTTGGAGACGCGCAGGCCGAGTTCGGCCGCGCGGGCGAGAAAGCGCAGTTCCACCAGCTCGCCCTGGAGCTTGTAAGTTGTGTTTTGCTTGCATGGGGATTTTCAGTAGGAGTTTCAGTTTCAGTTTCAGTTGGGTTGCGGAGGGATCGGGTGGAGCAGACCTTCGGCTGAAGCCCTGCTCCATCCGTAGGTCCGCGAATTCCAAGCGCTGCCAGACAGGGCAGCAACAAAAAACCCTCCGGGAATGGAGGGTTTTGCTTCTCAACTCTTCTACTTCCAGTGTAGCAAATCGGGCAGGGTAAACCGGCCACTTCGCGCGAATTTATATTTGCCGCACCTGCAGCAGCTTAGCCGCAAAATGACAATTTTTGGCTCTTGACAAGGCAAGTTTCCGTTTCGAGTTTCAGAGCGAAATCGCCGGCAAAATCGGGCAAAGCGCCTACCCGGCCAGCCCTCATCGCCATCGCCGGGCGGAAGGCTTACTCCGGGTCGGCCAGCGCCAGGTTTTCCGCCACGATGCGCGTGGCGTGCTTGATTTCGTGGGTGACATCGCCGCGAGCCGCCGACATCGGCGCCTGGCCCTCGCCGGCGAGCGCGGAACATGCCGCCAGGGTGAAGCGGAGCGCGTCGGCGGGATTGTCGAAATACACGATCACCTGCTTGGCTGCCATTGGGGTTCCTCGCTGTTGCCGCGATTCTACTGCGATTGGCGCGCGCGGCGGCGGTACTCTCTTGATACAGGTTTGAACCGGCTTCTCTCCGCCAGGCTCCGTGTGTTGGCGAATGGTTCGGAAGTAGAATTACGGAACGGAGTGCCGCTTTGGAAATTTCCCTCAGCCCGCGCTGGACTGCCTTGACCGTGGCCATCCTGGCGGATGCGGTGCAGATCGTGCTGCTGCCGTTGTTCGGCCCGGGGGCGTTCTCGCCCCTGAACGACTTGCTGGATATCGCGGTCGCGTGGACGTTGATCCGGCTGCTGGGATGGCATTGGGCGTTTCTGCCCTCGTTCTTTGCGGAGTTGGTGCCCGGTCTGGACCTGGTGCCGACCTGGACGCTGGCGGTTTTGATCGTCACCCGACAGCAGGTGAGCCCCAGCCGGAGGGAGCCGCCGACGATCGAGGGGCGGCTGTGATGTCGAGCCTTGAGCCTTGCGCCTTGAGCCTTAACTATGTTTTCCACAATGGCACGTGGGAATGGCTTGAGCGAACTGCTTGGCAGGCCTGCCACTTACACATAAGACCTTGCCCTTTCGATACCTACGAGCCCCTCTCGTTAACCTTCTGGGTACTGATTCGGCGTTGACAATTTCTGTCACTCAACGTACATTCGGCTCACCCAGAGTTGAACATCTTTCCCCCGAGCATGTTCTGAAGGCGCGTACCAGGGAGTGCGGTCGCGCGGCCGCCCCGGGCGCGAAGAGGGAGACCGAGGTATGTCCCAGCGGTTGGGCGACCTTCTCGTCAAAGAGAAGGTAATCACGCCGGAACAGCTAGAGCAGGCGCTGAAGGTGCAGAAGGAGTCCGGCACCCGCCTCGGATCGATTCTGGTCAAACTGGGCTATCTCTCCGATGAGGACGTAACCAACTTCCTTTCGCGCCAGTACGGCGTTCCCGCCATCAACCTGACCTACTTCGAAATTGATCCCTCGGTGGTCAAGCTGATCCCCTACGAGACCGCCAAGCGTTACCAGATCCTGCCGCTGAGCCGGGTGGGCGCCTCGCTCACCATCGCCATGGTGGATCCGACCAACGTGTTCGCCATGGACGACATCAAGTTCATGACCGGCTTCAACATCGAGCCGGTGGTGGCGTCGGAGAGCTCGATCCTGGAGGGGATCGAGAAGGCCTACGGCGCGGCCCACGAGGAAGACCTGGAAAAGGTCATGCTGTCGATGACCGAGGGCGGCGACGCCGACGTGGAACTGCAGGCCGAGGAGGAGGAGATGGGGCTCACCGACCTGGAGAAGGCGGCCGAGGAAGCGCCCATCGTCAAGCTGGTGAACCTGATCCTCACCGACGCGGTGAAGCGCGGCGCCAGCGATATTCACATCGAGCCCTACGAGAAGGAGTACCGCGTGCGCTTCCGCATTGACGGCGTGCTGCAGAGCGATCATGAACCCGCCGCTCAAGCTCAAAGACGCCATCACCACCCGCATCAAGATCATGGCCAAGCTGGACATCAGCGAAAAGCGGCTGCCGCAGGACGGACGCATCATGCTGAAGGTGAATCTGGGGGGAAAGAAAAAGCAGCTCGATTACCGCGTGAGCACGCTGCCCACGCTGTGGGGAGAGAAGATCGTGCTGCGGCTGCTGGACAAGGAGAACCTGCGGCTGGACATGACCAAGCTGGGGTTCGAGCCGGAGTCGCTGGTCAAGTTCGAGAAGGCCATCCTGAAGCCGTACGGGATGGTGCTGGTGACCGGGCCGACGGGATCGGGCAAAACCAACACGCTGTACTCGTCGATCTCGCGGCTGAACACAGCCGGACACCAACATCATGACCGCCGAGGACCCGGTGGAGTTCCAGTTGGCGGGAGTGAACCAGGTGCAGATGAAGGAATCGATCGGCCTGAACTTCGCGGCGGCGCTGCGCTCGTTTCTGCGGCAGGACCCGAACATCATCCTGGTCGGCGAGATCCGCGACTTCGAGACGGCGGAGATCGCGATCAAGGCCGCGCTGACCGGGCACCTGGTGCTCTCGACGCTGCACACCAACGGGGCGCCGGAGACCATCAGCCGCCTGATGAACATGGGCATCGAGCCCTTCCTGGTGGCGACCTCGGTGCACATGATCTGCGCCCAGCGCCTGGTGCGGCGCGATTTGCGCCGAGTGCAAGGACGTGGTCGACCTGCCACCGCAGGCGCTGATCGAGGCGGGCTTTACGCCCCGAGGAAGCGAAGACGGTGAAGGTGTACAAGGGCCGGGGCTGCGGCACCTGCAACAACACCGGCTACAAGGGCCGCGCCGGGCTGTACGAAGTGATGGAAGTCGACGACGACATTCGCGAGCTGATCCTGGTGGGCGCCTCGGCGCTGGAGTTGAAGAAGAAGGCGATGGAGCGGGGCATGATCACGCTGCGCCGCAGCGGGCTGATCAAGGTGCTGGCGGGAGTGACGACGCTGGAAGAAGTGGCGCGCGAGACGGTGCATTGAGAGCAGTGGCCAGTGGCTAGTTGCCAGTGGCCAGAGTGAACAGGGCGCCAGTAACCGGAAAAACGAGAACCGAGAACGAATTATGGCAGTCACATTAAGCGAACTGCTGAAGAAAATGCTGGAGCTGGGTGGCAGCGATCTGCACATCACCACCAATTCGCCGCCGCAGATCCGGGTGCACGGGCACCTGCAGCCGCTGGACATGCCGCCGCTGACGCCGGCCGAAACCAAGGCGCTGGCCTACAGCGTCATGACCGACGCGCAGAAGCACCGCTTCGAGGAAGATCTGGAGCTGGACTTCTCCTTCGGAATGAAGGGACTGGCGCGTTTCCGCGCCAACATCTTCAACCAGCGCGGCGCCGCGGCCGCGGTGTTCCGCGTGATTCCGTTCGAGATCAAGTCGTTCCAGCAGCTGAACCTGCCGCCGGTCGTGGCCAAGCTGTGCGAGAAGCCGCGCGGGCTGATTCTGGTCACCGGGCCGACCGGCTCGGGCAAGTCGACGACGCTGGCGGCCATGCTCGACAAGATCAACAGCGAGCGCCACGAGCACATGATCACCATCGAGGACCCGATCGAGTTCGTGCACCAGCACAAGAACTGCCTGGTGAACCAGCGCGAGGTGCACGCCGACACCAAGAGTTTCACGCAACGCGCTGCGCGCGGCGCTGCGCGAGGATCCCGACGTGGTGCTGATCGGCGAAATGCGCGACCTGGAAACGATCGAAGTCGGCGCTGCGCATCGCCGAGACCGGTCACCTGACTTTCGGCACCTTGCACACGAATTCGGCGGCCTCGACCATCAACCGCGTCATCGACGTTTTTCCGGCGCACCAGCAGCCGCAGATCCGGGCGCAGCTTTCGCTGGTGCTGGAAGGCATCCTCTGCCAGGCGCTGCTGCCCAAGATCGGAGGCCAGGGGCGGCGCCATGGCGATGGAGATCCTGATTCCGAATGCGGCCGTCCGCAACCTGATTCGCGAAGACAAGATTCACCAGATTTATTCGGCGATGCAGTCGGGCCAGGACAAGTTCGGCATGCAGACATTCAACCAGTCGCTGGCGACGCTGTACTTCCAGAAGCAGATCACACTGGAGACGGCGATGCAGCGTTCGTCGCATGCCGGACGAATTGCAGGAAATGATCAACCGCGGCGCGGGCGCTGAACAAGAGCGGGCTGGCGGCGGCGCGCGGAAGGCGATAGGCAATCGCCGAAGGGCCAGGGCCTTGGCCGGCGGCGGCAACAAGATTCGAGAGAAACAGACCAAGAGGAGGCGATATGCCAGTTTTCACATTTACAGGCAAGAATACGCCGGCGAGAAGGTGGCCGGCGAACGCGTAGCCGAAAACAAGCAGGTGCTGAAGGCGGCGCTTGCGGCGCGAGCGCATCACGGACGGCACGATCAAGGAGAAGGGCAAGGAATTCGCCCTGCCCACATTCGGTTCTGGCAAGGTTCCGACCAAGGACATCGCCATCTTCTTCCGCCAGTTCTCGGTGATGATCGACGCCGGCTTGCCGCTGGTGCAGTGCCTGGAAATTCTGGCCAGCCAACCAGGAGAACCAGAGCTTCCAGAAGACGCTGACGGGCGTCCGCACCACGGTGGAAGGTGGCGCCACGCTCGCCAACGCCATGCGCGAGTACCCGAAGATCTTCGACGACCTGACCGTCAACATGATCGAGGCTGGTGAGACCGGCGGTATTCTCGACATCGATTCTGCAGCGCCTCGCGCATCTACGTCGAAAAGGCGGTGAAGCTGCGGGCGGCGGTGAAATCGGCGTTGATCTATCCGGTGGCGGTCGTCAGCATCGCGGTGCTCATCGTGGGCGCGCTGCTGAAGTTCGTGGTGCCGATCTTCGCCAACTTGTTTGCCGGTCTGGGCGTGGCGCTGCCGCTGCCGACGCGCATCGTGATGGGCTTGAGCGCGTTCGTGGGCACACTTCTGGTGGGTGGTCTTTGTGATTGGCTGGTTGGCGCTGGTCTTCGGCGTCAAGCAGCTCCGCAAAGACCCGCGGGGCCGCTACTCTGGGACGGCATGCTGCTGAAGCTGCCGGTCTTCGGGATGGTGCTGCGCAAGATCGCGGTGGCCCGTTTCACTCGCACGCTGGGAACACTGATCACGTCCGGCGTGCCGATCCTGGAAGGCTTGACCATCACCGCCCGCACCTCGGGTAACGCGGTGCTGGAAGAGGCGCTGATGAAGGTGCGCAAGGCGATCGAGGAAGGCCGCACGATCGTCGATCCGCTGAAGGAAAGCGGAGTGTTTCCCAACATGGTGACGCAGATGATCGGCGTCGGCGAAGCGACCGGCGCCATGGACGCCATGCTGCAGAAGATCGCCGACTTCTACGAGGACGAAGTGGATGCGGCGACCAAGGACATGTTGGCGCTGCTGGAGCCGATGATGATCGCGTTTCTCGGCGTGGCCGTCGGCGGCATCGTGATTTCGCTCTACATGCCGTTGTTCGCCATGATCGCCAAACTGGCGGGCTAGAGGAAGCGCAGCGCTTTCGCAAGAGTGAAGGCGAAATGCATGATCGCGCGGTGAGGCGGCCGGGCCGGCGGCGCCGCGGCAGCGGGAGTCGATGGGCGAGCAGTTCAACGAGCGGCAACTGGCTGGCGTGGCTGGTCAAGGTCAGCATCATCGTCATCACTTTCCTGCTCGGCATTGAGCTGGCGGTCATCCGTGCCTGACGCCCACCACCCTGCCGACCGAGCTGTTTGTCACCGCGATCCTGTTCTGGTACACGATCGCAGCCTTCTACCTGCTGCTGCTTTCGCTGTGGCACGATGCCCGCTCCAGGCGCGCTGCAGGTGCTCACCGACCTGTGCATGGCGACGCCATGGTCCATCTCACCGGGGGATCGACAGCTCCTTCAATTTTCTTTATCCGCTGATCATCATTGTCGCCAGCATCCTGCTGCCGCGCTCCTGGGCGTTCCTGGTGGCGGCGCTGGCGTTCATCCTGACGGCGCGGATGCTGGAGCTGTCCTACTTCGGCCTGCTGCACTCCTATGCGCCGAACCGCCGGACCTGCGCAGCGCTGCAGGCCAGCGATTCTCATCAACCTGTTCGCGTACATCGCCATCGCCTACCTGGCCAGCAGCTGAGCCAAGCTGCGGCAGGCCAACGTCGAACTGAAGGACAAGAGCGGCGCGCTGGAAAACCTGCAGGCGCTGCACGAGAACATCGTGCAGTCGATCAGCGGCGGACTGATCACCACCGGCGATGGACGGGCGGATCACGGTGATCAATGCCGCCGGCGCAGCGTTGCTGGAGCGCCCGCCGGCGAGCGTGGTGGGCGGCAAGGTAGACGAGCCTGTTCCTGGATCCGTTGCCGGGCCTGGGGGAGGCGGCGGTGCGTTGCGAGGTGCGGGCGGCGATTCCCGGGGCGGCACCGCAGAGACTTTCGGCATGACGCCGCTCGGTGCTGGAAGTCCCGGAGCGGGGCGCCATGGGCTACGTCTACACCTTCGACGACCTGACCGAAATCCGCCGCCTGGAGCGCGAAGTGCGGCTGCAGCGACCGGCTGGCGGCGGTGGGAAGGATGGCGGCGGCGATCGCGCACGAGATCCGCAATCCGCTCTCCTCCATCGCCGGCTCGGTGAAGGTGCTGTCCGACGTTGCCGTGCTGGACCAGGAGCAGCGCACGCTGGTGGACATCGTGACCCGCGAGTCGGAGCGGCTGAACAACATCATCTCCGACTTCCTCACCTATTCGCGCGAAAAGCAGTACCAGTTCGCGGTCCGTGGATCTGGTGCCCCTGCTGGAAGACACGCTGACGCTGCTGGAGAACCGGGCGGCGGGCAACGGCACCGCCCCGGTACGGATCGAGCGGCGATTCCAGGTGCAACGGGCGGAGTCGCCGGTCGGACGGGGACCGGATGAAGCAGGTGTTCTGGAACATTTGCGACAACGCGGTGCGCGCCATGCCCGGACGGCGGGACGCTGACGGTGACGTTGCGGCGCGGGGAATTGAGCTGGGTGATCAGCTTCGCCGACACCGGCTGCGGGATGCGCGGGCCGGAAATGGAAAAGATCTTCGAGCCCTTCCAGTCGGGCTTCGACGGCGGCACGGGACTGGGACTGGCGATCGTTTACCAGATCGTGCAGGCGCACGAAGGCAAGATGCGGGTCCGTTCCAAAGCGGGGCAGGGGACGGAGTTTCATAGTGGAATTGCGGCAGGTGCGGCGTGCAGGCCGATCCCGGAGATGGCTGCAGCAGCGCCGCGCGGCGGAGGGGGACCATGGGTAACATTCTGGTGTGCGACGACGAGCGCTCGATTTGCGAGATGCTGGAGATAGCGCTGCGCAAGGAAGGGCACAAGATCGAGACCGTCAATTCGGGCGAGAACGCCAAAAAGAAGATGGATGTCGGCGCTCTTCGACGTGATCGTGACCGACATCCGGATGCCGCAAACCAACGGCATCGAGGTGCTGCGCTACGCGCACAGCGTCTCGCCGGACACGGCGGTCGTGCTGATCACCGCGGTGGACGATCTGGAATCGGCAGTGCAGGCGGTGAAGGCGGGCGGCGCCTTCGAATACATCCGCAAGGGCCCCGGGCTGGTGGAGGATGTGAAGTTCGCCATCCGCAGGCGCTGGCGAAGCAGGCGCTGCGGCGGCAGAACATGGCGTTCCGGCGCGACGCGGCGGCCGCAATTCGCTGGACAACATCGTGGGCGTGAGCCCCGCCATGGAGAAGCTGAAGCAGACGATTCGCACCGTCGCGCCCACCCACAGCACGGTGCTGATCCACGGGGAAAGCGGCACCGGCAAGGAGCTGGTGGCGCGCGCCGTGCACGCCTGCTCGCCCCGAGCGGCGCGCACCGTTCGTGTCCGTCAACTGCGGCGCCTTTCCCGAGACGCTGCTGGAGAGCGAACTGTTCGGCTACGTGAAGGGAGCGTTTACCGGGGCCAACCAGAACAAGCCGCGGACTGTTCGAGGTGGCCACCGAGGGCACGATTTTCCTGGACGAGATCAGCGAGATGACCCTGGCCATGCAGGTGAAGCTGCTGCGCGTGCTGCAGGAGAACACCGTGCGGCCGGTGGGGCGGCACCAGCGAAATAACGGTGGACGTGCGGGTGATCGCCGCCACCAACCGCGATCTGGAACAGGCTACGCGGAAGGGGCTTTCCGCGAAGACCTCTACTATCGGCTGAGCGTGATCCCGATCCAGGTCCCGCCCCTGCGCGAGCGCCGCGAAGACATTCCGCTGCTGGCCAACCACTTCCTGAAGAAGTACGCGCCGGCGGCGGGCAAGAGCATCCTGCGCATCACCCCGGATTCGCTGGAACTGCTGTGCAGCTACAACTGGCCGGGCAACGTGCGGCAACTGGAGAACACCATCGAGCGCGCCGTGGCCCTGTGCAGCGGCAACGAGTTGCAGGTGGATGTGCCGGTGGAACGGGCACTGGGACGCGCTGCCGCCGCCGGTGTGACCAGCGGAACCACCAGCCTGTCGATTCCCGCCGAAGGGCTGGACATGGAACGCTACGTGGCCGAACTGGAACGGACGCTGATACGCTCGGCGCTGCGGCAGTGCGACGGGGTGCAGACGCGGGCCGCGGAGATGTTAAAGCTTTCCTATAGGTCTTTCCGGCATCTGCTTAAAAAATATGATTTATAAGTTTCAGTTTAAGTTTAATTAGCTGTCAGCTCTCAGCCATCAGCTCTCAGCCAAAAAGGAAAACCGAGATCCCTCGCTGTGCTCAGGATGACACAGGGTCCGATTTGAGGCTCGCCGCGCTCGGCTGGCGGAGATAGTTTCAGTTTCAGTTGAATTAGCTGTCAGCTCTCAGCCATCAGCTATCAGCCAAAAGGAAAACCGAGATCCCTCGCTGTGCTCGGGATGACACAGGGTCCGATTTGAGGCTCGCCGCGCTCGGGATGACAGGGATTGACGGTCAATGGGGAAAGACCCTTACGTCCCTCGCTCTTGCCAGGGAGCAATTAGCGATTAGCAATTAGCGATTAGCGATTCCAGTCGCGACGTAGCTGCAGTTCGCGAAGACTACGGGTTCTTCGGCTTGGGGCGGGCATAGCGATCCATTTCCGCGGTCCACTTCAGGAACCGGGACAGTTCATTGCGCTCCTTCCACATGAATTCGAAGAACTCGAGGAAGCCGATGTCGGTCATCTTGACGCCGGTGTAGGTCTCGATGCGCCAGCGGAGATAAGGGCTGCGCCAGGGGGCCAGGTGGTGGCCGCGGGTGGCGTTCCAGAGAAAGCGAAGAAGGTAGCGCATGAGGGAGCTATCAGCTTGTCAGCTCTCAGCCGTCAGAGTTGAGTGTAAACGACACAGGGCCGGTTTGCGCTACGTCTCCAACACCACTTCCATGGCAGCGCCCTTGGCGGCGCCCACCATGGCGGCCGCCGAGGCGCGATTTGCGGCGATTTCCAGGAAACCCATGGAGTTCAGCAGCACGAAGAGTTCGCCCGGCGCGGCTTCGGCATAGGAGCGGGTGATCTTGCGGACCTCGTGCTTGCCGATTACCACCTTGAAGGGCGGAGGGGCGGGCGCGAACAGTTGCGGCAGGTCGACGGAGGTGATGTTGGTGACCAGATTGCCGAACTTGTCGACCTTCAGCACCACGCCCTGCATCCGGCGCTCGTCCACCGCGGTGGGACTGGGAGCGGCGAAGCGCTGGTAGTCGGAGATTTCGTCGCCGAATTTTGCCAACTCGACGCCTTTGCTGAGCCAGCCGGCCACGGCGCTGAAGATGTCGCGTCCGTGGAAGGTGCTGCTTACCGGCTGAAGAAAGTAGTGTTCGGCGGTGATGTGGCGGACCGAGACGCGCTCTTCGCGCTGGTAGACGAAGGAGAGCACGCCGTTGTCGGGGGCGATGAAGATGTGCCTGCCGGTGGTGACCAGCAGCGGGCGGCGCTCCGTGCCCACGCCCGGATCGACGACCACCAGGTGCAGGGTCTCGGACGGGAAATAGTGGTAGGCCTGGGCGATGGTGAGGGCGCCGTCGAGCACGTCGAAGGACTGCACGGAGTTGCAGATGTCCACCATGCGGGCCGCCGGGTTGATGCTGAGGATGACGCCTTTCATGACGCCGACATAGTGATCGTTCACTCCGAAGTCGGTGGTGAAGGTGATCAGGCGCTGGGCCACGGTGCCTCGCTTGGAAGAGCTATCGGCTATCAGCTTTCAGCTTACTCCGTGTGGGTTGAAATGAGTTTTACATTTTGAATAAAGAACGAAGCCGTGCGCCCGCGGCTGAGGATCATGGTGTGGCGGAAAAGCCGGCAGCTTACCTCCGAAGGGGCAACCGAGCCGGGAGCAGGCAGAGGCGGGCCGCCGCTGGATTATTGCAGCACGACCTGATCGCCTTGCTTGAGGCCGTGGAGCACTTCCGCCTTGGCGCCGTTGGTAATGCCGAGTTGCACGGCGACCTTGCGCTTGCCGTCCTTGGCGTCGCGGTCGGGGACCTCGACGGAAGCCTTTTTGTCCTTGTCGTAGAGCACGGCGCCTTCGGGAATCTGGAGCACGTTCTGGTGCTCTTCCAGGATGATCTCGGCGTTGGCGGTCATGGCGGCCTTCAGTTCGCCGCCCGGATTGTTGATGGAGACGCGCACCTCGAAGGTGGTGACGTTGTCCTTCTCCACGCCCATGGGAGAAATCTTGGTGACCTTGCCGGTGAAGGACTTGTCCTTGAAGGACTCGACCTTGATGCGCGCCGGCTGCCCGAGGTAGACCTTGCCGATGTCGCTCTCATCCACCTTGCCCTTGACGTAGACCTCGCTGGTGTCGCCTTCGGTCATCACCAGGGTGGAAGAGGAGCCCATGACGAGGATGGAGCTGACGGCGTCGCCCTGCTCGACGTCGCGGGAAAGGATGATGCCGTCGATGGGAGCGACGATGGTGTAGTAGGTCAACTGCTCCTGCAGTTGCGCCAGATTGGCGCGCGCCTGCCCGACCTGGGCGCGGGCCTGCGCCTGCCGGGCGCTGAGGACATCGAGGTTGGCCTGGGCCACCTGCTGCTTGTTGAGCGCCATCTCGTAGTTTTTCTGCGCGTCGTCGAGTTGCGACTGCGACATGACGCCGTCCTTGGCCATGCTGAGGGCGCGTTCATAGGCGCGCTTCAGCAAGGGGACGTCGGGGCTGAGGGCATCCACCTTGGCGCGCTCGGAATCGGCCTTGGCGGCGCGCTCGCTGGCCTCGGCGGCTTCCAGTTGCGCCTTGGCCTGACGCACCTGCGCCTGAATCTCTTCCTTGTCGAGCTCGACCAGCACCTGACCGGCCTTGACCCGCTGGCCGGCGTCGGCGTACCACCTTTTGACGATGCCGCTGGCCTTGGACTTGATCTCCACCTTGGTGATGGGCTCGATTTTTCCGGTGGCCACCACGCTCTTGGCCAGGTCGGCGCGTTCCACCGAGGCCAGCTTGGAGGAATCGATCCTGGTCCCGCCGCGAGTGGCCGCCACCACCCCCAAGACGATGACCAGCACGCCCAACAGCGAGCCGCCAAGGTAGAGCAACGGTCTCTTCTTCTTTTTACCGTTTCCGTTTGCCATAACGCCCCTCCTGGCTTCAGCCCGCCGGTTGCTCCCCGGCCATGCGCCGGCCTTGAGGGGAACCCCCGTGCTCTCTGTTACGAGTGGAATGCTGGTTTGGTTCCGCAGTTATGTCGAGCGGTCCGATTGTGGACGACCGCGATCGGCCACGCCGCCGCCGTGTTCCTGGTCTTAGACATGGCCGGGCGGAAAAGGGAAGCAAAGACAGGGTCGGCCGCCCTGAAGCCGTGGAAATGGAGCCGTGGCGACTGGAAACTGAAGCCCCGCCCGCAGCCCTGCTAGAATCTCCAGCAATGGCCGGATATGTCCTGATTCGGCTGTTTGCCGTGCTGCTGCTGGTGGCGGCGAACGCCTTCTTCGTGGCCGCGGAATTTGCCCTGGTAAGCGTGCGCGACACGCGCATCCAGCAGCTTATCGACACGCACCGCATTGGGGCGCGCACCGTGCGCAAGCTGCACGAGCGCATGGATGAGCTGCTGAGCGCAGTGCAGTTGGGGGTCACCCTGGCCAGCCTGGGGCTGGGCTGGTTCGGGGAGGGGACCCTGGCGGCAGCCATTCAGCCGGCGATTGCCGGCATACCGCACGCGGCCTTGTACAGCCACGCCATCGCCGCCCCCGTCGCCTTCATCCTGATTACCTACCTGGTGGTCGTTCTCGGGGAAGTGGTCCCCAAATCCATCGCGTTGCAGCGAGCCGAGCGGGTAGCGATCGCGGTGGCCGGGCCGATGGACTTCTTTATGACGGTGGCGCGCCCGTTCTTGGGGGTGATGAGCAGGTCGGCGCGGTTTGTGCTGCGCCGCTTCGGCGCCCAGGAGGTGCGTTCCGCCGGCGTCCATTCGCCCGAGGAGCTGAAGCTGCTGGTGACCGCTTCCCGGCGTTTCGGGATCCTGCGCCAGGTGGAAGAAGAGATGATCCTGCGCGCGCTGGAGCTGGGCGACATCACGGTGCGCCAGGTGATGGTGCCGCGTCCGCGGATTTTCTCGCTGCCCGCCGACATGCCGCTGGAGACGGCGCTGACGCGCGTGGTGGAGGAACAGCACTCGCGGATTCCCGTGTACGACCCGCACAGCGGCCCGGAGCACATCATCGGGCTGCTCTACAGCAAGGACCTGACGCGCTGGATGCGGCTGCGCTACGTCAAGGCGCCCAGCGACGCGGCCAGCGCGCGGCTGGCGCGGCTGGTGGTGCGCGACATCATGCATGACGTGCTGGTGGCGCCCGAGACCAAGCCGCTTCCCGACCTGCTGGCGGAATTCCGCCGCCGCAAGCGCCACCTGGCGGTGGTGGTGGACGAGTTCGGCTCCACCTCCGGGGTGGTCACGGTGGAAGACGTGCTGGAACAGTTAGTCGGGGAAATCGAGGACGAATTCGATATTGCGCCGCAGCCTCTGCCGGTGGACACCACGAGCATGGTTCTGGACGGCTCGGTGAATATCCGCGACCTGGAGACCCAGTACCACCTGACGCTGCCCTCCGACCAGGGATTCGAGACCCTGGCCGGGTTCATGCTGGCGCAGTTCCAGCGTATTCCGAATCCCGGCGAGTCGTTTGAGTTCGACGGACGCCGCTTCACCGTGGTGGAAATGGAAAACCGGCGCATTGCGCGCGTGCTGGTGGAGACGGTCGAGTCCCAATCCGCTCAGGGGGTGGGGGACTAGGAATTGCGTAATCGGGTAATCGGGGAATCGGGTAATTTGTAAGGCTCTTAGGAAGTTAAGCGGCCTGTCAGAGGGTCCTTTCGGAGCTGATCCAAGAGGACGCGGTAGAGATTATCACGGCGATGATTGAAGCGAAATTCGGTTTCCTTTAAGTGAAGAACAAAGGTGTGAGCGGGGATGCCGTTGAACTTGGCCAGGCGTCGTTTGGCGAAGCTCCAAAAGCTCTCGATACCGTTGACATGGTTCTTGCGCACCGCAAACTGATGGGCCTCGTGATTGACCCGGAGATGTTTCTGATAGCCCATATCGACCAGGCCGTCGTAGCCGGACCAGCCGTCGGAGTGGATGACCGACTCCAGGCTGATACGGCCCAAAATGGCCTTCCGCAGCGTCTTTCGCCGGCAGTCGGGGACGATCTGGGTATAGACATAGCCATGGCGCTGGAAGATACCAAAGACGATCGTCTTGCCTCCCGCACCACGGCCGCGTTTACCTCGAACTCGGCGCGGCCCGAAATAGCTCTCATCGACTTCCACTTCTCCCGCGAGCGGGTTTTGCGCTTCGCACCAACGGGCGATCTGGCGCCGCAATTTGAGGTAAACCGTGTTCACCGAACGCACCGAAAGACCGGTGATGGCCGCGGCTTCGCTGGCCGTGAGATCCAAAGCGAAAACGCGAAGCAAGTGCCGAAAAAGCTTCTCCGAAATATGGGAACGGACGTAGTACTTGTTTTTGCCCGTAGACATTGGCGATCCGTCATTCTACAGGCCACTTAACTTCCTAAGAGCCTTTGTAATTGGTAATCTGTAATTTGGTAACAGTGCTGTCCTAACGTAAGTCGAACATTTGCAGCTGAGTAGCGGGAGCAGTATGGGGCATCGGATCAGGCATGTGCGAGAAAGCCTCTAAAATCGCGGTTTTTTCGAAAATCGTGATACTCAGCACTTGCAGGATTTTGTACAGGCTGGCCTGGGGCGCGAGTTGCTTTTTGGCAATCGCCACCAGCAGGTAAACGCTCAGCGCAACCCACACTTGGATGGTCACGGCGTTGCGCGAGGTGCCGTAAAAGGCTTTGATGTGCAGGTGCTGCTTGATCCAGCGGAAGAACAACTCGACCTGCCAGCGCGCGCGATACAGTTCCGTAATGGCGAGTGGCTCCAGCAGGAAGTTGTTGGTGAGAAACACGAGGTCGCGATGCTCCTCCGGATCGACATAGTGAATGCGGCGCAGCGGTGCCGGATAACGATCGGAAGTTTTTGGCCCGATCAGGCGGATGGTCTGATCGCAACGCAAGCCCGTGGTGCGATCGACGACGCGATGCGAGCGCAGGCGGAACTGGATGCCGCGCTTGGCACGAGTAACGAAGTAGGCGCAGGCTTGAGTGAACAGGTACAGACGAGCGAAGTCGTAGTAGCCGCGGTCCATCAGGTAGAAGGCTCCGGGTTCCAGCAGCAAGCAGTCGAGCAGGTTCACATCGGCGACTTGCGCGCCGGTCACGTAAACACTGGCTGGAATCGAGGTGGCGACATCGAGCAGCGTGTGCACTTTAACGGCGCTTTTGTGCCGGCGGAACTGCGCCCAGGGGAACAGCGAGAGGCACAGATCGATGGTGGTCGAGTCCATCGCATAGACGGTCTCGGCCAACTCGACCGAGAAGCTTTCGTCGCGGTACAGATCGCGCGCCATGGCAATGAGCACGCGGCCGAAGTCGGCGAAGATGCGGCAGTCGCGATGCTCGTTGGCGTGGGCGAGATTGCTGCGCGAGATGTCACCGCGAAAGCCCATGTGGTAGAGCTTGGAGTCTTGCGCTCGCAGGCAGGCCTCGATGTCGCGCAGGCTCTCGCGAGCGGTCAGCTGCGCGAAGGCGAGGCAGAGGAACTGGTCCAAACAGGTGAAGTGCTGGATCTTGTACTCACCGCCGTAGCGCTCGACACAACGCCGAAACTCACGCCACGGGAGAAAGTCCATCAGCTGCGCGAACACAGTCCGACCGGCATTCATGGCCATCATCCTCGCGAGGGAAAATGGCCGTCAGAGTACCGGAAAAATTCAAATCGATTCCGCTGGAATTGGCCGGCAACTCACATAACAGCTGTGACTTACGGCAAAATACGGGTGCAACGTTAGGACAGCACTGATTTGGTAATTTGAAAACGTGATAGCAAGGATGCACAAAGTTTGCCGGCTCGAGGCGATTCAATCGCCAAAATTACAAGATTACCAACTTACAAAATTACCAACTTACGAAATTACCAACTTACGAAATTACCAACTCACGAAATTACCAAATGACACACGACCGCTGGCCTACAGCCGATATCCATCAATGCCCCGCTTTCTGCTAAACCGCCTGCTCTACACATTGCCTGTCATCTGGCTGGTGGTGTCGGTGGTCTTCCTGCTGATCCACCTGGTGCCGGGCGACCCCATCCAGCAGATGCTGGGGGAGGGCGCGGCCGCGGCCGACATCCAGGCGGCGCGCCATGCTTACGGGCTGGACCTGCCCATCAGCCGGCAGTACGTGAATTACTGGAAGGGCGTGCTGCACGGCGATCTGGGGCAATCGCTGCGCTTCAATGAGAACGTGGGACAACTGATTGCCGAGCGTTATCCCTTCACCTTGAAGTTGACCCTGGCCTCACTGGCGGTGGCGCTGCTGCTTTCCATTCCCGCCGGAGTGCGGTCGGCGCGGCGGCGCAATCGCTGGGACGACCGGGCGATCAGCTTCGTCAGCCTGTGGGGCCTGTCGTTTCCGAACTTTGCCCTGGGTCCGGTGCTGATCTTGTTTTTCGCCATTGAACTGGGATGGCTGCCCGTGTCCGGCAGCGGGTCGCTGGCCCATCTGGTTTTGCCGGCGATCACCATGGGCGGGGCGCTGGCGGCGATCCTGACGCGCATGGTGCGCACCTCCATGCTGGAGGAGCTGGGGCAGGATTACATCCGCACCGCGCGCGCCAAGGGCCTGCCGGAGCGCACCGTGGTCTATCGCCACGCGCTGCGCAACGCCATGATCCCGGTGCTGACGGTGATCGGGCTGCAATTCGGCGCGCTGCTGGCCGGCGCCATTGTCACCGAGACGATTTTTTCCTGGCCGGGCATCGGCCGCTTGACGATCCAGGCCATCTCCAACCGCGATTACTTCCTGGTGCAGGGCTGCATCCTGGCGATCGGCTTGACCTACGTGGCGGTGAATTTCGTGACCGACCTGCTGTATTCGGCGGTGAATCCGAGGATAAGGCAGTAGGGGACAGCGCGGGAGATCGTCACCCGTAACAAGAATTGCGGTTTGGCTGCGATGTCGGGGAAAGACCCACATTTGCCAGAATCGGCAAATGTGGGCCACCCGCGGAAGTGAACTGAAACTGAAACTGAAACCGAAACTGCATTGGCCACTGTTGCCACATCCCCGTCGAGCATTCCTTCCACGGAGCCCGCGCGCCGGCGGCTCGCCCGCGCCATACGCTTGAACCCGCTGGCGACGATCGGGCTGGCGCTGGTCACCCTGTTTGCGGTGCTGGCCATTTTCGCGCCCCTGATCGCGCCCTATGATCCGGCGCAGATCAGTCTTCCCACGCGGCTCTCCGGCCCCTCGGCGGCGCACTGGTTCGGCACCGACGAGCTGGGCCGCGACATCCTCTCGCGCATCATTTACGGCGCGCGGATCTCCATGCTGGTGGGCGTCAGCGTGGTTACCTTTTCGCTTTTCCTGGGCATGATTATCGGCTGCATTGCCGGCTACTACGGAGGGCGCGTGGACCGCTTCGTCAACGTGGTGGTGATGAACGCGTTCCTTTCCTTTCCCGGCATCCTGCTGGCCATCGCCTTCGTCGCGTTCCTTGGTCCGGGGATCTTCAATCTGATCCTGGCGCTGTCGATTGGAGGCTGGGTGGGCTATGCGCGGCTGGTGCGCGCGCAGGTGCTGGCCACGCGGGAACGCGAGTTCGTGGAAGCGGCGCGCGCCCTGGGCGCCGGCGACTGGCGCATCGTTACCCGCCACATCCTGCCCAACATGATTCAGCCGGTGATCGTGCAGGCGGCCATCGGCATGGCGGGGGCCATCCTGGCCGAAGCCACCATGAGCTTCCTCGGTCTGGGCGTGCCGCCGCCGACCGCCAGCTGGGGATCGATGCTCAACGACGCCCGCTCGCACCTGTTCGACGCGCCCCACCTGGTGCTGTTTCCCGCCGTCGCGGTGATGCTCGCCGTGCTCTCCTTCAACTTCATCGGTGACGCGCTGCGCGACTATCCTGGACCCGCGGTCGCGCATCGAAGCCGGCCTGTAGTTCCCCATTTTGGAACCAACGGACATGTGCGCCGGGAATGCTGGGGTAACTAACGCGGTGTTTTCCACAAAACTATGTCCGGTTTTTCGTGTTCAACCTGCATAGAACACCGGCGCAGACAAAGCCGGCAAGGAAGCGGAGGAGCACATGAAGGTCTCAAAATGGATACTCGGGCTGGCGGCAGGGGCGCTGCTGCTGCCGGTGGCGGTGGTGGCGCAGAACCGCCCCATTCAGCATCGCAAGCACAACCAGCAGAAGCGGATCGCGCAGGGCGTCAGAAGCGGCTCGCTCACCGCCCGGGAAACCGCCCGCCTGGAGCGCAACCAGGTGCGGCTGAACCGCCAAGAACGGCGCATGAAGAGCGACGGCAATTTCACCGCGCGGGAGCGCGCCCGCGTCAACCACCAGCAGAACCGCCTGTCCCGGCAAATCTACCGCCAGAAGCACGACGCGCAGTACCGGTAACTCACCACGTCAACACGCCAACGGGAGGGGTGCGCAAGTGCCCCTTTTTGCGCTGCCGGCGAAGATTTGGCGGCGGGACGGATATTCGCCTGCTTGACTTCGCCGCGGCTGGGATTTAGAAGCGTTGTCATGCCCGGACAGCTA
This sequence comes from Terriglobia bacterium, assembly GCA_963740615.1. Taxonomy (GTDB): domain Bacteria; phylum Acidobacteriota; class Terriglobia; order Terriglobales; family Acidobacteriaceae; genus JAIQGF01. The sequence continues at coordinate 139,229 of CAVUEZ010000006.1, forward strand.
AACGGCAAGATTGCCGTGATCACCGGCGCCTCGATGGGAATCGGGGAGGCGCTGGCGCGACTGTTTGTGGAGGAGGGCGCCACGGTGGTGATGGCATCGCGCGACCAGTCTCGCATCGACGCCGCGCGCGCGCGCATCGGCCGGCCGGAAAGTACCCTGGCGCTCACCTGCGACGTACGCAATCGCGAAGAGATTGACCGCGTGCTCTCGCTTACCTTGCACAACTTCGGGCAGGTGGACATCTGGGTGAACAACGCCGGGCACGGGATGAATGATTCCATCGAGTTGATGGACCGCGACCTCTACCGGCGGATGTTTGATGTCAACCTGTTCGGCGCGATCGACGGGATGCAAGCGGCCATCCCGGCGATGAAGCGCCAGGGCGGGGGGACCATCATTAATATGTCGAGCGTGGCGGGGCACATCCCGCTGCCGTTTGCGGGCGCCTACTGCGCCACCAAGTTCGCCATGAACGCCATCGGCAAGGCGGCGGGGGTGGAACTGGCGGGGACCGGGGTGCGGGTGATGACCGTGTGCCCGGGATATATCGAGACCAATTTCAACATCAACAAGACGCAGGGGCGCGACCCGCGGCGGCTGGATTCCGAGAACCGGAGCGGCGCCAGCGCCGAAATCGTGGCCCGCGATACCTTAAACGGTTACTTGAAGGGTAAGCGGGAAGTGTTTACGCCGTGGTACTACGGGCTGGCGGCCAAGCTGTACGGCGTGCTTCCGGGGGTGGTGGAGTGGGCAATGGCCAGGAAGCTTAGAAGCAGTAGTTAGTAGTTAGTTGTCAGTAGTTAGTAGTTAGTAATTAGTAGTTAGTAATTAGCGGGTAGCGAGTATCGGATGGCGTGCGGCTGCACCGAAGAGCCAGAAGCTTGGGATTGCGAAACCCGTCTTCGCTAAACCAGTTCTAATCACTCGTCGACTAATTACTAGGGCTCTTAGGAAGTTAAGCGGCCTGTCAGAGGGTCCTTTCGGAGCTGATCCAAGAGGACGCGGTAGAGATTATCACGGCGATGATTGAAGCGAAATTCGGTTTCCTTTAAGTGAAGAACAAAGGTGTGAGCGGGGATGCCGTTGAACTTGGCCAGGCGTCGTTTGGCGAAGCTCCAAAAGCTCTCGATACCGTTGACATGGTTCTTGCGCACCGCAAACTGATGGGCCTCGTGATTGACCCGGAGATGTTTCTGATAGCCCATATCGACCAGGCCGTCGTAGCCGGACCAGCCGTCGGAGTGGATGACCGACTCCAGGCTGATACGGCCCAAAATGGCCTTCCGCAGCGTCTTTCGCCGGCAGTCGGGGACGATCTGGGTATAGACATAGCCATGGCGCTGGAAGATACCAAAGACGATCGTCTTGCCTCCCGCACCACGGCCGCGTTTACCTCGAACTCGGCGCGGCCCGAAATAGCTCTCATCGACTTCCACTTCTCCCGCGAGCGGGTTTTGCGCTTCGCACCAACGGGCGATCTGGCGCCGCAATTTGAGGTAAACCGTGTTCACCGAACGCACCGAAAGACCGGTGATGGCCGCGGCTTCGCTGGCCGTGAGATCCAAAGCGAAAACGCGAAGCAAGTGCCGAAAAAGCTTCTCCGAAATATGGGAACGGACGTAGTACTTGTTTTTGCCCGTAGACATTGGCGATCCGTCATTCTACAGGCCACTTAACTTCCTAAGAGCCTTACTAATTACTAACTACTAACTACTCGCTCCCAATCACATCCAGCATCCCCTGCATCTCCGACGCGGCGTGCTGGTTGCCGGTGCGGTGGGCACAGGCGATTCCATCCTCGAACATCTTGCGGGCTTCCTCGATGCGGCCGGCGGTGATGAGCATCTGCCCGGCCATCTGGTAGGCGGCCACGTAGTCGGGGTTGTGCTGGATGACATTCTGGAACTCGGCCAGCGCAGCCGCGTTGTCACCTGCCTTGGAATGCTCCATCGCCAGGCCGTAGCGGGCGAAGGCGTCGTTGGGATTCTGAGCGAGCACTTGCTTGAGAGCGGCGATGCGGTCCATGAGACAGTGGTCAGTGGCTAGTGGCCAGTGGCCAGTGTAGCAAGTTTGAATTCTCAGCATTGCCTTTCATTTTCTCAAGTCAGGCAAAGCATGGATCTTTCGCTCCGCTCAAGATGACAGCACTGGAGACATTTGCCGAAACCGAGCACCGATAACCGACCATTGGCCAACGACCACTGACCACTGACCACTGACCACTGGCCACTGGGTTACAATGTCGGCCTGATGGCGTGTCCGTTCTTCCTCCCGCAAAAGCGAATCGAGAATAGCCTGTGGCCGCATCCGGCGCGGTTGCCGCTGGGCGACGGATGGAGCGGCGAGTGCACGGCGCCGGGTCATGAGGGCACGCAGCCCAGCGAAGAGGAGTTGAAGGACGGCTGCAACCTGGGATATGCGAGCGGCTGCCCGCGCCTGCCAACCGAGCGCCATGGTGATGCGGTGCGCTTTTCGCTGGCGCGCGATCGCGAGGGCAAGCTGGCGGTGCAATTCGTCTGCGAGATCGCCTACGCGCCGGCCGGGCATGGCATGCTGGAGTTCGATGCCGCTACGGGAAGATGGGCGTCCGCGCACCCGGACGGGCGCATCCAGAAAATGGCGGAGTGCTTCCTGGAATCTTATCTGCGCCGTAAGCAAACGCCGCCCGAGGTCGCCGGATGAAAACCGAAACGAACCTGCAGCCGCGCCCGGTGCGCGAATCGCAGTCGGAGATGGTGGAGATCGTTCTGCCCAACGACGCCAACCCGCTGGGCTCGCTCCTGGGCGGCCGGCTGATGCACTGGATCGACCTGGCGGGCGCGCTGGCGGCGCATCGGCACTCGCGCAATTACGTGGTCACCGCGTCCATGGACCACGTGGATTTTCTTACCCCGGTGCGCGTGGGCGACCTGGTGATCCTGCAATCGTCGGTGAACCGAGCTTTCCATAGTTCGATGGAGGTGGGGGTGAAGGTGCTGGTGGAGTCCTATATCAATGGCACCCACAAGCACGTCAGCTCGGCGCTGCTGACCTTCGTCGCCGTGGATCGGGAGGGACATCGGCTGCCGGTGCCGCCGGTGGTGCCGGAAACAGAAGAAGAAAAGCGGCGCTACGACGAGGCTGGGCAGCGAAGGGAAATGCGCGAGCAGGAACGGAAAAGAAAAGCCGCCGTGAAGAATGATGGGCGCTGACAAGCGGTCACTTAAGTCAGGTTACGAGTCAAGACTTGGCGAACAAACGGCGCAAACGTACGGTAAGTTGTGTCCACACCCGTGGTCGAAAATATTAAGCGTCACATTCGTTGTGATGGCGCTGCTTTTTCACGGACTTGTGTCGGGCGGTAATGTGCGCTAGATGAGAACTCCCGCAATCCTGCTGGCACTGTTCACCGCCGCTGCCCTGTCGTGTAGTGGCCAGAAAGCGTTCACGCTTCCGAATACTGCGATGGAACCAACCGTCATGAAAGGGGAGAAGTTCACCGTTGAAATGAAGCCCTTTCAGCCTTCACGCGGCGATTTAGTGGTCTTTGAGCATGACGGACAACTCATACTCAAACGCGTCATCGCTGTGGCTGGCGACAAGATACAGGGCCGCGACAATCAGATTTTTGTCAACGGTTCGCTTGTGAACGAACCCTACGTTGAACACATTGGCCCACCGCATGGCCCTCTTGCGACGTTCGGGCCGGTAACGGTTCCGACGAAGAAGGTCTTTGTTGCTGGTGATAACCGCGATTACTCCCTCGACAGTCGCACTTCCGAATTCGGGTTGGTAGCCACGGCTGACATCAAGGGCAGACCTGTAGAAATCGTGCAGTCCTCAGATTCGCAGCGGGTGCATAAGTCCTTGCAGTGAGTGGTTGTTGATAATCGGCTCGTAACTTAGGTCAGAAACTCCGCCTGGAAGCCCATCTGTCCACCCTGTGACCGCCATCACAGCGCAGGTCCTGCCCGGGTTGCGACACTGACCGCTACCGGACCGTGGGGACTCGTGTCCCCGCGCCTGTGGAGCAGCCTCAGCATGGACAGCGCACTTCTGATTCACCGCCTGCACTTCGCCTTCACGGTTACCTACCACTACCTGTTTCCACAACTGACCATGGGACTGGCGCCGCTGATCGTGGTGCTGCAGTCGCTGGCGCTGTGGAAGAAGGACGACCGCTACAGCCGTGCGGCCCGCTTCTGGGCGAAGATTTTCGGCATTAACTTCGTGCTCGGGGTGGTGACCGGCATCCCCATGGAATTCCAGTTCGGCACCAACTGGTCGCACTTCTCGCAGTGGGCCGGCGGGGTGATTGGCCAGACGCTGGCCATGGAAGGGATATTCGCCTTCTTCCTGGAGTCCACCTTCCTGGGGCTGTTCCTCTACGGCGAGAAGCGCATTGGACCCAAGCTGCACTGGTTCAGCGGCTTCATGGTGTTTGCCGGATCGTGGCTGTCGGGCTACTTCATTGTCGCCACCGACGCCTGGATGCAGCACCCCACCGGCTACGCGCGCGTCGGCCGACGGCAGCGTGCAACTGGAGAGCTTCTGGCGTCTGGTGCTGAACCCGTGGGCCGGGTGGCAGTACGCGCACACCATGAGCGGGGCGGCGATCACCGGGGCATTCGTCATGGCGGCGGTGGGCGCGTTCTATCTGCTCAGCCGCAAGCATGAAGACCAGGCGCGCATCTACATCCGAACCGGCGTGATCGCGGGCGTGGTCTTCGCCCTGCTGCAATTGTTCCCGACCGGCGACGGCCAGGGGCGCATGATCGCCCACCACCAGCCGGCGACGCTGGCCGGCATGGAAGGGCTGTTCAAGACCCAGCCGGGTGCGCCGCTGGTGATTGTCGGACAGCCCGATACGCAGAGGCAGGACATCGACAACCCGGTCATCGTTCCCAAGATGCTCAGCTTTCTGACCTACAAGCGCTGGAACGCCGAGGTGAAGGGCCTGGACGCCTTCCCGGCCGACCAGGTGCCGCAGAACCTGGCGCTGCTCTATTACAGCTATCACATCATGGTGGGTCTGGGGACAATCTTCATCGCCGTGATGATCCTCTCGGCGGTGCTGCTGTGGCGGAAGAAGCTGTTCGACGCCCGCTGGGCGCTGTGGATCCTGATGCTAGCTTCCCCTTTCCCTACATCGCCAACACCGCCGGGTGGATGACGGCGGAGGTGGGGCGGCAGCCGTGGCTGGTGTACGGTCTGCTGCGCACCGCCGACGGCTACTCGAAGATGGTGTCGGCGGGCAATGGGTTGTTCACCCTGCTGGGCTTCATGGGCATGTACACCGTGCTCTCGTTCCTGTTCCTGTTCCTGATTCATCGCGAGATCGATCGCGGTCCGGAAGAGCCGGCGCCGGCGGGGGTGGAGCCCCCGGTGTACAAGTCTGAACTGGCGGAGGTGCGCTGATGGAAAGTCTGTGGTTCGTGATTGTCGCGCTCATGCTGGTGGCCTACGTGGTGCTCGACGGATTCGATATCGGCGCGGGCGTCATTCACCTGCTTGCCGGGCGCACCGACGCGGAACGACGGACCATCCTGGCGGCCATCGGGCCGGTGTGGGACGGCAATGAAGTCTGGCTGCTGGCCGCCGGCGGCACTCTCTACTTCGCCTTCCCGCTGCTCTATGCCTCCAGCTTCAGCGGCTTCTACCTGCCGCTGATGATGGTGCTGTGGCTGCTGATGCTGCGTGCCGTGGGCATCGAGTTTCGCGCCCACCTGGAGAGCCTGGTATGGCGCGCGTTCTTTGACGTGGTCTTCTCCCTCTCCAGCGTCCTGCTGGCCATTTTCTTTGGCGCGGCGCTGGGCAATGTGGTGCGCGGGGTGCCGCTGAACAGCGAAGGCTACTTCTTCGAGCCGCTGTGGACGAACTGGCGGGTGGGCCCGCGGCCCGGCATTCTCGACTGGTTCACGGTAATGACGGGGGTGATGGCGCTGGTGACGCTGACCTTGCACGGCGCGCTCTACATCGCGCACAAGACCCGTGGAGAAATCAACTGGCGCGCGCGGCGGATCGCGCTGCTCATGTGGCCGGCGCTGCTGGCGCTGACCTTCCTGAGCCTGATGCTCACCATCCGCGTTCACCTCAACGTGGTGGAGAACTACCGGCGGTGGCCCATCGGGCTGCTGATCCCGGTGATCGTGTTCGGCAGCCTGGCGGGCGTGCTGTACTTTGCCACCCGGCGGCGCGAGAAGGCGGCGTTCCTTTGCTCGTCGGCGTACATCGCCGGCATGCTGGGCGGCGCGGCCTTCGGCCTCTATCCCACCGTGTTGCCGGCGGCCATGAATGCCAGGAACAGCCTCACCATCTACAACACCGCGGCCGGCCACCACGGGCTGGCGGTGGGCCTGGTGTGGTGGTCGATCGGAATCGTGATCGCCATCGGATACTTCACCTTTATCTACCGGATGTTCAAAGGAAAGGTAGTGCTGCAGGAAGGCGGAGGACACTAGGAAAGACAATCACCACGGGTCTACACGGATCGCACCTGGCGAGCCATGAATCCCGATGGGTGACCGGCGCCGCGTTTGCGCTGGAGGGCGGATATTCGGCGGGGAAACCTTAGTTAGAGGTCGCCAGGTTTGAGACCAGTGTGCTTCGCAATTCGAGCCAGCATCCTCGGCCCGATCTCCGCATTATCGTGAAACGCCCAAACGAAGCTCGGCCATCCCTCACGCGCAAGCAGGCAGTGTGAACCGGTGCGGTGCTGTTCACGCCATCCGAGCTTCTGCAATGCGCGCAGAACTCGGTTCGCCTTCGTACTGGGCCATGTACTCAAGAGCAGGTGATGGTGATGAGACGCTCGACCGAGCTCTGGTGCTCTATCTGGTCGGCGATTACGCGGAGTGCGAGCGCTTGGGCAGCTGCGATGGCGGATTCCTTTGTGTCGCCGTAGCACATCACGCCGGGCATGCTCGTGATCTCAGCGATCCACCGCCCGTCGTCCTCGCGTTCGGTCTCGATCTTCAGTTCCACGGGAGACTCCTGCCCGATGTTAGACGCACGCCAACAGCAGGTCAAACATACAGTGGTTCTGACCGAGTTCCCTGGCGGCGTCCCCCGATCCTCCGATCAACCGGTACCCCGCGTCGTATAATCAAAGATTAGTCCACACGCGAGGTTCTCTCTTGAGTCATACGCCGCAACAACCGACGGGGCCGCAGCCGCTGCCCGGAGTAGATGCCATCGTCGCGGTAGGATCCGGCAAGGGCGGGGTAGGGAAGACCACGCTGGCGGTGAACCTGGCGCTGGCGTTGTCCAAACTCGGCCATCAGGTCGGACTGCTGGACGCCGACGTGTACGGTCCCAACGTGCCGCTGATGCTGGGCTCCAGCGCGACGCCGCGTATTGTCGGCGACAACCGCATTGAGCCGCTGGAGCGTTACGGGATCAAGGTGATTTCGGTGGGCTTCCTCAACCCCGGCGACAAGCCGCTGATCTGGCGCGGGCCCATGCTGCACCAGATGATCCGCGAATTCGTGCAGCGGGTGGAATGGGGCAAGCTCGACTACCTGGTGGTGGACCTGCCGCCGGGCACGGGCGACGTCGCCATTTCGCTCATCCAGACGGTTCCGGTTACCGGCTCGATTGTGGTCTCCACGCCCTCGGACGTGGCGCTGCAGGACGCGCGCAAGGCGATCGAGATGTTCCGCCAGGTGAAGGTGGACATTGTCGGGCTGGTGGAAAACATGAGCCACTTTGTCTGTCCGCATTGCCACCAGGAGATCGACATCTTCTCCAAGGGCGGCGGAGCGCGCACCGCCGAGGCCTTCGGATTGGCCTTTCTCGGACAGATCGAGATCGATCCCGACATCCGCAAGGGGGGCGACAGCGGGCATCCGGTGGCGCTGGAAGGTGCGGATTCGCCGCACGCCAAGTCCATCTACGGCTTCGCCCAGCGGGTGAAAGATCGTGTGCAGGAAATCCGCGCCGCCAGCCCCGAGGGCGTCATCCAGATCATGTGAAACTTGGGTTTTAGCACTCCTGTCTTGTGACTGCTAACCTTGACTTCCCACCCCTATCTTCCTACAATCAGAGAAGGTCCGAATCGAATCCTAAGTTTTTGCATCTAAAGGTACTTAGGCAAAACTATGCCGCCTGGCGGACAAATCGGCGCGCGCGAGCACGAGATTCTGACGGCCATCGTGGAGAGCTACATTGCCACCGGAGAGCCGGTGGGCTCGCGGACCTTGGCGCGCATCAACCGTGAAGGGCTGAGCCCGGCAACCATCCGGAACGTAATGTCGGACCTGTCGGAATCCGGGTTCCTGGAGCAGCCGCACACTTCGGCAGGAAGGATACCCACGGCCGAGGCCTACCGCTACTACGTGGACCAGATCAGCGGGCAGGCCAAGCTCTCACCGGAAGACAAGGGCGTGATCGAGACGGCGCTACGCGGGACGAGCGATGTGCAGGAGTTCATGGAGCGCACCTCGCACGTGCTTTCGCTGATCTCGCACGGGTTGGGGGTGACCATCGCCAGCGGCGGTCCGAAGAACGCGCTGGAGCACGTCTATTTTTCGCGCCTGGGCGACAGGAAGATCCTGGCGGTGGTGGTGATGAAGTCGGGGATCGTACGGGACCGGGTGCTGCGCATGACCTTGGACCTGGCGCAGTCCGACCTGGAGATCGCCGCCAGCTACATCAACGAGAATTTCCGCGGGTGGACGCTGGCCGCCATCCAGGTGGAGCTGGAGCAGCGAATCCAGCGGGAGCGCGGGGAGTACGACCGGCTGATGAAGTCCATCGAGCAGCTCTGCCGGCAGGGGGCGCTGGGGGCCGAGGAGCCGACGCCGGGCATCTATATGGAGGGCGCGGCGAACCTGGTGGCGGGGGAGGAAGACAAGCAGCGGCTGCAACAGTTGCTGCAAACTTTGGAAGAGAAGCAGCGCATCGTGCAACTGCTGACCGCGTACCTGGACACGAAGCAGGAAGCGGTGCGGGTGGTGATCGGGCTGGAGGAAGCGGCGCCTTACCTGCGCAACCTGGTGCTGATTGGGGCGCCGGCGCGGGTAGGAGAAGAAGTAAGGGGTTCGCTGGCGGTGATTGGCCCAACCCGCATCGATTACCAGCACACCATTACCGCGGTGGCTTATATCGCGCGTCTGTTCGACCAAATTTTGAACGATTCGGAATGATGGACATGGTAAGGAAGAACGGAAAAGCCGACGACGAGGAGACGGATTCGCTCGACCTGGAGCACGAACTGCCCCCGGCGGAGGACGAGCCAACGGAAGCAGCGACGGAACCGGCGGCACAGCAGGAGGAGTTGGAGCGCCTGCGGCAGGAGCGCGATGGGTTGCTCGACCGGGTGGCGCGCCTGCAGGCCGAATTCGATAACTTCCGCAAGCGCAACCTGCGCGAGCAGCAGGAATTCCGCGACTATGCGCTGGCCGAGGCCATCAAATCGCTGTTGCCGGTGCTGGACAGCTTCGACCGGGCGCTGGCCGCGCCGGAGCGCAACAGCGAGGAATTTCATGCCGGCATCGAGCTGATCAACCGGCAATTCCACGATGCGCTGGCCAAGCTGGGAGTGCAGCCGATCGAGACGCAGGGCCAGCCTTTCGATCCCAACCTGCACCAGGCGGTGCAACTGGTGGAGACCGATGAGGCGGAAGATCATCACGTGTTCGACGAATTGCAGCGCGGCTACATGCTGAAGAACCGCCTGTTGCGGCCCGCCATGGTGCGGGTGGCCACCAATCCCGAGAAATAAAGTTTCAGTTTCGGTTTCAGTTTCAGTCAACCTGGGCTGGCACTGAAGCTGAAACTGAAACTGACACCTACTGTGGCTAACAATAACGGCAAACGCGACTTTTACGAGGTGCTGGGTGTCACCCACACCGCCAGCGATCAGGAAATCAAGAGCGCCTACCGCAAGCTTGCCATGCAGTACCATCCCGACCGCAATCCCAACAACCCGGATGCGGAAGAGAGGTTCAAGGAGTGCACCGAGGCGTACACCATCCTGGCGGACACGGAAAAGCGCGCGAACTACGACCGCTTCGGGCACGCGGGTGTCGGCGGCATGGGCGCGGGGGGATTCGATCCCACCATCTTCCAGGATTTTGGCGACCTGGGCGACATCCTGGGCAGCCTGTTCGGAATGGGCGACATCTTCGGGGGTGGCGGCGGGCGGCGGCGCAGTTGGTCGCAGCGCGGCGGCGACCTGCGCCACGACTTGAGCCTGGAATTCGAGGACGCGGTCTTCGGGACGGAGAAGCAGGTCAGCGTCCGCCGGCACGAGGCGTGCGAAACCTGCCAGGGATCGGGCATTGCTCCCGGCCGCGCGCCGAGCACCTGTCCGACCTGCGGCGGACGAGGCCAGGTGCGCTATCAGCAGGGTTTTTTCAGCATCGCGCGCACCTGCAGCGCCTGCCAGGGCCGGGGCACGGTGATTACCGATCCGTGCAAGACCTGCCGCGGTGAAGGCCGGCAGATTCGCGAGCGCACCATCGAGGTGAAAGTTCCGGCGGGTGTGGAAGACGGCACGCGCATCCGTTATGCGGGGCAGGGAGAAGCCGGGACGCACGGCGGGCCGGCGGGCGATCTGTATATCGTTCTGCACGTGAAAGAGCACGCCATGTTCGAACGCGAGGGCAAGGACCTGCACTGCGTGGTGCCGATCTCGTTCGCGCAGGCGGCGCTGGGCGCAGAACTTGAAATCCCCACGCTCGAAGGCCCGGAGAAGGTCAAGGTGCCGGAAGCGACGCAGAGCGGAACCGTGTTCAAGATCCGGCACCGCGGCGTGCCGGTGTTGAACGGGCGCGGCAAGGGCGACCTGTACGTGGAAGTCAGGGTGCACACGCCTTCCAAGCTGACCAAGCGCCAGCGCGAGCTGCTGCAGGAGTTCGCCGGGACCAACGAGGTGAACAACCAGCCGGAGCGCGGCACCATCCTGAGCAAGGTGAAGGACATCTTTGGATAAGTTTGCCCGCTACTATGCCTGGTTCTTGCTGGTGGCTACGGCGCTGCCGGCGCTGGTGCGCCTGGCGCAGCCGGTGAAATTCGCCCAGCTCACGAGCGAACGCATGGCGGGCGAGCGGCGGCGGGCGCGCCACCGCATGTGGGGCTGGATATCGCTGATCGGCTCCTGGGTGCTGATTCCCGCTTACCTGTTCTACTCCCGCCAGGGGTGGATGCTGGCCGCGTTCTTCATCGGAATTCTTACCGGTCTGGAGATGATCGGCAACGCGAAGTCGCCGGAGGAGCGCAGCCTGGCGCGCCAGAATCGCTGCTTTGGCGTGGCCTATGCCGTGGCCGCCGCCGCCACCTGGTTCTTCCTGATTCACCAATGACGCGCCGCCGCTGGATTGCCGACCAGGTGTCCGGCGAGCGCGCTTTCCTGCTGGGCCGCAACGCGGAGCACTTGGCGCGCGTGCTGCGTGCCCGCCCGGGGCAGGAGTTCGAAATCTCCACCGGAGAAACGGTGCGCCTGGGGCGCGTGGTGGGCGTGGCCGACGATCGGGTGGAGTTCGAACTGGGCGAAGCCATCCCGCAGAGCGGGACGGCGCGCATCACGCTTCTGCTCGCCGTCTTCAAGTTCGACCGCATGGAATGGGCCATCGAGAAGGCGACGGAGTTGGGCGCCGCGAGAATTCTGCCGGTGATCGCGCGCCGCACCGAGCCGCACCTGGCATCGGCGGCTACGAGGCGGGTGGAACGCTGGCGGCGCATTGCGCATCAGGCCGCACAGCAATCGCGGCGCGCGTCGCCTCCGGAGATCGCCGAACCCGTTCCCCTGGCGTCGGCGCTTTCACAGCAGTCGCAGGTGGGCATCGTTCTCGCCGAAAACGAGCATGGCCGGACGTTGAAGCAGGTGTTGGCCGCGAACTCGGATCTCTCAACTGGCAACTCGCAACTTTTCCTGGCTATCGGCCCTGAAGGTGGCTGGACTGCCGGCGAACTTTCCGCCTTTGCGGCAGCGGGCTGGACCTCAGCCTCCATTGGCCAAACCATTCTGCGCGCCGAGACGGCTGCCATCGCCGCGCTCGCCATCGCGATGTCGGAACTTCCCGGCGAGCGCTGGGCTTCAGACTGAGCGAGGTTAATAGTTCCGCTCGCATCAACCCTTGCAAGATGCAAGAGCGTTCTTTCGCCGGCTCTTGCAATCTGCATTGTTTGTCCGGCCGCCAGCGCACCTAACCTCCGTTGCCACAGTTACTTGCGATAATGGCTCACGCCGTGCTCTATCCACGAGTGATGACGATTGCGGTTTCACGCTGGCCCGTGTCCGCACGCGGGAAAAAGGAGAATGCGATGGATTGGGCAATGGTGGTGGTTTACCTGGTTTGTGCCGCTTTCCTGCTTTACGTGGCGGGGATGTTGAGAGGCCTTTATTACGAGTTCTCTCACAGCGATGCGAAACTCCGTGAAAAGGCCGAGCGAAACCACTTGATGAATTCCCTTGTCCAACACGATCCGGCAAAGCCCTGAGCCTGCTGCAGACAGTGGGTTCGGCACAGGGGCTAAAGCCCCGATCCTCAACGGCCGAGAATTTGCGGGCCTAAAGGCCCGCGCTTCCACGGTCCTCCCAAGGGTCCGGTATTTATGAGACCTAGGAGGCTGCCGAAAAACAGATTTTCGGCAGGTTGAGCCACTATCGCTTAGGGCCGGGTTGTGGGTTCATACATTCGTTTGCGCCTCGCTTAGGGCTTCAGTACGTTTTTCAGCAGCCTGCTAAGGCAAATTCCGAGTTGCCCGCTTGCCTCCACTCTCCCATAATGGCCGTTCCCCAACCAACAGGCGATGAGCGATTTCGTTCCCAACCCACGGCAGAAGCAGGCCATTGAGCAGGTTCACGGGCCGGTGCTGGTGGTTGCCGGCGCGGGCACCGGCAAGACGACGGTGCTGGTGGAACGGATCGCCCGCCTGATCGCCGAAGGCCACGCCCGCCCCGGAGAGATCCTAGCGGTCACCTACACCTGCAATGCCGCCGAGGAGATGCGCCACCGGGTGCGCGAGCGCTTGCGCGACCTGGGCCGCGGCAGCGACCTGGAGATTCGCGCGGTTACCTTCCACGCCTACTGCATGGAAATCCTGAAGCGGTGCGGGGCGGCGTTCGAGGTGCTCAACAACCAGGACCTGTACGTCTACCTGGGACGCCGCCTGGAACAATTGCGGCTGCGGTACTACACGCGCGCCGTGAATCCGGCCGAGTTTCTCAACGCGCTGACCGACTTCTTCAGCCGCTGCCATGACGAACTGGTGACCGCCGCCGATTACCGGCAGTACGTGGAGCGGCTGCACGCCGGCGCGCGGCCGCTGCCGCGCGTGGTGGCATCCAGTAAGGTTGCGGAAATGAGCGACGCCGAGGTCCTGGCGCGGTGTGAGGAGATCGCCCGGGTCTACGAAACGGTTGAAGGCTGGCTGGCCGCCGACAACCTGGGCACCTTTGGCCATATGGTGCTGGGCGCGGTACAGCTCTTGCGCGGCAAGCCTGAGCTGCTTGCCCAGGAGAGGCGCGCCGCCCGCTTTCTCCTGGTCGACGAATTCCAGGACGCCAACCATGCGCAGATCGAACTGCTCGAACTGCTGGCCGGTGAAGCGGCGAACGTTTTCGCCGTCGGCGATCCGGACCAGGCGATCTACCGCTTCCGCGGGGCATCGAACGCCGCCTTCGAGGAATTCAGCCGCCGGTTTCCGCAGGCCCGGGGCGCGGTGCTGGAAGAAAACCAGCGCTCCCGCACCCCCATTCTGAGGTGCGCCTTCTCCGTGATTCAGCACAATCCCCCGGCACAGTGCCAGGTGGGAAGGGAAGAGTTCGAGCGCGCGCCGCTGCAATCGGCGCGCGAAGCGCGCGATCTGCTGCCCCAAGCCGAACCGGTTGAGCTCGCCATCTGCGACGGCGAGGATGGCGCCCACGGGGACAGCGGGGAGGCCGCCTTTATCGCCCAGTCGGTCCAGGCCCTGCGGCGGCGGCGCCCGGTGAAACCGCTCACTAAGCCCCGCTTCGGCGTGCTCTACCGCGCGCACTGGCATCGCGACCGGCTGTTGCATGAACTGGCGAGGCTGGGAATTCCATTCTCGGTAACCGGGGTGGACGTACTGAAGACCGCCCCGGTGCGGGATCTGCTGGCGTGCTTGCGGGCGGTCGCCAACCCCGCCGACGTGGAAGCGATTTTCCGGGTGGCGGCCCTGCCGCCATTTCACCTGGATGGTGAGTTGGTGCGCGAGTCCCTGCGCCCTCGGGCTGCTTCCATCGAGGGCGCGCTCCGGCGCGTCCCCGGCGGCGAGGCGGTGCTGAAATCCTTGCAGCAAGCAAGGTCGGCCGCCGCTGCCGCCGGCATGGACGCGGTGGCCGCGGTTGATCTTGCGATGGCGCACTTCGGTTTCGACCGCCGCCTGCCCGCGCTGGCCGCGCTGCGGAGGTTCGTAGCCGAAGAGTGGAGACGGAAGCCCGGCAGCATCGTCGGCGAGGCCAAGCTGGCATCGCTGCTGGACTACCTGGATTGGTACTCGGAGGCGGCCGGCTGCATCACCCTGCCCGATGATGCCGACGAGCAGGACCTGGAATGCGTCCGCCTGATGACCGCGCACGCGGCCAAGGGACTGGAGTTCGAGCACGTGTATGTCCTACGCGTGAACAGTTCTTCCTTCCCCGTCGGCTACCGGGAAAGGCTGTTCGAGTTCCCGGAAGGGCTGCGCAAGGGCGTCGCCGCGCCCGGCGACGGCAGCGAGGTGCACCGGCAGGAGGAGCGGCGGCTGTTCTATGTCGCCATGACACGCGCGCGCGAATCGCTCGTGGCCTGCACGCGGAAGGGTAACAACAAGCGCCGGCGCCCGACCGCGTTCGTGGCCGATCTGCTGGACGACGGCGCCTGCAAACCGTACCGGCGGGAGACCAAGGTTGCTCCGCCCTCCGTCTCCGAGAAGGGGATTGACATTGCCGCCTCCGCCGTCCCGCTGATCGGACTGGAAGGCTGGTTGCTGGCGCCGCCCAGCGCACGGCTGCATTCGCCCTCCCTGAGCTCGACCGCGGTGGAGATGTACGAAAGCTGCCCGCTGCGCTTCAAGCTATCGCGCGACTGGAACATTCCCGGACCGCCGGGCGCCGCGCTGGAATACGGCAAGGCGATCCATTCCGTGCTGAAGGACTTCTATGACGCGCTGCGGGCGGGGCGGAGCCGCTCTTTGGAGGATGTGCTGGAATTGTTCCGGCGTGAGCTGAAAGCGGCGTATTTCGACGATGCGCACCAGCGCGAACTCTACCGGCGGCAAGGCGAGGCGCAACTGGCGGCGTTCCATGCCGCGCGCGCGCAGGAGCCGTCGCCCGAGGTGGTGGGGACGGAAGTGAGCTTCGAACTGAAGGTCGGCGCGGTGAAGGTAACCGGCCGAATCGACCGCGTGGACCGCGTGGAGGGCGGGTTCGCGGTTATCGATTACAAAACCGGATCGGCGCGCAATCAGAAGTACGCCGACGAAAGCCTGCAACTGTCGCTTTACGCGCTCGCCGCGCGGGAGAAGCTCGGCAGCTATCCGGCGCGGCTGCTCATCCTCAACCTGGAGGACGCCGGCAAGGTGTGCACCGAGCGCGGTAAGGACAAGCTGGAGGCCGCCCGCGGGCGCGTCCTGGCGGTGGCGGAAGGAATTTCGGCCGGGAACTTCGAGCCCAAGCCGGACTTCTTCACCTGCCGCTGGTGTGAATATCGCAACCTGTGTCCGGCCACGGAGCAGAAGTTGTATGCCATTGCCAGCGCGGCGGGAGCACTCAATTAGGGCGAAGAAGCCAGGGAGCAGCCCGCAAAGGACGGGATAGCAGCCGGCTGGGAAGCTGTTATAACCGCAAAAAATCAGGGGACGCGTTCTGCGTCCCCCTTCTGCTTCACGTTGCAGTTGCTGCTTAGTGCTTCTTTGTTTTCTTAGCAGCCTTCTTGCCACCCTTTTTCGTTGCCATGGATCTATTCTCCCTTCCATTGTTCATGGGTTCGCAACAATGTTCCGTTGCAATTGCTTGAATGTATAGAGTCATTCAAAAACGAAGTCAAGAGAAAAATCCACGGAAGCGGAATCGCGCGCTCACTCTCGGAAAAATTTCCGCGAGTAATCGCGCGTTGTGCTCCGGCGGACACTCACTTCAGTAATCGGAAGGCGAGCCCGCTGAAGGAATCCTGCATCATGTGGCCGAACATGCCCGGCCGGAGGCTCTTCCGCCAGACCGCGAGCACGCCAAACAGCGCGCCGTAGACGGCGATCAGGATGATGCGGCGGCCACCCTGGTAGGCGTGGGCAACGCCGAACACCAGGGCCTGAAGCACGACCGCCGCCGCGCTGCTGCGCGTCGCCGCCTGGAACTGCTTCTGCAGGTATCCGCGGAACATGATTTCCTCGCAGAAACCCGCGGTCGCGCTGAGCGCAATCCACAACCCCAGCTCGAGTCCATTTTGCGGCAGCAGCGCCCCGAGCTGCTTCTTCGCCTGCTCGACCTGCGAGGCCGAAGCCAGTCCGAGCGCGTACGACAGCCCGGCCAGCACTCCCGCGGCCACCATCCAAAAGCCGAAAGCGATGACCACGTCGAGCAGGAAATCCCCCACGGATTTCCATTTTCCGCCGACGATCTCCCGCAGCCGGACCTGCTTCTTGCGCGCTCCCCACAGGATGTATCCCACCAGGAGGTATTCCCATGCCATGGTGAGCAGGTAAGCGGTGACCCGGCCGCGGCGCTGGATCATCTGGTGCTGGGAATGGGCGGAGAGCACGGCGAAGCCGACGATGACGGCGAGGAAGATGATGGTGTGCCATGTGGGAGCGACTGCGGCGGATGCCGGCGGCGCCGGAGATCCAACTTGCAGGTCCTCCGGCGCGAGGGGCTGGTCTGGCGACAAACGTTGCCTCCGGAATTCTTGCGGGTGGCCTTGCTACCGCATCTTATAATGAACGGTCTGGAATTCACATGAGGAGCATTCCTATGCCTAGCGCGGACGATATCGTCATTATCGCCGGGGTTCGCACCCCGATTGGCAAGTTCCAGGGCTCGCTCTCGGATTTTTCCGCCACCAAGCTGGGCGCGGTGGTGGTGCGCGAGGTGGTAAAGCGCGCCAACATCGATCCGACCGTGGTGAACGAATGCATCATGGGCAACGTGGTGGCGGCCGGGTTGGGACAGAACCCGGCGCGGCAGGCGGCGATCTACGGCGGACTGCCGGCTTCGGTCAGCGCCATGACCATCAACAAGGTTTGCGGCTCGGGTCTGAAGTCGGTGGCGCTGGCGGCCCAGGCCATCCAAACCGGCAACAGCGAAGTGGTGGTCGCCGGCGGCATGGAGTCAATGAGCAACACCCCCTACCTGCTGCCCAACGCGCGCAAGGGCTACCGCCTCGGCAACGGCACCATGGTCGATTCCATGATCCACGACGGCCTGTGGGATATCTATAACGACTACCACATGGGGAACACCGGCGAGAACGTGGCCGAGAAGTACCACATCTCGCGCGAGGAACAGGACGAGTTCGCCGTCAACTCGCACCGCAGGGCCGTCTCGGCCATCAAGGAGTGCCGTTTCAAGTCGCAGATCGTGCCCGTCGAGGTGCCCGGCAAGAAGAAAGGCGAGACGGTGCTCTTCGGGAAGGACGAAGGCCCGCGCGAGGACACCAGCGCCGAGGCCCTGCGGGCCCTGAAGCCGGCCTTCAAGAAGGATGGCACGGTGACTGCCGGCAACGCGCCGGGGGTCAACGACGGCGGCGCCGCCGTGGTCGTCACCAGCGCCAGGACGGCGGAAAAGCTCGGCGCCAAGCCGATGGCGCGCATCGTGGCGCAGGCCACCAGCGGCATCGATCCCAAATGGGTGATGATGGCCCCGGTAGATGCCGTCCGCCAGCTCTGGAAGAAGACCGGCTGGGACAAGGATGAAGTGGACCTGTACGAGATCAACGAAGCCTTCTCCGTCGCCGCCATCGCGGTGACGCGCGAGCTTGGGCTGAACCTGGACAAGGTAAACGTCAACGGCGGCGCAGTCGCCCTGGGCCATCCTATCGGCGCCACCGGCGCGCGCATCCTGGTGACCCTGCTCTACGAGATGGCCCGCCGCGACGTGAAGAAGGGAATTGCTGCCCTCTGCCTGGGCGGCGGCAACGCGGTGGGAATCGCAGTCGAAAGATAGAAACGGCAAACCACGGATTGCCACGGATCATCACGGATCGGCGGGCTCCAGCGCTGTTTACAACCTGTCGGTCACCGGGAGCGGGTTTTCCGGGTCGGTGAGCTTCGCCTGCTCCGGAGCGCCCACCGCCGCCACTTGTTCCGTGAGTCCGAACCCGATGAGCGTCAGCGGTTCCGAGCCGGCGCCGTTCACGGTGACTATCGCCACCACCGCTCGCACCACCGTCGCGGGCACGATGGCGGCCCCCGGCGGCTTCCCCTGGAGCGGCTGGGGAACGGCCGCCTTTCTGGGCCTTGGCGTTTTCATCATGATGATCGGTGCGCCCAGACAGCGGCGGTTGGCGTTTGCCGCCCTGCTGCTGTGTGTGGGCGGACTAGCCGGTTGTGGAGGAGGCAGGCACGCGACGACGACAACGCCTACAACGCAAGGCACTCCCGCAGGAACCTACACGGTGGTATTAACCGCAAGCTCGGGCAGCATCAGTCACACTGAGAACCTGACTCTGATCGTAAGGTGAAGCGACTTGGGGAGCCTGGTTTGGGGCGGGCTCCCCATCGCTCGCCGAGGCAAGCACACTCCCTGGGCCAGCATGAGGCTAGGACACGGACTAACCGGCAGGTGGGGGAAGACGGCGACCGGGTATGACTGAACCGGCGGCGCGCGCCTCTAGCTTGCCGCAGCGGCTGCCTGCTTCGGCGCCACATGCTGCACCGTCGGCAGCGTGACCGTGAACACTGCTCCGCCGCCGGGGGCGGGCTGCACATCGATCGGTACCGTCGTACTTCTTCAGGATGGCCATGGCGACGCTGAGCCCCAGCCCGGTGCCGCGGCCGGGGCGCTTGGTGGTGAAGAAGGGATCGAAAATCCTGGGCAGCATTTCCGGGGTGATGCCGGGGCCGTCGTCCTGGAAGTTTACCCACACGCGGTCTCCGTCGCGCCCGGTCCGGATGCGCAATGTTCCCCGCGGCCGGATTTCCCGGATCGCCTGTTCGGCGTTGATGATCAGGTTCAAGAACACTTGCATCAGCCGGTGCGAATCCCCGACCACCTCCGGCAGGCTGGTGTCCGCGATGAAGTCGACGGCGACGTTGTTCAAGCGCAGGGAATGCTCGTGCAGTTGAAGGGAACGCTGCACCATGTCGCTGATCTTCAACGGCGCCTTGCCCGGCGCCGGCGGCCGCGAGAAAAACAGCAGGTTCTGCACCACCTCGGCGGCGCGCTTGGCCTGCTTGTCCAGCAACTGCAGCTTGTGGTTGATCGACTGGTCGTGCACGCTCGCCTGCAGCAACTCCACCGCGCCCAGGATGGCGGTGAGCGGGTTGTTCAATTCGTGGGCGAACCCGTCGATCATCTGCCCCATCGCCGCCATGCGCTCGGCGCGGATGAGCTGCTGCTCCATTTGCTTGAGCGTACTCACGTCGCGTAGCGACGCCACCACGCCGCTGAGCCGGCCTTGCTGGTCGTAGAGCGGGGTGGCATTGGCGCGCAGCGTGCGCCAGCTTCCGTCGCGGTGTTGTGCTCCGTATTCCACCGTGCCGAATACCTCCTCGCCGCCGATCAGCTTCTGGAAAAGTTGCTGGAACTCCGCCGGCGTTACCCGCGCCGCATCCCCCACCATGCGGCGCCCGATGAGCGTCACCGGCTCGTAGCCCAGGACTTCCCGGATGCGCGGGCTGACGAACGTGTAGCGGCCTTCACCGTCAAGGGCGAGGATCAGGTCGGGGAAGCTCTCCACCAGCTTGCGCACGAACTCTTCCTGCTGGTGCAGCCGGTCCTCCACCTTGCGGCGCTCGGTGATATCGAACAGCGCCCCTTGCAGCCGGACCAGGTTTCCCTGTCCGTCGCCGATGGCGCGCGCCGTGTCCAGGCAGATGACCAAGCTCCCGTTCTTGTGGTACAGCCGCGATTCCTGGGAGCGCAGCGCCATGCTCTGCTGCAACAGCCGGATCTGCTGGTCGCGTTCGGCGGTGTCCACGTACAGTTCGGTCGCGGGGAGGCCCAGCAGCTCTTCTTTGCTGCCGTAGCCGAGCATGCGGACCAGCGCCATGTTGCAGTCCAGCAGCTTGCCCTCGGGACTGCTGAAATAGACGCCCTCCTGCAGCGTTTCGAACAGCTCGGTGAAGCGTGTCTCGCGCTCCCGAGACGAAGTGATGTTCTGTGCCCGCACTCCGATGCCGATCACCTCGCCATCGGCCACGATGGCGTGCAATTCGCAATCGAAGAAGAATATCCGTGGATGATTCTTGAAGCGCACCCGCACCACCCCGCCCCACTGCCGCCGTTCCAGGAAGTGCGCCAGCTCTTTCTCCGCCTGCTGGCGCGCCGGTTCGTCCAGCAGTTCGTCCAGGTTATGGCCGGCGATTTCCGGGAAGGATTTGCCCGCAAGATCGACCAAGGCGCGGTTCGCGGTCCGTACCATCCCTTGCGGCGAGAGGGCCAGGATCACGTCATCCAGGCTGTCGATCAGGTCGCGGTAGTTGCGCTGCGAATTACTCAGCGCCTCCAGCAGCCGGCTAAGTTGCTTCTCGCTAGGCGGAGCCTGCTCGCGCTCCGTCATGCCGCGCATCACGCCCTGCAACTCGGCAATCTCTTTACGCTTGCCGGCGGCGTATAGCACGAACAGCACCGCCAGGGTCAGCGTGCCCAGCGGAATGGCCTCCAGGCGTTGTGGAAAACTTGCCAGGATTTGCCACGACGAGGCTGCCATCCCCGCCGCCAGCAAAGCCACGAAAAGCAGGGCGATGCGCCACAGACGGCTTTCTTCCTGCTGCAGCCGTTGCAGCTTCTGCTTCTGCTGCTCGAGGGGGCGTGGCTGTTCTTCCATGGAGGCCTGTTACGGCTGATCGTATGCTGCCCCAAACTCGTGCCGCAACCGCGGAAAGCTCCTGGGCGACGGAGGCCGCACCGCCTCGGAACCGTCTCCCAAATCCGGCCTGAACGCTGCTGCAGCGGCTTCGTCCCAAGGCGGGAAATCAGCGCGCCGCAGCCCTGGTTTTGCTATACTCCGACGTATTCCGACATTGATTTCGCGGGACTTGGGCTCGTTCGGCCCGCTTTTGGAATGCTTTACAAGACCCTCAGCGCCGCGGTCTACGGCATTGACGCCAGCATCATTGAGGTCGAGGTAGACGTCTCCGGCATCAAGTGTGACAAAGACAACTTCATGACCGTCGGCCTGCCCGACGCTGCCGTGCGCGAAAGCCGGGAGCGCATCCGCTCCGCCCTGCGCAACTGCGGCTACGACATCCCGCCCACCCACATCACCATCAATCTCGCCCCCGCCGACATAAAGAAGGAGGGATCGGGCTACGACCTCCCCATGGCGCTCGGCATCCTCGGCGCTTACGGAGGCATTGCGCGCAAGGAGATTCCCGATTACGTGCTCGTCGGCGAACTCTCTCTCGACGGCGGGCTGCGCGGCGTGCGCGGCGCCCTGCCCATCGCCATTGCCGCCCGCACCCGGAAGATTCCCAACCTCATCGTTCCGGCCATCAACGCCCGGGAAGCGGCGGTGGTCAGCAGCGTGAACGTCTTCCCGGTCACCTCCTTAATGGATGTGGTTAACCTGCTGAACGGAGGCAACGGCATCGTTCCCATCCGGGTGGATACCGAGGCCCTGTTGAACGAAGCGCAGCAGTTCACCGTCGACTTCAAGGATGTTCGCGGCCAGCACACCGCCAAGCGCGCTCTCGAAGTGGCCTGCGCCGGCGGCCACAACATCCTGATGATCGGCCCTCCCGGCTCGGGCAAGACCATGCTCGCCAAGCGCATGCCCACCATCCTGCCGCCCCTGACCTTCGAGGAGGCGCTGGAAACCACCAAGATCCACAGCGTCGCCGGCGTGCTCGACGCCCGTGCCGGCCTGGTCGGCACCCGTCCCTTTCGCGCTCCCCATCACACCATCTCCGATGCCGGCCTTATCGGCGGCGGGGTGGTGCCGCGTCCCGGCGAAGTTTCCCTCGCCCACCACGGCGTCCTGTTTCTGGACGAGCTGCCCGAGTTCCCGCGCAATGTGCTGGAGGTGATGCGCCAGCCGCTGGAAGACGGCACGGTCTGTATTGCCCGCGCCTCCATGTCGCTGACCTTTCCGGCGCGCTTCATGCTGGCGGCGGCCATGAACCCGTGCCCCTGCGGTTACTTCAACGACCGCACCCGCGAGTGCCACTGCACCCAGCCGATGATCCAGCGCTACGTGGCCAAGATCTGCGGACCGCTGCTCGACCGCATCGACATCCACATCGACGTCCCGGCGGTGAACTACAAGGAGCTGCGCGGCGGCGCCGCCCCGGAGGGCTCGGCGCAAATCCGGCAACGCGTGGTGAGCGCCCGCCAGGTCCAGCTTGCACGCTTTGCCTCCGCCCGCGCCCACATCTACTGCAACGCGCAGATGCAGACCAGCCAGATCCGCGCCTACTGCGAGCTCACGCCCGATTGCGAGCGCCTGCTGGAGCGCGCCATCACTCAGCAGGGACTCAGCGCCCGCGCCCACGACCGCATCCTCAAGGTCGCCCGCACCATCGCCGATCTGGAAGGCGCGACCCAGATCGATGCCAGGCACATCGCCGAGGCCATCCAGTATCGAACCCTGGACCGGACGTATTGGGCATAGGGCGGAGGAGCCCGCGGGGCGGCGGAAACCGGCTCGCTGCGGCTCGCCAACGGTCCACTGCCCCATTGGCCAAAGGCCAACGGCTGCTGCCATAATGTGATAACGTCACACGCCTCTGAGATTTACGTCACAGTCTCGGTGTGCGTTGTGCCGTTACCCTGTTGGCGACCGATTCTTCCGCAGATGGCAGGAGGCAGCTCGCAATGAAAACTGTTTTCGTCGTAGGCGCCGGCCCGGCCGGCATGTTCGCGGCCCAGAAGATCGCCCTCGCCGGCCACCAGGTGGTTATTTTCAACCGCGACATCAAGCACGGCGGCCTGGCCGAGTACGGCATCTATCTTGTCAAGGACAAGATGAAGAGCGGCCTGCGCAAGCAGTTCGCCAAGGTGCTGGCCCTGCCCAACCTCCAGTACTTCGGCCACGTGCCGGTGGGCACCAAGCAGGCCATCACCGTGGACGACCTGCGCGCCTTCAATCCCGACGCCATTGTTTTTTCCGTCGGCGCCCAGGGCACCAAGAAGCTCGGGCTCCCCGGCGAGGACGCCAAGGGCGTCTACTCCGCCAAGGATTTCGTTTACTTCTATAACCAGCTTCCTCCCTTCGCCAGCCAGGACTTCTCCATCGGCAAGAAGACGGTCATCGTCGGCATGGGCAACGTCATGGTCGACATCGCGCGCTGGGTGCTGCTCGACTGCCCCAACCTCCAGACCGAGGAACTCACCATTGTCGCCCGCCGCGGCCCCTTCGAGGCCAAGTTCGATGAGAAGGAGATCAAGTACGTCGAGGCCAACCTCGACCGCGAACTGCTGAAGCAGGAGATGGCCCGCTGCGCCGACCGCGTGGCCGCCGTCGGCCAGGACGTCAACAAGGTCGACGAGATCTTCACCATGCTCAAGAAGACCGAGCCCAACGTGAAGCCGGTGATGAAGTTCCGCTTCCTCTGTGGTCCCAAGGAAATCGTCAAGGGACCCGACGGCCGCATCTGCAAGCTGGTCGTCACCGAGAACCTGCTGGTTCCCAAGGGCAGCGGCACCGCCGCCAAGGGCACCGATCAGACCGCCACGCTCGACATCGACACCATGATCTTCGCCATCGGCGATGTCCACGATCCCAATCTCGGGCTGCCCATGGGCCCCGAGGGCTACAGCACCAAGCCGGTGCAGGGCGACGAGCGCACCCTCTACCAGGTGGTCGATCCCCAGACCGGCGCGGAGATGGAAGGCTACTTCGTGGTCGGCTGGGCCCGCCGCGCCAGCGACGGCCTGGTCGGTATTGCCCGCCATGACGCCGAGGTCGGCGCCACCCACGTCCTGAACTACCTGCAGGGGAAGGCCGACAAGGGCGCAGCCTCGGTTGAGACGATCGAGAACACGCTGCGCGGCCGCGGCGTCCAGGTGGTCAATAAGGCGGAACTGGCCCTGCTCGGCAAATCGGAGGAAAAAGAGGCGCAGGAGCGCGGCCTCACCTACTTCAAGTATTCCGACGACACCTCCATGCTCCGCGCCATCACCCGCGAGAAGAACTCAGCCAAGTCTCCTGCCCTGGCCGGCGCGGGTGACTGAAGCAGACCTCACGCACGAACGTAAAAGGCACGGTTCACTCCCGTGCCTTTTTTTGCGCTTCGCAGACGTTATCGTCTGTCATGCTGAGCGAGGGCGCATGCCCGAGTCGATAAGAATCCCGCGGCGGCTCGCACCTGCTCTGCCGCTGACTCGCTTTTTCGGGGCTTGTTTTTCAAATTAC
Organism: Terriglobia bacterium; assembly: GCA_963740615.1. Lineage (GTDB taxonomy): Bacteria > Acidobacteriota > Terriglobia > Terriglobales > Acidobacteriaceae > JAIQGF01. Next base: position 163,666 of record CAVUEZ010000006.1, read on the forward strand.
TAAATCAAAAGTTACGAAATAACGAAATTTCCGCCATTCCTCCGCTGCATAAATATACATATCGCCCCACGATATTGCCCGATTCGGAACCCCGTACCCTGGTCGGTGACTTTCCTCACTTGCTCTCCGCACTGCCTTGGGCCAACACTGGAGCTGGGCACCAGGAGGAACCATGAAGCGGGTCGTCATTCTCGGCGCAGCCGGCCGCGATTTTCACGATTTCAACGTGTTGTTTCGCCACAATTCCGATTACCAGGTGATCGCCTTCACCGCCACCCAGATTCCCGACATTGCCGGGCGCCGCTACCCGGCCGAGCTGGCTGGGCCGCTCTATCCCGAGGGCATTCCCATCGTCGACGAGAACCAGATGGAATCCCTGATCGGCGAGCGCGCCGTGGACATTGTTGTCTTTTCCTATAGCGACATCTCCCATGCCAATCTCATGCACCTGGCTTCGCGTGCGCTGGCCGCGGGCGCCGATTTCTGGCTGCCCGGAGGTTCCCACACCGAGCTCAAGGCCAACGTGCCGGTCATTTCCATCTGTGCCGTGCGCACCGGATGCGGCAAGAGTCCGGTGGCGCGCCGCGTGCTGGCCGAACTCCGCAGCCTCGGCTGGAATCCCGTGGTTGTCCGCCATCCCATGCCCTATGGCGATCTCGTCCGCCAGGCGGTGCAGCGCTTCGCCACCCTCGACGACCTCCAGCGCCACGAATGCACCATCGAGGAATGCGAGGAATACGAACCGCACCTCATCAACGGCACCATCGTCTATGCCGGCGTCGACTATGAGGCCATCCTGCGCCGCGCCGAGCAGGAGGCCGACCTGGTCCTGTGGGACGGCGGCAACAACGACACGCCGTTCTTCCAGTCCGACCTGGAAATCGTGGTTGCCGACCCGCACCGCGCGGGTCACGAACTCAGCTACTTCCCCGGCGAGGTCAATCTCCGCCGCGCCCAGGTCATCGTTATCAATAAGGTGAGCACCGCGCCCGCACCGGCGGTGGAAACCGTGCGCCAGAACATCAGCCTGGCCAACCCGAACGCGACCGTGGTCGAAGCCGCCTGCCGCGTCTCCGTCGACGACCCGGAGGCCATCAAGGGCAAATACGTGCTCGTGGTCGAGGACGGCCCCACCCTCACCCACGGCGAAATGCCGTACGGCGCCGGCGTGGTCGCCTCCGGCCAGTACTGGGCGGCGCAGCGCGTCGATCCGCGCCCGCACGCCGTCGGCTCCATCCGCAAGACGTTTGAGAAATATCCGCACCTGCGCGACCTGCTGCCCGCCATGGGCTATAGCGAGACGCAGCGCCGCGAATTGGAGGAGACCATCAACCGCACCCCGTGCGACCTGGTGATGGTGGCCACGCCGGTGGACTTGCGCCGCATCCTGCATCTGAACAAGCCTTGCGTGCGCGTCCGCTACGAAGTGGAGGAGCTTACCAAGCCCAACCTGGCCGACCTGCTCTCCGACTTCACCACCCAGCACCAAGTCAAGCGAGAAGCTGCCATGGCGCATTGAGCAGCAGGTCTGAGCCGCGCCATGGCCGGCAGGCGCCCCCACATCTGCCCGGTTGTGGCGGATGTGGGATCAGGCGAACGGCCAGAGGCCAACAACGACTAGGACACAACGAAAGGCAGGACGACGATGAATTCCGTGACGTCCGATTTTCTCTCCCTCCGCGACTTCCCCCCGCGGAAAATCCGCGAATTCCTCGACCTGGCCGCCGACATCAAGTCCAATCCCAAGACCTATGCCGAATCGCTCAAGGGCAAGTCCCTGGCCATGATCTTCGAAAAGCCCTCGCTGCGTACGCGCGTCACCTTCAACGTCGGCATCCACCAGCTCGGCGGGTTTTCCGTCTACCTGTCTCCGGCGGAAATCAGTCTGGGCAAGCGCGAGTCCGTCTATGACGTCGCCAAAAACCTGGAGCGCATGGTCCAGGCGATCATGATCCGCACCTTCGCGCACGAAATTGTCGAGCGCATGGCCGAGTACGCCTCCATCCCGGTCATCAACGGCCTGACCGATTTCAGCCACCCCTGCCAGGCCATGGCCGATTACCTCACCATCGAGGAGGTCAAGGGAGGCGTCGCCGGGCTGAAAATCGCCTTTCTCGGCGACGGCAACAACGTCGCCCATTCGCTCCTCTTCGCCGGAGCGCAACTCGGGGCCCGCGTCTGGATTGCGACTCCCATCAACTACGAACCCGCCGCGGAGGCGGTAAGTTGGGCGCGCCGGCGCGGCGCTGAAACCGGCGCCACCTGCACCCTGACCAACGACCCGGTCGAAGCCGCCACCGAAGCCGATGTCATCTACACCGATGTTTGGGCCAGCATGGGCCAGGAAGCCGAGGCCAGGCAGCGCGACCGCATCTTCCGTCCCTACCAGGTCAATTCCGATCTCTTCTGCCACGCCAAACCCGACGCCATCTTCATGCACTGCCTCCCCGCCCATCGTGGCGACGAGGTCACCGACGAGGTCATCGACTCGCCCAGTTCCGTTATCTTCCAGCAGGCAGAAAACCGCCTTCACGTCCAGAAGGCCATCCTGTTCGAACTGATGAAGGGCGAAGTGGTACTGCGGCCGCGCAGAGCCGCAGCCCAGGAGATAGCGCATGTGTAGACGGGTAGCTGGTAACGCGTAAGGAGTTTCTGTGCATGACTGGTCTGAAACGGACGTGTAAGGAATCTTCCCGGCCACCAACTACCGCTACCAGTTGCCCGACGAAGAGATGCTCATGCCACTAGTAGTTCGAGCGTCGAACGAAAACGCAGGGAGCCTTCCCAACTACCAGTTACCAATGACCAGCTACAAAAAGGTGAGATCATGACGACGATGGAATTATCCCAAACCAACGAACTCATCGCCCTCGAAGAAACCTACGGCGCCAAGAATTACAAGCCTCTCGACGTGGTTATCACTCGCGCCCAGGGTGTCTGGGTTTACGACGTGGAAGGCAAGGGCTACCTGGACTGTTTGGCCGCCTATTCCGCCGTCAACCAGGGTCACTGCCACCCGCGCATCCTGGAGACGCTCATCGAGCAGGCGCACAAGCTTACGCTTACTTCGCGCGCCTTCCGCAACGACCAGCTACCGCAGCTCTATCAGGACCTGCACGACCTCACCGGCTTCGATATGGCACTGCCCATGAATACCGGCGCCGAAGCCGTCGAAACCGCCCTCAAGGCGGCCCGCAAGTGGGGATACACGGTCAAGGGCATCCCCGAAAATCAGGCGGAGATCATCGTTTGCGCCAACAACTTCCATGGCCGCACCACTACCATCGTCAGCTTCTCCAGCGACCAGCAGTACCGGTTCGGGTTTGGCCCGTTCACGCCCGGGTTCAAGATCATTCCGTTCGGCGACGCGGCCGCGCTCGCGGCGGCCATCACGCCCAACACCTGCGCCTTCCTGGTTGAACCCATCCAGGGCGAAGCCGGCATCATTATTCCTCCCGCCGGTTTTCTGAGCCAGGCCGCGCGTCTCTGCCGCGACCACCGCGTCCTGCTGATGTGCGATGAAATCCAGTCCGGCCTCGGCCGCACCGGCAAGCTGTTTGCCTACATGCACGATGAGATCACCCCCGACGTGCTCATCATCGGCAAGGCGCTCGCCGGCGGCTTCTACCCGGTTTCCGCCGTGCTCTCCTCCCGCGAAGTGCTCGGCGTCTTCCAGCCCGGCGATCATGGCAGCACCTTCGGGGGCAATCCGCTGGCGTGCGCGGTGGCGCGCACCGCCCTGCGCGTCTTGGTCGAGGAACGAATGGTTGAACGCTCCGCCGAGCTTGGCGCCTACTTCCTCGATCGTCTGCAGGCCCTCCGCAGCCCCGACATCCGCGACATTCGCGGACGCGGCCTGTGGATCGGCATCGAACTCAATTCTCCCGCTCGTCCTTATTGCGAGGCCCTGAAGGAGCAGGGAATCCTCTGCAAGGAGACCCATGAAAAGGTTATCCGCCTCGCCCCACCGCTGGTCATCACCCGTGACCAGATCGACTGGGCCCTGACCCGCATCCGCCGGGTGATCGAGAAAACATAATCCGTCGCGCGATTTCCAGGACAAGCTGTAACTCATGTCCTGGCACAGCACAGCGGATACACACGGGAGATCCCATGGCTCTGCCGCGGAGGTAGTGGGGACTCCTTCGCAATCTGGCCGAGCAGAAGGAGCCGGATTGAATCAATTCGCCTTTGAATCAAGAAAGGCGGGGCCGCCCAACCCCGGCAGGAGATATGTTGTTCCGTCTGGGTCGTACGCAGCCTGGCTAAGGCGTGATGCGGATGCCTGGATCGGAGGCCGATTCGCACCTTCACGGGTGAGGAGCAAGTTGCCCAAGGACAAATCTACCCTCGCGACGTGAAGTGGTAAGGCTCCACGGAGCAGAATTCTTCGTTACGTGGCTCGCGATTCGGTGTGGTTGCGGATGCGCACGAGAGGTTGCGCAGCACAGTCGCTGACCACAACAGCGCACGTCTAGGCAGCCTTGGCTCGCCGCTTACGCTCCGCCCATCGCTTCTTCATCATGTCGGAGAGCCGCTTCCTGCCTTCAGGCGTGAGTCTCCTGCGACGGGGTTTGTCGCCCGGCCGGGTTCCACGGCGACCGGCAGACTGGTGGCTGACTTTTTCCAATGCGGTGATGGCTTCGTCGATGCGGTCACGTTCGCGCCGCAGCTCTTCAAGAATCGTGCGGATGTCCAAGCTTGACTCCTTCCCACCATTTACAGCAGGGGCATAGATTACTGCGGTTGAGCGAATTTGAGAAGTAGGTCCTTTGGACAATCGCTTGGGCGCGGTTCCGTACCGGGATGATTCCCGAACTTTTTTCAGGTTGTCCAAGCAGTTTGGCGGCGCCTGCCGCGGTCGGTGCGGCGCGTCTGAGATCTAAGTGCCATCGTGATACCCACATCTGCCAATCCCCGGCAGATCTAGGCCCCCTCGAACTCCAATGTGGGAAAGACGGTTAACAGGCACACGCTAACCGCGCCTTGTACCGGGGAGCGCTGGAAAGGGTGAGTTATGCCCCGCTCCCGCCGCTCAACCTTGAGCCTGGATCCGATGGCTAGCGCCTGCCGCGCGACGAATGCGATTCGCGTGGCGCCGATGAGCGCGATGATCCCCGGCTTTCGGAGTGTCCACGCGCGCCCGACGACTGCCGCGGCACCATGATCGGCCGGTTCAAGTTGAGCGGCGGCCGGGAAGCGCCGCGGGGAGCGCTGCGATAACCCGGCGATGACATGCTTCGCGGCTGTTGCCGGTACATCGGCTGTTCCCGTCCCCGATTGTAGCCGCGGTCTACCTGCGGGGAACCCATGCCGCGGGTTTCCGTCCCGCGATACTGCCGGTCGGGCGAGGCGCCGGAACGCGGCGTGAAATGTTGCCAGCCTCCTGCGTTCGGCCGGGCCGGGGTGCCCCGGCGGATGTCCGGCGCCTGGCTTCGAGGCGAACCCGATCGGGCGGGGGTGCTGCCCCTATGCGAACCCTGCGCGGTTGCGGCCGGACCAGCGCCGGTGGGCCGCTCCGGACGGGAGAAACGCTGCCAGCCGCGGTTCGCCGGTTGCGTGCCCTGTGCGGGCCTCTGCGCACTGGAGCGCCCGCGCCTAGGCGACTCGGTGCGATTGGGTGCACCGCTCTGCGCATTCAGCGCGGCCCGCTCCCCGCCAAACCTCTGCCAGCCTGCAGGCGATCGTTCCTGCGCGCCGGACGCGTGATTGGAGGACGGCTGGCGTGCGCCTCGCCCGCGAATTCCTCCGAGCGCGCTGGTTGGCCGTGACGGACCGAAGTAGTGCTCCGGCCGGCCATTGCCGGCGCGGATGGTGGACGGCGCTACCGCTCGGTCGCTGGGATGGTAGCTTGCGCGCGTCGGTTGAATCGGCACATTGCCGGCCACCATACGTCCCTGTCGCAGTTCGGAAACCGAGACCTGGCGCGGATTGCGGGGCACAGCGCCCCGCCCGAACTCCCTGGAGTCAATGGTGGTGATGCCGTGCCGCAGACGCGTGTCGGTCGCCACCCGGAGCAGGTTGGAATATTGCGGCCTGCCGCGCCCCAGCGGACCGAAGCGACCATAATGACCAAAGCGATTCACGTTGATATTCGTGATATTCACCACGTTATAGCGGTTACGGTACGCTCCCCACCAGGGATAGTAATAGTCACCGGGGCCGATGGGCAGCCAGCCGACGGATCCAAACCCGAAGCCCGCGCCCACCCCGAAGTGGCGTCCGAAGCCGAAGAATGAAACGTACGCAGGGGCCCACAGCGGCCTATAGGACCGGTAAACCGGTCCAGGCCACCAGCACCACGATCCGCCCCGCACGAACCAGCGCCCATAGTGATAGGGCGCCCATCCCCAAGGCTCGTACGAAACCCAGGTCCAGCCGTAGTAGGGTTCCCACACCCAACGCCCATCACGATACGGCGCCCAGCCCACGTCTACCCTCGGCACCCATACCTGGTCATAGCCCGGCACGTCGACCCAGCGTCCGTAGGCGTCCAGGTCCTGCGCGCCGGTGTAGTAGCGGTTCGCGTGGCGCCAGCCTTCGGCGTCCCAGATGAGGTGGTCGCGCTCCTGGTTCCATTCATCCCAGGAGTCCTTGCGGGGAGCGCTGGCCGTCAAGTACTCGGGGTTGTCCTGGCCCCGGATGGTGACCATGTCGCCCTTTTCGATCCGCGTGGAGCCCTGGGGCGTGGTCACATCGACCGTGCCCTTGCGCACGATTACCCGTGTTTCGTCATCCGATGCGACGAAGATACGGCAACTGCTTTCCTGGTATGGGCGGACCGCGACATTCGGCGTGTCAATTTCAACGCCTGCCTCGGAGTCTTTGAAGGAGGTGTAGTTGACTAGTCCCTCGCGAACCTGCACCTGGATGTGAGTGCGTGCCAGGTCGGCGATCTTGACCTCGGTGCGCGTGCCCAGGCGAAGCACGTTGGCGTAGTCAAGTTGCACTTCCGCCTTGGAGCTCATGCCGGTGGAGATGTGGTCGCCGGCCACGACCGGAGCGTTCAGCGTGCCCGCGACCCAGTCGCCCGAGTCACCTCGCTGGGTCGAAACATCGCCGTGGATCAGGCTGATACGAGCCACTCCGGGCTGCAACTCTTCCGCCTGCGCCCCGACACCTAATATGATTGCGATCAGGAACGTCACCGCAACTGCGATTTTGCTCTTCATGGTCCACCCTGGCTCCGCGTGTTGGCGAGCCATGGTGAGTGAAGCAAGTCCATGGCCACGGGCACGGCGGACATCCGGCGGTTTCGGGCCTGTGTTTTCATGTATTTGCGCAGGGGCGAACAAGGCGAGTTTGGGAGCGCTGCGCTGCTAGCGGTTGGCTTCGAGCAGGAGTGGTTGATTTCGGCCAGCGGGGGAGCCTCAGCCCTGCTCTTCAGCCTCGTCGGAAATGCCCATTTTCGACAATCGATAGCGCAGGGCATTGCGCGACAACCCCAGCAGCCGCGCTGCCTGGCTCTTGTTGCCGTTGGCGCGGCGAAGGGCTTCGCGGATCATCTCGTCTTCCCACTGGTCCAGCGTCATGCCCTCGGGCAGGAAGGCAAGCCTGCCATTTGCCTGGGCCGGAGGCGCCACGTCCAGGTAGATGTCCGCCGCATCCAGGACGGGGCTGCCGCTGAGAGCCACGGCACGTTCCAGGATGTTTTCCAGTTCACGGACATTTCCCGGCCAATGAAACCGCGCCAGCTTGTGCATCGCCTCCGGGGTGATGCCGTTGACCTGCTTGCCGGCCTGGCGGCAGAGCCGTGCCAGGAATAGCTCCACCAGGCCTGGAATGTCCTCCTTGCGCTCACGTAGCGGCGCGATATCAATCGGGACCACGTTCAGCCGGTAATAAAGATCCTCGCGAAAGCTTCCTTGCTCCAGTGCGGCCCGCAAATCACGGTTGGTGGCCGCAATCAGGCGCACGTCTACCTTCATGGTCCGCGTTCCACCCAGGCGTTCGAACTCCCGCTCCTGGAGGACACGCAGCAGTTTCACCTGGATGGCGGGCGGGACATCGCCGATCTCGTCCAGAAAAATCGTGCCCTTGTCGGCCAGCTCGAATTTTCCGGGCTTGCTGCCCACGGCGCCGGTAAATGCGCCCTTGTCGTAGCCGAACAGCTCGCTCTCCAGCAAATTCTCCGGGATGGCGGTGCAATTGATCTTGAGGAAAGGCCCCGAGGCACGGCGCGAGTGCTCATGGATGGCGCGCGCGATCAAGTCCTTGCCGACGCCACTTTCGCCTCCCAGCAGGACGGTGGAGTTGGTGGGCGCGATCCGCTCCACGATGGACAACACCTCCTGCATCCTGGAACTGCGCGCCACGATATTGGGATAGCTGTAGCGTTCTCCGAGGGCTTCGCGCAGAGACCGGTTCTCGTCGCGCAACCGCCGGGCATCCAATTCCTTGCGGATGACCAGGCTCATCTCCGCCAGCGAGAAGGGCTTCAGGACGTAATCGCTGGCCCCCGCCTTCATCGCGTCGACCGCGCTCTCCACGCTGCCATAGGCGGTCATCACCACCACCGGGAGAAGGGCGTCCACCCGCTTGATTGCCTGCAGGAATTCCAGCCCATTCATGCCCGGCAGCTTGAAATCCGTAAGCACCAGCTCGATCCGTTCCTGGTTCAGGATCTTCAGCCCGGACTCCGCATCCCGCGCGCTATGGGTAACGAAGCCGTCTTCCTTGAGGCGGAGTTCCACCAGTCGCAACATTTTGGGCTCGTCTTCGACGATCAGAATGGCTGCCATCACTTTTCCTCCGCCGGAAAGCACACCTGGAATTGAGCGCCCGAACCGGGTTCGCTGGTGGCGCGGATCCAGCCGCCATGGTCGCTGACGATTTTGGACACGATGGCCAGCCCCAGCCCCGCGCCGGAATTCTTAGTGGTGACAAAGGGATTGAAAATCTGTTCACGCAAATCTGCCGGGATGCCCGGGCCGGAATCCCGGAGGGTAATCACAACACATCGCCGCAACTGGTCTGTCGCCGGGATCGATTCCTCCTGCTCGGCGATCTTCACCAGCAGTTTGCCGCCGTGGGGCTGCATGGCTTCGTAGGCGTTCAGTGCCAGGTTTACGAACACCTGCTCGCATAGGGCCTCGTCCAGCAGCAGGTCCGGCGCATTCTGCGCGTACGCCCGCTCGACGGCGACTTCCTCGGCGGGATATTGATCGTGCGCGGCCTTCAATCCTCCGTCCACCAGCGGGGCAACCTGCTGCGCGCGAAGTTGAAGTTGCGAGGGCCGGGCGAAGTCGAGAAATCGCGCCACCAGGGCGCTCAGCCGATTGACCTCGCTGTAGACGTTGTCCGCCAGATCCTGTGCCAGGGGAGACGCTCCGTCCAGCTTGTCGTGCAGCATCTCGGCCGAGCCTTTGATGATGCCCAATGGATTGCGGATCTCGTGTGCCAGGCCGGCGGAAAGCTGTCCCAGGGCAGCCAATCGCTCCGCCCGGCGGGCCTCCTCCTGCACTAGTTCCAGGCGGCGATTGGTGTCCGTCAGAGTCTCGGCCAGGCTCTGGTAGCGTTGAGCGTGGCGCCGGTTTTCGATGGCGAACCGGTTGACCAGCGCCCCCGCCAAGAACAGGAACAGGATGCGAATGGCCAACTCGGTAATCCCGCTGGCGGTCAGTTGATACTCCTGCAGCGCGGGGACAAGAAGCGAGCAGTAGGCCGCCGAAGTCAGGGCCGTCCAGATGAGCGTCATCCACGGGCCGAAGTAGATGGCCGCGGTCACCACCGGCAGGTAGTAAATAGGGTAATAGGGGCTGTTGATCGGCAGGGAACTGGTGTGCAGCATCAGCAGCGTTGCCAACAGGATCTTCAGAATGACGCTGTAGCCTGCCCCGGTCTTTGGCAGGCGGGCAATCAGGCGTGCTTCCAGCAGTTGGAACACACCAATCACCAGCAGCACCACCTGCTTCTGCAGTTCGGAAACCGGCGGCAGCAGGGCCAGGCCGGCCAGGAATACCAGCAGAACGGCATCCAGCCATGCAGTCGGATAATGATTGGTTTTTTTCAGCAAGCTTCGCCTGTCTTCAAGGTGTAACACACCTGCAGAGGGACAAGTCGCGCCGGAGGCGCACTTCGGTATCGGCACTGGCGGAGCTGGCGGGTTCCGTTACCAGGACCCCGGGGCTGAACCTGCGCAGCGCCGGGCTGCCCTTTGCGCCTCAGGGCCGAGAATACGGAATTCCTGCCCGAAACTACAGAATTGGGGGAGCGCGTCCGGCCTGGTATTTGCCCTAGAACCTATAGAATTGAGCCAAGTGTCACTGAAAGAGTTTAAAACGGCGGCCGATGGGGCGGACTGGCGCAGGAAGCTGGGTGTCGGTCTTGCGGTTCTGGGCATATGGATTGCCTTGGGAGTCGCAATGGGGCTCCAGATTTACGCCAATAACTATTCCGAGGGCCGGCTGACTCTGAGGGAGGCATTGAACTATGCGGTTCGGCGCTATTCGATTTATGCGCTCCTTACCATTCCCATCGTCTGGCTCTGCCGCCGGTATCCCCTGCCTTCCCAGCAATGGAAAAGGTCGGTGGCTGCTCATTTTGGGGGGCTGATCGGATTCATTTTCGCTTACACCGGGCTAAGGCTGCTCGTCTTTCCGCCCTTGGAGGCCCGCACCCTCAAGGTCCTTCCGGTCACGCTGGAAACAACATTGGCTCTGTTGCGCTCGAATATATTCGACCATTTCTGGATGTACAGCAGCATCGTGGTCGTCACGCTTGCTTATCAGTACCACGCAAGATTGCGGGAGCGGGAGCTGCGTGAAATGCAGATGCGACGGCAAATGGCGGAATACGAACTGGAGATTCTGAAGCTACAACTGCATCCCCACTTTCTGTTTAACACGCTGAATGGCATCTCGACGCTCATGGCACGCGACGTCAAGACAGCCCGCAAAATGCTGGTGCGGCTCAGCGACCTGCTGCGCATCGCGTTGTCGCATACCCATGACAAAGAGGTGTCGCTGAAAGAGGAAATGGAATTCGTGGAAGCCTACCTCGACCTGGAGCAAATGCGTTTTGGGGAACGGCTGAAGGTCAAACTGAATATCCATCCCGATACGCTCGACGCCCGGGTTCCCAGCATGATCCTCCAGCCGCTGGTGGAAAACGCGATTCGCCACGGAGTGGGAGTGGTTCGATCCGGCGGGACGATTGAACTGGGGACAAGCCTGGTCAACGGGCTGCTTCGGATCGGGCTCACCAATGACGGTCCGCAGGGAAACGGCGCCGAAGCTCGGGGAGGATCCGGACTGGGCCTGGGTAACACCCGCGCTCGGCTTTGGCAGCTCTATGGCGACACCTATCAACTCAGTATTTCAAATCGTCAGGAGGGTGGGGTCCAGTTGTTGCTCGAGATCCCGTTCCGAGTCTTCACGGATTCGCAGGTAACAACATGACGAAAAGTATCCGATGTCTGATCGTGGACGACGAGCCCCTGGCGCGCGAGGCCATTCGCTCGTGCGCCAGCTTCGATCCGTCGCTGCAAGTGGTCGCGGAAGCAGGCGACGGCGACGATGCGGTTTCGGCCATCCAGATGCACTCTCCGGATCTCGTCTTTCTGGATGTGCAAATGCCCGGCATGGACGGCTTCGAGGTTCTGCAGGCGCTGCAAGCCCAGGACATCAAGATTCCGGTGACGATTTTCATCACCGCCTACGATCAGTACGCGGTGCGTGCCTTTGAAGCGCAGGCGCTCGATTACCTGCTTAAGCCGATCGATGAGAAGCGCTTCCGCCGCGCGCTGGCGGCGGCCAAATCGCGCATCGGGACGGAGAAGAACTGGTTCACGGCGGAAGAACTGGTCCATCGTCTGGAACAGAGCGGTATCTTGCGCCGCCCCATGGCGAGGCTGCCGGTCAAATCCAACGGGCGCATCGTTTTCGTCCGGCTGGACGAGATTGAATGGATTGAAGCGGAAGGAAACTACCTGCGGCTCCACCTGGAAGAGGAATCTTACCTGTTGCGGGAAACCATGAACTCGTTCGAGGCCAGGGTCGATCCCGAACACTTCATGCGCATCCACCGCTCCGCGATCGCAAACATTGACCGAATCAAGGATGTGCAGCCTTGGTTCACCGGCGAATATGTCGTGCGCATGAAGAGCGGGAAGGAACTGACGCTCTCCCGCAAGTACCGTGACAACCTGCGGCGGCTCCTTGGCGATAGCGGCACGGATGCCGCCACTGCGGCCGAGTAGAGGGCAAGCGCGCGGATCGCCGCGACGGTAAACTCCACGCCTGTCGAACAATCAAGCCGCCCCTTCCCGTTTCACGTCTCCTATACGCCAGGGCGCACCTCCACTCTTTTGCCGAAAAAAGGCCGGCTTGGCAGCCGGCCCGAAGTGAAACAGCTTGGACACCGTTTAGAAAATGAACTTCACCAGGAAGCGCGCCGCGATTCCCGGATTGAAGTCGGAATTGTGGCCAAACCGCGGGTCGAGATCGTTGCCGGCGGCCGCTACCAATGCCTTGTAGTCAAAGCCCTTCGACAGGTCGACATTGCTCAAGTCCATCCCGGTGACCTGGGAGTTTTCCTCGCGGCTGTAGCGGTCAAAGACGAACACGGCGGTTTTCTGGTTGAACAGGTTGAGGATGTTCATTTCCAGGCGCAGCCTCCTGGCTTCGCTCTTGAGCTTGAACTCGTGAGCCACCACCAGGTCCGTCTGGCTGAACATCGGCGTGCGGCCGGCGTCGCCGCGGCCGTTCACGTACACCGGGATCTGGTTGAGGGTCTGCGCCTGGGTGGTGACCGGAGTGCCGCTCTGTACACGGAAGAATCCGCCGATCTCGGTCCCGAACTTGAACTGCCGGGCGCCGTAGAACTTGAAGACGTGCGGACGATCCGTGGGCAGCGGCCCGTTCAGGCCGAGGACGCCGTGAGAGTCATAGAGCGCCTCGTCCAGGTCGAAGTAGCGGTTGGCGTTGCCGCCGGGGCGGAAGGTTTGGGCAGCGAACGCCTGGTTGGGAGTGAATCCGTAGCCGAGCGTCGCGGGACGAATCTCGTCCGTGCTCTGCGTGCCGGAGTAGTTGCCGTAGAGGCGGCTCAGGGTGTAGCTGGCGTTGAACAGCCATCCACCGCTGAACCGGCGGGCCAGCGACAGTTCCATGGCGTCGTAGTCGCGAACCGGCCTGGGCATCGGCACGGCGCACGAGCCGCCGACGGTGATCGGGCAGCTTGCGCCGGAGGCCGGCTCCGCCGTGTTCAAGCCTTCGCCAGGGTTGCCGTAGCGATACACTTCGTTGCCCGCCGCATCCAGAACGCCCATGTCTTCAATGGTGCGGTTCAGGTGAGTGCGGACGTAGCGGCCGGTGAAAACCATCTTGGGCAGGACCTCCCACTCGACGCCGGCGTTCATGGCATCGGTGCTCGGCGGCTTCACGGCCGGATCCAGATACTGGAAGCCGGGTACGCGCCGGTCGCGGAAGGTGGCGCCGTTGTGGTATTTCGCCCAGAGGTCGGTTCCCGGCAGGTTGTCGAGACTGATGGCGAAAATGTCGGGCGTGTCCAGCGTGCGGTAGTGAACACGCCAGAAATCCGCACCGAAGGTGCCGCGCGGCAGGTCGTACTTGATCCAATCGAAGTACCGGCCCCAGCCGCCGGAGAGCTTCACCTTGCCATTGCCGAACAGGTCGAAGCTGGCGCCCAGGCGGGGAGCGACTTTGTCGCCGAAGCCCCACGACAGAGCGTACTTCTGGATGTCCGGACGGAAGGAGGGAATCTTCTCATTCTCCAAACGCACACCCGCATTCACGGTCAGGCGGCTCAACAGCTTCCATGAATCCTGCACGTAAATGTGGGTGATGCTGGATCCCGCGGTTCCAAGGGTGCCGTTGTCGTCGACCGAGTAGAAGCCGTAGGTGCCGCGTGACCCGGCCGGGTCGTCGGCGTTGAACGACTGGTCCCAAAACAGGTTGACACGCCCCATGGGCGCCAACGAGTAGTCGACGTTGTTGATGTTCTTCTGCGTGCCCACGCCGAATTTCAGGTTGTGCTGGCCGCCGAAGCGGAAGAACTGGCTGTAATCGGCCTGCACATAGGCGCGGGTGGTTGCGTCATGAAGTGTTTGCGCGGCGGCTGGAGTGAGAAAGCCGGTTGCCTGCTGCAAGTCGGCCGGCACGCCTGCCAATCCGAGCGAGGGGTTGATCCACAGCCACTGTTCGTTGGCATCGACGCCGCTCGACTTGTAGTTCAGGAAATAGCGTCCCCCCTTCACACTCACAATCGAGGTGTTGGTCAGCGTGAGATCGATCTGGCCGGTAACGCTGTTCTCCGCCTGGTTGAAGCCGAGGGCGCGCTGGTCCCGCGCATTCTGCAGGGTGTTGGTGCTGGAGTTCGGTGCATACCCCGTGTACGCGAAGAGTTGGCCGGTCTGGTACAGCGGGGTATACAGGTAGGTGAAGTTGGTGCGGATACGACTGGTCGGATCCCACGACAGCTTGCTGAACCAGTTCTCCTGGTGGGTGTGACGGGCCATGGATCCGTCGCCGTCCGTAAAGTGGTAGTTGATCCGCTGCTGCTGCCAACGAGGGGACAGCGCGGTGAAGAACCACAGCTTGTCCTTCACGATGGGGCCGCCCAGGGTGCCGCCGATTTCGTTGTTATCGTTGAGGCTCTTTTCATCCTGGAAGTACGTCCAGGGATACGGACCCGGCGCCGGGACCGTGGGGTCAATGGTCATGCGCTGAGTCGGATCGGCGCTCAGCTTGTTGCCGTAATAATAGTAGTGGAGGTCGCCGTGGTAGGCGTTGCCACCTGAACGGGTGACCGCGCTGACCACGCCGCCCATGGCGCCGCCGTACTCCGCGTCCAGACCGGTGGTCTTGACCTGGACTTCCTGGAGGTAATCAAAGGTCGCGCTCTGGCGGGCGGAACCGTCGATGATGCTCGTGGTGGGAACACCGTCGATGTAGTACTGGTTCTCGGCGCCGCTGGCGCCGTTGATCTGGTAGCCGCCGTCGATGTAGCCCGTATTCACCGAGGGAGAGAAGATCGCCACGCCTTGGAAGTTACGGGGCTTGGGAAGGCGGTCCAACTCTTCCATGGTGACGTTCTGGGCGATCATGGTGCTGGTGGTGTCAATCAGTGGAGCCCGGCCACTGACTTCGACCGTCTCCGAGACGCTGCCGACCTTCATGGAAGCGTCGATATTGGCCGTTTTGCCGACCAGCACGATCACGGCCGGGACCTCTTGTCTGGTGAATCCCTGTTTTTCGAAAGCAACGTTGTATCTGCCCGGTTCAACGTCGACGAAGTTGTAGCCGCCGTCGCCGCGAGTGGTAGTGGCCAATGCGCGGTTAGTGGTCGTGTTGGTCATGGTGACCGTGACCCCTGGCACGACCGCCCCGCTGGGGTCTCTTGCCACGCCCGCTATGTTGCCGAAACGTTCCTGGGCCACAAGCGGCAGGGCAAGCAGGACCGTCAAAAGCAGCACAAGCGGGACGAAGTATCGCTTGCTGGTGAAGAGGTGCATTCCGTCTCCTTCAAGCGCGCCTTCCCGAGGGAAGGTGCGGGATGTAAGTGGAGCCATTGCCTCTGCTACGCTCGGCCACGAGTGGGCCGGCTTCCAAAGGCGCTGAAACAACCGGTGCAAGTTCGGAACAACCTTGCGCACCTCGTTACTGCATACATCCAGCCAAGCTCGACCCCACCACACGAGCTTCATCACCAGCCGCGGTACTCTCGTCATCGTCCAGAATCGTCCGTTTATTGCTTTTTGTATTTGCCCCTTCGTCCCTATCGAAATCCGTAGCGCCGTGGTGTCCGCTGACTATCAGCGGTGGGGACGTGCGGACGTATATTCCCTTCGCTGCCCTCTGGCTGGAGACCGAGCCCGCACGGAACTGTGAGAAGATCATGCGCTCCTACTGCGGCGGTGTAGAGTCGCCCGAATGGCTGAGAAGCCAGGGCACCGATCGCGCCGTCGCCGTCTGGCCGTTAGAATTGGAGCGCGCCGGCTCCCGCGAGGAGAAGTACGCCTTCGGCGGAGAGCTAGCAGATCCCGTTTCTGCTTGGCCATTCATCGGTTCAGACAACGGAGCGTTATCTGGGATGCGAACAGAACCTAGGCCATCCGGTGAATGACAAGTTCGAGCCAGGCGGTAACGCCTCCTCGGGGCAGTCGGCAATCCCGCCGGCAGATCATGATATGAAATCAGTGCCAGCCGATCAGCAATCGTCGCCAGAAGCGAAGGACTTGGTTGTGTTCGACATCCTGCGCGAGTCGAAGTGCGCCGATTGCGGCAAAGAGCTGTTGGGTGGCGATTTCCTGTTCATGGAAGGGGAGCGACCGCTTTGCCTCGGATGTGCCGATCTTGATCATTTGGTGTATCTGCCCAGGGGCGACACTGCTCTGACCTGGCGCGCTCGGAAGCACAGCGCACTTTCCGCCGTCGTGGTTCGCTTCAGCCGGGCTCGGAAGCGGTACGAGCGTCAGGGTGCACTGGTCGAGGAAGCCGCCCTGGAACAGGCGGAGGCAGAGTGCTTGGCCGATGCCGACCAGCGCAGTGCCCGCCGCGAGCGGGCTGAGAATTATCGCGACAAACAGGACCAAGTTCTTGCGATGCGAATGGCGGAATCGATTCGGCAGATGTACCCTGGCTGCCCGCCCGAGGAGGCACGAGCTATCGCCACGCACACGTCTGTTCGGGGCAGCGGCCGAGTTGGCCGGAGCGGCTCTGGCCGAGCAGTTGAGGAGGAAGCCTTACGCGCGGCGGTGATCGCCGCAATCCGTCACAGGCATACGAAGTACGATCGGCTGTTGATGAGAGGAATGGGCCGGATGGATGCTCGCGACGCTGTTCGCGACGACATCGACCGTGTGCTCGACCGCTGGCGCGGCGCACCGAAACGAGCCGGCGAGGTTTAGTGGTTGCAACTGGATGGGGCATAGCTCACCCAGCTTGCAGAAGCCGGGGTCGGAGGCGTGCAGGGCCAGGTCAGTCACGATTCAGTCACGAATCGGGCCACACTCGCTGTTACTCCGTCGAACTCAGCACTGCTCTGGTACCTCTAAATGATTCGAGCCTTGAGACTTACGCCGCGATGCGCTTGGTGGGCCCGCCAGGATTTGAACCTGGGACCAATGGATTATGAGTCCACTGCTCTAACCGCTGAGCTACGGGCCCGTTGCGACCAATCTAGCACAGTGGGCTGAAGGGAAGGCAGGCCGGCTGCCGCAATCGCGTTGGCGGCGCGGGCGGGTACTACGGTAACTTGCGGGACGCAGCGTTGCCTTCAACAATGTCAACAGCCAGTGTGGGCGGCGAAAGTATGCTAGAAAACTCATCATCGCAATTGACCCCTGAAATGGATCTGGTGACAAGCGGCACCGATCCCGTTTCCAGGTGTATCCCGCATTCCGCGGCGGTCACGGCCATTGGCATGGACCTGCATGGCCGCTGTTTCCTCTGCAATCTCTACACGGAACTGGTGGCGCCGATGGGTTGCACGCTGCCGTTGAAGCATGCCCTGGCGGTCGATGACGAAATGGACATCCAGATCGGCAATCGTGAGCTGCGAGGGCGAGTGGCCGGGAAGCTCGGGAGCGCCAAGGGGCAGCACGTCTATGCCATCCAGTTCGACGACGCGGCCGCGGCTTGCTGGGACGTCGCTTTTCCGGAAGAATCCGACCCTCAGCCCACATTCCCATTGCACTGCAGCGCCTGCGATCTCGCCGGCGACGTTACCCTGAGCGCCATCGAACTCCTGGTTTTCGAGACCAACGGCGCCATCACCCGGACCTGTCCCCGGTGCTCGGAGCGGACCCGGTGGGGACGGGAAAGAGGGGGGAACTATCAGGGGCGGAGCAAAGGATTCTTGCCGTCCACCGCGCCGGCACCCGGCAACTACGAGCGCGAAGCAGTCCCGCAGCGGGATATGGTTCTGCCGCTGGCCAGCCGGATCAGTCCGCATGCCCCAAGACCAAGAGACGTTGAACAGCGCAGGACCTCTCGTGTGCAACTGAAGGGTGTGAAAGCCTGCGTGGAAAGCGTGGAGCGGGGCAGCGACATTGTAGCGGTGTTCGACCTCTCCAAGGGGGGCCTGCGCTTCCTGAGTTTCAAGCGATATCATCCCGGGGACGGCGTGCGAGTAGCAGTCCCTTATACGGTCGCGGGAAACAACATCTTCATCACAGCCGAGATTGTGCGGATGCAGAAAGTGCGCAGCGATTGCATCCCTGGTGAATATGCTCTGGTGTTCCGTTCCGCCTAGCCAGCCGTTGAACTCGTCGTGGGCCTGCCGGTCTGGCAGGGTGGACCTGCCAGATACGGGAGCATGTTAGTAGTACACACCCGACCTCGTAGGTAGTTGAAGCCAGCCACCGCCAAACCTATAATCCGGCCACACAGGGAAGGACAGCGTGTAACGTTGCCGAGTGCACCATGCTGAAGTTCCGGCCACACTGGCAATTGCCCCTCGTAACGGGCGCGGTTATCGCTGTCAACATTTTTGCCAATCTAGGGTTGTTCCTCCTGGCACGTTCGACCCATCGGATGACGGAAGGCTGGGTGCTGCTGCTGGCGGCGGCCATTTCCACGCTGCTGATTTTGAGCGTCGCCGCCGCCGTCTGGGTATCGGCGCGGGTTCTCAGGCGGCTGGCGGCGGGAATGCACGAGTTGCAGCGGGGCGCGTATCCGCTGCTGGTGGCGCCCAAGTCCAACCCGCTGGGCGAGCACATACGGCTGTTCAACCAGCTTTCGGCGGAGTTGCGCTCGCGGGAGCAGAAAACCAAGGCCTGGGCCCAGGACCGGGAAAGCGAACTGGCCAGGACTGCTCGCCTGCTGCGGCTCAAGCACCAGAAGGTGGAGGCGCTCCGCGAGATGCCGCAGGCGCTGGTGCTGGTCGACAGCCAGAACAACATTTTTGCCGTCGACCACACCGCGGCCGAACTCATCGGCGCCCCGGAGGAATCGTTGTCCAACACCCCTCTGGAGCAGGTGGTTTCCAGGCTGAAGCAGCGCGCTTCGAGCGCGGTGGTATTCGAGGAAGATTGCGCGCGTCTGCGCGACGGCAAGGTGGACGAGATCCAGCTCGAAATGGAGACGCCGCGCGAGGCGCGGCTGCGAATCGCGCGCATGCGGGTGGCGGGACTGGAGGCCGCGCCGAGCCAGCCGCGCGTCGCCGGGAAAGGGAAGCCGAGCAACACAGAAGTGGAGAAGATGAAGACGGAGTTCCTTTCCACCATCTCGCACGAGTTGCGCACGCCGCTTACCTCCATCAAGGGCTCGTTGTCGCTGATGCAGAGTGGCAGCAGCGGCCACATTCCGGCCGAGGCTCGCGATCTCCTGGAGATTGCGCTCGGCAACACCGACCGGCTCATCGCCACCATTACCAATGTCCTCGACGTGGCTCAACTGGAGTATGGCGGGGTCAACTTTGAGATCTCCGCCGCGCCCTTTGCCGGCATCGTGGAGGAAGCGATCCAGGAGGTGCGTCCCGAGGCGGTCACGCGGAATGTGCGCATCGAAGTCTCGCTCCCGGATCCGCCCCCGGTGCTGACGGTGGACAGCAAGCGCATCGTGCAAGTGCTGCGCCATCTGCTTTCCAACGCCATCAAGTTTTCCAGCCCGAACGGCAGGATCGTGCTGGCGGGGGTGGTGCAGGGCGGCTCACTGGTGGTATCAGTGCAGGATTTCGGTGTCGGCATCAGCTCCGAGTTCATGGGAAAGCTGTTTCAGAAATTCGAGCACCAACAGGACGCGCTCACCCGCGACACGCAGGGTTGCGGCCTGGGACTGGCGATCTGCAAGCTGGTGGTGGAAGCGCATGGCGGCCGTATCTGGGTGGAAAGCGTCGAGGGGCGCGGCTCCACTTTCTTCATCTCCTTGCCCACGCAGGCGCCGGCCGGGCGGACGATTTTGCTGGTCGACGACGACGACGACCTTCAGCCGACGGTGGCTGAGTACTGCGAGCGCCGCGGCTTCCGCGTGCTGCCGTGCCACAACCCCAAGGATGTGGTGCGTTTGGCGCGCAGTTACCATCCGCAGATCGTCGCTCTCGACAACCTGGAACCCTCGGGGACCTCGGCCGAAATCTGTGGCCGGCTGGCGGCTGATCCGGCCACCCAGGGAATCCCGGTGGTTTGCTTCGTCGGCAACAATGAAACTGCCTATGCCCACGGACCCAATCTTCACCTCCTGACCAAGCCCCTGGACGTGGCCGCATTCGGCGGACTGCTGGACCGGGTGTTCGCCAATTCCGGAGCCGATGGCGCATGAACCTGAAACGCGTATTGTTGGCGGAAGACGATCGCGATATTCAGGTGGTCGCCCGCCTGGCCCTGAAAATGGGCGGGGTGGAGAAGGTGTTCGTGGCCAATGACGGACAGGAATGCCTGTCGCTGCTGCAGGAGGCGAAGCCGGACCTGATCCTGCTGGAACGTCATGATGCCCAGGCTGGACGGCTATGCCACCTGCGAGCGATTGAAGCAGGACCCGGCCGCGGCCGGCATCCCGGTGATTTTTCTCACCGCGAAAACGCAGCATGCAGACATGCAGAAAGGATTGGCGGCGGGCGCCATCGGGTACCTGACCAAGCCATTCGACCCAACAACGCTTTGCCAGCGCCTCCTTTCGATCATGGAAAACCGATGAGCCACGTTGATGCACAGCTCGCAGCCGAGGTCCTGGATTGCATTCCGGGCGGAATCCTGGCGGTGGATAACGGCAAGCGGATTCTCTACCTCAACCGCGATTTCATGTCCATTTTCCGCCTCAGCGGCGAGTGGATCGATCGCCCCCTGAGCCAGCTCACGCAACACGTCGAGCGGGAGTTTTCTCCCGTGCAGGGCTGCCCCTGGCTTGCCGACTGGAGCGGTGCGGCGGATGCGCGCAGCTCCCGCGAAGTGGCGCTGATCCGTGGCGACAGCGCGGTTTTCCTGCGCGAAGACAGCGGGCCCTTGCGGGACGCGGGAGGAAGCGTGGCCGGCCGGGCGTTCATCTACCACGACATCAGCCGCGAAAAGGCGATTGACAAAATGAAATCGGAGTTCATCGGCACCGCTTCCCACGAACTGCGAACGCCGATGACGTTCAATCAAGGGAGCGATCGATCTGGTGCTCAGCGGATTTTCCGGCGAACTCAGCCCCGAAAGCCGCGAACTGCTGACCATCGGGCAGAAGAATTGCGAACGGCTGATCCGCATGATCAATGAAATCCTCGACATCGCCAAGATTGAAGCCGGCAAAATCAAGCTCAAGCTCGAATCCATCAATCCCTGTATTCCGGTCGAGGACGCGGTTGGCGCGGTGGCCTCTTTTGCCGCCCAGCATGGCATCAAGCTTGTTTTTCAACGCGGCCAGACGTTCCCCCCGGCCGTGCTGGACAAGGACCGCATTGAGCAAGTGGTGATCAACCTGCTGTCGAACGCCATCAAGTTCTCCCCCGCAAAGGGCGAAGTGCATCTCCGCCTGGCCTGCGACGGCGGGTTCTTCCAGTGCTCGGTTGTTGACCAGGGTTGCGGGATCGCCGAAGCCGACCTCCCCCGGGTATTCGGCAAATTTCAACAGGTTGGGGATTCGACGCGAATGGGCGGCACCGGCCTTGGGCTGGCCATTGCCAAGGGACTGATCGGCGAACATAACGGGCGGATATGGGTTGAAAGCGAGCCTGAGCGGGGTTCCTGCTTCACTTTCCGCATCCCGCTGGGCGGGCCGGAGCGGAAA
This sequence comes from Terriglobia bacterium, assembly GCA_963740615.1. GTDB lineage: Bacteria > Acidobacteriota > Terriglobia > Terriglobales > Acidobacteriaceae > JAIQGF01. The sequence goes on from CAVUEZ010000006.1 coordinate 185,331, forward strand.
CCGGATTCCACCTAGCGCCACCTAGTGCATTGAGAACCCGAGCTGTCGCAGCATGCGGCCATAGCGTTCGTCCCGGACCTTCGGCCCGCAGACCACCGTTTTGGCATGTCCCACGTCAACCAGGGCGATCTCCAATTCCGCCGTCTTGCGGCCGCGGTTGCCATAGCAGAACTGCCGGCACGCCGCCGCGACCTGTTCCGGCTGCGTGATGCGCTGGAAGGCGATCAGGAACAGCAGGAAATTCTTCCGGTAGCTGCTGCTGTTCTCAATCACAACATCGGCGTAGTTGGTGAATTTCCTGGTCACGTCCAGGTCGACCAGCGGAAATCCCCGGAAGCCCACGGCGAACTTGGACAGCAGAGAGCCGGAGACCATCGCCCAGTCGAAACCTTCGAAGGTGACGTCGCGCCACCTGGCGCCGGTGGCGGAAACGGCCCTGCGGACCTTTTCCGACAACTCGGCCGAAAGGCTGGAGAAGACCACCGAAACGTCCGGGCGAACCGTCTCCGCACGCCGGGCCTCCGGAACCACGATGACGCCGGCCCCGTCGCCTCCACGTCCGGGGAGCACCCGCCCGCGGGCGCGCCGCGAGAGGACGGAATAGGCTTCGTTGATTTCCCGCATGCGATCCGAGGAGCGGGCCAGTTCCTCGGGGGTGGCGCCGACCAGGTGGTCGGGATGGTATTGGTTGGCGAGGCGGCGATAGGCTACCTTGACGGATTCGGCGGAAGCCTCCGGATCCAAGCCGAGAATGGCATAGTAATCCTTCACCTTAGATGCCGTATGTCCTTCGCAACAGGCGCGCAACCCGCGCGTTCAATTCCGGGACCGCAAACGGCTTGGTCATGTAGTCATCGGTCCCGATCAGGTAAGCCTTGGTGCGGCTGCTCTCATCCGCGCTGGCGGTCAGCATCAGGATGGGGATGAAGGCGGTGCGCACGTCGGACCGCAAACGCTCGCACACCGTGAATCCGTCCATGCGCGGCATCATCACGTCGAGGATGACCATGTCCACCAGGTCCGACTGGATTTTCTGCAGCGCCTCGACGCCGTCTTTGGCAGTCAAGACCTGAACCGGAGAGGCGAGTTGTTCCAGTCCCTTGCCGACGATGGTCCGAATGCCGTCATCATCATCGACCAGCAGGATACACGGCTGCTTGGGCGTCGGGAGCCGCAGCGCCAGCGTGTCTGTCCTGCGCCGGCCCAGCCTGGCCGTCTTGCCGCGGCCTGCTTTACCGGGGGCTTCTTCCTCCAGGGCCTCGGTTTCGAGTTCATGATCGTCATGCCCGTTTTGCCCGGTGGTGGGCAGAGCGTGCTCGGTGGTTTTGGTGTTGCAGTACGGACAAATCCTCCACTCCAGCTTTAACTCCTGTCCGCAACTGGCGCACTCGTAGCGCAGCGCGTACATGCAGTAGGGGCAGGTGGAGAAGTCGGCGCTGATAAAGGCCTGGCAGCGAGGGCAGCGGCGGATGTCCTCCTCGTCCAGTTGGATGACCCGAATGACTTCTTCCAGCGTGGTGATGCCGTGGCGGACCTTGTCCATGGCGTCCTCCAGGAGGAATCGCGTCCCGGAGGTCCCTGCCACCTTGCGCAATTCCGCCTCTGTGGCTTTGCGATGGATCAACTGCTTCAAGGCGCCGGTGATGCGCAGCATCTCGTAGATGCCGATCCGTCCCGAAAACCCGGTGTTGGCGCACGACCCGCAGCCGCGTCCGCGGTAGAATTCCATGTTGTGATCGGTAACCCGCAACTTCTCCAGCAGGCTCTTCGAGGGCGTGTACTCTTCCTTGCAGAAGGGGCAGAGCCGGCGTGCCAGTCTCTGGGCGCTGACCAGGGTGAGCGATCCGGTGACGGAGAAGGGATCGACACCGAGGTCGAGCAGGCGCGCGATGGTAGCCACGGCGCTGTTGGTATGCAGTGTGCTTAGCACCAGGTGGCCCGTCATGGCGGCGTGAAAGGCGATCTCCGCGGTCTCCAGGTCGCGGATTTCGCCCACCAGGATCACGTCCGGGTCCTGCCGCAGAATGGAGCGCAGGCAACTGGCAAAGGTGAGCCCCGCTTTCTGGTTCACCTGCACCTGGTTAATGCCGGGAAGCTGGTATTCAATCGGGTCTTCGATGGTGACGATGTTTAACTCGGGCGACTTGCGCATCTCCAGCATGGCGTAGAGCGAAGTGCTCTTGCCCGCGCCCGTGGGGCCGGTCACCAGCACCAGGCCCTGGGGCTGCGACAGCGAGCCTTCCAGCCAGTCGCGCTGCTTCTCCGAATACCCCAGCTTTTCCAGCTTGGGCAGCTCCGACGAGCCGAGCAGGCGCATGACTACCTTCTCCCCGTAATGGGTAGGCAGGGTGGAGACGCGGATGTCGATCGGTTTGTTGTTGGCCTGGATCTTGATGCGCCCGTCTTGCGGCAGCCGGTGCTCGGCGATATCCAGCTTGGCCAGGATCTTCAGCCTGGATATCACGGCGTTGTGCAGCCATTTCGGGGCCTGCATGTAGTCACGCAGGACGCCGTCCACGCGATAGCGGATCTGGATGGCGTTTAAGCCCGCTTCCACGTGCACGTCACTGGCGCGCGCCTTGATCGCATCGCGGATAATGAGGTTGCAGATTTTCACCACCGGCGGGAGGTGGGCCGAACTGCGGCCGTCCACCAGGTCGAGGTTGGTTTCCTCCTCCCGGCCCATGATGCGGAAATCGGTGACGTCCTCGACGTTGCCCAGGAAATCCTCGAGCTTCTGCTCGGTCGCGTAATACTCCCCGATGGCGTCCAGGATTTCGGTGCGGCTGGAGACGACGGTCTTGACCGTCATCCCTGAAGCAAACTGCAGGTCCTGCAAGGCGTCGTAATCCACCGGGTTGGCCATCGCCACGACCAGCGATTTGCCCTCGACCTTCAGCGGCAGGCAGGAGTGCTTGCGGGCAAGCTCCTCGGAAATGGTCTTGATAGCTTCGCTGTCGACCTGGGTGCTTGCCAGCTTCACGCGCGGCACTTTCAGCCAGGTGGCGAACGCCTCGGCCAGGGATTCTTCTGATACCTGCTTCTCCTCGACAATGTAGTTCAGCAGGGACATGTTTCGCCGCCGCGCCGTGTCGAGGTGCTCTTCGAGCTGTTCCTGATCGAGAATGCCTGCGTGGAGCAGGAGAGTCCCCAATGAGCTACTCATGATGCATGCACCGTTCGCTGTTCATCTCCCCGCCCGTTGCTCAGTCGCTTCATTTGTGTCCGCACCACCATGATACCTGCAGCCGCCAAGCCGTGAAACGTTCGTCCATGTACCCTCGAGCGGAGGATGCAGTCCCGTCCCCCCGCGGGCAGGTCGCGAGCATCGTCCTGCTCAAACGCACGTTCGTCGGGCTGGCCCCTGCCTGGTAGCCGGTTTCAGCGGCCTTCCTGCAGGCAATGGCCCGGCCGCGGCTTGAGCCTGGCTGCTGTCAGTCCGCTCTATACCTCAATTGCCCCCGTATTTCAATGTTTCATGCCTAGTCGTTGGTATTAACCACAGGGTGTCTCGCCCCCTTTTTTTTGTTGTTCTTCCCCGGTTCGAACCGGGTATGCTCCGCTGGTAAGCAACACTTTCAAGAGGTGTCTGAGGTTATGGGTTCCCGGTCGCCGGATGATCCCAGGGTGGTCGTGCCGCGCATGACGCAGGATTGGCGCGCGTGGCTGATGCTGATTCTCGTCCTGGGACTGGTCGGCCTCGGGGCCGGCGTTTACATCTTCCTGGTGCGCATGCATGCGGCCACGGCCACCGTGCTGGACCTGATACCTCCCCTGCTCTTCGGCTTTCTCGCCATCGTTCTTCTCCTCAATTTCTACCTGGCGCGCGCCGAGGCCGTGATCGAGGCTTTGCGTGAGGAAGTGATAACGCAGAAGATCGAGGCGGAGTTGAACCGCGAGCTCTCGCTGCTGGATCCCGTAACCGAAGTGTACAACCGGCGTTACGCTCGCGTGATTTTGCAGCGGGAAGCCAAGCGCGTAAGCCGCTACGGCACCACCCTGGCGCTGATGATGGTCGACATAACCGGCTTCCGGCGCGTCAACGACAGCCTGGGAAGCACCGGCGGCGATGTCGCGCTCCACCAGATTGCCCATCTGCTGCAAAGCAAGATTCGCAATTCGGACATCATCGTTCGCTTTGGCGGCGACGAGTTCTTGCTCATTCTCCCGGAGGCGCAGAAAGAGGGAGTGGAACGGCTGGCCGGGCGCCTGCGCCAGTCGCTGATCGATTGGGCACCCACCGCCGGCCTCGGCGATTTCGGCCTGCGCTTTGCAATCGGGATCGGATACTACACCTCCGATTCCAAGATGGACCAGGTCCTCGGGATAGCCGAGGACCGCATGCTCCAGGACCGGCAACCGCCTGAACCGGTGCAGTCGTCACGGATCCCGGTTCATTCGGCTTAGCGGGTCCGGAATTATGGAATGACATCGTGAAACGAGCTCTAGCCAGTGGCGTCATTGCAGTGGTTCTCTCGGGAGTGCCGTCGATTTGCGGGCAGAGCCTGGGCGACATTGCTCGCCAGGACCGTCAGCGGCGCGCACACCTTTCCAGCCACCCTCCCGTCCTTACCAACGAGGATCTGGCCCGCGACCGGATCCTCACGCCGGAGTTGAGGTACCGGATTCTGGCCGCCTACGGCGCCGAAACCGGCCCGCCTCCTCCCCTGGACGGCTCCGTCTTAGCCACAGTTGCCACGCCTTTTTCACGCATGGCGGCGGCGATCGCGCCCGAGGCCGCGGCTGCGCCCGGGCCTGAGATTCCCGCGCCCGATGCGATATTCGTTGCCGCGGTCGAGCAGATGCCGGAGAGCAGGGAACAAGGGAAGGAACTCGTGGGCGAGTACACACCGCCGATTCGCGAGTCGGAATCGGCGCTTTCCTCGGTCGATGCCGGCGGCGAGTCGGCTTCCCTGGGTGAGTTCGCCCGCCAATTGCGGGCCGAACATACCGCGCGCGGCAACGGCTTCGACGAGGAAGTCCTAAATGTCCAGCCACCGCCGATTGCGCAAACAGAGGAAGCAATTTCGCTGGGTGAGTACGCGCGGCAGTTGCGTAACGAACGGGTGGCGCGCGACAACGGCCTCGATGTGCAAGTCCAAGATGTGCAGCCACCGGCCGTTGCCCAAGCGGAAGATGGGATTTCGCTGGGTGAGTACGCGCGGCAGTTGCGTAACGAACGGGTGGCGCGCGACAACGGCCTCGATGTGCAAGTCCAAGATGTGCAGCCACCGGCGGTGGCCCAAGCGGAGGATGGGATTTCGCTGGGTGAGTACGCGCGGCAGTTGCGCAGCGAACGTGTGGTGCGCGACAGCGGCCTCGATGTGGAAGTCCAAAATGTGCAGCCACCGGCGGTTGCCCAAGCGGAAGAGGAGATTTCACTGGGTGAATACGCGCGGCAGTTACAAGCCGTTCGTTCCCTGCCGCCCTTCGAATCCGCCACCCTATCGCCGGTTCCGCCGCCAATCAGCGTCCGTGACGTCAATGCGGAGATTTCGCTCGGAGAATATGCGCGCCAGGCCCGTGTCCGTCGCTCCGCGGAGGAATACTCGCGGCTGCTGCAAGCGGACGAGCCGTTGACCACCGCTTCCCTGGCGCTGGCCGAGATGGCGCCTTCGCTCAGCAGCGCAGCCATCCCGGCGCCGGCTGTTCAGAAAACTCCCGTCAAGAAGACCGCCAGGGTCCGGCGCGCGAGCCGGCCGACACCTCGCATGGTTGCGGCTGCTGTACGCATCGGGACGCTGGCCGGAACCATCGCGGTCACGGTTCGGCGCGGGGATTCGCTGTGGCGGCTGGCGCGCACCTATCTGGGATGGGGAGCGCGCTGGAAATCGATGTCGTTCCTGCAGCCTCACCCCGGCTCTCCGGATCTGATCTACGAAGGTGAGGTGGTTCTGATTCCCGTCCCTGACGGGCAAACTCCTCCCCAATCCGCTGCCAACCGTCATGCCAGGCAGCGGCCGCGTCCTTGATGAGGAACGAGAGCCGTCTCGCAGGACGGCTCTCCTCCGAACCTTCCGAATCCTACCTGCGCAGTTTCCTTCGCAGCACGCCGCCCACGAGCGCAAGCCCACAGCCGAGCAGCACGATGCTGGCGGGTTCCGCTGTCTTGGTCGCGTCGCCGTATGCATAGTACTGACACGGATCACTGCATTGCGCCTTCGAAACGGCCCCGTAGCCATGCAGTAACGCCCCGCCCGGGTAGTCGCCTATCGATCCTCCGAATGTCAGGAGAATCACATTGAGGCTATACGGGTCGTAGGTGGTCTGAGTGATCTGTATCTCGAAGCACGGCTTAACGCTGCCGCACGCCGGTCCTTGATCGAACAGCCAGTGCTGCGAATTGTTCGGCGTGACCGTTCCAAACGGAGCCGGCACATCGATGCTGTAGTCCTTCAGCGTGAGCGTGCTGGTGTCGATTTCGAAAAAACCGGTCAGCGGCGTGACTACTCGGGTCGAGGTGTCGTACCAGGCGATCGAGACGTTGTAGTGTGCGGTGTCGGCGTGTGCGGGTACCACTGCACCTGCCATCAGGGTGAGCAGCAACAACAGCAAAGTGGCGCGATTGTACATGGCCTTCTCCTCCAACGTGTTAGAGCGCATACCACGGGACGGTCCGGCCACTCCGGACATGATTGTGCAAAAGTATTCACATGCCCCATTTCCTGGTCAAGGACTTATGTGTCTGCTGTGCCTCATTTTGAGAACGCTGTGGAGGGGATTAGCGTGCAGCCTGCCCTTTCGTTCGCTGGGCCCGGCGGCGCGGGCTTGCGCCTCGGTTACACTGCTCGCGGATGAAGCGGCTCATTATTAACGCTGACGACTTCGGCCTCACTCCTGGCGTCAATCGCGCCATCGCCGAAGCGCACCAGCGCGGTGTCCTCACTTCCGCCACACTGATGGCCGGCGGTGTGGCATTCGAAGAGGCGGTTTCGCTGGCCCGGGCGCTGCCGCAGCTTTCCGTCGGATGTCACATCGATCTCATTCAACTCGCGCCCGTCTCGTCGCCCGCACGGATCCCGTCCCTAGTGAATGGGGCGCTCTTCCGCCCCGGCTTTGCCCGCTTCGCGCGGGCCGCGTTGTGCCGCCGTCTTTCCGCCGAGGAGATCGCGGCGGAAGGGGAGGCGCAGATTCGCAAGCTGCAATCGGCGGGCATCATGGTCACGCACTTCGATTCCCACAAGCACACCCACATCTTTTCGCACGTGCTTCATCCGCTGCTGCAAGCGGCAAAACGATGCGGCGTCGGTGCCGTTCGCAATCCGTTTGAGACTCAGCCACTGCTTGGATTGTCCGAGGTCGTGTCCACGCCGAAGCTGCTCGGCCGCTACGGCGCGATGCGCGCTCTTCAATCCATGTCCTCAGGATTTCGAGAGATGGTGAGAGCAGAGGGCATGGCGACCCCGGACGGAACTGTGGGGATTGTGCTGACCGGATCGCTTACCGAGCGGCGCCTGCTGGCGCTCATCCGGCGTATTCCGGAAGGGACATGGGAACTGCTTACCCATCCGGGCTACAGCGATGACGCGCTGAGCCGGTTGACGGCTCTTACCCTCGCGCGCCAGAGCGAGCTTGCCCTGCTCACCTCGGCCACCATCCGCGCCCAGTTGCGCGAATGCGGCGTGCAACTGATTTCCTATCGCGACCTGCTGGCGCCCGGCGACTGATTTCGGCCCCAAGGGATTCAACCCATCGCACGGCGCCGCTGGGCATGCCCCGATATAAGACAACCGCCGGCCCCAGGCTCAATTTGCATCGGCCTTGGTGCAATTTGGGACTTGCGACAATATTGGTGTGTAGGGGGGGGGCCCGCAGGAAATTTATGCCGTCACCATCGGACAAAATAGTGCATCCTAGGTGGCGTACGACCAAAACAAATCTGCGGGCTGGAATCGGAAGTTCCCGTCGTGAGGCTCTCGGAGTTTTCCCCGGCAGAGGAGACCTCAAAATGCTGTCGAAATGTGCCAACCCTCAGTGCACCGCGCCGTTTCATTACTTGCATGAGGGCAAGCTCTTTCAAATCGACACCTCGCTCGGGGCGCCACAAAGTACCGGCCCGCAACTGGTGGAACGAAGCAAACCCCCTCGCCATGTTGAGTATTTCTGGCTGTGTGGGCAATGCTCCTTGACCATGACGCTGACATTTCAGCGGGGCAAGGGCGTAGTCACGGTTCCGCTCCAGTCGCCCGCCAGTCATCGCGCCACCGCTTCCTAACCGGCTCAGGCCGCAGCGGCCGGCATCGTCCGTGATGACGCTGCCGTTACCCCGGAGAATCACTTAAGTAACGCACGTGCCGAGGCGGGTCCGATTTATTCTAGACAAGCTTGCTCCCCAGCAAACCCAATGGGCCGACGCGCATACAAGCGGCTTAAGATTGCCCTCCCGGTCACCATCTCCGGGTTGGACACGAACGGAAACCCGTTCAGGCAGACTGCTACCACGGTGGAGATCAGTCCACGGGGCCTGCGCCTGCGCGGCGTGGACTGTTTGCGTGGACGTGGCGACCCGGTGCAGGTGCAATACAAGAACCGCCACGCGCAATATCGCGTGACCTGGATCGGCGGTCTCGCCAATGACCGGATGATCGGGCTGGAGGGGCTGGACGACGCGCGCTTCCTTTTTGCCCAGCACCTGGAGAGCGATGTCCACGCCTCGCCGAATCCCGAAGCGGATACCTACGTGGTGCCCACCCAAGTTGTGGCGCCGGAGGAGGCCGTCGCTGCTGCCGCTCCCATTCCCATGGAAGTCCGCAAGGGCGACCGTCGGCAACAGCAGGAACGGCGCCGCAACCAGCGATACCACTGCGCCGGAACGGCGCGCATTTGGGAGGGCAGCAACGAACATGCCATCACCCGGCGGATGAACGAACTCAGCCGTGGCGGCTGCTATGTCGAGACCATGTCGCCCGCGCCCGCCGGCAGTGCCGTCCGTCTGGACGTGGTCATCAACGGACGCATCCTTCACTTGGAGAGCATCGTTCGCAACTCGCAGCTCTCCTATGGCATGGGCCTGGAATTCGTCAACGTTGCACCAGCGGAACGGGAAAAGCTGAATCAGGTAATCGCCGAATTGAGCGGGGAAGCTCCACTCCAGCCGCTGCCGCCGCCGCCGCCGCCTCCTCCTCCTCCTCCGGTGGTGAAGCAGGTCGCCGGCAACGACGACCTGGGCGAAGCCGTTCAACGCTGGTTCGGCACGCACGACGTACTTACCCGGCAGGAATTTCTCGAGATTGTCAAGGGAAGGAAATCGGTCGCCAAATGAAATCGGGCGCCGCTGGCGGTCGGACCCGGTTTCTATGAGCCGCAGGCCGGCCGTTGCAAGGCCGAAGCGAAGGTCTTCCTCACGCGGCTCTCGCTTTGCGCAGCATCGTCAGGAATCCGTCCACTAGCGCCGAGTCCCACAATCCCGCCGCCGCTTCGTGGCGCATGGTCTCCGCCGCCTGCTCGTGCGGCAGCGCCGGCTTGTATGGGCGTTCGGTGATGAGCGCGTCATACACATCCACCACCTGCAGGATACGCGCCAGCAGCGGGATATCCTCGCCGCGCAGTCCGTCGGGATAGCCGCTACCGTTCCAGTGTTCATGGTGGTTGCGGATCAGGGGCAGCACCTTGCGGAGCGATTTCAGCGGGCGGCAGATCGTTTCTCCGGTGATCGGGTGCTGCTTCATGATCTCCCATTCTTCCGGCGTCAGGTTCGCACCCTTCTTCAGAATCTCATCGGGGACAGTGATCTTGCCCAGGTCGTGCAGGTACCCGCCGCGGCGCAGGGCCACCACCGACTCTTCATCCAGGCCCAGGTGCTGTCCCATCTCGCTGGCGTAGCGCGACAGCCGCTCGCAATGTCCCTCGGTGTAGGGATCCCGCGCCTCGACACTCAGCCCCAGCGTGCACAGCACGTCTTCGGCATTCTCCAGCTCGTCGGTAAATTCCTTCAGCTTGAGCAGCGACCGCACGCGTGCGAACAGCTCCTCTGGAAAGATCGGCTTGTTCAGGAAGTCGTCGGCCCCGGCTTCGATGCCGCGGATCTTGTCTTCGCGGTCGGTGAGACCGGTCATCATGACCACCGGAATCAGCCGTGTCGCCGACTGCGCCTTCAGTTCGCGGCACAGGTCATATCCGGTTTTCCCCGGCATGATCACATCCAGCAGGATCAGGTCCGGCGGTTGAACCGGTATCAGCCGCTCGGCCTCGTAGGCGTTTTGCACCGCTTGCACGTAGTAGCCGCGCGATTGCAGGATTTGCGCCATGAGGGAAGCATTCTCCTGGTTGTCATCAACCACAAGTATGCGCGGGATTCGCTTCTGCTGGATTGGTGAATTCATGCGCTTAGGTGCACGTCGCTTGTGCTGCATTGGTTGCATCCGCCCCACTACGGTGCATCCGAACCCGCTTATTCTAAGCCTTTTCCCCGCGGATGGCGACAGAGCTTGCGATTTTCTCACGCCCGGGACTAGGCTTCTCCCATGCGCCGGCTTTTCCTGGTTCCGATCCTCTGCGTCGCCTTGGCCTGCGGCGCCGTGGCCGCGCCCAGGCACGCACTCACCTGGGGCAAGTGGCTGCCGGTCAAACTGTTTGTTGGCCCCGGCGAGAACCGATCGCTCCCCATGAAGATCCGGTCTTTGTACGTGGACGGGCGCTTGCGCGAATTCACCACCGGCGAGCCACACGACATCACCGACCGCCTGTTCGTTGTCCGGCGCGCCTATCGCGTCAACGACTGGCTTCCTTCCGACGAGGGTGCTCCCCACAAATGGAAGTGGCAGCGCGGCGGGTGGATGCTGGTGGACAGCGAGACCGGCCGCATCACCCAGCTCAATCTGCCCAGCTTCGACCCGTTTTATTCGCTGGCGAGCTGGTATCGTGACTACGTTGCCTACTGCGGCGTTTCCGATGATGGGCTCAGGTTGTACGCCGTGGTGGCGCAGATGGGACGCAAGAAGCCGCTGTTGAACCGCGAACTGGGGACGGTGAAGGACGCCGACATGCCCGATACTCAGTGCGCCCCGCCCGAGTGGCAGCGCCAGCCGCCGCGTGTTACCTTCCTCCCGGCCAGCGGCCAGAAACTTACGTTCAGCATTCGCGGCCATAGCGCCGGCCTGGCGCCGACAGCAAACGAGCCAGGAGACGGAGACAAGTAGAGCGGTCGAACCCTGGACCGACAACCGAGGACCGAAAATCGACACGAAAAACTGAAACTGAAACTCTAACTTGAACTCCCTCGACGACTACCTTCGCGAAGCCGAAATTGCCCACGGCCACCTTTGTGCCGGCCAGGTCCTGGGGGTGCGCATGGCGATGCTCGGATTGCGGAGGCTCGGCATCGACGACCCGCGCGGCAAGGACCGTAAGCGCCTGGTGACCTTCGTTGAAATCGATCGCTGCGCCACTGATGCCGTCGCCGTGGTCACCGGCTGTCGCCTTGGCAAGCGCGCGCTGAAGTTTCGCGACTGGGGCAAGGTCGCCGCCACCTTCGTCGATGTCTCCAACGGGCGTGCCTTCCGCATATCCGCCCGCGAATCCTCGAAGGCGCTCGCCCGCAGCATGCATCCCGAGCTCCCCGACAAGAACCGGCAGCAGATGCTCGCCTACCGCGAAATGGCGGACGAAGACTTGTTCGAACGTCCAGCCGGTAACCGTCGATCTCCCGCCGGAAGAATTTCCTGGTTATAAGGGCGAGCGCGTCGTGTGCTCGGTCTGCGGCGAGGGCATCAACTTTCGGCGCGAGGTGGTGCGCGACGGGAGGATCTTGTGCCGCGCCTGCTCGGGGGAGTCCTACTACCGCCCAGTTTAAGATTTTCCACAGTTGTTCCACGTGGGAACCTTTGTAGATGCTGTGGAAAACTCACTTCCCGCTTGCAAATCCAGCGTACCTGCGGCATTTTGACATCACCGTTTCCAGACAGGTTTTTCGGAGGGTGTTTTGCCCCGAGGTGGTACTCCGCCCCTGGTCCCGATGTGGCCGGGTGTCTGCGTCGTTGAAAAGAACCCGTTCCCGTTTTTCCCCTTCAATCCACGCTGGCGCGAGGAATTTTCCGCCGCCGAGTTCCAGTTCTTCTGCGTACTGCTGCGGCTGGCCTGGGTATCGCCCCGGCCGTGCCTGCTGCCCAGCGATATCGAGCAACTGACGCAGTTGGTGGAGCCGCACATCCGGGGGGATTTGCCCGGCCGCGTTCTGGGCCGGTTCCAGCTTCATCCCCGTTTGCGGATGTTGTATTTTCCGCCGCAAATGCGCGCCTTGGAGCGACTGATCGCGGGCGAAGATCTGTACTCGCTGCTCTGGGACGAACGACTCTAGCCATCTCCACTGCCGGGGAAACAGTGAACGACAATTCGCGGGGCGTCTCCTGGCGTCGTGGGATGGGTCATCGTGCGCGCCGGGCGCCTGGCTCGCCGCCGCTCATGGGACACACCCGCAAGCCACTCCGCGGTGCGATTCTCTCTCACTTGTGCGGATTTCTACTGATGACTGGCGTTCTGTGAACGGCCTTCGTCGCCATGCGATTTGCCGTTAGCTTGCGCCCACACCCGCTCCACCACGTCCTCAATCAGCGGCAACGCCGGCGCATCGATGCCGGGATGCAGGACCGCCGCCAGGGCGTAATCCCAGCGTTCGGCGTGGGCCAGGCGCTTGGCCGGCTCGACCTCCACCCGGCCGGCATAGACGTAGCCGACCCAGAGCAGGGCGGAGAGGTTGTAGGCCACCATCTTGGCAAGTTTGATGAAAGTAGCCACCTGCTGCCCCATGGAAGCCAGCATTGTGACCGCAATCAGATCCACCGCCGCCATGATGCCGAAGCCCAGAGCAATGCCAAAGATTCGGTGCCGTAATGTCAACCCCAGGTAGCTGGAGCAAAGCAGAATCAGCAGCACAATGCCGCACTGCATCACCTCCACGCTGCGCTCCAGGTTGAGGATGGTAGCAAAAATGCGATTGCCACTGGCCGGGACGGCGGTGGTCGCGAGCAGGACGGCGGCCAGCACCAGCACCAGCGTGGCCCAGCGGAACAGCACGGCTCCCAATTGGCGCAACTCGGCTAACGGATGGAAGACACCGGAAAACACCTCGTACAGCACGCCGAACCCCAGCCCTATGCTCACCGCGGCGAGCGCGAAATACGCATAGAAGAACTCAAGTTGGGAGCGATGATAGCTGTAGAAGGTAATGGTGAAATCGATGAACTGAAAGATGACGAAAGCGAAGAAAAGCGGCATCTGCTGATGCGCTTTGCGGCGGCGGAGCAATACCGCCAGGCACACAAATACCGGCACCGGCGCAATCCACAACGCGTAGTAAAGATACCGGAGGTTCATGGACGCGAGTAGAGCTTAGCCCTGTTCTCGCGTCCCGTTCAAGCGATTTGTTTGCTGCTCCTTATCTAAGGTAACTACCTCAGCGGGATGGGCGGCTGGCACCCCGGATCCCCCGGATAGCATGTTGGCATGGGGGCGCTTCCGGCCATCACTTGGGTCGTCGCCTGGGTTTGTTTTGGTACCGCGGTTGCGGACAGCATTCCGAGCAGCATTAGGGTAGAAATAACACCTGTAACCACAGTTTTCATGGGGAGCTTCTCCTGGAATTATTGTTCTTTGTTTTGGGCCAAAGACTGGAGCAGCGAAGTCTATCCGAGTTGCGGCGGTTGCGAAATTGATTTTTCAGTACAATTGTAAGGTGGGCATTGAATACGATTAAGTAAACCATCGGCCGCTGCCGGCAGCACGGCAGCGGGCGCAACCTTCAACAGAGTTTGCAACCTCGTGGAGGTCCAGCGATGCCGACTACCGCCGATGAAGTTGAACTCCACATCAGCCAGATTGGCCAGCAGTGGGCGCAGCACTGGAACGCCGGTGATCTGGAGAAACTGATCCAGGCGTACTCGCCTGATGCCGTCTACATGCCGCCGCATCATGCCGCCGTGCACGGCCGTGACGCCATTCATGAATATCTGAAAACGCCCCTCCGGCACGGCGTGAGCGATCTCACCTACGAAGTCACATTCATCAAACACTCCGGCGACCTGGCCTACGATGTCGGGCGCTATTCCATGACTGTGCCGCGCGAAGGCGGCAAGCGGCAGGACCGCGGAAAGTACCTTACCGTGTGGCGCCGCCAACCGACTGGCCAGTGGCTTATTGTGGCCGATACCTGGTCAAGCGACTTGTCGCCGGAGCGGTAGCTGCACGTTCGTTCCTGGCAGCTCCGGGATATCCGGCATCAGCGGCCGGTGGCCGGCCCCCAATTGCCGGCTGCCTGCTGCACGGACAACGTCCGCAATCAGCATTCAGCGAGAGGAGAAGACATGCAGCGCAAAGGCAGTGCCGTATGGAACGGCGGATTGAAGGATGGGAAGGGAAGCGTGAGCAGCGCCAGCGGCGTGCTCTCCAATACCCCGTATTCGTTCACCACGCGCTTTGAAAACGAAAAGGGCACCAACCCCGAGGAGTTGATCGCGGCGGCCCACGCGGGCTGCTTCTCCATGGCGCTCTCGGCGCAACTGGGCAATGCCGGTCTCAAGCCGGAGCGCATTGCCACCGAGGCCACCGTAACCCTGGAGAAGCTGGACTCCGGGTTCGCGATAACCCAAGTTCATCTGCAAACCACGGCGCGCGTTCCCGGCGCAACGGCTGAAAGCTTCCGGCAGGCGGCGGAAAGCGCCAAGAGCGGCTGCCCGGTTTCCAAGCTGCTGAACGCCAAGATCACCATGGATGCCAAGCTGGAGGAGTCGCGAGCCGCCGACTGAGCGGCCGGCCGGTCTGTCGCTCTTTTCGTAACGCAGCCGAAAAGGAGCGATAGACCGGTCCACTCTTCTTGTTTGTGGCCCGATTTTCGCTTTCGACAGGAACAGATTCACAGCTTAGTTCCGACGCTTGTTGCCGTGCGATACGTGTGCATGGAGTGGCTGGCCGGTTGCGATATGATGGACTTTCTGGAAGATGACCTCTGACCTCGTCTGTCCGCTCTGCCGTGAGCCGCTACCATCGGGAGAGCCCGACTGTCCTTACTGCGCGGGCCGCAAGAAGGTGCCGGTCCTTCGGCGCGAACCGGTCATCATTGCCGGTGTCATCATCATCGCCACCGGGCTGTGGATGGTGACCTACTTTGCCACCCAGGCCTATGCGGCGCGCCAGCAGCAGCTTGCGCGACAGTGGTTCGATCGTGGCGAGAGGGAGATGCGAGGCGGGCGCCTGGACCAGGCGGTGCTCGATTTCCGCACCGCCCTCGCCTATTCGCACGACAATTTCAGCTACCGCTTGCGGCTGGCCGAAGCGCTGGCTGGCGAAGGCCACACCCGCCAGGCCCAAGCCTACCTGCTGGCGCTATGGGAAGAAGAGCCGGGCAACGGCACCGTGAACCTGCAACTGGCGCGCCTGGCGGAGCGTAGCAACGACGTTTCCAGCGCACTGCGTTTTTTCCATGGCGCTATCTACGGTCTCTGGCAGGATGATCCGGCCGGCCACCGGCGCGAGGCGCGCATCGAACTTATCGAATTCCTGCTCAAGGACAAACAGGCGCAGCAGGCGCAGTCGGAACTGATCGCGCTGGCCGCCGATCTGCCGCCCAACCCGGAGCTGCTGCTGCCGGTGGCGGACCTGATGAGGCAAGCCGGCGACTACCAGCGCGCGCTCGACGAGTATGGCCGGGTGCTGGCGCTGGACCCGCGCAATCCCCGTGCATTGGCCGGCGCCGGCGAAGTCGCCTTCGAGCTACGCCGGTATGCCGATGCGCGCCGCTACCTGCAGGCGGCGGTGGCCGAGCACACCCAGGAACCGCACGCCGCCAGTGATCTGGCGGTTGCCCAACTCGTGCTGGACATGGATCCTTACCGGCCGCACCTGTCCACCTCCGAACGTGCCCGGCGTATCGTGCGCGCTTTTGCCAAGGGCGAGGAACGGTTGCAGCAGTGCGCCTCGGCGCACTCCATTCCACTCGACTCGGGCGACAGCCCGCTGGCCGCCGACTATGCCGAGCTGAAGAAACGGAAGCGCGACATCACCACCCGCAAGCTGCAGCGCAATCCGGAGCGGGGCGAAGCCGCCATGGACCTGGTGTTCCGTATCGAGCGCGATACGGAGCGCGTTTGCGGCCAGGGCAGCGCATCCGATCAGGCGCTGCTGCTCATCTCACAACAGCGTGAAGGGGGGTCGGCTTGAGCGCATCCGACGATCCGGTTCCGGCGATGGCCGAGCCGGAAACCGCGGTTGAGCCCGGCGAGGCGCCGGCCCACATGCGTTTGCAGCTTCACGCCCTGCGCGCGGCCTTCCGCGAGGACCGCCTCTTTCTCCTGCTGGCCATCGTCATCGGCGTCATGTCCGGCCTGGCGGTCGTCTGCTTTCGCATCGCCATCGATTGGGCACGCCTTTACCTGCTCGGCACGTCCGTTCCCCCCACCGGGTGGCACGTGCTGGTGGCGCCGGCGCTGGTCGGCCTGCTGGTTGCCGCCATCGTCATGCTGGTGTTCCCGCAGGTGCGCGGCAGCGGGGTAAACCAGACCAAGGCCGCGCTCTACATTTACAACGGCTATATTCCGTTCCGCACCGTCATCGGGAAATTCATCTGTTCGGCCCTGGCCATCGGCGCCGGACACTCGCTCGGCCCCGAGGATCCGGCCTTGCAGATCGGCGCAGGCATTGCCTCCGCCCTCGGCCGCCGCCTGAAGCTCTCGCGCGAAAAGGTGCGCCTGATCGCGCCGGTCGGCGCCGCTGCCGGCCTGGCGGCCGCCTTCAACGCGCCCATCTCGGCGGTGCTGTTCGTTATCGAGGAAGTCATCGGACGCTGGAGCGCCGGCGTGCTGGGCGCGGTGGTGCTGTCCGCCGTCGCCAGCGCCGTGGTGGAACGCTGGTTTCTGGGGTTTGCTCCGCTGTTCCGCATCCCCGCGTTCCAGATGTTCCGTCCCGCCGAGCTGCTGGGCTACGCGGCCCTGGGCGTGGTGGGCGGATTCGCCTCGGTGGTGTTCTCCAAGGGCATCAGCGTGCTGCGTCCGCGGCTGAAGGCCATGCCGCGCTGGACACAATTCCTGCAGCCCGGTCTGGCCGGCCTGATCATCGGGTTCATCGCCTACCTCGGTTTTCCGCAGGTGATGGGTGCCGGCTATGAATTCGTCAACGAGGCGATGCACGACCAGTACACCTGGCAAATTCTCGGCGCCCTCGCCGGCTTGAAGATTCTGGCCACTACTCTCTCGTTCGTTAGCGGGGCGCCCGGCGGCATGTTCGCGCCAACTCTCTTCATCGGCGCCATGCTTGGCGGCGCGGTGGGCGGAGTCGAGCACGCCATCGTTCCGCAATTGACTGGCACCTCCGCCGCCTACGCGCTGGTCGGCATCGGAGTGCTTTTTGCCGGATTTTTGCGCGCACCCATGACCTCGGTCTTCATGGTGCTGGAGGTCAGCGGCAACTATTCCATCATTGTGCCGGTGATCATCTCCAACACCATTGCCTACCTGATCTCGCGCACTTTCCAGCCGGTGCCTATCTTCGACATGCTCTCGCGCCAGGACGGGCTCGACCTGCCGTCGATGGAAGAGGAGCGCGAGCTCTCGGTGCTGCGCATTGAGGATGCCATGCGGCCCGTCCCAGCGGTCGTCCTCAGCGACGAGCAGACGGTGGAGGAAGCGGCCAAACGTGCCGAGCATGCCAAGTCCGATGTGCTGCTGGTACGCCGCTCGCCCACCGGCTGGAGCGTGGTAAGAAAAGAAGAACTGCTCAAGATGGCGAGTCTCGGGAAGAACGAGATGTCGCTCGCCTCACTGCTGCCGGCGGAACGCGCTCCCATCCTGCACGCCGATCACCCGCTCGACACCGCGCTCCGCTACATCTACGACTGGCCGCTCTTGCCAGTGGTCCACCGTGCGGACGTCCACCTCCTGGTGGGCGTGCTCACCATGGCGGACATCCTCCGCGCCTACCGCAGCGCCGGGCACGAACCCGCTGAGGTGCCGGAACTGGCGTAGCGGTTCGACGTCTTGAGACGAGAGACACCAGAAGCAGCTCCTACACGCGCCCAGGTGCCCGCAGCAGCCGTGCCGGGAACGTCACGACTGCCCACAGCAGCTTCAGCACGCCCGCGACCGCGATTCCAAGAATGCGAAACGGCAGCAGCAACAACCAGACCAGCGGATACAGGATCAGCGCCAGCAGCGCCACCGGCCAGCACAGCACGAACAGAATGCACCACAGGATGAAGGTGAGCACGAGAGCACTCCTACTGGTTGATACGTGCGGCCGGCCCGGAGAGTTCCGTCCGGCTTAGGCTCCCGCCTTCAGCTCCGCCAGCCTCTTCAGCGACTCCGGGTATGGCGCCCGCACCACCCCGCGCTCGGTGATGATGGCGGTCACGTACTGGGCGGGGGTGACGTCGAACGCCGGGTTTTCCACCTTCACCCCCGTGGGCGCGATCTGCCGGTCACCCAGGTGGGTCACCTCGCGCGGCGAGCGCTGTTCGATGGGAATGAGGCTGCCGTCGGGAGTATCCATGTCGATGGTCGAAAACGGAGCGGCCACGTAGAAGGGAATTCCGTGCTCCTTGGCCAGCACGGCGACCATGTACGTTCCCACCTTGTTGGCGACGTCGCCGTTGGCGGCTATGCGGTCGGCGCCAACCACCACCGCGCTGATCTTGCCCTGCTTCATCAAGGTGCCGGACGTGTTGTCGGAGATGACGGTGGTCGGAATGCCATCCTGCATCAACTCCCACGCCGTCAGGCGCGAGCCTTGCAGGAACGGACGCGTCTCGTCGGCGAAGACGTGCAGTTTGCTGCCCTGCTCGACGGCCGCGCGGATCACCCCCAGCGCAGTGCCGTATCCGCATGTCGCCAGCGCGCCCGCGTTGCAGTGGGTCAGCACGCCGCCCCCCGCGGGCAGCAGCACGGCCCCGTGGCGGCCCATGGCTTCGTTGGCGGCGATGTCTTCCAGGTACATCTGCCTGGCTTCGGTGATCAGCGCCTGCTTCAGTTGCGGCAGCGGCAGTTCGTGCGATTCTTCGAACTTGCCTTGCATCCGCCGGATCGCCCAGGAGAGATTGACCGCGGTGGGCCGCGTTGCGCCGATGGTTTCGCAAATCTGCTCGAAATCGCGCCGCAGCTCCGACAGGTGTCCTGCCTCGGAGTCGCGCACGCCCAGCGCTATGCCCATGGCCGCCGCCACACCGATGGCCGGCGCGCCCCGTACCGTCATGTTGCGGATGGCCTCCGCCACCTCCTCGTACGTGCGCGCTACCACGTAGCTTTCTTCCGTCGGCAGCTTCCGCTGGTCAATAAAGCGGACGCCTTCTTCCGTCCATTCCAGGGTCTTAACCATGATTCTGAGTTGATCTTATGTCGGGTAACTTTGAAATCGGATAAGTGCAGGATTGCGCCCGATTCCGCAATTACCCGATCTGCTACAACTGTCCGATTTCCTTCAGCCGCAGATGCTCTTCGCGTAGTTCGTTGGCGCTGAAGATGGAAACGAATTGCGCCGGCGCTGCCGCTTTCTCCACGTTCGCGCGGCCGCCTGCCTCCTGCCGTTCCACCAGGCACATCACGCCGATCACGTCAAAGCCGAACTCGCGCGCCGCTTCGAGCGCCTGCACGGTAGAGGCGCCGGTGGTGCACACATCGTCCACAATCACCACCCGCGCTCCCGCTTCGCGAAAACCTTCGATGCGCTGCCCAGTGCCGTGCGCCTTCTCCGCCTTGCGCACCAGGAAGCCGTGGATCAGCCAGGCATCCTGAGGTTCCGATTCCACCCGTGACGGGTGCCGCGACTGCACTTGCTGCGCGCTGAGCATGGAGACCGCCACCACGATCGGGTCGGCGCCCAGGGTCATGCCACCGACCGCCTGCGGCGCCCACCCGCGGCGGTAGAGTTCGTCCACGAATACCCGCCCGGTGAGCCGCACGCCCTGCGCGTGCAGGGTAGTGGCGCGGCAGTCGATGTAGTAGTCGCTCCTGCCGCCCGCGGACAGTTGAAAATCGCCGAGTTGGAAGGACCTTTGCGCCAGCATAGCCAGTAACTCTTGTCGAGCCACTTTCATGGTGAACAAAATACCACGCGCGCCCCGCGCTTCACGTCACCTTTTCCAGGTGTCGGAAATGGTCACTGGCGATGTACAGCATGGAGAACAGGGTGCCGTTGTACCCGATGTGAACCAGCAATGTCGTGCCCACCGAGCCGGTGCGCGCCCGCACCGCGGTGAGCACCACCCCCACCACCAGCAGCAGCAGCAGCGGCGCCCACGCGTTCGCCAGTTGCGAGGTGTGGATGAGCGCGAACAGCGCCCCGGTAATCACCACCGCGGCCGCTTCACCCAGCCTTCGCGCCAGCGCCGGATACATGAAGCCGCGGAAAAACAGCTCTTCCACCAGCGGCGCGAACGTCAGCCCGAAAACGGCCATCATCCACGCGCCGCTGGTGTTGTGGAAGTAGCGCTCGATGGGCAGCGATTTCGGAATCGGCAGCAGCGACGACGCGCTCTGCACAATCACCGCCAGCGCCACTCCCAGCGCCGCCCACCCGAACCACCTGCGGCCCGGGAAATTCCAGCGGATCGCCTGCCAGAAGGCCTGCCCGCGGCGTCGCACCAGCGAAACCATGTACAGGACCACCACCACGTACGCGGCGAATTGCGCCGGGATCACTACCCGCGGATCGCGCGCCAGTTCGGCGGCGGCTGCCTGCGTCTTGCCTGCCCCGTACAGTGCCACGCCCATCGCCACCATGCTGAAGAAGCCGATGCCGAGAACCGCCACCACAGCGATCCGGATCACGTCGCCGATCCCCCACGCCGGATTCTCGCGCGCCGTTGTCGGCGGCGGCTCCTCCATCGGGATCTGCTCTCCCGCCGCCGCTCGGATTTGGTTATCAGGGGAGAGGGGGTTCTCGCCGTAGGACAAGCTCTTCAGCCTCGGTCACCAATGTACTTGCATAGCCGCCAATGTCGCAAATCGTGCGGCAGGAGCCTCGGACCTACACCAGCGCCGCCCGGCGAATGAAATATTCGGCCAGCGCCTGTCCGGTGTAGGACTTCTTGAACCTCGCCACCTGCTCCGGCGTGCCCTGCGCCACGATGCGGCCGCCGTCTTCGCCGCCTTCCGGGCCCAGGTCGATGATCCAATCGGCGTTGGCGATTACGTCCAGGTGGTGCTCGATGATGATGACGCTGTTGCCCAGGTCGGTGAGCCGGTGCAGCACGTCCAGCAGCTTGTTGACGTCGTCGAAGTGCAGCCCCGTCGTCGGTTCATCCAGCAGGTACAGCGTGCGTCCGGTCTGGCGCTTGGAGAGTTCGCGCGCCAGTTTCATGCGCTGCGCCTCGCCCCCGGAAAGCGTCACCGCCGACTGCCCCAGGTGGATGTAGCCCAGACCCACGTCTACCAGCGTTTGCAGCTTCTGCCGCACCTGCGGAATGTTTTCCAGGATCGGCAGCGAGTCCGCCACCGGAATCTCCAGCAGGTCGGCGATGGAACAGTCCTTGTACTTCACCGCCAGCGTTTCGTGGTTGTAGCGCCGCCCGCCGCACACCTCGCACTGCACATAGACGTCGGGCAGGAAGTTCATCTCAATCCTCCGCTGGCCCTCGCCCTGGCAGGCCTCGCAGCGGCCCCCCGGCACATTGAACGAGAACCGCCCTGCCTTGTAGCCGCGCTCGCGCGATTCCGGCAGCATGGCATAGAGCTCGCGGATCTGCGTGAACACTCCGGTGTAGGTGGCTG
The DNA here is from genome assembly GCA_963740615.1 of Terriglobia bacterium. Taxonomy (GTDB): domain Bacteria; phylum Acidobacteriota; class Terriglobia; order Terriglobales; family Acidobacteriaceae; genus JAIQGF01. Next base: position 207,017 of record CAVUEZ010000006.1, read on the forward strand.
GGTTGGAGCGCGGCGTGCGTCCGATTGGCGCCTGGTCGATGCGGATCACCTTGTCGACGTTCTCCGCGCCCGCGATCGCCTTGTGCCCCCCGGGTTCCTCCCGCGAGCGGTAAAGCTGCTTGGCCAGCGCCCGATACAGGATATCGTTCACCAGCGTCGATTTTCCCGACCCTGACACTCCCGTCACCACCGTCATCACGCCCAGCGGAAAATTCACGTCCAGGTCTTTCAGGTTGTTCTCATGCGCGCCCACCACCACCAGGGAATTGCCATTGGCGTGCCGCCGCTCCTGCCGGTGTGGAATCACCTTCTTGCCCGAGATGTACTGCCCGGTCAGCGACTCCGGCGTGCGAATGATCTCCTCCGGCGTGCCCCAGGCCACCAGCGCGCCGCCGTGGCGCCCCGCGCCGGGACCCAAATCAATCACGTAATCGGCCCGGCGAATGGTTTCCTCGTCGTGTTCCACCACCAGCACCGTGTTGCCCAGGTCGCGCAGCGACTCCAGCGCTTGCAGCAGGCGCCCGTTGTCGCGGTGGTGCAGCCCGATCGAGGGCTCATCCAGCACGTAGAGCACGCCCCGCAGCTTGGAACCGATCTGCGTCGCCAGCCGGATGCGCTGGCCCTCGCCTCCGGACAACGTCGCGGCCGAGCGGTCCAGCGAGATGTACCCCAGCCCGACCGCGTTCAGGAACTGCAGCCGTTCGGCAATTTCCTTCACCACGCGCCCGGCAATCTGCGTCTCGCGTTCGTTCAGTTTCGTCTGCCCGATCTGGCTCACCGCCCGCGACACCGGCAGAGCGGTGAAGTCGGCGATCGACATCCCATTCACCTTCACCGCCAGGCTTTCCCGCCGCAACCGCTTGCCCTGGCACGCCGGACATTGGGTGGCGCTCATGTAGTTCAGCAGCCACTCGCGGTAGCTTTCCGAGGTCGATTCCTCCAGCATCTGCCGCAGAAACGCCACAACGCCGCGGAAGCCAAGCCGCGGGCCGCCGTTCGCCTCCGCCCCGTACAGCAGAAAATTCTGTGCCTTGTGCGGCAGTTGATCGACCGGCGTATTCAGGTCGATCCCTCCTGCTTCGGCGGCGACCTGCAGCATGCGCTGCAGGTTGGCCGAACCCGACCCCGGTCCCAGGCCACCGTCCAGCAGCGGCTTCGACCAGTCCACGATCACCTTCGCCGGATCGAAGTCGTACTTGCTGCCCAGCCCGTTGCATTCCCGGCACGCCCCGTACACGCTGTTGAAGGAAAACGAGCGCGGCTCCAGCACCGGCACGCTGATGCCACAATCCGGGCACGCCAGCCGCGAACTGTACAGGTGCTCTTCCCCGCCCACCACCGCCACCTGCACCAGCCCTCCGGCCAGTTTCATCGCCAGCGCCACCGACTGCTCCAGCCGCCTCTCGATCCCCGTCTTCACCAGCAGCCGGTCAATCACCACCTCGATGGTGTGGTTCTTGCGCTTGTCCAGCCGGATGTCCTCTTCCAGGTTCACCAGTTCGCCGTCAATGCGCGCGCGCGCGAAGCCGTGCTGCGCCAGCTTCTCCATTTCCTTTTTGAATTCGCCTTTGCGCCCGCGCACGATCGGCGCCAGGATCATCACTCGTTCCTCGGGCTTCTCGTTGTCCCCGGTGCGCCCGTTGTTGGCCCGCTGGGGCGCAAGCGCCATCACCCGCGCCACGATCTGTTCCGCCGACTGGCGCGAAATCGGCTGCCCGCAGTTGGGACAATGCGGCGCCCCGACAGTCGCGTACAACAGCCTCAGGTAGTCGTAAATTTCGGTGATCGTGCCCACCGTGGATCGCGGGCTGCGGCTGGTGGTCTTCTGCTCGATGGAAATCGACGGGCTCAACCCGTCAATCGCGTCCACGTCCGGCCGCTCCATCTGGTCCAGGAACTGCCGCGCGTACGCCGAGAGTGTCTCCACGTACCGCCGCTGCCCCTCGGCGTAGATGGTGTCGAAGGCCAGCGACGACTTGCCCGACCCGCTCAGCCCGGTCACCACCGCCAGCGCCCGCCGCGGAATCTCCACGTCAATGTTCTTCAGGTTGTGTTGCCGCGCGCCGCGGACCGTGATTTTGGTGATGGCCATCGGGGTGCTAGGTACCTCGAGCGCGCCCGCCGACCGCGGGATCATGTCCCTTCGACATGTGGACGGTTCCCCTGGAAAGTCCGACAGTGGTGAGGCGCAGCTCTACTCCGTATCCTAGTTGCCAACACCGCCGGGCGTCAACGGGAGCTACAGTGTTCGTTCGGCGCCGGCCGCAAACCGTCGGCCGCCGGCTTGCCATGACCGAACATTGCTGCCCCATGCTCCAGGATGCGGTGGAAGGAGAGGCGATCGTGCACCAGGCGTTGCGTACCATGCATGGCCGCATTCTCAACGAGATCGATTCCGATTACGCCGTGCGCTCGGCCGAGGACAGGCCCAATCTGTACCCCATCAATTTCTGTCCGTTCTGTGGCCGGGCGATCTCGCGAACCATCTGGAACGCGGAAAAGAAAAAATGAGATGTCCACAGGATTTCGGTGTAAGGAGATGAACAACCATCCTGAAATGCGGGCCCCGTTCGCCCGTGCGCGGCCTGAAGCTCCGCGCTGTGCAGCCGCGGCTATGCTGGCCCGCATCTCAGTAAGAGTCGGCCAATCATGACTACCTCGCTCATCGCTCTCATCCTGCTGCTCACCATCACCGCCGCCGTCGGACTTGGAGTCCTGCTCGGCTACTACGCCGTCAGCGCCATTCTTCACGCCATGGGCCGCCACTCGCGGCCGGTGCACGAACCAGCCCTGGTTGCCAGCCAAGGTTCCGGCGGCGCCTGATGTTCGTTCCAAGCGGAGGGGGTACGTAAAAACGCCGACCGGAGTGAATACTCTAAGCGTTAACCTCCGCGGAGCCCTGTTGCTTGAAGCCTTGCGCCTGAAGCCTTCATCCAACAGCTATGGCGTATCCCAGAGTGGTCATCGTTGGTGGAGGCTTCGGCGGGATCACCGCCGCTGCTTCTCTGTCCCGCTTGCCGGTCTCGATCACCGTCATTGACCGCAAGAACCACCACGCCTTTCAACCGCTGCTCTATCAGGTGGCTACTGCGGGCCTGTCCCCGGGCGAGATCGCCGCGCCCATTCGCGGCGTGTTGCGAAAATTCAAGAATGTCACCGTGCTCATGGATGAGGTCCGCGGCTTCGACCTGACCAACCGCCGCGTCCGGCTCGCCGACTTCGAGATGGCATACGACTACCTCATCGTTGCCGCCGGCGCCACCCACTCCTACTTCGGCCACAACGAGTGGGCTCCGTTGGCTCCCGGCCTGAAGACCATCGACGATGCGCTGGAGATTCGCCGCCGCGTGCTGCTGGCCTTCGAACTGGCCGAGCGCCAGGCGGTGGAAACCGGAACCCACGCGCCGCTGAACTTCGTGGTTATCGGCGCCGGCCCGACCGGCGTCGAGTTGGCGGGAACGCTGGCCGAGGTGGCGCGCCGTACCCTGGCCGCCGACTTCCGCGCCATCGATCCCAAGAGGACCCGCGTGGTGCTGGTGGAAGGCATGCCACGCGTGCTGCCCGCCTATCCCGAAGACCTGTCGCGCAGCGCGCAGCGGCAACTGGAGAGGCTCGGGGTCGAGGTGCGCACTTCGACCAGGGTCACCAGCGTCGAGCCCGGCCTGCTGCGCCTGGGCGATACCGAACTGCCCTCGGCGGTTACCTTGTGGGCCGCTGGCGTGTCCGCCTCGCCGCTGGGAAAGCTGCTGGGACCGACGGACAAAGCCGGACGTGTGCTGGTGGAGCCCGATCTGACCGTGCCCGGCGATCCGCGGGTGTTCGTGATTGGCGATCTGGCCACCCTGGCGGGAAAGGACGGCAAGTCGCTGCCCGGCCTGGCGCCGGTAGCGATGCAGCAAGCCCGCGCCGTGGCCGCCAATATCGGGCGCGAGCTGCGCGGCCAGCCGCGCCGGCCGTTTCAATACCACAATCGCGGCACTCTGGCCACCATAGGCCGTGCCGCCGCGGTCGCCGATTTCGACAAAATCCACGTTAGCGGCTTCGTCGCCTGGTCGCTGTGGCTGTGCGTGCACATCGTCTTCCTGATCGGCTTCCGCAACCGCCTGCTGGTGATGATCGAGTGGGCCTGGTCGTACCTGACCTATCAGCGTGCCGCCCGCCTGATTACCGGCAACGGCGGGCTGCCAGGTTTTCAGAGCGAGGCCCGCGCAACTCCTGATTATCGCCGGACCGCCTGAGCTGCGTGAGGCTTACGATTCCGCTTGACCGGGAGCGCGGTTCCCGGTAAATAGTTGTACCGATGCGGGGGCGTTGGCAGATCGTGGTCGCCGTCCTGATGGCTTACGCCGTCGTGGCGATCCTAATTTCCCCGGCGGTAGCCTCGCCGATGGGCACGCTGACCTCCAAGCACACGCTGCAGCCGCCTACCGTGATTGTGCCTCTGGCGGCCATCGTCATCAATTCGGCCATGTACAATCCGATGGTGGCGCAGGAGTTGGTTATCTCGCGCCCGGCGCATCCCGTCGCCAGCGACCTTGATCTCCTGGATTTGACCACCGCCCGGCTCTGCTAGCCGCTTTCTCCCAATTTGCGCACAGGTTTTTGAGTTCTCCTGCTACTCACCTGGGCAGGAGGTAGCCTCTTCCCGGCACTCTCCTCGGGAGGGGGTCTGGTGCGCGGGCGGTTCCCACCACACCCTAAATGGCCGCCCGCGCTCTTTTTTGCGCGCGCGAAGAAGCATTTCGACCGGCATCCACGGCCAATTTTTCGATTCTTTTCCACCAAGACTTAGAGGAACAGGTCTAAGGGTGCCTGCGGCGGGGAGTTGCGGTTGGCGGGAAGCGGCCGGGGTGAGGCGCCGGGGCCTGCCATGGCGTGATTTTCAACTTTCCATGGTCTTGAGATCGGGGCTGACAGTGAGGCGCGCCTGGGTGGCCCGCTGCACGTCGTCGGGGGTGAGTCCGGGGGCGACTTCCTGCAGCAGCAGACCCTTGGGCGTCACCTCGATGTAGGCCAGTTCGGTGACGATGGTATTGACGACGCCGACGCCGGTGAGCGGCAGCGTGCACTTCTTCAAGATCTTGGGCTGACCGTCCTTGGTGGTGTGCTCCATGGCGATGATGACGCGGCGCGCGCCGGCGACCAGGTCCATGGCGCCGCCCATGCCCTTGACCATCTTGCCGGGGATCATCCAGTTGGCGAGGTTGCCCTGCTCGTCGACTTCCATGGCGCCGAGGACACTGAGATCGACGTGGCCGCCGCGAATCATGGCGAACGAGTCGGCGCTGGAGAAATACGAGGTGCCGGGAATCTCGGTGACGGTCTCCTTGCCGGCGTTGATCAGGTCAGGGTCTTCCTTCCCTTCGAACGGGTAAGGACCGATGCCGAGCATGCCGTTCTCGCTCTGCAGGACGACGTCCATGCCCTGGGGCACGCAGTTGGCGACCAGGGTGGGCAGGCCGATGCCGAGGTTGACGTAGAAGCCGTCACGCAGTTCCCGGGCGATGCGGCGGACAATGCGGTCGCGCTTGGCGGTGTCTTGGGTTTTGGGCGCTTTCGGTGTGGTAGCCATAGGACCTCGGCAATCAGCGATTAGCAATTAGCGATTAGCAATTAGCGCCAGGAGGCCTCGGTGCGGCGAAAATCGGTAATCGCCTGTTCAAAATCGGTGTATGAAGCGGACGGGTCGGCGGTGGATTGCGCGCGGTATTTCGCGGCCGTCGCCAGCAGCGCTCCCAAGGAGTCAGGTATGCCGCCCATGGCGTGCTCGTAGGCGGGGGTCATGACAGCCAGTTCCGCCGCGAGATCGCCGAGGGTGAAGTTACCCTCCTCGTACAGGCGCAGATAGCGCAGGGCCGAGGTGCGGACTTCGTCGGCAGTGGACTCGGGCATAGGCATAAAAACAGTGGTCAGTGGCCAGCGAAAAACGATGGCCGCTGACCAGCGGGCGCTAGCAGGCTGCTGAAAACGCGCCGAAGCAATAAGCGAGGCGCAAACGAATGTGTGAACCCACAACGGGGCCACAAGCGATAGTGGGTTCAAACCTGCCGAAGATCTGTTTTCCAGCAGCCTCCTAGACAGCCGCCTTTCGCACAACGTGCTTCTCGATGCGCTTCACGTAATTGGTTCCCTGAAAGATGCGCTTCACGTAAACGCTGGGGGTGTGAACCATGTCGGGATCGAGCTCGCCGACCTCGACCAGTTGCTCGACTTCGGCAATGGTGACGCGCGCGGCGGTGGCCATCATGGGATTGAAATTGCGCGTCGTCTTGCGGAAGACGAGATTGCCCCAGCGGTCGCCCTTCCAAGCCTTGATGAAGGCGAAATCGGCGCGCAGGCCGCGCTCCAGGACGTAGTTGCGGCCGTCAAATTCGCGGATTTCCTTGCCTTCGGCGATGACCGTGCCATAGCCGGTGGGCGTATAGAAGGCGGCGATGCCGGCGCCGCCGGCGCGGATGCGCTCCGCCAGGGTGCCCTGGGGATTGAGCTCGAGCTCCAGTTCGCCGTTGAGGACCATTTGCTCCAGCAACTTGTTCTCGCCCACGTAGCTGCCGATATGCTTGCGCAGTTGCTTGCTCTGCAGCAGCAGGCCGAGGCCGAAGTCGTCGACGCCGGCGTTGTTGCTGATGGTAGTGAGGTTCTTCACCCCTTTGCGGATGGTGGCGGCGATGAGGTTTTCCGGAATGCCGCAGAGCCCGAAGCCGCCGACCAGGATGGTGGCGCCGTCCTGAAGATCGCGGATGGCTTCGTCGGCGTTGGCAACGACTTTATTCATGGAGAGTTCCGGCGCGAGATATGAAACGGACGATTGTATCGAGAGCGATTAGGAATTAGCAATTAGCGATTGCCGGAAGATGACCTCGTGAATTTCGAAAGCCGATTCCTCGCTGCCCTTGAATGACGCCGTTCTTGGTCCGACGATCGCTAATCTCTCTAACGGGTAATCGCTATTTCACGTCCTTCATGGCTAGCAGGGAGCCGTAATCGCGGCCGGAGGAGGGGTCGACGGCGCGCGCGACCACGCCGGCGAAGGCGGGGCGCAGCTCGGGATACCTGGCGACCACGGATCTCATAACTGCCATATTGTCCTGGAAGGCTGCGCCGGTGTCGGAGAGGTCGGTGGCCGCCTGATACTTGATGATCAGGTAAAGATCATTGCCGACGGTATCGGGAAAGATCTGGGTAACGTGATAGGTCTTGGCCGACGCCATGAGGTTCATGGGTTGGCTGGGCGTGGGCCAGTCGGGGGGACGGGCCTGCTGCATTTCGTCGCCCAGCTTATCCTGCTGCGGGGTGTATTCGATGTCGACGGGCTGCGAGAGATACCAACCTTCCAGATAGTAGAGGTAAGCGGTCATGTTCTGACCGCGCGACTTGTACTGGCGGGCCCGGGTGAGGTACCAGTCGAGGTCGTGGCCGGCCACCTGCGTGGGCTTGACGGTGTAGCCGGCGAGCGCCCAGTGAGTTCCTTCCTGCTGCAGGACGAAGGTCAGCTTGACGGGCTGCTTGCCGCCGCTGACATCCTCGGTAACCACCGCGTAACGGCCCGCCGCCAGGTTGGGAATGACAAACCCGACGCGCTTGGCGGAGTTGAAAATCCCGCAATAAAACTCGGCGCGCGGCATGGTCTGTTTGGTGGCATTCTCGAGGACGAAAATGGCGCTGGGCGTGGCCTGGGCGCCGGCGAGATCGGCCTTGAAGTCGGAAACGGCCTTTTCCACCCCGCCGAAGCTGGCCGCCAGCGAAGGAGCGGCGGCGGCTTTCAGTCCAGCGTAGTCAGCGGCAGCGGAGAGCTGAAACAAATGCTGCGCGGTCTGTTCCAGATTGTTGCGGGCGCCGGCGTCGAGATCGTCGGCGGTGAGGCAGGTTTGCGCCCGGGCGGAGACCGGCCACGCCAGGGCAAGGATGAGGGTGAGCCAGCAGGCGCGGAGAAGGAATGACAGGGCTTTCATGAGAGTCTCATCGTTCGTGACGCTACTCCGGATTGGATGCGGGTTTTGGGCAGCTCAGATGTTTCTAAACTCTACGCCAACGCCAGCCGCGAACACAAAGGAACAAGACGAAAGGGTGTAGAATCGCGAAAGAATGACGGGTGTCGCCTTCAAAGCAGCGGTAGCGAGCTGGGCGCTGGGACTGGGCCTGGTGGGCGTGGCGCAAACGCCGCCAGCCGGCGCGGTCAAACCGGGGACGGCTCGCCCCGCGTCGAGAACAGCGAAGCCATCGGCCGACCAAGCTCAGCCGGTGATCCCGCCGCCGCCGGTTTATCCGAAGCGCCCTTACGAGCAGCCGCCGGTGCCGCCGCTGGTGACGTATCAGAACGGGCAGCTCAGCATCATGGCGCAGAATGCAACCTTGAGCGCCATTTTGTCGGCGGTGCGGGCTCGAACCGGCGCCCACATGGAAATCCCGCCGGCGGCCGGCAATGAACGAGTCGCGGTGCAACTGGGTCCGGGCAATCCCCGGGAAGTGATGGCGTCGCTGCTGGAAGGGTCGAAATTCGATTTTATCGTGCTGGGCTCCGCCGAGGATCCCGACGCGCTGTCGCAGGTGATCCTGACACCACACGAGGGGGCGGGCACGGGCATGACAGCCAGCGCAGGCCAGACGCCACCACCGCCATCAATCGGCCAGCAGCCGCGGGAGCCGGGCCCGCAAGGACCATTTCGCGGGGGCGCAGCACGGCCCGAGATGAATGCCGAGGAAGAGGAGGCGGAGCCTCCGCCGGAACCGATAACGCCGGGACGGGAGGCCGAAAATCCGGAGGCCCAGCCGGGCACTATCTACCAGCCGAACGCGCCGATACCCAATGTGCCGCCGATTGCGCCTCAGGGGCAGCAGCCCGACGCCCAGAACCCTGGGCAAGTGAAGACGCCGGAGCAGTTGCTGCAGGAGTTGCAAAGAATGCAGCAGCCACAGCAGCAGCCAAGGCCGCAGAAATAGCCGCCATCGAGAACAGGTTGCGAAGGAAAAGTCCCATCCTCGCCCAACCAGTCAGTTGAGCCGCTTTCCTCGCCCGGGTTCCGGGCCAATCCACTTTGTCGCCGTCCATGTTCCTCGTTCGCAGTCGCCGGCGCACTTGAGCGGCAGGTGGCGGGGTGGTATGGTTACCTGCTCTAAGAAACATCGCCATGGCAGGCAAGCCGCTCCAACCCTCTGCCGGATCGCCCGTACTGGACGCAGCGACTCCCATTTCCATGGAACGGATCATGCTGGCAACCGACTTCGACCCGGTGACGGAGTCGGCGCTGCACTATTCGCTGGCCATCGCGCGCCGTTACTCTTCGAAGATTTACCTGATGCACGTAGTGGCGCCGGAACCGTTCCAGTTCCTGGCCGCCGACGCGCGCCAGCGGGCCCTGGAGGATGCGTGGCGTAACGCGCAGCGCCATATGACCGACCTGCTGATAGCCGGGCACCTGGAAGGGGTGGATCACCAGGTGCTGGTGGAGCAGGGCGTGGTTTGGGATGTGCTGTCGCGCCGCATCAATGAGCTGTACATCAGCCTGTTGGTGATCGGCACGCATGCGCGCGGGCGATTTGGAAAGCTGTTCCTGGGATCGGTGGCGGAAACCATTTTCCGGCAGGCGAGCTGCCCGGTGCTGATGGTGGGTCCGCGGGCGGGGCAGGTGACGGAACGCACCCCGGACCAGCCGATCCTGTTCTGCACCGGTTTCAGCGCCCATTCGCTGAAGGCGGGCAGCTATGCGCTCTCGCTGGCGCAACACCAGGGTTCGCAACTGCTGCTGATGCACGTTAGCAAGGAGACACCGCAAACGCAGCAGGAGCGCCAGCGGATTACCGACGAGGCGCACCGGCGGCTGCGCGCGCTGATTCCCTCCGGCACCCAACTGGCGGCGCAGCCGGAGACGATTGTGGAGTTCGGCACCGCCGCCGAGCGGATCCTGCACATCTCCAATCAGCGCAAGCCGGGGCTGATCGTGCTGGGTGTGCGGCAGCCGGTGGGCTTCGCGCGCCGGCTGAAGTGGGCGACGGCGTACGAGGTGGTGAGCGATGCCCCCTGTCCCGTGCTCACGGTGCGGATGGTGGAGCCGGAGTGAACGCCTGCCGCCTGTGTTAGCATCGCCAGAATCGAATCCTTTTTCTCTGCATGACGGTTTGTCCACAATGCGGACGCGAGAGCGAAGAGTCTCGCGCCGCCGGGGCAAGCACCTGCCCGGAATGCCAGGCAAACATAGAGGCGCGGCCGGCGCCGTCCAGCGCGGGCCCGTTGCTGACCACGCGCAAAACGGTTCCGGTGACGCTGGTGCTGGTAGCGATCAACGTCCTGTTCTTCCTGGCCATGGTGGTGAAGGGCGGGTCGCTGACCCATCCTACGACCGGCGAGCTTCTGCGCTGGGGGGCGAATTTCGGCCCATTCACCATCGGGGGGCAATGGTGGCGACTGCTGACGGCGATGTTCGTGCACATCGGCATCGTCCACCTGGGGCTCAACATGTGGTGTTTGTGGGACCTGGGACTGCTGGCGGAATACCTGTATGGTCCCAAGCCATTCCTGGCGCTGTATCTGCTTTCGGGGCTGGCGGCCAGCCTGGTGAGCGTGGCGCACAACCCGGTGGTGGTGAGCGCGGGGGCTTCGGGCGCGATCTTCGGGCTGGCGGGGGCATTGATTGCCACGCTGTTCCTGGCCAAGCTGCCCGCGCCGCGCAACGCACTGCGTACCAGCCTGATCAGCCTGCTGGTATTTGCCGGTTACAACCTGGCGTACGGCGCGGTGAAGGGCGGCATCGACAACGGAGCGCACGTCGGCGGGCTGATTGCAGGGCTGCTGCTGGGGTCGGTGCTGAGCCTGGATTTTCCGAGGGAAGCGCCGCGGCGGCGGCAGCTCCGGCGGCTGGCATTCCCGGTTTTCGCGCTGCTGCTGCTGGCCGGCGCGCTGGTAATCCGGCACGTGCACATGCCGGTGGTGCGCTTCGAACTGGCCGGGCGGGAGCTGCGCCAGGGCGATACGGCGGGCGCGCTGCGCGAACTGAAGTGGGTGGTGAAGGCGCGACCGGACTATGCGCCAGCATGGCTGCTGATGGGAATGGCGTACCAGCGAAACCATCAGGAGGAACAGGCGGAGGCGGCGTTACGCCGCGCTTCGGAACTGGATCCGAAGAATCCGGCGCCGCTGGCGCAACTGGGAGTGATGTTCCTGCGCGGCGGCCGCTATGAGATGGCCCGCGAAAAATTTCAGCAGATGACGGTGGTCGATCCCAAGAATGCAGAGGCGCAGGTGAACCTGGGGGTGAGCCTCAATCTCCTGGGGCGCGGCGAGGAAGCGCTGGCAAGCTTCCGCCAGGCCACGGTTTTGAATCCCAAGATGCCGCTGGCCTGGTACAACTTCGGGCTCGCCTCGATGAACCTGAAACATTACGACGACGCGGTGGAGGCGTTCAAGCACACGACCGAGCTGGCGCCGAAGGACGCCGAAGCCTGGATCTGGCTGGCCAATGCCTACCAGGCAAAAGGAATGACGGAAGAGGCGGACACAGCCTACATGAAGGGGTACAACTTGAGATCGAAAACGCGGCCGCGGGGAAGGCGAGTCGCGCCGTAAGGATGGGGTCTTTGGCGTCAACCGCGGCCCAGGGCTGTCGCGGGATTCCAATCTATTGCTCAGACGCTGGCGTTGCCGGCCGGGGGCGGCGTGAGGTTGCTGTCCTGGCCGACGATCTGGCCGTCGCGCATGTGAAGAACGCGGCCGGCAAAGGCCGCCGCCTCCAGGTTGTGGGTGATCATAAGCACCGTCTGGCCGAGGTCGCGATTGGTGTCGCGCAGCAGGCGGAGGACGATCTCGGAATTCTTGGAGTCGAGATTGCCGGTGGGCTCGTCGGCGAGCACGATGGCCGGCTTGTTGATGAGCGCGCGCGCCAGCGCCACCCGTTGCTGCTCGCCGCCGGAGAGTTCCGCGGGCCGGTGCTCGAGCCGGCGGTCGATGCCCAGCATTTTGGTTATGGCCTGGAAGTACTCGCTGTCGCGGGCGCCGTCGCTGCCGGCGATGTCCTGCGCGATCTGGATGTTGAGGCGCGCGCTCAGGGTGGGCAGCAGGTTGAATTTCTGGAAAACGAAACCAATTTTGCGCTTGCGCATGCGCGTGCGCTCGGCGTCGGAGAGGCGTGAGAAATCGTCGGCATCGATGAGAACCCGGCCGGAATCGGCGTGGGTGAGCCCGCCGAGCAGGTAGAAGAGCGTCGACTTGCCGCTGCCCGAGGGCCCCACCACGGCCACGAACTCGCCTTTCTCCACCTGGAAGGAAACGCCGCGGACCGCCGGCACCTCCACCTTGCCGACGTGGTAGACCTTGACGACATTTTGGACATCAATGAGCGGCGGCATGGTCAGCGCAATCCACGATCTTAACATCTAGGATGCGGCGGGCGGCGGCGCCGGGTTCGCGGTATAATCCGCGCCCCGTGGTCCAGCCTGGGGAATGCGAGAATCGGCGCTTGCTGGCCGGCCGAGGCGGGAGGTCGAGCGTGGGGTTGCAACTGGAAACGCGGCGCGTGGGGAAGGTGACGATCGTCAAGTGCAGCGGGCGGATCGTCGCGGGCAGAGAAGCGGACTCGCTGCATGAGCATGTCAGCCGGCTTCTGCCGGTCCAGAGGCATATCCTCATGGACCTGGCGGAGGTGGGATTCGTGGACAGCAGCGGCCTGGGCATGCTGGTGCGGCTGCTGGCGGCGGCGCGGTCGGCGCGGGGCGAGCTGAAGTTGTGCGCCACCGGCAAGGCAGTGGCGCACACGCTGAATATCACCAACCTCGACCGGCTGTTTGAGATGCACGCCTCGGAGACGGAGGCGGTAACCGCGTTCTATCAGCGCAGCGGCACGATTGAAAGCGTGCGGCCCTCGGGCAAGACGCTGCTCTGCGTGGAGCCCTCGGCGGACGTGCTGGCGTATGTGCGCGAGGTGCTGCGCCAGGCGGGATACGACCCGCTGACCACGGCGAACGTGGCCGACGCGCGCATCCTGATCAAGGCGGTGCGGCCGGACGTGGTGATCCTGGGGCCGAATGTGCTCGACAAGCACGATGCCCTGCGTCACGCGCTGCAGGGCATTCGGGTGGTGCAACTGGAAAGCGCGTTTTCAACCCAGGACGCCGCGGAAGCAGCACAGCAGGTGCTGGAAAAGGTGAAGGCGCAGGTCGCGGCGAAGTGAGAAGGTAGGATTTGAGATTCAAGATTTCAGGGACGATTGCTTGAAGATTTCCTGCACGCGGCGGCGGGCGGCGGCAAGGGCTTCCTCCACCCGCTTCGGCGCGGTGGCGCCGGGTACATCGTGGCTGGCGAGCACCGAGTCGAGCTGGAGCGAGTCGAAGAAATCGCAATCAAACTCCGGGCGAAACTGCTTCAGCTCCTCCAGGGTGAGGCCTTCCAGTTCACATCCTTTTTCCAGCGCCAGCCGAACCGCCTGGCCGACGGCGGAGTGAGCCAGACGGAAGGGCACGCCTTTCTTCACCAGGTAACGGGCGGCGGCGGTGGCGTTAAGGAAGCCGGCAGAGGCCGCCAGCTTCATGCGTTCGGTGTCGAAAGACAGAGCCGCCATGAAGCCGGTGGCGATGGGCAGCGCCTGCAGGATGGAATCAACGGCGGCGAACAGCGGCTCCTGCGTCTCCTGCAAATCCTTGTTATAGGCGAGCGGCAGGCCCTTCATAACGGTTTGCAGGGTTGCGGCGGCGCCCAGCACGCGCCCGGCCTTGCCGCGCAGCAGTTCCAGCGCGTCGGGGTTCTTCTTTTGCGGCATGGCGCTGGAGCCGGTGGAATACGGCTCCGGCAACTGCACGAACCCGTACTCGATGGTGGAAAACAGCGCCATCTCCTCCGCCCAGCGGCTCAGGTGCAGGGCGAGCGACGAGAGCGCGTGCAGGAATTCGAGCTCGAAATCGCGATCGCTGCTGGCGTCGATGCTGTTGGCGGAAATGGCGTCGAAGCCGAGTTCGAAGGCCATGGCGGCGCGGTCGAGTTTCATGCCCGGCCCAGCCACCGCGCCCGAACCCAGGGGCAGCACGTTGACCCGGCGACGGCAGTCGGCAAGACGGTCGGCGTCGCGCAGCAGCATCTCCACCCAGGCGAGCAGCCAGTGCGCGATCAGCACCGGCTCGGCACGCTGAAGATGGGTGTAAGACGGCATAGCCGCATCCTTCGACTGCTCGGCCTTGTCGAGGATTGCGGAAGCAAGCGCGGCCAGCGCGGCGCGGACCCGATCGATGCCGCGGCGGGTGTAGAGGCGGAGATCGGTGGCGATCTGTTCGTTGCGGCTGCGCCCGGCATGCAGCTTGTATCCGGTGTCGCCGATCAGCAGCACCAATTCCTGCTCGACGAACTGGTGCACGTCTTCCACATCGGGGAATTCCGACGGGGCTGGGCGCCGGCCGCCCGGCCATGGTGTCCAGCGCCTGCTGCACCGATTGCAGTTCGGCGGCGCTGAAGACGCCGGCGGCGGCGAGTGCGCGGGCGTAGGCGCGGCTGGCGGCGATCTCATCGGGAAGCAGGCGGACGTCAAAGGCGAAGGAGCGCTGCCACTGCTCGAATTGCGGATCAAGCGGCTCGCGAAAGCGGCCGGACCAGAGCTTTTCCATAAAGTCAGAAGTAAGAAGTCAGAAGTAAGAAGTGTAAAGCAACCGGATTAGGGCGAGGCGAGCGATTCGCGTTCGCACCTCTCAGTTCTTACTTGTTATTTCTTACCTCTTACTTCTTACTTCTTTACTTCTTACTTCTTACTTCTTACTTCTGGTGCGGCGCCTAATCCGCGGCGGTGGTTGCTTTCAAGAATACCTTGCCGCGTTCGCGCTCGGTGATCAGGCGCTTCTGGCGCAGCGGCGCCTGCACCCGCGCCGGGAGGCCGAGGATGCGGATGAATCCCTCCGCGTCCTTGGGGTTATAACCGTCCATGGAGAAGGCGGCGAGCCCGGTCTGGTAGAGCGAAAACTCCGACTGGCGTGCGGCGATGCTGACGTTGCCCTTATACAGCTTGAGCGTAATCGAGCCGGTGACGGTCTGCTGGGTGGAGCTGATAAAGGCGTCCAGCGCCTCGCGCAAAGGCGTGAACCACATACCGTAGTAGACCAGTTCGGCGTACTTGAGGGCGATCTGCTGCTTGAAGTGCATGACCTCGCGGTCCAGGCAGAGCGACTCCAGTTCGCGATGCGCGGCGAGCAGCAGCGTGCCGCCGGGGGTCTCGTAGCAGCCGCGCGACTTGATGCCGACGAAGCGGTTCTCCACCAGGTCCACGCGTCCGATGGCGTTGCGCCCACCAATGGCGTTCAGTTCTTCCAGCAGCGTGACCGGGTCGAGCGCGTGGCCGTTCACGGCCACCGGCGTGCCCTGCTCGAATTCAATCGCAACCTGCTCGGCGTGGTCGGGAGCCTCCCGGGGGGAGCGGGTGAGTTGCCACATGGAGTCGAGCGGGGCGTTGTTGGCGTCTTCCAGTTCGCCGCCCTCATGGCTGAGGTGCCAGAGATTGCGATCGCGCGAATAGATTTTCGCCCGGCTGGCCTCGACCGGAATGCCGCGCGCCTCGGCGTAATCGAGGCAGTCCTCGCGCGAGTTGAGGGCCCACTCGCGCCACGGCGCAATCACCTTCAGCGAGGGCGCCAGCGCCTGGTAAGCATGCTCGAAGCGCACCTGGTCGTTGCCCTTGCCGGTGCAGCCGTGGGCGACGGCGGTGGCCCCTTCGGCGAGGGCGACATCCACCTGGCGCTTGGCGATGAGCGGCCGCGCCATCGAAGTCCCCAGCAGGTAGGTGTGCTCGTAGACGGCCCCGGCGCGCAGGCAAGGGAAGACGTAGTCGGTGAGGAACTCGGTCGCGCAAATCCTCGACGTAAACGCGGCTGGCGCCGGTGTTCTTCGCCTTGGCGACCACCGAGGGGATGTCGTCGCCCTGGCCGACGTCGGCCACCATGGCGATGACCTCGCACTCATAGTTCTCCTTCAGCCAGGGAATGATGATGGAGGTATCAAGACCGCCGGAGTATGCAAGCACAACTTTTTCAAGCATGGCGAACACCAGTTTCAAGTTTCAGTTTCGGTTTCAGTTGCTCGGGCTTAGGCCCTCTCTCGCTCAGGCTCTTGCCGGACGTACCGATCCCGCGGCTTTGCTGGTGCCTTTACCGGCCCCGGCCAGCAGCACCAGGATGGCGTTCTGCACGTGCAGGCGGTTTTCGGCCTGGTCGTAGACCACCGACTGGGGTGAATCGAGGACTTCGTCCGTGACCTCATCGCCACGGTGCGCCGGCAGGCAGTGCATGAACACGGCATGCGCGGCGGCCTGAGCCATCAGTTCCGCATTCACCTGGAAGGGGAGGAAGATGGCTTGGCGTTCTTCCGCCTCGCTCTCCTGCCCCATGCTCGCCCACACATCGGTATAAACCGCATCGGCGCCGGTGGCCGCGGCCTGCGGATCGTTGCCGATTTCGATGGTGGCCCCGGTGCGGGAGGCGATTTTCCGGGCGGCCTCAACCAGGTCGGGCGCAGGCCCGTACCCGGCGGGCGTGGCGACGGCAAAATGCCCGCCAAGATTGGCGGCGGTGAGCATCAGCGAGTGGGCGACGTTGTTGCCGTCCCCGACGAAGGCCAGCTTCAGCTTCTTCACCTCGCCGAACTTTTCTTCCAGGGTGAAGTAGTCGGCCAGCGCCTGGCAGGGATGTTCGCGGTCGGTGAGCGCGTTGATCACCGGAATCCCGGCGTTAGCGGCCATGCCGGTGACGGTCGAGTGCTTGAAGGTGCGCAGCACCACTCCCTGCACCCAGCGCTCCAGGTTGCGGGCCACGTCGGCGATCTTCTCGCGTTTCTCGATGCCGCCGGGGCATTCCATGAACAGGGCATGTCCGCCGAGCGCGTTGATGCCGGCCTCAAAGGTCACGCGGGTGCGCAGCGAGGGCTTTTCGAACATCATGACGAACTGTTTACCGGCCAGCGCCGTGCGGAACATGGCCGGACGCGCCTTGATCGCCTTCGTCAGGTCGAAAATCCCCTCTACGTCGGAGGGCGAGAGGTCCTGGATGGAGAGCAGATCCGCCGCCTGAAACGGGGCGGGCTCCATGCGGGGTTTGGAACGCTCATGCAATGCCGGACGCGCAGTAACCATTCTCCAGTCTCCAGTCCTCAGCCGCCAGACTCCGGTAGTGCAAGAGAGGCGGCTGATTCAGTCTCCGTCTTCTGCATCCAGTCTCCAGTTGGCCCTGGGAGTTGCCCGGAGCCTGGCGGCTGAAGACTGAAGACCCTTACGACATCTGTTCGCGAATGCGTTTGCCCAGCAATTGGCAGCTCCTGGTGTTGGAGCTGATCACCAGGATGGTGTCATCGCCGGCGATGGTTCCCACCACCTCCGGCCAGCTTTCCGTATCCAGGGCCGCCGCCACCGGCTGGGCGCTGCCCGGAGTGGTCTTCACCACCAGCAGGTTCTGCGCCTGGCGCACATCGACGACGAACTCGCGCAGCAGGTGCGACAGAGGCGGCGTGGAAGCGGCCGGCTCGCCGCCGGCGCCGGGGAGGGCATAGCCGTCGGCTGTCTTGACCAGGCCGAGTTCCTTGATGTCACGCGACAACGTCGCCTGCGTCACCTTCAGCCCCTGCTGCTGCAGGCGCTGGACCATCTCCTCCTGCGTCACCATCGGTTCCCGGTCCATCAGCTCCAGGATGCGGTGCTGGCGCAGGGCTTTGGGGCTCGAACGCATGTTTATGCAATGACTGAATAATTATGCGTTCTCGAGGCGCCGCATGTCAACCGAAAAGGTGCTGCGCCGCAGGCGATTTTGGGTATGATCTTCGCTGGGTTGGTGTCCGTCCATCTCTGTGGCCCACAAAGGGAGGTGCGACGATGGCATTGCGGCAAGTTCTGTCCCATGACCCGGCGCGCGCGGCGGCGCTGGAACTGCTGGAGGAGTTGTTCGGCGGCGCCCGGCCGGAGGAGTTGTCGGTGCGGCTCTGGGACGGCAGCGCCTGGCGGCCTGGCCACGGGCGGGGGCCGGCGCGGGTCACCCTCGTGCTGAAGCATCCCGGCACGCTGCGCAACATGTTTTCCGATCCCAGCGACCTGACGCTGGGGGAAGCGTACATCTACGACGACTGCGACCTTGAAGGAGACATTGAGTCGATCTTCACGGTGATCGACCGCCTGTTCGAGCGCGGCTTCAGCCTGGTCGCGAAATTGCGTTATGCGGCGCTGCTGCGGCGGATGCCGAAGACTGCTGCGCCGCATCCGGCGGAACGCCAGTCAGGGCTCGAGGGCGCGCCGCACTCGAAAGCGCGCGACCGCAGCGCCGTGACTTTTCACTACAACCTGTCGAACGATTTCTATCGGCTGTGGCTCGACCGGCGCATGGTGTACTCGTGCGCCTGCTTCCGCTCGCCGCAGGACACGCTGGATGAGGCGCAGGAGAACAAGCTGGAGTACCTCTGCCGCAAGCTGCGGCTGCGACCGGGGGAGCGGCTGCTCGATATCGGCTGCGGTTGGGGCGCGCTGGTCCTGCACGCCGCCCGGGAATACGGCGCGCGGGCGCTCGGCATCACCCTGAGCGAGCCGCAGGCGGCGCTGGCCCGGGAACGCATCCGCCAACAAGGGCTGGAGGATCGCTGCCGCGTGCAGGTCTGCGATTATCGCGATTTGGACGAGCCGGAGGCATTCGACAAGCTGGTCAGCGTGGGCATGGCCGAGCACGTGGGCGAGCGGATGATGGGCGAGTACCTCAGCCGCGCCTGGCGGCTGCTGAAGCCGGGCGGCGTGTTTCTGAACCACGCTATTGCGCAAAACCTCAGGAAACCCTGGCGCGGCGAGTCCTTCGTGGCGCGCTATGTGTTCCCCGACGCCGATCTCGTGCCCATCAGCACCGTGCTGCGCGCGGCGGAAGAAAGCGGCTGGGAGGTGCGCGACCTCGAGAGCCTGCGCGAACATTACATGATGACCCTGCGCCAGTGGGTGCAGCGCCTGGAGCAGCAGGCTGGCAGGGCGCGCGAGTTGGTGGGCGATGTGGCCTACCGCGTCTGGCGGTTGTACATGGCCGGCTCCGCCCACCGCTTCCGCACTGGATGGCTGAATGTTTATCAGACGCTGCTGGCCAAGCCGGAGCAAGGTGAGGCGCGCCTGCCGCTGAGCAGGGCGGACTGGTATCTGAAAAGCAGTGATTAGCAATTAGTGATGAGCGGCTAGCGAGTCGGCAAAAGCTGCGGCTATGTTGTGCCCATCCGTGCCCGCGGGTTACCCTTCCTGCTTGCCTTGGAGGGTGAACGGATGAGGATTAGACGCAGTGTCCTGCTGTTTTTTGTTCTTCTTTTCAGTCTAACCCTGCTGGCGCAGACGCCGCCCTCGAAGACGCGGTTCGAAATTTCCTTTCCCGCCTCAGCGCACGCTGAGCCTGTCACCGGGCGCGTGTTTGTGATCCTCAGCCGGCGCGCCACTCCTGAGCCGAGACTGCAAGCGGGATTCTGGTTCCATCAGGTGCCGATCTACGGCGTCGACGTCAGCCAGCTCCGCCCCGGCCAGCCGGTCATCATGGATGCCTCCACGCTCGGCTATCCGCTGCGGAGCCTGACGGAGCTGCCCGCGGGCGAATACTACGTGCAGGCGCTGGTCAACATCTACACCGAATTTCATCGCGCCGACGGGCACACCATCTGGGCGCACATGGACCAGTGGGAAGGGCAGCAGTTCAACAAGTCCCCGGGGAATCTATACAGCGAAGTGCAGCAGGTGCGGCTCGATCCCGCCGCCGGGTATCACATCAAGCTGAAGACCGGCAACGTTATCTCGCCGGTGAAGGTTCCACACGACACCAGGTATGTGAAACGGGTGAAGATCGAGAGCAAGCTGGTAAGCCGGTTTTGGGGGCATCCGATGTACATCGGCGCCACCGTGCTGCTGCCCAAGGGTTACGACGAACACACCAACCAGCGCTATCCGGTGGTCTACATCCAGGGTCACTTCAGCCTGCGCGCGCCGTTCGGCTTCCAGGATGAAAGCGGCGGCGACGGGGAGTGGCCGGGAGGCGAGCTTGCGCGCCGCTTCGCGCACGCCTGGCTCTCCGACAACTTTCCGCGCATGATCGCGGTCACCTTCCAGCATCCGACGCCGTTTTTCGACGATTCCTACGCCGTCAACTCCGCCAACCAAGGTCCTTACGGCGATGCCGTGATGCAGGAGCTCGTTCCGTACCTGGAGACGCACTTCCGCATCATCCGTGAACCGTGGGCGCGGGTGCTGACCGGGGGCTCGACCGGGGGTTGGGAGTCGCTGGCGCTGCAGGTGCTGCATCCGGATTTTTTCGGCGGAACCTGGACCTTCTTCCCTGATCCCATCGACTTCCATCGTTACCAACTGGTGGACATCTATGAGGACGACAATGCTTTCATCGCCCCGGGGTTCGAATACGTGGCGCATGGGCGGCCGATGATGCGCAACACCGAGGGCCAGGTGCTGGTCACGGTGCAGCAGATGAGCCTGATGGAAGAGGTGCTCGGAACCCACGGCCGCAGCGGACAGCAATACGAGGAGTGGGAGGCCGCGTACGGGCCGGTGGGGGCGGACGGCTACCCGCGGCCGCTGTGGGACAAGCTCACGGGCAAGATCGACCACAAGGTCGCCGACTACATGCGCGACCACGGCTACGACCTCACCTACGACCTGCAGAAGAATTGGCCGAAGATCGGGCCCAAGCTGGCGGGCAAGCTCCACCTCTTCTGCGGCGACATGGACAATTTCTACCTGAACCTGTCGGTCTACCGGTTGGAGGATTTTTTGAAGAGCACCAAGACCCCCTACTATGCCGGCTCGTTCGAATACGGCCGGCCGATGAAGGGCCACGGCTGGACTCCGTACACGCCGGAGGAGTTGGTGAAGGTGCTGGCGGCAGCCATCGAGAAGCAGCGGCCAAGCACGGCGGCAGCGGCAAAGTAGCTTCAGCTCGACCATCCCTGGTGCGTGGCGATGGGAGGTCCGAGCGCTCCCGAAATGGTTGTCCCAGTGCGGTCCATTGTCACGCGCCCCCGTGACAAGGTGGCTTGTTGGCGCGCGCCGGCGGCGCGAGAGTGGAGGTGCAAGAGACAGCGATGCGGTCGGGTGTCTCCGCGGGAAAGGGAGGGCGGCCATGAGGAATTTGAAGATCATCATCGGCGGCCTAACGGTGCTGCTGATCGTGCTGCTGACGGCGGTGAGTTCGCGCAAGGACAATGATTCGCTGGGATACAACGCCGCCAACGAAACTACCCTGGTGGGCACGGTGGAAGACGTGCAGGAGTTCTACTGCCCGGTGACCGAAGACCGCGGCACGCACATCGTGCTGAGAACCGAGCACGGCACGGTCCTGGTGCACGTGGCGATTGCGCGCTTCCTGCGCGAACATGATTTCGCCATCCGCCCCGGCGATCGCGTGCAGGTGTCGGGAGCGAAGATCCGTTTCCGCAACCAGGAAGGAATGATCGCGCGCGAGATCGTTCGCGGCGACGAGGTGTTTACCCTGCGCAACACTTCCGGCAAGCCGCGCTGGTCGAACTGAAGCTTCGGTTTTGGGTCGATGAGCGGCGGTCAGGCGGTGCCGGTGGAGCTTCGCAGCACCTGGCGGAAGCGCTCGACTTCATCGCGCTCGCCCGCGTTTTCCGTGAGGAATTCCAGCCCGTAGTAATACCCGTAGCGGTTCTTCACCAGGGCCCAGACGCGAAGCGATTGCGGCGCATAGGGCGCGCTGAATTCCAGTTCGATCTGGTCGCCCACGTTCAGTTCCACCCCGGCAAACACACACATCCCGCCTTCGTTGAGTTCCGTGCCCCGGCCGTTGATGCGCGAAGTGAGGGTGGCGCGGTGCACCACCAGGCGTACGGGCACGCGAATCTGATGGCGTTTCCACCGCCGTTGAATTTCGAACGCTCCGGGAGAGGGGTAGATCGCGGCATGCATGATGTCCGTATCCTAAGCGGCTGGTTGACTTTACGGGAGATTACGAGGGTTGCTGTACTCCCGGTCATGGGCTGGCGCGGCCTGAATCTGCCGGCGCCGGCGGGCATCTATCCCAGGTGGAGGTCATGGTGGAAAAAAGAAAACTGGGAGGCACGGAATTCCACATCACCGCCATCGGGCTGGGGACGTGGGCGATTGGCGGTGAATGGCAATACGGCTGGGGACCGCAGAACGACGCCGAGTCCATGGCGGCGATCCGCTATGCGGTGGACAACGGAATCAACTGGATTGATACCGCCGCCGTCTATGGGCTGGGGCACGCGGAACAGATGGTCACACGCGCGCTGAAGGAACGGGGCAGCCAGCGGCGGCCTTATATCTTTACCAAGTGCAGCCTGGTGTGGGACACGAAGGGAAATGTGACGCACTCGCTGAAGCGGGACTCGATTCGCCGGGAATGCGAGAACAGCCTGAAGCGGCTGGAAACCGAGGTTATTGACCTCTACCAGGTGCACTGGCCGGCGGCGCCCGGAGAGACGGAAAACAATCCGACGCCCGACCTGGAGGAAGGTTGGAGCGCCATGGCGGAGTTGCAACGCGAGGGCAAGGTACGCTACATCGGTGTCTCCAACTTCAACGTGGCGCAAATGGAACGGGCGCGGCGGATTGCCCCTATCAGCTCCCTGCAGCCGCCGTACTCCATGCTGATGCGCGACATCGAAGACGAAATTCTGCCCTATTGCCGGCGGCACAACATCGGGGTGATCGCCTACTCGCCCATGCACAGCGGGTTGCTGACCGGCGGCATGACCCGCGAGCGCCTGGCGAAGATGGCGCCCGGCGACTGGCGCCGGAACAGCCCTTCGTTCCAGGAGCCGGCGTTCAGCCGCGCGCTGGAGTTGGTGGAAGTGCTGCGGGAGATAGGCAAGCGCCACGGACGCACCCCGGCCGAGGTGGCGATTGCTTGGACGCTGCGCCGTCCCGAGGTTAGCGGCGCCATTGTGGGCGCGCGCCGGCCCGAGCAGGTGGACGGCTTCATCGGCGCACTCGAATTCCGGCTCAGCAAGGACGAACTGGAGCAGATACAGCGGGCTCTGCCGGAGCAGATGGCGCTTATTTAATCGCCGGCCGGCAGGCTCAAGGCGTAAGGCTGGGGGAAACGCAAGTCTCCGCCTGGTCCTCGTCCCTTTTTCCGCTTTTGATTCGCACACGGTCCGGTGACGTCCGGCACTGCCGCGCGGCTCGCTGGGGGGGAAATTGGGAGGTTGCGGTCTGTCCAAATCAGCGGAACAGGAGAGGCATGGCATGGCAACCCTGGATGTGAAGAAGGCCGATCTCGCCGGGCCGGGCATCGGCGACTATAGCGAACTGGAAAAGATCCTGCCGAACGATTACCACTCGTTGCTCACTCCTCGCGAGACGCAGAAGGCCATCTTCGCGGTAAAGAACTACATTGAGGAGAACCTCTGCCGGGAATTGAACCTGGTGATGGTCTCGGTGCCGTTGATCGTGGACGTGGAAAGCGGCGTCAACGACCTGCTCGACCGCGACGGCTCGCGTACTCCCATCCAGTTCCACATCTCCAACGATTATGACAAGCACCCGGTCGACGCGCAGGTGGTGCAGGCGGCCACCAAGTGGAAACGAGTGGCGCTGCGCCAGTTCGACTGCAAGACGGGCGAAGGACTGTGCACCGACATGCGCGCGGTGCGCAAGGACTACTTCCTCGACCACGACCACTCCTGCTACGTGGACCAATGGGACTGGGAGCGCGTGATCACGGCGGATCAGCGCAACCTGGCCTTCCTGAAAGACGTGGTCGGCCGCATCTGGAAGGTGCTGGTAGGGGCGGAGAAGTTCGTGCTGGAAATGTTTCCCAAGCTGCGGGATCCGCGCTATCCCAGCCTGCCGGAGAAGCTGACCTTCCTGCACGCGGAGGAAATCCTGGAGATGTTTCCCGACCTGCCGCGCAAGCAGCGCGAGACGCAGGTGCTGCAGAAGTATCCGGCGGTGTTCATCATCGGCATCGGGTGGCCGCTGAAGGATGGTTTGCCGCACGAGAACCGCGCCGCCGATTACGACGACTGGATTACCGATACGCAGCCTGAAACGGGCACGGAGACACACGGGCTCAATGGCGACATCCTGGTGTGGAATCACGTCACCCGGCGGCGGCACGAGCTGACCTCGATGGGAATCCGGGTGAACGCGGAGACGCTGAAGAAGCAGTTGGAAATGTCGAAGCTGACCGAGTTCCTGAAGTTCCCCTACCATCAGGCAATCGTCAAGCAGGAGATTCCGCTGTCGATCGGCGGGGGCATCGGGCAATCGAGAACGTTGATGCTGCTGCTACGCAAGGCGCACCTGGGAGAGGTGAGCGTAACCGTGTGGCCGAGGATCCTGAAAGAGATGTGCGCGAAGAAGAACATCTTCGTGCTGGAGTAAACCGGCCGACGGCAGTTCAAGACATTCTTCAGATGGATGAACCCAGGCCGGAAATACCCGGCAGGGCTTGGTGCGCCCGCACCCGGCCTTTGATTTTTTTGCGGTAACTCCGTTCGCGTAACGGCCGGCGGCATCCCATGCCGAAGAGTGGAACGAATTCAATCAGGAATTTTGGTCCAACCGATACCGCCCGCGCGATGAGAACAGGTGAAACTTTCCTGCTGCCGGTGGGTTAGCACGCGTGTACCTGGGCGGGGAGTATCAAGCTGGCGTGTTGGCCGGGGATGACAGGGCTTCCTCCGTTCCGAATTCCGAGGTTTCATGCAACGACAGTGGATACGCTGTTTCCTCCTGATGGCCGCCATGGCGGTCTGGACTTTGATCTCTCCGGCGCTGCTGCAAGCGCAGAGCCGCATGATGCAGGCGATGGAGACGGCTGAAAGCCGCGAACTGGCGGGCAGCATGCATCCTCTGGCCAGGGCGCGCTACGACCAGGGCAAGGCCGCCGGCGAAATGATGCTGTACCGCATGGTGCTCGCCTTCAAGCCCGGCGCGGCGCAACAAGCCGGCTTGGATGCGCTGCTGGGCGAGCAGCAGAACCCGCTTTCGCCTTATTACCACCAGTGGCTGACGCCGGAGCAGTATGGCAAGCGCTTCGGGTTGGACGCCGGCGACCTGGCCGCCGTAACCCAGTGGCTCCAGGAGCGCGGGTTCACGGTGGAGGAGACGTTGCGGAGCCGCACTTACGTGGCCTTCAGCGGCACAGCGTCGCAGGTGGAATCGGTGTTCGGCACGCAGATTCACCAGTTCCAGGTGAACGGGCAGCTCCATTACGCAAATATCTCGAACCCATCCCTGCCCACGCCGCTGGCCGGCGTGGTGCTCGCGTTTCACGGGCTGAACAACTTCCGGCCTGTGCCGCGCGCGGTGATGCGCCGCGTTCCGCGGCCGGAGTTCACCTCCGGTATCAGCGGAAATCACTTCCTGGCGCCGGACGATTTCGCCACCATCTACAACGTGCGGCCGCTGTACAACACCGGCATCGACGGCGCCGCGCAGTCCCTGGCCGTGATGGGGCAGACCGACTTGGTGATGTCCGACATCGCCACCTTCCGCAGCCTTTCGGGCCTGCCGGCGAACACCCCGGTCGTGAAGCTGGTGCCGGGAGCTTCCGATCCGGGGATCGTGAAGGACGATCTTGGCGAAGCCGACCTGGATGTCGAGTGGGCGGGGGCGGTGGCGCGCAATGCCACCCTGATTTACGTCAATTCCACCAACGCCTTCGATTCCTTGCAGTACGCCGTTTCCTCCGGCCTGGCGCCGGTATTGAGCATCAGCTACGGCGACTGCGAGGAGAACTTCAGCGCGGGCGAGATCGCCTCGCTGACCTCGCTCGGGCAGCAGGCCAACGCGCAGGGGCAGACGATCGTCGGTCCATCGGGCGACAGCGGCGCCGCTGACTGCGATTTTCCGCCCAACATGAATACGCCGCTCAAGTCGGCCTCGCACGGGCTGGCGGTGGACATTCCCGCGGCGCTGCCCTATGTCACCGCCGTCGGCGGCACCTCCTTCAACGAAGGCACGGGAAATTTCTGGAGCACCGGCAACGATCCCGCCAATGGCTCCGCACAGTCCTACATTCCGGAGGCCGCGTGGAACTCCACCGCTTTCGAAATCGCCCAGGGGGGCTCCTTGGCGGCGACCGGCGGGGGCGTCAGCAAGCTGTTTGCCAAGCCGAGCTGGCAAACCGGGACGGGCGTTCCCTCCGACGGACAGCGCGACGTGCCCGACATATCGCTTGCCGGGTCCTTCGATCACGACGGTTACCTGGTGTGCTCGAACGGAAGCTGCGTCAACGGGTACCGGGCCAGCGATGACTCGCTCTTCGTGGTAGGCGGAACCTCGGCGGGCGCGCCGGTGTTCGCCGGAATTGTGGCGCTGCTCAATCAGCAGGCGCAGGCCTCGCAAGGCAACCTGAATCCGCGGCTCTATCAGTTGGCGGGCACCTCGGCCGACGCCTTCCACGACATGACCACCGGCGACAACAAAGTGCCCTGCACGGCCGGAACCACCGACTGCCCCAACGGCGGCTCGATCGGTTTTGCCGCCGGCCGTGGATATGACCTGGCGACCGGCTTGGGTCGGTGGATGCGTTCAACCTGGCCACCGAATGGAGCGCGAGCGCGCCCGCGCCCACGGCGGATTTTCAGATTTCGGTGTTCGCCTCCACCATGAACCTGACCGTCGGCGCCACCGGGAATGTCGGCACCACCGCGCTGGCCATCTCCGCCGTGCACGGCTTCACCGGGCCGGTGGCGCTCACGTGCAGCGTGCCGGCCTCGTTGCCGGGAACTACTTGTTCGGTTTCCCCGGCGTCGCTGACCACCTCGGGCAGCGCCACGGTGACCATTACGGCGTCGGCGGCCAGCGCCACCCTGCGCGCTCCGCGTGCCCTGCCGCGCTTCTTTCCTTGGAGTGACGGCGCGTTTGCATTGGCGATGGGGCTGACGATCGTCGAAGGGAAAACCCGGCCTTCCAAGGCAAAGCGGGCGGCGATGCCGGCCGTTTTGCTGCTGCTGGCTTTCGCCCTTATGGTCGGATGCGGTGGGGGCGGCAGCACCACCACTTCGGCGTCTTCGGGGTCCACCGGTTCAACCACGGCCACCGGGGTGGTTACCCTACAGGCCACCGGCGGTTCCAGCTTGAGCCACACGGCCTCGATCGCCGTAACCGTGAATTAGCGCGGGAGCTCAGCTTCAGGAAGTGAGGCGTAAGCAGTGCTCGGACCGGCTGCAGACTCTCACTTTGGCAGGTGGTTCTGGGGGTTGAAACTTTCGAACACGGCGCTCCGCTCCGTCTGCAGGACGCTGAAGGACTCGATCTGTACCGCGACCCCTACCTTGTCGTTGAGCTGTTCCACCCGCACTACCCTGCCTGTACACAGCACCAAAACCGGTTCCGCCAGCGTCAACTCTTCCGGGAGTTGCAGGACGTACTCGATGGAGGCGCCCTCCTTCCAGGAGTCGGAGGCGACGTAGAAGAACGCGCCTGACAGGCTGACATCCCGGGTCACTCCCAGCACGTTGCCCAGCGCTGCATTGGTGGTGCGTACCGGTAGGGATGCGGCTATACGACGGGTGGTCCGCCGTTCGATCTCGCTGTCCATGTTCGTGCGCCGGCTGCTGAGGCCCCGCTCTGTTCTCTCCCGGCGAGTGCAGGGGCCTGTCTTGGAAACATCTTCCAACCTTATCGCCAATCCTGTGACCAGTCCTGACGTGAAGAGCAAGGTGCGACAAACCCGGTGAGGATGAGCCTCGGCCAGCGCCATGACAATTCTCCGAACGGAGTAACCGAAAGGCTTAAGTCGCCGCCGGCCGGGGCGGCCTGATTTCTCGAAACTGGTCCCGAGCCCGGCGAAGGGGGAGGGAACTGTGGCGGAAGCGTGTCGGAGTCGAACCGACCCCCGGCAGCGCGAAGCTGTCGGGCGCTGGTTTTGAAGTTGAGCCGTTTTGCAGGCGTGAGCGAGGAGCATAGCGACGAGCGGGAGCCTGCAGGCGAAATCCCGATCCCGAGCCCGGCGAAGGGGAAGGAACTGTGGCGGAAGCGTGTCGGAGTCGAACCGACCCTCGGCAGCGCGAAGCTGTCGAGCGCTGGTTTTGAAGACCAGGAGGATCACCGGACCCCATGCGCTTCCGCGAACCCGCAAGCTGCCGGCGGATCGCTTGCTTCAGAGTGTAACCCGGCGAGTTCCGGCCGACAAAAACTGCTGCCGGCGCAAAAAACTGAACGGCCACTCCGGCAGGGGGTCTGAACCGAAGCCGGCGCCGCTGTTTGTGAAGCGTTTGCCAGGCTGGCGGTCTAAATCGCCTATAGCCCACCCTGAGACAGCCTGATCCCGGATCCGGTGTAGGAAGCAGGGTTGAGTGGGCGCTTTCAGCGAGGAGGTCTTTCCCCATGCTCAAGATTGGCGATATTGTTCCGGATTTCGAGGCAGAAACAACGGAAGGCCGCATCCGGTTCCATTCATGGATCGGCGATTCCTGGGCGGTGCTGTTCTCTCATCCCAAGGATTTCACGCCGGTGTGCACCACCGAGCTCGGCTACATGGCCAGGATCAAACCGGAATTCGACAAGCGGAATGCCAGGATCATTGGGCTGCCAGCGTGGACCCGGTGGCGAACCATAACAAGTGGGCGACTGACATCCGGGGGAGACGCAGGGGCACGCGCCCAACTACCCCATGATCGGCGACACCGACCTGAAAATCTCCAAGCTCCTACGGCATGTTGCCGGCCGCGGTAGCAAGACGACGAATGGTTTCCCGGCCGGCAACATGGCGTAGGCTGGAGATTTTCAGGTGGGTCGCAGATCATGGGGTAGTTGGGCGCGTGCCCCTGCGTCTCCCGGATGTCAGTCGCCCACTTGTTATGGTTCGCCACCGGGTCCACGCTGAGCCCAATGATCCTGGCATTCCGCTTGTCGAATTCCGGTTTGATCCTGGCCATGTAGCCGAGCTCGGTGGTGCACACCGGCGTGAAATCCTTGGGATGAGAGAACAGCACCGCCCAGGAATCGCCGATCCATGAACGGAACCGGATGCGGCCTTCCGTTGTTTTTGCCTCGAAATCCGGAGCAATATCGCCAATCTTGAGCATGGGGAAAAACCTCCTCGCTGAAAGCGCCCACTCAACCCTGCTTCCTACACCGGATCCGGGATCAGGCTGTCTCAGGGTGGGCTATAGGCGAATTAGACTCGCCAGCCTGGCAAACGCTTCACAAACAGCGGCGCCGGCTTCGGTTCAGACCCCCTGCCGGAGTGGCCGTTCAGTTTCTTGCGCCGGCAGCAGTTTTTGTCGGCCGGAACTCGCAGGGTTACACTCTGAAGCAAGCGATCCGCCGGCAGCTTGCGGGTTCGCGGAAGCGCATGGGGTCCGGTGATCCTCCTGGTCTTCAAAACCAGCGCTCGACAGCTTCGCGCTGCCGAGGGTCGGTTCGACTCCGACACGCTTCCGCCACAGTCTTCCCCTTCGCCGGGCTCGGGATCGGGATTTCGCCTGCAGGCTCCCGCTCGTCGCTATGCTCCTCGCTCACGCCTGCAAAACGGCTCAACTTCAAAACCAGCGCCCGACAGCTTCGCGCTGCCGGGGGTCGGTTCGACTCCGACACGCTTCCGCCACAGTTCCCTCCCCTTCGCCGGGCTCGGGACCAGTTTCGAGAAATCAGGCCGCCCCGGCCGGCGGCGACTTAAGCCTTTCGGTTACTCCGTTCGGAGAATTGTCATGGCGCTGGCCGAGGCTCATCCTCACCGGGTTTGTCGCACCTTGCTCTTGGCATGGATGGTCACAGGATTGGCGATAAGGTTGGAAGATGTTTCCAAGACAGGCCCCTGCACTCGCCGGGAGAGAATCAGAGCGGGGCCTCAGCAGCCGGCGCACGAACATGGACAGCGAGATCGAACGGCGGACCACCCGTCGTATAGCCACATCCCTACCGGTACGCACCACCAATGCAGCGCTGGGCAACGTGCTGGGAGTGACCCGGGATGTCAGCCTGTCAGGCGCGTTCTTCTACGTCGCCTCGGATTCCTGGAAGGAGGGCGCCTCCATCGAGTACGTCCTGCAACTCCCGGAAGAGTTGACGCTGGCGGAACCGGTTTTGGTGCTGTGTACAGGCAGGGTAGTGCGGGTGGAACAGCTACGACAAGGTAGGGGTCGCGGTACGGATCGAGTCCTTCAGCGTCCTGCAGACGGAGCGGAGCGCCGTGTTCGAAAGTTTCAACCCCCAGAACCACCTGCCAAAGTGAGAGTCTGCAGCCGGTCCGAGCACTGCTTACGCCTGACTTCCTGAAGCTGAGCTCCCGCGCTAATTCACGGTTACGGCGATCGAGGCCGTGTGGCTCAAGCTGGAACCGCCGGTGGCCTGTAGGGTAACCACCCCGGTGGCCGTGGTTGAACCGGTGGACCCCAAAGACGCCGAAGTGGTGGTGCTGCCGCCCCCACCGCATCCGACCATAAGGGCGAAAGCCACAGCAGCAAAACGGCCGGCATCGCCGCCCGCTTTGCCTTGGAAGGCCGGGTTTTCCCTTCGACGATCGTCAGCCCCATCGCCAATGCAAACGCGCCGTCACTCCAAGGAAAGAAGCGCGGCAGGGCACGCGGAGCGCGCAGGGTGGCGCTGGTCGCCGACGCCGTAATGGTCACCGTGGCGCTGCCCGAGGTGGTCAGCGACGCCGGGGAAACCGAACAAGTAGTTCCCGGCAACGAGGCCGGCACGCTGCACGTGAGCGCCACCGGCCCGGTGAAGCCGTGCACGGCGGAGATGACCAGCGCGGTGGTGCCGACATTCCCGGTGGCGCCGACGGTCAGGTTCATGGTGGAGGCGAACACCGAAATCTGAAAGTCCGCCGTGGGCGCGGGCGCGCTCGCGCTCCATTCGGTGGCCAGGTTGAACGCATCCACGACCCCAAGCCGGTCGCCAGGTCATATCCACGGCCGCAGCAAAACCGATCGAGCCGCCGTTGGGGCAGTCGGTGGTTCCGGCCGTGCAGGGCACTTTGTTGTCGCCGGTGGTCATGTCGTGGAAGGCGTCGCCGGAGGTGCCCGCCAACTGATAGAGCCGCGGATTCAGGTTGCCTTGCGAGGCCTGCGCCTGCTCATTGAGCAGCGCCACAATTCCGGCGAACACCGGCGCGCCCGCCGAGGTTCCGCCCACCACGAAGAGCGAGTCATCGCTGGCCCGGTACCCGTTGACGCAGCTTCCGTTCGAGCACACCAGGTAACCGTCGTGATCGAAGGACCCGGCAAGCGATATGTCGGGCACGTCGCGCTGTCCGTCGGAGGGAACGCCCGTGCCGGTTTGCCAGCTCGGCTTGGCAAACAGCTTGCTGACGCCCCCACCGGTTGCCGCCAAGGAACCCCCCTGGGCGATTTCGAAAGCGGTGGAGTTCCACGCGGCCTCCGGAATGTAGGACTGTGCGGAGCCATTGGCGGGATCGTTGCCGGTGCTCCAGAAATTTCCGTGCCTTCGTTGAACGAGGTGCCGCCGACGGCGGTGACATAGGGCAGCGCCGCGGGAATGTCCACCGCCAGCCCGTGCGAGGCCGACTTCAGCGGCGTATTCATGTTGGGCGGAAAATCGCAGTCAGCGGCGCCGCTGTCGCCCGATGGACCGACGATCGTTGCCCCTGCGCGTTGGCCTGCTGCCCGAGCGAGGTCAGCGAGGCGATCTCGCCCGGGCTGAAGTTCTCCTCGCAGTCGCCGTAGCTGATACTCAATACCGGCGCCAGGCCGGAGGAAACGGCGTACTGCAAGGAATCGAAGGCGTTGGTGGAATTGACGTAAATCAGGGTGGCATTGCGCGCCACCGCTCCGCCCACTCGACATCCAGGTCGGCTTCGCCAAGATCGTCCTTCAGATCCCGGATCGGAGGATCCCGGCGCCAGCTTCACGACCGGGGTGTTCGCCGGCAGGCCCGAAAGGCTGCGGAAGGTGGCGATGTCGGACATCACCAAGTCGGTCTGCCCCATCACGGCCAGGGACTGCGCGGCGCCGTCGATGCCGGTGTTGTACAGCGGCCGCACGTTGTAGATGGTGGCGAAATCGTCCGGCGCCAGGAAGTGATTTCCGCTGATACCGGAGGTGAACTCCGGCCGCGGAACGCGGCGCATCACCGCGCGCGGCACAGGCCGGAAGTTGTTCAGCCCGTGAAACGCGAGCACCACGCCGGCCAGCGGCGTGGGCAGGGATGGGTTCGAGATATTTGCGTAATGGAGCTGCCCGTTCACCTGGAACTGGTGAATTGCGTGCCGAACACCGATTCCACCTGCGACGCTGTGCCGCTGAAGGCCACGTAAGTGCGGCTCCGCAAC
Source organism: Terriglobia bacterium (assembly GCA_963740615.1). Taxonomy (GTDB): domain Bacteria; phylum Acidobacteriota; class Terriglobia; order Terriglobales; family Acidobacteriaceae; genus JAIQGF01. The sequence continues at coordinate 239,216 of CAVUEZ010000006.1, forward strand.
GTCCCCTCCACCGTGAACCCGCGCTCCTGGAGCCACTGGGTTACGGCGGCCAGGTCGCCGGCGTCCAACCGAAGCGCTTGCCATACTGCTCCGGCGTCAGCCACTGGTGGTAATAAGGCGAAAGCGGGTTCTGCTGCTCGCCCAGCAGCGCATCCAAGCCGGCTTGTTGCGCCGCGCCGGGCTTGAAGGCGAGCACCATGCGGTACAGCATCATTTCGCCGGCGGCCTTGCCCTGGTCGTAGCGCGCCCTGGCCAGAAGGACCCATGCTGCCCGCCAGTTTGCGGCTTTCAGCCGTCTCCATCGCCTGCATCATGCGGCTCTGCGCTTGCAGCAGCGCCGGAGAGATCAAAGTCCAGACCGCCATGGCGGCCATCAGGAGGAAACAGCGTATCCACTGTCGTTGCATGAAACCTCGGAATTCGGAACGGAGGAAGCCCTGGTCATCCCCGGCCAACACGCCAGCTTGATACTCCCCGCCCAGGTACACGCGTGCTAACCCACCGGCAGCAGGAAAGTTTCACCTGTTCTCATCGCGCGGGCGGTATCGGTTGGACCAGAAATTCCTGATTGAATTCGTTCCACTCTTCGGCATGGGATGCCGCCGGCCGTTACGCGAACGGAGTTACCGCAAAAAAATCAAAGGCCGGGTGCGGGCGCACCAAGCCCTGCCGGGTATTTCCGGCCTGGGTTCATCCATCTGAAGAATGTCTTGAACTGCCGTCGGCCGGTTTACTCCAGCACGAAGATGTTCTTCTTCGCGCAGATCTCTTTCAGAATCTTCGGCCAACGGTCACGCTGACTTCTCCCAGATGCGCCTTGCGCAGCAGCAGCATCAGCGTGCGCGACTGGCCGATGCCGCCGCCGATGAGAGAGCGGGATCTGGTCTTAAGGATCGCCTGGTGATAAGGGAATTTCAGGAAGTCGGTCTGGTGCGACATTTCCAGCTGCTTCTTCAGCGTCTCCGCATTTACGCGGATGCCCATCGAGGTCAGCTCGTGGCGGCGCTTGGTCACGGGATTCCAGACCAGGATGTCGCCATTCAGCCCGTGCGTGTCCTTGCCGGTTTCTGGCTGCGTGTCGGTGACCCAGTCGTCGTAGTCGGCGGCGCGCATCTCGTGCGGATAACCATCCTTCAGCGGCCAGCCGATGCCGATGATGAAAATGGCGGGATATTTCTGCAGGATCTGCGTCTCGCGCTGCTTGCGCGGCAGGTCGGGATACATGTCCAGAATTTCTTCCGCGTGCAGGAACGTGAGTTCCTCGGGCAGGTTGGGATAGCGCGGATCCTTGCAGCTTGGGGAAACATTTCCTGCACGAACTGTTCGGCGCCGACCATCACCTTCCAGATGCGGCCGACCATGTCCTTCAGGAACCCGAGGTTGCGCTGGTCGGGCGGTGATCGCGCGCTCCCAGTCCCACTGGTCGACATAGCAGGAGTGATCGTGGTCGAGGAAGTAGTCCTTGCGCACGGCGCGCATGTCGGTGCAGATGCCCTCGCCCGGCTTGCAGTCGAACTGCTTCAGCGCCACTCGTTTCCACTTGGTGGCGGCCTGCACGACCTGGGCGTCGATAGGATGCTTGTCACGATCGTTGGAGATGTGGAACTGGATGGGAGTGCGCGAGCCGTCGCGGTCGAGCATGTCGTTGACGCCGCTGTCGACGTCGACGATCAGCGGAACCTCGACCATCATCAGGTTCAATTCGTTGCAGAGATTGTCTTCGATGTAGTCTTTACCGCGAAGATGGCCTTCTGAGTTTCGCGGGGCGTGAGCAGGGAATGGTAATCGTTGGGCAGAATCTGTTCGAGTTCGTTATAGTCGCCGATGCCGGGACCGGCCAGATCGGCCTTCTTGTCATAGGTCGTTGCCATGAATGCCTCTCCTGTTCCGCTGATTTGGACAGACCGCAACCTCCCAATTTCCCCCCCAGCGAGCCGCGCGGCAGTGCCGGACGTTACCGGACCGTGTGCGAATCAAAAGCGGAGAAAGGGACCAGGACCAGGCGGAGACTTGCGTTTCCCCCAGCCTTACGCCTTGAGCCTGCCGGCCGGCGATTAAATAAGCGCCATCTGCTCCGGCAGAGCCCGCTGTATCTGCTCCAGTTCGTCCTTGCTGAGCCGGAATTCGAGTGCGCCGATGAAGCCGTCCACCTGCTCGGGCCGGCGCGCGCCCACAATGGCGCCGCTAACCTCGGGACGGCGCAGCGTCCAAGCAATCGCCACCGGGGCCGGGGTGCGTCCGTGGCGCTTGCCTATCTCCCGCAGCACTTCCACCAACTCCAGCGCGCGGCTGAACGCCGGCTCCTGGAACGAAGGGCTGTTCCGGCGCCAGTCGCCGGGCGCCATCTTCGCCAGGCGCTCGCGGGTCATGCCGCCGGTCAGCAACCCGCTGTGCATGGGCGAGTAGGCGATCACCCCGATGTTGTGCCGCCGGCAATAGGGCAGAATTTCGTCTTCGATGTCGCGCATCAGCATGGAGTACGGCGGCTGCAGGGAGCTGATAGGGGCAATCCGCCGCGCCCGTTCCATTTGCGCCACGTTGAAGTTGGAGACACCGATGTAGCGTACCTTGCCCTCGCGTTGCAACTCCGCCATGGCGCTCCAACCTTCCTCCAGGTCGGGCGTCGGATTGTTTTCCGTCTCTCCGGGCGCCGCCGGCCAGTGCACCTGGTAGAGGTCAATAACCTCGGTTTCCAGCCGCTTCAGGCTGTTCTCGCATTCCCGGCGAATCCAGTCCCGCTTCAGCGAGTGCGTCACATTTCCCTTCGTGTCCCACACCAGGCTGCACTTGGTAAAGATATAAGGCCGCCGCTGGCTGCCCCGTTCCTTCAGCGCGCGTGTGACCATCTGTTCCGCGTGCCCCAGCCCATAGACGGCGGCGGTATCAATCCAGTTGATTCCGTTGTCCACCGCATAGCGGATCGCCGCCATGGACTCGGCGTCGTTCTGCGGTCCCCAGCCGTATTGCCATTCACCGCCAATCGCCCACGTCCCCAGCCCGATGGCGGTGATGTGGAATTCCGTGCCTCCCAGTTTTCTTTTTTTCCACCATGACCTCCACCTGGGATAGATGCCCGCCGGCGCCGGCAGATTCAGGCCGCGCCAGCCCATGACCGGGAGTACAGCAACCCTCGTAATCTCCCGTAAAGTCAACCAGCCGCTTAGGATACGGACATCATGCATGCCGCGATCTACCCCTCTCCCGGAGCGTTCGAAATTCAACGGCGGTGGGAAGGCGTTCCAGATTCGCGTGCCCGGAGGCCTGGTGGTGCACCGCGCCACCCTCACTTCGCGCATCAACGGCCGGGGCACGGAACTCAACGAAGGCGGGATGTGTGTGTTTGCCGGGGTGGAACTGAACGTGGGCGACCAGATCGAACTGGAATTCAGCGCGCCCTATGCGCCGCAATCGCTTCGCGTCTGGGCCCTGGTGAAAGAACCGCTACGGGTATTACTACGGGCTGGAATTCCTCACGGAAAACGCGGGCGAGCGCGATGAAGTCGAGCGCTTCCGCCAGGTGCTGCGAAGCTCCACCGGCACCGCCTGACCGCCGCTCATCGACCCAAAACCGAAGCTTCAGTTCGACCAGCGCGGCTTGCCGGAAGTGTTGCGCAGGGTAAACACCTCGTCGCCGCGAACGATCTCGCGCGCGATCATTCCTTCCTGGTTGCGGAAACGGATCTTCGCTCCCGACACCTGCACGCGATCGCCGGGGCGGATGGCGAAATCATGTTCGCGCAGGAAGCGCGCAATCGCCACGTGCACCAGGACCGTGCCGTGCTCGGTTCTCAGCACGATGTGCGTGCCGCTGTTTTCGGTCACCGGGCAGTAGAACTCCTGCACGTCTTCCACCGTGCCCACCAGGGTAGTTTCGTTGGCGGCGTTGTATCCCAGCGAATCATTGTCCTTGCGCGAACTCACCGCCGTCAGCAGCACGATCAGCAGCACCGTTAGGCCGCCGATGATGATCTTCAAATTCCTCATGGCCGCCCTCCCTTTCCCGCGGAGACACCCGACCGCATCGCTGTCTCTTGCACCTCCACTCTCGCGCCGCCGGCGCGCGCCAACAAGCCACCTTGTCACGGGGGCGCGTGACAATGGACCGCACTGGGACAACCATTTCGGGCAAGTGCTCGGACCTCCCATCGCCACGCACCAGGGATGGTCGAGCTGAAGCTACTTTGCCGCTGCCGCCGTGCTTGGCCGCTGCTTCTCGATGGCTGCCGCCAGCACCTTCACCAACTCCTCCGGCGTGTACGGAGTCCAGCCGTGGCCCTTCATCGGCCGGCCGTATTTGAACCAGCCGGAATAGTAGGGGGTCTTGAAGCTCTTCAAAAAATCCTCCAACCGGTAGACCGACAGGTTCAGGTAGAAATCGTCCATGTCGCCGCAGAAGAGGTGGAGCTTGCCCGCCAGCTTGGGCCCGATCTTCGGCCAATTCTTCTGCAGGTCGTAGGTGAGGTCGTAGCCGTGGTCGCGCATGTAGTCGGCGACCTTGTGGTCGATCTTGCCCGTGAGCTTGTCCCACAGCGGCCGCGGGTAGCCGTCCGCCCCCACCGGCCCGTACGCGGCCTCCCACTCCTCGTATTGCTGTCCGCTGCGGCCGTGGGTTCCAGCACCTCTTCCGTAGGTTCACCTGCTGCACGTGACCAGCACCTGGCCCTCGGTGTTGCGCATCATCGGCCGCCCATGCGCCACGTATTCGAACCCCGGGGCGATGAAAGCATTGTCGTCCTCATAGATGTCCACCAGTTGGTAACGATGGAAGTCGATGGGATCCGGGAAGAAGGTCCAGGTTCCGCCGAAAAAATCCGGATGCAGCACCTGCAAGGCGAGCGATTCCCAACCCCCGGTCGAGCCGCCGGTCAGCACCCGCGCCCACGGTTCACGGATGATGCGGAAGTGCGTCTCCAGGTACGGAACGAGCTCCTGCATCACGGCATCGCCGTAAGGACCTTGGTTGGCGGAGTTGACGGCGTAGGAATCGTCGAAAAACGGCGTCGGATGCTGGAAGGTGACCGCGATCATGCGCGGAAAGTTGTCGGAGAGCCAGGCGTGCGCGAAGCGGCGCGCGCGCTCGCCTCCCGGCCACTCCCCGTCGCCGCCGCTTTCATCCTGGAAGCCGAACGGCGCGCGCAGGCTGAAGTGACCCTGGATGTAGACCACCGGATAGCGCTGGTTGGGGTGTTCGTCGAACCCTTGGGCAGCAGCACGGTGGCGCCGATGTACATCGGATGCCCCCAAAACCGGCTTGCCAGCTTGCTCTCGATCTTCACCCGTTTCACATACCTGGTGTCGTGTGGAACCTTCACCAGCGGGATGACGTTGCCGGTCTTCAGCTTGATGTGATACCCGGCGGCGGGATCCAGCCGCACCTGCTGCACTTCGCTGTATAGATTCCCCGGGGACTTGTTGAACTGCTGCCCTTCCCACTGGTCCATGTGCGCCCAGATGGTGTGCCCGTCGGCGCGATGAAATTCGGTGTAGATGTTGACCAGCGCCTGCACGTAGTATTCGCCCGCGGGCAGCTCCGTCAGGCTCCGCAGCGGATAGCCGAGCGTGGAGGCATCCATGATGACCGGCTGGCCGGGGCGGAGCTGGCTGACGTTGACGCCGTAGATCGGCACCTGATGGAACCAGAATCCCGCCTGCAGTCTCGGCTCAGGAGTGGCGCGCCGGCTAAGGATAATGAACACGCGCCCGGTGACGGGCTCAGCGTGCGCTGAGGCGGGAAAGGAAATTTCGAACCGCGTCTTCGAGGGCGGCGTCTGCGCCAGCAGGGTTAGACTGAAAAGGAAAACAAAAAACAGCAGGACGCACCGCAGAATTCTCATCCGTTCACCCTCCAAGGCAAGCAGGAAGGGTAACCCGTGGGCACAGATGGACACAACACAGCCGCAGCTTGCCAGACTCGCTAGCCGCTCATCACTAATTGCTAATCACTGCTTCTCAGATACCAGTCCGCCCTGCTCAGCGGCAGGCGCGCGTCACCGTGCTCCGGCTTGGCCAGCAGCGTCTGATAAACATTCAGCCATCCAGTGCGGAAGCGGTGGGCGGAGCCGGCCATGTACAGCCGCCAGACGCGGTAGGCCACATCGCCCACCAACTCGCGCGCCCTGCCGGCCTGCTGCTCCAGCGCTGCACCCACTGGCGCAGGGTCATCATGTAATGTTCGCGCAGGCTCTCGAGGTCGCGCACCTCCCAGCCGCTTTCTTCGGCCGCGCGCAGCACGGTGCTGATGGGCAGCAGCTCGCTGTCGGGAAACACGTAGCGCGCCACGAACGAACGCCGCGGTAGGGCTTTTGGATGTTTTGCGCAATGGCGTGGTTCAGAAACACGCCGCCCGGCTTCAGCAGCCGCCAGGCACGGCGGAAGTATTCGGCCATCCTCTGCTCGCCCACGTGCTCGGCCATGCCCACGCTCACCAGCTTGTCGAACCCGTCGGGCTCGTCCAGGTCGCGATAATCGCAAACCTGCACGCGGCAGCGATCCTCCAGTCCTTCTTCCCGAATGCGCGCCTGCGCCAACTCCGCTTGCGGTTCGCTCAGCGTGATGCCGAGCGCCTGCGCGCCGTAGTGCCTGGCGGCGTGCTGGACCAGCGCGCCCCAGCCACACCCGATGTCGAGCAGCCGCTCACCCTGGCGCAGCCGCAGCTTGCGGCAGATGTAGTCCAGCTTGTTCCCTGCGCCTCATCGAGCGTATCCTGCGGCGAGCGGAAATATGCGCACGAGTACACCATGCGCCGGTCGAGCCACAGCCGGTAGAAATCGTTTGACAGGTTGTAGTGAAAAGTCACGGCGCTGCGGTCGCGCGCTCTCGAGTGCGGCGCGCCCTCGAGCCCCGCCCGGCGTTCCGCCGGATGCGGCGCAGCGGGTCGGCATCCGCCGCAGCAGCGCCGCATAACGCAATTTCGCGACCAGGCTGAAGCCGCGCTCGAACAGGCGGTCGATCACCGTGAAGATCGACTCAATGTCTCCTTCAAGGTCGCAGTCGTCGTAGATGTACGCTTCCCCCAGCGTCAGGTCGCTGGGATCGGAAAACATGTTGCGCAGCGTGCCGGGATGCTTCAGCGCCAGGGTGACCCGCGCCGGCCCTCGCCCGTGGCCGGGCCGCCAGGCGCTGCCGTCCCAAAGCCGCACCAACAATTCCTCCGGCCGGTCGCCGCCCAACAACTCCTCCAGCAGTTCCAGCGCCGCCGCGCGCGCCGGGTCATGGGACAGAAGTTGCCGCAATGCCATCGTCGCACCTCCCTTGTGGGCCACAGAGATGGACGGACACCAACCCAGCGAGGATCATACCCAAAATCGCCTGCGGCGCAGCACCTTTTCGGTTGACATGCGGCGCCTCAAAAACGCATAATTATTCAGTCATTGCATAAACATGCGTTCGAGCCCCAAAGCCCTGCGCCAGCACCGCATCCTGGAGCTGATGGACCGGGAACCGATGGTGACGCAGGAGGAGATGGTCCAGCGCCTGCAGCAGCAGGGGCTGAAGGTGACGCAGGCGACGTTGTCGCGTGACATCAAGGAACTCGGCCTGGTCAAGACAGCCGACGGCTATGCCCTCCCCGGCGCCGGCGGCGAGCCGGCCGCTTCCACGCCGCCTCTGTCGCACCTGCTGCGCGAGTTCGTCGTCGATGTGCGCCAGGCGCAGAACCTGCTGGTGGTGAAGACCACTCCGGGCAGCGCCCAGCCGGTGGCGGCGGCCCTGGATACGGAAAGCTGGCCGGAGGTGGTGGGAACCATCGCCGGCGATGACACCATCCTGGTGATCAGCCCCAACACCAGGAGCTGCCATTTGCTGGGCAAACGCATTCGCGAACAGATGTCGTAAGGGTCTTCAGTCTTCAGCCGCCAGGCTCCGGGCAACTCCCAGGGCCAACTGGAGACTGGATGCAGAAGACGGAGACTGAATCAGCCGCCTCTCTTGCACTACCGGAGTCTGGCGGCTGAGGACTGGAGACTGGAGAATGGTTACTGCGCGTCCGGCGTTGCATGAGCGTTCCAAACCCCGCATGGAGCCCGCCCCGTTTCAGGCGGCGGACCTGCTTTCCATTCAGGATCTGACACCCTATGACATCGAAGAGATTTTCGATCTGTCGCGGCGCTCAAGTCGCGTCCGGCGGTGTTCCGAAGCGCGCTTGCCGGCAAGCAGTTCGTACTGATGTTTGAAAAGCCCTCCCTGCGCACGCGGGTGACGTTTGAGGTGGGGATTAACAACCTCGGTGGACGAGCCATATTCATGGAGAGCCCGGGCGGGATCGAAAAGCGGGAAAAGATTTCCGATGTCGCCCGCAACCTGGAGCGCTGGGTGGACGGAATCGTGCTGCGCACCTTCAAGCACAGCACGGTGACCGAGATGGCGGTTCACGCCGGGATTCCCGTAATTAACGGGCTGACCGAACTGGAGCATCCCTGCCAGGCGCTGGCGGATTATTTCACCCTGCGAGGAAAAGTTCGGCGATTAAGAAGATCAAGCTCGCCTACGTGGCGATGGCAACAACGTAGCCCATTCGCTGATGCTCACCGCCGCCGCCCTGGGCGGCCATTCGCCGTAGCCACCCCGCCGGGTACCTTCCTGACGCCGACTTGTCGGGCCGCCCCGAAGCATGGCCGACCACCGGCGGCAGGATGGAGATACGCAATGATGCGCGCCACGGTCGCCGGGGCGGATGCGGTTTACACCGATGTCTGGGCCAGCATGGGGCAGGAAAACGAAGCCGGAAGCAGCGCGACGGAGTCTTCCGCCACTATCAGGTCAACGGCGAAATGATGGCCCATGCCGCGCAAGACGCTCTGTTCCTGCACTGCCTTCCGGCCCATCGCGGCCAGGAAGTCAGCGCCGAAGTGATCGATTCGCCCCAGCTCGGTGGTGTTCGATCAGGCGGAAAACCGCCTGCATGTGCAGACAGCGATTCTGGTGTTGCTGGCCGCGGCCGGCAAGGGCGCGCAGCGAAGCCTCCGCTTGGGCTCGGTTCCGTCATCGGCAAGAGCCTGAGCGAGAGATCGCCTAAGACCCGAGACCAATGACTAACCAAACTGAATATTTGTGGAGTTCCCATGTGTGAAAAGGTAGTGCTTGCATACTCGGGTGGGTTGGATACGTCCATCATCATTCCCTGGCTGAAGGAGAATTACGGGTCCGAAGTGATCGCCATGGTGGCCGACGTGGGCCAGGGAGACGATCTGGATGCCGTAGTGAAGAAGGCGTACAAGACCGGCGCCAGCAACGTGGTAGGTGGAAGACCTGCGCGAGGAGTTCCTGACCGGGTACGTGTTCCCTGCCTGCGCGCCGGAGCCATTTATGAGCAGGTGTATCTGCTGGGCACTTCGCTGGCCCGTCCCGTGATCGCCAAGCGGCAGGTAGAAGTAGCTCTGGCCGAAGGCGCGACCGCGGTGTCGCATGGCTGCACCGGCAAGGGCAATGATCAGGTGCGGTTCGAGCACGCCTACCAGGCCCTGGCGCCCGAGTTGAAAGTGATTGCGCCCTGGCGGGAGTGGGACATCAATTCCCGGGAAGACGCCTGGACTATGCCTCGGCCCGCGGCATCCCGGTCGAAGCCAGCCGCACCAAGATTTACAGCCGCGACCGTAACCTGTGGCACCTGAGCCATGAGGGCGCCGAACTGGAGGATCCCAACAACGCCCAGCTGGACATGTGGCAGCTCACCCTCTCTCCGGAGGCGCCGGACAAGGCCGAGGAAGTCGAGATTGCGTTCGAGCACGGAACGCCGGTCGCGGTGAACGGCAAGGCTCTCTCCCCGGTAGCACTGGTGGAGCAACTGAACACCATCGGAGGCCGCAACGCCATCGGACGCGTGGACCTGGTGGAAAACCGCTTCGTGGGCATCAAGTCGCGCGGCTGTTACGAGACTCCCGGCGGCACTCTGCTTCTCGGGCCCATCAGGAACTGGAGTCGCTGTGCCTGGACCGCGAAGTGTTGCACTTCAAGCAGCAACTCGCCCTCAAATATGCCGAAATGGTTTACAACGGCCTGTGGTTCACGCCACTGCGCGAAGCGCTGGATGCTTTCTTCACGTCCACGCAGTCGAACGTCACCGGCAAGATCAAGCTGAAGCTGTACAAGGGGAACATCAGCGTCGGCGCACGCCTCGCCTACTCGCTGTACCAGATGGGACTGGCCGCGTTCAGCATGGCGGGTTACAACCCCAAGGATGCCGAGGGCTTCATTCGCATTCTCGGCTTCCGGCTCGGGTGCAGGCCAGCTGCGGCAAAAGCGGCTGATCACCGAACGCGAACGCGGCAAGGAATTCCTGAAGAAAAGCATCGCCGATTCCGCGGCGGAAATTAACAAGAAGTTAAGAAGCAGGATTTAAGAAGTAAGAGGAAGAAATCCCAAGTAAGAACTGCGAGGTGCGAAGGATCGCTCGTGCCCTAATCCTGTTGCTTTAACTTCTTATTTCTGACTTCTTAGCTTCTGAGTTCATGAAAAGATGTGGTCGGGCCGCTTCCGCGAGCCTCTGAATCCGCATTTGACCGCTGGCAGCGCTCGTTCTCCTTCGACCGCCGCCTGCTTCCCGACGAAATCGCCGCCAGTCGCGCCTGGGCCAGCGCTCTGGGAAGTGCCGGGGTCTTCATCCCCAGACGAAGTGAAGGCGGTTCGCATGTGCTGGAACCCTGGCGGAGCGGGCGGCGGAAAGCCCCAGGCTGGACTCGGTGGATGCCGAAGACGTCCACCACTTTGTAGAACTGCAACTGGTCGACATGGTGGGCGACCTTGGATTCAAGCTGCACACCGGGCGCAGCCGCAATGAGCAGATCGCCACCGATCTCCGCCTGTTTATCCGCCGTGGCATGGATGCCATCCGGAGCGAAATGGCCGGGCTGGTTGATGCCTTCCTCGGGCAGGCGGAAGCGAAGGCTCGGCGGCCATGCCGTCCTATACCCATCTGCAGCGCGCCGAACCCGTCCTGGTTGCGCATTGGCTGCTGGCCTATGCGGAGATGTTCTTGCGCGATGCCGAACGCCTCGCGGATTGCCGGCGGCGGGTCGAATATTCTTCCCCTGGGCTCGGGAGCGATTGCCGGACCGGGAATTGTGCTGGACCGTCCCGCGCTGGCCAAAGAACTCGGGTTCGACGGCATCACCGCCAACAGCATGGACGCCACCAGCGACCGTGACTTTGCGCTGGAATATCTGCACGATCTGACCCTGCTTGCTCTCCATCTGAGCCGCTGGGCGGAGGAGATGGCGCTGTTCTCCACCGTGGAGTTCGGGTTCGTGCATTTCCCGAGCCGTATTCCACGGGCTCCAGCGCCATGCCGCAAAAGAAGAATCCCGACCCGCTGGAACTGCTGCGCGGCAAAGCGGGAAGAGTGCGGGGCGCGCGCAACTCTGGAGCCGTATGAAGGGCCTTCCGCTCGCCTATAACAAAGACCTGCAGGAGTCGCAGGAGCCGGTGTTTGCCGCTACCGACGCCATCACCGGGTCCCTGGAGGTCGCCACGGGATTCATGCGCTCGGTGGGCTTCGATCTCGATCGCATGATGCTGCCGCTACTTCCGGGTATCTCAACGCCACGGCGGCGGCGCGCTACCTGGTGAGCAAGGGCGTGCCTTTCCGCATGGCGCATAGCGCCGTGGGACAGGCGGTGCGGCTGTGTCTCGAAAAAGGATGCGAACTGGAGAACCTGAGCCTGGAAGAACTGGTGCGATTCGTCCGGAGTTGGAGAGGACTTCTTTGCCGCGCTGAAACTCGACGCCGTGCTGGATAGCCACGACGTGCCCGGAGGCACTGCGCCTAAGCGGGTGCAGGAAGCCCTTGCCGCCGCCCGCCGCCGCGTGCAGGAAATCTTCAGGCAATCGTCTCTGAAATCTTGAATCTCAAATCCTACCTTCTCACTTCGCCGCAACCTGCGCCTTCACTTTTTCCAGCACCTGCTGTGCTGCTTCCGCGGCGTCCTGGGTTGAAAAAGCGCTTTCCAGTTGCACCACCCGAATGCCCTGCAGCGCGTGACGCAGGGCATCGTGCTTGTCGAGCACATTCGGCCCCAGGATCACCACGTCCGGCCGCACCGCCTTGATCAGGATGCGCGCGTCGGCCACGTTCGCCGTGGTCAGCGGGTCGTATCCCGCCTGGCGCAGCACCTCGCGCACATACGCCAGCACGTCCGCCGAGGGCTCCACGCAGAGCAACGTCTTGCCCGAGGGCCGCACGCTTTCAATCGTGCCGCTGCGCTGATAGAACGCGGTTACCGCCTCCGTCTCCGAGGCGTGCATCTCAAACAGCCGGTCGAGGCTGGTGATGTTCAGCGTGTGCGCTACTGCCTGGCCGGCGGCGCACAACTTCAGCTCGCCCCGCGCCGACCGCACCGCCGCCAGCAGCCGCACCAGCATGCCCAGGCCGCTGCTGTCCACGAATCCGACTTCCGCCAGGTCCATGAGGATATGCCTCTGGACCGGCAGAAGCCGGCTGACATGCTCATGCAGCGACTCCGCTTCTTCGCCCGCGACAATCCGCCCGCTGCACTTAACGATCGTCACCTTCCCCACGCGCCGCGTTTCCAGTTGCAACCCCACGCTCGACCTCCCGCCTGTGCCGCCCGGCAAGCGCCGATTCTCGCCTTCCCCACGGTGAACCACGGGCCGCGGATTATACCGCGAACCCGGCGCCGCCGCCCGCCGCATCCTAGATGTTAAGATCGTGGATTGCGCTGACAATGCCGCCGCTCATTGATGTCCAAAATGTCGTCAAGGTCTACCACGTCGGCAAGGTGGAGGTGCCGGCGGTCCGCGGCGTTTCCTTCCAGGTGGAGAAAGGCGAGTTCGTGGCCGTGGTGGGGCCCTCGGGCAGCGGCAAGTCGACGCTCTTCTACCTGCTCGGCGGGCTCACCCACGCCGATTCCGGCCGGGTTCTCATCGATGCCGACGATTTCTCACGCCTCTCCGACGCCGAGCGCACACGCATGCGCAAGCGCAAAATCGGTTTCGTTTTCCAGAAATTCAACCTGCTGCCCACCCTGAGCGCGCGCCTCAACATCCAGATCGCGCAGGACATCGCCGGCAGCGACGGCGCCCGCGACAGCGAGTACTTCCAGGCCATAACCAAAATGCTGGGCATCGACCGCCGGCTCGAGCACCGGCCCGCGGAACTCTCCGGCGGCGAGCAGCAACGGGTGGCGCTGGCGCGCGCGCTCATCAACAAGCCGGCCATCGTGCTCGCCGACGAGCCCACCGGCAATCTCGACTCCAAGAATTCCGCGATCGTCCTCCGCCTGCTGCGCGACACCAATCGCGACCTCGGCCAGACGGTGCTTATGATCACCCACAACCTGGAGGCGGCGGCCTTTGCCGGCCGCGTTCTTCACATGCGCGACGGCCAGATCGTCGGCCAGGACAGCAACCTCACGCCGCCCCCGGCCGGCAACGCCAGCGTCTGAGCAATGGATTGGAATCCCGCGACAGCCCTGGGCCGCGGTTCACGCAACAGACCCCGTCCTTACGGCGGGACTCGCCTTCCCCGCGGCCGCGTTTTCGATCTCAAGTTGTACCCCTTCATGTAGGCTGCGTCCGCCTCTTCCGTCATTCCTTTTGCCTGGTAGGCATTGGCCAGCCAGTTCCAGGCTTCGGCATCCTTCGGCGCCAACTCGGTCGTATGCTTGAACGCCTCCACCGCGTCGTCGTAATGTTTCAGGTTCATCGAGGCGAGCCCGAGGTTGTACCAGGCCAGCGGCATCTTGGGATCAAAACCGTAGCCTGGCGGAAGCTTGCCAGCGCCTCCTCGCCGCGCCCCAGGAGATTGAGGCTCACCCCCAGGTTCACCTGCGCCTCCGCATTCTTGGGATCGACCGCCGTCATCTGCTGAAATTGTTCGCGCGCCATCTCATAGCGGCCGCTGCGCAGGAACATCACTCCCAGTTGCGCCAGCGGCGCCGGATTTTTCGGATCCAGTTCCGAAGCGCGGCGAACGCCGCTTCCGCCTGTTCCTCCTGATGGTTTCGCTGGTACGCCATTCCCATCAGCAGCCATGCCGGCGCATAGTCCGGTCGCGCCTTCACCACCCACTTCAGTTCGCGCAGCGCGCCCGCCGTATCGCCCTGGCGCAGCTCCCGCCCGGCCAGTTCGAAGCGCACCACCGGCATGTGCACGTGCCGGATTACCAGCGCGCCGGCCAGCAGCAGCAGCGCGAAAACCGGGAATGCCAGCCGCCGGAGCTGCCGCCGCCGCGGCGCTTCCCGCGGAAAATCCAGGCTCAGCACCGACCCCAGCAGCAGCCCCGCAATCAGCCCGCCGACGTGCGCTCCGTTGTCGATGCCGCCCTTCACCGCGCCGTACGCCAGGTTGTAACCGGCAAATACCAGCAGGCTGATCAGGCTGGTACGCAGTGCGTTGCGCGGCGCGGGCAGCTTGGCCAGGAACAGCGTGGCAATCAATGCCCCCGCCAGCCCGAAGATCGCGCCCTGAAGCCCCCGCGCTCACCACCACCGGGTTGTGCGCCACGTCGACCAGGCTGGCCGCCAGCCCCGAAAGCAGATACAGCGCCAGGAATGGCTTGGGACCATACAGGTATTCCGCCAGCAGTCCCAGGTCCCATAAACACCACATGTTGAGCCCCAGGTGGACGATGCCGATGTGCACGAACATCGCCGTCAGCAGTCGCCACCATTGCCCCCCGATGGTGAACGGGCCGAAATTCGCCCCCCAGCGCAGAAGCTCGCCGGTCGTAGGATGGGTCAGCGAGCCGCCCTTCACCACCATGGCCAAGGAAGAACAGGACGTTGATCGCCACCAGCACCAGCGTCACCGGAACCGTTTTGCGCGTGGTCAGCAACGGGCCCGCGCTGGCCGGCGCCGGTCGCGCTTCGATGCTTGCCTGGCACTCCGGGCAGGTGCTTGCCCCGGCGGCGCGAGACTCTTCGCTCTCGCGTCCGCATTGTGGACAAACCGTCATGCAGAGAAAAAGGATTCGATTCTGGCGATGCTAACACAGGCGGCAGGCTTTCACTCCGGCTCCACCATCCGCACCGTGAGCACGGGACAGGTCGCATCGCTCACCACCTCGTACGCCGTCGCCCACTTCAGCCGGCGGCGCGCGAAGCCCACCGGCTGCCGCACACCCAGCACGATCAGCCCCGGCTTGCGCTGATTGGAGATGTGCAGGATCCGCTCGGCGGCGGTGCCGAACTCCACAATCGCCTCCGGCTGCGCCGCCAGTTGTGTGCCGGAGGGAATCAGCGCGCGCAGCCGCCGGTGCGCCTCGTCGGTAATCCGCTGGCGCTCCTGCTGCGTTTGCGGTGTCTCCTTGCTAACGTGCATCAGCAGCAGTTGCGAACCCGGCGTTGCGCCAGCGAGAGCGCGTAGCTGCCCGCCTTCAGCGAATGGGCGCTGAAACCGGTGCAGAACAGGATCGGCTGGTCCGGGGTGCGTTCCCCCACCTGCCCCGCCCTCGGACCCACCATCAGCACCGGGCAGCTCGCCTGCCGGAAAATGGTTTCCGCCACCGATCCCAGGAACAGCTTTCCAAATCGCCCGCGCGCATGCGTGCCGATCACCAACAGGCTGATGTACAGCTCATTGATGCGGCGCGACAGCACATCCCAAACCACGCCCTGCTCCACCAGCACCTGGTGATCCACCCCTTCCAGGTGCCCGGCTATCAGCAGGTCGGTCATATGGCGCTGCGCGTTACGCCACGCATCCTCCAGGGCCCGCTGGCGCGCGTCGGCGGCCAGGAACTGGAACGGTTCCGGCGCCACTACGTGCATCAGGTAAATCTTCGAAGAGTAACGGCGCGCGATGGCCAGCGAATAGTGCAGCGCCGACTCCGTCACCGGGTCGAAGTCGGTTGCCAGCATGATCCGTTCCATGGAAATGGGAGTCGCTGCGTCCAGTACGGGCGATCCGGCAGAGGGTTGGAGCGGCTTGCCTGCCATGGCGATGTTTCTTAGAGCAGGTAACCATACCACCCCGCCACCTGCCGCTCAAGTGCGCCGGCGACTGCGAACGAGGAACATGGACGGCGACAAAGTGGATTGGCCCGGAACCCGGGCGAGGAAAGCGGCTCAACTGACTGGTTGGGCGAGGATGGGACTTTTCC
>CAVUEZ010000007.1:0-653639 GCA_963740615.1 Terriglobia bacterium
CGCCTACATCCGTGTTGTGGCATCGCTTTTGTCGTCGGTCGCTGGGCTACGCAAGATCCCGAACTCGCCGAGCCGTATTCAACGCTCGTCTCGTACTTCAACAGCCTCCGTGAGCTCGGCGGAGCCATCAGGCTCATGGACGACGACATTCCTGCGAGGCTCGATCAGCTCAGAACAGCCGGGCTGCCCGTCGCTCAAGACCGGTTTACGTCGGAGCTAACGAGCCGAATCCGGCAGGAGAAGATTCCCATCTGCTGCGGCAGGCTCGAGCAGCGGCACGACGCGCCCGCTCGGAAGACGATCCCCTACCCCTCGACGCCGTCCTCGCCAGCAACATGATCTCGGTCGGGGTAGATATCGATCGTCTCGGTTTGATGACCGTAACCGGGCAGCCGAAGACAACGGCGGAATACATCCAAGCCACCAGCCGGGTGGGGCGGTAGCGTGGGGCCCTGGCCTGGTCGTGACGATCTACAACTGGTCGCGGCCGCGTGACCTTTCCCACTACGAGCGCTTCCGGCACTACCACGCGACGCTCTACGGAGCGTCGAGGCCGTGAGCGCAACCCCATTTTCCTCGCGCGCGCTGGACCGTGGTCTACGGGGCACTACGTGGCGATGGTCGCCTGGGTTGGATCGCCTGGTCACCGAGGACGGCGCCTCCCGATTCGATCGTACAAGACCGAGCGGTCAGGACTTGATCGAGACGTTTCGGGAAGGGCTGAGGCCGTGGTAGACGCGGGACCGTCGGCGCGCTCGTGGAAGCCTGAAAGGCCTCGGTGACCACGGCGGTCGGGGTACAGGTAGAAGCGCCTGAGATACGGTTGGCGGTCGCCTGATCCAACGCGCCCTCCACCGAGGATGTCCTGCTACGTGCCCCCGAGGGCGGCCGCCTCGGCCATTGGCCGCTCCCCAATCGCTGCGGGAGGTTGAGGAGCTAAACCCCGTTCGCGTCTTAGGCATCGATGGCGAGCTAGAAGCGGCAGCGCGCGGCCACCAGAGTTCGGCGAGCTCCGCCCAAGCCAGATAATCACGACATTCGGACCAGGGGCTGTCGTCGACCTCGATAACGTTTCGGTCGTCCTGGCATGGACTGACTTCTGGGCTACTGGCCCGAGCAAGAAATCGACGAGCCGAGGTTCGAGAGCATGCTTCGCGTTAGCGGTTTTACCGACCGCCAGTCCAGTCCGACGGCGGTGCAGCCGGGGTCCCTTCGTTCCTGTTCCCGACGTATCTCCGGTGTCCGCGTTGCAGGCGGCTCGGTCGACCTACGACCGGACAGACCTCTTCTACCTTGACGGACGTCGGTTCAGGTGTAAGGCACACACGACCGTGAGGGTGTCCTACGCGGGGGCCCTTGTATTTCCCGCGCGGTTTGTCGCCGCCTGTCCCGAGGGACACCTCGATGACTTCCCTTGGTACGACTACGTCCACAGGGGCGAGGGCGGACGACCAATGCAAGCCTGAACAGGTTATTTTCCGCGAGTCGCGCAAAGACGCGGCTGTCTCGGAGCTGATCGTCAGCTGTGAGTCTGTGACCGGTAAGAAGCGATCGATGAGGACGCGTTCGGTGACCGCGCAGTCGCGCCCTCGGGCCATGCTCGGGCGCGAGACCATGGCTGGCTAAGGCGATGCGAGACCTGCACGAGGGTGTCCCGAAGACCACGCTTCGTGGCGCGTCGAACCTATATCTTCGCTGTTGTGCAGCAGCGCTCTCTCAATCCCCGAGTGGGACGACCCGGTGCCATGTCGCAATTGCCCGGCGCGAGGAGCAGCTTGCGAAGGTCGGACCCGTTGAGATGAGCTGCGGCTAGGGATAGCAGGCGGTTTCCTGCCTCAACTCGAGCGGTTTGAGCCTGAGAAGTGTTTTCGGAGCACTCTACAAAAGGGCGTGAACAGGCCGAGAAGCGGCCCACGTCCATCGACATTCGTCGCGAGGAATTCCGACGCCCTTCGGATGATCCCCGATCCTGCGCGAGGCGGCCGAACGGGAATTCCAGACTGAGCAGGTCCACGTCCCGGGATCTTTCGGAGTCCTTAATCGCGAACGTCGTAATCGTCCGGCGGCTATGAGAGGTCCGCGCGACTCGGCGGGTTTACTCGCATCGACAGTCCGTTCGACTAGTGGTTGACGAGGACCAGGATCAGGAGCGTACCGCATCCAGAGCTGGACAGGACGGAGCTCCGGTGGCGCCCGGCCGTTGAGCTCAGGGGAGAAGGCATATTCCGTTGAGTTCCCTGGAGATGCGCGGTCCGCGGTGGGAGGAGCGGCAACCTTGGCAGTGCGAACGGGCCACAATGGAGGACGTTCACCTAGCGTGGAGACTAGAGAGAGCTCCCGAGGTCCCTACCCGGGAGCCCGGTTCGTCCTGCTTCACTCGCTGTCCACATGCTCATCCAGGGCCTTGCACTTGGATTGCGGGTACTCGTCGATCTCTATTCGCGAGCGATCTACTCGTCACGCGGACCGCACGACCCGATGGCCGGAATCCTCCTGTATACGGCGACACCCGATTCGGACGGCAGTCTCGGGGGTCTCGCGGACAAGGGCCGTTCGAACCGGCTCGAATCTCTGCTTCATGACGCACTCGAGCGCGCGGTCTTCTGCTCCTCGGACCCTCTATGTGGGCACAGTGCTCCGGGCCAGATGGGTCACCTCAATGGGGCCGCCTGCCACGCCTGTCTCCTCGTTTCCGAAACATCATGTGAACGAGGCAACCGTTACCTGGACAGAGCGCACGTCGTAAAGACCGTGGCGCAGCTGGGGACCAAGCTCACTCCGAGCGCCTCTATTCCACTCATCGAGTCAGTGGCCGTCTTAGTTGCGCTCGAGGGCCCCTGATAGGGTGGCGAACTTTGCGGATGCCCTGTCGCGCGGCGAGATTCATTGCTCTAGCCCTTCGGGTGCTCTCCAGGTGAAGCTCCGACGTGCCGCAGCCCCGACTGCGACCGTACCGCGATGTGCTCCTCGCGGCCCCTGATGTCACGGCGCTGGTTCTTGTCCTGAGGGCCTCGGCGGCAACTGCGGTGAGGATTGCGGCCTCGCAGCCCCTTATCGAGGTTGCGTGGACGTACCCCGGCGACGCTCGACCGGGTCTCCGGACCACAGGCGGCGTGGCACGAGAGATCATTGATGGCAGTAAATCGAGTTTGCTGGTCGTTGGCTACACGGTGACCGTTGATCCAGGCCTTACTGGACTTGCCGCCCAGACTGTCAGTGCCATCGCGCGTGCCGCCGAGCGTGGCGTGGTCGTGACTGCGGTGCTTCACCGAGACGCGAATCGACAAGCCCTTCTTCGGTCATGGCGCATCGGCACACCCTCCCCCTCATTCTTCACGTGGCCTCTCGCCGATGACGACAAGGCTGCAATTCACGCCAGCTACTTATCTCCGATCGGAAGGACGGACTCATTACGTCGGCCAACCTAACGTACCACGGTTTCGAGCGTAACATTGAGATGGGTCTTCGGGTGACGGGACCTGCCGCAGCCGAGATACACGACCGCATTCACGAGCTAATCGCTGCTCACGAGCTTGTGCCTTGGAGCGCGTAAAGAAGGTACTTAAGACAGTCCGCGAAGGCAGCGCATGACATCTCTGGCCAGGGGAAGCAAACTGCGTGCAAGGTTGGGTTCCGCTGATTCCGCCGGACCCAGCCCGCTGTCACGGAGCGTCTTGCGAATGCCCCCGACGATCGTTCCGTCGATCGCGAGGCCGTCTATCTCTCGTTGAAAATCCGCCCATGCAATCGCGTGCGCATACGCGTCGTTTGCATCGACTGCGTCAGCATCAACGATCGTCCAAGCCTTTGACCACGGCTCGCGATAGATCAGGAGTGTTGCCAATTCGGTCCCGTTCAGTTTGCGCTGGACTTCCGGAAGAACCTCAACGACTTCGAGTCGCCTGGCTTCCGCGACGCCGGGAGGACTCGCCACACGTTCTTATCTCGCGCGGCACAGATGCAACGGTAGTACTTGATTCCCGGTGGACCAATACGGTAATCGAGCACGTATTCGAGCGCATGAGGTGGCCGAATGAGATCGTCGGCGACTGCCTTCAGGGATCTGGCGTTCTGCCACGTGATCTTCTGCTCGCTAACCTCAAGCTGCGCCTCCCCAGGCGTCACCCGAGCGGGAGGACTCCACCTGTAGTCGCCTGAGAGGCGGATCGAAGGGTTTTCTCTAAGTAGGTTATATGCGGCGTTAGCGACCGGGCCCTTCAACCACATGACCATGTCGGATAGCCCGCCGAGTTCCTCGGAGATCGCCAGGGTTTCGGCGACCTCTCCAAGTGGAAACCCCAGGAGGCTCACTTCGGGTTGGAGGAGGGGATGAACTTCGATCGTGCCCAGGGAGCGGCCAGATACAGCGGCGTCTGTCCTGCCGCCTACTCCATGCTTTGCCAGCACCCGATTGAGCTGCCCCCGGCCGCCTCCGTATTGGCGAAGAAATCGCCCGATGCGATCAGGTATCCGTGGCTGGGTTAGCCCTCATCCATTCTCTCAAGTATGGTCTGGAGGTCGGCCAGCTCGTCTGTCGTGAGTCTCAAGGCACGTCGAGCTCTGTTGGCCCGCAGGTGATCTCGGCTCGTGGGTGGATCGTCGAAAGGCGAGATCGCAGTACCTCCTGCGCGTCATGCTCCCCGTGCACCAAGGCAATGTGCTTGGGACGGAGCCGACCCGCGTAGTCCAACAACCCAGCCTGGTCAGCGTGCGCTGAGAGTTTCACTTCCTTCGCCGGCATTGCCGCCTCAAACTCGACCAATTCGCCTTCCTCATCGCGGACCCGAACCATCCGCGCAGAGCGCCCGAAGCCCATAAGATCAGTTAACAATCCCTTGCTCGGAGCCCCCTCCGTCCTGAAAGCCTGTGAGGACGATCCGATGGCGTGTGTCGGGCAACAGACGCCGTGCGTACTCAACTACTGGGCCCCCGGTCAACATCCCAGAGGTGGTAACAATGATCGACGGTATGTCCTGAGCCCTGTGTGCGATCTCTCGGTGTTCAGCTTCCCCGGACACCTCATTGAAAGCCTCGGGCGGGAACTCGAACTGAGCGAGCTTGCGGTAGATAGGGTTGATCCGTCGGATCATTCCATCGACATGGACGGGAACCGAAAGCGGAGAGCTCGCCCTGTAGCCGCGCTGTCCCGATCAGTTTTAGAAGCTCCTGGGCGCGGCCAAGGCCAAACGACGCAAGGATCACGGATCCTTTGCGAACCTCGGTGATTTCGCGGACAAAGGAAATGAGCTCGCGCCGGCTCTCAGGCAGCGGCGGGTGATTTCGCTTCCCATAGGTTGATTCTAGGACCAAGAGGTCGATCTCTCCGAGGTCGTCGGGCCACCTCGCGGCGGGTATTGTCAGTTGCTGAAATGATGAAAAATCACCCGACAAGAAGATCCTGCGCCCGCTCTGGTCTTCGACAAGGACGCTAGCTGCCCCGAGGATGTGGCCCGCCCGAAAGAGGCGGATCGATATGTCTCCGAAAGGTAGCGCTTCCACCTCGTCGAAGTCGCACCTGATCGCGAAACGGGATGCATCACACATGTCCTTTTCGTCGTACTCGTCTTCAACCACCTCCGCGTTGTGGATTCGCTGCGCGAGCTCGCGTTGGGCGAGCTTCCTCCGCACATAGTGGCTGTAACCGTCCTCAAACATGACCGGGAGGAGCGCCGCTGTACCCTCTGAGCAATAGATGTCAATCTCACCGAATTTGTGGATAAGCGCCGGCACCCAGCCGATGTGATCGGTGTGGGCGTGAGTCAAGATCAAGGCATCGATGTGCTCTAAGCGATCGATCTCCGGATGCAGATCTTCGGTTGCACTGGGCTTGATGCCACAGTCCACGAGGATCCGGTATTTGCCGAGTTCCACCAGGTAACAGCTCCGACCCACCTCTCCCGAACCGCCAAGCGCAACGAGTCTTAGGGAGGTTTTCTTGCGGATCTTAACTGGCGCTGGCTGGCCGACGGTACTGCTCATGGGCGTCAAGGAACGCCGACTCGATCTTCCGATACGCAGTCCATTCTCGGTCGGCCCGGGCTTTTGCTCCGCCCGAAGTAATGGTTCTCTCAAGTTGGATTCGTTTCTCCTCCGCGTGAAGGAAGGCCATTACAGCATCTGGCCCACGCGGGACGCTTGCGAGTTCAAGTTTTAAGCGCTCCACCGCACGCCGCGCGGCGGCAACTTGGCCCGCGAGCTCACTGCGTTCCGAATCCAGAGCGCGCTGTTCCTTCTGCGCTTGCTTGAGATCTCGACGCAGATCAGCGTTGGCCTTCGCCGCTCTCTCCCCATCGCGCTCGAGGCTCCGAATGGTCGCATCAGCCTCCCGGCACACCTCCTGGACACGATCGAGTTCCGCGGCGGTTTCGCGTTGTTTACGTTGGGCGTCCTCTAACTCCTGCCTCGATTTCTCAAGCTTCTGTTGCTTGAGCTGTAAGTCATGCACTGCTCGGTCAGTGGACCGCTTGGCCTCCTTCATATCCCTCACTGCGCTTCGGAGTCTGGCCTGCAACGATTCCACCTGTCGATCGTCTTGAGCGACAACCCGGTCTGTTTGGCGTGAGGTTCCGTCTTGGACGAGAGGTGCGATGCTTCGGAAAAGCGCCTCGGCGCTGGGGCCCTTAAACTCCAGCGCCCACAAGACTGCGGCAAGGACACGCGCCCCATCCACCCCGAGCTCGTCAAGGACCTCTCCGAGCCTGCCTCCCGCAAGTAGGCTCCCCGTCAAAATCTCCCTGGCCGGACGCGGGTCATGTTTCTTGAGGATCTGCTCTCGGACAGAGACCACTAAGTTCGTGATCTGGGTGTGTCCGAGTACCTTGTGCACTTGGTCGCTTGCCGTTCGGACAGCCTCGGGTCGCATGCGCCGGTAGGCTCGGAGTGGTGGGGGCACATGTGGGGCCATACCGAGGTTTTGGCATACCTTCGCATGCTGGATTAGCATGTCGATGGCAAGCCTAACGGGCAACGCTAGGACATGCCGGGGACTGTCTCCGGCCCCAATGGCCCGCTGGGATGAGATCTCGGAGGACCGCGCGGAGGACGGCGAGCGCCGGCGCTCAAGTGCCCCCCACCGGCAACTCCCCCTGGGTCTCTGCCGCCGGCCGTGGCCGATCATCCGGTGGAGAGGCGTCTCCCACTTCAGCCACCATCGCCTGTGACGCGGTGCCGAAGGCGCAGCGGCACGCACAGGGCAGGCTTCACAAAGGGGGCGGTCGTGCACACGAACGCGCCCAGATCGAGCAGAGCGTAGTTGAAGGCCGCATGGGGCCCCGGATCCCGCAAGACTGGTAAGGTCGAGGCGAACCTGCCATGCGTGCGGCTTGTCTCTCTGGTGCACGCGCGAAATGATGGGGCGGGCTATTGGTATCGATCGAGACCGGCGGGCCGCCGCACGGCGAACGCCAGGACAGCCCGCGCGACGTACTCCCCCACGCCCGGGAGTCTCTTGAGCTCAAGTTCGGTGCGGGGCACGCGACCGTTATGCCTCTGGACTAGCGCGCGGGCGAGGGCGACCATGTTCCGAGCGCGCCAGCGGAGGCCAAGCGATCGCATAATCACCTGAGCTTCTCTCCTGTGCTTGATTAGGTCAGCGGGCGTGGGGTGAGCTACAAGGTGCCGGTACACTGGTACAACTTGGTCTGCTCGGGTTCTTCGGAGGCACATCTCGGCCATAAGCACCTTCCAGACGGTCACCGCCTTCGCACGCCATGGATAGTTGCGCGCCGTGCTTCCGGTGCCAACGCAGCAGTTGCCAGCGAAACGTCGTGGTGAGGCGCCTTTGCTCTCCGCGGACGCGTCGTCAGAGCCGACACGAGTTCCGCCCAATCGCCTCCGCGAGCATTGGCGGCACCGCATTGCCGATCTGCCGGTATTGGTGCGTTGGTGTGCCCGCAAACGGAACCAGTCTGGGAACGTCTGGATGCGGGCAGCCTCGCGGACCGATAGTGTTCGGTTCTGCGCTGGGTGAATGTACCGGAGTATCCGTCTTTCGAGAGGTGCGCAGTGTAGATCGACTCAGCTCGTCCCATCTCAGTCGCTTGTACCTGTCATCAAAGATGTCATCGCGATAACGGCGAAGGTGGCGCGGGACTGATCGTACCGTGCCTCCCTCGCGAAGCAATTCGAACGCTTGTGCGTCGTCGGCGCGCACATCCCGTGTTATGTGATCGTAGATGCGACCTCGACCGGCACCTCGAACGCCCTTTCGCATGAGCCGTTGAAACATTGTTAGCGGCCCTCGATAAGGTAGATTCTCCTTGCGCTGGGCCGGACGTACCGACGGCAGGTCGCCTATCGCCATCCTGAGAGACGTTCGCGCCTTACTTGCCACCGGCCACTCGTAGGCAATGCCCTGCTTCACGCCAACAATAAAGAGGCGGCGTCGGTGCTGGGGCACACGGTGATCGAACGCGCCGAGCACCGCGCGTCTCGACCCGATACCCGAGCACGCGAAGCTTCTCGCAGAGCTCCATGAGCAACGCCCCATCCTGCCACACGGCGAGGTCCGGGACATTCTCGAGAAGCACAGCACGTGGGTGGAGCGCGGCGACGATCCGTAGGAAGCTGCGCCACATGCGCGCGCGCGGGTCGTCTGGTGACGGCCCCCCTCGCGCACAAGGCTGCGAATCTTGGAGTGACCAGCGCGAGAGAACGGCTGACAGGGCAAGCCAGCAGCGATCAAATCAACGCTGGAAATGCCCCAGCGCGAGAGCTGTGCGAGGAACATCTTAGGGTTGCCAAGTTCCGCGCCGTACCCGACACCGCCAACATTCGCTGTGTGCGTCTCGAGGGCCAACTCGTCCGAGTCCGCACCCACAAGGATCGAGAAACCAGCGCGCTGGAGGCCGAGGCTGAGCCCCCCGCACCACAGAATAGGTCGATCGCCGTCGGCCCGCGCTGCGATCGAACCCGCTGCACGCCCTGCTGGCTCCCGGGGTCTGGTGCGTCGGACCTGCGCCGCAGCCTCAGTTCGGGGCCGCGATGAAATCCAACCGCCACGCGGCCGCTGGTCAGGTTTGGGAGCTTGGCCAAGTGCGTCCTATCCTCCCCGCTTGAACAGTACGCCACAGCCACGATGCGGAATAGGCGCTTCATTCTCATTCAGCGTCTGCACGCGCCTGCACAAACTCGCTCGCCCAGACGGACCGCGGTCCGCGACGATATGCCACTTGACTCGCACGGAAAGCTTGCCGACAGAGGATCTCATGGGCGATGCGACCGCTGGAACGCGATAGACGAGACAACCTCAGACTCGTGCCTTCCACGCATTCTCACAACTGAGAGGGCGACACGGTGGCGGATGCGCGGCACGCTGGCGCCCGGTTGTAGATCCTCGAGGATCACTCTGTTCTCGTCCTACAGGCCTTGCCGGTCAGATTCCAGTTCCTTGCTAGACGGCACCCGCTGAGTTCTCGCCGCGAATCCGAATCGCTTCTTCCACGGCGTTGGCCAATGCTCCTGATCCAAGCGTACCGTTCCTGGCTGTTCGATCCCGTAGGGTTGTAACATTTGACGATCGTCGGAGAGCACTGCTTGGTGCCGCCTGTGTGATGTAGTCGAAGGGGTTATTCCCATGGTCGATATGTTCCCCTCGGAGTTCTTCAGGCCGTGAATCCGAATTCCTACGACCCCCATCCCCACGTCCCAGGACTTTTACGATCTCGTAGTTGATCCACTTCCGGTTGGCCGTATTCGTGCCAACTAAGAGCCACAGTGCAGGACCGGCCATTCATCTGGTCGGCGATCCAGGCGCTTGATCTCCGGCATCTCCGGCACTCGTGATGGACTCCCAGTCGTTGTCACTGGCTGGCCGGTTGCCCTCCAACAGTGCCGATGTTCCGAACAGTGGAGGCGCGCGCAATTGTCGGGCAACTAGTGAAAACTGTAGAAGGCTCTTGCCGCGCACTTGTATCTCCCGTTAGAGGGCGAGCATTACGACGAAGATGGCGAGGATCAACACGCCGTGAAAGGCCAGGAGGGTTCGGATAGCGTCGCCTCCGGCCAGCTTCGACCACGGCCACTCCTAAAACGGCTAGTGTCCATCGAGAAGTCAATGTCGGCATCAGCTTGCGCGCGAACATGATCATATAGGGCCCGATAAGTCGCTCCTGCAAAGAAAGTACCCGTCGAGCCCCCAGAAGACGATTGCTGGGATGTAGGCGAGGTAGACGAAGGCGGCGCGAGACCCCGGCACCGCCAACGCAAACAGGGCTGAGACCAGGACGACACTCCAGCCCTTCAGCTGGAACGAGTTCGTTGCCAGCCGGTTGATGACGCCTTGGATGAGCTCAAGGTGCTTTAGTTTTTTCTGGTGCATGGCCGCCTCTCGCTCCGTCGCCGTCGCACGACACACCGCCCCATCTGTGGAGGATTTCGGACCGAATGCCCCCCCCCCCCGGGCCGCGGGCTGATTGGCCGGACGGGATGAAAACGGGATTATGGCAGGGCGCAAACGCGATCACGAGGGGTTACTCCTGATCGCCCGCCTCATTCGTAGGAACCTCAATTACCGCACCGCATTCGGGGCAAACCACTTGCTGTTTTTGAGGTTCCCGGGGACCCCCCGAAACCCCCTCAAATCGTCTCCCCCTTCCGCACCATGAAGCACACGCCACCCGCTGCCGCCAGCCCACCTAGATCGAAGGCGGCTCGATCCCAAGCAGACGCAGATACAGATTGAGCTGGGCGCGATGGTGGATCTCGTGCTCCTGCACGTGATCCAAGATCCAGTGAAGCGTGTAGGCGCGCTCGACCCCGTCGGCGAACCGGTGGCGGATCACGCGGCTAAGCTCGCTCGGGGGGCGCTCGAGCCACCGTTGCGTGGACGCGTGGGATTGCGCGAGCAGCCGATGCAGGGTCGCGTGGTCGGGCGCGTCGACGACCGATCGCCAGCCCTGCGCGGGGTCGTCCGCCTGGACGACCCAGTCCTTCCAGGCGTCATCCGGGGCGCCCTCCACGATGACGTCGATCCAGCTCGTCTCGGCCTCGGCGATGTGCAGGATCACCTGGCGCGCGGTCAGCATCTCGGACTTCGGCTTGTAGTCGAGCTGCTCGGCCGGGAACGCGTTCACCGCCTCGAGCAGATACGGGCGGTACTGCGCGTCCCAGTAGGGGTAGTAGGCGCGAATCGTTCCCGGGAAGTCGGCGGCGGTGCGCGCGCGGGCGGCCACGCGAAGCTCGAGCATGTTGGGCATCGGTCGGTCCTCGTGAGATCGTCCAAGGGCGGCGGGTCGTCCCGCCTGGTTCGCGCCAGAGCCTAGGCGCCGCGAGGTGCCCGGTCAATCAATCCCCCGTCGGGACGATCCCCGCGTTCTCGACCATCAGGATCACCGTGCGCTCGGGTGCGCGCGTGCGATGCGACAATGCCCCGCGGCACCACGAAGCCCTGCCGCGGCGCCAGCTCCACGGTGCGGCCTTCGAGGTCGATCAGGAGCGCTCCCTCCACGACGTAGAAGAACTCGTCCTCCTCGTCGTGCTTGTGCCAGTGGTACTCGCCCTGAATCACGCCGAGCCGCACCACCGAGTCGTTCACGCGGCACAGCGTCTGGTTGTACCACGGATGCGTGCAGGCCGCGACGAGCGCGGGCACGTCCACGGTCTCGAGCGCGGGGTAGAGGACGTCCAGGTGGGTGTCGTAGGGATCGCTTTCGGGGCCGCGGGGTCCAGCGGGTGCTTCGGCCATGGCGCGGAAGTCTCCTCTCGGCTCGTGGGGTTCGGGGTTCACGGCGGCGCATTCGATCGCTCCGATCCCGCGCCGACCGACCGATTCTAGCTCCCGTGAGCTCCGACCGCCACGCCACGGTCCCGCCACCGTCACCGCGGGATGGGGATGCGGCAAGGGCGGCCGGCTCTCGTGGCCGACCGCCCCGTTCCTCCCCCGCGTGGCGAGGGCGTCGTTACTTCACGTGCACGACCTGCCGCACCCAGCTCTCGTCTCCGACATGGACGCGCGCCCAGTAGACTCCCGCGCCCGCCTGATGTCCGCCCGCGACGCGGCCGTCCCAGGCGATCCGATGCGGTCCCGGTCCGAGCGTCCCGAACTTCGTCGTCGAGACGCGGCGTCCCCGAGCGTCGAAGACATCCATCCGCACGTCGGCCGGCTTCGCGAGATCGACCCGCATCGCCATCTCCCGGCGGAACGGATTCTCGAGCACGCGCGGCGCGGCCGGGACGGCGCTCCCGCCGTCGGCCACTTCGACCGCGGTGACGATCAGCGAGTCGCTCGTCATCACGACGGGCGTCGAGCGGCCGTTCGCGGTCCATGTGTCGTACAACTCCTGGCCACGCGTCGAGGTCGAGTTCTCATTGAGAAGGAACTCGACGTAGTCCTTCGATGTCGTCTGATACATCAGCTGCACGACGACCTGCGCCGCTTCCGGCGGGACGCGGAAGGTCGACGTGTCCCAGTTCTGGGCGTCGGCGTACCGGGGTTCCGGCCCTTCGTGTTGATCGTCGACCGGAGCGCCCCCGAAGGTCGCGAACGCCGCGTTCGTGAACCCGAGCGGCGGGATCCGGTTGTCCTTGTAGATCGAGTCGTTCAGCGCGAAGTGGAACGATTCGCCGGTGGCCGCGCCCACCGCGGCGGCCAAGCCGGGCGAGATTCCGAGCTTGGTCTCGTAGACGACCGGCGGCGGATCGGTGGCCAGTATGCCGGTCGCGGGATCGTAGGCGCCCGATTCGTAGATCGTATTGCCCACTCCGTCCCGCGCGATCACGTGGAGCCACATCCGCCTGCCCTCGGGATAGCCCGTCGGGAGCTTGTGGCCGGTCCGATTGGTGACGGTCACGGCCACGGTCACGCTCCCGGCTTCGACCGTGCGCGTGACGCCGAGCATCGCGGCCTTCGCGAGCGTCGCGCGCGCCCGCGTCGAGCCGTCCGTCCCGGCGGAGGCGTCCGTCTCCGTCGGATAGAGGCCGGGGATCACCGCCGGGAGCCACGCGTTGCCGCCGGTCATGTCATGAAGTGGCAGATCGGGCCGCGTGGGGGCCGCGGCGTCGTTGCACCCGGCGCCCGAGACGTCGCGCATGTGGCAGTCCTGACAGATCGCCACGATGCCGTCGGCCTTGTTGCCGGCGAGATCCGGCGCGTACACGCCGGCCGGATAGGCGCTGTTCTTCCACTCGCTGTACGTGCGCTCGAGCGGCATCAGAACGTCGGACGCGATCACGGACGCGGCCTGGTCGAGCGGGCCCGGCGCGTAGTCGGCGGGGCCGGTCCGCTCGAAGACCGGATTCGACACGTCGTGACAAGTGCCGCAGAAGTCCAGCCGATTGATGGAACGGCGACACGAGCGTCGGATGTCCGGCAACCGTCGTGGTGAACGGTCCCCGCTTCCGCGGGTTGGGGTCGATCACGAACTGCCCGTTCGCGTAGCTGGTCGGCACGTGCGCGAAATCGCGCTGCGGGGTGACGTTGCGCAGGTGGTAATCCTGCTTGTTGGCGCCGGCAATCAGGTTCTTGCGGCCGAGGAGGGCGCGATCGACAAAGACCTTGGCCTTGATGCCTTTGTAGTGCCAGTTTTCCGAGCCGATGGGACCGAGAAAACCGGCGGGCGAGCCGAAAACTTCCTGGATTTCCTCCGGGTGCATGGGACGGAAATCAGCGGCGCCGATGGCGGCCGACAGCTTGGCCTCATTGAGGGAGTGGTCGCCGCGCAGGAATGCCACGATCGGGATGTCGCGCGGTTTGTCCGCCTTGGCGGTGGCGTCGGTGGCCATCAGGGCCAGGGTTTTCATCTTGTTCCTGGGGGAAACGCCGAGAAAGCGGGCGACCTCCTCGATGGTCTTCATGCCCGGGGTGTGCACGGGGAGGGGCTTGCCGTCCTCAACGTCGGGATAGTCGTCAACCGGCTCCAGGCGGGAAGTCGCTTTTTCGAGGTTGGCGGCGTACTTGCAACTGGGGCAACTGACCACCAGGTCTTCGCCGGCGCCGGTGTAGACCATGAACTCGTGCGACTGCGAGCCGCCCATGGCCCCGGAGTGCGCCTCCACGACTACATACTTCAGTCCACAGCGGTCGAAGATGCGGCAGTAAGCCTCATAGTGCTTCTGGTAGGAGACATCGAGCCCTGCCGGGTCGAGATCGAAGGAGTAGGAGTCCTTCATGGTGAATTGACGGACACGCAGCAGGCCGGACTTGGGGCGGGGCTCGTCGCGGAACTTGGACTGGATCTGGTACCAGATCTGCGGGAGCTGCTTGTAGCTGCGCAATTCGCGGCGGGCGATGGAGGTCATGACCTCTTCTTCGGTCATGCCGAGACAGAGATCGGCGCCGCGGCGGTCCTTGAGGCGAAACATATTTTCGCCCATCACCTGCCAGCGTCCGCTCTCCTGCCAGATTTCGGCGGGGTGCAGGGCGGGCAAGTAGAACTCCTGGCCGATGCGGTCCATCTCCTGGCGCACGATGTGGGTGATCTTGAGCATGGCGCGCTGGCCGAGGAAAAGATAGGAGTAGAGGCCGGCGGCCAACTGGCGCACGTAGCCGGCGCGCAGCAGGTACTTGTGGCTAGCGACCTCGGCGTCGGCCGGGGCTTCGCGGAGGGTGGGAATGAACAATTGCGACCAGCGATGCATGAGCGGCTGTCCTTTGTGTCAGAGTTTTTCATTGTAAATGACAGTCCGGCGGACGGTATGATTTGGCGCATGAGGATGCCGTCGGCATGGGCGCTGGCGCCGCTGAAGATAAACCTGACACCGACCGGGTTCTTGACTATCTGGCTGGGAGTGCTGGCGTTGGTCTTCGCGATTGTGTGGGCGGCGGCGCGGGAGAAACGCAAACGCCGGGAGGCGCTGGAGCAACTGGGGATGGAAACCGGTTTCCTGTTTTCCGCCAAGCCGGACGAGATGCTGCAAGAGAAGCTGGCGGAGATTTCTACGCCCGGACCGCAACCCGGCCGCCGGTCGCGCTTCAGCAACGTTCTCCAGGGCACGGCGGCGGGGGTGGAGGCGATGATCGCGGACCGTACCGTGGGCGCCGGCAAGAGCCAGCAGACGAGTACCGTGGCAGCCTTCAACTTGGCGACGCCGCTGCCGGAGTTCATGCTGGTTCCGGAAAACCTGCTGTGGCGAGTGGCGGAGAAATTCGGCTACTCCGATATCGATATTGACGGTGCGCCGGATTTTTCGCGCCGTTTTTTCCTGCACGGCAAGGATGAGGCGGCGGTGCGCGCGCTGTTCAAGCCGGTAGTGACCGAGGCGTTCGAACAACTGGAGGCCAAGGCGAACCTGTGCGTCAGCGGCTCGGGACAGTGGCTGGTGGTGTACCGTCCGGGGCGCACGATACCAGCGGCGGAAATCCGGGAGTTCCTGCAAAAGGCGGAGACCGTGGCCCGCGCGATTCGCAAGGCGCAGCCGAGCGGCATCTTCCGCTAAACCGAGCGGCGTTCTTGCCCGGCCATGGAAGCTGGCAGGGCGAGCGTGTTGTAGGTGACCCGCTCCAGGCGGCAGCGGGCCGCCTGGGGGGCGGAGGCGTCGTAAAAGCTGTAACCAAAGCCGGCGAGCCAATCCGAGACCCAATCCGCGTTTCGATCCGTCATTTCAGAAATAATGACCGGTTTGATTTCGCGCAGCATGCGTTCGGCGCCCTTGAACACCCGATGCTCTACGCATTCGACATCCACCTTCACTACCCTTGGCGGGCGCACTTCATCCAGAAGAGTATCCGCTCTGAACACCGGCACAACTTGAGTGGCCCGGAAGCCACCGGTCTCCCGCGAGGCTTCGCCTTCCAGAGAATTGGCCGCGCGGCGCCTTGCGATGTGCAACTCGGCCAGCCCAACCCGGTCGGAAAGGGCAACGGGAATGGTGTGGATGCTGGCGCTGTCCGGCGGCTGCTCGGCGGCCGTGCGTCGTATGAGGCCCGCAAGCCAGGTATCGGGCTCAAAGGCGTAGACGGCGCCGCTGGGGCCAGCGAAGTGGGCAGCGGCGACGGCAAACAGCCCGACATTGGCGCCGATATCCCAGACAACGTCTCCAGGCTGAACAAATTCGCTCGCCAGTTGCAGAAGTGCCGGATCGGCCCTCTCGAGATCAAAACGCCAGTACGCCAGGCGGGCCTCCGGAGTGACGTAAATGGTTCCGCCGCCGAAGCTCGCGGGCAGGCGCCGCTTGAGCACCACCCCGCGGCTGAGCCGCTCGGCCAGGCTGCGCAAACCCTTCATCGCTGTCATGGAGCGGACAGCTTATTTCGGCCGTCAAGTGCGCGCAAGTGCGCCCTCTGCCATAGACTGAGAAATTCGAGGTCAGCCATGCAATCGAACGGGATGTTTCACAAGATTCAGCGCCAGGTGCGGCGCATCCCGCGCGGCCAGGTGGCAACCTACGGCGACGTGGCCTATGCCGCGGGATTTCCGGGGGCGGCGCGGCAGGTGGCGTGGGCGCTGCATGGATCGAGCGGATTGCCCTGGCAGAGGGTGGTGGGGGCCGGGGGAAAAATCCTGCTGGGCGGCGAGGCCGGCATGGAACAGCGCTTCCGGCTGGAAAACGAGGGCGTGAAGTTCGCCGGGCTCCGGGTGGACATGCGCGCGCATCACTTCAGTTTCTTTGCGCGAAAGAAGAAGCGAGGTTAAGAGGGTTGTCGGTTGTCGGTTTTCGGTTGTCGGTCATCGGTCGTGCGGTGCTTTTTTCGGGTAGCGATCGAGTTTATTCTCCCGCCAGGTGCGCGAGCAGTTCCTTGCCGAGCTTCTGCAATTCGCCGAACTGGCGCTGATATTCCACGAACAGGCGGTTCAACTCCAGGGAGCGGTCGGGCGAGAGCTTGGCGCGCAGCATCATGTCGCGCAGGCGGACAGGATTGGGGAGCAGGGCGTCTTCGTTGAGTTCATCGAGGGCGGTTGCGGGATCGTAGTGATACATGGAGTACCTGATTTCAGATTTAAGATTTCAGATTTCAGATCAGTGCTGTCCTAACGTTGCACTCGTATTTTGCCGTAAGTCATAGCTGTTATGTGAGTTGCCGGCCAATTCCGGCGGAATCGATTTGAATTTTTCCGGTACTCTGACGGCCATTTTCCCTCGCGAGGATGATGGCCATGAATGCCGGTCGGACTGTGTTCGCGCAGCTGATGGACTTTCTCCCGTGGCGTGAGTTTCGGCGTTGTGTCGAGCGCTACGGCGGTGAGTACAAGATCCAGCACTTCACCTGTTTGGACCAGTTCCTCTGCCTCGCCTTCGCGCAGCTGACCGCTCGCGAGAGCCTGCGCGACATCGAGGCCTGCCTGCGAGCGCAAGACTCCAAGCTCTACCACATGGGCTTTCGCGGTGACATCTCGCGCAGCAATCTCGCCCACGCCAACGAGCATCGCGACTGCCGCATCTTCGCCGACTTCGGCCGCGTGCTCATTGCCATGGCGCGCGATCTGTACCGCGACGAAAGCTTCTCGGTCGAGTTGGCCGAGACCGTCTATGCGATGGACTCGACCACCATCGATCTGTGCCTCTCGCTGTTCCCCTGGGCGCAGTTCCGCCGGCACAAAAGCGCCGTTAAAGTGCACACGCTGCTCGATGTCGCCACCTCGATTCCAGCCAGTGTTTACGTGACCGGCGCGCAAGTCGCCGATGTGAACCTGCTCGACTGCTTGCTGCTGGAACCCGGAGCCTTCTACCTGATGGACCGCGGCTACTACGACTTCGCTCGTCTGTACCTGTTCACTCAAGCCTGCGCCTACTTCGTTACTCGTGCCAAGCGCGGCATCCAGTTCCGCCTGCGCTCGCATCGCGTCGTCGATCGCACCACGGGCTTGCGTTGCGATCAGACCATCCGCCTGATCGGGCCCAAAACTTCCGATCGTTATCCGGCACCGCTGCGCCGCATTCACTATGTCGATCCGGAGGAGCATCGCGACCTCGTGTTTCTCACCAACAACTTCCTGCTGGAGCCACTCGCCATTACGGAACTGTATCGCGCGCGCTGGCAGGTCGAGTTGTTCTTCCGCTGGATCAAGCAGCACCTGCACATCAAAGCCTTTTACGGCACCTCGCGCAACGCCGTGACCATCCAAGTGTGGGTCGCGCTGAGCGTTTACCTGCTGGTGGCGATTGCCAAAAAGCAACTCGCGCCCCAGGCCAGCCTGTACAAAATCCTGCAAGTGCTGAGTATCACGATTTTCGAAAAAACCGCGATTTTAGAGGCTTTCTCGCACATGCCTGATCCGATGCCCTATACTGCTCCCGCTACTCAGCTGCAAATGTTCGACTTACGTTAGGACAGCACTAATTTCAGATTGGCAATCCGACAAATCTTAAATCGAAAATCTGAAATCTGAAATTCCTCACACCATTTCCGTGCCCCAGAGATCATGCAGGTGGATGATGCCCTGCAGGCGGCCGTCGCCGCCGACCACGGCGAGCGAGGTGATCTTCTTCTGCTCCATGGTGTTGAGGGCGGCGGTGGCGAACGCGTCGGGGTGGATGGTTTTGGGATCGCGGGTCATGCAGTCGGCGGCAGTGAGGTCGAGCACGTCCTTGCCACGGCGCTCCAGCAGGCGGCGGAGGTCGCCGTCGCTGATGATGCCGAGCAGGGTGTCACCATCGGTGACGGTGGTCACGCCCAGCTTCTTGCGCGACATTTCGTAGATCACCTGCGACATGGGGGTCTGCGGAGAGACGCGGGGAATGGCGTCGCCGGTGTGCATCAGGCGCGAAACCCGGGCCAGCTTCTTGCCCAGTTTGCCGCCGGGGTGGAGGTCGGCGAAATCCTCTTCCTTGAAGCCGCGCTTTTCCGCCAGGGCCACCGCCAACGCGTCGCCGAGCGCGACCATGGTGGTGGTGGAGGCGGTGGGCGCCAGGCCGAGCTTGCAGGCTTCCTGGGCGACGGAGCAGTCGAGGGTGATGTCGGACGCCTGGGCGAGGGTGGAGCGCGGCTCGCCGGTCATGGCAACCAGCTTCACATCCAGCCGCTTGATGTAGGGGACCAGGTCGAGGATTTCCCCGGTGTCGCCGCTCTGCGAGAGGGCGAGCACAACATCGCCGCGCACGATCATGCCAAGGTCGCCATGCACGGCTTCCACCGGATGCATGAACAGCGCGGGGGTGCCGGTGGAGGAGAGCGTGGCGGCGATCTTGCGCGCCACCAGCCCGCTCTTGCCCATGCCGGTGACCACCACGCGTCCGCCGCAGGAGTAGAGGCATTCGACCGCGTGGGCGAAGGCGGCGGCCATGGGCCCGGCGAGCCGGTCAGCCAGGGCGCGCAGGGCGTCGGCCTCAATGCGGACCACGTTTTCGCCGATGCGGTTCATGGAATGCCGGCCGCGGATTTCGCGGATCGAACGCGGATCAATATACAACGTCAGGGGCGTTGATCGGGGGCTCAGGCGCGCTGGTCGGCGGCGATGGAGGCGCGCACGGCTTCGTGCACGGCCTGGAGTTCGCGTAGGACAGGACGCAGCCACTTCAAGTCGAGGGCGTTGGCGCCATCGGAGAGCGCGGCGGCGGGATTGTCATGAACTTCGACGAAAACGCCATCGACCCCGGCAGCCACGGCGGCGCGGGCGAGGATGGGGATGAACTCGCGGTTGCCCTCCGGACTGCGCGTCGTTCTGCTCGCGGAAGGCAATTGCACCGAGTGAGTGGCGTCGAAGACCACATGTGCGAAGCAGCGCATGATGGGCAGCGAGCGCATGTCCACGACGAGATTGTTATAGCCGAAGGACGAGCCGCGCTCGGTGAGCATGACGCGGTCATTGCCGGATTCGCGCACTTTTTCGACCGCATGGCGCATGTCCCAGGGGGAGACGAACTGGCCCTTCTTGATATTCACGGCGCGGCCGGATTTGGCGGTAGCGATGAGCAGGTCGGTCTGGCGGCAGAGAAATGCGGGGATCTGCAGCACGTCGACATATTCGGCGACGGTCGGGACATCGTGCGCATCGTGCACGTCAGTGAGCACCGGCACGCGGACGGTATCGGCGATCTTGCGCAGGATGCGCAATCCTTCGTCGATGCCCGGGCCGCGAAAGCTCTTGAGCGAGGTGCGGTTCGCCTTGTCGTAGCTGGCCTTGAAGATGTAGGGAATTTTCAGCGCGCGGGCCACGCCGGCGATGCACTCCGCCATCTTGAGCGCGTGGTCTTCGGACTCGATAACGCACGGGCCGGCGATGAGGAACAGCGAGCCGTCGCCAACGGTCAGGTCGCCGAGTTTGAATGAAGCTAGCAGTGCTCTATGCTCCTTGTGCAAGCGAGTGGACTAGTTTGACGTCAGTTCCGTAGCGCAATGAGTTAGGAATTTCGGCGACTGAATCCGTGTGCGCAATCAGTTCGCGGATTCGCTCTTCGGGCGCGTCCGCCTCAACTTTCACCTTCATCAATACATCCTGGGCACGAACGGGAGACCCTCCCCAGTTGGCACTAACCTCGACTTCTACCGAACGCACCTCGATACCAAGCCTGTCGCCCTCGCGAAATACGTCGTTGCTGTAGCACCCGCCGATGGCCAACAGCAGCAGTTCTCCGCCACTGAATCCGAGACCCTCACCGCCTGACGCGCGGGCACGGTCAATCGTGACCGTGCGCTCTCCGGCGGAGCCTACTGCCAGCGACTTCCCCTGGACGTTGCGAATGGATACGATGGTCATCGCAGCAAACCTATGAGCGCACTACCTTCTCCGGCCTTAGAAACATCTCCACTTCGGCCGCGCTCTTCTCCGCGATCCGCCGTTGCCGGTTTTCATACGCCGCCTTGATAAACGCCGTGAACAGCGGATGCGGCTCCAGCGGCTTACGACTTGAACTCGGGATGGAACTGGCAGCCCAGGAAGTACGGATGCTCCTCCGGGGAGTCTCCACGATCTCGACATAAGTGCCATCGGGCGTGATGCCGGTGATCGCGCAGGCCGGCGGCAGCACGATCTGCTCTCGTACTCGCGGTTGAACTCGTAGCGATGGCGGTGGCGCTCGCTGATTTCGCCTGTGCCGTAAGCATTGGCCGCCAGCGAGCCCGGCTCCAGCTTGCACTGCCACGCGCCCAGGCGCATGGTGCCGCCCAGTTCTTCCACGCCGCGCAATTCGCGCAGCTTGTAGATGATGCGATGCGGCGGTGGCGGGATCGAACTCGCTGGAGTTGGCGTCTCCAGCCCGCAGACGTTGCGCGCGAACTCGATGCAGGCGGTCTGCATGCCCAGGCAGATGCCGAAGTACGGGACTTTGTTCTCGCGCGCGTAGCGGATGCCGTTCAGCATGCCGGCAATGCCGCGCTTGCCGAAGCCGCCGGGCACCAGGATGCCGTCGTAGCCTTCGAGTTGCGATTCGTATTCCGCGCCCTTGCGTCTCCAGACCCTCGGCCTCGATCCAGCGAGAGTTGAGCTTCAGATTGTGCGCCAGCGCGCCGTGGACCAGCGCTTCCTTCAGCGACTTGTAGGAATCCTCGTACTCCACGTACTTGCCGACCAGGCCGATGGTAACCTCGTCCTTGGGGTTGTAGACGCGGCTGCACCAGCTCTTCCCAGCGGCTGATGTCGCGCATCCCGGCGTCAATGTGCAGATACTTCAGCACCAGCTCGTCCACGCCCTCGCGCGAGAAGGTGAGCGGCACTTCGTAGATGGAGTTGACGTCCTTGGCGGTGATGACCGCCTCCTCTTCCACGTTGCAGAAGAGCGCGATCTTGGACTTGATGTCCTTGGAGAGGAAGCGGTCGGTGCGGCAGAGCAGGATGTCGGGTTGGATGCCGACGCTGAGCAGTTCCTTCACCGAGTGCTGCGTGGGCTTGGTCTTCAATTCGCCGGCGGCGCCGATATAAGGCACCAGGGTGACGTGCACGAACAGGGTGTTCTCGCGGCCCATATCCTGGCGCATCTGGCGGATGGCTTCGATGAAGGGCAGCGACTCGATATCGCCGACGGTGCCGCCGATCTCGACGATCACCACGTCCACCTCCTGCGCCGACCTTCTTCATGGCCGCCTTGATCTCGTTGGTGACGTGGGGAATGACCTGCACGGTCTTGCCGAGATAATCGCCGCGGCGCTCCTTGGCGATGATCTGCTCGTAAATGCGGCCGGTGGTCCAGTTGTTGTCGCGGCTGAGCCGGGCGTGGGTGAAGCGCTCGTAGTGGCCGAGGTCGAGGTCGGTTTCGGCGCCGTCGTCGGTGACGAAGACCTCGCCGTGCTGGAACGGCGACATGGTGCCGGGGTCGACATTCAGGTAGGGGTCCAACTTCTGCATGTTGACCTTGAGGCCGCGGCTTTCCAGCAGGCAGCCGATGGAGGCCGCCGCCAGGCCCTTGCCCAGGGAAGACACAACGCCACCGGTCACAAAGATGTACTTAGCCGACATCGGTCCGCCCTCGTGCGCAATGAATTTTGGGGGATACTTCGCCCAGGCCGTGGCTGGAGTTTGCCTGGGTACCGCTTGTGGGGTGCACGACCAATTATGCCAGAAATTCCGTGCCAAAAAAATACCCGGAATCAGGCCGCGCGATTGCGCTGCGGGGGCCGCTCGCTCTTACGCGAAAAACAGGACAAAAAGCGCGATAATGGTTGAACGGACATGCCAAAATTTTTCCCTAACTCGTTCCGCCGGCCGCTGACGCTGCTGGCCGCGGGCATCATGTTGCTGGCCGTACCCTCGCCAGCCCAGCGCGGCAGGAAATCGAAACCGTCCGCCAAGGCGGCGCCCACCCAAGCGGCAGGCAAGCCGTGTCCGTTTGCCCGGCCCGATGATCCATCCCACCGCCTGGTCCTGACCGACGGCAATTACCAGGTGGCCAGCAAGTGCGAGATCATCGGCAAGCGCGTGCACTACCTGAGCGCCGAGCGCTATCAGTGGGAAGACCTGCCCTTGTCGATGGTGGATTGGGAGGCGAGCAAGCGCTACGAACTGGACCAGGCCAAGCCCAGGCCGAATACCGAAGTCGCCGCCGCCGACGCGGAAGAGGAGGCGGAGCGCAAGCAGGAAGAGGAGAAGTCGCCGGAGATCAAGCCGGGATTGCACCTGCCGTCGCAGGGCGGCATTTTCCTGCTCGACTTCTACCGCGACAATCCCGAGCTGGTGGAGCTGGTGCAGAACGGCGGCCAGATCAACCAGAACCGCAAGAGCAATATCCTGCGCGCCGCCATCAATCCGTTTTCCAAGGCCAAGCAGACCATCGAGATCAAGGGCCGTCATGCCCGGGTGCAGGCGCACGTGCCGCAGCCGGCGATTTACGTCAACATCGACATGGACCAGAACCCGCAAACCGGGCCGACCACGCGCGACGTTTCCGACCACTTCCGCATCGTGCGGGCCGCGCCGAAGAAGGATTCCCGCGTGGTGGGGAACATCGAGGTCGCCATTTACGGCAAGGTCAGCCAGAAACAGGATTACGTGCAAAGCGACTGCGAACCGCTCAACAGCCAGTGGCTGAAGGTGACGCCGGCTCGGCCGCTGGAACCCGGCGAGTACGCCCTGGTGGAGATGCTGGGCAAGGACGTCAATATGTACGTCTGGGATTTCGGCATCAGCCCCACCGCTCCCGAGAACCCCAGCGCCTGGAAGCCGGCGCCGGTTGGCAATACGGAGACAGGCACGCGGGAAAGCCCGATCCTGAATCCGAGAACACCCAAGAACTAACCACGGAGCGCCACGGATTTGCACGGATTCAAGTGCGACAACAGAAAACAATCTGGATCGGTGCTCATCCGTGGAGATCCGTGGTTGAGTTTTTCAATGCCAAATTCATCCTTGTACACGGCAAATTCAGCTTCTCGCGCGTGCTATAATTCCGTGAATTTTTGCCCTGGAGGCATGCATCGACAAGAGGTACATTCGCACCAACGACCGTATCCGGGCACGCGAAGTGCGCGTGATTGACGACGAAGGCAAGCAGGTCGGCATCATGCCGCCGTACGAAGCGCTGAAGATGGCCCGGGAAAAGAGCCTCGACCTGGTGGAAATCTCGCCCACCGCGCAGCCGCCGGTGGTGCGCATCATGGACTTCGGCAAGTTCCTCTACCAGAAGGAGAAGCAGGAACGCGAAGCCAAGAAGCACCAGAAGGTCATCACCGTCAAAGAGGTCAAATTCCGCATCAACGTGGACGAGCACGACTACCAGACCAAAAAGAACCACGCGCTGCGGTTCCTGGAAGAGGGCGACAAGGTGAAGGCCACCATCTTCTTCCGCGGGCGCGAAATGACGCGCCAGAGCCTGGGCCGCCAAATCCTGGAGCGGCTGATCAAGGACTTGGGCGAGAAGGCGGTGGTGGAGTTTCGTCCGCGCCAGGAAGGCAATACCCTGCACGCCATTCTGGCGCCCGTCAAAAAGGCCGAGCAGAAAGCGGCGCCGCCCAAGCCGCAGCCGCCGCCGCAATCGCCGCCGCAGGCTGCACCGGGAGCGTGAGGCGATTGCGGAATCGGGTAATCGGGTAATTGCAGAATCACGGACGCCCTGCCTTCCAGGTCTGGAAATCGGGCTTTGCTACAATAGAAATTTGGCGTACGCCTGGTGAAGGGTTAATCCCGGCTCGCTGCCTCGCCGCGCAGCCGTTCTCAATTACCCAATTACCCGATTACGCAATTACCCGATTTTGCTAGGGGACTTATGCCGAAACTGAAGACTCACAGTGGCGCCGCCAAGCGCTTCAAGAAGACCGCCACCGGCAAGATCAAGCGCGGTCACTCCAAGGCGCGCCACATTTTGACCACCAAGACGACGAAGAAGAAGCGTCACCTGGATCGCGACGTCATGATGGACAAGTCGGACGTGAAAAAGGTGAAGCGGATGATCCCATATTAAAAACAGCGATTAGCCATTAGCTGTTAGCTGGTTTCGGGCTGTGCAGGCCGTATAGCCGGCTTGGAATTTGCGGTCGTCCTCAAGGGCGACACAGGCGCGTGAAGAGGCCCGGATTACTCCTTGCCTCCAGCCGCCAAATCACAGTTTCGAGTTTCCGTTTCCGTTTCAGCAGGAGCGGCAGGACTGAAACCGAAACTGAAACTGAAATTAAAAAGGAGCCCACCCATGCCTCGCGTGAAACGCGGCACGAAACGTCGTGCCAAGCGCAAGAAGATTCTGGACCGCGCCAGCGGTTATTACCTGACAAAATCCAAGCTGTACCGCTCGGCCAAGGAGTCGGTGGAGCGGGCGCTGAAGTTCGCCTATGCCGGACGCCGCCAGAAGAAGCGCCAGTACCGGTCGTTGTGGATTGTGCGCATCGGCGCCGCCGCCAAGCTGAACGGCATCAGCTACAGCAAGTTGATCAGCGGCCTGAAGAAGGCGGGGGTCGAGCTGGACCGCAAGATCATGGCCGATTTGGCGGTGAACGATCCCGCGGGATTTGCCAAGCTGGCGGAGCAGGCGAAGAGCGCCAACGCGGCGTAACTAGCTATCAGCTATCAGCTGTCAGCCATCAGCTTTCAGCAAAACCGGGCCACGGATAGACACGGATTCTCACGGATTTTCCTGAAATGCTTCATCCGTGTTCATCTGTGTAAATCCGTGGCCGAACTTTTCGCATGTATAGCGTTCCCAAACTCGACAATTTCTCCCCGGAGGCCTTGGATCAAGCCGTTGCGGACCTGACTGCTGCGCTCGAACAGGAAACGAGCGCGGTTGCGGACGAGGCCTCGTGGAAAGACTTCCGTGACCGCTGGATGGCGCGCAAGAACGGCATCCTGACGCAGGTGAACGACGCGTGGCTGAAGGCCGCCCCCGGCCCGCAGAAACGTGAGGTCGGGCGGCGGGTGAACGAGTTGAAGGCGCGAGTGGAGCAGGCGGTGGAGTCCGCGCGCGAGCGCATTTCGGGCACGGCCTCGGAGGCCCGCCTCAAATCCGACGCGGTCGACGTCACCCTCCCCGGCATCCGTCGTCCTCTGGGCGCCGAGCACCCCATCGTGCGCACCATGAACGACATCGTCGCCGTGTTCCAGGCGATGGGCTATTCGGTGGCGGAAGGTCCGGAGATCGAGAGCGACTACTACAACTTTGAGTCGCTGAACTTCCCGCCCGAGCATCCGGCGCGCGACATGCAGGACACCATTTTTCTTGCCGGGCAGGAACAGAAGCCGGCGCGCGACCGTCTGCTTCTGCGCACGCACACTTCCCCGGTGCAGATTCGCACCATGGAGAAGCAGAAGCCGCCGGTGCGGGTGGTGATTCCCGGCCGCGTCTATCGCAACGACGCCCCTGACGCGACACATTCGCCCATGTTCCACCAGGTGGAGGGCTTGGCCGTGGACACCGGCATCACCTTCTGCGACCTGAAGGGCTCGCTCGATCACGCCATGAAGTCGCTGTTCGGCTCGTCGGTGAAGACGCGCTTCCGGCCGTCGTTTTTCCCCTTCACCGAGCCCAGCGCGGAGGTGCTGATCTCCTGCATCTTCTGCGGTGGTGGCGGATATCAAGGCGGCGCACGCTGCCCCAACTGCAAGGCGAGCGGCTGGATCGAGTTGCTGGGAGCGGGCATGGTGGACCCGGCGCTGTATCGGCTTCGTCGGCTACGATCCGGAGAAGTACAGCGGCTTCGCCTTTGGCATGGGCGTGGACCGCATCGCCGCCATGCTCTACGGCGTCACCGATTTGCAGTTGTTCTTTAACGGTGACGTGAGGTTCCTGGAGCAGTTTGGGTGAAGGTTGACGGTCATCGGTTTTCGGTTATCGGTTTCCGAGCGTGACCTCAGGACCGAGAACCGACAACCGAGAACCGAGAACGAGCAATGAAGATTCTTCCCGCATGGCTGCGCGAATTCGTTGACATCCCGGCGGACGACCGGAAGCTGGCGGACGATTTGACGCTGGCCGGCATCTCCGTCGAGTCGGTCGAAGGTGAAGGCCCCGGCCACACGGTGTACGACGTGGACTTCACCCCCAACCGCGTGGACGCGATGAACCACTACGGCGTCGCGCGCGACTGCGCGGCCATCTACGACAAGGATCTGAAGGCGATTGCGCCCAAGCTCGCCGATGGAGCGCGCTCGCCCTCGAGCGCGTTTCCCATCGAAATCGAAGATCCGCAAGGCTGCGCCCGTTACACCGCGCGCGTCATTCGCGGGGTGAACATCGCGCCTTCGCCGGAGAACATTGCGCGGCGGCTGGAGCTGCTGGGTTCGCGTGCGATCAACAACGTCGCCGACGCCAGCAACTACACGCTGCAGGAAATCGGCCATCCCACGCACTGCTTTGATCTCGACCTGCTGGAGGGCGGCAAGATTGTGGTGCGCCGCGCACGCCCCGGGGAAGAGCTGAAGACGCTGGACGGCGTGGACCACGTGCTCCATCCCGACGACCTGGTGATCGCCGACGCGGTCAAGCCGGTGGCGCTGGCCGGCGTCATGGGCGGCTTCGATTCGATGATCACCGACAAGACGCGCAACGTGCTGATCGAGTCGGCGTGGTTCGACCCGGCGACCATCCGGCGCACCGTGCGACGCCACGGCATGCACACCGACGCATCGCACCGCTTCGAGCGCGGCGCCGACCTCGGCCTGACGCCCACTGCGTGCGCGCGCGTCGCCGAACTGATCCTGGAAACCGCCGGCGGCCAACTCGAAGGCGGCGAGATCGACGCCTATCCGCGCAAAATCGATCGCCCCACCCTGAAGCTGCGCCGCGGCGAAGTGCGCCGACATCTGGGCCAGGAGATTCCCGATGCCGAGATCGCGCGCATCCTGCGCCGCCTGGGCTTCGGCGTCACCGCGGG
Source organism: Terriglobia bacterium (assembly GCA_963740615.1). Taxonomy (GTDB): domain Bacteria; phylum Acidobacteriota; class Terriglobia; order Terriglobales; family Acidobacteriaceae; genus JAIQGF01. Next base: position 27,605 of record CAVUEZ010000007.1, read on the forward strand.
CCGCGCTACTGCCGTCGCGCCGATGCCGAAGGTCCCGGCGGCTAATCCCGGTGGCGCGCACGCCGCCGTCGCCGAGGAAGTCGCCGATTTCACCGTGCAGGTGCCCACTTGGCGTCTGGACGTGGAGCGCGAAATCGATCTGATCGAGGAAGTCGCGCGCATCTACGGCTACGATCGCTTCCCCAACACGCTGCCCGGCTTTGTCGGGGGCGTGGTCGAGTTGCCGGACGCGAAGAAGGATACAAAGCTTCGCCAGGCGCTGCTGGCCCTTGGCTACAACGAAGCCATGTCGCTGACTTTTATCTCGCACGCCGACGCGCAGCGATTCGCGAACGCCACGCCGGTGGAGATCGCCAACCCGATCAGCGAGGAAGCCTCGGTAATGCGCACCTCCATGGTTCCCGGCATGCTCAACATGGTGGCCTACAACCTGAACCGCGGCAACGCCGACGTGCGCCTGTTCGAGTCCGGCAATATCTACGAGAGCCTCGGCGCGCGCGCCGAGGAGCAGCGCCGCGTCTGCCTGGGCGCGACCGGAAGCGCGGCGCCGGCGAGCGTCCATGCGCCCAGCCGGCCGTATTCGTTTTTCGATCTCAAGGGCGACGTGGAAACGCTGCTCGGCCAATTCCAGTTCAACTCGCTCTACTTCGACGCCAGCGTCCCCGGCTACTACCATCCCGGCCGCTCGGCGCGCGCGGTGATGGACGGCACCACAGCGGCGCGCTTCGGCCAGTTGCATCCGCAGGTGGCCGCCGAGCGCAAGCTGCGCCAGGAGGTGTACGTCGCCGAGATTGACGTGGAGCGCCTCTACCGGCACGGTCTCCGCCACGTGCGCTATCAGGCGATCCCGCGCTTCCCTGCCGTGGACCGCGATTTTTCCTTCATCTTCGACGACAGCGTCAGCTTCGAACGCATCCGCAACGCCGTGGCCGGCCTGCGCATTGCGAAACTGCGCGCCCTGGCGCCGGTGGAGATCTTCCGCGGCGGCGCCATTCCCGCCGGCAGGTACTCGGTGCTCCTGCGCGTGAGCTTCCAATCGGCCGAGCGCACCCTGCGCGATGACGAGGTCGCGCTGTGGTCGCAGCAGATTGTCAAGGCACTGGAAGCCCTGGGCGGGACGCTGCGGGCGTGACTACTTAGGTTCACCGCCGCGAATGCTGGAGAGCACCGAAACTGAACAGAAGAACTGACCAGCTCGGTGAATCTCGGTGTCCTCGGTGACTCGGTGGTGAGTGTTCGCCCGATCACCGGATCGCCGGATAGAGATATTCACAGCCCCAAAACTCCAGGCTTCGCTATATACTGCGCACGCATTTCCAATAATCAACCCCGAGGCGAGCGGACGAATGTCGGTAAAAGCAGTACGTGAGTTCTCTCCCGAAGTTTCTCCGGACGATTTCCATTCGCTGGAAGAAAAGATCTACCGCACCATCGAACTGCTGAAAGCGGCGCGCGAGGCCAAGGCGGCGGCGGAGCGCGATGCGGCCCGTGTGCGCGAGCAACTGGAGTTGCGCGAGGAGGAGATCGATTCCCTGCGCAACGAGATGATCACCCTGCGCAAGGACCGGGAAGAAGTCCGGTCCCGGGTGGAAAAGATGCTGCGCCAAATTGATGAATTGACGGCGGAAGAATCCGGGGCATAATCAACCCGAGGGGAAGGTAAGGAGAAGAGGTTGAATCCGCCCAACGGAAACGTCAATAGCGTACGCGTGGAAATTTTCGACCAGGCCTACAACCTGCGCGGCACCGATCCTGACTACATCTTCAGGCTTGCCGAGTATGTCGACGGCAAGATGCGGGCCGTCGCCGAGCAGACCTCGACGGTGGATTCGCTGCGCCTGGCCGTGCTGGCCGCGCTCAACATCGCCGACGAGTACCAGATCCTGAAGCGCAAGTACGAGGGCGTCACCAAGGACATGACCCAGCGCACCAGTTCGCTGGAGGACGCGCTGGACGAGGTGCTGCAGGAAGCCCGCCTCGCCGGCTGAAGGGTTTAGCCACAGAGGACACAGAGGTTTTGGGTCTGCAGTGCTCCGGCGACTCGCACGAAATCGCGATGTGCGTGCGAGTCATTTCTGTGTGCCGGTTTGTTTTTTATTCCGTCCTCCGTGTCCTCTGTGGCCAAGTTAGAGCAAGCCGGCTGCCAACTATTTGCTTCCGGCCCCTTGCCAATCCCGCGGTGTTTCCCCTAGCATCACACCGTAGCCGGCCTGCAAAGTTGGTGCTGGTGGTAACCGGATTTTGAACCAACACCTCAATGAACGGGAGTCCGACTCGACTTTCGATCCGGTGTGCAACGTTTCGCCATGCGGAAATGCCTAAAGGATTACGGCGGGTTCCCACCTTGCTGAGCAAGGTTCATTGACGGCCCACCACACGGCCCCGCGGGTCGGCTTTTCTCTAACTTTGGTATCGCCCAATCCGCTTTTTCCTCGAGCCCGCCATTCCTGATAGACTGTTTGTGTATCCGCGGCCTTCTCGGGCGCATCCAGTTAAGCAGTGTTTCCGCGACTTTTTCATCTCGGCAGCTTCAATCTTCCAACCTACGGAGTGCTGGTCGCGCTGGGGGTGATGGTCGGCCTCATGGTGGCCGCGCACCTCTCCCAGCGCCAGGGGATCGATCCCGACAAGGCCTGGAACCTGGGCGTGCTGGTAGTGCTGGGCGCGATTGTCGGCGCCAAGGTGCTGCTCATCATCAACGACTTCGGATACTATTCGCGGCATCCGCGGGAGATCTTCAGCCTGGGCGTGCTGCAGGCCGGCGGAGTCTTCTACGGCGGCGTAATCGCCGCCCTGTTGCTGTCGGTGTGGTACATGCGCCGGCATCAGATGCCGTGGCTGCGCACCGCTGACGCCTTCGCTCCCGGCCTCGCCCTGGGTCACTCCATCGGACGGCTCGGCTGCTTTGCCGCCGGCTGTTGCTATGGCAAGCCGACCACCCATTTCTGGGGCGTGACCTTCACCAACCCGCTGGCGCGCGCCTGGGTGGGAACGCCGCTCAACGTGCCCCTGGAACCGACGCAACTGTTTGAGTCGGCGGTCGAACTGGTGAATTTTTTCATTCTCTACTGGCTCATCCGCCACAAGAAATTCGAGGGCCAGGTGATCGGCGCCTACCTGTTCCTCTACGGCGTAGCGCGCTTCTTCCTGGAATTCATCCGCGACGATCCCGACCGGGGCTCGGTTTTCGGCGGCGCCATGACCGGGACCCAGCTCATCTCCATTTGCCTGGTGATCGTGGGCGGCATCCTGTGGGTGCGGCGGGCGCGCCTCGAGCAGCCGGCCCGTGTGGCGCGCGCCGCGCGCTAAGGCTTGCACCATCGATTTCCACGGATGCACACGGACCTCACTTGCCGATTGCCGATTCGTCCTTATCCGTGCTAATCCGTGGTTGATTCTTTCCTCTTATGAGCAAAGGGAAGCGGCTTTCGCGCACTGATTGGGACCGCATCGATGCAATGCGCGACGAGGACATCCAGTCCTCCGATAATCCGCCGCTCGACGAGGAATTTTTTAACAACGCTCTTGTTTACAAGCCGGGCGAGCCGTTCGCGTTCAAGCAGGCCAACTCCGTCCAGGTCGCCGAGGAGCATGCGGGCCGCCGCCTGGACCAATTCCTTGCTTCCACCCTGCCCGACATCAGCCGCGCCCGCGTGCAGGAACTGATCGAGGAGGGAAAGATCCTGCTCAACGGCCGTCCCGCCAAGCCCTCCCTGCGCCTGCGCGGGGGCGAGCGCATCCAAATGCTGGCGCCCGGGGCGCGTCCGCCGCTGCGTGCCACTCCGGAGGACATCCCGCTCGACCTGGTCTACGAAGATGCTGATCTCGTCGTCATCAACAAGCCGGCCGGCATGATGGTGCACGCCGGCGCCGGTTCCACGGAAGCCGAGCGCAACCGCGGCACGCTGGTGAACGCGCTGCTGTACCGGTTCGGCGCCCTGTCCGGGGTGGGCGGGGAACTGCGGCCGGGCATCGTTCACCGGCTGGACCGCAATACCAGCGGCCTGATCGTGGTGGCCAAGAATGACCGCGCTCATCGCAAACTGGCGGAGCAGTTCGCCTCTCGCCGCGTGCGCAAGACGTACCTTGCCCTGGTTCACGGCTGGATCAAGCAGGACAAGGCAACCATTCGTTCCGCCATCAGCCGCGACCGCCTGCGCCGCACCCGCATGACCACCCGCCGGGCCGGCGGCCGCGAGGCCGTATCGCACTATGAACTTGTCGAGCGTATCGCATCCCCGTACGGTAAGTTCACGTTGCTGAAGGTGACCATCGAAACCGGCCGGACTCATCAGATCCGGGTTCATCTTTCCTCGCTGGGACACCCCGTGGCCGGCGACACGCTTTATGGCGCGCCGCGGCAGATCGTGCCCCTCCCCGGGGAGAAAACGAAACGTGATCCGTTGATACTGCCGAGAAACTTTCTGCACGCGGCGGCCATCGAATTCCAGCAGCCTTTCACGGGTATGCCACTGGTCCTGGAGCGGCCGCTGCCGCCCGATTTGCAGGATTTTCTGCGCCTCTTAAAGTGACCAAGGACGCGGACCGCCCGTGTAACCAGGGGGCGCAAACAGCAGCCGCGAGTTGCAGCTATAATGAAACTTCCCATGAAATCCGGATTCCTCAGTGGCGCCCTGGTTCTGCTTTTGGCAGCGGGCGCGGCCGCGCAACAACCGAATTCCCCGGCCTCCGACCAGAATCTGCCCTCGGCGCCATCAGCGCAGGTTATGGTCACGCGCCCGGCGCCACCGCCAAAACCGGCGGCGCCTGCGCCCGCGCCACCCGCCGCCAAGAAGAAGCCCGCCCTGGAGGATCTGCCGGGAAGCAAGCCGGCGCCGGCGGCGGCCTCCGAGCCCGACGAAACGAATACGGCGGAGGCGGTGCCTCCTCCCAAGCAGCAGGCAAGCGGCTCCAAGCCCACTGGCGCCCAGGGAAGTCTTTTGTCCGATGATGAGGGCCGGCCGCTGGAGACCATCCGCAAGCGCGTCGACGAGGTGAACGTCGTTTTCACCGTCACGGACAAGCACGGCCATTTCGTCAAGGACCTCGCCAAGAGCGATTTCCGCGTGCTGGACGATGACAAACCGGCGGCGGCCATCCTCAGCTTCAGCAGCGAGACCAACCTGCCGCTGCGTGTCGGCCTGCTGGTCGATGCCAGCAACTCCATCCGCGACCGCTTCCGTTTTGAGCAGGAGGCGGCGATCGAGTTTCTGAATTCCATCATTCGGCCCCGGTCGGACCGCGCTTTTGTGATCGGCTTCGACACCACCGCCGAAGTAACCCAGGACTTCACCGACAGCACGGGAAAGCTTTCGCGCGGCATCCACTTGTTGCGCCCCGGCGGCGGGACCGCCATGTACGACGCGGTGTACTACGCCTGCCGGGACAAGCTGATGAAGGCGAAAATCGAGGGGCCGGTGCGGCGCGCCATCATCCTGCTCAGCGATGGCGAGGACAACCAGAGCCGGGTCACGCGCGAGGAAGCCATCGAGATGGCGCAGCGGGCCGAGGTCATCATTTACGCCATCAGCACCAACGTCAGCGGCGTCAAGCTGCGCGGTGACAAGGTGCTGGAGCGGCTGGCCGACGCCACCGGCGGGCGCGCCTTTTTCCCCTTCAAGATTCAGGACGTGGCCAACGCCTTCTCCGAAATCCAGGACGAACTCCGCAGCCAGTATCTGCTGGCCTACAAGCCTGCCGACCTGAAGCCCGATGGGCGCTATCGCTCCATCGACATCGAGGCCGAAAACCACAAGAAGCTGCGGGTTCGCGCGCGCAAGGGCTACTACGCGCCGACGCAGTGACTGCTGCCGGCTCCGCAACCGTGCCGGTGGCGGCACCGCGGACTCTAACCGCGCCTCAACCATCCCAGCTACACCGCCGCCGGGGAGCAGCGGCTGCTAAGGTGAGGCACTTGGATGCACACCTCTGGTGTTTGTGAGTACATTGTTTGTTCCCGCCCAGCGTACCTGCTTTGTTTCCAATCTACCCAGCTCCAGGGCTCGCCAGTTGCGCGCCCGGCGCTCTGCCGGCGGCGCTGCTCCTAAGCTTCTCTTTCCATGAAGGATGAAGCGGATTTTGCGGAATTCAGCCGGACAGCATTGTGGTGCCAAGAATGGCTACGGAACTGCTTTTTTGAGGGGATTGCAGCCGTTCGCCTCCCCCGGATTTCGTTTCATGCACCGTTAACAAATGGCAATCCGGCTGCAGCCCGGACTTGTGCCGAACACTTCGTCTAGAACCGCTCGGCGACACTCGCACCACCGGTTTTTGGGCCCTATGCGGATTTGTCTGGTCACGGCGTTTCCTCCGAGCACACAACGAATCAACGAGTATGGTCTGCATCTCGCCACTCAGGCCAGGAAGCAGCACGCGGAAGTAATCGTGCTGGCCGACCGGTTCGAGCCACGCCAGCCGGAAGTGGACGGATTCGATGTCCGGCGGTGCTGGCGGTTCAACAGCCTGGCCACCCCGTGGCGCATTCTTGCCGCGGCGCGCCCGCTCCATCCCGACGTGGTCTGGTTCAACCTGGTCTATTCCAGCTTCGGCGACCGGCCGGTGGCGGCCTTCCTCGGCTTGTGCACCCCGCTGTTGCTTCGCCTGTGCGGCTTCCGCACCCACGTCACCCTGCACCACCTGATGGAAAACGTGGAACTTCGCCATGCCGACATCCGCTTCCCGGGGCTTTATCTCATGGCGGGGACGCTGGCCACGCGCGTATTGCTGAAGGCGCATCGCGTCTCGGTGCTGCTGGAGCGCTATCGGCAGGCGCTGATGGAGCATTATGGCGCCACCAATATCAACGTGCGGCGCCATGGCATCCTGGGATCTACGCCGGAACCGCCCGACTTTTCCAGGCGAAAAGACGAATTCCGGGTGCTGGCGTTCGGCAAGTTCGGCCGCTACAAGCGGCTGGAAGTCATGCTCGACGCCTGGCCCGAAGTTCGCCGCCATCTGCCCCACGCCAAGCTGGTCATCGCCGGCCAGGACCATCCCAACCGTGCCGGCTACCTGGAAGGACTGGCGGAGCAGCACAAGCACGACGAAAGCATTGAGTTTCTCGGCTACCTGCCGGAGGAGGGAATCGGCGAGGTGTTCAGCCGCTGCAACGTAGCCGTGCTTCCCTACTCGTCGTCGGGGGGACCGAGCGGGGTGGCGCACCAGGCGGCCCAGTTCGGCTTGCCGCTCATTGGCGCCTGCATCCCTGACATCGTGAACGTGTGCGCGGAGGAAGGGCTGGCGATTGATTACTACCGCACCGACGATGCCGCCGATCTGGCGGACAAGATCGTCGCCCTGGCGCGCGCTCCGGAGCGTGAGCGGCGCATGGCGGAGCAGAACTACGCGGCAGCGCTCGCCATGACCATGCCCCGGATCGTGGCGCAGTACTTCGGCGATTTTCAGGAAGCAAGCAGTCGACCCGCGACTCGCGCGAGCGCGCCCCGGGGACCCCGGTGGGAAGAGGGCGCCGCAGTCCGGCCCCACATTCCCTTGCCGGAAGATAAGAAGGCGGCGGCATGAAAGGGACCATTCGCTACAGTGTCGTGATTCCAGCGTACAACGAGGAGCGCCGTATCGCGGCCACGCTGGAGCACGTGGTGAACCACCTGGGCGAGCGCGGCGGGAAGGCCGAAATTATCGTCGCCGACGACGGCTCCCGCGACCGTACCGCCGAAGTGGTGCTGTGGTACCGGCGCAAACTGCGCCGGGTGAAGCTGCTGCGGTTGCCGCATCAAGGCAAGGGTTCGGCGGTGCGGCACGGGCTGAACGCGGCGCACGGGCAAATCATCTTCCAGTGCGACGCCGACATGCACGAGGGCTTCGGCGAGTCCGAGAAGCTGGAAACGGCGCTGCTGGGCGGCGCCGATATCGCCATCGGCTCACGCTGGATGGAACCCATCGAGTCGGCCGGCACACAGCCGTGGTACCGCCGCACCAGCAGCCGCCTGTTCAACCTCTGTACCCACCAGTTGCTGGGATTGAATTTTCACGACACGCAGTGCGGCCTGAAAGCGTTCACCCACGATGCCGCCAAGGAGTTGTGCGCGCACCAGAGCATCGACGGCTGGGGCTACGATCCGGAACTGCTGTTCGTCGCCACCCGCCTCGGATTTAAGATCGCTGAAGTTCCCATTCGGCTCCGGCACGACTATGCCAGTTCGAGATTTCGGCCGGTGCACGACGGGGTCATCACGTTCGGGGACCTGTTCCAAATCCTGTGGCGCGACCTGCGGGGCGGTTATCCCCGGCCGGTACAGGCCCGGGCGCCGGCCGCCACCGGCGAATTCACGACCATTGCCGACACCGGCACACGCGAGGCTGCCTGACCCCTGGCATGAAACGTGTCATCGTCAATGCCGACGACTTCGGCATGACCGCCGGAGTCAATCGCGCCGTGGTGGAAACCCATCGCCACGGGATGGTCACTTCTGCCTCGCTGATGGCCACCGGCGCCGCTCTGGACGAGGCCGTCGCGCTCTCCGGCAAAAACCATTTGTCGGTCGGCTGCCACGTAGTCCTGCTCGAAGGCCGCCCCTTGCTCCCGGCGCAGAGCAACCCGCGATTGGTTGCTGCCGCCGCTCATGGAAAGGCCGTGTTCCGGCGCGGCCTGGTCGAGTTCCTCTGCGCCGCCTCCACCGGCAACCTGCCGGCCGAGGAAATCGCGCGCGAGGCCGCCGCCCAGATTCGCAAGCTCCAGGATGCCGGCGTCGCCGTGACCCACGTGGACAGCCACAGGCACGCCCATGTTTTTCCCGAGGTCTTCCGTCCCTTGATGCGCGCCGCCGAACGCTGCGGGGTGCGCGCCATGCGCAACCCGTTCGAGCCTCCGCAGGCATGCTCTGGCGCGAGGTGCTGTTCCATCCGCCGCTGTGGTGGCGCTACCTGCCGGTGAGAACACTGCGCGTTTTTGCGGCCCTGTTCCGCCAGTGCGCCGCCTCGCACCGGCTGCTGACGCCGGACGGAACCATCGGCATCACGCTCACCGGCCGCCTGAACGAACCGCTCCTGCTGGCGGCGTTGCACCGGCTGCCGGAGGGCACTTGGGAATTGTGCTGTCATCCCGCCTACGAAGACGCCGAGTGGCGGGCGCTGGGGCCGCGGCCCGGCTCGGGAGAGCAGGAGCTGGCGCTGCTGGCGTCGGCCTCGCTGCGGCGCCGGGTGGAGGCGATGGGAGTGGAGCTCATCTCCTACTCCGACCTGGCGGCGGAGGCGAAGCAGAAGTGGCGGGCGGCGGCCTAGCAGGTGAGCATTGGCGGAACACGGGGGCGCGCGCCAGACATCGAATTCACCTGATGTTCAAGCCTGGCCGGCCGGACTATTCTCCGCCGGCGCGCCGGGTCGCCGGAGGGCGCGTAATAACCCGCGCGGGCCTGCACGCGATAGTCGCCGGAGACGGTCTTCACCTCGACCTTCCGATAGGAGCCGTCGCGCTTCCTGTTGCTAGGGGTATAGCCGATGCTGTACTGGCTGCGAAGCTCGGCCGCGATCTGGTCGAAAGCCTTCCGGAGCTTGTCTTCCTTGTTTCCGACCTCGATCACGCGCCCGCCGGTTTGCTCGCACAGCTTCTTCATGTCGTGATCGCCGGAATAACCCCAGCCGCCGTAGAAGCCGCGATCGGCGATGAGCAGCACGTAAACCATGGCGTCGGCCTTCTGCGCGGCTTCGATGGCGTCGCGAAGCTTCATCTGGCTCCCCTGGTCCTCGCCATCGCTGAGCACGATCATCGCCTTGCGCCCGACCTCCTGCGCCAGTTTCTCGTTCGATGCCAGATACACGGCGTCATACAGCAGCGTGCCTTTGGGCGTGCCGCTGGTGGGGAAGGGGCCGCCGCCGATGCCCGGCGGTCCCCCGCCGCTGCCGCCGCCGTTGATCCGGGCGCGGTTCAGGCCCTCGCGAAGATAGTGCGAATCGTTGGTGAAGTCCTGCAGCAGGTCGACGTTGACGTCGAACCCGATCACGAAAGCCAGGTCCTTCTTGCCCAGCACGTCATGCAGAAAAGCGGCGCCCACCTGCTTCTCGATGGGCAGCACACGCTCCTGGCTGACGCTGCTGTCGATCAGGATCCCGAGGGTAAGCGGCTGGTTGGATTCCGCCGAGAAATACTTGATGTTCTGCGGCTTGCCGTCCTCGAAAATCTGGAACTGGTCTTTCGCCAGGTTGGGGATCAGCAGCCCGTGCTTGTCCTTGACGTTGAAGTAGACGTTCACCACGTTCACGTCAACCTTGAAGGACGGGACATTGTCGTCGGTTCTGCCCTGGGTAAACGTCTGCTGTGCCGGCGCGCTCGGCGCCAGGGACAGCAGGCAGGCCAGAAGCGCTGCGGGCCAAACCTTTTTCGGGAAATGTTGGGACATATACTTCTTCTTCCGAGCCGGCCAAGCTGGTTAGGGTTTATTCTAAATTACTGCCCCTATAATTAGAGTCACGACAGCTCAGAATGTTGCTGGTAACCGGGGAATGGAACAAGAAATAATGATCGTCCACCCAAAAGATCGCATACAAACCCCAGTCCTGTTGCTTCTGGTCTGGACGCTGGCTTCCGCCTTGGCCATGGCGCAGCAAGCCCCGCCGCCGGCTGCCGGCCAGTCCAACATTCCGGACGCGCCGTCGGCCACCCGTCCGGCGGAAAAATTTCCCACCCCCACCGAGCCCATCACCACGCCGCCGCCCCCGCCCCAGGTGACCACCGTGCCCCCGGGCCAGGCGCCGTCCGAAAGCGGCAGCAGGAACGAGCTGTTCACCCTCACCAAGAACGTCAATTTCGTGGTCGTTCCGGTCACCGTGAAGGACTCGTCGGGCCACCTGGTGGAAGGACTGACGCGGCAGAATTTCAAGGTCCTGGAAGACGGAACCGAGCAGCAGATGACGTTCTTCACCAGCGACCCGTTCCCCCTGTCGGCAGCCGTGGTGCTGGACCTCGGCGTGCCCGAGGTGGTATTCGACAAGGTCCGCAACTCCTTGCCCGCGCTGGTCGGCGCCTTCGGCCAATTCGACGAGGTGAGCCTTTATACGTACTCCACTTCGGTTCGCAAGGTCCAGGACTTCACCCCCGCCGCCCAGGAAAAGTTCTATTCCGCGATGGAAAGATTGAAGAAGAAGGCGACCGCGCGCGAGGGAGGAGCTCCCGTGGTCGGCGGCCCCTTCGGCTATCCGCCCTCGGTGAATGGGCGTCCCATTGATCCCGGCCAGAGCCCGGTCCCGGTGTACACCGAGCGCCAGGCCAGGGTGCTCAACGACGCCGTGCTGCAAGCGGCGCTCGACCTTGCCCGCCGCGACCCCACCCGCCGCAAGGTGCTGTTCATCATCAGCAACGGGGAAGATTACCGCTCCTCGGCCAGCTACGGCGAGGTGCTGAAGGTTCTGCTTACCAACCAGATTTCGGTTTACGCGGTCGGTGTGGGCGGAGCGGCCATTCCCGGGTATGCCCAGGCGCAGAAGGTCCATCTGCCCCGCATGGGCTACGGCAACATCCTGCCGAAGTACGCTTCGGCGACCGGCGGCGAGGTGTTCAGCGAGTTCGACCAGTCCGCCATCGAACGCGCCTACAGCCGCCTGACCGAGGAGGCGCGCAACCAGTACACTGTCGGTTACGCCACCCGTGCCACGCCCTCCAGCCAGTACCGGGACATCGAGGTGATCGTGGACCGCCCGGATTTGAGGGTGACCGCCAAACAGGGATACTATCCGCTTCCGCCCCCGCGGCCGCGGTAACCGGCTTGAACCTTGTGCCGCGAAAGTGCTGTGATATAAACAGTTCTCCCCCAGGTATGAACACGAATTGCGTTCTCGGCTCGGCCTTGTAGGGCTCGGAGCCGGTTAGCTTGTCCGGCGCCTGTCGCCACATCGCCATGCGCCGCGATTGTCTCCAATTCGAGGGCCGTCTTGAGCTTTATCAATTTCGCAGCGCGTGAGATCAACTGCAAGATCGTCTACTACGGGGCCGGCCTGGGCGGCAAGACGACCAACCTGCAGTACATCTTCGATAAGACCGCCGAAAAGCAGAAAGGAAAAATGATCTCCCTGGCCACGGAGACCGACCGCACCCTGTTTTTCGATTTCCTTCCCCTGGACCTGGGCACGGTGCGCGGCTTCAAGACCCGCTTTCACCTGTACACCGTCCCCGGCCAGGTGTTCTACGATGCCAGCCGCAAGCTCATCCTGCGCGGTGTGGATGGCGTGGTGTTCGTCGCCGATTCCCAGGAAGAACGCATGGACGCCAATCTCGAGGCGCTGGAGAACCTGCGCGACAACCTGAAGGAGCACAGCTACGATTTCCTGAAAATCCCCTACGTCCTCCAACTCAACAAACGCGACCTGCCCAACGCTCTCCCGGTTGACGCGCTCAAGCGCGAACTGGTCAGCCGCTCCGAGCCCGTCTTTGAAGCCGTCGCCTGCCAGGGCGTCGGCGTCTTCGACACGCTCAAGGAAGTTTCCAGACAGGTGCTGATGGAGCTGAAAAAGGGCTAGAGAGTTTCGGTTTCGGTTTCAGTTTCGGTTTCAGTTTCAGTTCGCTCGGCCCACATCCTGCACTGCCAAGGGCGAATGGCCAACCGCCAATGGCTTGCTACTGGGTCAGGTGAAAGCTCCTCAACATCTGCTCGAAACTCGGGCGCAGGCGCGAGAAATCCTTTTCCGGGGCCACGAACACCACGTAGACCAGGCCGTCGTTGGGGCCGGGCAGGGCCACCAGCCAGTCACGCTCAGGCAGCGCCTGGCTCTTGGACCCGGCGACCGGTGAATTTCCGAGCAGGTCCACCGAGCGGCCCAGGAGGCCATTCACCCGGATCTGCTGTGCCCTCCCGGCCGCCCGCAGTCCTGGATTCTGCTGCTGCAGCGAGGTCAGCAACTCCTGCATCGCGGCATCCATCGAGTTGGCTCCCTGCGGCTGGAAGGCGGAAATCAGCGTGCCGTAAGCGATCCCGCTCTGTGACAGCCCGGCCTGCGGCGCGATCACCACCGTTCCGCTGTTCTGCTGTCCCTGCACCGGCTGCCAGTTGGTCGGATGATCGATGGTGAAGAACGCTCCCTGGTACGCCTGCCAGTTGCCGCTCGGCAGCACTTCGTCGGTAGGAACGTTTTCCACCGTGCCCGCGCCGGCGCTGGGCGAACTCTGCACGCCGGCCGGGGCGCTGGTGTTGTGGATGCGCCCGCTCTTCGCCATGTCCTGAATCTGCTGGGCGGTATAGGCGGGAACGCTGCGCGCTTTCTCCTTCGCCTGCGCGAACTCCCCGCTGTTGTTGTCGAAGTTCCGCGACGGCCAGTTCTGGATCTCCTCTTTCACCGCCTCGTAGCGGTTGCCCGGGTTGGGGTGGTCGCTCAAAAATTGCGGCCCGCCGGCCCCGGCTTCCTTCTCCAGCTTCTGGAAGAACTGCGCCATGTGCAGCGGGTTGTAATTGGCTTTGTACATGATGATGGCGCCCACCGCGTCGGCCTGCGCCTCGTCTTCGCGCGAGTACCTCATGCTGATCACGCCCGCGCCCACCTGTGCACCCAGGTTGGCCAACGCCCCCGCGGTCCCGCCCAGCACCGAACCCAGAATCCCGCCAAGAATCTGTCCCAGCGCCTGCGTGGTTCCCTGCTTGCGCATGCCCTTGATGGAGTGCTGCATGTAGACGTGCGCCATCTCGTGCGCCATCACGCCCGCCAGTTCGGCCTCGTTTTCGGCGGCCAGGACGGTGCCAACGTTAACGAAGATCGGCCCGCCGGGCAGGGCGAAGGCGTTGATGTCCTTCTCCTCGATCACGTGGAACTGGTAGGGCCAGTTGTACTCCTGAGGAATCACTCGTTCCAGCTTGTGCCCGAGCGACTGGACATAGCGTGCCACCGGGCTGGAATCGGGCAGCACCGGCATCTGCTTATAGACCTCGGCCACCGCCTTCTGCCCCAACTGAATCTGCTGGTCCCGGGGCGCGGCCAGACCCGGGTTGGGCAACTCGGGAGCCCTGACCGCCGCCAGCATCCATGCCGGACACGCCATCAGGAATGCCAGTAGGATCGCAACGGCACGCGAAGGTGCGGGTGAACGTCTCACAATTCCTCCATAGACTGCGCCAGAAGAAAAAAGTTGCCCTCGGGAACTGACCAATTAGATGCCGGGGATTTGCGCGAGTTTGCAAAAGCCCTTCCGCTAGGGAATGATCCATCCACTTCCCCTAACCTGCGGGTTCCGGCTGGCGAACAAACGGCGCAAGCTCTATATCGACAATCAAAAGCCGCGTTTGCAAGCCAATGTTACGGAAGTCTATTCTTGCCTTGGTGTTTGAACGTTACACAGAGCAAGCACGACGTGTAGTTTTCTTCGCTCGCTACGAAGCCTCGCAATTTGGAGATCGGGAGATCGGTGATGTCCATCTGCTGCTTGGCCTCATGCGAGAGGACAAGGGTCTCGTTTACCGCCTGCTGTCCAAAGCCAGGGAACCGAAAGTGGACAGGCAAGCAGCCCAAACAGCAATTGACGACCTTCGACGCAAAATCGAGGAACAGATCGGGCCGCCGCGCGCCGGCGTAGCTACCTCGGTAGAAATGGCGTTGACAAGTTCCTCGAAGCGGATCCTTGCCTACGCCGCGGAGGAAGCAGATCGAAGCGAACAGAGGCACATTGGCTCCGAGCACCTGATGCTCGGCATCCTGCGAGAGGGCGGATGTCTCGCTGCGTCAATTCTCAAGAACGAGGGAATCGAGTTAGCAGCGGCTAGAGAGGCAATTGGCGCATCCTCCGCGCTCGCCGCTGCATGCGGCAGCGAAGCAGTAAGTCCCGCATCCCTGAAACCAGGCGAGTTCAGTGATCAGTTTGCAGTGTTGGAGTTTGTCTGCGGGCAGCGAACTGTCGCCTCAGTTGTGATCCTCGCTGCGTCAACCATCCCGCGTGCGAGGGAGCAGGTGATTATCACGAATGAAGAAGGCCAGGAGCTACGGTATCGAGTGGAGGATGTCAGTTACGTATACGAGCCGTACCCTCCCGATGGGGTTATCGCTCCCCATGAGCTTGCGAAGGTGATCGTGCGGGTCAGCAGCCCGGAACAGTCGCAGTCTGGATGATAACCGGCGATGAATCCGTGCTCGTGGGTTCTGCCCTAGCTCTGCTCTCCCTGGCGGCAGCGATAGCGCCGCCCCAGGGCGGACGAGGCGTGCACGATGGCTCGGGAAGCGTGTTCCGCCAGGGGCAGCGGTTCTAGCCGATCCGGAAGAGCAGGCGCAAGAATGGCGCCGCCGTCGGGCACTATGACTCCCAGGCCCTCGCCCAATTGCAGAAAGCGGTCCAGCCAGGCAGCGGGAGCATCGCCGGCCAGGGCATCGGCGGAGAGACTCTGCAGCAGCCGGTAATAGACGTTCTGCACCTTCCACAAATCCACTTCGAAGGGCAACACGCGCGCCAGCGACACCAGCGCCGACACGGTCTCCAGCAGCCCGCGATCCGTGGGCGCCAGCGCCCACTGGTCGACCAGGGCGTTAAGCCGCTCGCGCAGCGCGAATTCCAGCGATCCGCAGTCCAGGTTCACGCGGTTGCGGGTCGCGGTCTCCAGCAGCGTGTGCACGCGCTCCAGGTCCACATCGCGGTCGGTCAAGGCGTGGCGCACCGCGCGGTCCAGGATGAAGTCGCTGGTCACACGCAGGATGTTGGGCAGGGGGATGTGCAGGTCCGACAAAAACGCCATCAGTTGCGCGTGGTGCTCGTACACCTGGCGATACGCGGATTCGGCCTCGCCGATGGTGGAGTTCACGATCTGCGTGACGATCCGCCGCTGCTCGTCGCGGAACAGCGACCTCAGCGAATACGTCGCTCCCTGGAAGTGGCGGTCAATCACCCGCAGGCACTCGGGCATATCGGCGGCGGAAAACGCGCGGCTGCATTCCTCCACCAGCGAGCGGAATACGGCGTCGCCGGAATACGGGCGCACCCCGGCGGTCAGGTTGTGATCGCCGAAATGCACCACCGCAAAGCTGATCTCCATCTGTTCGCGCGTGATGCGGGAGCTGATCTCGGCCCGGCCCAGCGCCAGCCGCGCCTGCCCCGACTCCAGCACTCGCGATTCCCTCAGGTCCACCGTGTAGCAGTAGACGTAGCTGCGCCCGCGATAGCCGTCGAACAGCGAGCTAATGGCGTAGTGCGCCCCCACCTCCGCCAGTTCCAGCATGGCGGGGCGGACGAAGCGCTCGTACACCTGCCGCCCGTTGCCGCAGCCCGGAATGTTGCTCCACGCCTCTTCCAGCCGGCACAGGAACGGTTCCTCGCAGTCTTCGCCAAACAACTCCTGCGCCAGTTGCAGGGCGCGCCCGGCGTATTGCAGCGACTGCACCGTTTCCAGCCCGGTGAGTTCGTCAAAAAACCAGCCGCAACTGGTGAACATCAGCATCAGGTGGCGCTGCATCTCCAGCAGCTTCAGGGCGCGCACCTGGTGGTCGCGCGAGAGCCCCAGAAAGGCGTGGCGAATGAGAAAAGCGTCCAGGTTCCACGGCGAGCGGTCCACCACCACGCTGATGTAGTCATCGCGCGCCGCCCAGGGATCCGCAAACAACGGCTGCGCGTGCAGCTCGTACAGCGGCTCCAGGCGGTCGCGCAGCCAGTTCAGCGCCTCGCGCAGCGGACGCCGCCACTGCTGGTTCCAGGAAGCATGCATGCCGGAATTGCAGCCGCAATCGGCCTCCCACCGGCTGACCCCGTGCACGCAGCTCCAGGAGGTGTTCTCCGCGATCGCCACTTCCTGCGCCGGAGGATGCTGGGCGAGAAACTCGCCGTAGTTGGTGATGCACGCCAGCCGGTTGCGCTCGATATAGTCGAGCGCGTAGGCCAGGGCCATGTCGCCGTGAGAATGATGATGGCCGTAGGTCTCGCCGTCCGTGGCAATGTGCATCAGTTGCGGCCAGGTGCGCTCTTCGTTGAACCCGGTCAGCAGCCGCCGGGCGAAATTTTCGCCGTTGATCAGCAGTTTCTCGAAGGCGACCGCGTGCGCAATCGGGCCGTCGTAGAAAAACAGCGCCATCGAGCGCCCCGAAGGCAGGCTGCAATGGTAGGCGCGCGAAGGATCGATGCCCCCGCCGTCGACGTTTCTCCACTCCTCCCAGGGACGGTCGCGGAAACGCTGCGCCTGGTGCGGCGCCAGGATGGTGAACTGGATCCCCAGCGAGCTCAGGCACTCCAGGGTTTCCACGTCCACCGCCGTCTCCGGCAGCCACATCCCTTCCGGGTCGCGCCCGAAGCGGTGCTGGAAATCCTTCATCCCCCAGAGCACCTGCGTGTATTTGTCGCGCGGGCTGGCCAGCGGCAGGATCATGTGGTTGTAAGCCTGCGCCAGCGCCGCCCCATGGCCGGAGAATGTTGCCCGGCTCTGCCGGTCGGCGATCAGAACCTGCTCGTAGGTCCAGGGCGCCTTCTCTTCCAGCCAGGAAAGCAGCGTGGGAGCGAAGTTGAAGCTTATCCGCGAGTAGTTGTTGGTGATCTTCGCGATCCGTCCCTGCCCGTCCAGAATGCGCGAGGCGCTGTTGGGCGCGTAGCATTCGGCCGCTACTCGCTCGTTCCAATCGTGATAGGGAGAGGCTGAATCCTGCAGTTCGATCGCGGCCAGCCACGGATTCTCGCGCGGCGGTTGATAGAAATGACAATGAATACAGACGTAACGCTCCATAAGGCCGAAGCCTCCGGAAGGGCCCTGCGTTGGGTCGTCTATAGCGAACGTTAACGCTGTGTTAACGGCAGCGGGAGATACCGTCTTGGTACCTGTGCATAAAAAATGCCGCGGACAAGAAAAACGTCCGGCGCCTGCCGGACGTTTCCACTGCTCAGTGCTGGCCGCTGGCGGCTACTTGTCGCCCAACGTGGGCGCGCCCATTTCACGCCGCGCGCCCGCGCTGCGCGCGGCCCGGGCGGCCGTGGGAGTCACGAATTCCGGCCCGTACTTCTCCAGCAGGACCGGAACCAGGGCGCCCTCGGCTTCCTTGACGAAAACCATGCGCCCGTCCGGGTTCATGTCGATGCGCACGAAGTCCCCCAGCTTCACCTGCCCGGTGGCCACCAGGTTGGCCAGCGGGAACACCACGAAGCGTTCGATCGCCCGCTTCAGGTGGCGCGCCCCATACTGCGGATCGGTGCCCTCGCCCAGCAGGAACTGCTTCACCTTTCCCGTGCACGAGAAGACGAACTGGTTGTTGCCCGTGGCCTGCAGAATCCGCTGCTGCACCATCCCCAACTCGATCTCCAGGATCTGCTCCAGGTGTTCCGGACGCAGCGTCTTGAACACCACGACCTTGTCGATGCGGTTCATGAACTCGGGCGAGAACTTGCGGCGCGCCGCTTCCACCGCGCTGCGGTCGATCTTCTCGTCGAACTTGTTGTCGATGGCGATCGGCTTCTGGGCAAAGCCCAGCTGCCGCCCATCATCAGCTCGGTCATCTCCCCGGCGCCCAGGTTGGAGGTCATGAAGATGATGCAGCTCGACATGTCCACGCGCCGGTTGTCGCCCAGGGTAAGCGTGGCCTTGTCCAGAATGCCGAGCAGCAATTGCCAGAGCGCGTCGGAAGCTTTCTCGATTTCGTCAAACAGCAGCAGCGACAGCTTCAGCTTCTCCGTGTGCCACTGGTTGAGCGCTTCCTGGGTAAGCAGCGGATGGGTCTCGCGGTGTCCCAGATAGCCCGGCGGCGAGCCGATCAGCTTGGCGATCTCGTGCGAGTGCTGGAATTCCGCGCAATCGATCTTGATGCAGGCGCGCGCGTCCCCGAACAGCGCTTCCGCAACCGACTCCACCACCCGCGTCTTGCCCGAACCCGTGGGGCCCAGGAACAGCAGGTTGCCCACCGGACGTCCCGGCGCATTCAGTCCCGCCAGAAACATCTGGTAGATCTCGGTTACTTTGTCCACCGCGGCGTCTTGCCCGACGATCTTGCGCCGAAGCGCGTGTTCGAAATCCTGCGCGTCCCCGCTGCGGCGGCTCGGATCGAGAGTAGCGTTCAGGCCGGTTTTCATAATCCCCAGCTTTCAAGGGGCCCGTTTCCGCAGGCACTCTGCGGTTAGGCATGAGATGGGAGAATCCGGGTGCTGAGTTGTTTACCGGATAATCAAGCGTCCGTTGCCATCCTCAATCTCCGGTCCTCTCCTACCCCTGATTCTTAGATGCAGCCCAGTCTGATAGGTATCCGTCAGGCGCAAATAGAAAGCGCGCTACGGCTGGCAACATTTCCCGCGCCGCATGCTTCGTCTGCGCTCCGGCTGGGCCGGCGAGTTTCCACAGGACACGGCCTGATGTAACCCCTCGGTACACACCCCGCGGCGTTGGCTAATGATTTCGCGTGCTACGATGCGCTTACTCCCCCAGAAAGCAAACGATGCGACGCTTTTTCCGCGCTCTAGCCATCGCGGCCGCCTGTTTTGTCGTGGCCGCTGTCATTTTTTCCGCCAGCGCTTGGACACCGCCGCATCCGGCAGTTGCGCCCAGGATCCGCCACAAAACCCTGTCCCATCCGATTCCGTCCCCGCATATGCCGTCTCCGCTGCTGGCGACCGCTCCGCCCATCGCACCTCCGGGCGCTGTTCTGCACGTGGTCGCCCGCGGAGAGAGCCAGTCCGCGATCGTGCGCAAGTATCTGGCATCGAGTTCTTTCATGACTCGCTCGGAGCTGGAAGCCGCTTTGCGCCAGGCCAACCCCGCCATCAAGGAGAGGGCGCTCAAGCCGGGCGAGACCCTGATCGTCCCCGGCATGGAAGGGCCCATCAGCCAGCAACCGGTCGTGGTGGCGCGCGATTACGAGGTCCGCGCCATTTACCTCACCGGCATCATGGCGGGCAGCGCCAATGGCATGAAGCTCATCGAGCGCTGGCGCGAGGCCGGCGGCAATGCCGTGGTTTTCGACGTCAAGGACAGCGACGGCGTCATCACCATCCCCTTCCAGCACCCGCTCTCGAGCGGCTCGCACCCCGCCATCCCCAATCTTCCCAAGTTCACCCGCTGGCTCCACCGCCAGGGATTGCACGCGATTGCTCGCATTGCGATATTCCGCGACGAGAAGCTGGTCGCCACTCATCCCGAGCTGGCGGTGCAGTCGCGCGCCCACGGCCGCGCCTGGCGCGAGAACGGCAAGCTGGTGTGGACCGATCCCTCCCGGCCCGAGGTGCAGCAGTACAACATCGCGCTGGCGCGCCAGGCAGCCCTGGGCGGCGTCGACGAGGTGCAGTTCGATTACGTCCGCTTCCCCGCCGAAGGCGACCAGAAGGATGCCGACTTCTATTTCGAATCCCATCCCCTGCGCCATCCGGCGAAGTCGCCCGGCCAGGCCGAATCCCCGCATCGCAGCGACGTGATCGCCGATTTCCTGACCCGCACTTACGCCGAACTGCGCCCCATGAAAGTCCTGTTCTCGCTCGACGTGTTCGGAGTCATGGCCTGGCAGCGGCCCATCGATCTGGCCCACACCGGCCAGGACATCGCCCGCATGGCCCGCCACTGCGACGTCCTCTCGCCCATGATTTACCCCTCGCACTTCTTCGGCATGGACGGCTACAAGGTCCCCGGCGACGCCCCCGAGCACTTCATCTCCGAGTCCATGGAACGGTTCCAGAAGGTCACCGCCGGCACCGACGTGGTCTTGCGTCCGTGGCTCCAGGCTTTCGGCTGGAAGACGCCCAGCTACTCCCCGCAATACATGCTCACCCAGGTGAAAGTGGCGCGCCAGGCCGGCGGCATCGGCTTTCTCTTCTGGAACGCGCGCAACGACTACAGCAAGCCCTTCGCCGCCATGGCGGTCATGCGCCACGACCCCAAGTTCTTCCGCGGCGACGAATTGCCGGGCGCCAAGCGCGCGGTAAAAACAGCCGGCACTCGCCACAATCGCGGCGGAATCACCGGGCTCAGCCCTTCTCTGGTGGAAGCGCCGGGCTTCAGCCCGGCGAACAAGCAGGACAAGCATGGAGCGCTTTAGCGCTGGGGAGCGCAAAGCCCCACAGGAAATTCGCACCTTCTTCGTCACCTCCAGCACCTGGGGCCGCCGCCCCATTTTCCGGGCTGACCCGCTCGCGCAATTGTTCCTCCGTACACTTGCTGAATATCGCCGCGGAGGCAAATTCCTTCTGCACGAATTCGTCCTCATGCCCGACCATTTTCACCTGATCATTACGCCCAACTCCGAAATCCCACTCGAACGCGCGGTTCAGTTCATCAAGGGTGGGTTCTCGCATCGCGTGAAAAAGGAAATGAAATCCAGTCTCGCGATTTGGTCAACCGGTTTTTCCGAACACCGGATCAAGGATACGGACGACTACAAGCACCACCACGACTACGTCTGGCAGAATCCCGTGCGCCAGGGTCTCGCGGCCAGACCCATTGACTACCCATACTCATCTGCTGCTCTCAGGACCGATCTCGATCCATGCCCACCATGGCTAAAGCCCTCCTCGACAACCGCGGCTTCTTCGCCGGGCTGAAGCCCGGCGCTCCCACCACCAACTCCCGCTTCGCCCTGTTCTCCTAACCCTTCATTTTCCCTGTCGGCCATCGCGAGCGCGTCGGCTATAATGGCCTGTAACACCGTCCGCGCTGTTCGCATTTGAATGCCGATTTCGCCTGTCTGCCGGCAGGCGGACCTGCGCCCGGCGAGCATATTTTAGGCGGCGCCAACATCATCATCGGGCCCCATTTATTTTGCAGGCGGCAGTATGTCCCTTCAAGGAGGGCCTCCATGGCCATTCAGAAGACCGAGCGAATCTGGCACAACGGAAAAATGATCCCCTGGGATGAAGCCACCCTTCACGTCATGTCGCACGTCGTGAATTACGGCTCCTCCGTGTTTGAGGGGATCCGCTGCTACGCCCAGCCCAAGGGGCCGGCGATTTTCCGCGCGCAGGAACACATGCAGCGCCTGCTCGACTCGGCCCGCATTTATCGCATGGAAGTGGAATTTACCCGCGATCAACTGGTCCAGGCGATGCTCGACCTGGTGGCCCTCAACCAAACCTGGCCCTGTTACATCCGGCCGCTGGTTCTGCGCGGCTACGGCGAGGCCGGCGTCAATCCCTTCAACACCCCCATCGAGGTCTACATCGTCAATTATCCCTGGGGCAAATATCTCGGCCACGGCGCCGAAGACGGCGTCGACGTCTGCGTCTCCACCTGGACCCGCATCGCTCCCAATACCTTGCCCGCCATGGCCAAGAGCGGCGCCAATTACATGAACTCCCAGCTCATCAAGATGGAGGCCATTCTCAACGGCTACGTCGAGGGCATCGCCCTGGACACCCACGGCTACGTCAGCGAAGGTTCGGGCGAGAACCTGTTCCTCGTCCGCCAGGGCAACCTCCACACCGCCCCTCTGGGCAACTCGGTGCTGCCGGGCATCACCCGCGATTCGGTCATCCGCATCGCCAAGGACCTGCGCATCACCGTCATCGAGCAGCCCATCCCGCGCGAACTGCTCTACATTGCCGACGAGGTTTTCTTCTCCGGCACCGCCGCCGAAATCACTGCCATCCGCTCCGTCGACAAGATCAAGGTCGGCAAGGGCGTGCTCGGGCCGGTCACCAAGGCCGTCCAGAAAGAGTTTTTCGGCATCGTCAACGGCACCGAAGCCGACCGCTACCACTGGCTCACCCCTGTTCCGGTCAAGACCAAGGAGAAGCAGCCGGTGGGAGTGTAGTTTCAGTTTCAGTTTCAGTTTCAGTTTCAGTTTCAGTTTCAGTTTCAGTTTCAGTTTCAGTTTCAGTTTCAGTTTCAGTTTCAGTTTCAGTTTCAGTTTCAGTTTCGGTTTCAGTTTCGGCTTCGGTTTTCGGTTGCGGGGTGCCCCAGACGAGCCGGTTTTGCTCGTCTGGGCGTCCCAGTTCGCTTCCGCCGGGAGGGCATCATGCAATCCTCGACCCAGTCGGTCATCACATCCGAATTTGTTTTCGCCTACCGCGAGCTGATCCTCTCCACCATGGTGGCCGAGGCGCAGACCACCATGAAAGTCATCCGCGCCATCCCGGAAGCGCGCAGGGACTACAAGCCCGACCCGAAATCGCGCACCGCCCGCGAACTGGCGTGGCACATCGTCAGCGACGACGTGGTCTTCCTGCAAAAGATCGCCGACATGAAGATCGAGATGACGCCCCCGGCGCCGCCGCCGGCCACCATTGCCGAGATCCTCACCTGGTATGACGAGCACCTTCCCAAGGCCATTAACCGCATTCGCGCCATGACTCCCGAGCAGTTGATGACCCCGGTGCCATTCTTTGGGTTCAAGCCGGAACCCCTGTTCCATTACCTCATCCTGGTCAACAACCACAGCATCCACCATCGCGGCCAGCTCGCCACCTACCTGCGCCCCATGGGCGCCAAGGTCCCCAGCATCTACGGCGGCAGCGCCGACACGCCCTTCCAGCCCTGACCCACAGGTGCGCGGGTGCCCCACATTCGCGAGCGGAGCGAGCTAATGTGGGTCTGTTCCCACCCTGGTACATGACGACCGGAAACTGGAAACCGGGAACTGGAAATTGTGGTCCATGTCCAAAAGACCAGTGCCTCCTGAGTTATGCCTTGTCCTTGAGCCCCGTGCGGGTTCCGTGATACGTTTTCGCCACAAGTACCCGGCACAGGAATTCTCCATGCAGATTGACGATTTGCTGCGCACCGCCATGGACCGCAAGGCCTCGGACCTGCTCCTCAAAGTGGGCAATTATCCCCACATCCGAATCGATGGCGACCTGGTCCCGCTCTCCGAGCTGACCCGCGTCTCCGCCGAAGACATGCTGAACATGGCCTTCAGCATGATGTCCAACCGGCAGAAGCAGAAATTCAAAGAGAATGCCGAGCTCGACATGGCCTATGGCGTCGCCGGCCTCGGTCGTTTCCGCGTCAACGTCTTTCAGCAGCGCGGCAACGTCGGCCTGGTGCTGCGCGTCATTCCCACCAAGATCCGTCCCCTCGATGAACTGTTCATCCCCAAGATCGTCGAGCAGATTTGCGACATGCCCCGCGGCCTGGTGCTGGTCACCGGCATCACCGGCTCCGGCAAGTCCACCACCCTGGCGGCCATGATTGATCGCATCAACTCCACCCGCCCGGAGCACATCATCACCATCGAGGACCCCATCGAGTTCCTCCACCGCGACAAGAAAGGCTTCGTCAACCAGCGCGAGGTCGAGATCGACACTCCCTCGTTCTCCTCCGCCCTGCGCGCCAGCCTGCGCCAGGACCCGGACGTCATCCTGGTGGGCGAAATGCGCGACCTGGAAACCATTGCCACCGCCCTGCACGCCGCCGAAACCGGCCACATGGTCTTTTCCACCCTGCACACTCTGGACGCGGTGGAGACCATCAACCGCATCATCTCCGTCTTCCCGCCGCCGGAGCAGAAACAGATCCGCCTGCAACTGGCCGCCACCCTGCGCGCCGTCATCAGCCAGCGCCTGGTCAAGCGCAGCGATTCCTCCGGGCGCGTGCCCGCGGTCGAGGTGCTCATCTCCACCGCCTACGTGCGCGAGTGCATCATCGTGCCCGAAAAAACGCGCGCCATTAAGGAAGCCCTGGCGCAGGGCACCTCTCAGTACGGCATGCAGACCTTCGACCAGTCGCTCTACGATCTCTATACCCACGGGCTCATTGCCTACGAAATCGCGCTCGAGAACGCCTCCAATCCCGACGATTTCAAGCTGCGTGTTCAGGGCATCAGCGGCACCGCCGAATCCACCCGCGACGAGATGTCGGCCACCCGCTCCTTCGGCGCCTAGCCCGGCGGAAAACAATTCGGAGGTCACTCGTGCGTTCACGCTTGGCGTTGATCGTCGTCTTCTCCATGCTCGCGGCCATCCCCGCCTCATCGCAGACTTCGCCCAGCCCCGCTCGTGATCTGTACGAAAAGGGAATGAACGCCATCCGCGGCGGCGCCCTCAACCGCAATCCGCTGGCGGCGGTCGACGACTTTCGCAAATCAGCCAGTCTCGGCTACGTTCCCGCCCAGGATGTGCTCGGCTATTTTTATGAGAAGGGCATCACCATCGCCGCCGATTCCGGGCGCGCTGCCGACTGGTACAAGAAAGCGGCGGAGCAGGGCGACCCCCTGGGGACCTGGCTCTGTGGCAGGCTCATTTACCAGGGATTTGTTCCGCCCCAGAGCCTCAACGATGCGATTTCCTGGCTGCAAAGGGCGCCCAGCGATCCTTTCGCGCAACAGTTGCTGGGCCTGATCAAGCTGCAGAAAAACGAGTATGCCCGGGCGGCCGAGTTGTTCCGCCAAGCCTCCGAGCAGGGCCTTCCCCATGCCCAGTACGAACTTGGGCTGCTTCTTCAGCAAGGTCCCAGCGGCGTTCCGCGCGACCGCTTTGAAGCTTACGTGTGGCTGCTGATGGCCGCCGACGCCGGCATAGTCTATCCCGATCTTCAGTCGCTCGAGTCTGATCTGGGCGCCAACCGCACCGAGGAAGCCAAGACCACTGCCCGCCGTCGCGAGCAGCAGTATTCCCGCAGCGTCCTCGCCCGCGGATGCACCGGATGGGAGGGCGAGTTCGACCGCATCCCGCAGCCCCCGCCTCCGGACATTCAACCCTTCTGCCACTGACCTTGCCATGCGGTATCATTAACCGCTATGGCGCCGGTTGCGCCGATGATCGGTCGCGTTCTCCCCGGCTGGCGCAAAGCCGTGCTGGGCTTGGTGTTCTGCTGCTCGGGCTTGACCGCGGCGCAAGTCCTTGGACCTGTCCCCCGCGCCGATAGCAGCCTCCCATCCGACGCCGGCCAGTACAAGCTCTCTGGTGCCGTGGTGAACTCGGTCACCCGCGAACCCGTCGCGCACGCCCTGGTGCAACTCCTCGGCGCAGCCCCGAACTCACTCCTCACCGACGCCAACGGCCAGTTCGAGTTCGATGGGCTCAGCCGTTCCTCCCTGCACGTCATCGTTCGCAAGCCCGGGTACTTCTCGGAACAGGAAGTCACCTCGGGCCGCATGGGCTATCTCGCTTCCCGGGTGCAGATTGGACCCGACACCGCCCCTCTGTTGCTGAAGCTGTTTCCGGCCGCCACCGTGACCGGGACCGTCACCGGCGCCGGCGGCGAACCCCTGGACCAGGCCCAGGTGCGCCTGCTCAAAGCCCAAGTCGTGGCCGGCCGCAAACGCTGGCAGCCGTCCACCTCCGTCCAGACCGACGAAGACGGCCGCTACCGCATCGGCAATCTGCGCCCGGGAACCTACCTCATCTCGGTCGGAGCGCCTGACGAAGTCAATTTGGCGTCATTCGTCCGCTCTCAAGGCTACCCGCTTGAATGGTTCTTCCCGGGCGTATCCTCGCGCAGCGCCGCCAGCCCCGTCGAATTGCGTCCCGGCCAGAGCTTCCAGGCCGACTTTACCCTCCGCGAGCAGCCCGTATATCGGCTCACCGGCGCCGTCCTGCGGCCTCCCGGTACCATGGGCTTCAGTGTTCAACTGGCGCCCGTCGGCGGTGACCCGCTCAACCTCCCCTTTCGCTTCCTGCCCAACGACCATTTCGAAATTCCGCAGGTTCCCGCCGGAAATTACACCCTGGAGGCCTCCGCCGCCGAACCCGGTCGTCAATACAGCGCACGCCTTCCCCTCACCGTTTCCTCGGACGTGCATGGCGTGGTTGTCGCGCTCACCCCGTCACCGGTGATCCAGGTGATGGTGAACACCGAATTTACCCGGGCGGAAACGCGAACCGCGCAGCCCCAACGGCCGCCCTTCCATCTGCAGCTTCAGCAACTCGATCCGCCCTATAACACCCAGTATGCGCAAGCGGAATCGCCCGACAATCCCGGCGTGCAGGTGAATAACCTCAGTCCCGGCCGCTACCTGGTGGAATTCCCGCAGAATTATGGGACCTACGTGCAGTCGGCCACCTGCGGCGAGACTGACTTGTTGCGCGACCCGCTGCTGGTCCCCTCAGGCGCGCAGGCGCCTCCCATCGTCGTCAACCTTCGCGACGATGGAGCCACGCTCATCGTCAAGCCCGGCGGGGCAGTGCCCGAAGCCGGCGCGCAGGTGCTGGCCTTTCCCGACGACCGCCCCGCGCAGCCGCCTGCGATGGGATTCCTGCCGCCCTCGGCGCAATCCCTGGCCGCTGGTGTCGCCGTTGGCGCTCCATTCGCTCCCCAGGCGGGCGCGGCTCAATTCCGCGGTCTCGCGCCCGGCCAGTACACCGTGCTGGCTTTTGACCGCACCGATCAACTGGAGTACGCCAATCCCGACGTGATGCGCCGCTATCTGCCGCGCGCCGCACACGCCACCCTCGACGCCAATGGTTCGGCCACCGTCAACGTCGATGTCATCCGGGTGGGTGAATGATGCGCCCCTTGTGCCAACTCCTTGCCTGCCTGTTGGTCGCGCTGGGCGTGTTCGCCCAACAGGTGTCCCGGCCGGCCCCGCCGCCGCGTGCTGGACAGTTCCGCATCAGCGGGATCGTGGTCGACGCAGCCACCGGCGCGCCGCTCTCCCAAGCCACCGTGATGGTCGCCTCCGTCCTCGGCCGCCGCGAACCGCTCGCCTCGGTTCGCACCACGGCTGGCGGCCGCTTCCAATTCGATGGCCTTGCCGCGGGCAAGTACCAAGTGGTCGCTCAGCGCCGCGGATATCCGCCCGAGTCGCTGGACGAGCACGAACAATTCTCCAGCGCCATCGCTGTCGGTCCCGATCTCGTCTCGGAGGGGATCTTCTTTCGTCTGCACCGCTACGCCTCCCTCTCCGGGCAGGTGCGGGATGAGACCGATGAACCGGTTCCCAATGCCCAGGTAATGCTTTTCCGCAAGCCTGCCCACGGCGACGTGCGCCGCGAGCAAGCCGTGCAGGCCGACGACCGGGGCGTTTACCGCTTCCCGCACTTGCCCGCAGGCTCTTATCTGGTGGCCGTAGCCGCGCAGCCCTGGTATGCGCAGCATCCCACGCCCTATGCCCGCTTCAGGTCCCGGGGAGAGAAGCCGGAGATCGTCGAACCGCCTCCCTCTCCCCTCAACGTCACTTACCCGGTGACCTTCTACCCCGATGTCACCGAGCCCGATTCCGCCTCCACCATCCTGCTCAGTTCGGGCGAGCACGCCACCGCCGACGTGGTCCTGCATGCCGTACCCGCCCTGCATGTGCGCGTCCGCGCGCCGGCCGCCCAGGACACGCCGGGAAGGCCGCAGCCGCCGGTCAGCCTCAACGTAATCCGGAAAGTGCTTGGGACCGAGGTACGCATCCCCACCGTCGGGGTTAGCGGCATCCCGGGAGGAGGAAGGGAAATCACCGGATTGGCCCCCGGCCGCTATGAACTGGATCTCACCGTTTTTAATGGCCCGAACCGGACCGAATCCCGCCAAATGCTGGACCTGGCGACCGATACCGATCTTGATCTCAGCGACGCCGTCCCCATGGTCAAGGTGGCCGGCCTCTTGCGTATCGAAGGCGCCGCGCCCGCGGCCAAGCTCTCTTCGCTTACCATCTTGCTGCGCGGTGCGGACAGGCGCGGAGCATTGGCACACGTCAGGGCAAACGGCGAATTCGAGTTTCCGCAACCCTTTGCCCCTGGGAATTACGAGGTCGGATTGCGTGGCCCTGACACTTACCTCAAGTCGCTGCGCGCCACCGGGGCGCGCCTCAGCGGGCGCCAGTTGCAAATCGGCGGCGAACCCGTCCACCTTTCCCTCATTGCCGGTCAGGGTGTCGGTACCGTCACCGGTACCGCCTACCGCAACGGGAAGCCGCAAGCCGGCGCCATGATCGTTCTCGTGCCCGAGAATCCGGCCACCGATGAGGTCCTGTTCCGCCGCGACCAAAGCGACAGCGACGGGACCTTCACCCTTGCCGCCGCGGTGCCCGGAAAATATGTGGTCATCGCCCTGGGCAACTGGGACACTCGCTGGCAAGACCCGGACGTACTCCGCCAATACACCCCACATGGCCAGGCGGTCACCGTCCAGGCGGGCGGCAAATACGAGGTCAAAGTCCAGGTGCAGTGATGCCCGCCCGGCCAGCCCAATTCGGGAATCCTCGCGCTCAAAAATCGCCGATTTTCCCTTCCATGTCACAGACATTTCCCCGGCGTTTCGCTATCCTTTAATTGCGCTTCAGCGGCGTGGGGTTTTGTGTCTTTAGCTGTCAGGCGCCGGTCCGCGCCTTCCCCAACTCCACGGATCCCACGGAATACCGTGCGTATGTTGTTGATTCCACGTGGTCGATTTGGGGGGGAGGGTACGCACCCATTACCAGGTGGTAACCATCGCTTCCGATGCTGATGTGAACTCATGGCCTTCGCCCGACCCAGAAAACTCTGCGACGAGAGATCGCTTTACGAGTACGCCATCGGCGCGCTCGGGCGACGCATGCGTTCGGTCGCCGAACTCAAGCGCCTGCTGCGCCGGCGGATCGAGCCCGGCGAATTGGGCGACGCCCTGGTCGAGTTGGTGATCGCCAAGCTGAAAGAGCAGCGCTATTTGAACGACACGCAGTACGCCGCCACCTACTCTTCCCTGCGCAAGGAAAACGACAAGCTTGGACGCCGGCGGGTGGTCACCGATTTGAAAGCGCGCGGCCTGCACCCGGAGGTGATCGAGAAGGCGGTCGCGGGCGCCTATGAAGGCGTGAACGAAGAGACACAGGCGCGCGCGTACCTGCGGCGCAAGCGCCTGGCCAAGCCCGCCAACCAGAAGCAGGCGGCGCGCGTCTTTCGCTCGCTCATCCGCGCCGGCTTCGGTACCCGCATCATCATCTCCATCCTCAAGAAATGGGATGTGGACGACGAGGTCCTGACCGCGCTGGAGACCGAAGAGCAGTAGAGCGATTGGCAATTCACCACCGAGACACCGAGGACACCGAGATTCACCGAGTTTGCAGAAACATTGAACCGCAGAGGACGCAAAGGGGCGGGAAGACTGTTGAAGCGAAATGCCGTGTGGAGTGCAGCGAAACATCCATGCATTGGTTTGAGGATGGGCAAAACATAGATCCTTCGCTGCGCTCCGGATGACAAGGTGCGAAATTTCTCGGTGAATCTCGGTGTCCTCGGTGTCTCGGTGGTGAACGGCGCTTTGCCGGTGAACGGACTGCTAGAATGAACCTCGGCCATGCTCACGGGGAATGAAATTCGCCGCAAGTTCCTGGACTATTTCGTCCAGCGCGGACACAAGGAGGTCCATTCCTCCTCGCTGGTCCCGGCGAACGATCCCACCCTGCTGTTCACCAACGCGGGCATGAACCAGTTCAAGGACGTCTTCCTCGGCCTGGAAAAGCGCGACTACAACCGCGCCACCTCGTCGCAGAAGTGCGTGCGCGCCGGCGGCAAGCACAACGACCTGGAAAACGTCGGCTTCACCAACCGCCACCACACGTTCTTCGAGATGCTGGGAAATTTCTCCTTCGGCGACTACTTCAAGCGCGAAGCCATCGCCTATGCCTGGGAGCTGATCACCTCGCCCGAGTGGTACGCGATCCCGAAGGACAAGCTCTACGTCACCATCTTCAAGGGCGAAAACGGCATTGCGCGCGACGAAGAGGCCTACGACTTCTGGCTCGAGCAGGGCGTGCCGAAAGACCGGATTTACGAGTTCGGCCTGAAAGACAATTTCTGGCAGATGGGCGACACCGGCCCGTGCGGCCCGTGCAGCGAAATCCACTACGACATGGGCCCCGCGGCCAGCGACCAGGGCCACACCGATTGCGCGTTCGGCTGCGAGTGCGGCCGCTACATCGAGATCTGGAACCTGGTGTTCATGCAGTTCGATCGCGACGCCGGCGGCAAGCTGAACCCGCTGCCCAAGCCCTCGATCGACACCGGCATGGGCCTGGAGCGGCTGACGGCGGTGTTGCAGGGCGTGACTCTCGAATTACGACACGGACCTGTTTCTGCCGCTGATCAAGCGGGCGGCGGAGTTGGCGGCGTGGATCGCGGAGAAGGAACTGCAAGGCGGAAGCGGAAGGCAGAAATCGGCGGCGTCCCTGCGGGTGATTGCCGACCATGCCCGCGCCACCACATTCCTCATTCCGACGGCGTGTTGCCCTCGAATGAAGGCCGCGGCTACGTGCTGCGCAAGATCATCCGCCGCGCGATTACGCCACGGGCGGTTGCTGGGTCAGACGAAGCCGTTTCTTTATCCAGATGGTGTTTGCTGTGCGCGACCTGATGAAGGATGCCTACCCGGAGCTGAGCGAGAGTGCCGACCGGGTGTCAAAGGCGGTCTTGGCGGAAGAGACGCGGTTTGCGCAACGCTGGACTCGGATTGCGGCGACTTGACGGATCTGTTGGATCTCATGCAGGGAAGACTACAAGCGCCACATTGACTCGGAGAAGTGAATCTTGAAGCTAACATCGCTAGTGACGCTGCAACGAAGCACGGTGCGATCCCACTGGTCTGGCAAGCAGCAATTGGCCCGACACCAGCTACCTGGAACAAGGCATTCAAGCTCTACGACACCTTGGTTTGCCATTGGATTTCATCGTGAGCTGCCCGCGACCAAGGGATCGCATTCGATCAGGCCGGCTTCGACGGGCCATGGCCGAGCAGCGCGCCCGCGCGCAGGCGTCATGGAAAGGCGCGGCGAAGCAAAGTGCAAGCCCCACCTACTTGCCCTAGTCTCCGAGGAGTGCTAATCCCACTCCCGACCGGTGATCTTCGTCCATTTGCGGGAGGCCATTCTGAATTTGTCGGTTATCAGCAGACAGAGATCCAGCGGCTGCGAGGTGCTGGCGATTAGTCCGAAACGGCCATGGCGTGCTCGAACTCAAGAAGGGCGAGCAGGGCGAGGTCATCCTCGACCACACGCCCTTCTACGCCGAGTCGGGAGGCCAGGTTGCCGATCGCGGGTGGCTCTATTCGCCCGGACGCGGCACAATGCGTCGCCGAGGTCGAGGGCGTTTATTACCCGGTGCAGGGCGTGCGCGCTCACCAGGTAATCGCGCGCG
This sequence comes from Terriglobia bacterium, assembly GCA_963740615.1. Taxonomy (GTDB): domain Bacteria; phylum Acidobacteriota; class Terriglobia; order Terriglobales; family Acidobacteriaceae; genus JAIQGF01. The sequence continues at coordinate 59,442 of CAVUEZ010000007.1, forward strand.
AGGACCTGCGCGTCGGTGACCGCGTCGACGCCGTGGTGGACACCGAAAAGCGCTGGGCCACCATGCGCCATCACACGGCGACGCACCTGCTTCATGCCGGGCTGCGCCAGGTGCTGGGCAACGCACGTGAAGCAGGCGGGATCGCTGGTTTCGCCCGCGCATCTGCGCTTCGACTTCTCGCACTTTGTCGGCGTGGAGGACGAAGAGCTGCAGGACATCGAGGACATCGTCAACAAGCAAGTGCTGCGCGACCAGAAGGTGGAAGTGATCGAGGACGTGCCCATCGACGTGGCCGTCAACGAGTACAAGGCCATGGCGTTGTTCGGCGAAAAGTACGGCGACCGGGTGCGGGTGATCCGGATCGGCGACTTCTCCACCGAGCTGTGCGGCGGCACGCATACCAACGCCACCGGCGAAATCGGGCTGATCAAGATTCTGGACGAGGGCAGCGTGTCTTCGGGCGTGCGGCGCCTGGAGGCGGTCGCGGGCGAGAGCTCGCTGCGCCACTTCCGCGCCGACCACGAACTGGAGCACGTGGCGCGCAGCCTGGTGCACGGGGATGAAGGCTCGCTGGCCACCGGGCTGCGCCATGAGATCACGGCGCGCGACGAGGAGATCAAGAAGCTGCGCAAGGAGCTGGAGCAGGCGCGCATGAAGTCAGCGGCGCAATCCACAGCGTCGATTGAAAACAAGGTGCGCGTCGTCAACGGCGTCAAAGTGCTGGCGCACCGCGTGGATAACCTGGACCGCTCGCAGATGCGCACCCTGGTGGATAACCTGCGCCAGAAGCTGGGTTCCGGCGTGGTGGTGGTCGGTTCGGCGTCGGATGGCAACGGTCGCGCTGGTGGCCGGCGTGACCAAGGATCTGACGGCGCGCGTGCAGGCCGGCAAAGTGATCGGCCCGGTGGCGCAGAGAGTCGGCGGCAAGGGCGGCGGCCGCCCTGACCTGGCCGAAGCCGGCGGCAAGGATGCGGCCGCGCTGGATGACGCGCTGGGGAGTGTGTATAGCGTGGTCGAGTCGCTTTTGAAATAGCCGCAAGAAAAAAATCGCCACTGATTCACACCGATAAACACGGATGAATTGATTTTCAATTCCGATCCGTGTTGATCCGTGTAAATCAGTGGTTCACTTTTTTGCCGCGGCAAACCGCTTAAGACGCTCCCACGGTCTTCCGCGCTTTGGCCTCCTCGTCGTGCAGATACACGGTGCGGATGGGGAACGGGATATTGATGTCCTCCTCGGCGTAGCGCTTCTGCAGGCGCTTGATGAATTCGTGCTTGATCAGGTACTGGTCGGTGAATTCCTTGCCCCGCAGGATGACCGAGAAGTTGATGCTGGAATCGGAAAAGGTGTGATAGCGGATGAAGGGCTGGTTCGTCGGGGACGCCGCCGGTAACGTTCCTCATCACGTCGGTAGCCACCTCGATCGTCACTCGCTCCACCTTTTCCAGGTCGCTGCCGTAGCTGACTCCCACCTGCACCAGCACCGACATTTCCTTCTCCGGCAGGTAGTAATTGGTCATGATGGTGGAGGCGAGCTTGGAATTGGGAATCAGGATGGCGTTGTTGGACAGGGCGCGGACCACGGTGTTGCGCCAGCGGATGTCGGTGACGTAGCCCTCCTCGCCGCTGGAGAGCTTGACGTAATCGCCCAACCGCACCTGGCGCGAGGCCAGGATCTGAATGCCGGCGAACAGGTTGCTGAGCGTGTCCTGCAGGGCCAGGGCGACGGCCAAACCGCCGACACCCAAGGCGGTGAGGATGGGAGTGATGGAAATTCCCAGCGTGTCCAGGATGACCAGGGCGCCGCAGATGACCACCACCAGCGCGGTCAGGTTGCGCAGGATGGAGGAGGAGGTAATCAGCCCCTCGGTCTTCAGCGAGTACAAGGTCACCATGGAGGCGGCGATGCGCGCCGTCACCAGGGTGAGGGAGGCCAGGAACAGCACCAGGATGATGTGCTCGACCAATCTTTCCCAGCGGACCGGCAGGTCGGCGACGCTGCTGGCGAAGTAGCCGCCGGCCAGGAAGCACCACAGCAGGGGCATCTTGCGGAAAGCGGCCAGGATGAGGTCGTCGGCCTCCCAGCGCGTCTTCTTCACCAGCCTGACCACGTAAGCGAACACCACCTTCTCGGCAATCACGCCGGCCAGCAGCCCGGCGGCCAGATAGATAAGCGGCGGCAGCCAGGGAAAGGCCGCAAACAGCTCTTTCAGGGCGGTCGCCCAGCCGGCCAATGCGAAGCTCAAGCAGAACATGCACAAGAGGGTAAGGGAGCAGCCCGCCGAATTGCAAAAGCAGAATTCGCGGCGCCGCCTGCGCCACCATGGGAACGCGGCCGAACGCGAACTTTCGTCACCTGCGGCGGGCGTGTTTTCCGTGTTTTGCACCGCCAACGGGTGTAAATCTTCCCTATTCACCCCGGTGATTCCTGGCGCGCAGCCGATTGCCGGGCCGGGATGAGCGTGTCATAATCGCGCCACTCTGGAATGATTGTCTCCGCCGGGCGGAAGAGGTAGCCGAGCCAGGGTGGCCGGTGACCATGGTAGGTGTAGCGCGGAAGAGCTTCGGCCGCCGCGCGGAAGGATTGGGAATGCCTGTGCACCTGCGCCAGCCCGCGTTCGCGCCGTTGCGCGCCCTTCGGCTTCAACCGGGGCGAGCGCGAGCGGCACATGGCGGGCACCCTGGAGCGCCACGCCTCTATCTTGCGCTGCTGCTCGCCGTGACCCTGACTTTGTCACTTCCGCCCGCCTTCTCCTCGCCGGTTTCCGACCAGGCAGGAACGATCACCGCCGTCCAGGAAAACGGCCGCACAGTGTACGTGAATGCGGGAGAGCCGAGACCATCGGCGAGGGCGCGTTCCCGCCACAGCGTGCTGGTCTATTGGAGCAACACCGAGCATCGCTGGAAGCCGGTGCCGGCGCCCAGCCGCGCCGCCATGCGCGCGGCGCGCCACGCCGCCGCCGAGGTACGCGGATACGTTGCCGCCCGGCCGCGCGCGGAGGACGAGTCGGCCACCGTCGCCGATCCGAATTATGCCGGCCTCGCCCGCGGCTACCGGGTGACGGCCGCGGAGATCGATTCCGCCATCCAGCAGTCGGCGGCCAAGCACGGCGTCGATCCCAACCTGGTGCGCGCGGTGGTCAAGGTGGAATCCAATTTCAATCCCAACGCGGTCTCCCGCACGGGCGCCATGGGACTGATGCAGTTGATGCCCGGCACCGCCCGCAGCCTGAGCGTGAGCAATCCATTCGATCCGCAGCAGAACGTGGACGCCGGCGTGCGCCACTTGAAGCACCTGCTGACCAACTTCGGCGGCAACGTCAAGTTGTCGCTGGCGGCGTACAACGCGGGCGAAGCGGCGGTGACCCGCAACGGGGGCGTGCCGCCCTACGCCGAGACGCAGAACTACGTGAAGCGCATTACCGATCTCTACGGGAAGCACGGGGGCCAGGTGTTCGCCCCCAGCAGCGCGCCGGTGCATGTGTATCGCGGCCCGGACGGCGTGCTGCGAATGAGCAACACCGAGTAGCGGGAGGCAGTAGTTAGGAGTTGGGAGTCAGGAGTCAGGAGTCAGGAGTTAGGAGTTAGGAGTTAGGAGTTAGGAGTTAGGAGTCAGGAGTTAGCGAGCCGTTGGCCCGCAACTTAGGCTCGTAGAGCAGGTTTCAGCTAAGTGGCTCGGTGTTGAAAGACGGCCGCCGGGGCGGCTTAAAAGCTTGACCAGGGGAAGCGAACTTCGAGTATGCGGAGTGGCGGCGCTGGTGGTGATCAGCACCGCGCTGAGCCTTCCTGTCTATGCCGCGCGCACGCTGGCGCAGAAGAAGCAGGCGGCGCTGACGCAGTACGAGAAGGCGGAGCGCATGCGGGAGGCGCTCAACGGGCGTCCCGCCGCCCAGCGCAGCCGGCACGACTACGAAAAGCTGATCAACGCCTACCGCAGCGTTTACTACACCGCGCCCACCTCGCCGCGCGCCGATCCCAGCGCGGTGGCGGTGGGCGAGTTGCTGGCCGAGATGGGCCACCAGTTCGACGACGAGAAGGCGCTGCGCGCGGCCATCGGCCAGTTTGAGTTTCTGCGCCGCGAGTATCCGGGCAGCGGTTACCGGGTGCAGGCGCTGTTCACCATGGCGCAAATTTACGCCGACGACCTCAACGACGCCGACAACGCGCGCGCCACCTTCGAGGAGTTCCTGCAGCGCTATCCGCGCAGCGAACTGGCCGAGGATGCGCGCGCCGGCATCAAGGATCTGGACCGGCAGGCGAGGGAGGCCGAAAAGAAGCGGCAGCCGCCGGCGTCAAAAGAGTCCAAGCAGGAAGCCCGGCAAACGGAACCGGAGCGCGCGTCGCGCATTCTGGTCACCGGCATCCGTCACTGGTCCACGCCCAACTACACGCGCGTCGCCATCGACCTCGAGGGCGAGGTGAAATATGACGTGGGGCGCCTTCCCAATCCCGACCGCGTCTACTTCGACCTGCACGGCACGCGGCTTTCCTCCACGCTGAAGGGAAAATCGTTCGAGGTGGAAGACGGGTTCCTGCGCCAGGTCCGGGCGGCGCAGTTCCAGCGCGACGAAACCCGCGTGGTGCTGGATCTGGACGAAGTCTCCGACTACTCCGTGTTTCTGCTGCCCAATCCTTATCGGCTGATTATCGACATCCACGGCAAGCATTCGCAGAAGCCGGCGCAGATGATGGCGAAGGCGGAAGCGGCCACGCCCAAGGCCGGGCGGAAGGAAACGGAAAAGCAGGCGGGCAAGCCGGCGAAATCCGCTCCCGTGGAAGAGGTGGTGCGCAAGGATTTTCCCCGCGAGGGCAAGGTGGAGGATGCCAAGGCCGCGCCCGGCGGCAAGCCGGGCAAGCAGCCCACCTTCGCCGAGCTTTCCGAGAAAGTGGCAAAGCTGAATCAGCCGGAAGCCAAGGAGGCGAAAGACAGCGATAGCGATTCCAAGCCGGCGGCACCTTCCCGGGACCGCGGCCGGACAGCCCGGAAGAGAGCTTTGGAGGGACCCGCCGGACGCGAGGCCAAGCCCACCGCCAGCGGCGAGCGTTCGCTGATCCGCGCCCTGGGACTGAAGATCGGGCGCATCGTGGTGGACGCCGGCCATGGCGGCCACGATACCGGCACCATCGGTCCCAACGGCTTGCTGGAAAAAGACCTGGTGCTCGACGTGGCCCTGCGCCTGGGCAAGCTGCTGCAATCGCGGCTGGGGGCGGAAGTGGTTTACACCCGCGACGACGATACTTTCGTTCCGCTGGAGACGCGCACCGCCATCGCCAACCAGAACGAGGCGGACCTGTTTATCTCCATCCACGCCAACTCCAGCAGCGATCCCTCGGCGCGCGGGGTGGAGACCTACTACCTGAACTTCACCTCGTCGACCGGCGCGCTGGAAGTGGCGGCGCGCGAGAATGCGGTCTCCGACAAATCCATCCACGAGTTGCAGGACCTGGTGAAGAAGATTGCGCTCAAGGACAAGGTGGAGGAGTCGCGGGAATTCGCGGTGGACGTGCAGCACGCGCTGTATCGCGGGCTGGCCACGCGCGGCCTGCGCAACCGCGGAGTGAAGAAGGCGCCGTTCATCGTGCTCATCGGCGCCAACATGCCTTCCATCCTGGCCGAGATTTCCTTCGTCAGCAATCCCGCCGACGCCAAACGGCTGAGGACGGGCGTGTACCGGCAGAAGATCGCCGAGGCGCTCTACCGCGGGACGGCGAAGTACGTGGGCGGGCTGAGCGGGCTGAAGGTGGCGTCGAAGGTCAACAAGCCGGCGCCGACGACGGCCGCCTCCGCGCGTTCCAATTCCGACTCCGAATAAAGACCCTGGCACAGCGCCGAATTCGCATCCTCGGTTCCGCCATCCGCGATTGCCTTGCTAGAAACTTTCTCCGCGGCCCTGTAGTCTAATGAGCGAGGCCCATTTTCATTGCTGTGCCCCCGATGAAGCCCATTCTTCCAGTACTGATCCTGCTGCTGGGCGCGCTGCTGCCCGCCTGGGCAGCGGCTCCCAGCGGCAAACCGCAGCCGATGTCGCCCGACAGCTTCGCCGGCTGGCGGAAAAGCACCGCGCAGGTGAGTGCCAACCCCGCCGATGCCGACAAGGTGAACCCCGGAGTGCTGCAGGAATACGGCTTCCAGGTGTTCGAGAAGGCCACTTACACCCGGCCGGACCGTAGCCTGGAAGTGAAGGCCATCCGCTTTCGCGACGCCACCGGCTCCTACGGCGCCTTCACCTTCTACAAGACTCCCGAGATGCAGACGGAGAAGATCGGCGACCAAGCCTCCTCGGCCAACAACCGCGTCCTCTTCTACCGCGGCAACATCCTGGTGGAGGCGGTGCTGGACCGGGTGACGCCCATGTCGGCGGCCGAATTGCGCGAACTGGCCGGCGACCTCCCCTTGCCCGCCGCCAACGCGCGCAACTTGCCGACCTTGCCGCTGTACCTGCCGCGGCAAGGTTATATTCATAACAGCGTGAAGTACGTGGTCGGACCAGTGGGCTTCGCCACGCTCGATTCCTCCATTCCCGCCGCCCAGGTTGGCTTCCAGAGCGGGGCTGAGCTGGCGCAGGCACAATACAAGTCAGGGGAAGGCACGGCGACGCTCACCGTTATCTCCTATCCCACGCCGCAGATCGCGGGCGAGAGGCTGCGCACCCTGGAGGCCGCGCATCCGCAACCGCAGCCGGGCGCGCCCTCATTCTTCAGCAAGCGCAGCGGCCCGCTGGTGGCGATGGTCACGGGAGCGATCTCGCCGCGCGAAGCCAAGTCGCTGCTCGCCTCCGTCAACTACGACGCCGAGGTCACCTGGGACCAGCGCACCGGGCTCTCTCCACGCGATAATGCCGGGACGCTGCTCGTGGGCGTGCTGCTGCTGACGGGAATCATTCTCGGGCTGGCGCTGGTGGCGGGCATTGCCTTCGGTGGAATCCGCATTCTTGCCAAGCGCTTCTTCCCTGACCGCGTCTTCGACCGCTCGCGCGATATCGAAATCATCGAGTTGAAGCTTCACTAGAGGTTTCCCGATTCGGTCAGGACCGCCTCGCGTTTCATGTAAATAATTAAAAATACAGCGCTTATCGACCTTTTGGACAGGCAGACCGGGGTTTTACCGTGCCCCTCCGTAATTTGGTGGTTTTTGCTAAGTTGTTGAAACTACATGGATTTAATTTGGAAAAAATCCTTGACACCCCTTTTGCCCGCTCATAAGATTTCGCCAGAAAAAGTTTCTGACGGTGCTATCCCTCCGTGAGGAACTATTCTCCCTTGAAAGAAAAGGCCGCCTGACGTTGCCGGGCGGCCTTTTCGTTTGCCTCGCGGAGCGCGACTGCTTTTGGCGTCTAGCTATTAGCGCCGCCTCAGACGGAAATTCCGGAAGGACTTCGAGGAGAGTAGTGCGGGAAGCTTTTGAGGGGAGACGTTCCAGGAATAAGAAAGGGGCGAAGGGAGAATGGGACCAGCTAACGGCTAATTGCTAATCGCTGTTCTTCTGGAGCCGACGATCGGACTTGAACCGATGACCTGTCGATTACGAATCGACTGCTCTACCAACTGAGCTACGTCGGCCCGAAGCTGATTCTAACGGTGAGCGGCAGCGCGCGTAAAGGGTACGCAAGTATTTCAGTAACTCAGCAGCTCAGTACACCAGTCTCCCGGTCCATCAGTCTCTCGGTCTCTCATTTCCGAGTGCGGGACCACCGATGAACAAGCAGCCGGCGGCAAAGCCAAGCTGCGCTCCTCAAACTCGGCACACAGAGAGACGGAAAGACTGGCAGACCGAGCTACTGAGTTACCGAAGTACACCCGCCGGGTTACGCACAATTGAGGAAAACTTTCCCCTTGCCTTCGCCTGCCCGCGTTTTCATAATACCGACCAAGCAGACCTTTTGCGCGCAACCCGAAACCAGTGCACCGTTATCGCCGAACGGACGTAATTCGCATTCTTCGCATAACGGCGCGACAGCTGGCGCAGTGGCAAAAAGCCGGACTGGTCGCCGCCGCCGACAGCTATTCCTTCTTTGACCTCCTGCAGATGAAGAAGATCCGCGACCTGCGCGCCAAGCGGGTGCGCCCGGCGGTGATTCGCGAATCGTTGCAGGCCATGCTGAAGCAGGTGGCCGGCATGGAAAACCCGCTGGTGGAAGCCGGAACGTTTTCCACCGGCACCCGCATCGCTTTCCGCCACCACGGCCATGCGCTGGAGCCGACCAGCGGCCAGTTCGTCATGGACTTCGGCCCCAGCCAGCGGGTGGTGCCGGCCAACGTCAAGAGCATGCACGCCGCCGAGACCGTCTCCGAGTACTTCGCCCGCGGCGTCGCCCTGGAGGAGGACCCGCGCACCCAGGACGAGGCGATTGCCGCCTACAAGAAGGTCCTGGAACTGGATCCGCTGCATGCCGCCGCCTACATCAATCTCGGCACGCTCTACTACAACCGCCAGGACTACACCCGCGCCGAATCGCACTACCGCAAGGCGGTGGAGGTGGACCCGCGCTACGCCCTGGCCTACTTCGACCTGGGCAACGTGCTGGATGAAACCGGCCGCGTCGACGAAGCCATCAATTCCTACAAGTCGGCGCTGCAATTGGCGCCCACCTACGCCGACGCCCACTACAACCTGGCGCTCGCCTACGAGAAGACGCGCCAGTCCAGACCTGCCCTGCAGCATTGGCGCGCTTACGTCCGCCTGGATGCCTCCGGCCCCTGGTCCACTCACGCCAAGAACCAGGTCCGCCGCATTCTAGAGTCGGAGGCGCTCAAGGTGGTCTACCGCAAGAAGTAGACTCCGCCCCTGATCAGTCAGGCAGGCTCCTCCCGGCGGCGGCGCTCCGCGGCAGACTCTGTGCTCCGCTCACCAGATGCGGTCGTCCACGCGCACCCGCGGCGCCCGCTCCGCCTTGACCGCAAAGCCGAGCACCTTGGGCCGCACCAGGCGCGCGAAGTCGGCATACTCCAGGCGCAGCAGTTCGTCGTGGGAGCCGGCGTTGAACGCGACGCGCGCGCCCTTCGTCAAGCCTTCGTCCACGAACACCTCCATGCCGTACAGGTTCCCGAAGGGCGGCATGGCCCCGGCGTCGCAGTCGGGAAACTGCTGCTTGAATTCCAGTTCGCTGGCCAGGCGCAACGACGCGGCCCCGCTGCCGGTATGCAGGGCGGTGAGGTCCACGCGCCGGGAGGCCGCCAGCACCGCCATGGCGAGCTTGCCGTCGCGGTTCACGATCACCGTCTTGGCCAGCTCGTCCGGCTTCAGGTGCGATGAGGCCGCCGTCAATTGCGCCGTGTAGGTGGTGGGGTGATGAATCAATTCGTACTTGATTTCGTTGCGGTCAAGGAAATCCTTCAGCTTGGGGCAGGGCATGTTGACCTCCTGCGGTCCGCTACCACCATGCTCCACCCGCGCGTGCCCGGGCGCGAAAATTTGTTGTGAATCAGCAAACCGGACTTCCCGAATTGGTCAGCGCGGCGCCGCCCTTGCCGGACCCGGGTTGGAGCGAACCGCTGGAAACGCTCGTCCTGGGAGAGGCCGCGGGCGGCTCAGGCGGTCTTCTTCAGCAGGCTGACCGCAAAAAAGACGGCGGAGACAATGACGACGATCGGACCGGGGCTAAACCGCGGCAGCGCCACCGCGGTAATCAGAAAACCCAGGCCGGTCGCCGCCACGCTGAGGACGCAGGAGCTCAGAAGGAAGTGACCGACGTCGCTGGCCAGCCGGCGGCCGGTGGTGGCGGGAATGATCACCAGCGCCCCGGCCAGCAGCGCTCCCATGAAACGCAGGCCTACCAGCACAGTCAGGCTGAAGACCAGCAGGAAGCAGAGATTGAGCCGGTCTAATCGCACCGACGTGGTCGCCGCCAAATCCGGCGAGAAGAGGCTCAAGAGGAGCTGCTCCTTGAACCGGAAAATGACGAAGATGATCACCGCCACGGCCGCCACGCCCAGCAGGAAGGCGAAGGTGGAGAGGGCTTGAAAGCGCCCGAATAGCGCCTCCACCAGGTCTTCCTTGGGGGTCAGCGCCGCGCCAATGGCGAGCGAGCCGGCAAACACCACGCCGATCATCGCCTCGGTCGCCAGACCCGTTTTCTTCTCCAGTTGCCAGATCAGCAGCGTGCCCAGGAACAAGGTTGCGGCGCCGCCCAGCAGCGGATTGAAACCGAAGAGAAACGCCACGCCGAGTCCCGGCAGCGCCACGTGGGAGATGACGTCGCTGGCCAGGAGCATCCGCTTCATCAGCGCGAAGCTCCCCACCAATCCCGCGGCCACGGCAAAGAGCAGGGCAAGAACGATGCCGTAGATCTCACCCGAGCTGTTCATGACCGGCCGCGATCATCGTGCACGTGCTGATAGAACTTGGGCACGCCGGCGTAAACGGCCGCCAGCGTGTCCGGAGTCAGGATATCGCGAGGCGGTCCAAAGCAGCGTCTGCCGCTGCTCAGGCAGAGGACCTTGGTGGCGAACTGGTAGACAATGCTGAGATCGTGGGAGACGAGCAGCACGGTCAGCTTGTTCTCCAGCCGCAACCGTTCCAGCAGTTCGTAGACGTGTTCCTGGGCCAGTTCGTCCAGACTCGCCGTGGGTTCATCCACCAGCAGTACGTTGGGATCGCCCAAGAGCGCAAAGGCGATCAGCGCTTTCTGGAATTGCCCGCCGGAGAGCACGCCGACCCTGGCATCGAGCAACTCCGGCGGTAGATTCACAATCGCCGCCGCCTGGCGCACGGCCTCGGCGGGCAACTTCATCAGGCGAGCCTTGGCGCCAAGAAGATCGCGCACGTGCAGCGGCAACTGGCGGTCCGCCGCGATGCTCTGCGGGACGTATCCCAGCTTGGCGCCGGGCGCCCATTGTATGACGCCGCGGTAGGGCAACAGCTTGAGCAGTGCGCGTAACAGAACCGTCTTGCCGGCCCCGTTCGGACCGATAATCGCCACGTTCTCGCCGCGTGTAACCTCGAAGCTGAGGTCGTGGATCACGGTTTTGCCGTCGAAGCTGACGCCCAGCTTCTCCACCGAAAGCGCTAAACCTTCGTTCCCTGGCATCATACGGTTGAGGTCCAAAGACTAACGCATCGATGAAAATATTTCAGGATTTCGTGATCGCACCGGTCGCCCGCAGGCCAAAGGCCCTCTTGGAAATTACATTGTGAGTGATGGTGGACCTGGTCGGGCTCGAACCGACGACCTCTTCCATGCCATGGAAGCGCGCTCCCAGCTGCGCCACAGGCCCACTCGCGACGGGATCCCGCAATCGCGGAACGATTCTATTCTCGCCCACGGAAAGGCGATAGTCAAACCAGGCAGGTGGTAGCTTGCCGCTCAGAGAACCCGTTGTCCGCTGCCGCCCACCTGCTACTTCGGCGGACTCGGCTGCTGGTTCTCGCTGGACTTCTTCTTCGTCCGCGGCTTTTTCCTGGCCGGCTTGTTGGTCAGCTTGGTGTCGTCGATCACGATCTTCTTGGCTGGCGCGGCCTCGGCGGCGGCCGCCTGGCGCGCGCGCACCCGCAACTGCGCTACTTCCGCGTCGCGGGCTGTGGCCATGGCTTCCACCTGGTCGGCCATGGAGCGGCGCAGCGTGTCCAGGTTCGAGGTATCGTTGGCCAGCGCCCGGTACTCCTCGTCCGGGGCGAACGCGCCCGCCGCTTCCGTCACCGACAGCATCACGTCGTACAGCGCGCTCACATTGCGGTAGAGCCTGAAGGTGGCCCCCAGGCTCCCCGGATTGGCCCTCACCTCCTGCACCATGGTGGGCAGCGCCGCGGTCATGTTCCGCTGCAGGGATTCGACATTGCTCTCCACCTGGCGTTTGTTCCTGGAATTGGTTTTCCACTTGTCGATGCGCAACGCCGCCAGGTCCACACGCGCGTTGGTAATCACCTGATTCAAGCGCGGCAGGCTGGCTGTGACCCCGGCCATCGCCGGGCGGGGAACGTTGGCGGCCGGGCCTGCCGCATTCGGTCTCATCGGCTCCGGCGTGGAACTGATCTGGGCCGCGCACGGCAGCGCCATGGCAACAAGCAGGAGAACAAGAAGCTTTCTCATAGGTTGCGCTCTGTATACACCTTCAGATGTGGGCAGCAGCCGCTTTGGCTGGTTTGGCGCCCAAGCCCATTCGCTCCGGCGCCGCGGTTCGCGCCCGGCTCCCTCAGAGTATCGCCGCCCCCCGCTCCTGCGCCACTGCCGATTCGCTCGCGGCACGCGGCAGCGTCCTCGCCGGCGCTCGCAACTCGGATCGGGGCTTGGCCGGCTGCGGGGGTTGCGTCGGCACCCCCGAGGGCGCTTTTCTCAGCCAGATCACCGCCCCGATCACCGTCAGCGCGCCGGCCAGAATGAGCAGCGCGATCAGGGTTGCGCCCAGTCCTGAATATTCGTGCGGTCGCTTCGCCATGCCTTGGCCTCCCGCTTGATGGATGCGAATCGCAGGCCGAAAGCAGCTAGGCCCCGGTCCGCCTGCTCCGGCCTTCCAGCCGCGTCAACCATGGCCATGTTCTCGGGTGCGGCCTGCGGTTTCGGGGAACTTCTGGCCCGCCTCCGGGGTCTATATAGACAGGGTGGCGAGGCTCGCCGCCAGGCTAGTACTTCTGTATGTTGTTGCCGGCGATAGATGATGCTAATGTGGTGGTGACGCCATGAGAGCCATGGCGGGAGCTACTGTCTTGGGCAACTTCGCAGGCGCGCTCGGCATTCCGGCCGAAGAAGCCACCGTCGTCGCCGAACTGAAAGCCGGTTCGGAGGAGGCATATGCGTGGCTGATCGCGCAATTTCAACAGCCGGTGTACAGCCTGGTCTACCGCATTGTCTCCGATCCCGCGGACGCGGCGGACACCACTCAGGAAGTGTTCCTCAAGGTGTTTCGCGGCATGAAGCGTTTTAACGGCGGCTCCAGCCTGAAGACCTGGGTCTACCGCATCGCGGTGCATGAGGCCTCCAACCGCAAGCGCTGGTGGTTCCGCCACAAGTCGCGCGAAGTGTCGATGGAGCCCGATGAGCCGGTGCAGGGCAAGCCGGGCCTGGCGCTGAAAAACGTGCTCGTGGACCGCGGCGATTCGCCGCTGGAAAACGTGGCCCAGCGCGAGCTGAAGGCGAGGGTGGAGAAGGAGCTGCGCAGCCTGGCAGAGCCGTTCCGCACCACCATCGTGCTGCGGGAAATTGAAGAGCTTTCCTACGAGGAGATTGCGGAAGTCATGCAAACGTCTCTGGGCACGGTGAAATCACGGCTGACGCGCGGGCGCGAGGCGCTCCGCAAACGCCTCGAGCCGCATGTCCGCGAGTGGGGCGCGTGGGCTGGTTTCAAACCGCAGCCGGACAGCTTGGCCGCCGCCGGCCAGGAGGGTTAGGCAAGTCATGAACTGTTCCCAGGCCAGGTCGCTGTTCTCGCCGTATCTGGACGGCATGTTGACCGGCCGCCAGATGCAAGGTCTCGCTGCGCATCTGTCGCATTGCGCAGCCTGCGGTGAGCAGTACGCGCTGCTGGCCGAAACCCAGCGCATGGTCCACTCGCTGGGCCGGCAGCCGGCGCCGCCCGAACTGGCGCTTCGTCTCCGGGTGGTGTTGTCGCAGGAAGCGGCGCGCGCCGAGCGGCGCTCCTTCGCCGGCCTCCAGGTGCGCCTGGAAAACGTGTTCAACGCCTTCATGGTGCCGGCCACCGCTGGCGTGCTCAGCGCGGTTGTCTTCTTCGGCCTGCTGATCGGCCTGTTCGCCATGCCGGTGCGGGCCAACAACAACGTCCCCACCGTCCTCTACACTCCGCCCACCCTGGTGCAGTCGCCCTTCTCCAATGCCATGCAGAGGATCGACGCCGAATCCATCGTGGTCGAGGCTTACATCGACGCCAACGGCCGGGTGCAGGATTACCGCATCCTCTCCGCGCCCAAGGATGCCGAGGAGCTGCGCTCCCAATTGGAGAACATGCTGATCTTTACCACCTTCCGCCCGGCCACCGCCTTCGGCCAGCCCACCAGCGGCCGCGCCGTGCTCTCGTTTTCCAAGATCAACGTAAGGGGATAGCCGCCGGCGCCTTCAGCTTATGATTTTCACGCTGCGTTTGTGGTTTGACCCGCGTGCCGAGTAGCCCGTAAACTTACAATTTAGCCCATCCTTCGCCAGTCGGGCGCGCTCTCCCGGTGCGCCTTCGAATCGGAGTGCTGCAGGAGCTTTGTGCTAACGCGATTTTCCCGGCATGGAATCTTCTCGGTCCTGTGCCTGCTGCTGGCGGTTCCCGCCGCCGCGCAGACCACTTCCAGGATCACCCTGGACGCCAGCGAGACTGTCTTCAGCGTGCTCGCCGCCATTGGCAACTGCGGCTACGACTCCGCCTCCACCGATCCCGTGCACACCCAGGTGGAAGCCGCGTTGGCCAAGGCGGTGGGCGCCTCGAAACAGGCGCAGGCGGCCAGCTCCGAGATGTGCGCCTTCTATCGCGACCACCAGCAGCCCGACTCCGCCCGCGACCTGGCGCAGTATGTTTCCCTCGCCCTCAATCTGGGCGGGCCTCCGAAATTCCCGCTCAAGGTCAAGGAAGCCGATCTTCCCCCGGACGCCAATTACGTCCTCGGCTTCGTGCCCCCGCTGGTGCGCTTTGCCGAAGCCACGCATCTTCATCGCATCTGGGAAGAGCACCGCTACCAGTATGAAGAACTGCTGGCGCGCTTTCACGATCAGGTTTCCAACGCCCTGCTGGCCACCGACATCTACCTGCGGCTTCCCATCAGCGGCTATGTCGGCCGTGCGTTCACCGTTTACCTGGATCCGATGGCGGCCGCCGGCCAGGTGAACGCGCGCAATTACGGCGTCGACTACTTCATGGTGGTTTCGCCGGCGGGCGATTCCCTGCGTCTGGGCGCCATCCGCCACACCTATCTGCACTTCATTCTCGATCCGCTGATCCTGAAGCGCGCCCACGTCCTGAAGCGCATGGCGCCGCTGCTGAAGACGGTGCAGGGCGCGCCCCTGGAGGACAGCTACAAGAAGGACATCTCGCTGCTGGTGACCGAGTCGCTGATTCGCGCCGTGGAGGCGCGCCTGGCCGCGCCCCCGGCGCGCGCCGCTGCTGCCGCCCGCGGCCGCAACGCCGAACCGCTGCGCCAGCGCGAAGCCGACAAGGCCATGTCCGAGGGTTTTGTGCTGACGCCCTACTTCTTCGAGCAACTGGCGAAATTCGAAAGCGAGCCCGTCGGCCTGCGCGACGCGCTGCCCGACTGGCTTTATTATCTCGACGTCGGGCGCGAGGTGAAGCGCGCCGAGAACGCCCGTTTCGGCGCCGGCTCGGCGGCGGAGGTCGTGGCCAGGAGCAAGCCGCAACCGGGCCTGCTCGATCTGGCCGAGCAGCGGCTTGCCTCCGGCGATTACGATGGAGCGCACAACCTGGCGCAGCGCGCGCTGGATCAGAAACAGGACGACCCGGGACGGGCGCTGTTCATCCTCGCCCGCGCCGCCACCATGAACCACGACATGAGCGGCGCCCGCGAATACTTCCAGCGCACCGCGCAGGTGGCCCGCGATCCCAGGCTGCGCGCCTGGGCGCACATCTACCTGGGCAGGATTTCCGATCTCCAGGACAACCGCGATGCGGCCCTGGAGCAGTACAAGGCGGCCCTGGCGGCGGGGGACTCTACCCCGGAGACGCGCGCGGCCGCCGAACGCGGACTGAAGGAACCTTATCAGCCGCGGCCGCAATCTCAGTAGAGCAGTCGCCGGCGCGAGCAGCCGCCGGATGCCGCCCGACGCGCACGGCATCCGCTCCGGCAAGCGCCGCCGGTCGAGGAGAACCGATGAAGCACGTTCTGATTGTGACGCTCCTTGCCGCCGCCTCCCTGGCCGCGGCTCAAACTGCGGGCACCCCCGGCACTCCCCAGCCACCTGCCTCGGGGCAGTCCAACCCTTCGCAGGCCGTGCCCCCGGCGCCGGCCCCGGCTACCGGCGGACGCACCATGCCGCAGGCCAAGACGCAGGAGGAATTCAAGGCCTACCAGGAAGCGACCGCCAAGACCAATCCCGCCGAAACCGAAACCGCCGCCAGGGCCTTTGCCGCCAAGTTCCCGGACAGCGAGCTGCGGCTCCTCCTTTTTCGCAAGGCGATGTATGACTACCAGAACGCCAACAACGGGGAGAAGACCATCGACATGGCCCATCAGATCCTGGCCATCGATCCCAACAATCCCGAGGCGCTGGTCACCTTCGCCACCATCACCGCGCAAGCCACCCGCGAGACCGACCTGGACCGCGATGAGCGCCTCAACGGAGCTCTCAAGGCGGCCAATAAGGCCTTGCAGAGCGTGGACACCGACCTGATGGTGCCCCCCAATGCCCCCGCTGACCGGGTTCAGGCCTACAAGCAGTCCCTGCGCGCCATGGCCTACGACGCCATCGGCACCGTCGCCATGGTGAAGAAGGACTACCCCACGGCGGAGACCAACCTGCGCAAGTCGGCGGAGATGAATTCGCAGCCCGATCCCGTCACCTGGCTGCGGCTGTCCGTCGCCCTTGACCAGCAGAAGAAGTACCCGCAGGCGCTGGACGCCGCCAACAAGGCCGTCCAATACTCGGCCGATTCGCCCCAGGCCAACAACCTGGCCAAGATGGAACGCGACCGCCTGCAGAAGCTCACGGCTCCCGCGCCGCCGGCGCCCTCGGCCTCTTCGGTCCCCGCGTCCCCGGCGCCGTCCACGCCGCCGCCGCCCAATTCGATGCCGCCGCCGAAGCAGTAAAGAAAGAGTCAGCCGCCCCGCAGCGGGGCGTCGTTGCAATGATGAAAGCGCGAGATACCAGCGCCCTGGAAGAAGCTCTGGGCCACCAGTTCCACCGTCCGGAGCTGCTGCAGCAGGCGCTCACCCACAGTTCGCACGCCCGCGAGGCCGAATCCCGCAACGGCGGCGCCGCCCATTTCGTGGCCGACAATGAGCAACTGGAGTTTCTCGGCGACGCGGTGCTCGGTTTCGTCACCAGCCAGGAGCTGTTCCAGCGCTTCCCCGAGTACCAGGAGGGCGAGCTCTCCAAGTTGCGCGCCTACCTGGTCAGCGAGCGCCACCTCATCCGCGCCGCGCGCCAGTTGCAGATCGGCCGCTACCTTCGCCTCGGCCGCGGCGAGGAAAAAAGCGGCGGCCGCAGCAAGACCACGCTCCTGGTGGATGCCCTGGAGGCCTTGCTGGCCGCCGTCTATCTCGATGCCGGGCTGGACAAGGCCCGCGCCCTCATCCTGGAGCGGGTGCTGGAGCCGGAGCTGCGCCGCTTCGCCGAGGGCTGCGGCGATGTCCTGCCGGTCACCGACTTCAAGTCGGCCTTGCAGGAGACCGCCCATTCCATCGGATGGGCGCAGCCTGCTTATGTGCTGGTAAAAGAGCGCGGCCCGGAACATCAGAAGACCTTTACCGTCGAGGCGCGGGTCGGCGCCCACGCCGGCGCCGAGCCCGAATTCAGCGCCCGCGCTGAAGGTCCCACCAAGAAACAGGCCGAGCAAGGTGCGGCCCGCAAAGCTTTGGAGTATTTACGCAGCCTGGAGAATGGCAATCCGAAACCGGCAAGCAGCCGGAGCGAGCCGGAGTAATTCCTCCCGCCGAACCCCGGCCCGCGTCCGTGGGCGACGCCCACCCGCCCAGCGCCGGTGAGGGCTGCGCCGCCGCCCCGGCCCTCGCTCCCGCCACCGCGCCGGAAGCGCCTTCGCCGCTGCGCCGTCCCCGTCGTGCCCGCGCCGGATGGCCGTCTTCCCTGCAGTCGCTGGCCGGAACCGTGGTCATCGCGCTGTTCGTCATCACCTTCATCGTGCAGGCCTTCCAGATTCCCTCCGAATCCATGGAAAACACCCTGCTCATCGGCGACTACCTGCTGGTCGACAAGGTGCACTATGCCCACGGCGGCATCTGGGGCGAAACCCTTCCCTACCAGCCCATCCAGCGCGGCGAGATCATTGTCTTCCGCTACCCGGTGCATCCCGCGCAGCATTTCGTGAAGCGCGTCATCGGCCTGCCCGGCGATCGCATTCGCATGTTGAACAAGCAGGTGTTTGTCAACGACCAGCCGATCAGTGAGAGCTACGCCGTCTTCCGCTCTCCGGTGCACGACGACTTTCGCGACGACTTCCCCGACCTCGACCACCTCTCCGCCTACATGGAAACCCGCTGGTGGCCGCGGCTGCGCACCCTGGTGCACGGCGGCGAACTGGTCGTCCCCCCGGGGCAATATTTCGTCCTCGGCGACAACCGCGACGAGAGTCTCGACAGCCGCTACTGGGGGTTGGTGCCGCGCCAGAACATCATCGGCCGGCCGCTGCTCATCTACTGGTCCTTCCGCGGCCCTGAACCCTACTCCGGACCGCCCGGCCAGGATGGTAAACTCTCTCGTTTGGCATACACCATCACGCATCTCATGCAGGAGACGCGCTGGGATCGTACCCTGCGCGTCGTGCGCTGAAGCGGAGGCGCTTGGCAAGACACGCAAAAGTGGCGGTCGCGGTCGAGGAGCCCCCGCGCCAGGAAAAGCATCGCGAGACCCCGGCGGAGTTCACCGCCTCCATGGCCGCTGGTGCTCGCTGTCGGCCTGTTCATCATCACTTTCTGCCTGCAGGCCTTTGAAATCCCCTCCAGCTCCATGGAGAACACCCTGCTCATCGGCGACCACGTTTTCGTTGACCGCGATACCGTCGGCCCCAAGACAAGCTGGATGCCGCTCATCCCCTATCACAAGGTCCGCGACGGCGACATCATTGTCTTTCTCTCCCCCGCCGAGCCCGGCCTCTACGTGGTCAAGCGCATCATCGGCCAGCCCGGCGACCGCATTCACCTGCGCGACGGCGTGGTCTACCGCAACGGCAAGAAGCTGGACGAGCCCTACGTCATTCACAACGGAGGCTACAACCCTTATCGCGACAATTTTCCCGCCGTCCCCCCCGGCGATTCCAATGCCGTCACCCCGGAGTGGCACCTGACCATGAACACCTATCTCGATAACGGTGATCTCGTCGTGCCCCCGGACCGCTATTTCGCCATGGGCGACAACCGCGATGTCAGCTACGACAGCCGCTACTGGGGATTCATTCCCCGCGAAAACATCATCGGCCGTCCAATGTTCATCTACTGGTCCTTCCAGACTCCCCCCAACCAGTATCTGAAGACCGGCATCGGCGACCGCCTGGCGTTCATGGGCCGCGTGATCATTCACTTTTTCGATCTCACCCGCTGGCACCGCATGCTGAAGCTGGTGCGCTGATGTCGCGCTACGTCAACCGCCGGACCATCCTCGCGGTCGTGCTGCTCGTTCTCCTCGGCACCTTCCTCCCGCCGCTCATCAACGTCAGCCGTTTCCGCCCGCGCGTGGCCGGCGCCCTCAGCCGTGCCCTGGGAAGGCCGGTCACCATCGGCGACGTCCGCCTTCGCCTCTTTCCCCGCCCGGGACTGGATCTCTACCAGGTCATCGTCCAGGACGATCCCGCCTTCAGCGCCGAACCTCTGCTCAACGCGGGCCAGGTCTCGGCTTCGCTTCGTCTGGCTTCACTCTGGCGCGGGCGGCTGGAAATCGCCAGCCTCAGCTTCTTCTATCCCAGCCTCAACCTGGTGCGCGCCCGCAACGGCCACTGGAACCTGGAATCCCTGCTCGAACGCGCCCGCCAGATTCCCACCGCGCCCACCACTAAGCTCAGCCCCGAATCGCGTCCCCGCTTTCCCTACATCGAGGCCAAGGGCGGACGCATCAACCTGAAGATCGGCCAGGAAAAAAAGGTCTATGCGCTCAGCGAGGCCGATTTCGCCCTCTCTCTGCCTGCGGAAAACCGCTGGCAACTCCGCCTCAGCGCCCGCCCCATGCGCACCAACGTCAACCTCAGCGATACCGGCGCCGTCCGCGTCTCCGGCACGGTCGAGCGCGGCGCCACCCTGGCCGATACGCCCCTCGACCTGCGCGTGGCGCTCGAGCGCGCCCAGCTTGGCCAGCTCACCAAGCTCATCTACGGCCGCGACCGCGGCTGGCGTGGCACCGTCAGGCTCACCGCCCTGCTGCGCGGCACACCGGCTGCCCTGAGGGTCACCGGCGATTCCTCCATCGACGACTTCCGCCGCTACGACATTGCCACCCGCGGTTCGCTGCGTCTTGCCGCCCATTGCAGCGCCGCCTTCAGCACCACCACCCAGCAGTTGACCGATATCGCCTGCCAGGCCCCGGTCGCCTCCGGCATGATTGACCTCCACGGCAGCGTCGATGGCGTTCTTCCCCCGCGCTCCTACTCGTTCTCGGTCGCCGTTCAAAACCTGCCTGCCACCAGCCTGATGGCGCTCGCTCTGCGCATGAAGAAAGATCTCCCCGACGACCTGCAGGCGGCCGGCGACTTCAGCGCCGATTTCCACCTGCAAGCTTCCCGCGCTGCCCTGGCGTGGAGCGGCAAGGGCACGGCCTCCGGCCTCAGCTTCCGTTCCCGGCTGATGAAGGCGCCGCTGGTCTTCGGCAAGCTGCCCTTCACCCTCGGCGTGCCGCCGCCGCGTGCGCGCCGCCTGGCTGCCGCCCCGGCAAGCACCGCCTTTCGCTTCCCCGGCTTTTCGCTCGATCTCGGGGCCTCCTCGCCCGCCCGGGTGCAGGCCTGGTTTGCCCATGACGGCTACAGCATCGATCTCGCCGGCGACTTGCTCCTCGACCGCCTGCTCGAACTGGCGCATGCCTTTGGAGTTCGCGCGCCCCACGCCACCGTGACCGGAGCGGCCAAGGCTGACCTCAACGTTGCCGGCAGTTGGTCGGGATTTGCCCCGCCGCTGGTCACCGGCAACCTTCATGTGCGCTCGGCGACTGCCGTGCTCCCCGGGGTCGCGGCCCCGCTGCAAGTCTCCAATGCCGCCATTCACCTCGCCCCTGACGCGGCCGCCGTTTACGATCTCGCCGGCCGTTTCAGCGGCACCCACCTGGGCTTCACCGGCTCGCTGCAGATGCCGCGCCTCTGCCCCCATGCTCCCTGCCCCATTGCCTTCCAGTTGCGCGCCGATCAGCTCTCCATCGACGAACTCAACCGCCTGCTCAATCCGCGCGTGCGCAAGCGCCCCTGGTATGACCTCATCGGCGCCAGCCGCGCCGGGTCGCCTGTGCTGGCCGCTCTCAGCGCCGCGGGCAAGCTCTCCGTATCGCACCTTCAAGTAAAGACGCTCACCGCCAGCCATGCCGCCGCCGATGTGCGCCTCCAGGCCGGCGTGCTCACCCTCTCCAACCTGCGCGCCCAGGTGCTGGGCGGCTCCACCGCCGGCGAACTGCGCGCCGACTTCACCGGCGCGGCGCCCGCCTACACCATTCGCGGCGCCTTGCAACACGCCTCTGTCGCCGCCATCGCCGCCCTCACCCGCGATGCCTGGGCCACTGGCCGGGTCAACGCTGAGTACCGCATCACCGCCTCCGGCTGGGATGCCGGCCAGTTGCGCGATTCCGCCGCCGGTTTGGCCACCTTCGACTGGCGCGATGGCAATCTCGCGCACGTGGTGCTCACCGGCGCGCCCGCGCCCGTCAAGGTCCGCCAGTTTCAGGGTGAGGTCGCCCTCGCCGACGGCGAAATCACCTTCAAGCCAAGCAAAATGGACACCGCCGCCGGCATCTATGTGGTGAGCGGAACCGCTTCATTGGATCGGGAACTCGGCTTGCGCCTCATGCGCGGCAAGACGGAAGCCTACGACGTTACCGGCACCGTCGAAAAACCCCGCGTCAAGCGCACCTCGCTGCCCACCACCCAGGCGGCCGCCATCAAGCCATGAACAATCTCGTAACTGGGTTTTCTGACCACTGGCCACTGACCACTGGCCACTGCTGTGGGACGGCGCGACTGTCCTTCCTGTTGACCTTCGTTCTCCTGGCGACCCTCGCGCACGCCCAGTCCCCTGCCGCCAGCGCCCAGTCCAAACTTCGACACATCCAGCAGAATGCCCTCCGCCACCCGCCCGACCAGACTCCCACCGTGCTCACCGAGCCCGAAATCAACGCCTACCTCGCCTCGGGACAGGTGCAGCTTCCCACCGGCGTGCGCTCGGTGCGCTTCACCGGTCGCAACGGCGTCGTCAATGCCACCGCCCGCGTCGACTTCGACGCCATCACCGCCGCCGCCCGTTCCTCCAACCCGCTGCTCTCGCTCTTCACCGGCGTCCACGACGTGCATGCCCTGGCGCATGCCTCCGGCAGCGGCGGCCGTGGCCGCGTGCACATCGATTCCCTCGACATCGACGGCATCACCGTCCCGCGCATGGCCCTGGAGTTTTTCCTGAATCGCTACATCCGGCCCAAGTATCCCCAGGTCGGTATGGACAGCCTCTTCACCCTGCCCGAGCGCATCGACACCGCCCGCGTCGGCGATCATCAACTCATCCTCACCCAGAAATAATCAACCACACTCCCCGGTGCAAAACCGCCGACCGATAACCGACAATCTCTTTTTGCGCCGTGTCATTCCGAGCGAATTTTGCGGCGTCTCATTCCGAGCGCAGCGAGGAATCTGGGGTTTTCTTGACTTGGCTAGGACATTTCTTTCGCAACTTCAATAGCCCCTGTGCCAAAACCGCCAACCGCCAACCGATAACCGGCAACCTCTTTTTGCGCCGTGTCATTCCGAAGCGCAGCGAGGAACCTGCTTTACTGGCCACTGGCCACTGGCCACTGCCCACTGCCCACTGCCCCGCCGTGTTACCATCAAATCTCTAGCGCATGACCCGTTCGCATGTAGAAATCCTGTTTGAAGTCATCGCCTTCGTGTTTGCCGTTTGCGTCCATGAATCGGCGCACGCCTGGACGGCGAACAAGTGCGGCGACCCCACTGCCCGCATGTTGGGCCGGATCTCGTTGAATCCCATCAAGCACGTTGACCTGATTGGCACCATCCTCGTGCCGGCGCTGGGCATGCTGTCCGGCATCGGCTTCATCGGCTGGGCCAAGCCCACTCCGGTCAATCCGCTCAACCTGCGCCATCCGATGCGCGACGACATTCTCACCTCCGTCGCCGGCCCCGCCAGCAACGTGCTCCTGGGCATCATCGCGGTCTTCGGATTGTTCCTCATTTCGCGCGTTCCCAATCCCGGCCCCAACTCCATCCTGGCGCCGCTTTCCATGCTCTGCGTGGCCTTCCTGCAGGTAAACATCCTGCTCGCCGCCTTCAATCTCATCCCCATTCCTCCCCTGGACGGCAGCCACGTCCTCCGCCACCTGCTGACCGAGTCCGGCCAGCGCGTTTACGACATGATCGGATACGTCGGCATCCTGCTTCTGTTCCTGGCCGGCGGCCCGATAATCCGCATCTTCGAGTATCCATTCCTCAAGTTCTTCGGGTATCTTCTCTCGGGAATCTAATGGCCCATCCGACGCGAACAAAACGGCGGGTGTTGAGCGGCATGCGTTCCACCGGCAAGCTGCACCTGGGCAACTACGTGGGCGCGCTCGCCAACTGGGTGAAGCTCCAGGACGACTACGAGTGTTTCTTCTTCGTCGCCGACTGGCACGCCCTCACCACCGACTACGCCGACACCTCGCTCATCAAGCAGAACTCCATGGACGTGCTGCTCGACTGGCTGGCCGCCGGCCTCCATCCCGAGCGCTGCACCCTGTTCGTCCAGTCGCACGTGCCGCAGCACGCCGAGCTTCACCTGCTGCTGTCGATGATCACTCCCCTGGGCTGGCTGGAGCGTGTCCCCACCTACAAGGAGCAGCGCGAGAACATCAAGGAGAAGGACCTGGGCACCTACGGCTTTCTCGGCTACCCGGTGCTGCAGGCGGCCGACATCGTCATCTACAAGGCTGACTTCGTCCCCGTCGGTGAAGACCAGGTGCCGCACGTCGAACTCACCCGCGAAATCGTGCGCCGCTTCAACGGCTTCTATGGACAGCCCAAGCCGGTTTTCCCCGAGCCGCAGCCGCTGCTGACCCCGACGCCGAAGCTGCCCGGCACCGACGGCCGCAAGATGTCCAAGTCCTACGGCAACACCCTCATGCTCACCGACCCGGAGCCGGTGGTGCGCGCGAAGTTAAAGACCATGGTCACCGACCCGGCGCGCGTCCGCCGCACCGATCCCGGCAATCCCGACGTCTGCCCGGTCGGCGACCTGCACAAGATTTTCAGCTCCCAGGAAACCCTCGCCAAGGTCAACGCCGGATGCCGCACCGCCGGCATCGGCTGCATCGAATGCAAGGGCTGGGCCGCCGATGCGCTGGTCGGCATCCTCAATCCCATGCAGGAGCGGCGACGCAAGTACGAGCAGAATCCCCGGCTGGCCTGGGACATCATCGAGGCCGGTGACGCCCGTGCGCGCGCCATCTGCGACGCCACCATGGATGACGTCCGCCAGGCCATGGGCCTGACACGCAATTTCGAGCCGCCTTCCAGGACGGTGGCTGGTGGTTAGGGGCTGGTGGTTGTTCTTCACTTGGAATACCTTCACCGCCGAGGCGCCGAGCCCACCGAGGCACACCGAGCATGTTTTGCAGACTCTTTCTCGGTGAATCTCGGTGATCTCGGTGGCTCGGTGGTGAGCATAGACATTCGGTCGTATGCCTGACGCTCCCCAACCCGTTCGCCCCGGCAAGGACACCGAGTTCCCCTTCGCGGTGTCGGTGGCCGAAGTCTATGACGGCCCGCTCGACCTGCTGCTCGATCTGATCCGCAAGCAGGACATCGACATCTACGACATTCCCATCGCCCAGATCACCGCCCAATACCTGGCCTACGTCGAGCGCATCAAGCAACTCGACGTCAACGTCGCCGCCGAGTTCATCTACATGGCCTCGGTACTCATCCAGATCAAGTCGCGCATGTTGCTGCCGCGCGATCCCTTACTCCCCGAAGGGAGGAGGAAGATCCGCGCCTGGAGCTGGTCAACCGCCTGCTCGAGCACGAGCGCTTCAAGACCGCCGCCCAGATGCTCCTGCAAAAATCGCAAATCGAGGACGCCGTCTGGTCCAACCCGGCGCTCAAGGAATTCCAGGCCGAGGCCGAGGGCGAACGCGAACTCGCCGCCGACGTTGTTGACCTGGTAAAGGTTTTCCAGCAGATCGTCGAGCGCGCGCGCACCCGCCCGGTCATGGACCTGGACGAGGAGCGGGTCACGGTCTCGCAGATGATCGAGTACTTCCGCCGCCGCCTTTCCCTGGAAGACCGTCCGCTGCGGCTGAAGCAGGCGCTGCTCTCGCTCAGCTCCCGCCAGTCGCTGATCTGCGCCTTCCTCGCGCTGCTGGAGCTGGTGCGCCTGCAGGCCGTCCTGCTGCGCCAGGACCGCGTTTTCTCCGATATCATCGTAAAGAAGAATACGATGTTCGATACCGTCTTCGCCGAAGGCGGCGCTCTCGCCCCCCGCGACGATTGGAAATGACGGAGATCTCGGCCATCGAAAAATGCGTCCTGAGCACGGTCGCCGACGACTATGAATCTTGGCAGCTGATACTGTGCTCTGTTCGGCAATTTGCGAGAGAGAACGGCGTAGTTGTGCGCCGTAGCCAGGTGCTCCAAGCGTTGGAAAGGTTGGTCAACAGCGGCCTTGTTCAGTGCTATGTTTTGCGATCTGTGCCTGAAGATTGGGCGACTCGCGTCAACTGGGATCACAAGCGATTGTATGAACTCTGGTACTACATCACGCCGTCCGGGCTGAGTCTTATTAAGGAGCTGCAAGCTGATAGCTAATTGCTAATGGCTAATTGCTAATGTCGGGTGGCCCACCCTAGCTTCTTTTGCTAGGGTGGGGTATCGAAGAGAAACTTCGCTAACCGACAACCGACAACCGTAAACCGACAACGCCTTGAGCTAATCGCTAATCGCTAATTGCTAAGGCTCTTAGGAAGTTAAGTGGCCTGTAGAATGACGGATCGCCAATGTCTACGGGCAAAAACAAGTACTACGTCCGTTCCCATATTTCGGAGAAGCTTTTTCGGCACTTGCTTCGCGTTTTCGCTTTGGATCTCACGGCCAGCGAAGCCGCGGCCATCACCGGTCTTTCGGTGCGTTCGGTGAACACGGTTTACCTCAAATTGCGGCGCCAGATCGCCCGTTGGTGCGAAGCGCAAAACCCGCTCGCGGGAGAAGTGGAAGTCGATGAGAGCTATTTCGGGCCGCGCCGAGTTCGAGGTAAACGCGGCCGTGGTGCGGGAGGCAAGACGATCGTCTTTGGTATCTTCCAGCGCCATGGCTATGTCTATACCCAGATCGTCCCCGACTGCCGGCGAAAGACGCTGCGGAAGGCCATTTTGGGCCGTATCAGCCTGGAGTCGGTCATCCACTCCGACGGCTGGTCCGGCTACGACGGCCTGGTCGATATGGGCTATCAGAAACATCTCCGGGTCAATCACGAGGCCCATCAGTTTGCGGTGCGCAAGAACCATGTCAACGGTATCGAGAGCTTTTGGAGCTTCGCCAAACGACGCCTGGCCAAGTTCAACGGCATCCCCGCTCACACCTTTGTTCTTCACTTAAAGGAAACCGAATTTCGCTTCAATCATCGCCGTGATAATCTCTACCGCGTCCTCTTGGATCAGCTCCGAAAGGACCCTCTGACAGGCCGCTTAACTTCCTAAGAGCCTTGCTAATTGCTAATGTCCCTAAAAGCACAACTCGAAGCCATCATCTACGCCGCCGAGGAGCCGGTCACCGTCGAGCAGATGGCGCTCGTGCTCAAAGACTCCATCATCGCCGAGTGCGCGCTCGCCGACGCCGGCCTGGAAGGCCCCGCGCTCGATGCCGAAGTCAAAAAGCGCGTGCGCGCCGCCCTCGAAGAGCTCACCGCCGACTACGACTCTTCCGGCCGCGGCATGGAAATCCGCCAGGTCGCCGGCGGCTACCGCATGGCCACCAAGCCCGAGCATCACGACGTAGTGCGCCACTTCGCCAAGAGCCTCAAGCCCCCGGTGCGGCTGTCGCTGCCCGCGCTGGAAACCCTGGCAGTCATCGCCTACAAGCAGCCGGTCACCGCCCCGGAAATTTCAGAAATCCGCGGCGTCGATTCCAGCGGCGTGCTCGCCACCCTGCTCGACCGCAAGCTCATCACCACCGCCGGCCGCAAGCAGGTCATCGGCCGGCCCATCCTCTACAAGACCAGCAAGGAGTTTCTGCTGCGCTTCGGATTGAAGGACGTCGGTGAGCTGCCCAGCCTGGAAGAGTTCGAAAAGCTGGCGCGCGACGGCCAGGCGGATTTGTTCGAAACCCCCGCGCCCACGCCCCCGTCCGAGTGTCATCCCGAGCAAGCGAGCCCTGAGCGCAGTCGAAGGGCGAGCGAAGTCGAGGGACCTGGCGTTTCCGGCGCCGAGGCTGCCCCCGTTCCCGACCCGCGCCAGCCGGCGGAAAACATCCAGGCGGAAGTCCCACCGGAGTCGCCGCCACCCGCGCCCAAAACCGAACCGTGAAGTCGACCGTCGACGACCAAAGACCAGCAACCGTTCTTCCCAACGACCAACGGCCAACGACCGATCGCTTTTGCCGTCGACCGTCGACCGTCGACCGGTTCCTGCGGGTGCCCCATTCAAGCCCGATTTTGGCTTGAGTGGGGTAGTTTGCCGGGCGTCCCACTAAAGCCCGATTTTGACGGGCCAAAGACCAAAGACCGACGACCGATCGCTTTTGCCGTCGACCGTCGACCGGTTCCGTCACACGCATCCGTGATTCAGATCACATACTTCCCGCCCCCTGCTCTTGTATTCTCCATTATGGGTAGATATGCCCAGAGGGGCCACGAGAGCCAAAAGCTCCCGCGGCCCAAACTTTTTGAACTCGCTCTCCGCCAATTCGCCGCACCTGAGGGTGCCCCACCCTAGCCCCCGGGTGGCCTACCCAAGCCGGGTTTGCTTGGGTGGGGGTGTCTTCCGGCGCCGCCCCAAATCTCGAAGGAACAAACGTTCCTCTCACTCAGAACTCGCTCTTGCCATCGACCATCGAGGGTGGGGGTGTTTTCCGGCGCCGCCCCAAATCTCGAAGGAACAAACGTTCCTCTCACTCAGAACTCGCTCTTGCCGTCGACCATCGACCGTCGACCATCGACCGTGTTTTCCGGCGCCGCCCCAAATCTCGCAGGGAACAAACGTTCCTCTCACTCAGAACTCGCTCTTGCCGTCGACCATCGACCGTCGACCGACAGAATTCCGTGCGCAACTCTTTGATTCCATTACCCACCCCCAGGAGGGGGTACCCATGCCCGTTAACCGCCTGGTAAATGCCAGCCAATCGCCCCGATGCCAGCACCTGAAGGCCAACGGCGCCCGCTGCGGCTCCCCTGCCCGCCACGGCCGCCCCTACTGCTGCTTCCACGACTCCGCCGCCCGCCGCAACGGCGAGTTCGTTCTCCCCATCATCGAGGACGCGGCCAGCCTCCAACTCGCCCTCAACAAGATCCTGCAGGCGCTCATCGACAAGCTCATCGACCAGAAAACCGCCAGCATCCTGCTCTACGGCCTGCAAATCGCCTCCGCCAATCTCAAGCAGCTCAAAGGCGAGCAGCGCCTCGACGATCTCGAGCGCCACCTCCGCGCCCAGAACAAACAAGCGCAGCCCCAACCCGGTCAAGCCTTCACCAACCCCGATCGCCCGATCACCCGACCACCCGATCACCCGATCGCATCCGCTCACCCCATCCACAATGAACCCCGCTTCGATATCAATGCCTGCATTGATACAGTCCCGCAGGGACGCACGCTGGTAGCCCAGGACGGCAGTCCTGGGACGCCATCTTCAACCCGCCCCGAGTCCCGGAGGGACGGCGCGATCTTCGGGCGTGGATTGAAATGCCAACGCCGTCTACACCCCAGCAGCCAACAGCCGACGACCAACGACCGACGACCGCGACGGCGTGAACTCCGCCCTATCGGCGGGCTTTGCTCTTGGAGGGCGCGATCAGCCGGCCCAGTTCCGCGGGAACCATCCGGCGGGCCTGCAGGTGGGTGCGATAGGCGGCCATGATTTGCGAAGCGCTGCGAAACAGCGGCTCATACGCGGTCTGGTCGGTGTTGGGACAGCGCGCCAGCACCAGCGAAGGCTTGCCGAAGCGCTCAATGCGGATGTGGTTCACCGGAGTGTCGGCGGCCAGCACCACCGCCGCTGCCGTTCCGGCGGCGACCTGGTCTTCCAGCGCGATCTGGATCACGTCCTTGGTCTCGCGCGAATAGAAGACCAGCGTTTCGCGGTTGTCCTTGGCATCGACGCTGAAGGAAAACTGCACCGCGCGCAGCGGCGACTTGCTCAGGTACTCGCGCCGGATGCGCACCCAGTCGGCGGCACGGCCGTCGTCGGCGGTGGTGCGGCCGCGGGCGACCTCATAATCCCGCCCGAAGCTGGGATGCCGGGGCAGGCGCGCCAGCGCGCCCGCAATTTCCTTCTGCTCGGCCTCGCTGGGAGCGCAAACGTTGAGGATGTTGACACGCACCGGCGGCGTCGCCTGCGGCTTCTGGGCGGAGGCCCAGGAGGCGCAGAGCAGGAGGACGGCAGCGGCAAGCCGGAGCACGGGTGCATTGTAAATCAGCCGTGGCCTTGGATCTCAGGCGGTGCGCGCCCGGGCCAGCCGGGCGATGGTCTCCAGCAGGTCCTTGACTTCGATCGGCTTGAAGAGCAGCGTCATGCGCTTTTTTTCGGCTTCCTCGGCCAGGTCGCGCGTGGCATAGCCGGTGAGCAGGACGGCGGGCATGGCGGGATAGAGGCCGCGCGCGAACTCCAGCACGTCCAGGCCGCTGCGTGCCGATTCCAGCGCGAGGTCGCAGATCAGCAGGTCGAAGCAACACTCGCCCAGGGCGCGCTTCGCCTCCTGCGCGGAGGCGACGGCGGTCACCTGGTAGCCGCTCTGGCGCAGGATCATCGAGTATGTGAGCAGGACGGAAGGCTCATCGTCGACGACGAGGATGGTCGGCGTCTCACTCATGGGCGACAAGCATACACCGAAGATTTGTCACCAATGGTGACCGAACAGCGAAGCGGCGAATTTTTCTGTGCAATTTTGGACCGCTATGCGGAAAACGAACCCGCAACCCCGGATTTTCGTAATCCCAGGAGAAGCTGCGGGGACTAGAAGCTATCTCATAAGTACCGGACCTTGAGAGAACCGTGGAAGCGCGGGCCTTCAGGCCCGCGAATTTGGCGCGTTCAGTCCTCGGGCTTTAGCCCCTGCGCCAAAGCGGCAACGTTTGTGAGATGGCTTCTAAGGCACGGCAAAGTGACGGCGAAGCCAGCTTATAATCGACAAGTTTAAATCGCTCAAGGCGCGGTTCAACCGGCGGCTTGCCTGGGCAGACGCGATGGCAGTCAATCTGAAGCGTTATTTGCGGGAGCAGTTTTACCTCCGCTGGCCGGGGATGAGCCGGCTGGCGCGGGCGGCGGCCTACTTTGCCGGCGTGGACCTGCTGCTGGCCGCGCTGTGGTGCGCATCGCTGCTGGTGAAGACCGGGGGCAGCTCCGGCTTGGGAGTCTGGGCGCGCTTCCTGGCGTACGTCACCCTGTTTCTGGCGGGGCTGCTGGGATTGCGCTGGGTGCGCCGCAAGCTGTTGTGGCGGCTGCGCAACCGGCTGGTGGTGACCTACACCTTCATCGGCGTCATTCCGGTGATCCTGCTGCTCACAATCGGGCTGATCACCGCCTACCTGTTCGCCTGGCAATTCGCCACCTACGTGGCCAGCTCCGATGGCCGCACCGAACTGGCGACCCTGGCGGCGCTGAACCGCCGGGTGGCGGTGTCGCTTGGGGAGCGGCTGGCGCACGGGGCCGCGCCGGGCG
Source organism: Terriglobia bacterium (assembly GCA_963740615.1). Classification (GTDB taxonomy): domain Bacteria; phylum Acidobacteriota; class Terriglobia; order Terriglobales; family Acidobacteriaceae; genus JAIQGF01. The sequence goes on from CAVUEZ010000007.1 coordinate 90,097, forward strand.
AGGCATTGTTGCAGCAGGCGAGCGGGCGCGAGGCGATTTATCCGGGAAGCCAAATCACCTGCTGGTACCGCGGCGAGGCGTTTCTTCTCAATGCGGAGAGCAAGCCGATCGCCCCGCCGCCGGACGGAGGCAAGGACGTGCGCGCCTTCGCCCTTGACGATGGGCGGTTGTGGCTGCGCGTGGCCAACACCGCCGACGCAGGAAAGCAAAAGCTGGTGCTCATCACCAGCGTGCCGGTGGATGAGACGCTGCTGGCAAAAGTGGGCGCGCAACTGGGCGAGGTGTCGGTCTCCATGTTTTCCGAGACGGCGCCGCAGGCCGGCAAGGGGCCGCAAGCCGGGTCGAGCATCGTCATCGGCGGGGAGACCCTGCAGATGAAAGGGGACGCGGGAACGCAGACCCCGGCGACGGTCAAGGCGGGCACGCTGCCTCCGCCCGCCAACCGCTTCGACCGCGAGATCACCGGGGGAACGCTGCTGCCGGTGCTGGACTGGAAGACGGGAAAGAAGCGGACGGCGCTGCTCGCGGTGGTCACGCGGCCCTCGCTGCTGTACGCGCAGTTGTTCCGCACCGTGGGGCAATCGGCGTCGATGATTGCCATCGTGCTGGCGGTGATCGTCGCCCTGTTCGGGGCCATCGAGTTGCTGGCGCTGATCATCGGGGTGCGGCTGACGCGGACCATCACGCGCTCGGTGGCGGCGCTGTACCGAGGCACGCAGCACGTGAACCGCGGCGAGTTCGGCCATCGCATCGAGATCAGGAGCAACGACCAACTGGCGGCGCTGGAGAGCTCGTTCAATTCCATGACCGCCTCGCTGGAGCGGCTGCTGGAGGAGCACAAGGAAAAACAGCGGATGGAGAACGAGCTGGCGATCGCGCAGGAGGTGCAGGCGCAGTTGTTTCCGCGGGAGTCGGCCGAGGTCCCGGCGCTGGAGGTGCACGGCGTGTGCCGCCCCGCGCGCACGGTGAGCGGCGATTACTACGATTTCCTGCCGATGGAAAACGACAAGGTGGCCCTGGCGGTGGGGGACGTGAGCGGCAAGGGAATCTCGGCGGCGCTGCTGATGGCCACCATCCATTCCGCGGTGCGCGCCTACAGCCTGAGGGCGGCGCTCACGCCGGTGTTGTCGGCGGCCGGCGGCGGGTACGAGAGAAGCGCGCCGGCCTACGCCAACGGCGATCTCTCGCCGGCGGCGCTGATGTCGCTGCTGAACCGCCAACTGTGCCGGACCACGCCGGCGGAAAAATACGCCACGCTGTTCTTCGGCGTGTACGACAGCCGGAGCCGGGCACTGAGCTACTGCAACGCCGGGCACCTGGCGCCCCTGGTGCTGCACGCCGACGGCAGCAGCAGCCGCCTGGATACCGGGGGCATGGTGGTCGGACTGTTCGAGGAAGTCCCCTTCGAGGAAACGCAGGTGACGCTGGCCGCCGGAGACGTGGTGGTCGCCTACAGCGATGGCATCAGCGAGCCGGAAAATGATTTTGGGGAGTTCGGGGAGCGGCGCCTGATGGAGCTGGTGACTGAAAACCGGCATCTGCCGCTGGCCCGGATTTCCGATCTGGTCATGTCGGCGGTGCTGGACTGGATCGGCGGCGCCGAGCAGCCCGATGACATGACGCTGGTGCTGGCCAGGCCCAGATAACTAGGCGTTGGTGCGGCGGTGGCGGGTCACCTTTTTGTGCACCGCCTTGGGGAACTCCACCAGTTCGGAGCCGAGCATCTGGACAACCTCAAAGCAGAGGTCGCCGTGGGTGCGCAGGAATTCCACAATGTCGGCGCTGGGGATGAAGGCCACCTGGGAATCGTCGAGCAATTCGGCGGTGAACAGGTAAGTCTTGTTGAGGATGGTGCCCACCAGGCCGAGCACGTAACCGGGGCCGACATTGCGGTAGGTGACGCTGCGGCCGGTGTCGGCGCGGAGCGAGAGGTTGGCCCGGCCCTGAAGCAGCAGAAACACGCCGCGCGAGGGCTCCCCCTGGCGGAACAGGATGGTGCCGCGTGGCTGGACGGCGGCGGGCGCCAGGCTCTGAAAGCCGGCGCGCAGATCGGGATGCCCACCGAACGCCTCGCTGGCCCGCTGCCTCAAGATGGGCTGAGATTTGTTCGCCATAACTCCTCCGGCGGAAGACTTGCTTGTAACGCGGGAGACGGCCCCACTGCGGTGATGGAGGTCACAGGGGATAGTGAGAAGTAGGGAGAAAGCGGCAATTCGCGATTAGCAATTAGCGAGTTAGCGCCGGATTGAAGCCTGTTTCTATAAGGCGAGGAGATGGAAAGCGGAGCGCCGCACCAACCTCGCAATCAGGCGGCGCGGCGGCGGGACTGGCGCCGTTTGGATTTCGTCTCGGTCAGGGCGGCGTTGGCGGTGACGTTGAGCCCGAGGATGCGGAACCAGTTGGCCCGGGAGTCGTCGTCGAAGCCCATCAGGCTGGGCAGTGAGGTGATGGCCGCCGCCAGCGCGAAGTCGATCTTGACGTGGGTGCGAAGGTTGATGGCGTGGGCGATGCCGATGGGACGGTCGGTGAGCAGCGCGGTGGTGAGCAGGGTCCCGCCGGAGATGATGGCGGCGTGGGCGGCGCGCTTGTGACGGCTCCAGAACAGGCCCGCGAGCAGGCCAAAGGTCCCGACGGTGGCGTAGTCGATGATGGCGTGCCCCTTGGGAGAAATGATCTTGGGCATTTCATTGGCAAACGCGGCGACGCCTTTCTGCAACACCGGCATGGCGGTCCTCCGCTGGTGAGAGATGCCAGGAAGAAATTCGGAGTTGGGTGGAGAAGCAGTAATTAGCGATTAGCAATTAGCGATTAGCGATTAGAGGCTATCTCATAAATGCCTGGAGGCTTGCAGCACCGTGGAAGCGCGGGCCTTCAGGCCCGCGAATTCGGCGCGTTTAGGATCGGGGCTTTAGCCCCTGTGCCAAGCTGGCGGTCATATGAGATGGCTTGTAGCAATTAGCGATTAGCGATTAGCGCCGGAATAAATTCCGGCGCCACGCAAGCTAGGCGCCGGTGACCGCTTTCTGGGAGCGAGCAAGGGCGCGTTGCAGGGTCTGGTCGAGGGCGGCCTTTGCTTTTTCGTACTCCTCGCCGGAGATGTGGCCCTGCTGGCGCTCCACCTCGAGTTGGAACAGCTCCTCCTTCAAGGCTTCCAGCAGCAGGCCGGGACGCGGAGCCGGCGGTGCCGGTTCGGGCGCTACGGCGCGAATGACGGGCGCGGCAGGCGCGAGTCTGGGCGGAGGAAGCGGCGACGACGACTGGGGCGCAGAGGGCTGGTTGCGGGTTGCGACCCAGCCTCCGCCGGCCGCCAGCAGAGCGAGGCAGACGCCAAGTATCGCCCAACGATATTTGTGCAGCGGGTCGGGAGTGCCCTCCGGGGTTCCCAGGCCGCCGCCCGGACGTCCGGCGGCGCCGGGACTCATGCCGGCCTCCTGCTGCCCGCCCCCGCCCTGGGTCTGGCCGCCCTGGGTCTGGCCGCCGCCCTGCTCGTCCTGCAACATGCCGGTGCCGGAGACGCGGAATGCCAGGTCGTTGCCGGGCATAACCTGGGTAGCAACCTCCAGCGTGGACTGGCCGGCCTGATCGGGCATGGGCGAATAGACACCCTGCTTGTGGGCGCCGAATTCCATGCTCTTGGGCATCATCACGGCAAAATGCTCGAGCCGCCCCAGCACCTTGGGCGAGATGGTGGCCTCGCCGCTGTACGGGAGGTGATAGGCGACCTGGAAGCGGGTCTCGCCGGGTCGAAGCGGAAAAACGAAATAATACCTGCCCTTGGCGGCGTCGTCGGGAACGGGCGCGGAGTTAATGGGCATGCCGTTCGGCGCCTGGGCAATGCCTTCGTCGATGGTGGCGTTGGCGGGAATGTAGAACTCGTAGGGGCGGTCCGACATGAGGGATCGCGGCGGCTGGGAAGTGTTCTTGATGGAAATGAGCTCGACCACCTGAAGTGAGTTCTGGCCGGCCTGCAGGCGCATGACACGCACGTTCTCGCTGACCCCGGCGAGTTTGCCGGCCGAGTCGTAGACGGTGATGGAGGTGCTGGCGACACCCGGAAAAACCGGGCCGCCGGCGGGAAAGTAGTTCACGCCCTGGTGATTGACGCGGACCAGGTGCGGACCGCCGGCGTCGAAGTTGAAGCTGAAACGCCCTTGCGCGTCGGTCTTGGTGCGGCCGGACTCCTGCATGCCCTGGGCAAGCGTGAGCAGGACAACATCGTCGCCGGCGGCGGGCTTGCCGGTGGTGCCGTTGGTGACGGTGCCGCTGAGGGTGGCAGCACGCACCGAAACGGCAGACGCGAGCAGTGCGGTGAAAGCGAGGGCGAGGACCAGCGGGCGGAGGTGGCCGCTGCGGAATTCATTGGAGGTGACGCGGTGCTTCAAGCTCTGGCTCCTGTGGGCTGCGGGCCCGAGGGCTGGTTCTGCAACAGGTCGATTTCGGCCAGCAGTGCGGCGGCTTCGTCTTCCAGGGCGGCGCGCATGGACTGGTAATCGGCGTCCGGGAGTTTCCCCGCCTTGAATTCGAAGTTGAGGTCGCGCAGATTTTCGTAAACGGTTTCCTTACGCTCCAGCAGAAACGCGAGGCGGGTCTTTTCCTCGGCGGCCTCCACCCGTTGCGGAAGAGAGAAGATATAGAAAAAGAGCGCGGCGGTCATGAGCAGGCAAGTGGCGGCGATCATATCTCCGTCTCCTCGTGGACCCGGCGGCGGAGCTCGTCGAGGGCGGCGGGATCCGCCGCGGGCGTGGATCTGGCGGCGGAGCGGCGCGTGTTCCAGGCGCGGACCACGATGCCCACCAGCAGCAGCCCGCCGGTGAGGGCGGCAAAGGGCATGATCCAGGCAAGGCGGTCGAAGCCGGTGGTGGTGGGCGCGGCGAGCACGGTGGGACCGTACTTCTGCACAAAGGCGGCCATGATCACCTGGTCGCTGTCGCCGTGCTGGATGCCGGCGAGCAGCTCCTTGCGCATGCCGTCGGAATAGGTGCAGCCGACGTGATTGCACTCCAGCAGCACCTGGTTGCAGCCGCAGCGGCACATGAGCATGTGGCCGAGGCGGCTGAAGCGGCTGTCACCGCCGGCGCCGGCAAAAAGCATGACGGCAAGGCTGAGCGCGGCAATGGCCGCCAGGCGCCTGCCCGCGTGAAATCGGAAGCGTGAAGGCTGAAGACCGCTCATCGTCCCGCTCCCACCGGCTCGCCGGCGGCCGCGTGCTGTACGCGCGCGGGCACGGTGACGCGCGCAGGAGCGGCATTGGGGACCAGAGCCACACCGGTGCCGGCGATCACGATGAGGACTCCGATCCAGATCCACAAGACCAGCGGATTGAGATGGGCGCGGATGATGGGATGCCCGGTCTGCTGATTGAGCCCGGCATAGACGAGGTACAGGTCCTCGCGCAGGGTAGAACGGTTGGCGACGATGGTGGCGCTCTGCTGGCTGGCCTTGAAGAAGCGGCGCTCGGGGTACATGGTGCCGATGGGCGTGCCGTTCTTGCTGACGTCGATGATGGCCCACTGGCTGCCGTAGTTGGGATTGTCGTCCTCGGTGTAGGAGCGGCAAGTCAGGGTGTAGGGGCCGATCTGCATGTGCTGGCCGTTGGCGAGCTCATGCTCAACGTCCTGGTTGAAGGCGGCGCCGGCGAAGCCGATCATGATGATAATGACGCCGAAGTGCACGATGTAGCCGCCGTAACGGCGGGTGTTGCGGCGGGTGAGCTGCACCATGCCCGAGGGCAGCGACGACCCGGTATGGCGGGCGATGACGCGTCCGCCGCGCACGAATTCGGAGGTGACGGTGGCCGCGACCAGCACCGCCAGGGTGATGGTCATCAGCGAATAAAAATAGGACATTTGCTGCCAGGGCCTCAGGCCAAAGGGAGCGCCCCAGGAGGAGGGCGTGACCATGAGAAAGACGGCGACGGCGAGAGCGATGAGGGTGGGCACCAGGAAATTGCGCTTCAGGCTCTCCAGCGAGGTCTTGCGCCAGGCCAGCAGCGGGCCCAGGGCGGTGAGCAACAGCAGCAGCAGGGCGACGGGGACGTTGACGCGGTTGAAGAACGGCGGGCCGACGGTGATCTTATGCCCCTGCACCCACTCGCTGAGGATGGGGAAGAGCGTGCCCCAGAGCACGGTGAAGCAGGCGACCAGAAGAATCAGGTTGTTGAACAGGAAGCTGGACTCGCGCGAGACCAGCGATTCCAGCCGGTGCTCGCTCTGCAGATGGGAGCGGTTCTTGACGAAGAAGAAGACGCAGACCGCGAACGTGATCGCCAGGAAAGTAACGAACCAGTTGCCGATGGAAGACTGGGCGAAGGCATGGACGGAGCTGACCACGCCGCTGCGGGTGAGGAAGGTGCCGAAGATGGAGAGCAGGAAGGTGGCGAAGATCAGCCACATGTTCCACATCTTCAACATGCCGCGCTTTTCCTGCATCATCACCGAGTGGAGAAAGGCGGTGCCGGTGAGCCAGGGCAGGAGCGAGGCGTTCTCCACCGGGTCCCATCCCCAGTAACCGCCCCAGCCGAGCACGGCGTAGGCCCAGTGGGCGCCGAGGAAGATGCCGCAGGTGAGAAAGCCCCAGGTGACCATGGTCCAGCGGCGGGTGATGTGGATCCATTTCTCGCCCGGGTAGCGCATGATGAGCGCCGCCAGGGCAAAGGCGAAGGGCACGGTGAAGCCCACGTATCCGAGGTAAAGCATGGGCGGATGGATGACCATCTCGGGATACTGGAGCAGCGGGTTGAGGCCGTTGCCGTCGGCCGGGATGGCGCCCTGGGTGAGGGCGAAGGGCGTGGCGGCAAAATTCACCAGCAGCAGAAAAAATATCTGCACGGCGGCAATGACCACCGAGGCGTAGGCCACCAGGCGCTTGTCCACCTTGTGGCGCATCCGCAGCACCAGCCCGTAGCTGGCCAGCAGCAGCGACCAGAACAGCAGCGAACCTTCCTGTCCCGACCAGAGGGCGGCGAACTTGTACGGCGCCTCGAGCGCGCGGTTGCTGTGGTGGAGGATGTAGGCGATGGAAAAATCGTCGCGGAAGGTCGCGACGACGAGCACGGCCGCGGCAATGGTGACGGCGGCCCAGACGGCGATGCCGGCGCGGCGCGCGGTTTCGGCGAGCCGTTCCGAGGCGTCTCCGTGGCGGACCAGGGCAATGACGCCGGCCGCGAAGCAGTAAATGCTCAAGGCGAGGGCGAGGACAAGCGAGAAACTGCCGAGTAAGGACATTACGAGGGACTCACCCCTTGTGGCCCTATTTTTTCAGAAACTCGTCCCGGCGGCAACTCACGCAAAGGACTAAGCAGGCGACCTATGGCACGGTGGAAGACGTGCCCGTGCGAAACCAGCGCCAGGGCGCGTCTTACAGCAGCCTGGCAGCCAGACGCCGGCACGCAGGATTGGATGACGCGGGATGAAGAAGGGACGCGGAACTTCTCCCGAATCGGACTCGCTCCCGGCCACGGAATTTTCAAGGTTCCGCCGAGCGGGTGCGCGGGTGCAATGGGCGGCATCCTGGATTAGTTTGCCAGGAAGCGAGGCTGAGCCCTCGGGCGGAGGTGAAAAAACATATGCCCATTGCCCTGATCGTCGATCAAGATGCGCATCTCCGGCGGCTGCTGAGACAGGTGCTGGAGCGGGCCGGGTATGAGGTCCGGGAAGCGGGCACGGCGGCGGAAGTGGCGCAGAAACTGGAGCAGCAGGCGCCGGACGTGATCGTGCTGGATTGCCTGCTGGGCGGGCCCGGGCTGGGGCTGGACCTGCTGCGCGAGATTCGAGCGACGCCGCGCACGCGCGAGGTCCCGGTGCTGGTGACCACCGGGATACCGGAGCCGGACACCGATCAGCGGCTGCGGAGTTGCGGCGCCTCGGCATTCCTGTTGAAGCCGTTCAGCCCGCGGGAACTGGTGCAGGCAGTGGCGCTGGCGCAGGAATTCGGGGCCCCACAACCGGCGCCGGGGTGCGCGATCGCCTCCGCCTCCTAGCGACCCGCTTGGAATGGGAAAAAGAAAGGACTCAGGCGGCTTCCTGGCGCATGATATCGCGCACCAGGGCAATCAGGTCGGCGGGCGGGCAGGGCTTCTGCCGGAAGGTGACGTTGAGTCCGTCGTATTCGGATTCAGCTTCCGGCAGGCCGGTGATGACGATGACCGGCACCAGGGGCCTGAGCTTCCTCAACTGGCGGACGAAATCGGCGCCGCTGTCCCCGGGAAGAATATGGTCGGTGACGATGGCGGCGACACTGTCGCCGGTGCCGCTGCGCAACAGGGCGTGCGCGGTTTCCGCGGTGGTGGCGACGCACACCTCGAACCCGGCATCGCGCAAGACCGTTTCGCGAACGCGAAGTTGCAGCGGGCTGTCGTCAATGAGCAGGACTCTACGCACTCAACCGCGCCATCATGCGAAATTTCAGGCCGGCCGCGGAGCGGAACTACTGCTAGACCGCTGAGCCGGCCTGGGACTTGATTTCCGTCTCAGCCTGGAACCAATCGTCCTGGGCAAAGCCGTCCTGACGGCCGCGGTTCTCGTAAAGCTGATAGGCGCGGGAGCGAATGGCCGCGTCCAAGTCAAGAATCGAATGGCCGTTCCCGTTCTTTCTCTGGACCGTGGGGAAACCGGCCGGCTTGGCAGGGGCTTCCGTTTTCGTCGTTTGCACTCGCTTTGCTCTGGGCATTTCTCCGTACTCCTAAGAATGATGGCTGAGGCGGCGTGACACCGCCGACACATTTATTACTATAGCGCCTTCGGCTGTGGATTTGGGCGAGACGGGCAAAAAAATCCCGGTTTGTTGTTGATGTACTTACCAAGTTAATGGAGCGGCGTTCGAGAAGGAAAGTTGTGGCGCTGGAACAGCTAATGAAAGTCGTGGGAGGTGGTTTGCGCCTCGGTAACCGGCAAGGGCAGAACGCGTTGCGCTTTCACGGAGACGACGTTGTCCAGGTTCTGCAACACGCCTTCGACCAGCAGGAATTTTTCGTTCACCAGCAGCAGGCGATTGCGCTCGAACAGATCGGGGGTGACGATGGCGTTGGCGATGCCGGTTTCGTCCTCCAGGCTGAGAAAGACGAAACCGCGCGCGGTGCCCGGGCGCTGGCGTGCGATGACGCATCCGGCGGCGCGCACCAAGCGGCCGTGGGGGATGTTTTCCAGTTCGGCGGCGGTGGAGATGCCTTTCGCCCGGAGCTGGGCGCGGCGGTAGGCCATGGGATGCGGGCCAACGGTGAGGCCGGTGCCGCGGAAATCGGCCACCAGCCGCTCCTCGCGGTCCATGGCCGTGAGCGGCGAGGCCGTATCCGGCTCCGGAACCGAGCGCAGCAACGGCCCCTCGCCGCGGCTGGCGACCGCCACCTGCCAGAGAGCGTCGCGGCGGTGGAATCGGGTGATCTGGTGATCGGATGATCTGGTGATCGGAGCCGAAAAATCGATCCCCGGATCGCCCAATCGCCCGATCGCCCGATTTTGTCTGATGGAGTTCAAAGCTCCGATTGCGGCGAGCGTCTCCAGTTCCTTCTTCCGCAGTTCGGGAACGCGGCGGGCGAGATCGGTGATGGAGTCGAAGGGGCGCTGAGCGCGCTGCCGCAGGAGCGCGCGCGCGGCCTCTTCACGAAGGCCGCGGACGTAGCCAAGGCCGAGACGAACACAGAAGTTTCCAGTTTCCGGTTTCCAGTTTCCAGTGGTGGAAGCAATGGCGTCGTTACTGGAAACTGGAAACTTGAAACTGGAAACTTGCTCCAGCGTGCACAGCCAGTCCGATTGCGTGACATCGACGGGAAGGAACTTCAAGCCGTGGCGCTGCGCGTCCTTGACGATGGTGGAGGGATGATAGAAGCCCATGGGCTGGTTGTTGAGCAGGGCGGCGGTGAACGCCGCCAGGTAATGCGTCTTGAGATAGGCGCTGGCGTAGGCGAGCAGGGCGAAGCTGGCCGAGTGCGATTCCGGAAAACCGTAAAGCGCGAAGGAAACGATGGAATCGATGATCTGCTCCTGGGCTTCGGGCGTAATGCCGTTGCGCGCCATGCCGGCGCGCAGCTTGACTTCAATCTGGCGCATACGTTTTTCGGAGCGCTTGAAGCCCATGGCGCGCCGCAGTTCTTCGGCTTCGCCGCCGCTGAATCCGGCGGTGATCATGGCCATGCGCAGCAATTGCTCCTGGAACAGCGGCACGCCCAGGGTGCGCGCCAGCACCGGCTCCAGCGAGGGATGCGGATAGGTGACCGGCTCGCGTCCCTGGCGGCGCTTCAAAAACGGGTTGACCATTTTCCCGACGATCGGGCCGGGGCGGATGATGGCCACCTGCACCACGATGTCGTAAAACTTTTGCGGACGCAGGCGCGGCAGGCAGGACATCTGGGCGCGGCTTTCGATCTGGAACATGCCGACGGTATCGGCCTTCTGCAAGGCGGCGTAGACGGCGGGATCGCCGGGCGGAAGATGGGCGAGATCGACCTGCTCGCCGGAATGATCGCCGATGAGCCGGAGGGAATCTTCGAGCACGGCCATCATGCCCAGGCCGAGCAGATCCACCTTGATGATGCCCAGGTCGGCGCAGTCTTCCTTGTCCCACTGGACGACCACGCGGCCGGGCATGGAGGCGGGCTCCAGCGGCACCACCGAATCCAGTTGCCCCTGGCAGATGACCATGCCGCCGGAATGCTGGCCGAGGTGGCGCGGCAGGTCCTGCACGGCGAGGCAGAGCTCGAGGAATTGGCGCAGGCGCGGATGGCGCAGATCGAAGCCGGCGTAGCGGAATTGCTTCTGCAGGGTGTCGTCCGGGTCCTTGTATTCCCAGGCGCCGACCAGGGCGGAGAGGCGGGCGGTGGTGTCTTCGTCGAAGCCGAGCACCTTGCCCATTTCGCGCGCCGCCATGCGCCCGCGATAGGTGATGACGTTGGCGGTCATGGCGGCGCCGCGTTCGCCGTAGCGCTGGTAGACGTACTGGATGGCGCGCTCGCGCTGGCCGCCGCTGGGCAGATCGAGATCGATGTCGGGCCACTCGCCGCGCTCCTCGCTGAGAAAGCGCTCGAACAGCAGGTCCATGCCGACCGGGTCGACGGCGGTGATGCCCAGCGAGTAGCACACCGCGCTGTTGGCCGCCGAGCCGCGTCCCTGCACCAGGATTCCCTGCTCGCGGCAGAAGCGGACGATGTCCCAGACAATGAGGAAATAACCTTCGAGCTTGAGCTTCTCGATGAGCGCCAGCTCGCGCTCCACCTGGCGGCGGGCGCGGGCGCGCAGATCGCGCGCCGCTCGCCCGTAGCGCTGCTGGAAACCATCCTCCGTGCGCCGGCGCAGAAACGAGATCATGGTTGCGCCTTCGGGCACCGGGTAGCGGGGAAATTCGTAGCCGAGATCGGCGAGGGTGAACTCGAGGCGCGCGGAGATTTCCTCGGTCATGGAAATTGCCTGGGGAAGGTCGGCAAAAAGTTTTTCCATTTCCGCGGGCGGCTTGAGATGCCGCTCGCCGTTGCGCGCCAGCAGACGCCCGGCGGTGGCCAGCGTGCGGTGATGATGGAGGCAGGTGAAAACGTCCAGAATCCGCCGCTCTTCCGGCCGGGCGTGGCGCACGCCGTTGGTGGCGACGATGGGCAGGCCGAGCGAGCGCGCGATTTCCACGACGGCGATGTTGCGCACCTCCTGGCCGCGCAGAAAATGCCGCTGCAATTCGAGGTAAACATTTTCGCGCCCGAAGATGCGCGCCAGTTGCTCGACCTGGCGCTTCCCTTCCTCGATGCCGCCACGGCGCAGCGCCTGGGCCAGCGGTCCCTGGTCGCCGCCGGTGAGGCAGACGAGGCCGCGCGCATGCTGGTGAAGATCGGCTTCGGTGGCGGCGGTGATTTCCGGGGAAGCGTCCTTGGGCCCGCGCGCCTTCATGCAGGTCACCAGGCGGCAGAGGTTCTGGTAGCCCTGGCGGGAGGCGGCCAGCAGAGGCAGGCGAAAGAGTTTCCGGTTTCCAGTTTCCAGTTTCCAGTTTTCGGAGGAGCAAGGCTGCAGCCGCGCCGTGACGGGATTTTTGAACGGATCGGGCTTTAGCCCCTGAGGTTCTTCGCTGGAAACTGGAACCGGGAAACTGAAAACTGTTATTTCGCTGCCGATGTGCGCCTTCATGCCCGCTTTTTTCATGGCGAGATGAAAGCGCGGCGCGCCGTAGAGGCCGTCGCGGTCCACGATGGCCATGGCCCTCATGCCGTGTTCGGCGCACACCGCCGCCAGTTCCTCAGGCACGCTGGCGGCGGCGAGGAAACTGAAGGCGGAGGCGGAATGAAGCTCAAGGTACATTGGTAATTTGGTAATCGGGTAATCGGGTAATTGCGGAAACCTGCGAATACGCGATCTCGCAATTCCGCAATTACCCGATTCCGCAATTTCGCAATTCAGTCATACGTGCCCTCCACGAACCACTTGCCCTGTATCTCATCCCGGAAAATTCGGTAAAGCGTGGTTCCCTGCTCGTTGCGCACGGCCACGTCCCACTCCTGGCGCGACCAGGGCAGCTCGGTCCACCACTCGCCGGAGGAGCGCCATGGTCCGGCGCACCACACCACCTCGCCGCGCAGGGCCGGCCGCTCCGGTGAGGCGAGGTGCGCCGGCCTGCCCTCGCGCAGGGTGACCGCGGCCGGGAGCGCAGGACGAAAGAGGCGCAGGGCGGCGGTGGCGTGAGATGCCGAATCCGGCACGATGGCAGTCGAGGGCCCAGGATCGATGGCCGACGGCACCGAAAAGCTGTTCATGCGAAACGCGCCGGGGCGATGCGTATCCAAAACTTCGGGCGAGCCGACGCGCGCCCGATCGCCGGGTATGGCGGCCGATTGTCTACCGCCGGCCGCCGAGGAGCCCACAACCCGCGCGATTCGCGCCAAGGTCACGGAAAGCTTTTCCGCTTCCGGCGCCTGCGGGACGAAGAGGCCGTTCTGCGCGCGCCGCGGCTGGGCCGGTTCGGCGCGCAACCAGATTCTGGTCACCGGGGCGTGCGGCGGATGCGCCTGCAGATCCAGTTGCAGGAGCTTGAGAAAAATCCTGGCATCGAGCATGGGGACAGGAAGGCGGAGGCATCGGGTGATCGGGTGATCGGGTGATCCGGTGATGTGTGCCGGAGTTTCGATCGCCCGATCACCCGATGGCTCAATCACCACATCGTCTGCATTCGCCCCCAACTCGAAGCACAGCTTCAGTTCGCTGGCCGCCAGGGCGCGGGCGGAGAGGCGGGCGCACAACTGCTCCAGCATGTGGTTGAGCAGAAAGGCGAGCGGCTCCAGCAAATCCACCGGGTATTCCAGCTCCATCGCTTCCTCGAAGACGATGGGCGGTTCGGCCAGCATGAGCGGGCGCTGCGCCTCGCCGCGGGCCAGTGCCTGCAACCGCAGGCCCTCCTGGCCGAGCCGTTCCGCCACCGCCACCGGGGGCAGAGCGGCCAAGGCGCGCAGGGTGCGCACCCCCCAGCGCTGCAGGGTGTCCAGGATTTCCGATTGGCGATTGGCGATCTCCGGCTCGTCCTGGTTTTTGTTTTTGCCCGCAACCGGCAGCTCGGAGTTCGCAATTCGATTCCCCCAGCCGGTTGCCACCAGCAGTTCGGCTGAAAGCTCGCCCAACCGCTCGGCCTCCTTGCCTTCGGCGATGAGGGTGACGCCGGCAAAGCCACGGGCCGCCAGCACCGCCGCGTCCGGATTGGAGGCCACGGCAACGTTGGCCTCCAAGCCCATCTCCGAGCAGCGCCGGGCGAGATCGCGCGCCATCTTGGCCGGCGGGCCGAAAATCCGCTCCAGGCCGGCGACGTCCAGGACAACGGTATCGAGGGCCGTGTCTTCCACCCGCGGCGAAAACGCGCAGGCGCAATCCAGCAGGGCGGCATGGGCCGCGGATTCGCGCTGCGCCGACCTCTGGCGGAGGGTTCCCTGCGTGGGAGGAGGCTGGCGATCCGGAACGCCGGCGGAATGAATTCCGCCGCTACACAGCCGCTCCTCCGCCTGCAATTTCGTCATGCCCGGCTCGATGCCGAGGTGCGCCGCCCGCTCATTGGCGGCGATGACGTGCGCCAGAGGCGGCGTGCCTTCCAGCACCGCGATGGCATGCTCGCGCAATTCGGGCTCGGCGCGGACCATGGCTTCGACGGGAAAATCGGGGATGTGAATGGCGGCAAACATGCAAGCTCTCAGCGGTCAGCAATCAGCTATCAGCTCTCAGCGGCAGCTTCATCTGGCCCATGCCGTCTGGCTGGCGAAGCACACGCCTTCGGATCGCACCGGCTTTTTGCCCTGGGCCGCCGACCGTACCGCCTCGGCTGTGATCTCCAATCCCGAGAAAATGCGCGCGTGCGGCGGCTCGTCATTTTTCTGACCACTGGCCACTGACCACTGGCCATTCGCCGCCGATCGTCGACTGGCGACCGCCGACATTTTCACCACCACCGAGGCGCAGGTCCTGGCGTAGGGCTCCTGTTCAATGACGGCCAGCACGGTGGAGGTGTTCTCCACCGCGCGACGAAAGCGAAACCATGAAGTCAGCGGCACGCGGCGCGCGGCGCGCGCCGGGACATCGCCGAGATCGACCGCTACCAGGCCGAAGCCACCGCCCTGCAACAGCAGATCGGCCGCCTTCAGGGCCTGCTCCATGCGATCGAGGGTCGATGGTCGAGGGTCGATGGCGGCAGAACGGGTGCCGGCGATCGACGCCCCGTGCGAGCAACGCACCCACAACAGGCGCCGCAGGTCCACGCCCGCCGCCTGGGCTGATTTCGGGTGGAAGCTGTCGGTGGCGTCCACCAGCGCGCACAGTTCGCCCGTGGCGGTGATGGAGGCCATCAGCGCCAGCAGGACGCTGGTTCTTCCCGACGATGCCGGCCCGCAGATCTCGCTCAAGGCGCCCCGCGGCAGCCCTCCGGTCAGGCGGTCCAGTTCGGCAATCCCGGTGAGCACCGCGACCGGCGCGGGACGGTCGGCCAGGCGTGAGGCCGGGACAAGGTGCGGCATCGTGACGGTCCGGCCGGGCGGCGTCCATGAGAGTTGCAGGAGGGAGCGGGAAAGCTCTTCCACGGAAACGGATGCGGGCACGGCACTCATGGCAGGACCTCAGGCGGGCGGAAAAGCGTTGGGGCAGGAGCTACTTTCGCTTTTTATTCGCCTATGAATTGAGATTGTGCTACGCCGGGGGAAGGTTGTCAAGTGGGGCCAAAAGCCGCACTGGTAGATGGTTTGCGGCTACTTCAGCAGGAGAATTGGGGTGGCCCCAAGCTAGGCGGCCGCGGCCTTGCCGACCGGCTCCTGCGCGTAGCGGATGCGGCCGCTGTAGGCATCGACGGTGGCATCGCGCAAGGCGATATCCAGCCGCGCCATGGCTTCCTGGGCCAGCCGGTCCGATTCCGGCTCCCCCGACCGCTGCACGGCGAGAAACAGAGGAAAGATGGAATTGCGCACGTTGTGGTTGAGTTCCGCCATGTTGATGGCGCGCTCGGTGGCCGTCTGATAGTGCCGCTCCTCATGCCGCAACTGGATGGAAAGCGCGATCACCACCGTGGTCAGGCTGGTGACGCAGTTGACAATCAACTGGTGCACGACGGTGATGCGGTCGTGGGGTAGCAAGGCCATGCCGACCGCCATCCCGGCGACGAACACAATCGCTCCGCCCAACAGGGCGAACCCAATGTTGGTGACACGCTTGTTCACAACCCACCTCAATGTTTCGGCCAGAACTCAACCAGAACTAAATATGAGATGCAGAAAGACTCCAGCCCGCTCCTGAGAATGCGCCGGAAGAGAGAAGAGGAATGTGCCGGAAGAAGAATGGGCGGGCGAGGGAAGCGGCGGCGCGCCGCCCCCCGCCTGACAGATGCGCAAAGTTCTTGGTAAAATCAGCCTGTCCGGCGAATGGCGCTATCGTCTAGGGGTTAGGACGGAAGATTCTCAATCTTCAAACCCGGGTTCGATTCCCGGTAGCGCTACCAACCCTCGCACCAAGCGGCTGAAACCGGCAGGTTCGCCGTGTCCCTCCGAAAACAAGCCTCAAGGAGCGCTTTTCGGCAGCCTGCTAGTGTGCCGTCCCGCAAATTCATGGCATAAGTCGAAACCCAGTAATGGTTTTCCCTCAGCGGCTAAAGCCGCAGTCTTATTGATGTGCTTGCGGCACGGCTGAAGCCGTGCCCTTCCCAAGACGCTCGAAGTTATGCAACGACCTTGCGGGACGGGACGCTAGCGGTCCGCCACTCGCGGTGTCGTGCCACCGAAAACCAGGCATATAACCGAAGTACCCACCCACCCTGGCGCTGACAAGCATTACAATTAACGTGCCGGTGTTCCGGCGCATTGCATGGAAAGGAGCGCGTAGTGACGCCCGTTTGGCTGCACTGGCCGCATGTGTCGGTGGTGTCGGTTCTCGACATCGTCCTGGTGACGCTCGTCATTTACGAGTTCCTGGTGCTCATCAAGGGCACGCGCGCGGTGCCTATTCTGGTGGGGGTGGGCGGCCTGGCCCTGGCCTTTTACCTGGTGCATACATTCGAGTTGAAGACCATCAACTGGCTGGTGGGGACGCTTCTTCCCTACGCCATCTTCGCCCTGATCGTGGTCTTCCAGGCGGAAATCCGCTTCGCGCTCGCCAAGCTGGGAAGAAAGTTGACGCTGCCCCGCATGTCCGGGGCGGTCACTGAGACCTACGACGACATCGTGCTGGCGGCCAACCTGTTCGCCCAGAACCAGACGGGCGCCCTGGTGGTGATCGAGCGCGACATCGGCTTGCGCACCTACGTCGAAAGCGGCGTGCCGCTGGACGCGCAGGTCTCCTACGATCTGCTGGCCACCATCTTCCGTCCCAGCGCTCCCCTGCACGATGGAGCGGTCATCATCCAGAAGGACCGGATCGCGGCGGCGGCCTGCTTCCTGCCCTTGTCGATGAACCCGGTGCTCTCCACCCAACTGGGAACGCGCCATCGCGCCGGCATCGGCATCACCGAGGAAACCGACGCCATCGCCGTGATCGTTTCGGAAGAGACGGGCGCCATCAGCGTGGCGGTGGCGGGCAACATCGAGCGCGACATCACGGTGGAGTATCTGCGCGAGCGGCTGAGCGAATTGGTGCGGCGCTACGTGCCGCCCACCACCTTGCCAACTCCGGTGGCCACCACTCCGGAGCAGGCGGAACGGCGAATGAGTCCGCCCAAACTGGAGCGGGCGGGCGATTCGCACAATTAGGAGCCGGGAGTCAGCAGTTAGAGCGGATGGACTTTCTGCGCAAATACGTGTTCCACAACTTCGGGTTGAAGGTGCTGTCTTTGGCGGTCGCCGTCCTGTTGTGGATGACGGTGACCCGCGACCCCGTGGTCAGCGTGGCCTTGAACGTGCCCATCGAGTTCCACAACTCACCCGAGCACCTGGAAATCAGCTCCGAGACCATTCCCGAGGTGCAGGTGCGGGTGCGCGGGCCGGTGCACGAGGTCCGCGACCTGACGCCCTCGGAGGTCCACGTGGTGATCGATCTGGCCAACGTGCAGGCCGGAGAACGCACCTATGACCTGGAGCCGTCGCGCATCCGCGTGCCCGACGGGCTGGAAGTGGTGCAGGCGGTGCCCAGCCAGATCCGCATCAGCTTCGACAAGCGTGCCACCCGCCAGGTGGAGGTCAAGCCGCGCGTCATCGGCAGCTTCGCCACCGGCTATCGCATCGAAACGGTCACGCCCATGCCGTCCAAGGTCACCATCATCGGCCCCGCCAGCCACGTCGACGATGTGGAAACAGCGATTACCGACCCGGTGGACGCCTCCGGCGTGGTGGGCACCGCCACCTTCCTCACCCACGCCTACATCGCCGACCCGCTGGTGCGTCTGGCCGACCCCAGCCCCATCCGCGTGACCGTGACCACGCAAAAGCAGAAAACCAGCGATTAGCGGCCTGTCCGGCAGTGTTGACATCCCGGCGATAACGCCTGTGGAAGGCCGTTCCAACCCTGAACTCCCGGACTGCGTCCTAACTCAGCATGGAAACGCGGCTTTCCTTGACCATGGCGGCGAATTTTGTGCTGATTGCGGGGCTGCTCTTTTATGGATTCACCCTCTTCGCCGGCTACTACGCCCGGGGAAGGTGGGCGAAGAACGTCACCGGGCTGCTGGCCGGCCTGGGCATGCTGGCGCTGTCGGCGGCGTTGCTGCTGGTGCCGCAAAACGCCGATGAACTGGCCCGCATCGCTCGCACCTCCAGCGCCTCCAACGTCTTTCTGGGGATCAGCACTTTCTTGCTGGTAGCGGCCATCGTCTCCTTTGGCATCATCACCTATACCAAGCCGCTCCGCTTCTGGCTGGAACGCAAAATCGAAAGCGACCTCCACCGTGGATTCCCGAAGGTTCCGTAAGGGCTCGGCTGCCGATCGGGGAAAGCTGTTGCGTTGGCCGCGCCCACCGGCCTCGCCGCCGGACTTGCGTCCGCGATGGCTGCGTCTGCTTGCCGGCCTGGGACCGGGGTTGGTGACCGGCGCGGCCGATGTTGATCCCTCGCTCATCATCACCGCCACCGTCGCCGGCGCGGCCTTCGGGTATTCGCTGCTTTGGGTGGTGTTGCTCTGCGTTCCCTTCCTGGCGGCCGTCTTCTCGGTTTCGGCCAGGCTGGGATACCAGACCCGCCGCGGCCTGGTTGACCTGCTGCGCGAGAACTACGGCCGCAAACTGGCCCTCACCTGCGCTCTCATCGTGGTCACCATCAACATGGCCATGATCGTGGCCGACCTGATGGCCGTCTCCGATGCCATCTCCATTATCCTGGCAGTGCCCCGCATCTACTTCGTCGCGGCGGTGGCGTTCAGCGTCTGGTACATCCTGATTCTGCGCGATTACCGGCGGATCACGCACCTGCTGATTTTTCTCTCCCTGCCGCTTTTCGTCTACGTCGCGGCGGCGGTAATGGCGGCGCCCTCGGTGAAAACCGTGCTGGCGGGTACGTTCGTTCCGCGCATCCCGCACACCGTCGGGTACGTGGACGCGATCGTCGCCCTCGATGGGATCCCTGCTCACCCCCTACCTGCTGGTGTGGCAGACCAGTTCGCGCCGGGAGCTGGCGGAAAGCGGCGCCGTCGCGCCTTCCGCGGTGGAAGGCCATGCCGGAACCTTGGTCACCACGCTGCTGGCCTACTCGGTGATGGTGGCGGCCGCGTCGGTACTGCACCTGCCGCATCCGGTAAACATGACCACCCTGCAGGCGGCGGAGGCAATGCGGCCGGCCGCCGGCGATTATGGCAGCATCCTGTTCGCCCTGGGGATCATCGGCGCCGGCCTGGTGGCGTTGCCGGTAATGGTGGCTTCCCTCTGTTACTGCGTCGCCGAGGCCATGGGCTGGGAAGCGGGACTCAGCCGCCATCCCTGGGAGGCCAAGACCTTCTATGTGCTGATCTCGGTGGCCATGGTGGTGGCCACCTTGCTCAACTTTTTGCCCATCAGCCCGGTGCGCGCCCTCTACTGGTCGCAGATTCTGGCGGGCGCGCTTACCGTGCCCATCCTTATCCTCATCCTGGTGCTGTCCAATGACCGCCGGGTGGTGCGCACCACCAACACGCGCGCTCAGAACTTCTGCATCGGGGCGGCCGCGGGCGGATTGTGCGCCGCGGGATTGCTGCTGGTGTGGTGGAGGCTCAGCGGATAGCGCGGCGGCCGGCAATCGGGCCGCCACGAGAGCGGCTATGCGCTGCGCTTTCCGCGCATCCTGCGGCTGCGACCGGACAAATCCCCCGCCGAGATCGATACCCTGGAGCGCGTCCGCGAAATCCATGCCCGCCAGAAGGTTGCCTACCCCAACGCCGGGTAATCCGCCAAACCTCTCCCATTCCACCGCCAGGGCCATCCCCCGCAGGGAGCGCCGAATCACATTGTTTATGAGTGCAATGGGCCAGATTGAATTGATACCGCTTTCCGACGGCCGCTGGCGCGCCCAGTTCGCGCCCCTAGAGATGTCCGCCGAGGATGACAATCCCTGGGAAGCGGCCGCTAAGCTCAAGCAGCAGATCCAGACACTGGAAAATTCCCGGCTGAACTAGACCGCGCCCCCGCCGCGATCTCCCGGTGCCGATTCCCGCGGAACACGGATTCCATCCTGATTATCTATTTGTCTTTGATCCGTGTTGATCCGTGTGAATCCGTGGCTGCCCCTTTCTTGTTCCCGCGCACCTTCCGCCATAGGTCGGGACCGAACTCGGAGAGCAGGTTCCAGCCGGCGGTGCTGGCCAGCGACAGCCCTCCCGAGGCCAGGGTGCGCCCGATGTTCCGATCCACGTCCGGCAGGTAAGTGTTGCTGAGCGCGGCGGCCGCGAACGCGCCTCCCACGGCGCTGAAATTGAACGTCGGCTGGCCCCGGTCGGTGCGCCCCACCAGCACCCGCGACACCGCGTACTCCAGCCGCGCCCCCGCGCCCCCGCCGCCCTTGCGGAAATACCGCGGATCTTCTTTCACCATCACCGGCAGCAGGAACGACTGGAAAAAACGCGTCGCTTCGGCATCGGCCAGCGACGCCCCAAAGCGCGCGCCGTAAGCGTCCCAGCCCTGGCCATAGCCGCGCGGATTGGTGTCCGTGGCCTGCCACACCGCAGCGTTGAAGCCGGCGGCCAGCAGGTTGGCCGGCGAATAGCTCCGGCGCAGCCACACCGCGAACTTCTGGCTCGCCGTCAGCGGACAGATGTTCGTCCCCGGCGGCGCGTTCACCGTGGTGCTCGGCATGCGGAAAACGCGCTTGGTTTGAGCGACAATGCCGCCCCGCTGCGGCTCGGCCGCCAGGGTGGAGGCATCCACGCAGGGTGGCGGAGGCGCCTGCGCCCAGGCCACCGACGCCAGCAACAGCACTCCCGCCGACAGGCGGAGAAATCCCATGCGCATGTGACCTCCGGAGGGCAGAGCATACCAGCAAAGCCGCCGCGCGTGGGGACGAATGTCGGTCACTGCAAAGCCGCTTCTATTTCCAGAGCCGGGCCGCCGCATGCGATAATGCAGGCACACCCAATCAAATCCCGCAAAGCGGG
Source organism: Terriglobia bacterium (assembly GCA_963740615.1). Lineage (GTDB taxonomy): Bacteria > Acidobacteriota > Terriglobia > Terriglobales > Acidobacteriaceae > JAIQGF01. Next base: position 111,066 of record CAVUEZ010000007.1, read on the forward strand.
GCCCTCGGCGCGCGCTATGGGGTGAGATGGGGGTGAAGGCGGCTGTCTGTGCAACTGTTTCGACGTTTCCTGATCGCGTTTCTTGTTTTGTCTCTTGGCTGCGCCGCGCAGGCGAATACTCCCGAAATCAACCAGCGCATCGAGCGCCAGATCCGCGCCTATTTCGGCGACAGACTCCCGCCTACGGTGGGCATCACCGTGGGCGCGCGTACCCCCAGCGCCGATTTCCCCAGCTACGACAAGGTGGTCATCACCTTGTCCCAGGGCGCTCACCAGCAGAATGTGGAATTTCTGCTCTCCAAGGACAGCAAGACCCTGGTGCGGGTCACCAAGTTCGACCTCACCCAGGACCCGTTCGCGGCAACCATGAAGAAGATCGACCTCAGCGGCCGTCCCGTGCGCGGCAACAAGAACGCCAAGGTGACCATCGTCAATTTCGACGATTTGCAGTGTCCCTTCTGCTCGCGCATGCACGCCGAGCTGACCGATCAGGTGCTGTCCGCCTACGGCGATCGCGTCAAGATCGTCTACAAGGATTTCCCGCTCGTCGAAATTCATCCCTGGGCGGCGCACGCGGCCATCGACGCCAATTGCCTGGCCGCGCAGAGTGGCGACGCCTACTGGGAGTTTGCCGACTACACCCACGCGCACCAGCGGGAAATCACCGGGCCGGAGCAGAAGCCGCCCTTCGCGCAGCAGTTCGCCGCCCTCGACAAGGCCGCCACTGAAATCGGACAACGCCGCAAGCTGAGCCCGGGGCCGCTGCAAGCCTGCCTGAAGGCGCAGTCGAAAACGGCGCTCCTGGCTTCCATCCAGGAAGCCTCGGAGCTGGGCGTTCAGGCCACTCCCACGCTCTTCGTGAACGGGGAAAAGCTGGACGGCGCGGTGCCCTTGCCCGAGCTGCAGGCGATCATCAACCGCGCGCTGCGCGATGCCGGGGAGACCGTTCCCGCCGCCGCCGGGCAGGTATCTCGGAGGAAGCCTTGATCCGCAATTTTCCCGGGGCGCGCACCGTCGTTGCCCTCGCTGTCGCCACCGTCCTCGCGCTCTCACTCGCAGCCTGCAACCGCGGCCAGGCGGGCCCTGACGTCATGGCCAAGGTAAACGGGCGCAAGATTCTGCGCTCCGAAGTCGACAAGTACTATTCCAACCAGACGGCCAACGCGCCCCAGGAGCCCAGCACCGAACAGGCCACCAGCCTCAAGCTGGGGATCCTGAAGGAGCTCATCGACAACGAAATCCTGATGCAGCGCGCCGAAAAGCTCGGCCTTCTGGCCACCAATGAGGAAGTCGACCGCAAGCTGAGCGAAATCAAGGCGCCCTACACCGAGGAGGAGTTCCAGAAGCGGCTCAAGGAGCGCAAGATTTCGCTCGACGATTTCAAGCGCGACCTGCGCCGCTCCATCACCATCGACAAGGTCCTGAACCGGGAGATTACCTCCAAGATCTCCATCACCGACAGCGATATCTCCTCCTACTACAACGCGCACAAGTCGGAATTCAACCTGGTGGAGCCGCAGTATCACCTGGCGCACATTTTCGTCAGCACGCAGCCCAACTCCCAGGTGCGCAACCTGAAAAACGACAAGGCGCAGAACGAGGCCGAGGCGCGCAAGAAAATCCAGATGATCATGAACCGGCTGGACAGCGGCGAGGATTTCGCCACCGTCGCCATGAATTACTCCGAGGACCCGGAAAGCGCGGGCAACGGGGGCGACCTGGGCTTTACGCCGCAAAGCGCCCTCTCCAAGACCGATCCGGCCACGCGCGAGGCGGTCACCAGGCTGAAGCCCGGCCAGTACAGCACCGTCATCACTCTCGGCAATCCGGCCAGCCACCAGGTGTTCGGCTTCCGCATCGTCAGACTGATCGCCAAGGAGCCCGCCGGACAGCGGGAGCTGAACGATCCCCGCGTCCAGCAGGCCATCCGCGACCAGCTCCGCGACCGCCGGGAGCAGTTGCTCAAGGCCGCCTACTACGACGTGGTGCGCGACCAGGCCAAGGTGGAGAACTACTTCGCCGAGCAGATCCTGAAAAGCGCCGGACAGAAGTAGGGAGCTGGCAGAAACGTGCGGCTGCTGGTTACTAGAGAGGCTATCTCATAAATGCCGGGAGGCTTGCAGAACCGTGGAAGCGCGGGCCTTCAGGCCCGCGAATTCGGCGCGTTTAGGATCGGGGCTTTGGCCCCTGTGCCAAGCTGGCGAGCATTTATGAGATGGCTTGTAACCACCTGACGCATTCCGTCGTAATGGCTGCGCTGGCGATTTCCCTTGTAGGTTTCCGGTCCCCAGGCTTGGGGGCCACCGGTCGCCAATCTCAAGCCGAGCGCCTGGCGCCAGCCCGTTTGGCGAAGCGTCCCATGGCGGCGCCAAGATTGCCGAGTACCTGCGCCCATTCCACCAGGTGCTGTTCACCGGCCTTGGTCAGCGCGTAGACTCGCCGCGCCGGCCCTCCGTTGTGGGTGTCCCAACTGGACACTACATACCCGTTTTCTTCCAGGCGGCGCAGCGTTCGATACAGCACCGCCCCCTCGATCTGGCCGTCCGTCAAGGCATAGTCCTTGAGGCTGGCGGCGAGATCGTAGCCATAGGAGTGCCCCTTGTCCTTCAGCATCAGCAGAAGGACAGGCTCAACAAAGCGGTAAACGTTGCCCATCGCGCAGGTACAAGGGTGACCCGCTCCGTGGCGAGGACAATGAGAACGGCGCATTTCGCGACCCCGCTAGATTGGAACTACATCTAGATGTATATTACACCAGTTTGGGCGGCCGTGGGCGGCTGCTTCTGTTATGGGCGCCGATCTGCGCTGCTGCCGTAATGCGCTCCCCAGGGACACCAAAACCACCGTCCACCCCAGCAAAGTCGCTGCAGTCTTCTATCCTCCGCCAAGCGGCGTACCGCATCCTCGGGATCATCCTGGGTCACGGCCAAGGCGGCCTGGCGAATCGGTCTTTTTCTCTAGTAGCAAGCGGCATGTAGATGTATATTACATCTATCAGCGAGTCAGTCAGGATATGAACACATTTATAGGAGAAATCAATGAGCAAGGTTGGGTTTACCACGTTATTAAACCGGGAAGATTCGGCGCTGTCGCCACATTTCGGAATGGCCAAGTGGGTCATGATTCGCGACGGCGACTCCGGTGCGGTCACCTTCGAGCAGAACTCCGGCCTCTCGGGACGGGCGGTGGTCGACATTCTGGCGAGAACCGGCTGCCGTGATGCGGTATTCAGCGAGATTGGAAACGGAGCCCTTCGGCACCTGGAGGATGCAGGCATCCGGGGCTGGCTCGCGCCGGTGGATGTTCCCGTCCCGCAACTGCTGGAGCGCTTCAGCCGCGGTGAATTGGCAACCGCCGAGGGGCACATTCACGGCTCCGGGGGCGACGGCCACCACGAACGTTGTGGAGCCGGTCACGGAGGCCGGGAGCGCTGCGGCACAGGCCACAGCGGGGAGGGCAGCGCTGAAAGAGGCTCCGCGACATCGGGCCGCTGTTGCGAACGCAACCGCCACGGCGCCGGCCACGAGCGCGGATGCTGCGCAACCGCCGGAAGATCCGGCGACTGATGGATTCAACCTGCGGAAGAACGTAGGGGCGACCGCAATGACTGTCAACCCGTTTGCAGACCACGCCATTGCTGCCGGGTACGAGACGTGGTACGCGGGGCCGGGAAGACGCGCCGACCGCCTGGAAAAGAAGCTGCTGACCAAGATGCTGGCGCTGTTCCCAAGGGCCGGCAGTATTCTCGATGTCGGGTGCGGCACGGGCCATTTCTCCCGCTGGCTGGCCGCACGGGGCTTCCGGGTGGTCGGGCTGGACCTTGCAGCTTCCATGCTGCAAGCGGCTCGCCCTCTCGGAGGTGCCGCTTATGTCGAGGGAGACGCTCATGCGCTGCCGTTTGCCAGTCGAGCGTTTGATCTAGCGGTGATGGTGACGACGCTGGAGTTCCTGCAGCAGCCGGGCACGGCACTTGGCGAAGCCGCGCGGGTCGCCCGCCAGGGGATGCTGCTCGGGGTTCTCAACCGCCACAGCGCCTTGGCAGTCCGTCGGCGAACGTTTTCGAACGCCGTCTGGCGGGCTGCGCACTTCTATTCCGTGGGCGAGCTAAAGCAGTTGACGCAGGAGGCGGCCGCCGAAAAGGTCAGGGCCACGCATTGGCGCACGACATTGTGGCCGATCCCCGGATTCGAAGACCTTCCGCTGCCATGGGGCGGTTTTATTGCGCTGGCTGTGGAACTAGACTGAGTGGAGGAGAAACCGTTTCCCTGAAAAACGAAGGCGCGATCTTGATTGCAGGTCAGCAACAGCATTCAAAGTGACGAGAGGTGGACTGTGGCGTGGGTTACCGCGGAAGTAAGCATTTATCCGTTGAGGCAAGCGACCTTGTCTCCAGCCATTGACGCGGCTCTGGACGTTTTTCACTCTCACAAGCTCGAAGTCCACCCTGGCGCCATGTCCACCATGATCTCCGGCGAGGAAGAGGAAGTTTTCACCAGCCTCCGGGAGACATTCCACAAGGCCGCTGCGTATGGCGGCGTGGTGATGGACGTGACAGTGTCGAATGCTTGCCGCTGATGCGACAGACGTAGGAGGCTGATCGATCCCTCGTTGTCCGATCGACGATCGGGAGGCCCGATGGATTACGTGGTCGATTACGGGGAACTGCTCTCGGCGCCACGCTGGGACTGGTTGCAAGTCGAGGTCTCGGGAGTATGCAACGCCGCCTGTTCCTACTGCGCGCTGAGCTGTTACAAAGCCGGATGGCAAGGCGGCCTCATGGAGGAGGAGACCTTCGAGCGTCTGGCCCGGGAATTCCGCCATGCGAATCTGGTGTTCCTGCAAGGCTGGGGGGAACCGCTGCTGCATCCACGCTTTTGGGAGATGGCATGTCGTGTCAAAAGCGAGGGCGCCCAGGTCGGCTTCACCACCAACGGAATCTGCCTGGATGCAGCCAATCTCACCAAGTTGCTGGACACACCCATCGACGTGGTTGCCGTCAGCATTGCGGGCACAACCGCGGCCACCTCGGATGGCTGGCGCGCCGGCAACGACTTCATGCGCCTCGGCACATCGTTGGAAGATCTCAAGCGCATGAAGAGGGACCGCAGTGTGGCGGGCCCGCGAGTGCACATCGCCTACATGCTCCTCGCCTCCAATTGGCGCGAGGTCGAAGCCCTGCCGGCGCTCGCGCAAAAGTGGGGCGCAAAGCAAGTAGTTGTGAACAACCTGAGCTTCATCTGCAATGCGGCCCTGGAGAAGGAATCATTGTTTGAGAGACCTGATCTGTGGGAGCCGGCAATTTCCCTACTGGAGGACGCCAAACAGCGTGCCGTTGCGCTGGAAATCGACTTCTACTACTGCCGGCCGGACAAGCAGGAGCCCCATGCCGTGTGCACCGAGAACGTGTTGCGTTCCTGCTTCATCTCGCACCAAGGCGATGTCTCGCCTTGTGTACTGACCAACCTCGGCACCCGCGAAGGCTGCACTCCGACGTGTTCGTTCCAGGGGCGTGCGTACCCGGTCGAGCGATTGGTGTTCGGGAACGTGCGCAAGCACAGCCTCGATGAGATCTGGCATTCCACTCAGGCGCGAGCGTTTCGTAGAGCCTTTGAGCTGCGCCTCAAGCGGCAGCATCCAATCCCCAGGGACTTACCCCTGCCTTGCCGCCAGTGTTACAAACTTCTGGAAGGCATGGCGTAACCAGCTTCACCCTTCGCATGAGGGCGAATGCGCCGGCCCTCCACGGGCGCTGCACCATCTTCTCCGCCGCCACGCCGGCCACGTCACCGGACGCTCGGAACTCGCCGGGGTTTCGCTTCTTACTTCCGGCTTTTTTCTTCCCCCTCCTCCGGCATGTACTTCGCGAACCAGTCCAGCATCCGCCGCACCACGTCGCGCTGGTGATCCAGATCGTGGAAGCCGTGGCCCTCCCCCGGATAGACCACCAGTTGCGTGGGCACGCCGAAGGTCTTCAGCCCGTGCCAGAACTCGAACGATTGCGGCGCCGGACACTCCCCGTCGCGCTCTCCCACCACCACCAGGGTCGGCGTCTTCGCCTGCTTGATGAACAGGATAGGCGTGCTCTTCGCGTACACCTCCGGGTCGTTGTACACCGAGGCGCCGAAGTACGGGATCATCCATTGGTCGATGTCGTTTTGGCCGTAATAGCTGAGCCAGTCGGAGACCCCCGCGCCCGCCATGGCGGCCCGAAAGCGCTGCGTCTGCGTCACCCCCCACATCGTCATGTAGCCGCCGTAGCTCCATCCCGTCAGCCCGATCCGCCGCGCATCCACCGGCGCTTCCTTCAGTACCTGGTCCACCCCGGCCAGGATGTCGCGAAAATCTCCGTAGCCGAAATCCTTCACGTTCCCCTGGGTGAACGACTCGCCCTGCCCCAGGCTGCCGCGCGGATTCGGGCAGAGGACGAAGTAGCCCGCCGCCGCCAGCGGCGCCTCGAACGGATACCCCGGCCAACTCGCCTGGCAGGCGCCCGCCGGTCCCCCGTGCACCACCACCACCAGCGGATACCGGTGCGCCCGGTCATAATGGCGCGGAAACAGCAGCCAGCCCTGCACTTGCAGGCCCCCGCTGGTCCAATGCAGGCTCTTGCCCTCGCCCCACAGCGGCTGCACCCCGCGATTGGCGTGCGTTACCCGCTTCCATGCCCCCACCGGCCCCGCCCATACCTCGTAGGGATGGGCGAACGAACTGCGGATCACGGCGGAGGTGTCGCCGTCGCGCGCCACCGACGCCGCCGGGCCCCAGCCCTCGGCGTTGATCGTCTCGGCGCCCGTCCACAAGGTCTTGGCCGCACCGCTTTCCGGATCGACGGTGACGATCGCGTTTTGCCCGTCGGCGATCTCGACCGCGAAAATCTTCCCCGAGGTCAGCCACGTGATGGACGAAACGGACGCCTTCCTGCCCGGCGTCAGATTGCGGGCCTCGCCCCCGCCCGCGGCGACCACGTAGATGTCGCCGCCGATCGCGCCGAAATCGCTCATCAGCCCGCTGATGTAAGCGATGCTGCGGCCGTCCGGCGACCAGCGCGGCATGTTGATCTGCAGCGGCGGCTTGACGATCGCTCTCATCTCGCCGCCGCCCGCGGGCAGGGTGTAGAGCTGTGCGATCCACCAGTTGTTGTCGCCGGAGCCGTGTGCCGCCGTCACCGCGAACATCTTGCCGTCGGGGGACCAGTCGTATTCGTAGATGTACATGTCGGGTGGCGATATTTGCCGCACCTCGCCCCCCGCGGCGCTCACCGTCGCCAGCCGCTGTTCGTAAACCTTTTCCTCGATCACCCCCACGGCCCGCTCCATCGCCACCAGCGGGCCGGCCGAGCGCCGCGCATTCTCGATGAACAGCAGGGCCAGCGACTTGCCCTCCGGCGACCATTGCGGATGGCTCAGATACCCCGTCAGGTGGGTCAACTGCCTGGCCTTGCCCGACTCGATGTTCGCCTTCCATAACTGCAACTGGCCCGGCGCCTCGGCGTCGGACAGGAACGCCAGTTCCCGGCTGTCGGGCGACCACGCGATCCCCTGCTCCTGCTCCGGCGTTCCGTCCTGGCTGGCGCTGATCCGCTTCACCGCCGCCGGATTGTCCAGGCGGGCGACGTAGATGGCCGAATTCGCCGTCGGCGTGCCGTCCTCCGCCTTCAGGCTCTTCACCCAAGCGACCCGCTGCCCGTCGGGCGAGATGGCCGCCTGCCGAAATCGCTGCACCGCGAATACCTGCTTCATCACCTCATCCGCGGAGTTCCTCTGCGCGGCTGCCGGCGCCACCGCGCACACCACCGCCACCAAAGCGCCCAGCGTGAATCGCAGCCATTCTTCGCGTCGTATTCTCATGCCGGCAAGAGTACCGGATGGGGCGAGCGGCGAACAACCCGCCTGGCACTCTCTCCGGAGGTTGGCTGCCAGATGCCGGTTTTATGCGGCTTTCCGCCGGGATATGCACCAACCAAGGGCGCGCGGGGTTCGTCTAACGGAGTGGCCCCCGCGAAACACCGGGAGAAGCGGCCGCCGCGCCCCAAAACGCACGTCGGATGCCGAAAGTCACTTGCTTCGGTGATGCAGTTGCGGTATCAACGCAGACACGGGGTAGCACAGAGGTACGGACTTGATTCCGGAAGGCCATCCACTGCAGCAGTTTTTTCTCGAGATCGTCAGCGAGAACTTTCACCACACCATCGGCTTGCGCGATCCCCAGGTGAGCGAATACGTCGCCAACATGCTCACCGAGTTCACCGAGATCGACCGCCTGCAGTGCATTCGCGATGCCGGCGGCAAGCCGCTGGACGACGTTGGGGAGATGCTGCTCGAGTCGGACCCCGTCTTCGGAGAAGCCCCGTCCTTCGACCGCGAGCGCGCCGTGCGCAAGCACATCGGCGACTACACCCTGTTTTTCACCGGCATGTTTCCGGAGGCGATCAACCGCTTCCGCCTGCGCCGCCAGCGGCTGGAAAACTTCGTCGATTTCATCCGCGCCGGCAAGGAAAGCTACTACATCGTCTCCCAGTTCGAGTTGTTCGAGTACGCCAGGGCGGCGCCGCTGTTCGCCAAGCTCTCGGCACGCTTTGAAGAATGCGTCTTCGGGCTCAACCAGGTGAAGAACGATCTCGCCGAACGGCAGCATCCCATCGTCCGCCGCGCCAACGACCTGCTGATGTAGCCGCGCTTGTGTAGCGACGGACTTCATTCCGCCGTTGCCGCCGCCCCTGCGCTTACCCCCGCAATCGGTAGAAGCTCAGCGCCGCGTCCCCCTGCTGCGACAGCCGGAAGCGTTCCAGCGCCCCATGCCGCTGGCCGGGATCGAATTTCTTGTCGTGTTCGGCCACTACCATGCTCGCCGGACGCAGCAGCCGCGACTGCGACAGAAACCCGAGCGTCTCCGCGTAGGCTTCCGCCATGCGGTAGGGCGGATCCAGGAAGACGAAATCGCCGGCCACCGCCTGGCTGTCCAGCAGGCGCAGGGCGCGGTTCGTTTCGCGCTCATGGATTTCAAATCCTTGCTCGATTCCCAGGCTGCGCAGGTTTTCGCGGATCAGCGCCGCCGCCCGCGCCGACGCTTCGACGAAGTACACCGCGTGCGCCCCGCGGCTGAGCGCCTCGATGCCCACCGCCCCCGTACCCGCAAACAGGTCGAGCCAGACCGAGCCGTCCAGCGCGCCCGCGCGCCCGGCGGCGAGCACGTCAAACAAGCTCTCCCGCAGGCGGTCCGAGGTGGGACGCAGATCCAGGCCGCGCAGCGAGCGCAGCGGACGGCTCCGATAGAGGCCGGCAATGACGCGCACTCGCTATTTGTATCAAATTGGTCGTTTTGCGATGTTCCCATCCTTCGCCCAGGTCCGGCCCGGGGCGGCTCCCGGCCCCATGGTTGAAGTTTTTGATTGACCAGCCGCATATCCCGGTGGTACGTTCGCGCCGTTTTCCTATCAAAAACTGGATTCGCGTCATCCGGGCCCGGGACCGACACGCACCGCAGACCGGCAGGGCAAGCGAAGCAGCCGGGCGCAAAGGCAGGAAGCTACCGACCATGCGGTTGGACTCCAAGCATCCTCGCATCACCAAACTGCAGCTCCAGCGCCTGAGCTGGATTATGGTTTGTTTGATCTGCGTCAGCGTCATCTACTTCGTTCCCAGCCACACCGGCCCGTTTTCCTGCGTGCGCGGCCCCGCCACCGCTTTTCAGTCGGTGAAGAAGGCAGCCGCGGCAAAATCATCCATCGCCAATGCCGCCGCGCGTCCCAGCCGCTCCCCCGCGCCGGTGACGCGGGCTCAGCGCACCCGCATCCAGGATTCCCCCTTCCCCGTCGTGACCCTGCGCGGCGTCCTGGAACTGAGCTGCAGTTTTCTGGTCTAGAACCCTTCCCAACCCTGTCTTGGCGTTCGCTTCCCGCTTTCACTGCCCTCTGGGCCGTGACCGGGAGGAGACCTTCCAAGGGACGCTGATCGCCGCCGGCCGGTGCGCCGGCATTTTCGCCGCGATCCGGCGGCCATACCGGGGTTCCCAGCTTTCAGACACGCGCCAGCCCGAGGGCTGATCGCGGTTTGAACTAACGTTCGTTAAAGTCGTCAAGTCGTAGGCACGTCGTTCATTCAAGGAGCTAGCAAAATGGCGGAACCTCAAAAAATCGACCTCGTGACCAAGCTCGCTAACCCCGGACCGTTGGGGCTAGGAGCTTTCGCTCTCACCACCTTTGTACTCAACGTGCACAACGCCGGGCTGTGCGACATCGGGGCAGCTCTTCCGTTGGGCCTCTTCTACGGCGGGCTGGCCCAGTTGATCGCCGGTTTCCTGGAATTCCGCACCGGCAACACCTTCGGCATGACCGCCTTCGCCTCCTACGGCGCATTCTGGATTTCGCTCGCCAGCATGGTGCTCATGGAGATGCACGGCATCATCCCGGCCACCGCCGCCAAGGGATGGTTGCTGGTCACCCTGGTGGCCTGGACCATCTTCACCTTCGTGATGTGGATCGGAACCTTCCGCCACAACAAGGCCCTGGTCTGGGTATTCAGCACCTTGCTCCTGTTGTTCGTCCTCCTCAACGTCCATGTGGCCACCGGCAGCGTCATGCTCGGCCACGTCGCCGGCTGGGAGGGAATCTTCTGCGCGCTCACCGCCTGGTATCTGATGGCGGCCATCATTCTCAACGAGGCCTTCGGACGGACGGTGCTGCCCGTCGGCTCGCTGGAAAAGAAAGCGTCACAGGCGCCGGTTGGCGTTGCCGCCCGGGCAACCAGCTAGCGGCTGCGGACAGGCGCGGCGCGGGGGCGCGTGGTTTCCGCTCCGCCGGGCTGCGCGTCGCGGCCTCGCTGTCACGCGGGGGCATCGGGATCAGCAGGCTGCTGAAAAACGCGCCGAAGCAATAAGCGAGGCGCTCAGGGCCGGTCACGGGCGATCTTGCAAGAACTGATGGATGTTGTGTTGCCATACGCACTGCGGTAATGAAAGCGAACTTGAGGGCGCGGCAGAGTCGACCGCGCCCTCTTTTTTGGGGTCCCGGGAGCGCGCCATCCCTCCCTGCAACGCGGCAACTTGCTCCTCCGTTTACAATGGATCACGATGAGAAGCTGGTCGTTTCCCGCGGGTCGAATCTTCGGCATCGACATTCGCATCCACCTCACCTTCGCCTTCCTGCTGATCTTCGTCTGGATGACGGAAGGCCCGGCGCTGGGCGCCGCCGGCCTCAGCCGCGGTTTCGCCCTGGTCGGCCTGGTGCTCGCCTCCGTCATCCTGCACGAGCTGGGGCACATGCTGGCCACCCTGCGCCAGCGTCTGCCGGCCCACTCGGTGGTGCTGCTGCCCATCGGCGGCGTCAGCCTCCTGCAGGAGAGTTCGCGCCAGAAGCTTGAACCCAACCGCGAGCTGCGCATCGCGCTTGCCGGACCGGCGGTCAACCTGCTGCTCGCCTTCCTGGCGGCGGCGGTGGTGCTCAGCGTGGCCCCCGAGGCCGCGCTCTGGAAGCAGCCCTTCGTTTATTCCGGCAACCTGCCGCGCAGCTTTTTCTGGATGAATCTTTTTCTCGGCGTCTTCAACCTGCTGCCCGCCTATCCCGCCGACGGCGGCCGCATCGTGCGCTCCCTGCTGGCCCGCCGCATGGACGTGATGCGCGCCACCCGCCGCGCCGTTTCCATCGGGCAGGGTTTTGCCATGGTCTTCATTCTGGCCGGCATCTGGAATACCTGGCTGATGCTGGTGGGATTTTTCCTCTTCGTCGCCGCCCAACTGGAAGACCGCTCCGCCGTGTTCCAGTCGGTGCTCGAGCAGGTACGGCTGCAGGAGGTCATGCTCACCGATTTCTCCACCCTCTCCCCCGCCGACACCCTGGAGGACGCGCTGCACAAGGCCGTCCACACCCTCCAGGACGATTTCCCGGTGGTGCGCGGCAGCGACATGGTGGGGGTGGTCTCGCGCCAGAAGATCGTCAACGCCTTGCGCGTCGGCGGCAACGGCTACGTGCAATCGGTCATGAACCGCGTCTTCTCCGTCTCCCAGGCCGGCGACACGCTGGCCACCGCCTTCCGCAAGCTGACCTCGCAGGGAGTCACCGTCCTGCCCGTGGTCGACTGCGGCCGCCTGGTGGGCATCATCACCCTGCAGAACCTCATGCACAGCATGTCGCTGCTCGCCGAAAGCAAGCGCCTCAAGCACGAGCAGGAGCAGGAGTGAGAGAATTTCAGATTTAAGATTTCAGATTTCAGATTTAAGACTTCAACTTGAGATTGGCTGCAATTCTCGGGCGCACACTTGCTCTTCTGCAATCTGAAATCTTAAATCTTAAATCTTAAATTCTTTTCCCTCACCACAGCCGGATCGCCCGCGCCAGCTTGATCGCCGGCAGCGCCCGCAATTTCTGCAGCACCGCCTCCGGCACCGGCGTGTCCACGTGCACCACGCTCACCGCGTCGATCCCCGTGCCGTGTCCCGCGCTGGTGGAGGAGGCGGAGGCGCGCGCCGCCCGCGCCGCCTGCTCGGCGCGTCCCAGCGAAAAATTCGCGATATTGATCTTACCCTCGCCCAGCAGGTGCCGATGCGCCCAATCACCCCGGGCACGTCGCGGTTGCGCAGGTACACCAGATGGCGCTCCAGCGGCGCCTCAACGTCGATGCCGTCCACGTCAGCAGGCGCGGCGAGCTGCCGCGCAGCACCGTGCCCTTCGCGTAGTGGTCTTCTTCCTGCGTTTCAGGTGCACGGTGATCACGCTGCCCGCGCTCCCGCCGGAGACTCGGGGCTTCGACGTTTCCCGCACCCGCAGCCCGCGCTCCTCCGCCATGGCCGAGGCGTTCACCAGGTTGGCTTTTTCCGCGAGCGCCGAATTCAGCACTCCCTTGATGGCCGCATTGCGCAGCAGTTGCGTCTTCCCATTGGCGATCGGCCCGGCGTACTGCAGCGCGATCTCCTCCAGCCCCGCCCCCGACGCCTGCGCGATAAACGATCCCAGCCGCTCCGCCAGCATCATGTACGGCTGCAGTTGCGCGTACTCCTCGTACGACACCGAGGGCACGTTGACCGCGTTCTGGATCACGCCGCGCCGCAGGAATTCCCGCACCTGGACCGCGATCTGCACTCCCACCGCCTCCTGCGCCTCGTGCGTCGAGCCCGCCAATGTGCGGCGTCAGGATCACGTTGCCCAGCGCCAGCAGCGGCGAGTTCTTCAGCGGCTCTTCCGCGAACACATCCAGCGCCGCCCCCGCCAGGTGGCCGTCGACGCAGCGCCGCGGCCAGCGCCGCCTCGTCCACCAGCTCGCCCCGCGCGCAGTTGATCAGCCGCGCGCCCTTCTTCATCTTGCCCAGCGTTTCCGCGTTGATGATGCCCGCGCTCTGCGGCGTCAGCGCCAGGTGCAGGGTGACGTAATCGGCGGCCGCCAGCAGCTTCTCCAGCGAGATCAGCTCGATTTCCGACTGCCGCGCCACCTCCGGCGAGACGAACGGATCATGCGCCGCCACCTTCATGCCGAAGGCGCGCGCCCGCCGCGCGACCTCCATCCCGATCCGCCCCAGCCCGATGATGCCCAGCGTCTTGCCGCGCAGCTCCGTGCCCTGCAGCGATTTCTTCTCCCACTTGCCCGGGTTCATCAGCGCGTCGGCCCGGCACAGATGCCGCGCCATGGCCAGCGCCATCCCCAGCGTGTGCTCGGCCACGGCGACGGCGTTGGCGCCCGGCGTGTTCATCACCGCGATCCCGTGGCGCGTGGCCGCCTCCAGGTCCACGTTGTCCACGCCCATCCCGGCGCGCCCGATCACCCGCAGCTTGCGCGCGTGCTCCAGCAGCGCCGCATTGGCGTGCACCGCCGAGCGCACGATCAGCGCGTCGGCGTCGGCCACCTCCGCCGCCAGCCGCCCGTCAAGCTGGTCGGGCGTAATCACATTCCAGCGCTTTTCTTCCCGCAGAATCTCAATCGCGGAAGAGGAAATTTTCTCGGCCACAACAATTTTCATGATTCCGCCCGTTGAAACTAACCACGGATTTACACAGATGAACACGGATCGTGCGCACTCTCAATTCTGGATAATGCTTAAATCTTAATTCTTAAATCCTAAAGCTTCATCCGTGTTCTCCGTGTAAGTCCGCGGTTGTGGGAACTAGGCCGCGCGCTGGCCACCTTGCCCGCCGTGCGCTCCACCCACACTTCTGCGCCGCCGCCACCGCCGTCCCGAACTCCACCGCCGGAGATCTTCGCCATCATCTGCTCCAGCCCGGCAATGATCCCGATCGTATCGAGATAATCGTAGTAGCCGAGATGCGCGATGCGAAACAGCTGCCGACTTCATCTTCTCCCCCTGCCCCGCCGGCCACGACCGCGCCGAACATCTCGCGGAAGGCTTTCACGATCACCCCGGAATCCAGCCCCCGGGCGCGGCGATCGCGGTCAGCGCGTTCGCGGGCACGCTGGCGAACAGCTTCAGCCCCAGGCTTCGCGCCGCGGCCCGCGTCATCTCGGCGCGCGAGTTCAGCATTGGCGATCAGCGCCTCGCGCCCGGCGGCCATGTCGCCTTCGCCCGCTTCGCGCAGGTAATCCAGCGCCGCTCCCAGCGCCGCCATCAGCGCGATCGCCGGCGTGAAGGCCGACTCGCCTTTGGCTCCCGCCTTGCGCTCCTTGCGCAGGTCGAAGTAATAGCGCGGCGATTTCGTGCTCTCCATGCGCTGCCCACGCCCTCTCGCTCACCGCGCAATAGGCCAGGCCCGGCGGAATCATCACCGCCTTCTGCGATCCGCCGATGATCACGTCCATGCCCCAGCCGTCCACGTCAAAGCGCGTCGTGCCCAGCCCGGTGATCGCGTCCACCACCAGCAAGGTGTCGTGCCCGGACTCGCGCACCCGCCGCGCCACTCCCTCCACGTCGTGCCGCACCCCGGTGGAGCTTTCCGTCGCCTGCATGTACACCACGCGCGTCTCCGCGCTCAGCCGCGCGCCCACCTCGTCGAGCGAAAACGTCTGCGCCGTAGGCCGCGCTCAACGCCTCCACCGCGACAGCCCGTATGCCTTGGCCAGATCCGCCAGCGCTCGCCGAATTTTCCCGCGGTCAGGACCAGCACCTTGTCGCCCGGCGAAGTCAGGTTGGCTACCGACGCCTCCATCGCGCCGGTTCCCGACGAGGCCATCAGCATCACGTCGTTCTTGCGTGCCGACGAAGCGTTTTCAGCTCCGCCAGCACCCGGCTGTACAGCGCGCGGAAATCTGCGGTCCGGTGATGGATGTTGGCCGACGCCATGGCCGTCTGCGCGGCCGGAAGCAGGGGCGTTGGCCCGGGGGTAAAAAGCCGATTCTTGCGCAGCATGATTGCCGTCCTGTGTTATGTAGCGACGGAATTCATTCCGTCGCGGTGGAGCGGCGAGATTCCTTCCGCCGCATCCTATTCCAGTTGGATGTCCTGATAATTAATGGGAGACGCGGAAACAATACCACGCCCGCTCAGGAACAACACGATTCCTGACCGCACATCGTCGTTCTTGCGCACCAGCAGCACGCCGTCCCCTTCCACGCCCGCCGGGCGGTTTGCCGTCGACCCAGGGTATGGAATTGATGATTCCCTTGGGCACGCGCGCGGCCAGCCCAATGTAGGGGAACCTGGTATCGTAGCGGTTCTCGTTGCCCGCCAGCAGCACCACCCGCCGCGCCCCCTCGGGTCCCACCAGCAGGTAAATCACGTCGCCGTCCGTGCCCTTGCCGCTGAGGTCGGCCTCGATCCGTCCCTGCGGCTGCAGCCCGTGGTTGCGCATCCAGCTCACCGCGATCGGATCCAGGTCGTCCGCGGTGGCCGTACGCCATAATTGGGCATGCGGAATCAGCGCCGCATCCCGGGGCAGGATTCCCGAACGTCAGCGGCTGGTTCACCGCGTTGAAGTTCGCCCGCTTGGGCGCGTTCACGGCGGCGAAGACGCTGAGCAGCGCCACCACCGCTCCCACCGTGATCGCCAGCCGCGCCGCGATGTGCCGCTCCCGCTTGAACGGCGTCAGCTTCACCCGGTCCGAACCCGGCATCCGCCGCAGCGCCTCCCCCAGCTTGGCCATCGATTGCAGGTGATCGAGAACGTGCTTCGCCGTGTCCGGCTGCGGGATGCCCAACTCGCTCAGCTCGATCATGCCCTTGCCGATCGTCAGGTAGGTGTTCCGGGAGCAGGCAAGCTGTTGCAGCAAGGCGGCTACCGGCCTGGTGATCAGCATCTTTGCCTGCATCGGCTGGTTGGTGCGCGTGGTGAAGCGCCTGTCAAACCAGTCGTCGGTGGTCGCCACCTGCACCCGCCCGCCTTCGGTCACCGCCTCGCCCGCCGGCGCCACCGACAGCACGAAGGTCGCCGCCGCCTGCATCCGCACGTTGAGCCCGGGAGTGTTCTCCGCGTTCGAAAAACGCACCACCACCAGCGACCCCTCATACCGGCCCGAGAGCACCACGTCCGGCCCGTCGCGAAACGCCTCCGCCCCCAGTTCCGGCCCCAGGCGCAGCACCTCGCTGGCGATCTCCGCGTAACCCCAGAACGTCATCTGCGAGCGGATGAAGGCGATCACCACCCCCACCAGCGCCAGCCCGGCAATGATCAGGAAGGCGATTTGAACGGGTGAAAAAGGTCCCCAAGGTCCCATGGCAGCGCTCATCGCGGAAACACGCAACGGCGGAATTCATTCCGCCGCCAGCAGCAGCGGATCTGATTCCGCCGGTCATGCCTGAAAACGGGCTTTGTCGCGCATCATAAGTGCCGTGCCCGCCCGGCGCAACACTATAATGGCGCTGCCGAATCCAGCATTTCATCGCCAGGAGCGCCCATGACCATCAGCGAACAAATCCAGAAAGACATGGTGGCGGCCATGAAGTCGCGCCAGGAGCTCCGCCTCTCCACCCTGCGCATGGTCAAGAGCGCGCTCAAGAACCGCGAGATCGAAAAACGCGCGCCGCTCGACGACCGCGAGGCCCTCCAGGTGCTCGGCACCATGATCAAGCAGCGCAAGGATTCCATCGAGCAGTTCACCCGCGGCGGACGCCAGGACCTGGCCGACAAGGAAGCCGCCGAGGTGGCGCTCATCGAAACCTACATGCCCCAGGCCCTGGGCGAAGAAGAGATCACCGCCGCCGTCCGCGCCACCATCGCCGAAATGGGCTCCCCCACCATGAAAGAAATGGGCGCGGTCATGAAGAACGTCATGGCCAAATTCGCCGGCGCCCGCGTCGACGGCAAACTGGTCAGCGAATCGGTGAAAAAAGAACTGGCGGAGAACTGACTCGGCTTAGGCTGACTTCGAGCTCAGCGATACAATGGCCCGAAAATATTTAGAGACAAGGAACCTAGATGACAGAACAGGTAGCCGAAGAGCCGTTGTTCAGTACCGAAGAGATTGACGATACAGAACCATATGTCGGCAGCCCAACTCCGAGTGAACGCGAAGTATTCACGACCACGGCTGATCCCGACGTGGAAACCATCCTTAACCGCATTGAGGACAAGAGCTTAATCCTTCGACCTGAATTCCAGCGCGCCAGTGTTTGGGATAACGTCAGCAAAAGTCGGCTGATCGAGTCCCTTTTACTGAATCTGCCGATTCCTCCTGTTTTTCTAGCCGAGGACCCCGACGGCACCAGAGTCGTTGTGGACGGCCAGCAGCGCCTCAACGCTGTGGACGACTACTACCACGGTCGGTACGCACTAAAGGGGCTGCAGGTACTGAGCGATCTAAACGGTAAAAAGTGGGCAGAACTTCCGCCCAAGCTCGATAGAAAGATCCTGCAAAGGGTAATCCGCACTATCGTGATTTCGCCCTTCTCAGCACCGCAGATCAGATTTGAAATCTTCGAACGCCTCAACACAGGCGGCGTTCCTTTAACCGAGCAGGAAATTAGGAACGCAACCTTGCGTGGATCGTTCAATAACCTATTGAATTCACTTGCGCATAGCAAGGAATTCTTAGAAGTATTGGGGATAACGAAACCTGACGTAAGACTCAGACATCACGAGCTCATTCTTCGATTTTTTGCAGTCAATGCCGTGCTTGAGGACTATCGACCACCATTGAAGATGATCTTGACAAACTACATGAAACAGCATCGAGAACCATCCGCCGACGAGATCGCTGGTTTGCGAAAGATGTTTCTCGATTCACTAAGTCGCGCCGCCCTCGTATTCCGCAACACAGCATTTAGGCGATTGCGCGATTTTGGCGAGGGAAAGCACGGCTACGAGAAGGGCGTTAGTCGTGCTGTTTTTGAACTACAGATGATCACTTTTCAGGATGTGGCCACTGCTCAACTGAAGGCTGCTGCTCCACAAATTGAGAAGGCATTCCAGGATCTCTCACTTAACAATCAACCATTCGCAGACGCATTGGCCAGAGCCACCGATCATCGGAGTCGCTTCTATCTCCGGATGCGCACGTGGGCAGCGGCGCTACAGGCAGTTGGACTTCAACCACCATTCGCGAAGCGACTGCCTCCGGAAAACTCGTGAATAGCCACTCTCAAGCCTGGATATCTTTCCGGGACTCGCGACTCGAGGTGCTGGATCTGCTGCTTGGTGCTACGAGGTCCTCGGAGAGCCTAGAAAAAGGTAGGAGACTGAGTCGTCGCGAAGCGCAACTGCGATTCGTCGTTGTTGCATTGGTCGGGCAGTTGCAGGCGTTTGCTTCACGACTACTTGAAGAGGTTGGCGACCAGCTACCGAATACCTGGGGTGCCGCCACGCCCATTCAAAAAAGGTACGTCGCTGTTCAGCTTCGACGCCGGCTTGAAGAACTTCTTCCCAATTACCTAGAGGTGGACTTCGCCGAAGCACGTAGAGTCGAGCAATTTGTCCAGAGCATTGCCGGTTGTTCTGAATGGCAGAAGACACCTGCCACGTTAAGCTCATCGGCGGAGCGAAAAGAGCTCCAAGGTTTTTTACGTGACAACAGCACGAAATCCCTCGATCGACTTTTTTCACACTTTCAGCCTCAGCAAATGCGTTTTTCCGATTGGCTTTACTCGAACTTTCCGGGTTATCGCGGCGTTTTCAACGTCTTGGATGATGCCATTCGTGTGAGGAATGAAGTAGCTCACGGGCAGTTAAATCTTAGGATTACGGGCTTGGATGTTCGCCGCTACCGGGTGGCGATTTACAGGCTAATCAACAAAATAGATGAGTACGTAAACATCCCAAGCCCTACACAGACATCCGCTACGGGCAAAATATAACCGCACCGTCAGTGGAACTGAACCAAGTCTTGACCCCGCTCTTAATTGGAAAGAATGCCCACTCTCGCGTACACAGCGGGCTCGGCGAAGTTGCGAGACCCCAGCCCGAGCTGCTATCAGCTCTTCCCAAATTGAAACTCTCCCCAAAATTTTGCCTCTCTTGTCACAGACATCAGCACCCCACTTCGCCTATGCTTATCTTGCGCACTGACGTGCCAAAGTTTTTTTGTCCAAGAACGAGATGTTTAGCTCTTTGACAACAAATCTCTCGCTTCCGGAGAGCCCAATGCCCCCTCCACGGTTACCGTGCGGATACCGTGGGATGCTGACGGTATACCGACGGTATCCAAGCCCGCCATCTCGACCTAATCGTATGATTCTACTGGAAAATGCTCCAGACAGCGCAGGGGGAGGGGGGTATATAAACAGTTGCACGGGCGGTAGTAACGCAAAGGTAAATCTCGACAGCTTGCACATGGCCACTGGAAACTGGAAACTCGAAACTGGAAACTAAGGAATGGCCACTTCCGTTGACGTTCGCGCCCGCTACCAGCCGGTCATCGGCCTGGAAGTCCACGTCCACCTGCTGACCGCCAGCAAGATCTTCTGCTCCTGCTCCACCCGCTTCGGCGATCCGCCTAACAGCAACGTCTGCCCCGTCTGCCTTGGACTGCCCGGCGCCCTGCCGGTCTTGAACCGCAAGGCGGTGGAGTTTGCCACCCTGGCCGCCATGGCGCTGAACTGCCGCATCAATGAGCGCTCCATCTTCGCCCGCAAGAACTACTTCTACCCCGACTTGCCCAAGGGCTACCAGATTTCGCAATACGACCGCCCGCTGGCGGAGTTCGGCTGGATCGAGGTCCCTGCCGGCGGCAGCGCGACAAACAAGATCGGCATTACGCGCGTGCACCTGGAAGAGGACGCGGGCAAGAGCCTGCACGAGGGCTTTCCGGATTCCGCCGAGCGCACTTACCTGGACCTGAACCGCTGCGGCGTGCCGCTGATCGAGATCGTCAGCGAGCCCGACATGCGCTCGCCCGAGGAGGCCTACGAGTACCTCACGCGGCTGAAGGAAATCGTCCTCTACACCGGCGTCAGCGACTGCAATATGGAGGAAGGCTCGCTGCGCTGCGACGCCAACATCAGCGTCCGTCCCGCCGGGCAGAAGGAATTGGGCACCAAAACCGAGATCAAGAACGTCAACTCCTTCCGCTTCATCCGCCAGGCGCTGGAATATGAGATCGAGCGCCATGTAGCGGTCCTGGAATCGGGCGCGCGCATCGAGCAGGAGACGCGCCTCTACAATCCGCACGAGGGAAAGACCTACGGCATGCGCTCCAAGGAAGAGGCGCACGATTATCGCTACTTCCCCGAGCCTGACCTGCTGCCGCTGGTGGTTGACCAGGCCTGGCAGGCGCAGATTCGCGGCCTGATGCCGGAATTGCCGGAAGCGCGGCGGACACGCATGGTCGCCGACTACGGCATCACCGAATACGACGCCGGCGTGCTTAGCTCCACCCGCGCCCTGGCCGACCAGTTCGAGGAAGCGGCCCGGGGCGCGAAAAATCCCAAGCGCGTCGCCAACCTGGTGCAGAGCGAGCTGATGGGCCGCCTGAAAGCCAAAGGCCTGGAAATCGCGCAGTCGCCCATCTCCATGAAGGGAGTGGCCCTTTCGGCGGACCTGGTGGAATCCGGCGCCATCTCCGGAAAAATTCTCAAGGACCTCTACGACCTGGCGTTCGAGCGCAACCAGGATTTCGCCGCCATTTACGAGAAGGAAAAACCGCAGCAAATCACCGACACCTCGGCGATCGAGAAGATGGTGGACGAAGCCATCGCCGCCAATCCCAAGCAGGTGGAGCAGTACCGCGCCGGCAAAACCACCATCAAGGGATTTTTTGTCGGACAGGTGATGAAGGCGAGCAAGGGCCAGGCCAATCCCGCGCTGGTGAACGAACTGCTGGAGAAAAAACTCGGCTGAGCCGCTACTCGCGCACCGCGGCCACCACCTCGCTGGGAAAAGCGCATTGCACAATGATTTCGTGCGCCACTACACGCAAACCCGCTTGCGCCACCAGGTCTGCCAGCGCCAGCGGACGGCAGCCGCCGGTCGCTTTCGGCGCCGCCCGATACAGCAGCTTCCACGTGCCGACCACGATCCTGCTGGCAGGAGTCGTGCCTTCGGTCATCGAGGCCAGCGCCATTCGTCCTTTCGGCTTGAGCACGCGCCGGAATTCGCCGAGCACGCGGGGCAGATCGTCATCCGGCATCAGGTCGAGCACGTAGGTGCACCACAGGCGATCGAAGGTCTCCTCGCGGAAGGGAAGTCGGCGCGTATCCGCGCGCGTCACCAGCGCGCCGCGCGCATGGGCCAGGCGAAGCATGACGGGAGAAATATCGACGCCGACGGCGATGCCTCCCGGCGCAACCGCCTGCTGCAGGCGCAGGTGATCGCGGCCCGTGCCTGCGCCGACGTTGAGCACGCGCTCGCCGGGCGCGAGCTGCAGCAGTTCCATTGCCCGAAGCTTGGCGCGCGAAAAGGGATCGGCCCAGTCCATGCGCGAGCCCAGCCGGTCGTAAAACCGCTGTACCGCGTCGCGCGTAATTGGCGGATGCGCCATCGTGTCCTGCCTAGCGCTCAAGCTCGGCGCTGTTGTAGAGCTCGGTGAGCGAGTCGGGCGCGGCGCGATAGAGGACGAAGCTTTGCCCGATGTCGGAGATCTCGCGGAACAGCAATTCGCCGCGGCCGTCACCGTCGGCGTCCACCGCATCGATCAGCTCGGCGCGCGGATAGGCGTCGAGGTGCTTGCTGTCGGTGGCCCAGGCCTTCAGCTTGCGCAGCCGTCCATCGTAGTTCTCGCGCGCCGCCACGGTAATCCAAAATGTCAGGCCTAGGGAAGCGGAGGACCCAGGCACAGCGGCCTTGGCGCGTGTCGCGCGCGCCTTGCGCCGGATGGGCGGCGGCGCTTCGCGGGCCAGCGCCATGAGCACGAAGATCGGTTCATTGCTGGTGGAAAGATCGAAGGCGCGCAGTTGTGCGTCCTGCAATTCGCCGGGATGAGTGCCGCCGTGGGTGCGCGCGTAATCCTGCAAGGCAGCGGCGGCCAATTGCATCATGCCGGCCTTGGACTTCTCCCGGTCCTCGGCCTTCCAGGGCAGGGCAAAGCTGCTCGGTTCCGGACCATCGGCATCGGAGATGGCGGTGAGCACCTTGCCCGCGCCGGTGGCCTTCAGGGACGCGGCGCCCTTGGCGGTGGCGGCCGAAGTCCTGGGCGGAGCGATCTTCTCCGTGTTGCCGGGAAGATTTTCCGCCTGCTCGGCGCTGGGACGTCCACGGCGCAGAATGGGATGGTCCGGCGTTTCGGAGGGTTTGGACTGCGGCGGCTGCGACGAGGCGGTGGGCGCAGGCGGCGGGTTCGCGGGAGCAGGGTTGCGCAGGACCGGCGGTTCATCGGGCCCGCGGGACTGCCGCCCAGGCGAAGGCTCCTGCGGCATCGGCTCCGTCGAGGGCGGACCGCGCCGCAGCTTCGGCGGTCCTTCGACGACTTCGGCGGCTTTGGGCGCCGAGCGCCGCTGGTGGGCAGCGGCAAGCTGCTCCGTGCTCTGGAAACGGGCGTCGGCCAGCCAGGCGCCATTGGCCGCCTGGCGCGCCGCGGTGAGGGTGACGATGCCCTTGGATTCGCCGCTCTGTTCAACTTCGTACACGTTGCCGGGCTCCAGGGCCATGGGCACCGGATCGGCCTTGTAGATGGAGGCGTCGTAGTAGCGGCCGTCGATGAGGATGGTGACCGGAACCAGGCGCGGCGAGCCGCCCTTGGCCGGCCATTCCACCAGGGCCAGGGCGCGCGGGCCCTTATTCCTGCGCGAGCGGCGCTGGGCGGCCGCCGCCGCCACCAGCGCCAAGCAGAGGCCGACGACCAGCGCACGGTGTAAGATGTCTTTCCGCCGGAGAAATCTCATGCCAGTCCATGATAAAGCTCCCGAGTTCAGTTTGCCCGACCAGGATGAAAAGACCACCTCGCTGAAGGACTATCGCGGGAAAACCCTGGTCCTCTACTTTTTCCCCAAGGCCGACACGCCCGGTTGAACGGTGGAAGCGTCCGAGTTTCGTGACGAATATGCCAAGTTCAAGAAGGCGGGCGCCGAGGTGGTGGCCGCCTCGCCCGACGCGCCGCGCGATCTGAAAAAATTCCGCGACAAGTACGAGCTTCCGTTTACGCTGCTTTCCGACACCGACAAGAAGCTCGCCCAGGCCTACGGGGTGCTGAAAGAGAAGAACATGTACGGCAAGAAGGTGATGGGCATCGAGCGCAGCACGTTCGTGATTGGACCCGACGGAAAACTGGAGCAGGAGTTCCGGGGGGTGAAGTCGGCCGGACATGCGGCGGAGGTGCTGGCGGCGCTGAAGTGAAGCTGGTCGATGGTCGATGGTCGATGGTCGTTGGCCAGCTCGCGCCTGGGTTTTGTGGCACAGTTTGAGCATCGCGCGAGAGGCGCCGGCGGCTGAACCACGGATTGCCACGGATGAACACGGATGGGAACAACGGGATGAAGCGGGATTGAAAGCGGGATTGAAATGCCTGTGAGCAGCAGGGTGAGTCCAGGCAAACGCGGGGTTCTTCGACTCGGTCGCAACGCGCCCAAAATCAGGCGCGTTGGACCTCGCTCAGAATGACAGCCGTTGGGGTTCCGTTCTTCATTCTTCATTCTTCATTCTGCATTCTTTATTCTGCATTCCGCATTCCTGATTCCGCGCTTCCGATCCGCGGCAATCGGTGAAGATCCGTGGTGAATGACAGTCATGCGCGATCCCGGATTCGACATTACGCGGGCACGCCCGCTCTCGCGCCGTTTTTACGACCGCGATCCGCGGCGGGTGGCGCGCGAGCTGCTGGGCAAGGTGCTGGCGCGCAAGCATGGGCGCTGCCTGCTGGCCGGGCGGATCGTGGAGGTGGAGGCCTACCTGGGCGCCAACGATCCCGCCGCGCACGCCGCCGCCGGGCCCACGGCGCGGAATATGGTGCTGTTCGGGCCTCCGGGGTTTGCCTACGTTTACTTCATTTACGGCAACCATTACTGCCTGAATGTTTCCTGCCTCTCCGAGGGCAAGGCGGGAAGCGTGCTGTTCCGCGCGCTGGAACCGGTGGCCGGGCTGGAGCACATGTTCCGGGCGCGCGAACTGGCGCTGCCGGACGGGCAGCCGCGGCTCACCGACCTGCGCCTGCTCACCACCGGCCCGGGCAGGCTGGCCGAAGCGCTGGGCATCACGCGTCCGCGCGATAACGGCAAGGACCTGACCACGTTTTCCGATCTGACAATCCTGGACGACGGTTTTTCGACGCGGCGCGTGGTCACCACGCCGCGGGTGGGAATCAGAAAAGCGGCGGAGGCGAAGCTGCGGTACCTGATGGCGGGCAACGAGTTCGTGTCCGAAAAATAGGCGGCTACACAAGCTCTGCTCAACTTCTTACTTCTTACTTCTGGCTGAGGTTTGGTCCGGCGGCCTGGCCGGGGCCGTGGAGGACGAGGTTGTCGATGAGGCGGGTAGGTCCGACGAAGGCGGCGACGGCGACCAGGGCGCCGCGGGAGATGTCGTCCACGGGATCGAGCGTCTGAGGGTTGACGATCTCAAAATAGTCGAGGCGCACCGCGGGCTCTTCGGCGATCACCTGCCTGCCGGTATCGGAGAGTTTGGCGGCGCTGCGCTCGCCGGTATCGGCCAGGGTCTGCACGCGCATCAGGGCGCGATAGAGAACCAGCGCCTGGCGGCGCTGCCGCGGGTCGAGATAGGAATTGCGCGACGACATGGCCAGCCCGTCTTTTTCGCGCACGATGGGGCAGACGATGATGCGCACGGGAAGATTCAGGTCGCGCACCATGCGCTGGAGGATGGTGACCTGGGCGGCGTCCTTCTGGCCGAAGAATGCGAGATCGGGCTCGACAATGTGAAACAGCTTGGAGACCACGGTGGTGACGCCGCGAAAGTGGCCGGGACGGGAGCGTCCGCAGAGCTTGTCGCTGAGTCCTTCGACGGTGACGAAGGTGACGGCGCCGGCGGGATACATGTCGTCATTGGAGGGCGCGAACAGCAGGTCAACTTTTTCCGCCTCCAACAATTGGCGGTCGCGCTCGAAGGTGCGCGGATACTTGGCGAGGTCTTCGCTGGGGCCGAATTGCAAGGGGTTGACGAAGATGGAGACGGCGACCACGTCGGACTGGGCGCGGGCGGCACGGACGAGCGAAAGATGGCCTTCGTGGAGCGCGCCCATGGTGGGCACCAGGCCGATGCGGCGGCCTTCGCGGCGGCGCTGGGCGCAGGCGAGGTGCATGTCGTCGGGATTTCCGAAGATCTTCAAAGAACTAATTCAGCCACTGATTTACACAGATGAACACTGATCAAGGCCAGTAATTCCGGTTGATCTGTGTGCATCAGCGTTCATCTGTGGCTAATCTCGTCTGCCGCTAGAACTAATTCAGCCACTGATTTACACAGATGAACACTGATCAAGGCCAGTGATTCCGGTTGATCTGTGTGCATCAGCGTTCATCTGTGGCTAATCTCGCCTGCCGCTAGAACTAATTCAGCCACTGATTTACACAGATGAACACTGATCAAGGCCAGTAATTCCGGTTGATCTGTGTGC
The DNA here is from genome assembly GCA_963740615.1 of Terriglobia bacterium. Classification (GTDB taxonomy): domain Bacteria; phylum Acidobacteriota; class Terriglobia; order Terriglobales; family Acidobacteriaceae; genus JAIQGF01. Next base: position 136,874 of record CAVUEZ010000007.1, read on the forward strand.
ATCAGCGTTCATCTGTGGCTAATCTCGTCTGCCGCTAGAACTAATTCAGCCACTGATTTACACAGATGAACACTGATCAAGGCCAGTAATTCCGGTTGATCTGTGTGCATCAGCGTTCATCTGTGGCTAATCTCGCCTGCCGCTAGAACTAATTCAGCCACTGATTTACACAGATGAACACTGATCAAGGCCAGTAATTTCGGTTGATCTGTGTGCATCAGCGTTCATCTGTGGCTAATCTCGTCTGCCGCTAGAACTAATTCAGCCACTGATTTACGCAGATGAACACTGATCAAGGCCAGTGATTCCGGTTGATCTGTGTGCATCAGCGTTCATCTGTGGCTAATCTCGCCTGCCGCTAGAACTAATTCAGCCACTGATTTACACAGATGAACACTGATCAAGGCCAGTAATTTCGGTTGATCTGTGTGCATCAGCGTTCATCTGTGGCTAATCTCGCCTGCCGCTACTGATCAAGGCCAGTTAACTCCGGTTGATCTGTGTGCATCAGCGTTCATCGTGGCTAATCTCGTCTGCCGTTAGAACTAATTCAGCCACTGATGTACACAGATGAACACTGATCAAGGCCAGTTAATTCCGGTTGATCTGTGTGCATCAGCGTTCATCTGTGGCTAATCTCGTCTGCCGCTAGTCTCCCGAGTGCATGGCGTGCTTGCGCTCGAGGATGGTTTCCAGGGCGGCGCGAGTGTCAGCCGGCAGGTGATAAGACTCGCTGTCACTGGGATAGCCGCCGGCGACCACATCGTTCATGTAACTTTCAACGGCGCCGCGCATGACGGCGGCGACATCGGCGTACTGGCGGACGAATTTGGCCGGCGTGCCGAAGTTGAGGCCCAGCATGTCGTGGATGACCAGGATCTGGCCATCGCAGTCCGGACCGGCGCCGATGCCGATGGTCGGGGTTTGAACTTCGGCGGTGATCATGGCCGCCACCTCGCGGGGAATGCCTTCCAGCACGATGGAGAAGACGCCGGCGCGGTCCAGGGCCACGGCGTCGCGCATGAGCTGCTCGATGGCGTTGAGGGTCTTGCCCTGCACCTTGTAGCCGCCCATGGCGTGCACCGACTGGGGCGTCAAACCGATGTGGCCCATGACGGGAATTTCGGCGTCGATGATGCGGCTGACGAGGTCGCGGCGCTTCTCGCCGCCTTCGATCTTGACCGCCTCGGCCCCGGCTTCCTTGACGAAGCGGGCGGCATTGCGCAGGGCTTCGTCGGCGCCCAGGTGATAGGAGGCGAAAGGCATGTCGGCCACCAGCAGCGCGCGATTCACACCGCGGCGCACGGCACGCGTGTGGTGAAGCATCTCCTCGACGCTGACCGGCAGGGTGTTGTCGTAGCCGAGCATGACCTGGGCGAGGGAGTCGCCGACCAGGATGACGTCGATGCCGGCATCGTCGACCAGGCGCGCGGTGGCGTAGTCGTAGGCGGTGAGGGCGGTGATGGGCTGGCGCCGCAGTTTCTTGTCGGCCAGGGAAGTTGTGGTGATTTTCTGGCGGGAATCGCCGATGGGAACGACGCTCACTTTGACCTCCAGTGCAGTTCCGCCGCTGCGGATACCGCCTGCGTACTACCTAAATGGATGCGAGCGGACCTATTGTAGGCGCAATGTATTTCGGTTGTCGAATGGAGATATTGACGAATTGAAGAATTTACGAAGTGACGAATTTGGACCCGGCGAAGTCGCGCTGCAATTCGTAAATTCGTATTAATCAGTTCATTCCGAGGGCTTGCGGCGGTCGAGGCCGCTGCGGCGGTCGCCCTTGCGCCGCTCAATGCCCGAGCGTGTGCTTTCCGGCGACGGCGGACGATTCGGATCGCGGCGATCAGCTTCCGGAACGGATGGGGCCCTGGCGGCGGTCCTCGCCCTGGCGGCGTTCCTCGAGATCGGACATGAGCACTTGCCCCTTTCGCAAACGCTGAACATCTTACCTTATGCCGCCCCAGCCGAAGTCAGGCAGCGCGCTTAAAGTACTGCACCGCACGCTCGTGCTTTTGCGCTTGTTCGCGAGTCTTGAACGTGCCCAGGTTGCGTCGCCGGCCGGTCTTGGGGTTGATCTTTCGCGAATAGAGGCGGTACTCACCGGATTTCAATTTGCGGATCATGACAGGTTGGATGGCGGGGGCGGCGGAGTGGTTGAGTCTGGAAGAGGCTGCGGAAAACTCCGTCTGATCGCAATTTGGGAATGCAGGGGCTAAAAGCCCCATCGTTTTTTGAATCATTTACGGCACGACTGAAGTCGTGCCCTGACACAAAAACGACTTGCAATCGAGTTTTTCAGTAGCCCTTGAAGCCGTGCCCTTCCCCATGACGCATTCTTGAAACCAGTTCTGGTGATGTGGCAGCCAAAAACTAAGAGTCCCGAGGTGATGTCTGTCCCATTCTCCTCGACCAGCAGCTTGCTTTAGACCCTTGCTGACCTGCACTCGTCACTTCCTTGCGGTCGCGACGCGCGATCTTGCGAGCTTGGGCTCCGGGCTTGCCACCAACCGGAAAAACCGGACGGACGCCTCGGGACTCTATCCTGCTCTTGACCAAGTTTCCTGTTCGCCTCAACCAGCGCTTTGCTATAGACCCTCACCTCACCCTCCGTCCTTCCGCCTCGAGAGCGTGGACGGTGACTTGGCTTGAGCCCCGGACGCCGCACCAACCGGGTAAACTTCAGAAACTGTCAAAGAACGAGTGTGTTTTACGCCTGCCCGGTTTTAAGTCAAGCGTTTTGGAGTGCATTTTATCTTGTTTGTTTTCAATCGAGTGCAGCCCGTCCACAGGGCGATGACCGGAATTGGTGCAACCAGAATTCAGGCCAGCAGCCAAATATGCGGGCCGCGCGTAACGACGCCTGCGCGGACATGGTTGCCAGCCGCGGCGGATGCGGGCTGGGCCGCGGGAGCGAGTTGGAAAAAATGGAAGAAACCGCATGAAATCTGGCGATCGGATGATCCGGCGATCGGGCGATCTGCTTGGAAGCGCGCAATTTCAAGTGTATTCACCCGATCATCCGATCACGCGATCACCCGATGTAGTATGGGCGGGTGAGCCTGCTGCTGGAGATAAGCGGCCTGACAGTGCGCTTTCCGGCGCGCGACGGGCAGTTGCCGGCGCCGGCAGTGCGCGAGATCAGCCTGGGAGTGGGCGAGGGCGAGGTGCTGGGTTTGGTGGGCGAATCGGGCTCCGGGAAATCGGTGACCGCGCTGGCCATCATGCGCCTGCTGCCGCCGCAAACCGCGACGGAGGGGGAAATCCGCTTCGCCGGGCGCGACCTGCTCTCCACCGCGGATGAGGAGATGCGCGAAATTCGCGGGGCGCGCATCGCCATGATCTTTCAGGAGCCGATGACGGCGCTCAATCCGGTAATGCGGGTCGGGGAGCAGATCGCGGAGGCGGTGCTGGCGCATGAAGGCACAAGGCACAAGGCGCAAGGCGCAAGGCGGAACGGTCGAGCGACCAAGCCGGAAGCGTGGAGACTGGCTGTAGAAGCCATGAATGAGGTGGGCATTCCGGACGCGGAGCGGCGGTCCCGGGATTATCCGCACCAGCTTTCCGGCGGCATGCGCCAGCGGGTGATGATCGCCATGGCGATCGTGAACCGGCCGCAACTGCTGATTGCCGACGAGCCCACGACCGCCCTGGACGTCACCATCCAGGCGCAGATCCTGGAACTGCTGGCCGAGTTGCAGCGCAAGTTTTCGCTGGCCATGCTGTTCATTTCGCATGACCTAGCGGTGGTTTCGCAGGTGTCGGACCGGGTGGCGGTGATGTACGCGGGAAGCATTGTGGAACTGGGGGCGGCGCAGGAGGTCTTCGCCCGGCCCGCACATCCTTACACGCGCGGGCTGCTGCACTCGGCGCCCACGCTGCATAGCGATCGCGGCCGGCCGCTGGAAACCATAGAAGGCACGGTGCCGGCGCCGAACGCGATGCCGCCCGGATGCGCCTTCGAGCCGCGTTGCGCCTGGCGCGTGGACGGCTGCGCGCAGTCGGCGCCACCGCTGGTGGAAGTAGCTTCCGGACATTGGGCGCGTTGTCCGGTGGTGAACAAGTAAGAAGTAAGAAGTTAGAAGTAATAAGAGGGCAGAAGTAACAAGGACGGGGCTTCAGTAGGTCGCCACTGCTAACTTCTGACTTATGGTTGCCCGGGGAGATATAATCGGCGGTTCGGTTGTGAGTCCTGTGCGCATCCTCCTCTTAAGCGACATTCACGCTAACCTGGAAGCGCTGGAAGCCTGCATGGCGGAGGCGCCCGACCACGACGTGGTGGTGAATCTGGGCGACGTTGTGGGCTATGGGGCCAGCCCCAACGAGGTGATCGAGCTTTCACGCTCGCTGGGCAAGACCGTGGTCCGCGGCAACCACGACAAGGCCTGCTCCGGGGCCAGTAACATGGAGGATTTCAACCCCATCGCCGGGATGGCGGTGCTCTGGACGCGCACCATGCTGCGCAAGGACAATCTGGAGTGGCTGCGCGGGCTGCCGGCGGGACCGAAGCAGATTGAGGGGCTGGAGGACGTGCAACTGGTGCACGGCTCCCCGCACGACGAGGACGAATACCTTCTGCTGATGCCGGAGGCGCTGCGCTCGCTGGATGAATCCAGGCCGCGGCTGACCTTCTTCGGCCACACCCACATCCAGGGCGGGTTTTTCTGCGGCGGCGACGATGCGGCCACCATTCGTCCGGTGTACAACTCGCACGGGACATCAGAAAAGTTTGTTTTCAAGCTGAAAAAGGAGGCACGTTACCTGATCAACCCGGGATCGGTGGGACAGCCGCGCGACGGCGACTGGCGTGCGGCCTTTGCGTTGTTCGACTCCGAGGCCTTCACCGTCACCTACTACCGCGCCAAGTACAAGCTGGAGATGGCGCAGCAGCGCATCCTGGATGCCGACTTGCCGGAGCGGCTGGCTACCAGGCTGGCGCAGGGGAGATGAGGGGGACTTGGTAATCTCGTAAATTGGTAAGTTGGTAATTTCACGAACTCACTTTTCGCTTGAGGTTAGCGGATCGCCCAACATCTCAAATTACCCAATTACAAAGTTACCAAGTTACTCATAAATACTCGCTGTTTGGCACAGGGGCTAAAGCCCAACGTTCGAGAGCGCGAAATTCGCGGGCCTGAAGGCCCGCGCTTCCACGGTGCTGCAAGCCTCCCGGCATTTATGAGATAGCTGTGATGATCCAGGACATACGTTACGCCCGAGCTTGGGCAAAAAACTCCGATAGCCTCTAGAAATAACCCATGCCTTTCCGCCAATATCCCGGTCGAAGGAAGTCCGCCGGATCGCAGGAACTGTTCGGGGCGCCGGTGGAGCACTTGCCGGAAGAGCGGCTGGTGGCGCATGTAGACGGCGGCGCTCGCGGCAATCCCGGACCCGCCGGCTACGGCGTGGTGATGAAGGATTCCGGAGGACGCGGGGTCGCCGAACTCAGCCAATTCCTCGGACACCGGACCAATAACTACGCCGAATACTCGGGCCTGCTGGCGGCACTGGACTACGCGCTGCAGCACGGCTACAAGGCGCTGGAGGTGATCAGCGACTCCGAGCTGCTGGTAAAGCAGATGAACGGCCAGTACAAGGTGCGCAGCCCCCTGCTGCTCGATCTGCACCAACGGGCCAAGTCGCTGAGCGGCAGGCTGGACTGGTTCAAGATCCGCCACGTGCTGCGCGCCAAGAACCGGGAGGCGGACGAGCTCGCCAACCGCGCCATGGATCGAGGGACGGGCAAGACTTAGCCACGGATTTCCGCGGATCGACACGGATGCGGAGAAACAAGAACGCTGAACGGCGTCCGCTGACCAGATTCTGATTCGGGTAAATCCGTGGTTAGACTTCCTACTTGTTGGTTCCGGAGCTGACGTACTTTTCCATCGGGATGTCGAAGAACATGAGGTCGTCGCCGTTGCTGTTTCGAACGCTGGTGATGTAGAGGTGGGCTCCGGCAAGCGGCTGGCGGACTCCCTGCACATCGAAGAAGAGGAACCCGGCCTGGGTGGAGTGCGGCTCGACCGCCTTGGCGGCAAATTGCGCGCTTTGGATTTCCATGGCGCCGCCTTTGGGCAGGCCGGCATCGGAGCGGCGGGGCAGGGGAATGGGAAGCGGGTTGCGGCGGGGCTCGTCGCCGCGGTGCTTCACACGGGAAAAGCGCCGGTAGAGATCGTCGTTGGCCGCCGGTTGCAGCTTGGTTCGATTGGCGGTGACCAGGCTGACTTGCATGTCGACGAGCGAGACAGGCTGGTCGCCATTGTTGGTAACCACCAGGAAAACGGGGAGATAGCCTTTCTCCGCGTAAGGCAGAACAAACACCGGCGAGGCCTTCTCCGGCATGTCGTAGGGATCGGCGGCCATGGTGACCTTCTCCGTCGGGTGCTGGTCGTGCGCGGGATAGCTGTTGGCGGGCAGGGCGCGCGGCGCGGTGTATTGCTTGCCGGCAAAAGCCGCGGCGGCCAGCAGTACCACGACTCCCACCCGCCACGGACGGCTTTTCGCGAGATCCATGATCATGATTATCAATCCTGCCCTGCCGCCCCGGCAAATGGGGGGAGAAACAGTTTCAGTTTCAGTTTCGGTTTCAGTTTCAGTTTCAGTGGGGCGGTATTGGAATGGGGGAGACCTCATCCGGCCTGCTGAAACTGAAACTGAAACTCGAAACTGAATTTAGAATGATGCTTCAAGCATGTATCTGCTTTACAACGCGCTGGCCGCCGCGGCCCTGCTGCTGAGCTCGCCCTTGTGGCTGCTGCGCATGCTGCGCCAGGGCAAGTATCGCGCGGGGCTGGGCGAGCGCCTGGGCCGTGTTCCGCAGCGCCTGGGCGATCTGCAGAGCCGGCCTAATATCTGGGTCCACGCCGTCTCGGTGGGCGAAGTGCTGGCGGTCAGCGGACTGATTGCGGAGCTGCAGCGGCGCGCGCCCGCGCACCGCGTGCTCATCTCCACCACCACCGCCACCGGGCAGAAGCTGGCGCGCGAGCGCTTTGGCGAAGGGAACGCGTTCTACTTTCCGCTGGATTTCTCCTTTGCGATACGACCGTATCTGCGGGCGCTGCGCCCCGACCTGGTGGTGGTGGCCGAAACCGAATTGTGGCCTAACTTCCTGCAGATGGCGGCCGCGTCGGGGGCGCGGGTGGCGGTGGTGAATGCACGCATCTCCGACCGCTCGTTTCCGCGCTATCGGCGGTTGCGCGCACTGATCCGGCCGGTGCTGGGCAAAGTCAGTTTATTTCTCACGCAGGGAGAAGAGGACCGCCGGCGGCTGATCGCCATGGGCGCGCCCGCGGACCGCGTGCAGGTGAGCGGCAACTTGAAATTCGACCTCAAGCCGCCCGACGAGATCCCGATCGTGACTTCCTTGCGTGCTGTCATACAGCGTGACCATGCCGGACCGGTCCTCGTCTGCGGCAGCACCGTCGAGGGCGAGGAAGAAATCCTGCTGCGGGCCTTTGACGTTGTCCGGAAGGACTTCCCTTCCGCCGTCATGATTCTTGCGCCGCGGCACCCGGAGAGGTTCGAGGCTGTCTCTTCTCTGATCGGACGCACGATACCGGAGGAAGAGATTGGCAGGGTCTGGTTTCGGCGGTCGCAATGGAAAGGCAAAGAGGCTCCGCAAGGCGAGGTGTTCTTGCTCGACTCTATTGGGGAGCTGGCTTCCATGTACGCGCTCGGCGATATCGCCTTTGTCGGCGGCAGCCTGGTTCCCAGGGGCGGGCACAACATCCTGGAGGCGGCGCAGCATGGCGCGGCCATCGTTGTCGGGCCGCACACGGAGAATTTCCGCGATATCATCAGCCTGTTCCGCCGCGCCGACGCGCTGGTGGTGAGCAGCGCGGAGGAGATTTCCGTCACGCTGCTGGATCTGCTGGGCAACGACGTACGACGGCGCGAGTTGGGCGCGCGTGCGCGGGAGATCGTGCGCGCCAACACCGGCGCGACCGGGCGCACCGTGGCGGCGCTGGAGCGGCTGCTGGGGGCTGGGAACACCAAAGACCTCCAGCCCCTCGCCACCTCCAACATCTCGCCGCGGCTGGAAAGCTGATGGCCATGCGCATCCTCTCCGGCGTGTTTGGCGGCGCCGTCCGGCTGCGCAACCGGCTTTACGACACCGGCACGCTTCCCGCGCGGCGGCTGCAGGGCCCGGTGATCAGCGTGGGAAATCTCTCGGTCGGCGGTTCCGGCAAGACGCCGTTCGTTCTCCTGCTGGGCGAGTTGCTGCAGGCGCGCGGCATCGCCTTCGACGTGCTCTCGCGCGGTTACCGCCGCCAGACCAAGGGTGCGGCGCTGGTGGATCCCGGCGGGTTGCCGGGCGAATTCGGCGACGAGCCGTTGCTGATCGCCCGCCGGCTTCGGGTTCCCGTGATTGTGGGCGAAGACCGGCACGCCGCCGGCCGGTTGGCCGAGGAGCGCTTCGGCGAACGCCTTCACCTGCTCGACGACGGCTTCCAGCATCGCCAACTGGCACGCGATTTCGACATCGTGCTGGTCACCCCCGATGACGCCCGCGACCGCCTGCTGCCCGCCGGGAGGCTGCGGGAGCCGCTGGCCGGGTTGCGCCGCGCCGACGCGGTGGTGCTGGCCAGCGGCGCCGATCCCGCCAGCTTCCCGCTCGACGGCAAAATCGTATGGCGCGTGCGCCGCAGCATCGTGGCGCGCGACGTCCCGCCGCGTCCGGTGGTCTTCTGCGGCATTGCGCGTCCGCAGGGCTTCTTCGCGCAACTGCGGAAGGCGGGCATCGACCCGGCCGCCGAAGTGGTTTTCCCCGATCACCACGCCTACACCGGCAAGGACCTACGCGATCTGCAGTTCGTCGCCGAGCAAAACGAAGCCCAGGGGTTCGTGACGACGGAGAAGGATGCGGTCAACCTGGGCGGGTATCTCGGTTCACTGAGTCCGCTGGCCGTGGTCCCGGTGAAGATGAGCTTGGTGGAGGAAGAACGGGCGATGGCTTCGCTGCTGGAAACGATCGCGCAGCGGCGCGGAAAGGCGCCCTGAGACAGGCGGACCTTTGCTGCGGTTGCAGCGCCTGGCACCCACCGCGCCAAAAACGGGCGCGGCGGGGACCCGGCGTGAGAGAATCGAGCCCAGCCCATGGGGAGCAGTGCGATACAGCCCGGCGCGGCCACCGTGGTGTGCATGAAGTGGGGCGCCAAGTACGGCGCAAGCTACGTGAACCGGTTGCGCTTGATGGTGCGGCGCTATCTGGCACGGCCGCACCGGTTCCTGTGCTTTACCGAGCAGCCGCTGGGCATCGATCCCGATATTGAAATTCGGAAACTGCCCGCAGTCACGGTGCCGCCGGGCCCGGAGCGCGGCTGGCGCAAGCTGGGAATCCTGGATCAGAAGCAGACCGGCCTCGAGGGGCCGACGCTGTTCCTGGACCTCGACATCGTGATCATGGATTCGATCGACTGCTTTTTCGACCTGCCGGGAGACTTCTGCATCATCCGCGACTGGCTTCGCGGCGATCGCAACGTGGGAAATTCGTCCGTCTTTCGCTTCCTGCCCGGGCGGCACGATGGAGTGCTGCGCCAGTTCCACGCCAAGACCGGCGAGGTGCTGGCCCGCTTCCGCAATGAACAGGAATACCTTTCGGCCAGCGCCGGCGAGCTCACCTGGTGGCCGGAGGAGTGGTGCCGGAGCTTCAAGCGGCATTGCATGCACCCATTCCCGGTGTCACTGTTTCGCACGCCGCGGCGGCCCGCGGAGGTGCGAATCCTTGTCCATCATGGTTTTCCCAAACCGGAAGAGGCGCTGCGCGGATCGTGCCGCTCGCTGGGCCTGCGCTACACGCGGCCGACACCATGGCTGGCGCAATATCTGGATCTTGAGGCCCGCGGATCCTGATGGGCGGGCCGCCGATCGCGTCTTGTGCCGCACCAAGGCTGCTGGAGGGCCATGGCGAATAGCTGGAGCCACGTCGCGCGGCACATCCGGGTTCCCGCCGGATTCGTCTTCGCCGCCGTGTACCTGTTTCTGGCGCAGCCGAGCGGGCTGTCCATCGCCATCGGGGCGGTAATCGCCCTGGCTGGCGTCGCACTGCGGGCGTGGGCCTCGGGCCACATCCGCAAGAACGCCGAACTCACCACCACCGGTCCCTACGCCTACACGCGCAATCCGCTGTACCTGGGTTCGATCATCCTGGTCTGCGGATTCGCCATCGCGGCGCGGAGCTGGTGGGTGGTGTTGACCATCCTGGTGCTGTTCGTGGTGATCTACCTGCCGGTGATTCACGCCGAAGAAGACGCGCTGCGTTTGCGTTTCCCCGATTTTGAGGCCTACACCGGCCAGGTGCCGCGGTTGTTGCCGCGCTTTCGCGCCCGCGCCTCGCGCACGGGATCGTTTTCCTGGGAACGCTATCGCCAGCATCGCGAGTACAATGCGGCTATCGGTGCAGCAGTGATGATTGCGGCGCTGGTGGCCAAGCTGCTCTGGCGTTAGCGCGTCCCAAACGCATGATGAAACTCCTCCTGGTTGCCACGGCCTGCGCAGCGCTGTGCGCGGCCCCCGGTCTGGACCTCGGGGCCCAGCAGCCCCCGGCGCCACCGAAGCCGCCGGCCGGGGCGGCGGTGGGACCGCTGGCCCAAGTCCGTCCCGCGCCTCCCGGTTATGCCTTTCCCGATGGGCAGTCGTTCGTGTACGAAGCCGAGTGGCGCCTGTGGACTGCCGGGACGGCGCGGATCACGGTCGAGCACGCCGGGCCCAACCAGCGGGTAAGCGTCAGCGCCGACGGCAGCGGCGTGGTCGCCCTGCTCTATCCCGTTCACGACCGGTTCCAGTCGATCTTCAATCCGCAGTCGTTCTGCTCCATCGGCGTCACCAAGCACACCGAAGAAGGCTTTCGCTCGCGCGAGACCCTGATCAACTTCAACTACGCGCGCCGGCGCGCCGTGCTGGACGAAACCAACCTGAAGAACAGCCAGACGAAACACGAGGAGCACGAAATCCCGGGCTGCGTGACCGACGTGCTCTCCGGCATCCTCTACCTGGGATCGCTGCCGCTTACCTCCGGCGCCACCTATTACTTTCCGCTCAATGACGGCGGCAACACGGTCGAGGTCCGGGCGCACGTCGAGGCGCGTGAAGCGGTGAAGACACCGGCCGGAAGCTTTCCGACCATTCGCGTCTCCCCGGAGGCGGCCAGCGGGGTGCTGAAAGACCGGGGGCGGGTGTGGATCTGGTACAGCGACGACGCTCGCCGCATCCCGGTGCAGATGCGTGCCCGCATGTTCTGGGGAACGCTAACCTTCCGCCTGACCCGGATCGAGAAGAAGTAGCCAGCCCGGAAAGGGACAGCCATTCACAGTTTTGGTCGTTTCCACAGGCACGCATTGGGCAGCCAGCGCATCTAGGCGAGGCATAGGGTGTGCCTTGGCGACACGCCTTTTCCGGGCTGTAGATTTCTCGCTGACAGATAGCGATACCACGTAAGCATATGAATTAAAATGAATAAAATATACTTGACATTATATAACTAAGATTTTATGATCTGTAACTGTCAAGTATGGATCGCGACCTCCAAGCCATGCGGCTTGAGGCGAGTCGACCACGATTTCTGAGGAGGAACTTGCTATGGCTATTACCCGTTGGGATCCGTTCCAGGAGTTGAACCTGATCACCGATCGCATGAACCGCCTCTTCCATGAGACCTATGGGCCGGGCGCCCACGAAGAGGCGCTTTCGACCAGCACCTTCGTTCCCCCGGTGGACATCTACGAAGATGAGCACAACATCACGCTGAAGATCGAAGTCCCGGGGATCGAGGAGAAGGACATCGACGTGCGCCTGGAGAACAACACGCTGACCGTGCGCGGGGAGCGCAAGTTCGAGAAGGAAGAGAAGGAAGAGAACTTCCACCGCGTGGAGCGGCGCTACGGCAGCTTCTTCCGGGCGTTTACTCTGCCCAATACGGTGGATTCGAACAGCGTCAGCGCCGATTACGACAACGGCGTGCTGAAGATCAAGCTGGCCAAGAAGGCCGAAGCCAAGCCCAAGCAGATCAGGGTGAATGTCGGCCAGGGCCAGAAGACGATCGAAGGCAAGGGCCGGGCGGCGTGAGAACAAGCTGTCAGCTATCAGCCGGAGTGACGGGGGAGGCGGCTGTGAGCACCGTCTCCCCGGATTTTTGGACCTCTTAACAGAATCTAATTGATGGGACTGCTTTCAATATCAGCCGCCTTTAGCTGACGGCTGATAGCTGAAAGCTGAAAGCTAAGAACATGGCAATCCGTTGGGACAAATTGACCGTTAAGGCGCAGGAAGCGGTGCAGCGCGCCAGCGAAGTGGCCTCCGAGCGGGGAAACCCCGAGTTGCTGCCGCTGCATCTGCTGGCCTCGTTGCTGGAAGACCGCGAAGGGATTGTTGCCCCGGTGCTGGAAAAGATCGGGGCCGGCCCGCAGGCGATGCTGGCGCAGGTGAACCAGGCGCTGGAGCGTCTGCCGCGGGTGAGCGGGGCGGCCGCCCAGCCGACACTCTCTCCGGCGGCGCAGCAACTGCTGAACCAGGCCTTCAAGGAGGCCGACAACTTCAAGGACGAGTACGTCTCCACCGAGCACCTGCTGCTGGCCATGACCGAGCAGCGCGGCGATCCGGTGCGGGAACTGCTGGCCAGCCAGGGCGCCAGCCGCGACGCGGTGCTGAAGGCGCTGACCGTGGTGCGCGGCAACCAGCGCGTTACCGACCAGAATCCGGAGGCCAAGTACCAGGCGCTGGAGCGCTATGCACGCGACCTGACGGAACTGGCCCGCCGCGGCAAGCTGGACCCGGTGATCGGCCGGGACGAAGAAATCCGCCGGGTCGTCCAGGTTCTCTCTCGCCGCACCAAGAACAACCCGGTGCTCATCGGGGAGCCCGGAGTGGGCAAGACCGCCATCGTCGAAGGACTGGCGCAGCGGATCGTCTCCGGCGACGTTCCCGAGGGGCTGAAGAACAAGCGCGTAGTGGCGCTCGACCTGGGCGCCATGCTCGCCGGGGCCAAGTACCGGGGCGAGTTCGAAGACCGGCTGAAGGCGGTGCTCAAGGAGATCGAGGAGTCGGAAGGGCGGATCGTCCTGTTCATCGACGAGCTGCACACGCTGGTGGGGGCGGGCGCGGCCGAAGGCGCCATCGACGCCAGCAACATGCTGAAGCCGGCGCTGGCCCGCGGCGATCTGCGCGCCATCGGCGCCACCACGCTCAACGAGTACCGCAAGTACATCGAGAAGGACGCGGCGCTGGAGCGGCGGTTCCAGATCGTTTTCGTGGGCGAGCCCAACGTGGAGGACACGATCGCCATCCTGCGCGGGCTGAAAGAGCGCTACGAGGTGCACCACGGGGTGCGCATCAAGGACTCGGCGATCGTGGCCGCGGCCACGCTCTCGCACCGCTACATCTCGGACCGTTTCTTGCCGGACAAGGCGATCGACCTGATCGACGAGGCCGCCGCCTCGCTGCGCATCCAGATCGATTCCATGCCGACGGAAATCGACCAGCTCGAGCGGCGCGCCACGCAACTGGAGATTGAGCGCCAGGCGCTGATGAAGGAAGAAGATCCCAACTCGCGCGAGCGCCTCGCCGTGGTGGAAAAAGAGCTAGCCAACCTGCGCGAGCAGGCGAATCGGCTGAAGGCCGTGTGGCAGCAGGAGAAGGGCTCCATCAACCGCCTTCGCGAGCTCAAGGAGAAGATCGAGCAACTGAAGCTCGCCGAGCAAACCTCCATCCGCAAGGGCGACTTCACCCGCGCCTCGCAAATCCAGTATGGCGAGCTGCCGCAGGTGCAGGCCGAGCTGGAGAAGCTGAATGCGCAATCCGACGGCAAGGCTTCCCGCATGTTGAAGGAAGAGGTGGATGAGGAAGACGTGGCCCGCATTGTCAGCAAGTGGACCGGCATTCCGGTCAGCAAGATGCTGGAGGGCGAGGTCAAGAAATTGGTGGACATGGAGAACCGCCTGCGCCTGCGCGTGATCGGGCAGGACCAGGCGCTGGAGAGGGTCTCCAACGCCATTCGCCGCTCGCGTGCCGGGCTCAGCGATCCGCGGCGTCCGATCGGGTCCTTCATTTTCCTTGGCCCGACCGGCGTGGGCAAGACCGAACTGGCGCGGGCGCTGGCCGAGTTCCTCTTCGACGACGAGCACAACATGGTGCGCCTGGACATGTCCGAGTACATGGAGCGCCATGCGGTGGCGCGGCTGATCGGGGCTCCTCCGGGCTATGTGGGCTATGAGGAGGGCGGACAGCTCACCGAGGCCGTGCGCCGTCGCCCGTATGCGGTGGTGCTGTTCGACGAGATCGAAAAGGCGCACCCGGACGTGTTCAACATCCTGTTGCAGATCATGGACGACGGCCGTCTCACCGACGGCAAGGGCCGCGCCGTGGATTTCAAGAACACGATCATCATCATGACCTCCAACCTGGGCTCGGCCTATCTGACCCCGCAGGATTTCAATCCGCAGGGGAGCTGGGTTGAGGCCGAGAAGGAGCTGGCGCTGGCGCGCGAAAAAGTGATGGAGACGCTGCGCGCGCATTTCAAGCCCGAGTTCCTGAACCGGGTGGACGACATCGTGATCTTCAATCCGCTGCGCAAGGAGCAACTGACCAGGATCGTCGACTTGCGGCTGGAAGACCTGCGCCGCCTGCTGGCCGAGCGCAAGATCTCCATCGAGCTGACGGACGCGGCCAAGGAGCTGCTGTTTGCCGAGGGTTACGACGTGCAGTATGGGGCGCGGCCCTTGAAGCGCGCCATCCAGCGCATGGTCCAGGACCCGCTGGCGCTGAAGATCCTCGATGGCGAAGTCCTGCACGGCGATCACGTGGTGGTGGATGCCGATACGGCGAAGCGCCAGATGGTGTTCAACGTCTCGCGGCGAGTAGGAGAGCCCGCGCCGACGCAGAAGTAATATAACCGAGCCACGGATCACCGCGGATGCGCACGGATCAGAATTGAATCCGTGGAATCCGTTGAGTCCGTGGCTTCTTTTTCGCTCGCCCTGCAGGACGCCACCGCCGGGCGGACCTCTGCCCCTCCAGAATTAGATAGCTATTTATATAATTCATTATAGTATTGCGATCCTATGAGCCTGGACCACATCCTGCTCGGGTTGCTCCGTGAGCCCGCCAGCGGCTACGAGCTCAAATCTGTTTTCGACGACACGATTGGCTACTTCTGGGCAGCCGAGCTGAGCCAGATCTATCCCACGCTGAAGCGCCTCGAGACCAAGGGTTGGTTGCGCTGCCGGCGAGCGGCTTCCAAACGAGGCGGCGGCAAGCTCGTCTATCAAACCACACCCGCGGGACGGCGTGTCCTGCGCGAATGGCTGAGCTCCGGCCCGCAGTTGGGGAACGACGAGCGCTTCGCCTACCTGGGGCAGATCTTTTTCCTGGATGAACTCGGCGATCTCGACAGCACTCGCCGCTTCTTCCTCACCCTGCGCGAAGCGATTGTCGAAAAGCTCGCCAAGCTGCGCGCGCTGGAGCGCCGTTGGGCCGAGCAGGAACCGCGTTTCCCCGACCGGCTGCCGCCGCTCGAGTTCCATATGCACATTACCCTGCGCATGGGCACGATGACGCTGGAAACCAAGCTGAAGTGGTGCGACGAGACGCTGGTGCGCATAGACCGGCGCATCGGCCGCCAGCGTGGAACGCGCCGCTTGGCGGCAAGCGCGCGGCAGTAACACGTTCGGCCCTGAAGAATAGAGGAGGGACCTATGGCGACCACCGGAACTCAGCCGCAGATGAACACCCGCAAGCTGATCGCTTCGCCGCGCCACAGCATTGGAATGCTGGCGATCCTGGCAGCGATGACGGCGTTCGGGGCTCTTGCGCAGGCGCGCGGCGGAGCCGGCGGGAGTCTCGCGCCGGTGCATCCGAACGTCGTGCCCCTGTACCTGTCGCTCATCCTCTCGGAGTGGGCGCTTTGCTATTACGCGTGGGTCGGCGTGCACAAAGCCGGTGGGCGGTTCCACGACCTGATTGGAGGACACTGGAGCAGCGCGCGCGACGTGCTGGTGGATATAGCGATCACCGCCGTTTTCTTCCTGATCTGGGAGGGCACCGCCGTATTGGTCAATCGCGCCCTCGGTCCGAATACGGCGAAGTCGGTGAGCACGCTTCTTCCGCAGGGGTTTCTAGAGGGCGCGTTGTGGTTTGTGTTGTCGTGCTCGGCGGGATTCTGCGAAGAGGTGGTTTACCGCGGCTATTTGCAGAAGCAGTTTCTTGCTTTCAGTGGTAGCGCCGTCTTTGCCGTGGCGGCCCAGGCAGTGGTGTTCGGCGCCTGCCACTCCTACCAGGGCGGCAAGAAAGTGGTGCTCATTGCGGTGCTTGGTGGACTGTACGGTGTGCTGGCGCAACTCCGCGGGAGCCTGCGGCCGGGCATGATCTCGCACGCAGCCTCCGATATCATGGCTTTGCTCCGCTAACGCGGCGCCGCTTCATCCAAAACCCCCGACGGGCGCACATGGCCCTTCCGTACCGCCTCGATGTAATCCGTATAGGCGGGCTCGCCGGCACGGTCCCTGACCGCCGCCGCGATCTGCCCGCGATGATAGACGCCATGCATGATGACGTGCATCAGCATGTCGCGCACCGCGTTGTTGTACTTCTCGCCCTTGGAGTTGGTATAGGAGATAGCGTGATCGAGGGCGGCCTCGGTCAGGCCCGCCAGGTACTCTTCCCAGGCCTGCCGCATCTCCGGGAGTTGGCGCTCGCAATCGTCCAGCCCGAATTCCGGCCAGACGGCGGTCTTCTGCTTTTCCTGCTGCAGGCGCGCCATCCATAGCAGTTCCGCCGCCACAATGTGGGCCATCACCTTGCGCGCCCGTTCCGGCGGATATTCCATCTCCTGCAGCGAGCGCAGCGCCTCGCGATTGGCCCAGTCGTTATAGGCAAACATTTCGCGTAGGTATCCCAGCATGACCCGTGTTCTCCTCCTCAGCAACAGATGCTCGTGCCCCCTGTGCCGATGAAACATTCGCGAGCCAGCAAAGCAGCGGCCGATCGCTTGCCGCGCAACCCCTCCGCCGTTTCGCGCCTTCCTACCCTGAAGTCAAAAATCGCTGGCCGGCGTGCAGCGGCGGAACTCAATCCGCAACCAAGCTGGCCAACAGGGAGAAAAACAGCAATGGCGACGAAGTCCAGCTCAAGAAAGTCACCCTCATCGCGGAGCCGCAGTTCCTCCCGCGGCAAGTCCTCCTCTTCGCGCAAGAAGAGCTCCGGGCGCAAATACGGTCCCAAGGCGCAGAAGATGGTGGAAACCGAGATGCGCCACCTGAAGAAAGGCGAGCACAAAAACCGCAAGCAGGCCATCGCCATAGGATCGTCGAAGGCGCGCCGTTCCGGCGCCAAGGTACCGGCGCGGCCGAAGTCCTCCTCGAAGCGCGGCAAGAAATCCTGAAATGATCGCGCCGGCCGCGGTTTCCGCCGCTAAGTCACTGAAAAGTTAACAGTGAACGACGGCTCAGGGCAGCCATCCTGGCCTTTGGTGTCGGATACTATTCCCGGGTACATCCAGCAGGCAGCCAGACGGGCACCCCCTTAGGTGCCATTGCGGAACCTGAAGTGAGGGCGGAGCATGGATGCGAAGCGCCCGTGCTGCGGGTTCGCCAGTACACTACTGTCAAGATCCGGCTGGATTGGTTCAGGTCAGGTGGAGGTGCTTGATGACACGCCGCGCATATGGATTTTGCCTCACCGTCGCCGCACTGTCTCTCCTAACCGTTCTCCTGGGCTGCAACGGGGGCGGCGGCAGCTCAACTCCGAAAGGCGGCAGCACCCCGGCCACGATTAACGTCAGCGTGAGCGACCCCGCAACCTGTTCGGCGCCGGCCTCCGGACCGTACACCAGCATCCTGATCGCCATCACCGACGTGCAGATCAACGCCAGCGCCACGGCGGGCGATAACGATGCCGGTTGGGTCGACTTGACCCCGGCCCTGCAGTCGTCCGGAGTGCCCAAGCAGGTGGACCTGCTCGGAATCCGTGACAACCGATGCTTTCTGGCCACGCTGGGCTCCAACAGCGCTATTGACCCCGGCACGTATCAGCAGATCCGGATCTTCCTGGCGGAGAATACGGTCAGCAACGCCAACAAGGTGGTGGGCAACAAGTGCGCCTCCGACGCGGTGAGCTGTGTCATTCTCGCCTCCGATCAGGCCAACCCCCGGACCTTGCAGCTCTCCAGTGAGGCGATCACCGGGATCAAGATCCCTTCGGGGCAGATCGCGGGCGGGCGGTTCACGATCGCCGACGGGGAGACGAAAGACCTCGACATCAACATCGACAGTTGTGCGTCGATTATTGTCGACCAGGGCAACGGCAGCTACCGGCTGAAGCCGGTGCTGCACGCCGGCGAGGTAGCCACCACCTCCGTCTCGATCGACGGGACGCTCATCGACAGCGTCACCAACAGCCCGATCACCGGCGGCAAAGCGATCATCGCCCTGGAGCAGCAGGACGCCCAGGGCATCGACCGCGTGCTCATGGAAACCACCGCCGACCCGGTTACCGGCCAATTTGACTTCTGCCCGGTTTCGCCTGGAACATACGATGTGGTCGCCGTCGCCGTGAATGGTTCCAATGTCGCGTACGCGGCCACCATCACCACCGGCGTTCAACCCGGCAACGCTCTGGGCAAAATCCCGTTGAATCCCGTCACCGGAACCAGCACTGCCCCTGCTTCGATCACCGGCGACGTGACCACCGCGGATGCGAGCGGTAACGGCACCGCGGCCGACATTTTGCTGTCCGCCATCGAGCAGGTCCCCGGTGGCTCGCTGACGTTTACGGTTCCGGTAGCGTCGCAGTCGGCCACCATCACCGTTACCACGGCCAAGCCGGCCACCTGCAATACGAGCCCCTGTCCTCCGTACACCGCCACCTACACCATGACCCCCGTTCCGCCGGTGAACCCCACGGTGGGCGCATTTACCACCGTTGCTCCCGGCACCAGCTATACGGCGGGTAGCGGCGATGCGGCGTATGTCGTAGAAGGACAGGCGTTTGAGCCCATGTCGGGGGGCACGGCCGATTGCAGCCCAACAACTGTGAGCACCACCGCCGTTTCGGTCGCCCCGGGCACCACCGCGACCGCACCCACTCTGGCCTTTACCGGGTGCCAGTAGCCGCCAGGGGCATGGGGCTCATGCAGGCTGAAAATCGTCCTGCGCCCGCGCCGGGGAGCACGGGTTCAGCATCGTTTAGCACTTTGTTGATTGTGGCGACTTCCCAGGAGAGGAAGCGACCCGGGCCGGCCGACGAAATTACTTCTTTTCCTTCCCGCTCGAACTCCCGGCGCTTTTCGATTCCGTCTTGCTTTCCGTCTTGCTTTCCGGCTTGGCTTCCGTTTTGGCTTCCGTTTTCGTCTCCGCCTGCTTCTTGCCCTCCTGGCCCTGCGCCGGGGCTTTGCGCCCATAATCAGTCACATACCAGCCGCTGCCCTTGAACTGGATCGCCGCTGCGGACATCAGTTGCGCGATCTTGCCTCCGCACTCCGGACACTTGGGCGGTGGAGGATCGGAAAAGCGCTGCAGCCGCTCGAAGCGGTAGTGGCAGTCTTGACACTCGTACTCGTAGAGGGGCACGTCACGATTGTAGGGGCGGGCACAAAGCAGCGTCAATTCAGCCGGCCGGCGGTGCTAGACTTTCAGGCTATGCCCGCTGCGCCTACAGTCCGCAAGAAGCCGGACGAGGATGCGCCGCTGCCGCCCGGCCCGGCTCTCTACGTGGTGGGCACTCCGATCGGCAATCTCGAGGACATCACCCTGCGCGCCCTCCGCACCCTGCGCCGGGTGGAGGTGATCGCCTGTGAGGACACGCGCCAGACGCAGAAGCTGCTGAACCATTACGAGATTCGCACGCCTACCATCAGCTATCACGAGCACAACGAGATGACGCGCGCCGCCGAGCTGATCCGGCGACTGGAAGAGGGCGCCACCATCGCCCTGGTCACTGACGCCGGCATGCCGGCCGTCTCCGATCCCGGTTTCCGGCTGGTCTCGCTGGCAATTCGGCACAACATCCCGGTCGTGCCCATTCCCGGGGCGTCGGCGTTTCTCTCCGCGCTGGTGGCCAGCGGACTGCCGACCGATTCGTTTCGCTTCAGCGGCTTCCTCCCCGCCAAGCGAGGCGAACGCCGAACCCTGCTGGAATCTGTTCGCCAGTCGGCGCGCACCCAGATTTTTTATGAGGCTCCGCACCGCATTCTGGAGACCATGGAGGACATCGTCGCCATGCTGGGCGGCTCCCGGCACGTGGTCATCGCCCGCGAGGTCACCAAGCTGCATGAGGAATTCCTGCGCGGCCGCGCCGACGAAGTGCTCGACCGGGTCCGCGCCACACCGCCCAAGGGCGAAATCACCCTGCTGATCGGGAAAGTGGCGGAGGCACGGGAAAGCGCCGAAGGCGAGGTATCGCCCGCCGGCATCCGGCAACGGGTGGCGCAGTTGATGTCGGCGGAGGCCCTCGATCAGAAAGCGGCGCTGAAGAAGGTAGCGCGAGAACTGGGCATTTCCAGGAGCGAGGCTTACCGGGAACTTCAGCGGGCCAAGGAGTAGCCCGGAAAATCGCTGGCCCAGCAAAAGGCCTCAGGGGGTATGCCCCTGAGGCCCCTTGCTTCCCCTCAACAGCCCCAATGAAGGCTGCTCGTACCACGAGCGAGGCAATTTCGCTGCCAAATGGAACCCCATTCCCTGCCAACTGTTTTCCACACTCACAGCGACCCGACAATGCAAAACCTTGCGGCATTTTGGCAGGCAGATGCCTACAGGCCGGAGCGTCGGAACCAGCCCCAGCATAGCCCGGGGCTCTTGCCTTGCCTCACTGCTTCCAAATCATCCTCGGGAACCTATTGAGAGCAACTGAATTAGTCCGCGGGGCGCAACGCGCTGGCTAGCTGTATTGACGTAGCGGCCACGGTTAGCTCCTCTGGAGAATTGTCATGGTGCCCTCTCAGGGTGCAACCTGCTCACGTTTGCGCCACGCGGTCCCCCGGCGCCGGCGACAAACCATTTAAGGAGGATCCCCAAAATGAAAAAGCTACTTGTGGTCGTTGGTCTCGTGCTGCTGGCGTCCGCGGTGACCTTCGCGCAGACGACAGACTATTTCCAGGGATACAAGACCAGCTACTTCGTCGACTACTACTCCAACAACTCCGGCCCGGTGCCGAGCGCGCCTGACCAGGTTGTGCGTCTCATCAATGTCGGCCTCGGCGGCACGCCGCTGACCAGCCCCTATGGTGACATTTGCGCGAACATTTACGTGTTCGACAACAACCAGGAACTGATTTCCTGCTGCGCCTGCCGGCTCACTCCGAACGAACTGGCGACGGCTTCGGTGGGAACTCAGTTGACCAATAACCCGGTCACCTCGGTTGTCCCCGCCGCCGGCGTCATCAAGATCGCCGTGACCAACGCTGGTGGCAAGGACAGGGACGGATACAGCTGGAGCAACCAGACCTGCGATCCGACCAACCATCTGTGGGGCGCTGACACCGATTACGCCGTGGCTTTTGGCACTCACCTGCAAGCCAGCGGCGGAGCAACGTCCGTTACCGAAACCAACATCCCCTCCGCGCAGCTCAGCGAGGATGAGCGGGATTTCCTGCCGACGGCTTGCACCTTTGCGCAATACCTCGGCAGCGGCAAGGGCACCTGCAGCTGCTCGGTGCCGGGACTCTAGGCTATTCCCTTAGGCTATTCCCTTCACGTGCCAGGCGGGCTGACCGCTTGGCACGCTGTTTTTTGCGCTCAAACTTGCCCTCTGGCTTGCCCGCGGAAGGATTCAACCGGCGATCGGCAGCTCCGGGTCGGAAACCTGATCCGTTTTCCGCTGCGCGGCGCCCGAATTCGACTGCCACGCACCCAGGAAGGCCCGTTCGACCGCCCTGGCCGTCAGCTCCACCGAGGATGGGGGAATCACTGCCATGCCCAGCATTTTCGCCAGCCGCCGATAGCTCTCGCGGCAGCCCTGCAGGAACTCCAGCGGATACTCCGGCTTTCGGGCGCGCGCGCTCGCCGGATCGGCATCCAGCACATACGCCACGTCCGGCACGGGCGAGAGCGCGGCCACAACGCGGACAAAGGCGCGGCTCAGCGGATTGTGCAGCGGCAGGTTCGCCAGTTCGTCGTAGATGTAACGGTCCATGATGACCACGTCGGCCCCGCAGCGGCGAGCCCGCGACAGCACCCGCCGCAGGTTCAAGGCGTCGAGCAGGTACAGTCCATGGCGCGCCAGGCTGACGTGCCACCCACGAATGTTCTTGTCACGGCGGTTCACCGGCTTGCCCGGAGCGCCGACGCCGCGTTCGCTCTTGAACACCCGGTGAACGAATCCTTCCCGATAGCCCGACAGCACTACTACGTCGTCCCAGAAGGCGAGCACGCGCGTGCCCAGGCCGCGGGCCGCGAGAAAGCCGCGCAGATTCTCGATCTGCGTGCTCTTGCCGGCGCCGTCCATGCCGGAGAAAGCGACCAGGAGCTGTCTCATAGTTTCAATTTCAGTTTCAGTTTTCGCTTCATTGTGCGGTTGCCGTCAGGCTGACGGCTGCTGGCCGGGCCCAGCGAAAAAGAGTGGAAAAACCGGGCCACCACTAACCAACAGTGTCGTCCCCGGCCGGCAACCTATCTCGCGGCGCCTGGGGGCACGCTGGACGTTCCCTTGGAAAGCGCAAACACCGCGCCGATGGCGGCGCCGCCGGCGGCAATCAATCCCAGCTTCAGCAGGAAAGAACGCACCTGACGCTGCTTGGCGGGGGCGATGGCCGTGCCAGCCGGCTTGGAGGCCGCGCCGCCGGCGGTTTCTCCCTTCTGCGCGGCCGCGGCGCCCAAGGGCGTGTGCTCCTGTTGCTGCTTCTTCTGCGGCGGCTGCGCCTCCTGGGGCAGCGCCGGGGTGCCCACCGGCTGCTGCGCCGATGGTGCTTCCGGCAGCGCGGCCGGCGGCTGCGTGGTGCCAGTTTGTTCGGTGGTCGTCTGCTGGCTCTGCACGGCGGTTGATTGAGCCAGCGCCATCTGCGGTCCGCCCAGCAGCACAAACAACAGCAGCACGGCCAGGATGGGAATCATCTTCGTGTAGTTCGGGTTCATCGGGGAACTCCTTGGGTTCGGAACTTATTTGGCGATCACTTTTCCGGGTTCAGACGGAGCGGGCGCACGGAAATCCGTCGCCAGGCGGGCGAGCGCGTGCTCGACGCCGGCCTCCGGGTTGCCGAAGTGCCGCAGACGACTCCCGGCGTAACGAAGCATGTTGGCGATGGTGGGATCGCCATACCAGCAACAGCGCACCATTTCCGGCGAAGCGCCGAAAAAGACACGGAACTGGCTTTTCAGCATCTCCGGCGAGGCCAGCAGCGCGGCGCTCAGCCGGTGGTTGCCTTCCAGGATGGTTACGGGTTTCTCATCGTCCACTCCGATCAGCACCACGGCGCTGGGGTCGTGACCGCGCGTGAGCTGGTTGCTGAAGGCACGAATGGCATCCACCTTCTCGCCAACATCGGAGAGTTCGACGCCGCCATGGGCGGTGCCGCCGACCACGCGCACGCCGTGGAAATCGTGGTTGCGGACCTGCTCCACCACATGCGGCAACCGGCAATTGCCGCCGCCGATCTTGCGCCAGTGCGTCCGAGCCAGCACCCACAGGCGCTCCAGGTCGGAGTCCTCCAGTTCGACCTGCCACCAGCGCGTCGCGCGCGGAATCTGGTTCCACATGTGTCCGCGGCGGCGGTAGAACAGGGCGCGGCGGATGGCGTTCTGCTGCGGATTGCCTCCATCGCCACGATGGACGATGGCGGAAAATTGCCGCCGGTCGCGGTCGAAATCGCGATGGTGGAATTCATTCCGCAGGAATTCCCAGATCACCTCGGCTTCCGTAACCGGGCGCAGCTTGTTCATGCCGCCTCCTGCAAGACGGCGCGCGTCCTGCCCCGCCGAAGGAACGGGACCACCGCCACGGCGGCCAGCAGCGCTGCCATGGCCACCAGTTGGACCAAAACAACCTGGTGCAGGTTGGCGTGGAAGATGAAGATTCCGCCCACGATGGCCAGCGCAAACCCCAATTGCCACCAAGCGGTGTTGGCCACCTTGCGCGACATCTCATAGGTGATCAGCACCACGCTGAGCGAGTAAACCCCGGCCATGCCCGCGTACAGGGCCAGCAAACCGTCCACCGACTGGCCGGCGGCGAAATGGGCGCCGAAGACCAGGCGCAGGACGAAATCGGGGGCCAGCACCATCAGCGCCACGAAGGCGCCGGAGATGGCCACCACAAACGCGATGGGCACAGCCAGAATGTTGCTTGCGCGCTCGCCCGGCTTGGCCCCGGCGGAGATGGGAAACATGGCGCTGACCACCATCCAGGAGGCGAAGTAAACCACGCGTCCCACCAGGGCGACGGCCGCGTACAGGCCGGCCATTTCGGGACGGAAGAAATGCTTCACCAGGACGATGTCGCAATTGCTGATGAGCACCTGCCCAACGAAGAAGACCACCGCCTGCACGGCTTCGCCCAGGGAAGCGGGAACGCGCGAGCCGGTTTTCGTATTCAGCTCCGCCGGCACCGGCAGGAAGTAGGCGCAGATTACCGAAACGGAAATGGCGATGATGGCGCCCAAGGCGCCGAAACCGAACTCCACCAGCAGGACTGCCCCGGTGAGCTTGAGCAGCGCCTCCATCACGTAGCTGGAGGCCAGCCGGCGAAAGGCGCACATGCCCTGCATGCCGCCGCGGCGCGTGCCCAGCGGGACGTAGAACGCAAACCCGAAGGCGAGCGCGGCAATCATCCAGGGCGACGGCAGATTCAGGTAACGGGCGACGGCCCCGCTGCCCGCCAGCAAGACGGCGCCCAGCGCCAGGCCGATCTGCCAGGAACGGCGCAGCAGACGCTGGTAAACGGCCGCCTTGGCCTCGATGATTTCATTGCGCGCCACCAGCTTGGCGCAGACGAGCTGGAACGAAAGGGTGAGCGCCGAGACCAGCATCAACAGGGTGATGGCGACCGCGGCGTGGCCGAATCCGGCGGGCCCCAGCAGCCGGGCGACGGCGACGTTATAAGCAAAGTTCAGGATGCTGACCACCCCGGAACCGATCAGCATGGTCAGGCTACCGCCCACCAGCCGCGAGTGGGTGCTGGACTGCGCGCGCATGCTGGCGAGCTTCTCCCGCCAGCTCAGCTTGGGCGTACAACCAGCCATGGCTCCGGGGTAGGGCATGGGTTCTAGGCTGCTGCATCCGCTGCGGCGGCGTCGGGATCGGGCGCAGGCGCGGCTGAAGACGGACCGGTGGCCATGTCCGGCATGAATGCCACCGCTTTCCTGAGAGCGGAAGGCAGGAAGCGGCTGAAGCTCAGCACCGCATCGCTGGAGGTCTCATATACCTCGAACAGGCGGTCGGTCCGCGTCATCTCCAGGATGACCGTCATTTGCGGCGACGGCGCCGCCAGTTTGAGGTCGCCATCATGACGGATCACCTGGGCCAGGCATTGCAGCAGCATTTCGACGCCGGCGGCGTCAATCTGCCTCACCTGCGAGCCGTCGAACACGATTTGCGGCCGGTCCGAATTCAGGATGGGTTGCATCTCGCGGTAAAACGCCCGCGCCTGCTTCAGGTTGAGGCGCTCCGGGATCCGTTTCACCACCACGGGCCTATTGATCTCCATATCTCCTCGCCACGACAAAATTCGCGGGGAACGATGAGGCTTCCGGGGAAGCCTCGAATCCAGACGGAGCCTTCACCGCTCCCGCGGGCGTCTTCATCGAGTCCGGCAGTTCCGCGGAGCGGTCGCGATGAGACGACGCGAGCAGACCGCGGACGAATTGATGCGGCAAAAAGACCGCCAGGGAGGCAACGTAGCTCAACGCGCGCAGCGGCGCATGGGGCGATCGGGCGTCCATCAACCTGGGGTCGCTGATCTCCACCTCGACATTGCGGGGCAAATGCAGAAGCTTGCGGCCGCCGGCGACGGCGTGCGCAACGTCGAGCCCCCGGCCGACGTAGGTGAAGGGCAGAACGCTCGCGTTCTCGATCACCGTGCCGGCGTCCACCTCGGCGTGATGCTCGACCGCGCTGCATCGGGTGACCACGGCCGCGGCGCGGAGAATGGCGTGCTCGCCGATAAAGGCGGGCGCCAGCACGCGGGCGCGGCGGTCAACGCGAGCGCCGGGCGCCACCCACACCCCGGGGCGTCGCTGCTCGCCCGCCGGCTGGATCTGGGCGCGCTGCAACAGGCCGTCGACGGCAAGAGCTCGCAGATCGCGCGCGCCGGCCAGCGGGTTGTGATAGCCGCGGAAGACCCAATGGCCGGGAAGCGAGCGCGTCTGCCGCAGGCGGTGGCGAAACAGATACGCGGCATCGTTGCGCCGCGAGGCGTTGATCATGAACATGTCGAGCGGGGCGCCGTTCACGTCGCAGGCGCGAGTCACATGAGCGCGCCCGTCGAGATGCCGCTGGAGAAACTCGTCCACATCGAACTCGGCGTAACCGCCCATGCGGACAACCAGCACCGCCTCGGCGCCCGCCTGCACCATGTCGGACAAGCTGTTTTCGGCCGCGCGCCAGAAGTGCTCCCCGGCGGCCTCGGTGCATTTAGTCGCCGCCGCGGCGAACCGCGACGGCATGGATGACTCGCTGACTACCACGACGCTGTTGACGCCCTGCGCTTGCAGGCGTTCCACAACGCGCCACACCACGGGTTTCCCCAGCACGTCCTGGGTTGCCAGCGCCAATCCCGCAAAGCTTCCGTCTCCCTGTCCAGCCGCTTCGTCGAGCCCGCCGACGAGAATAATGGCCCTTACATCCACCGTGTGCACCTCAATGGCGCGTACGAACCGTGCACGCGCGATGTGATGGCTATGCCCTGTCGTCTTGCTCCGCGGCTAGCGAAAATCGGCACTCTGAGCAGCGTCTTCCTCATGGGCCCCTTCCGGCTCGCTAAGACATCTGCTCCGCGCTTGCCTGCGACCAGGATCGTTCTTGTGTATCGTTCACCGGAAACCTCGCCAAAACCAATTGCATGTCCGGCGGGGAATGCCTTCCCCGCCACCAACGCCCAAGGCGCAGTGGCTGTTCTGTTCAGATGGCGAATACGTCGGCGTCGTTGTCACACCAGTTATCAATCTTCCGATAAACAATGCGGATACGCGTCGGCCGCGCACTCACCTGCTTCCATTTGTCGCCACCAGCGGAGCGGCCGAATCCAGCGTTGCTGCTGGGTTTCCACTCCCCCGAGGGGGAGAGGACGCGGCGCCAGGCCGCCGACAGCACCGGCATCTGCCTGCCGGCAGGCAAACCCGTCTCGCAAACCGCTTTCCACTCGGCGTACGCGTTAACTGCGGAGAAAACAGAGGGATGAGGATATTCCGCTGCCCTGACGTGCTCCGATGCGGCACGTGAGTACCGTCAGTGGCTCACCCGGTTCACACCTGGGGCGTTTTGTGCCTGCTGGATTGAGAACCCGCGCAACCGGGGATGTTACGTTTTGTGACAGCGCGAACTCGAATTTTCCGGTGCTACTTGCGTGCCAGGACCACGCGCGGAATGCCCTGCAGGTCGGGCACGGCGCGCACTTCGGCCCACTCCCCGAGCACGCCGCGCACCGCCGCCTCTTGCGAGTAACCGATTTCCATGGCGAGCCAGCCGCCGGCCCTGAGCATGGCGCGCGCCTGCGGGGCGAGGCGGCGGATAACGTCCATTCCTTCCTGCCCGGCGAAGACGGCGCAGCGTGGCTCGAACTTGCGCACCTCGAGCTGAACCTTGTCGTACTCGCTTTCCCCGACGTAAGGTGGGTTGGAGGCGACGATGTCGAATTCACCGGTCAGCCCCTCCAGCAAATCGGCGCGATGAAAGGTGACCCTCGCCGCCAGTTGCAGGCGGGCGGCGTTGGCGCGGGCGATCTCCAGCGCGTCCTCCGAGATTTCCGTTGCGTGAATCTCCGCCTGCGGCAGCTCGGAAGCCAGCGCCAGCGCCACGCATCCGGAGCCGGTGCCGACATCCACGATGCGCGGGCGCTCGATCGTCTTGCAGATTTCCAACACCGCTTCCACCAAATGCTCCGTTTCCGGCCGTGGAATCAGCACCGCCGGGCTGACGATCAAGTCCAGCCCCCAGAATTCCTGGTGCCCGGTGATGTATTGCGCCGGCACGCCGCGGGCACGTTGTTCGAGCGCCTCGGCGTAGCGCGCCTCTTCGTCGCCGGAAAGCTCGCGCTCCGGATGGCCGTAGAGATAGGCGCGGTCGCAGCCGAGGACGAACATGAGCAGCACCTCGGCATTCATGCGCGGCGAGCCGATGTGGTGCTCCTCCAGCCGCGCGATCGCATCGCGCAGCGCTTGCTTCATCTGCATGCGGAGAATTTAACCACAGAGGAGAAGGAGAAGAGAAAGGCGGCGCGGCGCGTTCGCGAATCTCTCTACTGGAAACTGGAAACCGGAAACTGGAAACTCGTTCTTACGCCAGCACCGTCGCCTGCTCTTTGAGCTTTTCCGCCTGGAAATGGTTGGTGAGGCCCTCGATGAAGGGCTGAAGCTTGCCGTCCATCACCTCGCTGAGCTGGTGCAGGTTGAGGCCGATGCGGTGATCGGTGACCCGGTTCTGCGGGAAATTGTAGGTGCGGATCTTTTCGCTGCGATCGCCGGTGCCGACCATCGCCCGGCGTTCCTTGGCCTGCGCCGCCTGCTGCTTTTCGCGCTCCATCTCGTAGAGCCGGGAGCGCAGCACGCGCATGCCCTTTTCGCGGTTCTTGATCTGCGATTTTTCGTCCTGGCAACTGACCACGGTGTTGGTCGGCAGATGCGTGATTCTCACCGCCGAATAGGTGGTGTTCACCGACTGCCCGCCCGGCCCGGAGGAGCAGAAGGTATCGATGCGAAGGTCCTTGGGATCGATCTTGACGTCCACTTCCTCGGCTTCCGGCATCACCGCCACGGTAACCGCCGAAGTGTGCACGCGCCCCTGCTGCTCGGTCGCGGGCACTCGCTGTACGCGGTGCACGCCGCCTTCATACTTGAGCTTGGAGTAGGCGCCGCGGCCCTCGATCATGGCGATCACTTCCTTCAGCCCGCCGATGCCCGTCTCCGACGACGACAGCACTTCCACCTTCCAGCGCTGCGACTCGGCGTAGCGCGTGTACATGCGGAACAGTTCGGCGGCAAACAGCGAAGCCTCGTCACCGCCGGTGCCGGCGCGGATTTCCAGGATCACGTTCTTCTCATCGTTGGGGTCCCTGGGGAGCAGCAGGACCTTCAGCTCCTCCTCCGCTTGCGAGAAGCGCTGTTCCAGCGACTGGAGCTCCTCCTGCGCCATCTGCTTCATTTCCGCATCCGATTCCTGCGCCAGCATTTCTTGGGTATCGGCGATGCCCTTCTTGAGATCCTTGTACTCGCGGAACTTCGCCACCACGGGCGCAAGTTCGCTGTGCGCCTTGGCCGTCTTCTGGTATTTGCCGGAATCCTGCATGATCTCCGGCGACGCCAGCGCCTGCGTCAGCTCCTCGTAGCGGGCTTCGATTTGTTCTAAGCGGTCAAACATGGTCTTCGGTCGACGGTCGACGGCCTACGGTCGGCGGCCACTCACGCCTTCGTCCCTGCCGGATCTTCTAGTGAATTGATCAACCCAGTTAGACTCCTCGCCACTGGAGAAATCAATTCCTGCAATTCCGTTTTCTCCTTCTCTGAAATGTATTGTAGCTGGTATGCCAGCAGGAGTTGGGTTTCCAGTTCGAATAACGACCCTCGCGCGTGAAACAGGAAGTGAAGGAACTCACGATCTGAGCGATGGCCCTTTCCTTCTGCGATATTGCTTGCCACCGACACTCCCGCGCGGCGAATCTGGCTTACCAGACCATAAAGCTCATGTTTCGGGAACTTTTCGGTCGCCCTGTAGACGTGTGCGGCCAGGCTCATCGCCTGTTGCCACACACGAAGGTCTTGATACGAATTCCCCATCCTTAACTCAGTGATGTCGCGAAAGAGCTGAGTAGCAGGCTGGCCGCCGGCCGTCGACCGCCGGCCGTCGACTCCAGGCCGCTCACGCGATCACCAGCTCCCCGCCACGCTGCGCTTCCAGTTCCATGGCGTGGTTCAGGGCGCCGATGGCGCACTCCACCTGGTCGTCGGAGGGGGGCTGGGTGGTGATGCGCTGCAGCCACAGGCCAGGTGCGGTGATGATGGAGAACAACGAGCCGCGGTGCTTGGCGGCAAAGCGGATGATTTCGTAGGACAACCCGGCAATCAGCGGCAGCAAACCGACACGGATGCCGAATCTCGTCCAGAACGTATGCACCGGGACGGCGGTGTACACGGCAATGGAGAGCAGCATCACCGTCATCAGGAAGCTGGTGCCGCAGCGTGGATGCCAGGTGACGTACTTCTGCACCGCGGGCGGAGTGAGCGCTTCCTTGGCCTCGAAGGCGAACACCGTCTTGTGCTCGGCGCCGTGGTACTGATAAACGCGCCGCAAATCCGCCCACAACGAGGTCGTCCAGATGAACAGCAGGAATAGTCCGACCCTGATGATCCCATCCACCACGTTGAAAATGATCTGGTTGCCAAACACCGGCGAAACATGCCGCTTGAGCTCGGTGGTAGCGACCAGGGGGATGAACTTGTACATGAAGATGAAAAAGCCGACCGAGAACAGGATATTGATCGCCGCCACCCAGCCGTTGATCTCGACCCGTTTGCCTTCCTTATCGGGAGGCATGTCGCCGAGCGCGACGTTGGCCGAGTAACGCAGAGCGCGAAAACCCAGCGCCATCGCCTGGCCCAGCGTGACCACTCCCCGGACCACGGGCCAGCCCATCCATTTGTGCTTTTCCGAGAGGCGTTCGAGCGGCTCCGAATGCGAGGAGATGCTCCCGTCGGCGCGGCGCACACAGATGCCCCAGGCGTGCGGCGATCGCATCATCACGCCTTCCAGCACCGCCTGGCCGCCGACCAGGGTCTCTTCGCCACTTTCCAGGGCGGGCAGCAACTGCACCGCCGCCAGGAACCGCAGCATCTTACGCAACTTTTCCATTCCGAATGTTAGATGATCCCGCTAAGGCCGGGGTTCATGCAAGGTTACCGGTGATTTTGCAGGCGTGTCAATTGCCCGGAAGGCCTAATCCCAGCCGGGGAGGCGGCTAGGCCTCCAGCACATTGTCTTCGGTCTCCCTGCCGGCCTCATCCACCAGGCGGAGGCCTTCCATCAACAGACCCTGGGTGGAGCGGGAGATGCTCCGCTGCTCGCTGTGGCCGTTGAAGTCAATTTCGAAATTGCCGCCGGTCCAGGTCAGCACCTTGAACACCGCATCGTCGCCCTGGAGCGCGCCCAAGGAGGCATGGTTGATCTGCCCGTCGGTGAAGTAGATTTCGCAGCGGTCGCCGTCGTTGGCGAGGGTCAGCAGGCAGCTCTTGCGTCCCAGGTCGAGCGACTGCAGCAGGTCGATGACGTTCATCTGCGCCAGGCTGCCGCGAAGAATGCCGTCGGCGGTGGGCGCCTCGGCTGCCATCTTCTCCAGCGCCACCTTGTCGATGATGCGCTTGATCCTGGCTGCCGCCTCCTTCACAAAGAACGGCTTCTCGACAAAGTCCTCCACCTTGTCCTGCAGCGTCTTGAGCTTTTCGGCGATGTCGGTTTTGTTGGCCACCAGGATGAACGGCATGTGCGCGGTGGCCGCGCGAGACCTGACCTTGTCGACCAGCGCGCGCCCATCGACGCCAGGCATCTGGTAGTCGGTAACAATCAGGTCGAAGGGTTCATCGACAATCTTCAGCAGCGCATCCGCGCCGTCGCTGGCGGTGCTGATGATGGCGGTCGAGGCGAGCGCCTGCCGGAGCATCCCCAGCACCATGGGGTTGTCATCCACCAGCAGGACTTTGACGTTGGCAGCCATGAAAAGCGTCTGTCGGTGTGTCAGTCCGTCGGTCTGTCGGCAGAACGACGGACCGATCGACCTCTACTTCTTTGCCTGGCGCCGGGCGCCGGGCGCCTGCCGCCTGTACTCTCCGCTCTTGCCGCCGATTTTCTTCTGCAGCACGATCTCGCGGATCTCAATGCCCTTGTCGAGGGCCTTACACATGTCGTAAACGGTCAGGGCAGCGACACTGGCGGCGACCAGCGCTTCCATCTCCACGCCGGTGGCCGCGGTAGTCGTTACTCTAGAGGTAATAGCGACGCCATTCTGCCGCACCCGCGCCTGCACGTCAACCAGGCTCAGCGGCAGAGGGTGGCACATCGGGATCAGCTCGGAGGTGCGTTTGGCGGCCATGATCCCCGCCACTCGCGCCACTTCCAGCGGATCCCCCTTGGGATTTTTCGCCAGTTGCTTCACCACCGCGGCCGACATGGCGACGAAGGCCGTGGCCTCGGCCTGGCGCTGGGTCGCTGCCTTTTTCGAGAACGTCCACCATGCGCGCGCGGCCCGCTTTATCGTAATGAGAAAGGCTCTTTGGCAATTCCGCAGTCCTGCAGTCCCGCAATTCCGCAACGGCTTAGATCCAGCCGCTCCGATACGCCAGCCACCAACTGAAAAACAGAATTGGCAGGGTGGCGATCAGCCCCCAGATCAGCGGCAGCGCGAAATCGGCAATCAGGCTCAAGATGATGAAGATGAGCCAGAACAGCTTTTTTTCATCCACAGCAGCATCGTAACCCGTGTGGCGGAGAGGCGAAAGCCACGAATCCACCTGTGCAAGTGTCGTTCTGGGCCATTCGGGAAACATTCCTGGCCGGCTGCTAGATTCGCAGGATGGAAACCATGTCGCCGGCCGCCAGCCGCTCGCGGTCGGGGGGCACCACCAGGTAGCAGTTGGCGCGGGCGGTGGCCGCCATGTCGCCCGACCCTTGCCACTTCACCGCTTCCACCTCGGCGCGCTCGTATTCGCCGCTGAGCAGAGCGGGAAGAAAGCGCGTCAGGCCGGTCTTGACGCGCACTTCCGCCTTCAGCCGGGCTTGGGTGAACACCAGCTTGCGCGGGATGGCGCCGGCCAGGGCGTCCACCATAGGGCGCGCAAACAGTTCGAAGCAAACCATGGTGGAGACCGGATTCCCGGGCAGGCCGAAGAAGAACGTCGGCGGCGACCCCGGCCGGATGGGCGCGCCCCCAAACACCACCGGCCGACCGGGCTGGATTTGCGCCCCGGTGAAAAAGAACTCGGCGCCCAGTTCCGCGAGCACCTGCTCCACCAAGTCGTACTTACCCATACTCACCCCGCCGGAAAGCAGCAGCAGATCACTCCTGAGGCCCTCCCGGAGGAGGTGCCGCAGCTCCGTTTTGCGGTCGGGCGTGATCGGCAAGACGACGGCGATGCCGCCGGCGGCCTGCACCTGCGCCGCCAGCGAGTAGCTGTTGGAATTGCGGATCTGGTTGGCAGCAGGCTCGGCGGCGATGTCCACCAGTTCATCTCCGGTGGACAGAATGGCCACCTGCGGGCGCTTGAAAACCTGCAGTGTGCGCCGTCCGCAGGAGGCGGCCACGGCCACCGCCGCCGGGGTAAGGCGCATGCCGCAGGCGAGCAACAGATCGCCGCGCCTGGCCTCGGCGCCGGCCGGCACGATGTTTTCCCCCGCCGCGGCCGGTCGTTCGATATCCACTTCCTCTCCCGTGCGCGACGTGTATTCGACCATGACAACCGCATCGGCGCTGGCGGGCACGGGGGCGCCGGTCATGATTTCGACGGCTTCTCCCGGACCGATCTCCGGCGACTGCGGCGGGCCCCCGGCGCGAATCTCGCCAGCCAGTTTCAGCCGGGCGGGCGCCTGGGCTATGTCCGCCGCCCGCACCGCGTAGCCATCGCGGGTGGCGCGGGCAAAGGGGGGGAAATCGCGGTCGGCGCGCACGGTTTCCGCCAGGATGCGGCCACCGGCCAGGAGCAACTCACAAGCTTCCGCATCCGGCCGACGCACCTGGCGGGCGGATTCTTCAACCCGTTGGCGGGCCTGTTCGAAGGTGAGGATAAGTGCATCCATAGGAGCGGCGATTCTACTGTACCGAAGCGGCGCGGTATCCGCTGCCAGCGTTGGCGAGAACGCTTTGGCTTACATTCTGATAAACCTTAGACGGTACCCACCCCCCTCCCCACTGCTCCAATAAAATCAGCAAGTTACGCACGGTATACCGTGGGATATCGTCGGTTACCGTGGGAGCCGGACGAAGAATCAACAGCTTGCGTCCGAGTTTTCTGGAAAACCGAAGATATTGTGTTATCAAAGAGCGAAACCACAATTCCATACAAGATATAGGGCCGCAAGGTGGTCGCCCTCCCTGCGGCCCTGAATGTGACGCCGGACTATCCGGCTACCTACATTGTAAGCAGTTGGTAAATGGTGTCAAGGCACGATGGTCATCGGTGGTGGTTACTCGGAAGTTGGCGAGGAGCAATTAGCAGGGTTGGTCGTTGGCGATTAAGAAAAGCTCCACATTAGCTCGCTGCGCTCGCAAATGTACGCGCGAACCTGGCGAGGCTGCGGAAAAACTCCATCATAGATCTGCAATTATAGAAATCAGGGGCTAAAGGGTGCGTGAGAACCACTTGTTTTCCTCAGGGCAAATGAGCGACTAAGGAGCATGTCACGATTCTTGCCCTACAACCCGGAACAAGCGTACTTGCTGCCCCCGAGCGTGAAGGACGAATTGGGTGCGGACCATCTGTGTTTCTTCGTGCGGGCGGTAGTGCAGCGGTTGGACTTGAGTGCGTTCGAGCAGTGCTACAGCCAGGAAGGCGGGGAGTTGTACGCGCCGGAGCTGATGTTGAGTGTGTGGCTGTACGCGTATGTCACGGGGATGACCTCGGCGCGGCGAGTGGAACAACGGCTGGGGGAAGACTTGCCGCTGCGTTATCTGGCGGGCGGGGCGCGGGTGGACAACTGGGCGCTGTCGGCGTTTCGGCGGCGGCACGGGCGGGCCCTGAACGACGCCTTCACGCAGGTGCTGGAGATGGCGCGGGGGGTGGGACTGGGCAAACTGGGGCGGGTGGCGATGGATTCGACGCGGATCAAGGCGAATGCCTGCCGGGAGCGGGTGGACAGCGAGCAGAAACTGCGCCAGGAGCGGGCGAAGTTGCGGCGCCAGGTACGACGCTGGCAGCAGGCCTGCGACCGGGACGACACCGAGCCGGCGGGACTCAAGGTAGCGCTGGAGCAGGCGGAGCAGAAGCTGGCAGAGATGCCGCGTCGGCTGGAGAAGCTACGCAAGAGCGGGCTGAAGAAGCTGTCGCGCACCGATCCAGACGCGCGCTTTCTGCGGCAGCGGGGCGGGCGCTTCGAGCTGGGCTATACGGGCGAGATCGCGGTCAGCGACGATCATCTGATCGTGGGCCAGCGGGTGACGCAGAACGCCACCGACAACGCCTCTTTGCTGCCGATGCTGGAGGAGGTGAAGAAGCAGTGCGCCTCACCGCCGACGGAGGTGCTGGCCGATAGTGGGTACTTCTCGGTGGAAAACCTGAAACAGTTGGAAGAGCAGAAAGTGGAGGGCTTGATTCCGGATTCGAATCTGGCGCGGGCGCTCAACCTGGGGAAACGATGTAAGGGGCGAGCTGGCGCCGCCGTCCATCGGCGCATGCGCCGAAAACTGAGGAGTGCGGCCGGCCGCGCGGCCTATGCCCGACGCAAAGCGGTGGTGGAACCGGTGTTCGGAGTGCTCAAGGAACAACGCGGCATGCGGCAGTTCCGCACCCGCGGCAAGGAGAACGTGGCGGCAGAGTTCACGCTCGCGGTCCTGGCTTACAACCTGACCAGGATGCACGCGGTGCAAACCGCCTGAAAGCCGACTGGAACCGCTGCGCAGAGATGCGCAATCAGCGATCGAATGGAACATCCATCGAAGGGAGCATCAACAAGATGCCATCACAAAAGGTCTCGCGTGGCGTTCTCACGCAAGCCATCTGGCTATGTTGATGGTTTGGCACGGGCTGAAGCCCCAATCTTAAGCAAGCCATACTCGCGGGCCTGAAGGCCCGCGCTTCCACGGTCCTGCAAGCGTGCGATATTAATGAGATAGTTTGTAGGGAAGGAAAATCCTCTCCTGTCGTTCCAAACTACGACAAGCGTGGGGCAACCCGAAAAGTTGTGGCGGAAAGGGTAGGTGCCCCAAATCCCCACCCTACGAAAACCGCGTAGGGTGGGCCACCCGGCGGTTATCTAATCAGCCCGCGAGTTGTTCCGTCGAGTTGCGGGATAGGACACCGGCGGGCTAGCATCCAGAAAGCCTCCGCCGGTGTCCAAACCTTCAGTGCTCTCCAATTTCCTTAAGTCGCTGATTGCGGTGGTGGCAGGAAACGCCATCTACTTCCTGATTATCATGCCGCTGCTGCCGCCGGCGGGGCGTCACGGCATAGCCCGCCTGGACCTCGGGTTAGTGATTGACTTCTGGGTATGCCTTGTGATTTTTGGGGTGATCGAGTTGGTGGTACGAAGGAAAAGGGCAGGTGCGGGACACGAGTAACGCTGGTAAACTAAGCCCACTCCCCCGACCGGCATCCACCCGAGATTCGGGCGCCAGTGCATGCAGAAGATTGCCATCCTTTACGATGCCAGCCAGGCGGTGATTTCCACCTTCGACCTGGACGAGGTGCTTAACCAGATCCTTTCCATCCTGCGCGACTACTTTCACATTCATCACGTGGCGGTGGTGCTGCTGGATGCGGAAAGCCAGACGCTGCGCGTGCGCTCGCATTGCGGCTGGAACGAGGAGGCGCTCAATCTGCAGATTCCGCTGGGGCAGGGGCTGGTGGGAACGGCGGCGAAATTGAAGCGCCCGATTTACGCTCCCAACATCGCCAAGGACCGGCGCTACATCGTGTCGATTCCCAGCACCAAGTCGGAGCTGGCGGTTCCGCTCATCGTGCGCGACGAGGTGGTGGGGGTGCTCGATTGCCAGAGCGACGAGTTAGATTTCTTCGACACCCAAACCATAGACCTGCTGATGCTGTTTTCCACCCAGGCCTCGATCGCACTGCAGAATGCCCGGCTGTACTCCAACGAGCGGCGCAAGGCGGCGCAACTGGAGGCCATCAATGCCATCGCCCGCCAGACCACGGCGGTGCTCGACATCAAGGAGCTGTTGCACAGGTCCTGCCAGGTGATCCTGCAATCGTTTGCCGTGGACCAGGTGGCCATGCTGCTGCAGGAAGACGGGGCCCTGGTGCTGCGCGCGCATGCGGGCAAACTGACCCCGCGCTTCGCCATCGGGGGTGAGCTGCCGCGCGGGACCAGCCTGGGCGCACGCGCCATCACCACGGGGAAACCGGTGCGCGAAGATGACGTCCGGCTGGTGGAGGGGTACCTTCCGGGATACGAAGAAACACGCTCCGAGCTATGCCTGCCGCTGATCTCGCTGGGAGAAACGATCGGGGTGCTGGCGCTGGAAAGCACCCGCCCCAAGGCCTTCAACTTGGCCGACGCGCAGCCGCTGGAGTCAGTGGCCGATATCTGCGCCGCCGCCATCCAGAATGCGCGCTACTTCGAGCGGGTTCGGCAAATGGCCTACATCGACGGGCTGACCGGCATCTTCAACCGCCGCCATTTCGAGTCGAAAATCGCGGAAGAGATCGAGCGGGCCCAGCGCTACGACAACGAGCTGGCGCTGATCATGATAGATATCGATAATTTCAAGAAATTGAACGACGAGTTCGGACACCTGCTGGGCGACGAGACGCTGCGCCAGATATCGACGATCTTTACGCAGAATTTGCGCAAGTTCGACGCCGCCTGCCGCTACGGCGGAGAAGAGTTCGTCATCCTGGCGCCGCAGACTTCAGGCGAGCACGCGCAAGCGGTGGCCGAGAAGCTGCGTAAGGTAATCGAAGGCTGGTCGTTCCCCGGGGTGCCGCGGCCGGTCACCATCACCGCCGGCGTTTGCAGTTATCCCGCCAACGGCAGGAGCCGCGACGAACTGGTGAAGGCCGCCGACGACGCGCTCTACCAGGCCAAACAAGCGGGACGCAATCGCGTACAACTGGCCGGATCCCGGCTGCCGACCACCGCGTGAAACCTGCCAGCGGATTCCGAAAGCATGTCTTGGCTCTGTTGACATCCTGTCGCTTCGTCCCTCCGGGACTCTCATCTTTCGGTTGACTTTTCCCAGGGCTGCCGCCCTGGGCTACCGACCACCCCGCCACGCGAAAACGGGCGCGTGCCGGGGACCCGGCCAGCGTTCGCCCCTGCGGGGCTCGGGTTCGGCCGCTTTCGGTGCAACAAAGGCATTGCTTCGAGGATGTCAACAGAGCTGCATGTCTTCTAACCTTTGCGGTTAGGCCATAGGCAGAATTTCTCGTCGCCGGCAGCTTAGGTATGATCTCCAGCGCAATTACTTTCGTTGCAGGGGTTGGCAGACCTGCATGGGTTCGCAGGCAAGCGAGCCACGCTCGCGGGGGAAGTTATGAAGAAGTGCGCAGTCCTAGCATTGCTGTTGCTGCTGCTCGGCGCGGCTGCATGGGCCGACCCCATCATCCTTTCGGCCGACGGGTCGGTGTCGCCCGGGAAGACCGTTTACAATATTACCGGCGTCACCTTTGGCAGCACCGTTACTTTTGAGTACCAGTTCCTGGACGTGACCTGGGCCTCGGGCAGCGCCAACTTGAATG
Source organism: Terriglobia bacterium (assembly GCA_963740615.1). GTDB lineage: Bacteria > Acidobacteriota > Terriglobia > Terriglobales > Acidobacteriaceae > JAIQGF01. The sequence continues at coordinate 175,401 of CAVUEZ010000007.1, forward strand.
TGAACGGGAAAGCGCTGATTCCTCCGTTCCCTGATTTCAACGCTTACAGCGGGGCGCCGACCGGCCTGCTGACCGGCACGATCAGACACCTCTGCTCTTAATGGGCAGGTGGGAGCGCTCGCCTTCACCGCCGACACCTTCGGAATTGCGAGCAACAAGGTCACCATTCTGATCCAGAACGTCGCCGTCGACGGCCAAATCATAGCCGCCGCGGTGCCGGAACCAGCTACGCTACTGCTCGTCCTTGCCGGCCTGGGCGGAACGGTACTGCGTCGCAAGATGTTCCTGCGCTAGCCGGGACAGACATGGCAACGAATAAGGGCCGCGATCTCTCGCGGCCCAAGCTCGCGCCGAAACAGGTTCCGGCCTCTACGTTGGTTGGCTGACCACATGGCCACTGTTTAAAGCGGCTTCTCCGGTTCCTTCTGCTGTTCGCGCTGCTCGCGTTCCAATTCGCGCTGCTGCCGTTGCCAGTCGCGTTGCCATTCGCGACGGCTACGTTCCAGCTCGCGCCGGATCTTCTCCTGGGTTTCGCGCATGGAGCGCTCAATCTGCGGCCGCAGGCGGCGCAGCTCCATCATCTCGTTCTTGAATTCCTCGGAGCCCGGCCAGGCGAACGATTCCTGGCGGGTGCGCTCCGGCAGGGTCATGGAAAGGGTCTGCGGGCGCTTGTCGCGGACAATCCCAATCCGTACGGCGCCGGGCTTCTGCTCGCCCAGCGCCTGGTTCCAATCGGAGAGATCGGCCACCTTGCTGCCGCCGACGCGCACAATCACATCGCCGGCGCGCAGGCCCGCTTGGTCCGCGGCGCTGCCCTTCTCGACCGAGCGGATGAGCACGCCGTCGCCATCCTTGACCCCAAAGACCTCGCCCAACTGCTGCGTCAGGTTTTCGGCGACGATGCCCTGCCGGCGCGAGTAGGTGGTGATGATGGGGATCTCGATCGGCGGCATCTGGATGTCGGGAATGACGATCTGGCGATGCTCCATGGCGAACACTTGTGTTGCGGTCCGCCAGTCGGACCTTGATGGTCATCGGCCGGCCGTCGCGGCTGATGGCGAGCGAGACTGTGTTTCCGGGAGGGGTCTGGCGGATCATCCTCCGCAGCTCCTGGCCGCTTTGAATGTTGTGGCCGTTGAACGACAGAATGACGTCGTGCTCCCTCAGGCCCGCCTTGCCGGCGGGAGCGTCCTGATCGACCATGGTGACTTCGACGCCGCGAGCATCCTTCAGCTTGAGGGCCGCCGCGCGCTCCGGGGTGAGGTTGCGCATGTCGATGCCGAGATAAGACCGCCCTCTGGGCGTCTCCGGCGGTATCGGCGCCATCTCCGGAGGCGTCGGCGGTGTCGGCGGATGCGGCGCCATGTGCGTCTGCGGAGGCACCGGGGCAACGTGGGGCGCCGGCGGGGCTGGCGGTACCGGGCCCTGGGCTGCGGCCATCGCGCCCACGGCGATGCCCACCACTGCGAACTGCATAATCCTGTTCATCGCTCTCCTCTGTCCCTTGCGCCCTGTCGATGGTGGTGGAATGACTCTCGCTTCGTCCCTCCGGGACTCTCCTTTTTCGTTCCCGCCTTTTCCCAGGGCTGCCGCCCTGGGCTACCAGCGTTCGGCCCTACGGGCCTTTTCCCAGGGCTGCCGCCCTGGGCTACCAGCGCTCGGCCCTACGGGCCTTTCCCCAGGGCTGCCGCCCTGCCCTACCAGCATTCGGCCCTGCGGGGCTACGGTAGGTCGCTTCGGGGAGCAGGCGACCGGAGTGCCCACGGAGCGGGATTTCAACAGGTCAGATAGCCCCTCTATTTTGCGCGGCGGAACTCGATGTTCCCGGACATGGTGCGAACCGAAAGCACCGGGCCGCCGCCATTCAACGAACCTTCCGCGTGGTAATTCTGAGGGCCATAGCCGCCGCTATCGCCGGTGATCTTCAGCTCCGGAAAATCGGAGCTGATGTGGTGGCCGTTGGCCATAGCGAGCTCCGCCCGCACCGTCATCCTGGCCTGCGGGCTGATGTAGACGATCACGTCGCCCACCGAAGTCTGCAGCGAGGAATCGCTGGTCATGCCCAGGAATTCGGCGGTGATGGGGCCGGCGCCGGTTTCCGCCCTGGCGCCCTGCATCAGCTTGTAGAGCTCGATGTTGCCGCCGCCGGTGCTGGCCACCACCGGGCCGCGGGCCGAAGCCAGGCGAATGTTGCCGCCGCCGGTCTCCAGCCGGGCGCGCCCATTCACGTCGCCCACGTTGATGTTGCCGCCGCCGGTGGATACGTGCAGCTCGGCGCCGCATTGCTCCACCCGTACGCTGCCCCCGCCGCTGGCCACCGATACCGCCTCCGAGGCGCCGCCCACGGTGATGTTGCCGCCGCCGGTCCTGGCGTTCACCTTCCCCTTGGCTCCGGTGATCTTGATGGCGCCGCCGCCGGTGCGGAGGTTCACCAGGTTGGAGGAATCAGCCACCTCGATGCTGCCGCCGCCGGTGTCGGCGGCAATCTCCCCGGCGATACCCTGCAGGGAAATGCTGCCGCCGCCGGACTGCGCACTGGCGCGGCCACCGAGGTTGGCCAGACTGATGTTGCCGCCCTCGGTATTGGTGCGAACCGCCTGCAGAGTGCGCGGCGCCTGGATCTGGAAATCGACTGTCAGGCGGCCCACGCGCCGCTCGGTGGTGCCCTCCAGAACAGCCGCATCGCCGTGCCGTGCCGCGGTCACCATAAAGCCCGTCAGCAGGCGCCGCGCGGATTCTTCCGAGCTGCTGTAGACGCGCTTGCGCACCACGTAGCTAACGTCCTTGCGCGCGCCTCCCTGGACGTGGATGGCGCCCATGTCGGTATCAACCCGCAGCGACGCCGGGGCGCTGATGGTCCCGGTAATCTCCTCCACCCAGGCGTTGCCGTCGCGGAACACCTTGCTGCTCTGCGCGAACCCCGGCAGGGTGGCGAAGGCGACCATGGCCGCCAGCAGAGCCCATTGATAAGTGCGTTTCACTTTGCTCTCCGATCTCCCTTGCGATTAATCAATCTCCGGAACCGAGGCCAGCACGCGGCCGGCCTGCACGCGGATGAAATCGCTGCGATCGCTCGGCCGCCAGCTTGCGCAGGACCATGCGCACGCTGCTGTCGGCGCGCACTGGATACAGGAAGTGAATGGCCTCGGCGCGCACCCCGGGGTTGGTGTCGTTCTGCAAGGCCTGCAGGACGGCGTTGCGCACCCCGGTGTCTTCCCTCACGTACGGGCCCAGCGACTCCAGCGCCTTCAGGCGGACGCCCGGGTTGCTGTCGAAAAGCAGCGAGCCCTCCAGGGACTGCCGGATACGGATTTCATCCGGCTTCTGCGACAGCAGGTCGACCGAGTTCTGGCGCACACCGGGGTTGTAATTGCTGCGCGCGGCGAACAACAGCAACTGCTGGATGCGCCGGTCGTTGAGCGAGCCCTCGGCCCTCTGCGGCACCGTGGTGTCGTACTTGATCTCGACCTGGTCGCTGCCCGGCACCTGCGTGATCTGCCGGATGCCGGCGATGGATGCCTCCATGGGAGCGGAGGATCCGGTGGCCGCCAGCGGGGCGGGGCCTCCGCGGGGCACAATTCGCCAGGCGGTGGCGATACCGGCGGCGAAGCCGACGATCAGCAAGGCGGATGCCAACGCGGGCGAGAACTTCATCTGGCGCAGCCACGCGACCGGATCCAGCAGCCGCCATCCGCGATGCTGCTCGGCTGTCTCCAGCGCCTCCTGCAAGCGCATGCGCGAGGCGGCCAGCAGATTGGGCGACGGCTCCGGGCGCGGCGCCGCCGACAGGGTGGTACGGAAGGCGCGTAGCGCTTCCAGTTCCCGGGCGCAGGTCCCGCAGCGCGCCACGTGCTGCTCGAGTTCGTAGCGGCTGTCGTCGGCCAGCTCGTCGTAAACGTAGAGCGTGATGTTCGCCTTGACCCATTCGCAGTTCATAAGGTCATCTCATTTCCGCCAGGGCGGCGCGCAGCTTCTGCGTGGCCCGAAACAGCGTGTTCTTGGCCGTGTCCTCGGTGGTGTTCAGCATTTCACCGATGGTGCGCAGCTTCAGTCCCTGGTAATGCTTCAATTCGAAGACCACCCGCTCCCGTCCCGAAAGCCCGCCCAGGGCGGCGTTGATGCGCGCTCCCAATTCGCGGCGCATCAGGTCGTGCTCCGGATTGCTGTGCGCCCGCTCGTCCGCCACCTGGTCCAGCAGCTGTACTCCGCGCCGTCGGCGTCGGTGGTGACGGGAGCGTCTTCCTTGCGCACCTGCTTGCGCCGCAGGTGGTCGAGGCAGAGATTGGTCACGATGCGGTAGAGCCAGGTGTAGAAAGAGCACTCGAAGCGGAACTTGCCCACCTAGCGATACGCCTTGAGAAAGGCTTCCTGGTAAATGTCCTGGGCGTCGGATTCGGAGCCGGTCAAGTGCAGGGCCAGGCGAAGCACGGACTGGTCGTAGTTGCGGACCAGTTCCTCGAAGGCGGCGCGGTTCCCCGCCTGCGCCTCGCGGATCAGGACCGTATCGTCCACGCGCCGCACGCCCCCTGCCACCACGTCCCCCCGGCTGGACCAGGCGCGGTTGCCAGCCTGCTCCATGCGATTCATCTTACCGCCCGCAAATGGGACTGCCGCCGCCTCGGCCGGCATGGATTCCGCTCCACGTCTGCTCCGCTCTGCACCAGGCACGCCAACCTCGGGATTCTCCGCCACCCCCATGGCTCATCAGCCCGCTGGGGTGTACATCGGGAGCCAAATTCTCGTCTTGCTTACTTTTGCTTACCAAGGATTTGGACGTGCCAGGGGTTAAACCGTGAGCGGCGACCCAAAAAGAAGGCGCAGGGCCGTAACCCTGCGCCGCTGAACTGAAAACGGAAACCGAGACTATTCTGCCGGCTCCGCCTGCTTCTGCACCTGCACGGCGACATGCGCGGTGACATCCTTGAACAGGCGAATCGGCACCTTGAACTCGCCCAGGGTCTTGATGGGCTCGTCGAGATGGATCTTGCGGCGGTCGATGTTGAAGCCCTTGCTTCTCCAGTTCGGCCGCAATGTCGCTGGAGGTGACCGAACCGAACAGTTGATCGTGCTCGCCGGCGCGGCGCTGAAAGGTGATGATCACGCCCGCCAATTGCCTCGCCGAGCGCTTCGGCTTCGGCCTTGTCTTCGCGCATGCGGCGCACGGCGGCGGCCTTCATCTGCTCGATCACCGCCTTGTTGCCCGCGTCGCCTCGATGGCGAGCTTCTTGGGCAGCAGGTAGTTGCGCCCATAGCCGTCGGCGACCTTCACCACGTCGCCGCGCGAGCCCAGCTTGGGCACATCTTCTTTCAGAATGACTTCCATTTCAATCACTCCCGATCTTCGGGCGATCGGTGCGATCACGACTTGATCCATCGGAACACCCGGCTGGCCACTGGCCACTCGCCAGCTGACCGCTATGCTCTGCCCGCGAACGGCAGCAGGGCGATGTTGCGTGCCTGCTTGATGGCCGTGGAAAGCCGCCGCTGGTGCGGCGTGCACACGCCGGTCAGGCGCCGCGGCACGATCTTGCCGCTTTCGGCCACGAACTGAGAGAGCAGCCGCACGTCCTTGTAGTTGATGGCGTCGATCTTCTCGACGCAGAACTTGCACACCTTCTTGCGGCGGAAATACTTGCGGCCGCCTTCGCGTCCGCCGGGCGCGGCGGACGCGCGGGCCGCGGCGACGGGCAGATGTCCCGCCGGTGCGGAGGTCGCCGCCGGCGCCGCGGTTGCCGGCGCGGCCGTTGCTCTCCGCCTTCGGCTCCTGCGGGAGCCGGGTACGGGTGGTTTCGTCAGCCATGATTCTCTCTTCAAACAGTTTCAAGTTGCCAGTTTCCACGTTCCAGAACGGCTCTTGCCGAGCTCGCGGCCACCGCACTTCGTGGAAACCGCGAAGCCGTGCAACTGGAAACTTACGCCGTGGCCGGCGCTGGTTCGCTGCCAGCCTCGGCGGCTTCCGGCGCCGGCGCGGGTTCGTGCCTTGACGGCGCGCTTCGCGAATGCGCCTTCGACCTTGTCGAGCCGCTTCTGCTCCTCGTCGACGCGCACGGTGATGAACTTGATCACCGGCTCGGTAACGCGCAGGCGGCGCTCCAGTTCGCGCACCATCGGCTCCGGGCCTTCCATCGTGAACAGCACGTAAAGTCCGTCGTGGAAGTTGCGGACCAGATAGGCCAGCCGGCGCTTGCCCATGCGTTCGATGTTCTTCACCGTGCCGCCGGCGGTGCTGATCTGAGTCTCCAGGGTGGAAATCAGCTTGTCCAGGTCTTCTTCGGTCATGTCGGGCCGAACGATAAACATCAGTTCGTAAGTACGTTGCATTCGTCTTCTCCGCGAAACTCGTCAGCAGCAGCCTTCGGCTGTCAGCAGAACCGTTCGTTATGGCAACTCGCAACTCGGGCTCTGAGCCGTCTTCTCCGCCCCCGGCTGCGGTTGAAGCGGTTCATCGCGGCCGCGCGACCTTCGGTGAAGATCACCTTCACCGCTTCGGCGGCCGTATCCAGATCCTGGTCCACCATCTCGTATTGCGACTTCTTCAACTGCGACAGCACGTACTGCGCGCCGTCGCGAACCGCGATAATCCGGCGCGATCCCCAGCCGGATCCGCAGGAACTCCTGCGTTCCCAGCGCGCCCACGATCGATTCCAGACCGTTGTGCCCGGCCGTCCCGCCCCGCTCCCGGATTCGCATGGTGCCCAAGGGCAAATCCAGTTCGTCGTAAATCACAATCAGATCGGCGCTGGGATCGATTTCCAACTTCCTCGACCAGTTCCCGCACCGCCAGGCCGCTCAGGTTCATGAACGTCTCCGGCTTGGCCAGCAGACGTCTTCCGACCGATCCGCGTCTTGCCGGTCAACGCCTGGCTGCGCCGGTTGTCCACCTCCGCCCTCGCACTGCTCGGCCAGCCGGTCCACCGCCAGAAAGCCAAGATTGTGCGGCGTGAACTGGTACTCGATACCCGGATTGCCGAGCCCGACGACCAGCTTCATGCCGTGAATCAGTTTCAGTTTCAGTTTCAGTTTCAGAAGGCGTACCGGCTGAAGCTGAAACGGAAAACGGGAAACCTATTTCTTCTCCTTCTTCTCGGCTTTCTCCGGCTTCTCGGCCTTCTCGGCGCGGCCGCCTCGGCGCCTTCCTCGGCCTCCTGCTTGCCCTTCTTGATGACCTCGGGCTCGGCCGGCGCGGCGTGCCGCCTCGGCCACCGCGTCTCCGGCGTGGCGCGCTCACTACTTCCTTCACCGCGATCACGTGCGCCACCACCTGGTCTTCGTCCGTCAGGAATGCAGACCTGCTCCTGCCATGCGGCAGATCGGAGACGCGCAGCACCTGGCCGAAAGCCAGGTCGCTGACGTCGACCTCGATGTGGCCGGGAATGTCGCCCGGCAGGCATTCGAGTTCGACTTCGCGCAGCACCTGTTCCAGAATGCCGCCCTGCTGCTTCACCCCGGCAGGCTTCGCCCTTGAGCACGATGGGAACCTTGACCCTCAAGCGCCTGGTCCATGGCGATGCGCTTCAGGTCCAGGTGCAGCAGCGCGCCCTTGATGGGTTCGGTCTGCCAGTCCACGATCATCGCCTTGGTGTGCTCGCCGTCGAGCTGGAGATCGAAAATGGTGTTGTGACCGGAGGCGGAGTGCAGGATGCGCGCGATCTGCTTGGGATCCACGCTCACCGCCGCCGGCGGCTTTGCCGGCGCCATAGACCACCGCCGGGACATGGCCGCTCTTGCGCATCCGCCGCGCCTCGTTCTTGCCCTTGGCCTCGCGCGGCTGCGCTTCCACCACGCTGGTTTCGTTTGCTGTTACGTGCCATATCTTCAAGTTCCTTCTAGCGCCCGCGCCCAGTTGCGCGCCGCGCAAAATCAAACCCGCAAGCTTTGCTGCGCCATGAAACCGGAATTCTTCGCCTCACACAAACAACTTGCTGACCGAGGTCTCCTCGTGAATCGACTCGATCGCGCGCGCGATCAGCCCGGCAATCGACAGCACCTTGATCTTGGGCTGGTTGCGTCCCGTCTCCGACAGCGGGATGGTGTTGGTCACCACCACCTGCTCGATCGGCGAATTGGCAAGCCGCTCGATGGCCGGGCCCGAAAGCACCGGGTGCGTGGCGCAGGCAAATACGCTGGCCGCGCCGCTTTCCATGAGCGCGTTCGCCGTCTTCACCAGGGTCCCCGCGGTATCGATGATGTCGTCGAGAATCAGGCAGTTGCGGCCCTTGACGTCGCCGATCACGTGCATCACTTCGGTCACGTCCATTTCCACACGCCGCTTGTCCACGATGGCCAGCGCCGAATCCATCTTCTTGGCGAAAAACCGGGCGCGTTCCACGCCGCCGGCATCCGGCGAAACCACCGTCAGATCGGGCAGACCCAGCTTGCGGAAGTAATCCACCAGCACCGGCGACGCGAACAGGTGATCGACCGGGATGTTGAAAAAACCCTGCAACTGCGGCGCGTGCAGATCGACGATCAGCGCCCGGTCGGCGCCCGCCGTGGTCAGCAGGTCGGCCACCAGCTTGGAGCTGATGGGCGAGCGCGGCTTGTCCTTGCGGTCCTGGCGCGCATAGCCGAAGTACGGAATCACCGGCGTGATGCGCCGCGCCGAAGCGCGCTTCAGCGCGTCAATCATCAGCAACAGCTCCATGATGTGCTCGTCCACCGGATGGCAGGTGGGCTGCAGCACGAAAACGTCCGCGCCGCGCACGTTTTCCAGGATCTGCACGTATTTCTCGCCGTCCTGGAAGCGCGTGATATTGCTCTGCCCGCGCTGGATGCCGAGAAAGGCGCAGACCTCGTCGGCCAGCGCCAGGTTGGCGGTGCCGCAGAAGATCTTCAGCTGGTCATCGGTGCGGCCGCGCATCGGCTTGCGCTCCTTCGGCTGCGTGCCCGCGTCCTTCTTTTCCTCCGTCGTCGCCACCGTCGTCGCCATAGCGTTGCTCGCTGCTGCCGTTTGCAGCCTAGTGGATTCCACTGCCTGCCCGAGTTTTGGTCCCGACTGCATGATAGCTATTAGCAATTAGCTGTTAGCAATTAGCTTGCTTCGCCTGAGCCCGCGTCTTTCGCACCTGCTGAAACTGACTGAAACTCGAAACTGTTTTTCTGGCTGGGCGGCCAGGATTCGAACCTGGACAAAGTGCTCCAAAGGCACTTGACCTACCATTAGTCGACCGCCCAGTACAACTGCACTTACGATTTAAGATTGACGATTTAAGATTGTGTCCAGCGTGGCGCCGGTTTCAAACTTGGATCTGAAATCTTAAATCTGAAATCTTAAATCTGAAATCCCCATGTTCCCCGCCAGTATTCCGCGCGTGGGAGCGTTCTTGTCCCCAGCGCCGGGACGCCTGCCTGCTCCAGTTTGGCCGCCGCCTGCCGCGCCGCTTCCGGGGTTTCGAAAAACCCGAAAAGGGCGGAGCCGGAGCCGGAGAGCGAGGCATACTTCGCTCCCTCGCGTTCCAGCAAACGTTTCACCTCGCGCAGTTCGGGATACTGAGGAAAGACGACCCGTTCGAAGTCGTTTTCGATCCCGGCACGGACGAGGTCGAGAAGCGGTGTGACATTCTCGCCGCGGTCCCTGTCGCTGACAGGAACACCGGATAGGGAACCAGCCAGCCAAGCGAACATGGCCCGGCCAAACACATCTATTCTACTGGCAGGCCCAGGAGGCGTCAACGCCGCCTGCTCCGAGGCCATCAGCGCGTCCCAATCGGCAAAGGCCTTGGGAGTGGAAACGCCGATGTTCGGAATTGCAATCACCAGCGGCAACGGCGACAGGTCGGGCAGCGGCAGCACCTGTTCCCCATGTCCGATCCCCAGGATGGTGCCGCCCACCAGGAAAAGCGGCACGTCGCTGCCCACCTCCGCCGAAAGCGCGTACTTGTCTTCCGGCGAAAGCGGCGCGCCCAGCTCGCGCTCCAGCGCCAGCATGGTGGCCACCGCGTTCGAAGAGCCGGCCCCCAGCCCGCCCTGCACGGGAAGATTCTTCTCGATCTGGATGGTCACCCGGCCACGCCGCTTCAGCGAGCGCATCACCCGCTCCGCCATCCGCCAGCAGGTGTTGCTTTCATCCGCGGGAACCGCCGGGTTCTTGCAGCGGATCTCGACCCCGGTTCCGGCGCCCACGCTCACCCGCACGCTGTCGAACACGTCTACTGTCTGATAGACCGTGCGCAGCTCGTGGAAACCGTCCGCGCGCCGCGGCCCGATGTACAGACCGAGGTTGATCTTGGCGTAAGCGCGAACCAGAGTGGACATGGGAACGGCCATTGTAATGCACAGCCCAAAGGTGGCGGCGCACCGGGATTCGCCAATGCAGGATTTAAGAATCGACGGATTAAGGGGCGGATTACGGTGGGCTGACCCAGGCCGGCTCGAATTCTTCAATCGGAGAATTCTTCAATTGCGCGGATTCCGGCTGCGCCTCAACTCCACCATCACCCACACCGCCGCCGCGATCAGCAACGGCGAGGAATAGAACCCCGGCGCAGGGCGCGCGAACGTGACCCCCGGAACCGTGTGCCCCACGATGGTCCCCGCGATGTGTCCCACACCATTTCCCACCATCAGCATGGCAAATGCGACGCCGGCGGGCGCAGCATGCCGCCGCCGCGGAAAAACACCGGAGCAAGGACAAAGAGAAGAACCACCAGGATGATCAGTCCGCTCAGCCACCCGCCGAAGGGAAACATGGGCAGCCGAACCCAGGGCCAGCGGGCATGCAGGGCGGCCGCCGTGGGATTCCACACGTTCAGAAATCCGGTCAGCGCCTCGTCCAGAACGTGCAGCGCCAGCGCGCCTGCGAGGGCAAGCCACGCCCAGCCCAGCCGCGGCGTGCTCAAACCGGGTTCACGGGCGGTCGCGGTGGTTGCCATCGCAATGTCTCGGATTACTTTGTTTCGAAAAGTTCGCGCGGTAGACGTGATTGCCGAATGATCGACAGCAATGTGCCCACCCGTACTTCCGTGTGGTCGGGTACTGGAACAGTTACCGTTGTCCCTGCAACGCGTTTTTGCATGACGATGTGGCTGCCCTTGCGGCGAACTTCGAAGAACCCGTTTTCGTTCAGGATGCGGCAAACCTCGCGGCCCGAGAGCACGCGCAGTTTAGTCACTCGCTACCTCGAACCGAGTGACAAAGACTTCGGAGTGCAAGCGGGACTGTACCTCGGCGGGATCCGCTGTTTCCAAAAATAACTCCACCGCTTCTTTCACGTTTTGACGCGCCTCTTCGACCGTGGTTCCCTGGCTGGCTATGTCGAGTTCGGGACAGAGCGCGACATAGCCCTCGCCTTCCCGCTCGATGATCGCCGTGAGCTGATGGGTCTGCTTCATAGACACTATTCTATGCCAATGAATATTGCCGCCCCTCCAGCCTGAACCCACAGCCTGGCAACCGGCGCCTAGAACAGCGTGTTCTGCCGCTCACCCGGCTTGATCCCGAAATGCTCGTAGGCGAGCTGCGTCACCGTCCGTCCGCGCGGCGTGCGGTTCAGGAACCCGATCTGGATGAGGAAGGGCTCGTAGATTTCCTCGATCGCGTCCGGCTCTTCCGCCAGCGCCGCCGCCAGCGTATTCACCCCCACCGGTCCGCCCTGGTACTTGTTGATGATGGTCAGCAGCAGCTTGCGGTCGATCTCGTCAAAACCGTGCTGGTCCACTTCCAGCATGCGCAGCGCCGCCTCCGCGGTGACGCGGTCAATGTGTCCGCCGCCGCGCACCTGGGCGTAGTCGCGCACGCGCCGCAGCAGCCGGTTGGCGATGCGCGGCGTCCCTCGCGCCCGCGAGGCAATCTCCAGCGCGCCCGGCTCGTCGATCGCCACTCCCAGAATCTCCGCCGACCGCTTCACGATCACCCGCAGATCTTCGTGGTTGTAGAACTCCAGCCGCAGCACGATCCCGAAGCGCGAGCGCAGCGGCGACGAGAGCAGCCCCGCCCTGGTGGTGGCGCCCACAAAGGTAAACGGCTGTACGTCGATGGTGTGGGTGCGCGCCGACGGTCCCTGCCCGATGATGATGTCCAGCTTGTAATCTTCCAGCGCCGAGTAGAGCAGCTCCTCCAGCGCCGGTTGCAGCCGGTGCACCTCGTCGATGAACAGCACCTGCTTTTCGCGCACGTTGGTCAGGATGGCCGTCAGGTCGCCCTTGATCTGCAGCGCCGGCCCCGAGGTCTGCTGGAACTGCACTCCCAGTTCATTGGCGATGATGCTGGCCAGCGTGGTTTTTCCCAGCCCGGGCGGGCCGTAGAGCAGGACATGATCGAGCGCCTCGCCGCGCGAGCGCGCCGCCTCGATGGCTACCGACAGGTTTTCCTTGACCTTCGCCTGCCCAATAAATTCCGGCAGCCGCCGCGGGCGAAGCTTCAGCTCGAACGACGCATCGTCGTCCACCGGCGCCGCCGAGACGATGCGCTCTGGGTTTTGACTGGACGTAGCCACCGTGCCGCGATAGTAAGCCGAAATTCAACCCGAGGCAATCAGACGATTGGCTGATCGCGCGAGGCGGTTGCCGGTCATTCCTTCACTTCGCCTTCCAGTCCGAGTACCACGCGCCGTTCACCTCATACATCACCAGTCCCTTGGTGTTGCGCGTCAGCCCGGTCTTCGCCTTCCACGCCCCCATAAACACGTTCTGCAGGAAGTAATAGCCCTTGCCTGCCTCCAGCGTGATGTCGAACCCGCTGGCGTTTTCCGACTGCGACACCAGCTTGTATTTCCCCGGGTCGAGATAAGCGAAGGCGTAGGTCCCCATCTTGTTGACGGCGATCACTTCATCGTTGGCGTGCAGTTTGAACTGGTTGCCCTTGCCCTCATAGCGCGCGGCCAGCGGCGGGCAGACCACCACCACCAGCGCCTTGTCCGCTTTTAGCTCGGGCAGGGGATGCTGTTCGTGATTGGGCTTCTGTTCGTGCTTCGTTTGCAGCGCCTTCAACTGGCTCTTGTCCACCTCTTCAGCCTGCTCGGGGAACTCGGCCACCGTCACCTTGTCTCCGAACGTCGCCTTCATCTTGGCGATCACCTGCTCGGACGACTCCTTCTTCACTTCAATCAGGTACGGCGCGGTGCTCCCGTCGGGCTTCTTGTACTCCAGGTAGCACCAGTAATCATTCACATGTTTGCTGGCAATCGCCGCCCCCGCAAGCCCTCCCACCATCTGGCTGAGAGCGCCGCCCCGCATGTGCGTAGTCACATCGAAGATGACCTTCTGCACATCGTCGTAGCCGACGTTCAGGTTGCGGTCGCTTCCGCCTTCCTGGACAACCGTCAATTTGCGCGTTGCGTCGTCCAAGGTGAGCGTCGCCACCTTGTCGATCAACCGCCGATCCTGCGCGCTGCGGGCGGCGCGGATTTTCACGTTGCTGAACACTGCGTGTTCCGCCGACGCCGGCACCGCCGCCAGCAGCACTCCCATGGCGCACAATAAGGCCACTCGCTTCATGCCGCCACCTCCGTCACAAACAGTTCCGCCGGAAATTGAGCGGAAAATTTTTCGGATGCAATTATGGCTGCAAACCCGCCGTTTCAGGCAGCCGGCAAGCTTCTGCGCGAAAAATGGGGTTTCGTTTCGGGAAACGCGGGTGGCTCTTGCATTACGCGCGGGCTACGGCTTCTCCCGCGTGGTCCCGATCTCGCTCAGCACTTCCTCATTGATCCGCTTGGCGTCGTCGTACACCACGCGCAGCAGGCGCACGCGGCCGTGGCGCTGCCGCACCAGCTCTTTCGCCAGCTCAAAATCCGGGAACGACGCCGCCATCTCCCAGCGCCCGTGGTTGAATTCCCAAATTTCGTACTGTTCAAAGCGCGCCATCGCCACTCCGCGCCGGTTTGCCCCACCCTTGTCGTTCCCGGCTCGGGAACCACAGGGCGGAGTTTTCTTTCCGATCTCGAAACAGACGGCGGCATTGTAACCGCAATCCAGCAAAAAGGGCGGCCCTTCAGGCCGCCCACCGGAAAACTGGAAACTGCGCGAACCTACTCTTCCTCGGCCGTTTCCTCGCCGCGCGACTTCTTGTAGTTCTCGATGATCTTCTCCTGCTGCTGCGCCGGCACGATGTCGTAGTGGTTCATCTCCATGTTGAACGAGCCGCGCCCCTGGGTCATCGAGGTCAGGTCCACGCCGTAGGTGAGCATTTCGGCCATCGGCACCTCGGACTTGATGATCGTCTTGCCGCCCCTGTTCTCCATCCCCTGGATGCGTCCGCGCCGTCCGTTCAGGTCCCCCATGATGGCTCCGGCGAACTCGTCCGGAACTTCGATTTCCACCTTCATGATCGGCTCCAGCAGCGTCGGCTTGGCCTGCTCCATCGCTTTCTTGAAGGCGATGCGTCCCGCCATCTTGAACGACAACTCGTTCGAATCCACGTCGTGGTACGAGCCGTCGTACAGGATCACCCTGAAGTCCACCACCGGGTAGCCGGCCAGATACCCGCGCTGCGCTGCATCCACGATCCCCTTCTCCACCGCCGGGATGTAGTTCTTCGGAATGGCGCCGCCGAAGATCTCGTTCACGAACTCGAAGTTCGCGCCCCGCGGCAGGGGCTCCATCTTGATGCGGCAATCGCCGAACTGGCCGTGCCCGCCGGTCTGCTTCTTGTGGCGTCCCTGCACGTCGGCCCGCCCGCGGATGGTCTCGCGATACGGCACCTTGGGCGCCTTCAGGTTCACCTCGGTGTGAAAGCGCTTCTTCAGCTTCGACACCGTTACCTCGATGTGCTGCTGGCCGGTGCCCGCGATCAGGAACTCCTTGGTCTGCTCGTCGCGGAAGAAGCGCAGCATGGCGTCTTCCTCGCGCAGCTTGGCGATGCCGTTCGCCAGCTTGTCTTCGTCGGCACGGGTTTTCGGCTCGATGGCGAAGGTGATCGCCGGCTCCGGCAGCTTGACCGGCGGATACTGGATGGGCGACGCCTTGTCGCCCAGCGTGTCGCCGGTCAGCGTGTCGCGCAGCTTGGCCACCGCTCCCAGGTCGCCGGCATGCAGCTCATTCACCGGCACCATGTTCTTGCCCTGCATGATCGACACGTGCGACAGCTTTTCCGCGCTCCCGCGGGTGAAGTTCTGCAGCGTGGCATCGTTCTTCAGCACCCCGGAATAGACCTTGAAGTAGGAGATGCGCCCGGCGAAGGGATCGTTCAGCGTCTTGAACACGAACGCCGAAACCGGCTCGCTGTCCGCCACCTTGCGTGCCTGCGGCGCGCCGTTGCCGGTGCCCGGCATGCCTTCCACCGCGGGCCGCTGGTTGGCCGCCGGCAGGTAGTCGGTGATGAACTGCAGCAGCCGGTCCGCTCCGATGTTTCCCAGCCCGGAGGTGAACAGTACCGGGTAAACGCGCCGCTCGCCCACCGCCTTGCGCAGCCCGGTCAGCATGTGCTCCTCGCCGATCGTGCCCTTGTCGAAGAATTCCTCCATGAGCGCGTCGTCGCCCTCGGCGATCAGCTCCACCAGCCTTTCGTGCGCGCTCTGCGCCGCGTCCTTCATGTTGGCCGGGATCTCGCCTTCCTTTCCCTGGCCGTTGCCGGCCAAATCATAGGTGTAGGCCTTCATCCGCAGCAGGTCGACGACGCCTGTCAGGTTCTTCTCGCTGCCGATCGGCATCTGCACCGGGATCACGGCGCGCCCGAAGGCCGCCGTCGCCGACTCCAGCATGCGCCCGGCATCGGCGCGATCGCGGTCCATGCGCGCCCCCACGATCACCCGCGGCAGGTTGTACTCCTCGGCGTACTGCCACGTCTTTTCCGTCACCACTTCCACCCCGCCGACGCCGTCCACCGCCACCACCACGCTTTCCACCGCCGGCATGGCCATCTTGGCCTCGTGCACGAACATGTTGAATCCCGGCGTGTCAATCAGGTTGATCTTGGTGTTCTTCCACTCGGCATAGGCCACCCCGCTGGAGATGGTCATCTGCCGCGCCACCGCCTCTTCGTCGTAGTCGGTGATCGCGCTGCCGTCGTCCACGCGCCCCAGCTTGGGCGTCGCTCCCGCCGTGTACAGCATGGCGGAGATCAGCTGCGTCTTGCCCGCGTGGCCGTGACCCACCACCGCCACATTACGCACGTTTGCGCCTTCATAAACTTTCACGATGGATGCTCCTTCAGGCTCCTCGGGTCCCCAGCCCGCGTCGCTTCCATGCGCTGGGGTGTCCCATTCCACTTCCCGGGTTGTATGACCGGCAGGTTGACCCGTTGACGGAAGGGCGAACGGGCGAGCTACAAAACTTAGGATTCTAACAGACCCGATTTTTCTGCCTCAACTTGAAGCGCGTCGGAGCCCGCTGCCGAGATCCCGGGGCGCACGCGCCTTCGGCAAATTTTAAGTAACCGCCAGGCTGGATTAGGCCTCTAACCGCTCATGCGCGAGCAGGGAGCGTCGCTGTCCCGGCTGCGTGGCGACCGCCGCGCCACCGCCCTGCTCCTGGCCGTGCTGCTGTGCTGGCCGATGGCGACGCCGGTATTCGCGGGTGCCAGCCTGGCGCGGGCTCAGTGCACCTGCTGCCGGCGCATGTCGGGCAAGTGCCATTGCTGCTCGCACCAGAATTCCGGCGCCGCGTTTCAGGTGATCTGCTATTGCCGCGGCAAAATCCACGCCGTGGCCACCTCGCCCGCGCACCTCGCTCCCGTGCGCTCGATCTGCTTCACCCGCTTCGAACACGCATCGCCTATCGGCGAGTCCGCAACATACCCGTGCATCGCCGCGCTTCGGCTCCACGGCTGCCGCGCCCCTCCGCGCGCAGACAACAGGTATCAGACCATCTGACCGCGCTTAGTTGTGGAATACGCGCCCTCATCGTGCGCATTCCATTTTCGCGGGCACGAAACATCCGCGTCTATCCGCAAATCAAAGGCTGGTCCTATATGCGCTTGCGTTTCGCCATACCGCTGCTTGTGCTCGCCACCGCCGCCCTGGCCACCATCTTCGGCGGTGTCCGCGGCCTGGTACACGACGTGCAGCATCACCCCATCGCCGGCGCGCGCATCGTTTTGCACGCCGTCAATTCCGACTGGCGACGCGCCGCCACCAGCAACGATCTCGGCGAGTTCCAATTGGAGGCCGTTCCCGCCGGCGTCTACGAGATTAACGTCAGCGCGCCCGGCTTCGCCGGCGCCCGCCAGACCATTACCGTCACCTCCGGTAATTTCGTGCAGCTCCATTTTCCGCTGCCCGTCGCCCCGGTGCAGCAGTCGGTGGAGGTGACCGCGCAAGCCGAGCCGGTCGGCGTCACCAGCTCCACCACCGCCACCCTCGTCAGCGGCGAACAGATCGCATTCACTCCCGGCGCCGACCGCACCAACAGCCTGGCCATGATCACCGACTACGTTCCCGGCGCGGTCATCGTGCATGACCTGTTGCACATCCGCGGCGGCCACCAATACGCCTGGTTGCTCGATGGCGTTCCCGTTCCCAACACCAACATCGCCAGCAACGTCGGGCCGCAGATCGATCCCAAGGACATCGGCTACCTCGAAATCCAGCGCGGCGGCCTCTCCTCCGAGTACGGCGACCGCGCCTATGGCGTGTTCAACGTTGTTCCGCGCAACGGCTTCGAGCGCAACCGCCAGGCTGAACTGGTCGCCAGCTACGGCAGCTTCCACCAGACCAACGACCAGTTCAACTTCGGCGACCACAACGACCGCTTCGCCTACTACGGCAGCGTTTCGGGCAACCGCACCGATCTCGGCCTGGAGACCCCCGTGCCCCAGGTATTGCACGACCTGGGCGGCGGCCTCAGCGCCTTCACTTCGCTGATCTTCAACAAGACGCCCCACGATCAACTGCGCTCCGTCATCTCGGTTCGCGGCGACCACTACCAGGTCCCTAATACTCCCGAGCAGCAAGCCGCGGGCCTTCGCGACGTGGACAACGAGCGCGACGTGTTCGCCCACTTTTCATGGGTGCATACTAGCCCGCAGGGCGTGATGCTGACCGTCTCGCCCTTCTATCACTTCAACAGCGCGCATTACCAGGGCAGCCTCGACGACGATCGCCGCTCCAATTACGCCGGCGGGGTTGTCACCATGGGCGTCGATCTCGGGCGCCATAACGCGCGCCTGGGATTGGAAGGATTCGCCAACCACGAATCACGCGCGCTCGCCCTCACCACCGATTCCACCAGCCTTGCTCAGTCGCAGGCCCAGTGGGGAAGCCTGGCCGCCGTCTTTGCCGAAGACCATTTCCGCGCCGCCTCCTGGCTCAGCCTTAATGCCGGCGTCCGCCTCAGCCATTTCGGTGGCGGGGTCAGTGAAACCGTCGCCGATCCCCGCCTCGGCGCCGCCCTGCAAATCCCCCGGCTGCACTGGACCCTGCGCGCCTCCTACGGACGCTACTACCAGCCCCCGCCGCTGTTCAGCGTCAGCGGCCCGGTGCTTTCCCTGGCCGCCTCCCAGGGCTTCGGATTCCTTCCCTTGCTCGGCGAGCGCGACGAGCAGCACGAGTTCGGACTCGCCATTCCCCTGCGCGGCTGGACCTTTGATTTCGCCGCCTTCCACAATCGCGCTAAGAATTATTTCGACCACGACGCGCTCGGCAACTCCAACATCTTCTTCCCCCTGACCATCGCCCGCGCCCGCATTCACGGCTACGAGGCCACGGTCCGCTCGCCGCAACTGGCGCGCCGCGCCCAGCTTCATCTCGCCTTTTCCCGGCAGTGGGTGGAAGGCTTCGGCGGCGTCACCGGCGGTCTCACCGACTTCTCCCCGCCCGAGGACGCCTGGTTCTTCCTCGACCACGACCAGCGCGATACCCTAAGCCTGGGCGGCGATCTCCGTCTCCCCTGGCGTATCTGGACCTCCGCCAACCTCAATTACGGCTCCGGCTTCCTCGACGGCGACGGCCCCTCTCACCTGCCGCCGCATACCAGCTTCGATCTCTCGGTCGGAAAAAGTTTCGGCGAAAGCTGGACGGCGCAGGTCGCCGCCCTGAACATCAGCAACAACCGCTATCTGCTCGACAACAGCAATACCTTCGGCGGCACCCACTACGCCAACCCGCGCGAAGTGATTGTCGAACTCCGCTACCGCTTCAAATACTAGAACCGGCCCCGCTCGACACGGCACAACCGGGGTAGCTTCGGTCGCGCGCGTGGGAAAGAACATGCGGAAATCTCAGCCAGCGCCGGCCCGGCCCATCCCGAGCGCCGCCACCTCGCTCGGAGTTAAACTAGAACGTTTTGCAATCCACGCGCATGCGCGTTGATCAGCGCTTCCTCTTGGGGGAATCCACATGGCCGCTGCCACCCGCGCCAATCCGCTCTCCTATCTCACCGAGCAACTCAGCGAACTGAAGAACAAGGGCACCTACTTCCGCCTGCGGGTGCTGGAAGACGAGCAGGCGCCGGAGTGCACCTTCGACGGCAGGCACGTCATCAACCTGGCCTCGAACAACTACCTCGGCCTGACCACGCACCCCAAACTGCGCCAGGCGGCGCTCGAGGCCACGCGCCAGTACGGTGTCGGGTCGGGCGCGGTGCGCACCATCGCCGGCACCATGAAGGTGCACATGGAGCTGGAGGAGAAGATTGCCCGCTTCAAGAACGTGGAAGCCAGCGTGGTCTTCCAGTCGGGCTTCGCGGCCAATTCCGGCACGGTTTCGGCGGTGCTCGGCAAGGACGACTTCATCATCTCCGACGAATTGAACCACGCCTCCATCATCGACGGCGCGCGCCTCTCCAAGGCCAGGATCCTGGTCTTCCGCCACAAGGATGTCGCGCACGCGGAGGAGCAGCTCAAGAGCGTGGCCGGTGAGCCCGGGCGCAAGCTGCTGATCAGCGACGGCGTCTTCTCCATGGACGGCGATATCGCGCCCCTGCCCGCGCTCTGCGCCCTGGCCGAAAAATACGGCGCCATCATGATGGTGGACGACGCTCATGCCTCCGGCGTTCTGGGCAAAAACGGCCGTGGCACCATCGATCACTTCGGTATGCACGGCCGCGTGGACATCCAGGTGGGCACGCTGTCCAAGGCCATCGGCGCGCTCGGCGGCTACGTCTGCGGCACGCGCGACCTGATCGAGTTCCTCTATCATCGCGGGCGGCCGTTCCTGTTCTCCACCTCGCATCCGCCGTCGGTCGCCGCCACCTGCATCGCCGCCTTCGAAGTGCTGGAGCAGGAGCCTGAACGGATCGAGAAATTGTGGGAGAACACCAACTACTTCAAGAAAGAGCTCGGCAACCTCGGCTTCGACATCGGTGGACGCACTACCCCCAAGAGCGAAACGCCCATCACCCCCATCATCACCGGCGAGGGCCGGCTGGCGATGGAGTTCTCGCGCGAGCTGTTCAAGGAGGGCGTCATGGCCACGGGCATCGCCTATCCCACCGTGCCCGAGGGCAAGGCGCGCATCCGCACCATCATGAGCGCCACCCATACGCGCCAGGAGCTGGACAAGGCGCTAGAGGTGCTGGCCGGCGTGGGCAAGCGCCTGGGAATTATCTCCTAAAGACCTTGGCCACTGATTCCACAGATAAACACAGATAGGAAATTGAAGAATTAAGAATGCGGAATGAAGGCTTGCGTGCCGCGACCGCTATTCATTGGCTGTTCATCCTGACTTCTGACTTCTTATTTCTTAATTCTTAATTTCATTGATCCGTGTTCATCTGTGTAGATCCGTGGCCGATTTGTCTCACTCCGCGCCCGCGCCTTGCGCCAATTCCGGGGAGTCCGCCGGACGCAGCGTCAGCCAGTCGGTGCGCACCCGCGCCCACTCCTGCACCAGCAGCCCGTGCGATTCGAAGAAGTCGCGAATCTGCGACGGCTCCCACCCCACGATCCTCTCCAGGATGGGCAGCAGCATGGCCAGCGCGTTGGCGCTGATCACGGTGCGCTTCGCGATTTGCGTGACATTGCGGGTCTCGGAAACGGCGATCGTCAGCCCGTCGCCGTCATTGACGTGCAGCATGGCGTGCACGTCGGAGCTGCCGTCGCCGGCGAAAATAACGTGGTCCGGCCCGATTTGCAGGCGCGCCTGCAACTGCACCAGGCAGGCCACCTTACCGTAGCCGGCGGTGGTGCGCACCACCGTCTCGATCTCGCCCGCTCCGTTGTACTGGAACTCGGTGCCGTAGATGTGGTCCGCAGGAACAATGCCTTCCAGCGCCGATTTCACCATCTCCACCGGCGCCGCCGAGAGCACACAAAACTCGAAGTGGTACCCATCGATCCCGCCGCCCAGGATCTTGTACAGAAGCCCGATATTCTCCTTCAGCGGAGTGCGATTGCCCACTTCCCGCAGGTGCTCGCGGCGGCAGCCGCGGAACTGCGGATCATGCAGCAGCAGGTACGCCAGCTCCGCCCCCTGCTGCACCAGGTTCAGGTCCGCCATCCCGGCCGTCTTGCGTTTGAACTCCTCCAGCGGCACGCCCAGCAGTTCGCTGAGCACATACCCGGAGTCGTTGAAGCTCAAAGTCTGATCAAAGTCACTCGCGAATAAGTACCTTCTTATGAGTTTGTCCGTCATATGGGACATTAGATTCATCCGCGCCGCTGAGGTCATGAAAAGCGCATGAATCTTCCATAAATGTTCTCCATCGCCGCCATTACTTTTTTGCCCCATTCGTCGTTTTGCTTTTACACTCGATGCTTGCTCATGCGTCATCCCAAGCGCTTCCTCCTTCTGCTGCTTCTCTGCGCCACTCTCTTCGCGCAGGCGCCGCGGCGCGCGCCGGAGCACCACTCCGAATTGTGGCTGGAACAGCAATTCCTCGCCGTCCCCGACCCGCAGCAGGCCGAGCAGCACATGAAGATTCTCACCGCCGAGCCGCACGTGGCGGGCACGCCTGAAGACCACCGTACCGCCGAGTACGTGGCGCGCAAATTCCGCCAATGGGGTTTCGATACCGAAATCGTGGAATACAAGGTGTGGATGAACTATCCCGCCGAGGTCAGCGTGGAAGCGTTTCTGCCCGGCGGCGCCGCCGTCATGCGCGGCCCAACGCGTGAGCACGTGGAGGGCGATCCCTTCCAGGACAACCCGCGCGTGATCCTGCCCTTCAACGCCTATTCCCCCTCCGGCGATGTCGAAGCCGAAGCCGTCTACGCCAACTACGGACGCCCGGAAGATTTTCAGAAGCTGCAGGAAATGGGCGTCAACGTCCGCGGCAAGATCGTCATCGCCCGCTATGGGGAGAATTTTCGCGGCGTGAAGGTGTCGATCGCGCAGAAGGCCGGGGCCGCCGGCATGATCCTGTATTCCGATCCCATCGACGACGGCTACTTCCGCGGCAACGTCTATCCCAACGGCCCCTGGCGCCCTGCCACCGCCGTGCAGCGCGGCTCCATCGAGTACGGCTTCGAGCATCTCGGCGATCCCACCACCCCCGGCTGGCCTTCCACACCAGGCGCCCGGCGGGTGAGCCCGCGGGATTCGCCCGACATGCCGCGCGTGCCCACTACCCCTCTGTCGTATCACGATGCATCGCCCATCCTGCAGAACCTGGGCGGCAGGGAGTCACCGCGCGAGTGGCAGGGAGCGCTGCCCTTCACCTATCACCTCGGCCCGGGTCCGGTGCGGGTGAAGCTTCATCTCAAGCAGGACTACGGCTACCGCGCCATCTGGAACGTCATCGCCCGCGTGCGCGGCGCGCGCTGGCCCGACCAGTGGGTCATCGCCGGGGCGCATCGCGATGCCTGGGTCTACGGCGCGGTCGACCCGGTCAGCGGTACCGTCGCCATGCTGGAGGCGGCGCGCGGCATCGGCCATCTGCTGCAGCGCGGCTGGCGGCCCCAGCGCACCATCATCTTTGCCAGTTGGGACGGCGAGGAGCAGGGGCTCATCGGCTCCACCGAATGGCTCGAGCAGCACGAGAAGGAGTTGCAGAACGCCGTCGCCTACTTCAACGTCGATACCGGCGCCGCCGGCCCGAACTTTCGTGCCTCGGCCGTTCCCAGCTTGCGCAGTTTTGTGCGCGATGTGACCAAAGCGGTTCCCAGCCCGCAGGGCGGAACGTTGTACCAGGCATGGCAGACCTCCCCCGGCCGCGAGAACCATGCCGCTCGCGGCTCCGCCCCGGGAGCGCAGTTCGGCAATCTTGGCAGCGGATCGGATTTCGCCCCTTTCTTCGACCATTGCGGCGTGCCCGCCACCGACATCCGCTCCAGCGGCAATTACGGCGTCTATCACTCCCTTTTTGACGATTTCACCTGGTTCAAGAAGTTCGGCGACCCCGATTTTCTCTATACCCAGGAAATCGCGCGCGTTTACGGCCTGCAGGTGCTGCGCATGGCCGAGGCCGGCATTCTCCCCTACGACTACGCCACCTATGGAGAAGAAATCTCGCTCTACCTGCAAGCCGCGCAGAAGAGCGCCGCCGGGCGCCTGGGCGACAAGGCGCCGAAATTCGAGTCTGCGCTGGCCGCCGCCCGCCGCTTCGCCCAGGCCGGCGCCGCCATCAACGCTCTGGTGACCACCGCGCCGGGGTACGTGAATCAGCCGGCCGCCCCGCCCTCGTCGCTCCCGTATGTGGAACGGCAGGGCGGAGATGCTGCCCGGCTGAACCAGATCCTTCTGGCCACCGAGCGCGCGCTCTTGCTGCCCCAGGGTCTTCCGCGGCGCCCCTGGTTCCGCCACGCCATTTATGCTCCTGCCGAGTCGAAGGGCTACTCCGCTGCCGTCATTCCCGGCGTGAACGAGGCCATCGAACGAAACGATGCTTCCACCGCCGCCCAGCAACTGGAGCAGTTAACGAACGCGCTCAACCGCGCCGCCGAATTGCTGGAGAGCTACAGGCCCGCGGATGAATTGAAATCCGGAAGATGATCTAGCGTGCTCCGGGATAGCAGCTTCCATCCCGCTGCAATTTCGCTGCCTCGGTGCCGTAACAGCAGCGTGTCCGCGGACTTCATGGTTGCGCTCCCGCCGCATGCCACGGCTCCACCACCGCCCCGGGCGCAAGCTCCAGCAGGTGCTCGCCGCGGCGGAACAGCTTGCCGCCGGTCGTGCCCTTCAGCACCACCGTCCCGTTGTCCACCCGCAGCATCGACCCTTCCCGGATACCGACCACCGGCGTTTCGTTCTCCTCGTGAAACTCGCGCAGCCGCACTTCTCGCGTTTCTCCCATGTGCGTCGAGTTTGGATCGGAGTCAACATAGTGGCAGTTGATCTGGAATGGGACCAGGCCGAGGGAAGTCAGGCTGGGCGGCTCGACGATCGGCATGTCGTTCGTCGTCCGGATGGTTGGGCAGGACACCACCGTCCCCGCGCTCGACCCGACGTACCGCATTCCTTGCTCCACTCGTTTGCGGATCGGCTCCAGCAGCCGGTTGTCGTACAGGTTTTTCAGCAGTCGGAAGGTGTTGCCGCCGCCGATGAAGATGGCCTCCGCGTTTTCTACCGCCTTGCGCGGGTCGGGCGCGCGATGTATCGAATCCAGCGCATGCCCCATCTTCTCCAGCCGCGCCCGCGCCGTTTCCGCGTACGCCTGGCGGTCAAGCAACGCATACGGCACAAACAGCACCTGATTCACGCCGTGGAGAAAGTTCCGCAGTTCCTCTTCGGCGTGGTCCAGGTAACCGTGCCCGTACTGCACCGAATTGCTGATCAACAGCAGCCTCTTCGCGTCCGCCATTGCTCCTCCTCTCGGGTCCCTTTATCCGGCAACGACTGGTACAGACTTTCGATTATCTCCACTCCTCGCCGCGGCAGTTCCTGTTCCCCCAGCCCCCGCCCTTGGTGGCACAATTGTGTCGCCAAATGTGAGCGGCGGCTCAGCAAATCTGGAGTAGTCGATTTCGCACCCCGCCCCGCCACCCGCGAATCAAATTCAATGCAGGGGTGACCGATGGCAGGCTCGATGCTGTTTTGGGACGTTCGATACGCAAGCTGATTTCCTCCATCCGGAAGGCAAGCTGTACGTGCCCGGGGCGGAGGCAATCGTGCCCAACCTGGAGCGCTTGACCGCCTGCGCCGCGGAAGGCGGAGTGCTGGTGATCGCCTCGGCCTGCGCGCACCAGCCAGACGATGCGGAATTCGCCGAGTATCCTCCGCACTGCCTGGTGGGCACACCCGGACAGCGGAAGATTCCTGAAACCCGCTTGCCCGAAGCCCTTACCCTGCCCAATCGCTGGGTCGAGGTGCCAGACGACTTGTTCGATTACCAGCAGATCGTCCTCGAGAAGCAGGGGTTGAACGTGTTCTCCAATCCCAACGCCGAACGGCTGCTGCAGCGTCTGGGACCGGTGGACGAAATCGTCTTGTATGGCGTGGTCACCGAACTTTGCGTCGCCTATGCCGCCTGGGGGCTGGTGCGCCGCGGATATCGGCTGCGAGTGGTGACCGATGCGGTTCGCTATCTGAACCAGTCCAAGGCGGATGTGTTCCTGCAGCAAATCACGAAATCGGGTGGCGCTCTGACCACCAGCGGCGTTGTGATGGAAGAAATCAGAGAGCGGCGCGCGGCCTGAGCGGCCACAATCCCACCCTGCGCCAGCCCCGGACGAAGTTGGGCTAGAGCGCGCACGCCCACTTCGGGAAGCATGGCTCCGCCGGGAACCGTTGGCCGGCAATGGTGTTGCCTCCCGGCAGGGTCTTTCGTTAGGCGCGGGCTCCCGCGCCCTCTTCTACAATACTTGCAGCTCTCCCCAGGCAGGTGCAGTTGTGCAGACCCGGCGTTTTCCGCGTTTTGATATCGACCGTCCCCTGACCGCGGTGGTCTTCTGGGACGATATCCCCATCCGCAAAGTTCATGGCCGCTGCCACGTGCTGGGCGAAGGCGGGATGAGCGCCATGCTCGCCGACCAGCTCTACGTGGGCGAAGTTGTGCGCCTGGACATGCCCCCGGTCCATGGGCTGTACGCCACCGTGCGCGACGCCCGCGGCACCGAGCACGGCTTCGAGTTCCTCTATTCGCGCGACGGCCAGCGCAAGGCTATTCAGGATGTTTGCGCGCTGCTCGATGAGGGCACGCGAGGCGTGGAAGACGCGTAGCGGGCAGGCTCGGCACTCACGAGTCCATTGCCATCCCTAACAGGCTGCTAACCTTCCGTTTCCCCCAGGCCGCGCTACTGGTTAGTCAAGGGGTACTTCTTGTCGCGCCACTCGCGGATGCCGCCGTCCATGGAGGCCACATTGCGATAGCCCATTCGCTGCAGCGTGTCGGCCGCCAGCGCGGAGCGGAAACCGCCGCCGCAGTAGAGAACCAGTTCGGCGGAGGGATCGGGGGCTTTCTTCTCGATGTCGCGCTCCAGCACGCCCTTGCCGAGGTGGAGGGCGCCGGGCAGGTGGTCCCGGGCGTACTCGCTCTCTTCGCGGACGTCCACCAGGGTGAGGGCATCACCGCTGTCGAGGCGGCGCTTGACGTCGTCTACGGTGGTCTGCCGGATGCGCTGCTTGGCGTCGTTCACAATCTGCAGGAAGCGCGGTGAGTGCTGCATCCGATCATTGTAATTGACGACCCAGGGGTCAGGAATGGGGAAATGCCGGGATTAGAATCGGGGAATGGCGGACCTGGGCAAACTCCTCATCCTGTTCGGCGTGCTGCTGGTGGCACTGGGGCTCATCCTGGTCTTCGGCGGGCGCGCCCATCTGCCCATCGGCCGCCTGCCGGGAGACATCATCTACCGCGGCAAGCACACCACCCTGTATTTTCCGATCGTCACCTGCATCGTGCTCAGCATCGTGCTCTCGGTCGTCTTCTACCTGATCAGCCGGTTCGGCCGGTAGCGTGTGCCAAGCGGTCGTGGTCGCGTCGGGAGCGCGGATGCGACCCGGGATTCGTGCCCGGCAACGACTTGCCAACCGCCACGTTTGCGGGCGAAGACACGGGTGATGCGAAAAACGCCGCTAACGTCCTGATTCTTATAGGTCTGCTTGCACTTGTAGCGGTAGGTCATGACGGCGGCCGTGCCGTAAACGCGAGTCTGCTGCTCACTGATATCGAAGCTGAAGATGTGGTGGTCGCCGGAGCGAAAGCTCTGGAGGATGTGCCGCTTGCCCAGGAACCTGCCGTCATCGTCGGTGAAGATGTACTCGTCCGCAAGCAGGTGATCGAGCGCGACGACATCGCCGTGGAGAAAGGCCTGGATCAGTTGCCGGTTAACCTGGCGGATTTGCGCTTCGGCGGTGGCCTGCTCAGGCTTCTGGGCGGCGGAGATAGCGGACAAAAGAAGCGTCGAGGCCGAGATCACCATCATCAGGTTTCTGCGCATGGGGACATACTAGCGCCTGGACTCGAAGATCTCCCCGTTTAGCCTCCAAAAGCAGGGCGTGCAACCGGGGCGGCTGCAAGCGCACCCCCAAATCAACGGCTAGGTTACACTGCCCACAATGTCCATTCCCGACCAACTGGGGTTCACGTTCCAGGCGCCGGCCCGGCGCATCTGGACGGTGAAGGACCTGATGGCGGCGGTGCGCTCCGCCGTGGAGCGCGAGTACACCGACGTCTTCGTGGAAGGCGAGATATCCAACTACCGGCCAGCCTCCTCCGGACACCTCTACTTCACCCTCAAGGAAGACGGGGCGCAGATGCGCGTGGTGATGTTCCGCTCGCAGGCGCGGCTGCTGAAATTCAAGCCCGCCGACGGCATGGCGGTCATCGCGCGCGGCCGGGTCACCGTCTACGAGCCGCGCGGGGAACTGCAACTCTCCGCCGAGTACCTGGAGCCCAAGGGCGCGGGCGCGTTGCAGATCGCCTTCGAGCAACTGAAGCAGAAGCTGTCGGCCGAGGGACTATTCGATGCCGCGCGCAAGAAGCCCATCCCGGTGCTGCCGCGAAGCATCGGGGTTGTGACCTCGCCCCGAGGCGCCGCGATTCGCGACATCGTCAACATCCTGCAGCGGCGGCATCGCGGGCTGAACGTATTGATCTACCCCGCCCAGGTGCAGGGGGAGACCGCCCCGGCCGAGGTCAGCGCCGGAATCCGCTATTTCAATCGCGCACGGAACGTGGAGGTCATCGTGGTAGCGCGCGGAGGCGGATCGATGGAGGATCTGGCGGCCTTCAACCATGAGGGGCTGGCGCGGGCGGCGGCGGCCTCGCACCTGCCGCTGATCTCGGCCATCGGGCACGAGACGGATTTCACCATCCTCGACTTCGTCGCCGACCTCAGGGCGCCGACGCCCTCGGCGGCGGCGGAGCTGGTCATCGAGTCGCAGGAGCAGCTCGATGAGCGCGTGCGCACCCTCCGCCGGCGGCTGGCGCGCGGCGCGCGCTACCAGTTGCTGATGGCGAAACAAAGGCTGACGCAACTGGCGCAGCACGGCGCCTTCGCGCGCATGACTGAGCTGGTTGGACGCCGCCAGCAGCGGCTCGACGAGCTGCTCTTCCGGCTGGCCGGGGCGCAGCGAAGACTTCTGCAGGCGTACCGCAGCCGGCTGGAAGTGGCTGCCGGGGGTTTGCGCCATCACGACATGCGGCGCACCCTGGCGGCCATGCGGCGCGACATCGAAACCCGTACCTCAGCCTTGGCCGCGGCGGCACGCTCCGGCCTGGTGCGCCGGCGGGCACGCTGGGAGGGACTGCACGGCCGCCTGCGGGCGCTCTCCCCGTTGAACATCCTCGAACGCGGCTACGCCCTGGTCTTCGACCAGCATGGAAACCTGGTCAAGGATGCGGACCAGGTAAAACCCGGCCAGGACATCCGGGCGCGGGTCAGCCGGGGATCGATTGAGGCGACCGTCAAGCGAAGCAGCGATTAACAGGCTGCTGAAAAACGCGCCGAAGCAATAAGCGAGGCTCCTTCGTACAGCACTACAATCGTTCCAGCCGTCCCTTCGTCTGGACGGCGACAGCGGACTCCATCCTGGAAAAGATCGCACGACTTTGTTCACGTATTTCCGGGACGCGACCCTAGGCTGCTCCTTTCCTCACCGAGGGCTCTTGGGCTTCGGTCAGCGGAACATTGACCAGGTGCTCGCTCAAGAACCACACCTGAAGCTCGTTGGTGCGCAGCACTTCGCTGACAAGGAGGTCGTTGGTGCCGTCCTCCCCCAGTTGGGAAGCGCGGCGTGCCAGCGTCCTGGTTTGGCGAATGATGATCTGATGAGCGTCCAGCAAACGCGAAAGTTGAACCGGAACCTCCTCTCGGCCGCGGGGAGCGCGATCGATTTTTGTCGTTTCGGCGACATCCGGCGCCATCGCGATGCTCACGCCGCCCAGCAGTTGAATCCGCTCCGCGATGGAATCCACCAGCTCGACCTGCTCCGCATAGTGCTTGTCGTAGAGCAGGTGCAACTGGTAGAAGGTCGGACCGGCAACCTGCCAGTGGGATTTCTTGTACAGATCGCGAAGCGTGATGGTATCGGCAAGCAGTTGGTTCAGCTGTTCGGTCATCTCCAGGCGTACGGGTTCCTCCAGTTCAAGCGGCAGCATGTGGCTGACGGTGCCGTAGCGCTGAATCTCCCGCGCGCGCTGATGAAGTCTGGGTTGTGCGCTGATGTTGGCCATGGTTTTCCGGCTGTTCTGACCTTTTGCCATCGAACCGCTCCTTCCATTCGTATTTCGGAATCCGCCCTCTCGATACCAAATAGTAGATGACGCGGACAGCCCCGCGGATTTAACCGGGCGAAGCAGCATCCGGACAGCAACTTTCCGGCGGGGCGGCGACAAGGCCGCTGGGCGAAGCTTTGATCTCGTGATGCCATCGCAGGCGATGCCGCACTGTTTGTCCACGGGGGCCGCTGCCGCAATTCCGTTACTTCAGGAACTGTTGCCGAAGCGTTGCCAATTCGTGCCGGTTAAGCAAGATCACTCGTCATGATGAACAGGGGCTTCATTTCGAAAGTCTTGTAGTGCGGCCGCAGCCGGTCGGTGTTGTAGTGTTCCTTCACGTTCACCACTTTTTTCGAGGCGGTCACAACGTCGATGGGCGCGTTGTCGTAGCGGCCGTTCTTGAGCACGACCAGCCGGCCGTGGACCTTGCTCAGAATGAGGTTGAGGGCGAGATTGCCGTAGGCCATGGGGACGATCGAGTCGATCGCGTCCGGGTCGCCGCCGCGGACCAGATAGCCGAGCTTCTGGTTGATCACGTGGACCAGGTTGCCGTTGTTGTATTTGGGGGAGAGTTCCTGCAGCTTTTCCGAGACCAGGTCCCCGATTCCGCCCAGCTTCTTGTGCCCGAAGGCATCGATCGCCTCCTTCTCGAAGATCATTTCCCCGCCTTCGAACATCGCGCCCTCGGACACCAGCACGACGGAATAGCGGCTGGGGTTCTTGCGGCGGTCGGCGACCAGCAATTCCGTCAAGCGCTCGATATCGAACTTGTGCTCGGGGATGACGCAGCGGTTGGCGGCTCCCGCCATGGTCGGCAGCATGACCGTAAATCCGGCGTAGCGGCCGAAGACCTCGAGCACCAGAAAACGCTCATGGGAGCCGGCGGAGGTGCGCAGGCTGTTGGTCATCTGGATGGTGCGCGTCACACAGGTGCTGAACCCGATGCAGTAGTCGGTTCCCGGAACATCGTTATCCATGGTCTTGGGAATCGCCACCACCTTCACGCCTTCCTGATAGAGGCGGACGCCGTAGCTGAGCGTGTCGTCGCCGCCGATCGGGATCAGGTAGTCGATCCCGAGCCACTCAAGATTCTTGAGCACTTCCGGGGTCAGATCGTTCTTCTCGTCCTGGTAGACGTCCTTCAAGTGCGGGGGAACATGGGATTTCTTTACCTGGCTCGGATTGGTGCGGGAGGTGTGCAGGAACGTCCCCCCGGTGCGGCCGGCCCGGTTGACGAGCTCCTCGGAGAGAGTCTGAAAGTTGTCGCGGTTGTCGTAGTCCTTCTCGCGGATGATGTCGATCAGGCCCGCCCATCCGCGCCGCAGGCCGATCACCTGGTATCCCTCACGCAGCGCCCGGATGGTGACCGCGCGGATCGCCGGGTTTAGTCCCGGCACGTCGCCCCCGCCGGTGAGGATTCCGATTACGCCCCTTGCTGGGTTGATATCCGCCATCGTCGTTCGTGGGGTCTCCATTTCCCCCAAATAATCGTACCTCAGGCGCGCAGGCTTCCCGGCGAAAATCATCGATTCTTCCGATGGCCGTTACGTGCCGGTCACCTCTTCTGCTTCCGCTGGGCGTGAAACGCGGCTGAGTTTCGCCATTTATACTGGGCATTGGATCATGGCGAATCCTGAGCGGCGGAAAAAATTGGCTGAGAAAGCTGGCACGCGGCTTCGGGTAATGGGGCTTCTGCTGCTTCTTCTGCCCGGCTTCTGGCGGGCGGCCGCGCAAGCGAGGCCGCCCGCCACCAAGGCTGAAATCGAACGCCGCATCGAAGCCCTGCTGGGACGCATGACGCTGCAAGAAAAGATAGGCCAGCTTTCGCAGTACACCTCAGCCACGCCTGCGACCCTGAAACTTGTGCGCGAGGGCAAGGCCGGTTCGCTGTTCAACGTCACCGGCGCGGAAAACACCAATGCCGCGCAGCGGATCGCGGTGGAGCAGACGCGGCTGAGGATCCCTTTGCTGTTCGGCTACGACGTGATCCACGGCTATCGAACCATTTTTCCCGTGCCCATCGCCACCGCAAGCAGCTTCGACCCGCGGCTGATCGAGGAAATCGAGCACATGGCAGCCAGGGAGGCGGCCGCCGCCGGGGTGAAATGGACGTTCGCTCCGATGGTAGACGTGGCGCGCGATCCGAGGTGGGGCCGCATGGTGGAAGGCGCGGGCGAAGATCCCTATCTCGGTTCGGTGGTAGCCGCCGCCCGGGTGCGCGGATTCCAGGGAACCGATATCGGTGACCCGCAAAGCCTGGCCGCTTGCGCCAAGCATTTTGCCGCCTACGGCGCGGCCGAAGGCGGCCGTGACTACAACACCGCGGATATTTCGCGGCAATTGCTGCGCGAGGTGTACCTGCCGCCCTTCCATGCCGCCGTGCAGGCAGGCACGGCCAGCATCATGGCGGCATTCGAGGATCTGAACGGCGTCCCCGCCACGGCGAACTCCGATTTGCTGACCGGCATCCTTCGCCGCGAATGGGGTTTTGGGGGAATGGTGGTCAGCGACTATGGCGCCGTCCACGAGTTGATTGCCCACGGGGTCGCGGCCAACGACCAACAGGCGGCACTGAAGGCGCTTACCGCCGGAGTGGACATGGACATGGCCGATGGCGCCTATGAGAGCCTGCTGGCGCTCCCGCCGGGCAAGCTGCCGATGAAGCGTTTGGACGAAGCCGTACGCCGGGTGTTGCGCCTGAAATTCCAAGCCGGCCTGTTTGAACATCCGTACATCGACCCCGCCCGGGAGCGCGCCGCTGAACTTACTCCGGAGAACCTGCAATTGGCGCGCCGGGCGGCGGAAGAATCGGTGATCCTGCTGAAAAACCAGAACGACCTTCTTCCCTTGAACAAGTCGGCGAAAACGGTGGCCGTGATCGGGCCGCTGGCCGACGACAAGGCTGACCAACTGGGCTCCTGGGCGGCGCAAGGCCGGGCGGAAGATGTGATCACGCCGCTGGAGGGAATCAGGGCGAAGCTGCCCCACGCCCGAGTGCTCTACGCCAAGGGCGTCGATATTCCATCGTTCGAGCACCAGCCGCCTGCAACCACGGTGGGGGCGCCGGCGCCTATAACCGCGACCGGAGTAGCCGGCGAGAGCACCGCAGCCGGGGCCGGTGGCATCCAGGAGGCGGTGCAGGCAGCCAGCAAGGCGGACGTCACCGTCGTCTTCCTGGGAGAGTTGGCGGCGATGACCGGTGAAGCCAGTTCGCGCGCCTTCCTTGATTTCCCCGGCCGGCAACAGGAATTGCTGGAGCGCCTGGCAGCAACCGGGAAGCCGGTTGTGCTGGTGATCGAGAGCGGACGCCCCCTGGACATTCGCTGGGCGCGTGAGCACGTGCCGGCGATCATCCAGGCGTGGTATCCGGGAGTGCAGGCCGGCAATGCCATCGCCGACATTCTGTTCGGCGATGCTTCCCCCAGCGCCCGGCTTCCTCTAAGCTGGCCTCGGTCGGTGGGCCAGATTCCGGTTTATTACGACCACAAGAGCACCGGCCGCCCCACTTCTCCCGACCGCTGGCACACCGGGTACATCGATGAGAGTTCCACACCTTTGTTCCCCTTCGGCTACGGTCTTACCTATACGACCTTCCGCTACAGCGACGTGAGGGTGCTGAGCAAGACGGTTGCGCCCGGCGGAGAAATTCGGGTTGAAGCGGAATTGCAGAACACGGGCCGGCGAAGCGGAACGGAGGTCGTGCAGCTTTATGTGCACGACCGCGTGGCCTCAACCTCACGTCCGGTACGCGAGTTGAAAGCATTCCAGCGCGTTACTCTTAGACCGGGAGAGAAGCGAACGGTGCGTTTCACGATCAGCACCAACGAGTTGCGTTCCTACGATATCCATCAT
The DNA here is from genome assembly GCA_963740615.1 of Terriglobia bacterium. GTDB lineage: Bacteria > Acidobacteriota > Terriglobia > Terriglobales > Acidobacteriaceae > JAIQGF01. The sequence goes on from CAVUEZ010000007.1 coordinate 208,664, forward strand.
CGCTGGGTCGTGCCCGGCGGCACTTACGACCTGTGGGTCGCGCCGAACTCCAGCGAAGGGGTTGCCGCCACGTTCCGCGTCTCGAGGTAAGTTCCTCAATCCTCTTTCGACGGCAACCAAGCGCCGTCTGAGCCCCAGGACGGCGGTCCACAGAATAGCAGCAGCACCCATCAAACTCATTGCGCCGGGTGTGCATCTGTTGCTGATAGCCCACTTCGTTCAGTCCAACCTCTGGCCAGAAACGACTCATGAAACGACCTGACAGTTTCTGGAGCGCCTGGAATGAGCGTGTATCAGCGCTTCGCAATGTCCCGCCCGTACTGAAGATCGTGTGGCAATCCGGTCCCGCGGTTGTCGCGTTCGGGCTGGTGTGCCGGGTTGTTGTCTCGCTGCTGCCGCTTGCGCTGCTGGCCATTACCAAGCTGATCATGGACGCCATCGTCCATGCTGTCAGCGCGCACCAGGCTGTCCCGCGCCATTTCTGGTGGCTGGTGGCGGCGGAGTTCGCGCTGGCGGTGCTGCCGGCGTTCTGTTCGGGCGCGGTATCGACTATGTCGATAGCCGTTCTGGCCGACAAGTACACGCCGCCACGTGAGCGTGCAGGTCATGGCGCACGCCTCCGCCTGGATCTGCCTCTTATGAGGATCCGGTCTTCTACGACCAGCTGGAGCGGGCGCGGGTCCAGGCGACCGACCGCCTCGGCATGATTCAGGCCATCGGGCGGCTGGTGCAGCAGGTGCGTCACGACCGTCACGCTCTCGGTGGGCGATCTCTGCTTCTCGCCCTGGCTGCTGTTGCTGCTGGTCGGCGGGGTGATTCCCGCGTTTCTCGGCGAAAGCCACTTCGCGTTCCTGGGATACTCGCAGAACTTCCGCCAGACGCCGGTTCGCCGCCAACTGGACTACCTGCGCGTGCTGGGCGGCAGCAAGGAAGCGGCCAAAGAGCTGAAGCTGTTCGGCCTGAGCGGCTTCCTGACCGGGCGTTTCACGCGCCTGTCGGACGAGATCTACGAGCGAGAACGTCGCGCTCTGCCGCAACGGCGCCTGGTGGCGGGTCGCTGTTCTCGTCGATGCTGGGACGCTCGGCTACTACTCCGCCTACGTCTGGTGATCTGGCGCACCGTGCAAGGCGCGATCACCATCGGCGACCATGACCTTCCTGGCGGGCGCGATCTTGCAGGCCAGCAGCAACATCCAGCAGATCTTCTCGACGCTGTCCGAGCATCGCCGACCAGGCACTGTTTCTCACCGATCTGCTGGCCTTCTTCGCAGATGCAGCCGACCATACGGTCCAAGCCAAACGCGCTGCCGGCGCCGCGGCCGATCGCGCGCGGATTCGAATTCCGCAACGTGTCGTTCCGTTACCCGGGAACCAGCCGCATGGTGCTCGACCGACTCGACTTTCACCTCGGGCCCGGCGAACGGGTGGCGCTGATCGGCGAAAACGGGCAGGGCAAAGACAACCATCGTGAAGCTGCTCACGCGCCTCTACGACCCGACGGAGGGGCAAATCCTGCTCGATGGCGTGGACCTTCGCGAGTACGACCTGGAAGACCTGTATCGCGAGATCGGCGTCATCTTCCAGGACTTCATGCGCTACGAGATGACGGCCGGCGAAAACATCGCCGTCGGACGCATCGAGGAGCTCGACAACCAGAGCCTGCTCCAGATCGCCGCGCGCAAGAGCCTGGCCCACGAGGTGGTCGGACAGGCTGCCCCGCGGCTACGACCAGATGCTGGGCCGCCGCTTCGAAGGCGGCGTGGACCTTTCCGGCGGCGAGTGGCAGAAGGTCGCGCTGGCGCGCGCCTACCTGCGCGACGCGCAAATTCTGATTCTGGACGAGCCCACCGCGGCGCTGGACGCGCGCAGCGAGTTGGCGGTCTTCCAGCCGCTTCGCCGAACTCACGGCCGGAAAAATGGCGCTGTTCATCTCTCACCGTTTCTCCACCGTGCGCATGGCGGACCGCATCGTAGTGCTGGAGAACGGGCGGATCGCCGAGGAGGGCAGCCACGACGCAATTGGTCGCACCTGGGTGGCCGCTACGCCGAAATGTTTGAAATGCAGGCCGCCAGTTACCGATAAGCCCAAGGGAAATGACCAAAAATACGCATCTCGAAATCATCTGCGCGGAAGCACAACGCTTCCCGGAACCGCCGCCCGACTCGGGCGCCAACCTGGAGGAAACGCGCGCCGCGCGCCGCCGAATCGGCAAGCAACCTGCCGCCGGCGCCGGAGGTGCCTCGCTCCCGCTTCTTCGCACGGCACTGGAAGTCGGTGAAGCGCGCGCTTCCGCCATTGCTGGCCGAACTGGAAACCGCCGCCTGTGTCTCCGAGGAGGTCCGCTGGCTGCAGGAAAACTCGCGCCTGCTGAACACCGCCTTGCAGGACACAGCGGAGCTGGCGAAGCTGAAGAAGACTCCGCATGTGCGCCGCGCCGGCGGCCGCGCGGTCCCCAGAATTGCCGCGGTTGCGGAGAGCTACTGGGCGGCCGTGCACTATCGCTTTGAGGCCCGCGCCTTCGCCGCCTATCTCGATGCGCTGCAGGAAAACGTGGTCCTCAACATAGCGGAAGTGTGGGCGCTGGTTCCGTGTCTCAAGCTGCTGCTGTTGGAGGAGATCACGGCGCGGGCGTTGCGGCTGCGCCGGGACCTGGGTGGCGAATACGGCGTGGCCGACTGCATCCGCAGTTTGCATCACGTCGGGCAGACGGGATGGAAGGATGTGCTCGAACCGCGAATCCTGGTGGACCGCGTCTTGCGGGAGGATCCCGCGGGCGCGTACGCGGAAATGGATTTCGAAAGCCGCGACCGCTATTGGAATGCGGTGGGCGAGATCGCCGCCCATTCCGACCTGAGCGAAGCGGACATCGCGGTAGAGGCGGTGTCGCTGGCCCAGGAAGGCGATGCCGCCCGCGCAAGAAACCACACCGACCCGCGCCTGGCCGCGCGCGCGCGCGCATGTCGGCTATTATCTGGTCGGAGAAGGCGCTCCTCGTCTCCGCCGCAAGGTTGGGTTCCGCCCGGGTTTGCGGGAGAGAATCACGTCGTTCCTGCGCCGTCATCCCAACGCCTATTACCTGGCGGGCATAGGCGCGCTCACCCTGGCGATAGCCTCGGCGGTGCTGCTGCTGGTGGTTGGCGGCGCCGTGCCTGCCGGCCGCTTCTGCTCGCCCTGCTTGCCCTGCTGCTGCCGGCTTCGCAGGTGGCGGTGGAGCTGATGAACTGCGTGACCACGTGGCTGCTGCCCGTCCAGTTTCTACCCAAACTGGACTTTTCAGCAGGTATCCCCACGACTGTGTCACCATCGTGGCCGTTCCCGCCCTGCTGCTGAAAGAATCGCAGGTTCGCCAGTTGGTGGAGCACCTGGAGGTGCGCTTCCTCGGCAATCGCGACCGCAACCTGCACTTCGCGCTGCTCACCGACCTGCCGGATTCCAAGGAGCCCGCCGGGAAGACGATCCGCGCGTCGCATCTCTGCTCGAAGCTGATCGCGGAGCTGAACGAAAAGTATGCCGATCAAGGGCGGGGATCGTTTCTGTTCCTGCACCGCCACCGTGTCTACAACCCGCGCGAGAGAGTGTGGATGGGCTGGGAGCGCAAGCGCGGCAAACTGATGGATTTCGAACCGTCTCCTGCGGCCAGGGATACGACAGCTTCCCGGTGAAGGCTGGGCGACTTGCGCTGTTGCGGCGGGTGCGCTTACGTCATCACCCTCGACGCCGATACGGAGCTGCCGCGAGGATGCGGCGCATCGCATGATCGGGGCGCTGGCGCATCCGCTGAACCAGGCGGTCATCGATCCGCGGCAAGAACATCGTCGTCGCCGGCTACGGAATCCTGCAGCCGCGCGTCGGCGTCAGCGTTCACAGCGCGGCGCGCTCCCGCCTGGCGCAACATTTATTCCGGCGAACCGGCCTGGACATCTACACCCGCGCCGTTTCCGACGTCTACCAGGACCTCTACCGGCGAAGGCATCTTTACCGGGCAAGGGGATCTACGAGGTCGATGCCCTGCTGGCGTGCTCGACCGGCGTTTCCCGCGATAACGCGCTGCTCAGCCACGATCTGATCGAAGGCGCCTACGCGCGCGCCGGCCTGGTCAGCGACATCGAACTCATCGACGACTATCCCTCCCACTACAGCGCCTACAACCGCCGCAAGCACCGCTGGATCCGCGGCGACTGGCAGATCGCGGAGTGGCTGCTGCCCCGCGTTCCCGACGGCAACGGCAGTCGTGTTCCCAATCCCCTCTCGCTGGTTTCCCGCTGGAAGATCTTCGACAACCTGCGCCGAAGCCTGGTGGAGCCCGCCGCGCTCTTGCTGCTCGTGCTGGGCTGGCTGGTGCTGCCGGGCTCGGCCCTGCGCTGGACGGTGGCCGCCATCGTTCTCATGTTCGCGCCCGCGTGGTTCCACTTCGTGCTTCCGCTGCTGCAGTCGGCCTGGAAGCGCGACTTCGGGATTGTTCGCACCAGGCTGGCTGCGTTCTTCGCGGGCAACGCCGCCACGGCTTTGCGCCTGGCCGTTCTTGCCCACCAGACACTGCTTTCGCTGGACGCCATCGCGCGGGTCCTGGTCCGCCGCCTGGTGACGCGCCGCGGGCTGCTGGAATGGGAGACAGCGGCGGAGGCCGAACTGGCCAACGGCGGCCGCACCGTGGTCGAGTTCTATCTGGATCTGGATCCCCGCGTTCGTGATCGCGCTCGCTCTGCTGCTGTGGGTGCAACGGCCCGCCGCCCTGCTGTTCGCGGCTCCCATCCTGGCGCTCTGGGCCTGCAGCAAGCCCATCTGCACGTGGCTGAACCAGCCGCCTCGCGCCATTCTCTACGATGTTTCCGCCGAGGATCGGTTGCTGCTCCGCCGCATTGCCCTGCGGACATGGCGTTATTTTGCCGAATACAGCAACCAGGAACACCATTGGCTCATACCGGACAATGTGCAGGACGAGCCGCTTCGGGTTGCCGCGCGCACTTCCCCCACCGACCTGGGCCTGCTTTTGAATGCCCGCCAGGTGGCCTGCGAACTGGGCTATCTCACGGTTCCTGAGTTCGCGGAATTGACTGCGCACACGCTGACGACCATCGAGAGACTCCCGAAATATCGCGGGCACCTGTTCAACTGGTATGACACGCGCTCGCTGGCGCCGCTGGCGCCTCGTTTCATCTCCTCGGCTGACAGCGGCAACCTGGTGGCCGCGCTCTGGTCGCTGCAGCAGGAGTGCCTGCAACGCCTGCGACGGCCGCTGCTCCCGGCCTCTCTGCTGCAAGGCTTTCTGGATCACCTGGCGGTGCTGGACCAACCCGGCGCCCCCTCACATGCGCCGCGTGCGGACGGCAATCTCTCCAGCCCGGCGGACTGGCTGCCGTACCTGCGGGATTTGGCCGGTTCACTCCCGCCTGATCCGTCGCCCGGAAACAATCATCACGATCCTGATCTGCGGTGGTTCTCTGAGCACGCCCGCCAGCGCCAGCAGAGCGTCGCGCAAACTGTAATTTCATATTGCCCGTGGCTGATGCCGGAATTCTCCTCCCTCTTCGGCCATCCGGCCCTTCACCTGAAACCCGGCGGGGAGGAACGGCCGCTGGAGCGGCTGCCGGCGTTCATCGATGCGCTTTCCGCTCACCTGGCCTCGGAGCTGACCACGGCTGCCGCGGACCAGCAGGCGGTCTACCTCAGCCTGAAGGCGCTGCTGGACGAGGCGCGGCGGAATGCGGCGAAACTTATCCACGACCTGGAACAAGCCGCTGCGCTCGCCGGTGAACTGGCCAACAACATGGATTTTCGCTTGCTGTTCAACCCCTGGCGCAAGCTGTTGTCCGTGGGCTATGAGGTGGATTCGCAGCAGCTCCACCCTGCCTGCTACGACTTGCTCGCCTCCGAGGCGCGCCTGGCCGTGTTTGTCGCCATCGCCAAGGAAGACATCCCCCAGGAAACCTGGTTCCTGCTGGGCCGCACCCACGCCCTGCACGATGGCCGCCCGGTTCTGCTTTCGTGGACGGGCACGGCGTTCGAATATCTGATGCCCTCGCTCTGGATGCGGACCTATCCCAACACGCTGCTGGAGCGTTCGCAGGCGGCGGCGGTTCGCTCGCAGCAGGCGTATGCGGCGCGCAAGCGCATCCCCTGGGGCATCTCGGAATCGGCCTATGCCGGCCGCGACGACGCCGGCCACTATCAGTACCGGGCGTTCGGTGTTCCCGCGCTGGCACTGCACAAAGACGAACTGGACGCGCTGGTCATCTCGCCCTACTCCAGCCTTCTGGCGCTGCCCGTCGATATCGGTGGCTCGATGCGCAACCTTCGCCGAATCGCCAAGGAGGGCTGGCTGGGAAGGTATGGTTTCCATGAGGCGGCGGATTACACGGCGGCGCTCAGGTCCTCCCGCCGGCATCCCTGCGAGCTGATCCGTTGCTGGATGGCGCATCACCAGGGCATGAGCATGCTGGGCATCGCGAACCTGCTGCACGACAACGTGGTGCAGCGGTGGTTCCATAACAATCCGCGCGTGCAGGCCACCGAACTGCTGCTGCAGGAGAAGCCGGTGGCCGGGGTTCGGAAACGCGATTTGCAGCGCGGATCCGCGGCGGCCTGAACCCGGCTGATCCGGATTCCGCGAGGGAAAGCCGCGGGCCACCGGTCAGCGGAAATCGTAGCCATCCTTGAGCTCGCAGCGATAGCTCCGGCTGTGGTTCTTGTCGCCGGCGACGGTGCAGTTTGCCCAGCTCAGGCAGAGACTCGGGCCTAGCGGAAAAACCAGCGGCTCCCCGTTCACGTCCGCTTGGATACTCACGCCTTCCCCGGTATTGGGCACGCTGAAGTTCAGGGTCTCGCCGAAAATCACCGGGTACGACTCCTGAATGGCCTCGCTCCCGATGGGATGGTACACCTCCGCCTCCAGCAGGAACGTCGTCGTGTCGGACCAGTTGAGGACGGAAGCCGAGATCTTGTTCCCGCCTTTCGAATATCCGTCGGATTCCACCTTCGTGAACGGGCATGGTCCGGCAATGCAGGAAAGCCGGGCATTGCGGAAGTCGTTGCCCTCGCCGGCATCCTGGGTGATCGAGCCGATGGTCGCCTTCCATTTCCCATCCGGCGAGCACGGACGCCGGCCATTGCACGGCACGTTCCCGGTGTTCGTCACCTCGAACGTCCGCACCGCGCTCCCCACGTTGATCGATGCCGTGGTCTTCATCGAATAGCGGATCTTCACGTTCGCGATCTTGATTCCCGGCCGCCTCCTTTTCGACGGGACTCGGGAGGGAATCGGCGCCAGGTGCACGATGTAGAGCTTGTCGCTGACCGTGTCTTTCAGTTCGAGATCCTGATAACCCGGATGCCGGAACTGGAGGCGAATGGATTGTCCGCTCCGAATCCAGCCGCGCAAGGGAATGCTGAAATGGCCGGAAGAATCGGTTTTGGTGGAACTCGACGTTGACCCGATGGACGCGGTGACCGCGACATCGGTGATCGGCGGCTCCTTCCTCGGATCGGAGTTGCCTTCCAGGACGGCCCCTTGCAGCGAGCTTGGACTCTTGCGGCAGCTCAGCAACCCGCCCGCCAGCGTCCCGGCCAGCACCGCGAGCATGACCGCTCGCATCGCCGTTGTCCGATGCCTGTTCATCGGCCGCCCTCGTGGCGGGGTGCGCTCGCATGCCCGGTACGCCGTGCGTTTTGTCCGGATATTCGTGCTCTCATCTTCCTCCAGCTAACCATGCCGCCCTGGTTACGGGGAGCCACGGCGGGCGCGAGAATCACGTATAATTTTATTTCCTTAAACTGTATTAAATGGACGATAAGCTTGGCAAATCTCTCCCGCTCTCCCGCCGTAGTCTGCTGAAAGGCATGCTCGGTGCGGCCGCCCTTGCGCCCTTCAGCCCGGCGGTTGAGGCGGCATTCGCGGCGGCGGACGAACACCCCGCGGTCTGCGGCCAGGCGCTGCCCCCGCCCACCGTTCTCTCCGACGATGACGACCGTTTTCTGGAGGACCTGGAGAAGGCGAATTTTCTTTTCTTCTGGGAACAGGCGAGCCCGGAGACCGGTCTGGTCAAGGACCGCTGCAAAGCCAGCGGCCAGGACAACACGGCAGTGGCCAGCATCGCCGCCACCGGCTTCGGGCTCACCGCGCTCTGCATCGGGCACAAGCGCGGATATCTGGGACTCACCGAGGCGCGCGACCGCGTTCTTGTCACTCTGCGCTTTCTCTGGAAGAAGCTGGCCACGCACCGCGGATTCTACTTTCATTTCGCCAACGTCAGTACGGGCGAACGGGTGTGGGAATCAGAAGTTTCCTCGGTGGACACCGCCATCCTGCTGTGCGGCGTTCTCACCTGCCGCAAATATTTCGAGGCGCACTCCGAGATCAGCCGCCTCGCCCACGACATCTTCAACCGCGTGGATTGGACCTGGCTCTCCGAGGACACCACCCTGCTGCCCGGCGGATGGGCGCCCGAACTCGGTTTCCTCTCCTATCGCTGGCAGTCCTACAGCGAGCTGATGATGATGTACCTGCTGGGCATGGGCTCCTTGAGCCATCCGCTGCGCCCGGAAGCCTGGACCGCATGGAAGCGCACCACCTTCGAATATGACGGGCTTCGCTACATCGGTTCGTTCGCGCCCCTGTTCGTTCACCAGTATTCCCAGGCCTGGTTCGATTTCCGCGACAAGCGCGACCGCTACGCCGATTACTTTCACAACTCCGTGGTCGCCACCGAAGCCCATCGCCGTTTCTGCCTGGAACTGGCCAATCGGTTTCCCGATTACAGCGAGGACCTGTGGGGGATCACCGCCTCCGATTCGCGCAACGGGTACGTCGTCTGGGGCGGCCCGCCGTCCATCGGTCCCATTGACGGAACCGTGGTTCCCAGCGCCGCCGCGGGTTCGGTGCCCTTTCTCGCCCAGCCTGCAATGCGCGTCCTGCGCGCAGTCAAGAGCCAATACCCGAAGGCCTGGAGCCGCTATGGCTTCGTGAATGCCTTCAATCCGCTGGACGACTGGTATGACCCTGACGTGATCGGCATCGACACCGGAATTGCCATGGTGATGGCCGAAAACGCGCGCACCGGCTTCGTCTGGCGCACTTTCATGCAGAACCTGGAAGCGCAGCGCGGAATGCAGCGTGCCGGATTCAAGCCCTCCAAATCGCCCGCCCGCTAGCGGCAGCCGCGTTAGAAACCATCCGGTTCTGTTGACGGCAGAACGCCAACGCAAGATATGGCCTCTAGTCAGCCGCCGTATCAGGCGCCGCGGAACCGTGCGGCGTGTGCCAGAACCGTTCGATCTCCTCCAACGTCCTCCCCTTGGTCTCCGGCACCAGGTAGTAGGAGAAGAACCAACTGGCGATGGCCAGCGCCCCGTAGAGCCAGAACGTCCAGCTTGCACCCAGCAATTCGATCAGGGTCAGGAAGGTGATCGAGACCACTAGGTTGAACACCCAGTTCGTGCCCGCGGCCGTTCCCTCCGCCAGCCCGCGAATCTTCAACGGATATATCTCGGCGATCAGCAGCCAGAAGATGGGGCCCAGGCTGATGGCAAAAAACGCGACATACGCCATCAAGGTCACCACCGCCACCCAGGCGAGAGTCGCATTGGCGGTCATCAGCCGGAACGCCAGCCCCAGAATCCCCAGGCAGACGACCATCCCGGCAATGCCTGTCAACAGCAGTGGACGACGGCCCACGCGATCGATCAGCCACATCGAGACCACCGTCATGATCACGTTCACCAGTCCGACCCCGGCGGTGGCCAGGATGGCGCCCGCGGCGGACGAGATTCCCGCCGACTGGATAATCATCGGCGCGTAATAAATCACGGTGTTGATGCCGGTAATTTGCTGGAATATCGCCAGGCCCATCCCGATGATCAGCGCCGGACGCAGCGCCGGGGCCAGCAGATCCGACCACCTCCCTCGTTCGTGGCCCTGTTCCACGCTGCGCCGAATTTCCTCCATCTCCGGTCCCACATCCGCGGTTCCGCGAATCCGGCCCAGCACCGCATGGGCGGCGTTCATCTCGCCATGCTCGGCGAGCCAGCGCGGGCTTTCCGGCATGAACAGCATGCCCAGACCAAGAATCGCGCCCGGCACTGCCGCCAGCCCCAGCATCCAGCGCCACGCCGCGCTCTCGGCGTAGGCATAGTCCACCAGGTAAGCGCCCAGAATTCCAATCGTGATTGCCAGTTGAAACAGCGAAACCTGCCAGCCGCGCGCGTTCGCCGGAGAAACCTCGGAGATATAGACGGGCACCGTGGTGCAGGCCAGTCCGATGCCCACCCCGACAACCGCGCGCCCCACCACCAGCACGGTGAGCGAGGGCGCGACCGCACAGACGATGGCCCCGGCAATGAAGATGATGGAAGTTGCCAGCAGCGTGCGCCGCCGGCCAAAACGATCGGCCAGCCGGCCTCCGGTCAGCGCGCCGGCAGCCGCCCCCGCCAGCACCACGCTCACCACCAATTCCTGCGGAAACGTGGCCAGCGAAAAATCCTTCTTGATGAAAATCACGGCGCCGGAGATCACGCCGGTGTCATAGCCAAACAGCAGCCCGCCGAGGGCGGCAAACACCGCCGCCATATACACGAATCCCGTGCCCGTAAGCTGGCTGGCGGCGGTTCCAGACGGCGGCATTCCTGCATTCGCACTAGCCACACTTCACCACCGGTCTTGGCGCGCAACCATAGGATGCCGCCAACCGAAGGTGAGCAGCCCGCCTCACGGCCAACCCTGCAATAATCTTGGATTGACCGGCTGAGGAACGCATTCGGCTCACGCCACCTGCGACGCCAGTCCGGCCTTTGCCTCCAGTACCTGAAGAAAGGCCGCCAACCACGCCGGATGGGCCGGCCATGCCGGAGCGGTCACCAGGTTGCCGTCCACGCAAGCCTTGTCCATCGCCACTTCGACGTAGGTTCCACCGGAGGCGGCCACGTCCGGAGACACCGCGGGATAGCAACTGCACCGGCGGCCCTCCAGCACCCGCGCGGCCGCCAGCACTTGCGCCGCGTGACAGATGGCGGCAATCGGCCGGCGCGCTTGCGCGAAGTGCCGCACCATCTCCAGCACCTGCGGATTCAGGCGCAGATACTCGGGCGCGCGCCCGCCGGGGATCACCAGGGCATCGTAGGTCTCCGGCTTCACCTCACTGAAGGTGGCGTTGAGCGTGAAATTGTGCCCGCGTTTTTCGCTGTACGTCTGGTCGCCTTCGAAGTCGTGGATCGCCGTGCGCACCAACTCGCCCGCCTTCTTTCCCGGGCAGACCGCATGCACCGTGTGGCCCACCATCTGCAATGCCTGGAAAGGCACCATCACTTCGTAATCTTCCACGTAGTCACCCACCAGCATGAGAATCCGTTTCTGCGCCATCTTCGTCCTCCACCAAAATATTTTGCCAGAGATATCTGTTTTGCGGGGCGCGCCGGCCAGCGGGCGCGGAGTTCCACAACAGGAAGACGCTCCGCGCGCAAACCGGCGCCGCTCGCGCAGGAGTGAACTGAGCCCGCTGTGAAGCGGATATGATCCTGGGGCTATGCAGGTCGAAGTGAGCCAAACCCGGGTATCGGCGGCAGCGGTCAGCCCGGTGGCACGCGCCGAGATAACGGCCGTTCCGCTCTGCATTGGCTTCACCGCGGTGATCGCGCAGATCGTCTTCATGCGCGAACTGGTTGTGGTCTTCTATGGCAACGAGATTTCCTTTGGCCTGATCCTCGCCACTTGGCTCCTGTGGACCGCTGTGGGCGGGGGCGTCCTCGGCCGCCTGCGCCTTCCTCTTGCTCCCCGGACGATGGTAGGCGCGCTCCAACTGGCAGCCGGATTGACGATTCCGGCCACCATCGTCCTGGTGCGCTCCGCCCGAATTCGTTACCAGGTGACGCCCGGAGAAATCCTGGGCCCCGGCGCCATGCTGCTCACCTCGGTCATCGCGCTGGCGGCATTTTGCGCGCTCTCCGGGTGGCTGTTCGCGGCTGCCGGCCATCTTTATTCCTGCGAATGCGGCGCATCTTCGGCCCGCGCCGGCGGCACTATCTATCTGCTGGAAGCGATCGGCTCCTGCCTCGGTGGCTTGCTGGCCAGCGTCGTGCTCCTCCGCTACTGCACCGCCATGCAGATCGCATTCCTGGTCCTGGTGGTGAATGCTCTTTGTGCGGCTTGCGTCGTGGCGGAGCATGGGCGAAGCCGGCTGATGATGACTGCCGGCATCGCCGCCATCTCCGTGCTTATGTTCGCTTGGCTCGCGCCCCGCTTGGACGCCACGTCCCAGGCCCGGCTCTGGCGCGGCTTCCACCTGGTGGCGTCAGCCGACTCGGTTTACGGCCGCCTGGACATCGTGGAATCGGAAGCCACCCGCAGCGTCTATGAAAACGGGCTGGCGGCCTTCCATGCCGAAGACCCGGCGAGCGCGGAGGAAGCTGTCCATTTCGCGCTCTTGCAGCATCCTCACCCCCGCAGCCTGCTGCTCATCGGCGGAGGCCTGAACGGCAGCCTTGCCCAGGCGCTGCAGCACCCCTCCCTGGCCCGCCTTGACTACGTCGAACTCGACCCCAAAATCATCTCCCTGGCGGAGCGCTACTTCCCTGAGCCGGCGCTGCGCTCTCCCCGGGTTCACCTTCACAACCTCGACGGGCGTCTCTTCCTGAAAACCACCGCCTCGCGTTTCGACGTGATCATCGTCAACTTGCCCGAGCCGCAGACCGCGCAGCTCAACCGCTTCTACACCCGCGAGTTCTTCGCCGAGGCGGCTCGCAAGCTGAATCCCGCCGGCGTTCTCTCCTTTCGGCTTCGCGGCGCGGAGAACTACATCAGCCCCGAACTGGGCGGATTCCTGCGCTGCATCCACAAAACGCTGCGCAGCGTCTTCCCTGACGTGGTGGTAATTCCCGGCGAAACCATCCATTTTTCGGCCTCCAACCAAGCCGGAATGCTGACCGTCAGCCCTGAAACCCTGCTGGCCCGGCTGCGTGAACGAAACCTGCACACGCGCTACGTGCGCGAGTATTACATCCCCTTTCGCATGATGCCGGATCGCATGCGCGATCTGGAACGCGAACTCCGGGCCGGGCATGCCACGCCCGTCAATACGGACCTGTCACCCAGCGCCTACTACTTCGGCGTGACCCTGTGGAGCGCCAACTTCGCCAGCGCCTACCGGCAATGGTTTTCCTGGCTGGCGGGTGTGAAGTTCACCAGCCTGCTCCTGGTGACGGTCTTTCCGGTTGCGCTGGCCTCCGTTGCCGTGCGCTGGTTCGCCGCTGGCCGCCGCCGGCAGAAGGCTATTGCCGGTCTCTGTGTCGCAACCATGGGCACGGTGCTGATGGCGCTGCAGATCCTGCTGTTGCTCGGCTTTCAGGCAATCTACGGCTATGTTTACTATCAATTGGCCATTCTGATCGCCGCTTTCATGGCGGGAATGGCGGCCGGAAGCTGGCTCGTCCTGCGCCGCTCTTCCCCGGGCGCTCAAGCTTCCGTGCGCCCTTACGCTCTTGCGGGTTTGCAGGCCGCGGCGGCCGCTTCGCCGCTCCTTCTCTATGCCCTGCTCCGAACCCTGACCACCATAACCAGCAGCGCCGGCCTGCTGCTGGCCAGTGAAATCCTGTTCCCGGCCGTGGCAATTGTTTTCGGAGTCATGGGGGGATACCAGTTCCAGGTTGCCAGCCGGGTTTACTTTTCCCCGGCCGATCGCAGCCGCTCCGGCCTGGCCGCTCTTTATGCCATGGATTTGCTCGGCGCCTGCCTGGGCGCAATCCTGGTGAGCGCCTACCTGGTGCCGGTCTTTGGGATGTTCAAGTCGGCCTGCCTCATCTCGGCGGCGGCCCTGGTTGCCATTGTGGCGGCGCTCCCCCGTTCCTCAGCATCCACCCGGGCGGATCGCTAAGCGTCTTGGGCTCGCCGAAAACCACCGCCGTGAACATGAACAGATCGGTCTCTTCATCCTTCCAGGCGTTGGGCGAAAGACCGGCCTTCCGGCAAACCTGCTCGAGAAGAGCCTTGCGATCCCATCCTTGCTCCACCGGAACCTGGGGAAGCAGCAGTCCCTCGCGGCTGCCTTTTTTCACCAGCAGGCCGTGCCGCCCTACCTGAATCTGTTTCACGTCTCTGACCCGGTGCAATGGGGACAGGACCGAAATCTCGTACTCCAGGCCGCCCAGTTCGTTGGCGGCCACCGGGGGGAACCGCGGGTCGTGCAGCGCGGCCAGCGCCGCGACGTTGCGCACGGTCAGGTAGAGTGGCCGCATGGCGGTCACGTATCCGATGCAACCGCGCAGCCTGCCCCGGCTGGCCACGGTAACAAAGGCGCCGCGTTCCTCCAGCAGCGCATCTGAGGCCGGCGGGTCGTACGGAAGCATGGAATGTTCCCGCACCGCCACTTCCGCCGAGCGCCGCGCGATCCTCAGCAACTCCGCCCGGTCCCGCGTCGCCAGCGAATACTCCGGCAAACCCGAACGACCGCCGGGGGGTGGCTGGATCAGCGCTGCCGCGGCATAGCCCACAACCCGGAGATGGCCGCCGGTTACGTCGCCGGTGTTGGCGTATTTCAGCAGCGCGGCCTTGGTTGCGCCCAGTCGCTCGGCGGCGATCATGGCGGCGACAATCGGACCGCCGCCGCAGGCCTCCCAGGCGCCGGTCTCAAGATTGCGCGACAGGCTGAAGTAGTCCCATGCCTGGATCGCCCGCAGTGGCATGGCATCGAGCATCCTGGCCTCGTCGTAGCTGTGGAAATGAGACAAGTCGGAGCTGGCAACGATCAGCGTGTCCGGCGCGCTGATGTTTCGCGCCAGCGCCACCCCCAGCGCGCGGCTCGCTTCGTAGCTTTGCTGGCCCATGACAATCGCCACCAGTTGAAAATCCCCCAGGGTGCGCTGCAGAAATGGCAGTTGCACCTCCACCGCGTGTTCCCGCTGATCGCCGGAAGGCGTATGGCCGCGGGAAGAGAGGCGCAGCAGCGGGCTTGCCCCGGCCAGTTTGGCGGCGAAGCTCTTGTCTATCTGAATCTGTCCCAGCGGAGTCGAGTAGGCATCACCATCGTAGATGGAAGCGAAGCCAAAGCTCTCGTAATGCGACGGCGCGATCACCACCACCCGCCGGAATTTCTGCCCCTGCAGCAGCCGGTAGGCATGCGCGGCCACCGCCCCGGAATAAACATATCCGGCGTGCGGCGAAAGGATCGCCCACACATGTCCCGCTGGCGGCGTTACCTGCGCGCTGGCGAGCAGGCCATCGACGGTTTTCCGCAACTCATTGGGGTCGGCGGGATAGAAAGTGCCGGCCACCGCGGCCGGTCTCACCCGGCTCTCGCTCACCTCCGAGGGCGGTACCGACAGAATCGTGAGCAACAGTGCGAATAGCAGAATGGGCGAAACCGCGGACAGCAACATGGGCACTCTCCTCATGCCTCACTCCATCACGGCATTACGACCACACTCCCGCTATCGGCTGTCGGCAGAACCCGCACCGGCCGTTCTTCAACTCCACCCGGCGCACCGTGAAGCCCACCCGCTCCACCACCATGCGGCGGCACTTGGGACAATACGTGCTTTCCCCGGGATGTCCGGGCACATTGCCCACGTACACATAATGGAGCCCTTCGCGCTCGGCGATGGTTCTCGCCCGATCCAGGGTTTCCACCGGCGTCGGCGGAAGATTCCTCAGCCGATACAGGGGGTAGAAACGCGAAAAATGAATCGGAACATCCGGCCCCAGTTCCGACTTCACCCACTTCGCCATGGCTTTGAGCTCGCTGTCGCTGTCGTTCAACGTGGGCACTACCAGGTAGACGATTTCGAGCCACACACCGCGCTTGCGGATGGCCGTCATCGTGTCCAGCACCGGCCTCAGCTCGGCGTTCACCACCTCGCGATAGTAGCTGTCGGAGAAGGCCTTCAGGTCGATCTTGATCGCATCCATGCGCTCGCAGAGCTGGCTCAGCGGCTCGCTGCGAATGAACCCGTTGCTCACGAACACGCTCTTGATGCCCAGGGCGTGGCCGGCCTCGGCCGAGTCCAGGTAGTACTCGGAGGCGATGATCGGCTCGCTGTAGGTATAGGCGAGCGTGGGGCATTCGTTGCGTTTCGCCGACGCCGCCAGCTCCCGCGGCGGCACGTATTGCCGGCGTAATTCTTCCGGCCGAGCCTGCGCGATCTCCCAGTTCTGGCAAAATTTGCAGTTCACGTTGCAGCCGCCCGTGGCCACGGAAAAGGCAAGCGTGCCGGGATGGAAATGGAAGAAGGGTTTCTTCTCGATGGGATCCACATGCGCCGCGCACAGGCGCGAGTGCACCAGGGTGTAATACTTCCCGCCGCGATTTTCGCGGACCTTGCAGTAGCCGCGTTGCCCGTCCGCCACCAGGCACTGCCGCGGACACAGCCCGCACTGCACATTTTTCGATCCGAGCTTGTCGTAAAAACGGGCCTCGATGCCATCGTCGCTCTTCGGCAGCACTGAAGCCTGGAGCGATGCGGGGGCCAAGGGCGGCAGGCACGCCGCTGCCGCGCACGCGGCGCACGGGATGGCGGCCAGCTCCAGAAACCGCCGCCGGTCAAGGCTTGCATTCAGGCCGGCGCGGGCATCATCGGGGACGGCGTCGATGCGCTCGTCCGCCGGGAATATGCAATCCGGCTTCTCCCGGCTTGTGCCGTTGGATTTCGTCTCACGGTCGCGGAGCATCAATCGACCTCGGTTCATGCAGGGAATTGCGGGCTGCCTGCATCGTCGCTTGCACGTTCGCTCATCAACCCATACTACAAACCGCGCCGCTCCCTCTCGGCTTTCGAGGCGCAAGCTCTCCGCCTCTTCCCGATCCGGGAACGCCGGGCGCAAACGCTGATCGCAATCGGCGCCGCGCCGCCAAAATCGTCGCATCATGGCAGTGGGCCCATCGCGGGGTAGGTGGAGGTGCGGCCATGGTTCCAGCGGCCTCTTGGCTGTTTCGAGTGGATGACATCGCCGTCTTCATGTTGATGGCCGTCATCGTGGCGGTTGGCGCGCTCACAGTGCTGGTGGACGGTTGGAGAACCAGAAGGAAAGAACGCGCCACTGCGGCGACTCCCCGGCGCGCCGCCTGAGGGTTTCAGGCATCGGCGCCGCGCTCAGCGCTTGATCCGGTGACGAAGCAGCCGGTCTGCTCGGTTAGAATGACGCCATATGGACCCCGTTGCCGGGACCGGCATCCGTGACTTCACCGTTCGCGGAAACTACTTCAATCAGCGCAGCCTGCTGGCGCGCAAGAACCTGCCTGCCTCGCGGAAGGAAAGCCTGGCGGCGAACCGGCCCGGCTACTCTCCCCCGGTGGTGGAGTGCGAGAACGCCGACGGCTTGAAATCCAGCGTGGTCGTAAGCGAGATCGATATTCCCCTGCTCTGCCAGGATGATTTTGAGCAGGCCAAGCGGCACCTGGAGCTCATCCTCGGCGCCCGTCGCGGCGACCCCGGCGCGGTGAAGCAACTGGCATCCACGGAGCAAGAATGCGCCCGGTTGCTGGCGAAAACCGAGCGTGGAGAGGCCAGGGAAACCCGCTACGTGGTCCCCTGCACCAGTTCGCAGGTGCACACCGAGCAGGACATCAGCCAGAAGGCATTCATCCTGCTGAAGCTGAGCAGCCAGGGTTACCCGGTGCCGGACTTCGTGGTTCTCAGCTCGCATGCCTACGCCGATCAGGACCAGCGCCTCGAGGGCCACCTGGCGGAAGCTATCGAACAACTCCAGGTCCTGACCATGCAGAACCTGGGCGAATCCCGGGAGCCGCTGGTTCTTGCCATGCGCTGCGCCACGCCCCACTACATTCCCGGCGTGATGGACACCTACCTTAACGTAGGGGTCACGGAAAGCACCTTTCCCAGCCTGGAAAGGTTCTATGGCACGGTGCCCGCGCGCAAAATGTTCCTCAACAACCTGAGGAACCTGTGCAGTTGCCTGGAGTTGGAGGACCAGGCGGCGATTCTCAGCGGCATCCGCTCTGACCTGCCGACCGAGCAGGTTGCCCGCCTGATCGATCAGCTCTCGGAGATCGTCAGAAAAGCCGACAAGCGACTGGTGGAGGATCCGTTTCAGCAGGCCGCCTTCTTCGCGCGCCAGGCCTACAAGCATTTTGAAGAAAACCACGACCTGGTGGCCACGCTCTGCCGGGGAACGGGACACAATCCTTCGCTGATCCTCCAGAAAATGGTGTGCACCGTCCGCCATGAGGACGCCTATGCCGGGGTCATGTGCAGCCGCCACACGCAAACCGGACAAGGGGTCGAGCTCCACACCGCCCGCAACATATTCGGCGAAGAAATGATGACCGGGAGCGCGGAGAGCGAATCCACGGCGTTCGAGGACCGGCAGCCCATCAAGGACCTGTTTCCCGCCGTCTACCACTTCGCGCCCCATCTGGCCGAACTGGAGCGGGAATTCGAGTCGCCGGTCACCATCGAGTTCGCCGTGGAAGCCACGCGGCGCTACCAGTGGTTCGCCATGCTGCAACTGAACGAGACCGGGCTTGCCGGCCGGGCGGCCATGATCTCCGTCATCGACCTGCACAAGTCGGGAGCGATCTCGCGCCAGCGCGTCACCGAGCTCATCCGTCCCTACCACATCAAGCAACTGACGAGCGACACCATCGACCAGGAAAACTTCGGCCTGCTGAACAGCTTCTGCTCAGGCGTCGCGGTGCTGCCGCGCTCGGCGGTGTCGGCGCGCGTGTACTTCAGCGGCGAAGCCGCGCTGGTCGCCAAGAGCCGCGGCGAGAAGGCCTGCCTATGCAAGAAAACCTTCGTGCCCACCGATACCGTTGTCATGCGCGAGATGGACGCCATCCTCAGCCTGACCTCGGCCGCCATCCACGTGGTCACCATCTGCCAGAGCCTGGGCATTCCCGCGCTGCTCAACCTGGAGAAGCACGGCGTGTCGCTGCAACCGCACGGCCTGACGAATGCCGCCGGGTGCGTGATCCGCGAGGGTGACTGGATCACCATCTCCTCGCGGCGGCACCTGGTGTTTGAAGGCATGGCCACTTACCAGCCCGCGCGCCTGCTGCGCTACCTGCGCGGCGAGACGGTGGAGATGGACGCGGATGAGAAGAAATCCTTTGAGACCATCGCCTACGCCTACCGCTATTACCAGCAGTTGATCAAGGGGCTGAAGGCGGAGCAAATCTCCACCCTCAATGAAGTCACGCGCCTGGTCAACTTCGAGCTGCGCGGCCAGTCCGATGAGGCTACCCAGTTGGTGAATAGCTGGTTCGACGACCGCGAGAACGTCTACGTGGAGGAGGTTCTCAAGAGCGATATCGGCGATCACCTGGCGCAAAGCCGCGTGTTCGAGATGCTGACCCTGGAGCGCAAGATCCGATTCTTCAAACGCGCGCTGGAAAAATGCGCGCGCGAGGGCCTTTCCGGCTACGCGGCGGGGGCGTTCATGATCGGGCGCTTCCTCTCCTTGCCGTATCCGGTGGCGTTCTGGAAGAGCTTCACCCCGGCGGAAATCGCGCTGCTGGTGAACGAGTGGGTGCTGTTCGAAAAATACATCCAACTCCTGCACGACATGGGCGAGCGCAAGGTGCTGCACGCGCGCAAGAAGATCCTGCCAGGAAGGACTGAACGAACTCCACCTGCATCCCGGCAACGTGCAGTGCCTGATCACGGCGAAGCTGAGCGGAGCGCCGCTGGCCGATGCCATCCAAACGCTACCCGCCTGGAGCGACCCCCAGTCGGAGAAGGTGCTGGAACTATTGCAGCAGCCCTACCGGGTGTTCTACGACTTCTCGGCCAAATGGTCCGTGGCCGGCCTGGAAAAGATCTGCCAGCAGGAAGAACTGCCCATGCCGGGGCCGGACGACCGATAAGCGAAGGTTACTGATCGAGTAACGACGCGACGATTACTCCCCACCCCTCCCCCTGTGTAGCAGTCGGTAATTCCGATCCCAACTTACTATATTTCAGTAGTTTAGGAAGAAAAATTGGGTCATTTTGATCCGTCGGAAATCCGTGGGAGATTCGTCGAAATCCGACGGAATTCCGTGGACCAAGGCGGGGGTTTCGAAGCCGCCTGGGACACCTATTCAGTTGTCAAAGATCTAAATGGGGAGATGTGAGGTTTTGATTCCTTACACATCACCCTGAACGCAGTGTGCGCAGGAATAGAGTACGTGATTTTGTGCGTGGCGCAGACAAGAAAAAGACAGGATGGCGAGGTTTCAGGT
Source organism: Terriglobia bacterium (assembly GCA_963740615.1). Classification (GTDB taxonomy): domain Bacteria; phylum Acidobacteriota; class Terriglobia; order Terriglobales; family Acidobacteriaceae; genus JAIQGF01. The sequence continues at coordinate 228,824 of CAVUEZ010000007.1, forward strand.
TCCGGTTTGGGGAAAGGGGTAGAGGGTTTTAGTTGCGGACGGTCAAACGGTGCGCGGGAGGGCAAATGTGACCACTCGCGAGACAAGGGTATTCTGGTCCCAGGTTAGCGCCCAAAAACGGGGCGCGAACCTGGGGCACCGGGCAAGATATCACCCACATCACCCACATCTGCCAAAGGCGGGCAGATGCGGGGCACCGTGGCACCGTGGAACTGAAGGGTTAATGGCGGTTGTGATCGTGATGCTCGTCGCGACCTCTACCCCGGTAACCCTCCTCATATCCCTGCCGATAGGCGGTTAGGTTCTGACCCTTCCAATTGCCCGTTGTCAGGTTCAACGGCTTGTTCCGGTTGCGATCGTTTACGCCATTCTGGTACCCAGCCTCATAGGCGCGCCGTTCGGCGTCGGTCCGCTGAGTTCCGGGCGCACCGTAACGGTCGTGGCCACGGTCATTATTACGATCATGGTCGTAAGTGTCGTGACGGTTTCCGCGACTGCGGTAACCGTCTTCGTATCCCCGCCGATAGGCGACTAGGTTCTGACCCTTCCAATTGCCCGTTTTCAGGTTCAACGGCTTGTTCCGGTTGTGATCGTTTACGCCATTCTGGTACCCAGCCTGATAGGCACGCCGTTCGGCGTCGGTGTGCTGAGCCAGTGCCGGAGTGATCAAAGCCGGAGCAGCACAGAGCGCAAGTGCCAGCATGATTCTGCTTGCTATTTTCAGCATAGATTCTCCTGGCCTTCCTAAGGTAACTACACCGTGTGTGGTACGTGGGTCAACTGCGCACTAGTTCTCCCGCGGCAGCTTGGGTTTTGATGCCGTAGAGATAGTCGCGGTCGATGGCGGCTTCCAGGTCGCGCAGCACGTCAGGCAGTTCGCGGCCGTCACGGGCGGCGGTGAGGCGTCCGAGGGCCAGCGACAGCGAGAGCACCGCGTTCATGCCCAGGTTTGCTTTCCGCTGCATGATGCGGATTTTCTCGTCCGGCGGCGCGTCGGGAGCGATCTTGCCCCGCTTGACGGCCAGGTCCAGCTCCATCAGCAGCAGTTCGCGGTCAATATCCACCAGGCTGCCGAGGGACGATATCTTCTGCCCGAGGAAGCGCGGCGCCACGATTTCGGTCACGTTGGCGACGGCGTTCAGGCAGCCCTTGCCGCCGTAGCGCTTGGAGCGGAGCCAGAGGTCGGCGAGTTCGCTGTTCTCCTTGGTGACCGCCTCGGCCTTGACGCCCGGGGCGAAGCGGTAGGTCTTGTCCCGTTCGTTATAGACGAAGTACTGCGGGTATTTGCGGGTTAGCGGACCGGCCTCGATGATGCTGTCCACCAGGTGGATGGCCTCGTCGGTGCCGGCGGAGGTGCCCAGCGGCGTGGCGGCGGAGAACTTCATGCCGTTGTCGAGCATGACGACCACGCCGACGGTGGGAATGCCGGCATTGGTCGGCTCTTCATGAGCGAAGATATCGGCAATCACGGAATCGGGATCGAGCCGGCGCGTGGCCTTGACACCCTTTTTGGCGATTTCCATCAATTCCACGATCCTGCCGTACTTGACCAGGCGCTCGGTGTTGGCGCCGCCGCCGCATTTCAGTCCGAGCGCTCCCACGGCGAAGGCGATGTCGGCCTCCATCACCTCATTGGGCGACTTGGAGCGGTGGGAGACGACCAGCGCCAGGCCCTGCTCCTTGGCCACGCGCGTGGCCAGCAGGGTTTCGCTGAGCGTGCCGATCTGGTTGGCCTTGATAAGCGCGGTGTTGATGAGCCCCTCCTCGGCGCAGCGCTGGATGGTGGAATCCTTGGTGGTGACCAGGTCGTCGCCGATGATGAGGATCTCGTCATTGAGGACCTTCATCAGCTTCTTCCATCCTTCGTAGTCGTCTTCGGCGAAAGGATCTTCCAGGGAAACGATGGGGAACTTCTTGACCCAGCCAACGTAGAGATCGACGAGTTCGTCGGTGGTCATCACCTTGGGGTCTTCCGCCCTCCAGAACAGGTACTGGCCGACGGACTCTTTCTCGCCGGTCTTCTCCCGGTAGGCGTTGCTCAGTTCGCTGGCGGCGGGATCGATAGCCAGGCAGACATCGCGGTCGGGAACGAAGCCGCATTCCTCGATCGCCTGCACGGCGACGCGTAGCGCGCGCTCTTCCGGCAGCAGGTCCCCTTCTCCGCGGGCGTAGGAGCCGACGATGCCGCCCTCCAGGCCGATGCCGACGAAGTTCAGGCCCTCGGAGTCCTGGATGATCTGGATGGCACGGCTTTGCAGCATGTTGGTGACGCGCTGCGCTTCGATGTAATCCTGGGCGGTGAGCGGGAGGAACATGAATTCCTGGAAGCTCAGGTTGCCACCCATTTCCTCGGTGTGGCGCCCGCCCATGATGGAGTTGCGGAACTCCCAGGGCGCGAATACAACCCGGCCGTCAGGCAAGGTGAGTTCCTGCAAGCGATGCAGCCGGAGCTTGCGACGGAGTTCGGAGGGAGTTCCGGAACGGCCTTCGGTGGTGGCGGCAGCCGGTTCGGCCGCCTTCGCCTCCGCCGACTTGGCGGCAGCTTCGCGCTGGCGTTCGCGGAATGCCTTGTACTTGCCGGGATCGGCAATCAAAAAGTCGAACAGTGCGACGACGCCGACAGTAAACAGGAGACGGCCCGCGTAAACGGACAACGGCTGCGCGAAGTGCAGCCCGAGCAAGACCAGGGCGATGCCCGGCAGGAACGTGAACTCGCTCAGCACGAGGCTGGCCCTGGGGCCGGCGGCGGAGACTGCCAGGTTCTGCGTTTTGACGCCGGGATGGAAGCTGCCCGCCTCCTTGTGGACCCCGGTGAAGGCGCCGTAGGGAATCTTGAGGAACATCTCGGCGTACCAGCGCCAGCGGGCGGGAAGGTCCTGCTTCATTTTTTGTTCGGCGGGACCCTCCAACTCGGGCCGGAGATTGTTGGTTTTCACCGCGGCCAGGTAGTGTCCAATCTCGTGCACGGAGATGTTGGTATGCCAGGCCAGATACCAGATGGCGGCGGAGATAAAGACCTCGGTGCTCAGGAACATCGCGCGGACGACCTCGAACCTGGAGGAAACCGAGACGGGAATGCTGAGCAAGGAGGTGAGGAAGGCGGCGTGGAAGGAAACCAGCTTGTGGTTGGCGATGATCCAGCCGCGGTCGAGCCTCGGGGCCAGGGTTGGGCGGGGAAAGAATTTCCTGAGCACGGTTCTTAGGAGGTGCATAGTGCCCTTTTCTTCACAATCAGGAATTATGACGCTGGCCGGGCCTTCAAGCACCGACCGGTTGCACCACAAACAGGTGCTTTGCTGGGAAGAGCGTCCAATTTTACACCGCAATGGGCGGAGCTGAAGATGAAATTGGCAGGGCGGAGCTTTCGGTCCTCCCAGGTTAGCGCCCAAAGGCGGGGCGCGAACCTGGGGCACCCGCGCGAAAGCAATTAGCGATTAGCCATTAGCGATTAGCTGTGGCACGCCAACAGCACCGTGGCTGGAAGGGATGGGCCAGCCGCCGATTAGAGTATCCCAGGTTAGCGCCCAAAGGCGGGCGCGAACCCGGGGCACCCGCGCGAAAGCAATTAGCGATTAGCTGTGGCACGCCAACAGCACCGTGGCTGGAAGGGATGGGCCAGCCGCCGATTAGAGTATCCCAGGTTAGCGCCCAAAGGCGGGGCGCGAACCTGGGCACCCGCGCGAAAGCAATTAGCGATTAGCAATTAGCGATTAGCTGTGGCACGCCAACAGCACCGTGGCTGGAAGGGATGGGCCAGCCGCCGATTAGAGTATCCCAGGTTAGCGCCCAAAGGCGGGGCGCGAACCTGGGGCACCCGCGCGAAAGCAATTAGCGATTAGCAATTAGCGATTAGCTGTGGCACGCCAACAGCACCGTGGCTGGAAGGGATGGGCCAGCCGCCGATTAGAGTATCCCAGGTTAGCGCCCAAAGGCGGGGCGCGAACCTGGGGCACCCGCACGTTTTTCAGCAGCCGCCTGCTAGGCGACGCGGCGGCCGCGGCCACCCAGGTACTGGTTGAACCATTCGGCGGCACGCGCAGCAACCTGCTCCAAGGCTCCCGGGCTCGTCGAACAGGTGGGAAGCGCCAGGAATGATCTCCAGCTTGCCGGGGCCGCGCAGGCGTTCATAGGCCAGGCGGTTCAGACCGATGACGGTAGGATCGTTGCCGCCGACCAGCAGCAAGGTGGGGGCGACAACGTGTTCGAGTGCGTCGCCGGCCAAATCGGGGCGTCCGCCGCGGGAGACGATGGCGCCGATATCGTCCCGTCCCGAGGCCGCCACCAGGGCCGCAGCGGCGCCGGTGCTGGCGCCGAAATAACCGAGGGCGAGCGGCCGGGTGGAGGGCTGTCCCTGGATCCAGGCGGTGACATCGGCGAGGCGGCGCGCGAGAAAGGGGATGTCAAAGCGCAATTCCGCGGTAACGTCGTCGATGCGCTCCTCGGAAGGGGTGAGCAGGTCCATGAGCAAAGCGGCGAAACCCTGGTTTTGCAAGGTGGCGGCGACCAGTTGGTTCCGGGGGCTGAAGCGGCTGCTACCGCTGCCGTGGGCGAAGATGACGATGCCGCGCGGGTTGGCGGGAATGCTGAGGGATCCGCTGACCCGCCCGGCGGCTACGGGAATCTCGATTTCGCTGCGCAGAGGAGCAGATTGATCCGGCACAGGTCCCTCCCTCCTTCGAGCATGGCGCTAGATTACTCCGAAGTCGATCCCGAGGCGGCAGCAAAGACGGGTACCCAGCTTACGGGCGGCCTTCTCCGTTCTGTCTCCACGGTTTGAAGGATGCGATGGGGGCGAACGCGCCTGGGGTTTTCCTGCGCCGACAGGAATGAGAGCCGCCGCAAAACCGCGAGCCAGAGCCGTGCCCGGCCGAGTTCAGACCGATATAATCGTGGCAATGGACATCGGGGACCCCCAACGCGAGCGGCAGCGGCTGGCCGAGCTGTATGCGGGCATGAGCGACGCCGAACTGCTGCGGGTGGCCGAAGATCCGGCCTTGCTGACCGACGCGGCGCTGGACGCGATAGAAGATGAAGCGGAGCGCCGCGGGCTGGAAATCGATTTCGAGGACGCCGGAGCGACAACAAAACCGGAATTCAGCCAACTGGTGGTGATCCGCAAGTTTCGGGATTTGCCCGAGGCGTGGCTCGCCAAAGGGGCGCTGGACGCGGCGGGCATGGAGTCGCACCTGCTGGACGAAAACATGGTCCGCCTGGACTGGTTCTATTCCAACGCGATCGGGGGCATTCGCCTGTGCGTGCGCGAGCACGATGCCGCGCGGGCACTCGAGGTGCTGAATCATCCGCCCGAGTCCTTTGCCCTGGAGGACGATCCGCGGATCGCGGAATACGAGGCGCCGCGCTGCCCGCAGTGCGGCTCCCGCGACGTGCAGGTGGCGGGCAGCAATACCGCCGCCGCCTGGGTCACCATGTGGGCGGGGGTGCCGATCCCGCTGCGCACGCGGCGCTGGAAATGCCACGCCTGCGGCGAGCGCTGGCAGGAGCAGTAGTCGAGTGGCCAGTGGTTAGTGGTCAGTGGGCTGGTGGCCACTAAAACAGATTCCTCGCTGCGCTCGGAATGACGCCTCAAGATAGCTACATCACGCCGGAAGATAGCTGCCTCAGGCGAGGTCGAAGAGGAGGAATTCGACCGGGGCGGAGTGCGGCTGAGCGGTGATGCTCAGCAGGTTCTCGTTCTCGATGGCGGCGCCGTCGCCGGCAGCGAGTTGCGTGCCGTTTACGTCGACGGCCCCGGCGGCCACCTGAATCCAGGCGTGGCGGCCGGGTTCCAGTTCGTGTGTGAGGGCCGTGCCGGGTTCCAGCACCGCCGCATAGAGGCGCACATCCTGGTGGATGGTGACCGAGCCGTCGCGTCCGTCGGGGGAGGCCACCATGCGCAGGCGGTTGCGCTTCTGCTCCGTCGGAAACGTCTTCTGCTCGTAGCTGGGCTCCAGCCCGCGCTTGTCCGGCATGATCCATATTTGCAGCAGGTGGACGAGCTTGTCCTGCGACTGATTGAACTCGCTGTGGGTGACGCCGGTACCGGCGCTCATGCGCTGCACGTCGCCGGGGCGAATGGTGGAACCGGTGCCCATGCTGTCCTGGTGCGCGAGGGCGCCCTGGAGGACGTAAGTGATGATCTCCATGTCGCGGTGCGGGTGCGTGCCGAAGCCGCGGCCGGGCTGCACTGTGTCCTCGTTGATGACGCGCAAGCTGCGGAAATGCGTGTGCTCGGGGTCGTAATACTGGTCAAAAGAAAAGGTGTGATAGGTGTTGAGCCAGCCATGATCGAAGTGGCCGCGGGCGTGCGAGGGACGAACCGTCAGCATGACACCCCTCCCCGGCTATTCAGATGATCGGGGATGGGAAAATGATCCAGGCAGAGGTAGAACAACCGGCGCGAAAGCAAGGGCGGCCAGGCGACGGCGTTGCCGGCTGAAGAACGGCTACACCTGGAGAACGTCCCCGTCGCGGGCGACGGTGGAATAGAGGACGGGGCTGACGAAGAAGCCGAGAAGCAGGCGCGAGACCAGGCCGGCAACAATGACGATGGCGAAGGGCTTCTGGGTGTCGGAACCGATGCCGGTGGAGAGGGCGGCGGGCAGCAGGCCGAGGCAGGCCACCAGGGCGGTCATCATGATAGGGCGCAGGCGGAGGAGTGCGGCCCGGTGGGTGGCAGTGCGGATGTCGTCGCCTTCCAGGCGCAGCTTGTTGATGTAGGAATAGAGCACAACGCCGGTTTCCACGGAGACGCCCATCAAGGCAATCAGCCCGAGAACCGAGGAGACGCTGAACGGGGTGTGGGTGAGTTTGAGGGCAAGGAGCGCTCCGACCGGTTCGGTCATGACCACGTCGATGGCGATGGCCAGGGGAAAGCGGAAATTGCCGTAGAGGGCGAAGAGGATGAGGAAAATCAGCGCCACGGTGAGCGGGCCGATGACGTTGAGCTGCTTGCGCGCCTCGACGAAGAGGCTGTATTCGCCGCCCCAGGTCATCCAATAGCCCTGCGGCAGGCGGACCACCTTGTTGACGGCGGCCTGGCCGTCGCGCACGGCGCGCTCCAGGTCGCGTCCCTCGATGCTGTACTGAATCCCGACATAGCGGGAGTTGTTTTCGCGGTAGATAAAGGACGCGCCGTTGCCCTGGCTGATATTGGCGAGCGCGCGCAGGGGAATCTGCTGGCCATCGGGGGTGCCGACCAGCAGGCCTCCGATCTGCTGCGCGTTACTGCGAAACTGGGGCTGCATGCGCACCACCAGGTCAAACAGCTTCTCGCCCTGGATGACCTGGGTCGCCGCCTGTCCGCCCACGGCCGCCTCGATTACCGCCTCGACATCGGCGACGTTGATGCCGTAGCGCGCGATCTTGTCGCGGTCGATATCGATGAGCAGGCTGGGCTGGCCCAGTTCCCGGACGACGGTGAGCTCGGTGAAGCCGGGCACGTGCTCCAGTGTCTCCTTCACCTGCAGCGCCTTAGCCTGCAGAGTCTTCAGGTCGGGGCCGAAGACCTTGACCGCCAGCGCGCTCTTCAACCCGGTGAGCGCTTCGTCGACCGCATCCTCGGCGGGCTGGGTGTAGTTGAAAATGACGCCGGGAAAGGTCTTGAGCTTCTGCTGGAGGTCGGCGATGAGCTCTTCTTTGTCGCGGATGCGGCCGTCCCAGGCTTTGTCCTTGTAGGGTTTCAGGCCGACGTAAAACTCGCAGTTGAAGAAGCCGGTGGGGTCGGTGCCGTCGTCAGGGCGGCCGAGTTCGGAGCCCACCACGGTGACCTGCGGATAGGACATCAGGATGGTTCGCACCTTGGGAGCAAACTTGCCGGCCTCCTCAAAGGAGATGGTGTAGGGCAGGGTGGCGCGAACCCAGAGCGCGCCTTCGTCCAGGTGGGGCATGAATTCGCCGCCGATGAACGGGATCAGCGCCAGGGTGGCGGCGAAAATAGCGCCCACGATGAGGAGGGTGGTGCGGGGCCGGTCCAGGCACCAGTCCAGTCCGTAGGCATAGACGCGCTTGATCCACTCGAAGGGACGATTCACGCGCTCGCGCACGCCTCCCTTGAACCAGTAGGAGGCCAGGACCGGGACCAGGGTGAGGGTCAGGATGAGGGCGCCGATCAGGGCAAAGGCCATGGTGTCGGCCATGGGGTGGAAGAGCTTGCCCGAGGGCCCGCGCAGCGCGTAAATCGGCAGGTAGCCGGCAATGATGACGGCGACAGAGTAAAAGATGGGGCGGTCCACGTCGCGCGCCGCTTCCAGGATGACGTCGCGAAGCCTGTACTCCCCGCCCTGCTTTTCGCCGAGAACGCGGTAGATGTTCTCCATCATGACCACGGTGCCGTCGATGATGATGCCGAAATCGATGGCGCCGATGGAAAGCAGGTTCGCGGGAATATTTTGCGCGTGCAGAAAGATGAAGGAGAACAGCAGCGCCAGCGGGATGGTGAGCGCCACGATCAGCGCGGCGCGCACGCTCATCAGGAAGAAGAGGAGGACGATGAAAACCAGGATCATGCCCCGCACCAGGTTGGCTTCCACGGTGTCGGTGGTCAGGCGGACCAGGTCGCTGCGGTCGTAAAAGGGACGGATCTTGACGTCCGGCGGGAGAATGCTGCGGTTGAGCTTGTCGGTCTCCCGTTCCACGCCGCGGAGGACATCTTGAGCCTGCTCGCCGCGGCGCATGAGGATGACGCCTTCGACCGCGTCATCGTGATTCTGGAAGCCGAATTCGCCCAGGCGCGGGGCGTTGCCGATGGTGACCTCTCCGACATCGCGCACGCGCAGGGGCACACCCTTGTTGCTGCCGACAATGACGTTGCCGATATCGTCGGTGGAGCGCACCAGGCCGATGCCGCGAACGTAATAGAACTGGCCGCCCTGGGAATAGAATCCCCCGCCGGCATTGCTGTTGTTGGCGGACAAAGCCTGGATCACCTGGGGCACGGTGAGGTGGTAACTGTAGAGGCGCGCCGGGTCGAGCAGCACCTGATACTGCATGACCGTGCCGCCGAAGCCGGAATCGTCAGCCACGCCGGGCACGGAGCGGTAGGAGCGTTCCACCACCCAGTCCTCGATGGTCTTCAGCTCCTGGGGAGTCTTGTCGGTGCTTTCCAGGACGTAGCGATAGACAAGCCCGCTGGGGCTGAACAGGGGCGCCATGCTGGGGGTGACACCGGAGGGCAGGCTGGCATCGCCCAGCCGTTCAAAGACCACCTGGCGCGCGAAGTAACTGTCCACATCCTCCTGGAAGGTCATGCGGATGTCAGAGAGGCCGTAGAGCGAGATGGAGCGCATGACCTCCATGTGCGGCACGCCATTCATCTCGATTTCCAGGGGAAGAGTGACCAGCCGCTCGACTTCTTCCGCGGCATGGCCGGGCCACTGGGTGATGATCTCGACCATGGGCGGAGACAGGTCGGGATAGGCGTCGACCGGCATACGCTGAAAGGCAATGGCGCCCGCGACGGCGATGGCGAGGACCAGCATCAGCACCAGGAAGCGCTGACCGAGGGCCATTTGGACGACGCGATGAATCATGAAGGCATATCCGGCCGTGGCGCGATCAATGCTGCAACGAGTTTTGAAACTGGATGAACAGGCTGCCGTCGCTCACGATCCGGTCTCCGGGCGCAAGGCCGCTGAGCACCTGCGTAAGGCCGTCCTGGCTTTCGCCGAGCTTGACCAGCCGCTGCGCGTACTTGTTGCCGCCCTGAGCGAGGTACACAAAGGGCTCGTTCTCGGGGGTGCGCAGCAGGGAGGTATCCGGCACGGCGAGGGCGTTATCGATGTTTCCCGCGCGCACCAGGGCGGTGACGTACATATCCTTCTTGAGCTTCTCCCCGGGATTCTGGGTGACGATGCGCGCCTGCAAAGTGTGCGTGCTGGGATCCAGCGCCGCGCCCAGATAGGAAATCTTGCCGTGAAATTTGCCGGGGTAGGAGTCGGTCTGGATGACGACGGGGTCGCCGACGTGCACGTAGGCCAGATCCTGCTGGAACACGTTGGCCAGCACCCAAACCGTGCGCAGGTCGGAGATGGTGAAGCACTGGGTGTTACCCGCCTGCAGCAACTGGCCGGGCGCAACCTGGCGCTCGACTACTTCGCCGCTGATGGGCGCGCGCACCGCGACTTCGGGGCTGTCCTTGCCGTTGCCGACGCCGTCGGGATCGCGCACGCCCATAATGCGCAGCGACTGCTCGGCGGCTTCCATGTCGGCCTGCGCCTGGACCTCGGCAGATTCGGCCTGCTCCAGGTCGCGCTGCGCGATGGCGTGATGCTCAAACAAATCCTTGGCGCGAGCGTAGGCCTTGTGGGCCAGCGCGTGAGCATCGCGGGCCTTGAGGAAGTTGGAACGCAACTGGGCGAAATCGGGGCTGCTGACAAAGAGCATGGGCTGGCCACGCTTCACCACCTGGCCGGGCACGACCACGATCCGGCTGACCGGGCCGCTTACCTGGGAAATGACCGGGGTGGTGGTGAAGGCGTTGTAGGCCACGGAACCGGGCAGGCGGAGCACGTGTTGCAGGGTCGCCGGGGCGACGGTCACGATTTGCAGGTGGGCGGCCTGATCGGGCGGAATGCTGAACAGGCCGGGGGTGTCGGCTCTTGTGCCGCCGCCCGAATACGAAGTCATGCCGCCGGCGGAGTTGTTGCCGCCTCCGCATGCCACCAGCGAGAGCGAGGCCAGCAGCGCAAGAGCGCTCAGGAAGGGGAAGGACACGGGCGGACGTTTCATGGCAGTTGCCTCACGCCAACCGCTTCTCGAAGCTGCTCGACGCCGGCCATGTAGGCGGCCAGCGCCTCGCGGTAGGAAAGCTCGGTGGAACGGTAACTGCGCTCGGCGTCCAGCAAATCGAGCAGGCTGGCGGCGCCGCGCCGGTAGGCGTATTCGGTGATCTCGCGCGATTGCCTAGCCTGCTCGAGATAGCCAGAAACGTACAGTTTCACCAGTTGTTCCGCGTTGCGAACGGCTTCAAAGGCGTTGTCAACGTCGGTGAGGACGGCTTGGCTGGCGGCGGTCGAGCTGAATTCCGCCTGGGTAAGGGCGAACTTGGTGCGCGCGATTTCGCCCTGGTTGCGGTCGAAGATGGGTAACTCCATGTTGAAAAAGAAAGCTCCCGTGTTCACGCCGGAGAGATGGGAATAATTAAAGGTAGTGTTGAGGTCGCGCTTGCCGTTGGCCTGAGCCAGGGTGTACTGGCTGTGCGCGGCGTCAACTCCCTTTTGCGCGGCCAACAGGTCGGGACGGCTGCGAAAGGCGGCGGCTTTCAAATCGTCCAGGTTCAGCTTCAGCGGCTGGTAGGCAAGGTCCCCCACCACATCGTAAGCAGCGGGGATGGCATCGTATCCGATGAGCTGGCGAAGGCTCTGCAAGGCCTGAACCTTGGCCAGCCGGGCGGCGGAGACGTCCGTCTGGAACTGCAGCAATTGCAGCTTGATTTTGAGGAATTCACCTTCGCTGATGTCGCCCGCCTGGTAGCGCTGCCGGCTGATGTTGACCGTCTCCTGGTAGCTCTTGAGCGCGTCGGCGGCGAATTGCAGCGTCGATTCCGCCTGCAGGACGTTGATGAACAACTGCGCCACGTTGAAGGAAAGCATGCGCTCGGCGTCGGCCACTTGGGCGCGGGTAACGGCGGTGGCGTCGCGGGCCGCCTGCAGGCGATGCTGCCGCTTCTTGCCGCGCTCGATCAGGTAGCCGATGCCCATATCGAACTGCGCCGTGTCGTTGATGAAGTCGCTGCTGAACTGGCTTGGCTGAAATAGCGGGATAAATTGCGAATCCCAGGAGAGCGTCGGGTTGGGACGCAGATTGGCGGTGATCTCCTGCGCGCGGCTTTGGTCGATCTGGGTGCGCGCCGCCTTGAGGGCGGGACTGTGAGCGATGGCCAGTTGAATGGCTTCGTCCAAGTTGATGCGAGCCGGCGTTTGCGCCGCGGCCGCCACGGACAACAACAGCAGCAGGGCGACGCAAACGCAGATTCTCCTTGATCTGGTTGCCACACAGCCTGGCAAGGCAGGGTCGCGAATGGTTTCCATCGTCCTCATGGCATGAAGGCAGCACCGATTTCAGGGAAATCGGAGACGCTCGAAGCACAGGGTTGCCGGAGTAGGAGAAAAGTTCAGGCTCGCGGCGGTGGACGCGTATAGAGGGGAAGCGTGCCGGCGGATTCGTAGGAATGCGGTTCAACCGGAACGACTGCCGCGGGGCGAGTGGACGTCAACAGCGGCACGGCGGGGCTGACGTAAACGGTGAGCGGCAGGTGCGCTGCCAGGCATAGCAGACAGTAGTGATGCGGCTCGGCGGGAAGGTTACCCAGCGGGCCGGCGGCGCCGTGAACGTGAATGGCATCGTAGCCGATCACGGCCACCAGCAGCAGACACAGGACGACGAGGAAGCGGGCGACCCGGGATGGCGGGCGCGCCGGCGACGACACATGTCCTGAGATCCTCACGCGCTGTATTGTAAACCCTCGCAGGGCTACGAAGCTGCAGCGGGGGTTTCTCCGCGGCCGGGCAGCACCGCCGATCCCGGCGGCAAAATAACCGGCCTAGCCCGGGGCCCGCACCCCGACTTCGTCGAGGTGGCGCAGCAGGTCGGCAGGGTCCTGGTAGACACGATAAGCGCCGGCGCGCTCCAGTTCGTCCGCGCCGTAGCCGCCGGAGAGAACGCCGATGCCGAGGGCGCGGGCGCGCTGCGCCGCCAGCAGATCCCAAACGCTGTCGCCGACGACGATGGAGGTTTGAATATCGGCTCCCAGGCGCTGGGCCGCGGCCAAGAAGAGGTCGGGATCGGGTTTGGCGCGTTGCACCTGGTCGCGGGTGACGACCGCCGCCTCGGGACCGACTCCCAGGGCGTCGAGCGCCGGACGCGCGCTCTGGATGCGGCCGCTGGTGGCAATGGCCCAGGCAACGCCGATTTCGGTGAGATAGGCAAGCAACTCCTTCGCGCCCGGCAGGGGCCGGATATGGGCAGCGTGCGGGGCGAAGGCTTCGGCATGCCAGGCCTGGAGTTGCTCTGCCTGCTGGGCGCTGACCGGTTGGCCGGTCTCGCGCAGCAGCGCATTCACCAGCAGGCCGCCGCTCATTCCGATGCGGCGATGAATGCGCCAAACCGAAAGTTTAGTGCCGCAGCGCTCCAAGGCATCTCGCCAGGCGAGCACATGTTGATAGACGCTGTCGACCAGCGTGCCATCGAGATCGAAAAGGAAGGCCGGCGACTGGGATTGCCGCATAAGGGAACTCGCTTTCATGGTTGTTGATTGGATGTCCCCGGGCGGTAAGTGGTGGTCATCCGGCCAGGGTCGAGTACGCGACCAATGCTCGCTGCCGCAATTCGCGGGGCAGGGCGGGTGGGGGATCGGCAACCACGGTGCGCATCAGGCTGCCGGCGCGGCGCCACCAGCCATGGAAGGTTTGGCCGGAGGCATGGCGAACGCGCAGCGGAAGCCATGACTGGTGTGAGCCGCGGCGGCCGATTTCGTCAACGGTCACGGAGCGGGTGTCGGCCCGGAGGCCCAGATGCAGGGCTTTGAGCGCGCTCTCCTTCGCGCTCCAGAGCAGGGCGATGAGGCAGTGGCGGTCCCCGTCAGGGGCGCTCGCGATGAGCGCCCGCTCTTCGGCAGTGAAGTAGTCGGAAACGAAAAGATCGCTGCGCGGCTCGATGGTTTCCAGGTCGCAGCCCAGTGGCACACCCACGGGAGCGATGGCGCATAAGGCGAAACCGCCACTATGACTGATGGAAATAGACACCCCCGCCGGCCGGCCGGCGCAGAAGACTTCGGGAGCGCCGGAAGCGCCGGGACGTACCTCGATCTGAGACAGGGCCCAGCATGTGGGGTCACGTTCGAGGTAAGCGGCCAGGGCACACTTAGTGGTCCATCGGCCCAGGCGCCAGTCGGCGTAGCGCTTCCTGAAGCGCAGGGCGTTCAGGCTGGCGGCTTCGCCGCGGGTCAGCCAGCGAAAGTCCGGCGGCACATCGGCTTCGCTCTGTTCGAACCAATAGATGTCCATGCGATGCCCCGACTGGTTCACGCCACCGCTAGCAGTGCCTCCAACGGTTTGGCTCCTTCGGCGCCGGGCAGAGCCACGGTGCAGTAGCCGCCCATCTCGAGGTAACGATTACCGGCCCGGTCGAGCACTTCGGCGCTGAAGCTTCCGTCCGCACCAGGAGAGACGACGGCGAACAGTTCGCGGGCCGGGTCGGGAGCACGGCTGACGCACACACGGTCCAGGTGCTGCGGCAGGCCGAAGCGGCCGTGGACCCCGATTTCCCACAGGCCGGCGGTCTGGAAGCAAAGCTCGATCATGCGCGGCGACATCACGGTTGGCTGCTCGGATGGGGTGTGATTCGCCGGCAAGGCGGGAGACATCTCGCCGATGATCCGCTGTCCGTCGCGCCAGGCCCGCTTCACCACCTGGTACGCGGGTCCGTGGAAGAACAGGCGATAAATCTCCTCGGCTTCGATGATGGATCCGGACGGCGAAACCGGCGCCGCCATGATCGGCTTGGGCGCGCTCCTGGTGAGGCGAACGCGAGCGGTGAAGTGCGTGGTCACCTGCGGCTCTGCCTGGTTGGGCAATTGCCGGGTACCCGTCAAACGACAGTCCGCGAGCACTGCTTCGCCTTGCGGACGGAGGACGGCGTGGACGGAAAGCGTGCGAGGCAGGTGGCGGTAGAACTTGAAGGGCGCCAGGAAATTGACGTCTTCAATGGCCTCGATATGCCATCCGGGAAGCATCCAGGAGGCCGCCTCGGCAAAGGCCTCGATGCCCATGACTCCCGGGAGCACCGGCGTGCCTTCAATCTGGTGGTCGTGCAAGAAGGGCTGAAGTTTCGGGTCGAGGGTGGTTTCGATGTGCAGACCACTGTAGAGGCCCGCGCCCGCCGCGGTTCCGATCATCGGCCCGTGCGTTGCGGCAGCGGCATCGCAGGCGGTCGTGTCCAGCCCGCCGGTGCTGTCCCACTCGTCCAGCAAGACGCCGAGCCGCAGCCCGATGACGACCTCGCCGCGGGTTCCGCCGGCGGTGAGTTCGCGGCGGATCATGGGAATGCCGGCCTCGGGCGGCAGCATGTCGATGCCGGCGAGTCTCCATCATCTTGGGGATGGAGCCGCGGGTCGCCATGCCGATTCCGCCCCAGGCGGTCCAGTCGATGGCGATGGCGCGGGTTGCCGGGCCGGGTGGTGCGGAAGCTGGACGCCATCTTGCACAGCAGGTCGTTGGCGGAGCTGTAGTCCGCCTGGCCGGCGTTGCCGAAGCGCCCGGCGACCGAACTGAAGGCCACGGTAGCGCCGAGCGGCATATCGCCAATGGCGTGCAGGAGGTTGAACCAGCCGTCGCTCTTCACGTCGAAGACCAGGTCAAACTCCCGCGGGTCCTTGTCGGGGAGGAAATGGCTGCGTTCCAGACCGGCAGCGTGCAAGAGCACGTCAATACGACCGCTGCGAGCACGCACCTGCTGGATGACGCGGCCAACCGCCTCCGCATCGGTGAGATTGACGCTGAAGTAATGCGCGCTGCCGCCGGCAGCGCGCACCGCATCGATGGCGCTCTGGGCGGCGTGCGCGCGCTCCAGCGCGGCCAGTTCCTTCTCGACCATGGCCGGCGTCGCTCGCTCGCCGCGCTGCTGGATGCGCGCGAACAGATCCCGCTTCAGCGCGTCTTTATCAGTCGCGAACCGCTTCAGGTCGGGATTGTTGGGATCGGGCTCGGGAACAACGTCTAGCAGGTAGAAGGCGCCTCCGGAAGCGGCGGCCAGATCGGCGGTGATGGCCGAGACAATGCTGCCGGCAGCGCCGGTAACGACGAACACCGTGTTGTGGTCGAGAGCGAGGCCGGGTTGCCCATCGGCCGCCGGCTGCTCCTGGAGACCAACGGTCCAGCGCTGGCCGTCCTTGTAGCCGATCTCGACCGCGCCGGGATCGCTCAGAGTTTCGGCAATGAGCGCGGCGGCGATCTCGGCGGGATTGCGGTTGGGCTCGAAATCGACGGCTTTGACGAGGGCTTCCGCGCGTTCGCGCTTGTAGGTTTTGGTGAAGCCAACGACGGCACCCGCCAGGGGAGCCGCTGCTCCGGCATCGTCATACCCGTGCTGGCCGCCGAGCGGCGTCGCCGTCACGAGGAAGGTGTTGGGCGCAGCGACCTGCTCGTAGAGAGCGCGCATGGCCGTGTACAGCAGCTTGAGGCGAATGCGCAGGGCCTGGCGCCATTTCGCTAAATCCATTTCGCCGAGATTGCCTTCGTGGTCGAGTGCGGGAAGCCAGTAGATGCCCTGCACCGGACCGGACGCCATCCAGGTCTTGAGGAGATCGGCGAGCGCGGTTGCGTCCGGCGCATCGGGAATGCGCAGGACTTCAACCCCCATGCCGGTCAGTTGCTGGGTCAGCGCGCCGGCCACTGCGGCCTTGTCCGGCATGATGACCACGCGGCTGCCGGGGCCCAGCGTCACACCGGTTTTCTTGCAGACGGCAAGCGGCGGGCGCAGATTCGGGACGGGCACGCGGCGCGGAATGCGATTGGCGGCATCCAGGGACGCGGGAGCAGGGCGCGCATGCTGGCCCGCGGCCGGAGCAACCGACACCGATGCGGCCGGCTTCCTGGGGATGGTTTCCGCTCCAGGGGCAGGCGGGGCGGCAGTTGTCTGCCGGTCGCAGGCGAACCTAATGACGTGCGCCAGCGTCGGAAAATCCCGCAGCTTAAGCTGTCCATCGCGCGGGATGTTGTAGGCGGCGCGAATAGCGGCAAACATCTCCGCCTGCTTGACGGTGTCGATGCCGAGATCGGCCTCAAGATCCAGGTCCAGGTCCAGCATGTCCTTGGGATAGCCGGTCTTCTCGGCGACCATCTCGAGCACCTTGTCCTGAATGGCAGTATCGGTGGTAGTTTGGGCCGCCGCGGATGTCGCCACCGCCGGCTCGGGAGTCTTCGCCGGGATAGCCAGGTCGGGGCGCTTGTCGTAGACGAAGCGGATGACGTGCGCCAGGGTTGGGAAATCGCGCAGCTTGAGATTTTCAGCACGCGGAATGTTGTAGAGCGCGCGTATGGCCGCGAACAGCTCAGCCTGCTTGACGGTGTCCACGCCGAGGTCGGCTTCCAAGTCGAGATCCAGGTCGAGCATGTCGCTCGGGTAGCCGGTCTTTTCGACCACCAGGGCCAGAATGCTGTCCTTGACCGCATCGCCTGGCTCCGGGGCGGCCGCGGATACGGCGGTTGTGGGCAGCCCGGAAGCCTCAATCGCGCTCGTGACCGAGGTGGATGGCGTTGCCGCCGGAACTTCTGGTCTGGCCGGTTCGGGCGAAGTTGCGGTTGGTTGCGCAAGCTCAGGACGCTTGTCATAGACGAAGCGGATCACATGGGCCAAGGTTGGGAAGTCGCGCAGCTTGAGATTCTCCTCGCGCGGAATGCTGTAGAGCCCGCGAATGGCCGCGAACAGCTCTGCCTGCTTGACGGTGTCCACGCCGAGGTCGGCTTCCAGATCGAGATCCAGGTCGAGCATGTCGCTCGGGTAGCCGGTCTTTTCGACCACCAGGGCCAGGATCCGTTCTCTTACAGAATCGCCTTGGGCGGCGGCTTTCGGCGGCGACGCCGGTACGGGCTCCGCGAGCGGCACCGCCACTTGCGGTTCAGGCGCTTTCTTGACCGCGGGCGGCGGCGCTGGTTTGCTTTCGACCACCGGTGCGGGCGGCGATTGCGGCTCGACCACGGCAGGAGCGGCGGATGGTTGCCCGGAGCGCTGCACGCTTTCCAGCGCCCGCGCCATCGCCCCCTGATCGCGCACCCTGAGCGTACGGTGCACTACCTCCAACTCCGCCACGGAATAGCCGGTGATGCGGGTGAGCCATTGGCTCCAAGTTGCCGGATCGACGATGCGGTAAGCGTAGCCGAGGGCATTGGGGCTGGGGCGCACACCGTCTTTGGTTCGCACCCAACGCAGCAACGTCATGCTGATCTGGGAGCCGAACCCGGCGCCCAGGCGCAGCGCATACTCGACCGGATAGATTCCGCCCTTGGACAGGTTCAACGAGCCCAGTTCGGGATCCACTTCCTTGAAGTTGGCCACGGGAGGCACCACCCCGGTCTCCAGCGCCTTGATGGCAACGACATCTTCAATGCCGGTGGCCATGGCGTGGCCGGTGAGGCCCTTGGTGTTGGCGATGACGATGCTGTCCGCGGCATCGCCAAAGCCGCTGCGCAAGGCATGGATTTCGGCGGAAGCGCTGCCCCCGCGCGCCGGGGTATAGGTCTCATGGGAAACGAATACCGTTTGCGGGGCGATCTGACGGCGCGCAATGCCGCTGCGCATTTCCGCCTGAGCCAGAAGGTTCTCCATGATCCGGGTGATGTGCTGAACATCGAGGCGAGTGCCGTGAAACGCGCTGTTGGCGGTGACTGCGCTGAGCACTTCGCAGATGGGCCGGATGCCGCGCTCGCGCACCGCGTCGGCGCTTTCGACAACCATGGCCGCGGCGCCCATGCCGACAATCATGCCGTGGCGCCGGCGATCGAAGGGGATGGCGGCCTCCTCGACCACCTCGTCGGTGGCGGCGGCGCCGGTGGCCAGAAATCCGGCGCCCATCCACTCCAGCAGATGGTCGGAAGTGACGTCGTCGGCGGAGACAATGATCACGCGGCGGCAGCGGCCGGCATGGATCCAGTCCTCGGCCAGGCCAACCGCCTGCGTGGTGCTGGCGCAGGCCGAGTTGATTTGCGTGTTGGGCCCGCGGGCGCCGATGAATTCGGCGAACTGCGAATGCCCCATGGGCAGGACGCGGAAGAGGAAGCGGCGGTCAAAAACGTAGGGCTCCTTCTCGATGGCGGCGCGCAGTTCATCGATCCGGCGCTCGATTTCCTGGCGCAGAATGGTGGAGGCGCCATTGCCTTCCGCGGCGCGCGCGCACAGATTCTCCAGCAAGGCCAACTGCTCGCGGCGGCCGCGGTCGGCGTAGTAGCGCGACATCTCGTCGGCGAAGGAGTCGCAGCCGGGAAAAGCGGAGGCGAAAATTACGCCGGTGTCGTCGCGCAGCGCGTCCGGCAACCCCCAGCGGTCCGGCAACTGCGTGCCCTTGCTGGTGGTTTTGTAGCGCATCACCAGGGGGATGCCGGCGTCGCGCAAGGCGTCCAGGCCCGCTGCCATGGCCAGGCGAGTTGTGCGGTCGAGCGCGGCGATGCGTTCGGCGGGAACGCCGAATTCTTCTTCCAGGTCGATGGCGCCGCCGCGGCCGGCCAGCTTGATCACCTCGGAGATCTCATGAATGGTCTCGAAGGCCGGGCCTCCGTTGTCACTCTTCACCAGGCGGGTGATGTTCTTGTCGAGCATGGCGCGGCGAAGCGCGTCGGGATGGTGTCGATGAATTGCTCGCCGCCCAGGATGCGGCCGATGTTGGCGTCGTCGAAGATGTGTTCCGTTCCCGGCAGGCCCAGTGCCGCGCCGGTGATTGCGACCGGAGCCTGCCTGGGCTTGGGACTCTGGCCGCGATAGATTTGCCAGCCGCGTTCCAAGACGTCCGCGAACAGATGGCCGAGTTCGACAAAACGATCGCCGTTTGCTGGTACGCCGGCGCCGGCCGAACTGTTTGGGGTGGCGGCCGCAGCCGGCCGTTCAGAGGCGGCTGATGGAGAAACGGCAGTGGCTGAGATGGTGGGTTGCATCGCGGCCTCCGGTTTGATGTCGGCGCGGCCGCGGCCCAGGCCCGCGGCATAAAGGCCGCACAACGCCTGGTTGAAGGCGGCAGCATCGCCGACCTTCGGGTGATTGGTGAAAAGCGAAGCCACTTCGGGATGGTCCTCCAGCACATCCTCGACAAATCCCTGCAACGCCTTCTTCGGGCCGACTTCCACGAAGATGCGCGCCCCGGCCTCATACAGCGTTTGCAGTCCCTTCGAGAACTGCACGGGAGAGGCAACTTGGGCGGCGAGGATGTCGAGCATCCGCGGCACGACGTCAGGTCCAGTGGGATAAAACTCGCCATTGACGTTCGCCACGACCGGGACTTGCGGCGGCTGCAAGCGCATCCGGCTGAGCACCTCGCGCAGGGGTGCGCTCGCCGGCGCGACGATGGAAGTGTGGAAAGCGTGGCTGACGGGCAGCGGCACCACGTTGTAGCCGGCATTTTGCAGCCGTTCCATCGCCTGCTCGACCGGCTTGCTGGCGCCGCCGATTACCGCCTGGCGCTTGCTGTTGATGTTGGCGATCACCACGTAGCCATTGACCGTCTTCAGGATTCGCTCGACTTCGCTCACCGGAGCAAAGACGGCGGCCATGAGCCCGTTATCGTCCAGCGAGAAGCGAGTCATTTCGCGGCCGCGGGCGCTGACCGCCTCCAAGGCATCCTCGAAGGGCAATGCGCCGGCGGCAACCAGCGCGCCGTATTCGCCCAGGCTGTGTCCCATGGTCATGTCGGGCTGAATGCCGTAAGCGGCGAGCAGGCGGGTCAGCGCCATGTCGGTGGCCAGCACCGCCGGCTGGGTGATGGCGGTCTGGCGCAGATCTTCTTCGGCGCTTGGCGACGGCGTCGGCGCCGTCGACGAAGATGAATTCGCTGAGCGGCTTTCCCAGCAGCGGCGTCATGACGCGGTCCGCTTCGGCGAAGGTATCGGCGACGATCGGCTCGGCGGCGCGCAGCGGCTGGAGCATGTTCACGTACTGCGAGCCTTGGCCGGTATAGAGGAAAGCCACTTTGCCGCGGAGCACCGTGTCCGCGGAAAATGCCTTGCGCGCGCAGCGCCTTCCACATCGCCGGTTGATCGGCTGCCAGCGCCTTGAGCGCCTTGCCCGATTTGTCCGCCAGTTCGGCGGCGTCGGCAGTAGTCGATCGCCAGCCGTTCCGGCGCACGCAGATCCGACTTCGGCGGGAGCGGCCGGGGCGGGTGCATGGCCCGGCCTCGGCCGCCTTCTTACCGCACGCAGCCGCTCCGCCAGTCCGGCCTCGGATGTGGCGCCGATGACCAGCGCGCCGCGCAGCGGCAGCTTTGCCTGAGGATGGGCCGGCGCAGAGTGCGCCGGAGTCGCAGCGCTCATGGCAGGCCCGCCCGCTACGCCGGGCTGGATGTCACCCACCGCGACCGATCGCTTGCCGTTGCCGTTCGAGCCTGCCTGGAATGTATTCCTCCAGCACCGCGTGGAAGTTGGTGCCGCCAAAACCAAAGGCGCTCAGACCGGCGCGCCGCACGCCATCCGGCGGGCACCGTCCACGGCTTCAATTCGGTGTTGACGTAGAGCGGGGAGTGGGCGAAGTCGATATCCGGGTTCGGACGCTCGCAGTGCACGCTGGGCGGCAGCACCTTGTCGCGAAGCGCCAGCGCAGCTTTCAGCAACCCGGCCGCGCCGGCCGCGCCTTTCAGATGCCCGATGTTCGACTTGACCGAGCCCAGCGCCACCGAGCCTGCAGGGCAGATGGAACCGGCTGAGCACCTCCAGCCATGCTCTGAACTTCGACCACGTCGCCGACGCGGGTGGAGGTGCCGTGGCCTTCAATCAAGGTCGCGGTCGCGGGCGACAGGCCGGCATTCTGCCAGCCGCGCTCGATGGCCAATTTCTGGCCGACCGGATTGGGCGCGGTGATGCCCTTTGCCCTTGCCGTCGCTCGCTCCGCCAATGCCGCGCAGCACGGCGTAGATTTTGTCGCCATCGCGCTCGGCATCGGCCAGGCGCTTGAGCACGAAAATCGCGGCGCCTTCGCCCATGACAAAGCCGTCCGCGCCCTCGGCATAGGGGCGGCTGCCGGTGCCGAGAGCGCGCCGATCTTGCAGAACTTGACGAAGGTGGAGGCGCCCATGTTGCGGTCGATGCCGCCGGTGATCGCCACGTCGAAATCGTTCTCGATCAGTCCTTCGACCGCCGCATGATGGCGGCCATCGCCGAGGCGCAAGCCGCGTCCACAACGAAATTCGGGCCGCGGAAGTTGAAAAGATTGGCAATCCGCCCGGCGATGCAGTTGGCCAATTCGCCGGGCATGGTGTCTTCGGTGATTTCGGGCAAGGCGCTGGCCAATGCGCTCGTGCAACTCGCGGGTGATGTCACGCCGCACCGCTTCGGGCAGCGCCGCGAAACTGGCGCTCTCCGCCAGTTCGCGCGCGTATTCCGGGAAAGTAGACGCGCATGACGGTGAAGTAGTGCTTCTCCCCGCCCATGGCGTTGCCGAGAATCACCGCCGTGCGGTCGAGGTTCAGCGGGCCGCTGGGGATAGCCGTAGTCTTCCAGCGCTTCGCGCGTGCAGGCGATCGCCCACTTCTGCGCTCCGTCCATGGCATCGGCGACGCGCGGCGGGATCGCCAGAGCGCCACTTCATCGGGATCCCACACGTACTCGCGCACCCAGCCGCCGATTTTGGAGTAGGTCTTGTCCGGGGCGCTGGGATCGGGATCGTAGTAGAGCGCGGGGTCCCAGCGGTCCGGCGTGAACTTCGCTGATGCTGTAGCGGCCGTTCTTCACGTTTTCCCAGAAAGCTGGCGACATTCGGGGCATCGGGCAGAACGGCTCCCGCCCCCACAATGGCGATGGCTCGATGAGCAGTGTTTTCCATGATGACGCTCCTCTATAGAAAGAGCGTGACACGGCTATGAAAACCGCTGGCTGTGTCCCAGCTCCAGCGCTAGGCCGATAGGGCCGCGTGCTTGGCCGCGCGGTCATACAGCACGTCGCTGATATAATCCATGTCTGAAATCAGACCGGCCTGCGCGCGGTGAATCGCGGGCAGTCCCAAACTCGCTTCAAAGTCCGCCATCTCGCGTCGCTTACACCGCCGGCTCCGATGACCCAGCGCAGGCCTTCTTCCGCAACCTTGAGCGCCGCCTCGCGGGCGAAGATGCGGCTCAGCGCCGCCAGCGCCGTCGGCGTCGAAGCGCCGGTTGGCCTTTTCGTTCAGCTTGCCTTCCGCCAGCCAGCGCAGCCCGGCGAGCCAGACTGCCCGCGCACTCGGCGTAGGCGATCAACTCGCCCAGCCGCAGAAGAATGTGTTGGTAGCGGGTCAGGCGGGCCAGGCGGGCCTTCTCCATCACCTCCGCCAGGGCGTGCAGCGCCAGCGCCGCCATGTCCGCGCCCACTGTCCGGATGCTGCGCATGCAGCGCTTCGAACCGCCGCGCCTGCTCGTGATAGTGCTGCCCGCGCGTCTTCAGGTGAGGTTGCCAGCGGTCGCGGCTGATGGTCATCTCCATGATCTCGGAGGTGCCTTCGTAGATGGTGGTGATGCGGACGTCGCGCTTGATCTTCTCCACCATGTACTCGTGGGTGTAGCCGTAGCCGCCAAGCGCCTGGATACTGGCCTCGGCCGCCTGATTGCCGGCCTCGGTCGCCATGTACTTGGCGATCGCGCCTTCGGTGTTCAGGCTGCCTTCGCCGCCGGCGTCGATGCGCTCCGCGGTTTCTTCGATATAGGCGCGCGCGGCTTCCAGCCGGGCGACATGCGGCACGATCAGCTTGTGGGTGTAGCCCTGCTTTTCCGAAAGCGGCGAGCCGGCCTGGATGCGCTCCGTGGAATAGGGAATGGCGCGATCGAGCGCGGCCCAGCCCGCGCCCAGACCAAAGGCCGCCACCATCAGGCGGGTATAACCGAACACCGCCTGCGCCTGGTTCAGTCCCTGGCCCTCCACTCCGCCGACGAGGCGGTCGGCGTCGACGTAAACGTCGTCGAGAGACAGGGCCGCGGTGTTGCTGGTGCGGATGCCGTGCTTTTCTTCGGGCTCGTCGTGGCTGAAACCCGGCGCCCCCTTCTCCACGATGAACCAACTCGGGCCGGCCGGCGTGTTGGCCAGCACGGTGCAGGCGTCGGCGACACCGCCGTTGCTGATCCATTGTTTGTTGCCCGTGAGCTTGTAACCGGCCACGCGGCCGTCCCGGTTGACGCGCTCCGCCTTGCTGCGCAGCGCTCCCAAGTCGCTGCCGGCCTCCGGTTCGGTGGCGCCGTAGGCGAACAGCAGACCCTCGTCGGCGATCCGGCCGAGCCAAAGCTTCTTCTGCTCCGGTGTGCCGCCGACGCGAACCGGATCGCTTCCCAGAAAGGTGGCCAGCACCGCCGTGGCGACCCCGAGGTCGATCCGCGCCATCTCCTCGCAGACGCAATACACGTCGAAGGCGCCGCCGCCCATGCCGCCGAATTCTTCCGGGATGAACAGGAGCTGAATCCCAAGGCCGTCCGGGGCGCACATCTGCGCGAACGATTTCCAGCGGACATTCGTCGCGCCGATCCAGGTCCAGAATCTTCGCGTCCGGGAGTTCGTCCCTGGAAAAGTCCCGAAGCGACTTCAAACTCAGTTGCAGCGTTTCAACGTCCATCACCGCCTCCACCGACTTGTTGTACCGCCGGATGTCGTCCAACCAGACCTCGGCGCCTCCCGCTACCCGGACCGATTAGCGGGAAGCAAAATTTGCCCTCGGCCGGCCACTGTCGGCCGTGTTTCTCCACTTGGGGACAGATCACCTGCCGGTGGCAAGTGCGCTGGTGACAAGACTTGTGCGGGTGTTTGCCGGCCGTGGGTCAGAGAGCGAGTTTGGGCGGACAAGTGGAGGACGAGAAGGTCGTGACACGTCCACCCGCGGGCTCCCGCGACCTCACCAAGACGAGTTCGGGGAGCGGGGGGCGCGCCGCATTCTGTTGCGCCACCAGCCATATTAGGGCTGCCTCAACGCCCAACGCCGGCACCTCTCGGGTGCTCATAAGAGTGCAGTTGGAACTGGCGAACCGGCAGCCGAGAAAGATCGCTCGGCTCATCGTGGCGATTATGCACGGCCAGGCTGGAGCGTCTGTGAGAATCGTCACAGGCGGTGCGTCAACATGCGCTGCCGGTTCCGAATGTGGAATACGAAGATTGAGGAAGCTCGCCGCTTCCCATTTCCGGAACAATTCTCTACGGGAATCCTGGCCGATCATGACGCTGGGGGCTGGCTGGCGCCGGTCATGGACGAACGCCGCCGGATGTGGCACCCTCGACCGTGTTCGAGCCCGCCCACGTTGCCGACAACCTGATCTTTCGAACCAGCAGAAGGAGAACCGCCATGGGCTGCGAATCCGGACGCGCGTTTGAAAGCATTGAGAGCGCCCACGAGTTTGTCACCTTGCTGGCCGAGGCGGTGGCGGAAGCGAAGGCAGAAGTCGCGACCGATGTCGACCGGGAAAAGCCTTCCGCCTCCCGCCGGCTGCAGGCGCTGCAAGTTACCTTGTACACCCTGGAAAAACTCGAACTTCACATCAGAACCGGCGGCCGCATTCTCAACGATCTGCGTTCGCTGCGCCGTCTGCTTTACCAGGAACGGGCCGCCGCCCCGCTCGCTATCCAGCCAAAACCTATGAAACCAGAGGTTCGCCTGGTGGAGGCGGTTGGCAAGCCTTCACCGAAGATGAATCGGCCGGTTGTGCCGGCCAGGCCTGCTGCTGCGGCCTAATCATTCGCACTCAAATTAGCATCCTGAAACAGGACAAAGGGCTGGCCGTCCAGCCCTTTTCCTTGGGTAGAAGCCCGGGGGCGGGGGCAGTTCAAGCCCGTTCATGACGGCAAGTTCGCACTCTCCGAGCTACAACATGCCGCCCGTGCTAACCGTCAGCAGGTTCAAAGCGGTTTCCAACTTCAGGATGGCTTCCTCCAACTCGGGGTGTTTGTCCAGCCTCTTGCGCAAGCCATCCAACAGCTCATGCGCCTGTTCGATATGCTGTGTCGCCTCCGCCTGCTGTTGCGGCGTAGGAAACTTGGTTTCCGTGTTGGACATTTCCGCCCTCCCTCGGTTCACCGTTCGCCTGAGTTACGCCCGGCCATGATATGGCGCCGCCGAGCCATTCGCCTTCAAGCTCCGGCTAAGACGGTTGCGTGCAAATGCTCCTTGACCGCGGTCCCCAGCCTGCGGATGCCCTCCCGGATCTGCTCCGGGTTGGAGCTGGAGAAGTTCAGCCGCATGTGGCAGCCGTCCGGCTTTCCAGGATAGAAGGAATCGCCAGGGACGAAGGCCACGTTCTGCCGCAGCGCCGTGTGCAACAGCTCATCGCTGTCGATGGCGGCCGGCAAGGTCACCCACAGGAACAACCCGCCTTCCGGACGTGTCCAGGCGGCCTCCGCGGGAAAGAAATCCTGAAGGGCCGCCAGCATCGCATCCCGCCGTTCGCGGTAGACGGTCCGCAGCCGCTTCACGTGCTGATCGAGAAAGCCGTCGCGAGCGACTTCGTAGGCCAGCACCTGCGTGAACGTGCTGGTGTGCAGGTCGGCGCCCTGCTTAAGCTGCACCAGGCGCGCGATCACCTCCTGCGGAGCCACGATCCAGCCCAGGCGAAGCCCCGGTGCCAGCAGCTTGGAGAAGGTGCTCAGGTAGATCACGTTGCCCGACAGGTACTGCTGGTCGCCGCGCAGGTTGAGCCGATCCAGCACAACCAGGGGCGTACGATGCTCGCCCTCATACCTGAGCTGCCCGTAGGGGTCGTCTTCGAGGATCGGGATGCCGTAGGAATTCGCGATCCGCACCAACTGGTCTCGGCGGTCCTCGGAAAGCGACACCCCCGCCGGGTTCTGGAAGTTCGGCAGCACATACATGAACTTCGGTCCAGAGCGAAGCACCTGGTGCAAGCCGTCGATCTGCATGCCGTCATGGTCCACCGGCAGGGTAGCGTACTTTGCCCCGTACACATTGAACGCCTGCAGCGCTCCCAAGTAGGTCGGCTCCTCGGTCAGCACCGCATCGCCGGGATCGATGAGCAGCTTTCCGACCAGGTCCAGGGCCTGCTGCGATCCGCAGGTGATCAGCACATTGGCGACATCGGCGACGATGCCATAGCGCCGCATGTGGCGGACGATCAGGTCGCGCAGCGGCAAATACCCCTCCGTCGGCCCGTACTGCAGGGCCACGGCGCCGTTCTGCTTGAGCACCGTATGGCAGGCTTGCTGGAAGCGATCGAGGGGAAACAACTCCGAAGCCGGCAAACCGCCGGCAAAGGAGATGACGTCGGGACGCTGGGTCAACTTCAGGAGTTCACGAATGACCGAACTTCGGACGGCGTTTGTTCTCTGCGCGTAGCGGTTCGACCACGCGGTAGCCATGCCGCACCTCCCCTACAATCGTACGCGCACCGGCCAGTAATGGCAGCCCTGCGCAGGTGAACCTTCAAGGCCGAGTCCTGCCAAATCGGGAACAAGCTGCTGCTTCAGGGCTAAGTTGCGCAACTGGGCGGCTGCTCCTCCTTGCTCTTGACTACCTCTGCTGGTGTCCCGGCGCCGGGGAAGGCGCGGCCCATCAATGCGCCGCGGTTCCACGTATGCCTGGGTTCGTGCAGCACCCTCAACGCCTCCTTCGCCGGCGTGGGGTGCCACATCGGGATTGCGCCCCGCTATGGAAATTCCTCGCCGATTCCTTCCACCGCTCCCGCTTCTCCCCGCCCGCGACGGCAGTAGCTTAGTCGTGAACGCGTACGCGAGCTTCGGTCCGCCATGGACCGAAGCGACAATGCAAGGAGGCATAGCATGGAAACCGCGCGCAACTTTCGCGGCAGCGCATGGTGGGCGGTGAGGTTGTCGGCCTGCTTGCCGATGGCGGCGGCCGCGCTGGCGCAATCCGGCGGCGGGCAAGCGGAGCAGATTGCCGATACGCCCCTGGATCAACTCGGCAACGTGCGCGTGTACAGCGTCGCCAAACACCTGCAGACGCTCACCGAAGCGCCTTCCTTCGTCACCGTGATCACCGGCGATCAGATCCGCAAGTACGGGTATCGCACCTTGGCCGAAGTCCTCCAGAGTGTGGCCGGCTTTTACGTCGATTACGACCGCAATTACACCTACGTGGGCGTGCGCGGCTTTGCCCGTTCCGGCGACTACAACAGCCGCATTCTCGTCCTGCTGGACGGCCATCGCATGAACGACAACGTATACGACGGCGCTTATTTCGGCACGGAATTTCCTTTAGACCTGGCGCTGGTGGAGCGCGTTGAGGTGGCCCGCGGACCCAGCGCCGCCCTCTACGGCACCAACGCCTTTTTTGCCGTCGTCAACGTGGTTACCGTATCGCCGGAGCGCCGCCACGGGGTCGAGGTCTCTTTTGATACCGGGTCATTCGGCACCTACTCCGGCTCCGCGCGCATGGCCACCAAGCTGGCGGATGAAACTCACTTGCTGATATCGGGAACGGCCTACGAAAGCGCCGGTCCGTCGCCTCTCTACGTCCCCGCTTTCGATACCCCTGAAACCAACCACGGCATGGCGGTGAACGTGGATGACGACAGCCTCCGAAGCCTCTTCCTGACCGTCACCCGGCCCAATCTGCGCCTACAGGGGTTCTACAGCGAGCGCCGCAAAGGCATCCCGACCGGCGCCTACGAAACCCTGTTTAACGATCCCCGCAGCCGCACTCTCGACCGCCGCTCCTACGCCAACGTCGAGTACAGCCGGCCGCTGAATGAGCGCTGGAGTGTCTCGGCCCGCACCTACTTCGACTACTACGGCTACAAAGGAAGCTACGCCTATGCGGGCGACGAGGACGCGGTGGAGATCGAGAAGGATTATGCCGTCGGCACCTGGTGGGGTTCTGACCTTCAGGCCAGGGCAAGCACTTGGAAGAAACACTCGCTTACCCTGGGCGGCGAGTTTCGGATCAATCTCCGCCAGGATCAAGGGGCCTACAATCTCGGCGATCCGTCCCCGCTTTTCCTCGACGCCCGCAATTCCCACAACTGGGCTGTTTATGTTCAGGACGAATATGCCATCGCCAAACCCCTGGTCCTTTATCTGGGCTTGCGGCACGACCGCTACAGCCAATTCGGGGGCACAACCAACCCCCGGATCGGCGCCGTCTACCGTCCCTGGATCAACACCGCCATCAAGCTGATCTATGGCACCGCATTTCGTGCACCGAACGCCTGGGAACTCTACTACAACGCCACTCCCAACATCGGCAACCCGTTCCTCAAGCCGGAAAAAATACGGACGCTGGAGTTGCTGGCCGAGCACACTTTCGCCGGCGTGGTCCGGGTCACCGGGTCCGCATTCAGCAACCGAATCTCCGACCTCATCAACCAGCACGAGGAAGCGGACGGCAATTTCATGTTCCGCAATCTTGGCCGCGTCTCCGCCAGGGGATTGGAAGCCCAGGTCGAAGCCACGCATAACGAATACCAGGCGCGGATCAGCTATACCTTCCAGCAGACTCGTGACCAGATAACCGGCGCGGCCCTCAGCAATTCCCCCAAACATTTGGCCAAGCTGAACTTCATAGCACCCGTGAAACCCGGCCGCCTGTTTGCCGGAGTGGAGGCGCTGTACACCGCCCGGCGGACCACGACTCGCGGAGAACCGGTGGGCGGTTTCGCCGTCGTCAATCTCACCGCTTTCGCGCCTCGGCTGGCACGCAATCTCGATCTGTCGTTCTCCGTATTCAACCTTTTCGATCGCCGCTACGCCGATCCCTGCGGGGACGAGCAGGCAGGTCCGGTGATCCAGGATGGCCGCACCGTGCGGCTGAAGCTGACGTACCGCTTCTGATCACGATATGGGCTACCGCCGCTATCACCGACGCATGCGTTCCCGGCCGAGCTTGTGTCTTCTCCTGATGGCGGCTTTCTTCAGCCTGCTGCCGGCTCATGCCGCCAGCGACCACGAGGCCAGCGAGTATCAGGTCAAGGCCGCATACCTGTATCAGTTCCTCAACTTCGTCTCCTGGCCGGAGAGCGCCACACCGGCCCCCAATGCCCCATTTGAGATCTGCGTTCTCGGAGTGGACCCCTTCGCTTCCGATCTCGACAATATCGCTCGTGGCAAGCGCGTGCATGGCCACTACGTCCACGTGCAGCGAATTACCAGTCCGAGTTCCACCCGCGGCTGCCACATCCTGTTTATCTCGGCTTCGGAACGAAACCGGCTGGCCTTGGTTCTGGAAGCCGTTGCCGGGCTGCCCCTGCTCACGGTGAGCGAACTGCAGGA
Organism: Terriglobia bacterium; assembly: GCA_963740615.1. Classification (GTDB taxonomy): domain Bacteria; phylum Acidobacteriota; class Terriglobia; order Terriglobales; family Acidobacteriaceae; genus JAIQGF01. The sequence goes on from CAVUEZ010000007.1 coordinate 258,695, forward strand.
TTTCGAACGGAGGGGCGGCATGATTCGTTTCGTGCTCGAGCACGAGAATGTCCGCCTACGCATCAACCCCGACACCAGCGCGGCCGCGGGATTGCAGATCAGCGCCAAACTGCTGGCGGTCGCTACCGTGGTGCGCGGCCATGGCGGTGGGTAGATTTGCGTGCCCATCCTGCCCTCCCCCGGGCAGCCCGCATGGCCGTCGCAATGGACCAATACGGTCCATTGTTCGCAACTGGAATCGGTCGCACCCATAACTTCGGTGCTCGCCATAAGCCTGCCACGGGACCGTGCTAGCCTGCGAACGAGTAGCGCAAAACATCGCATTTTCTTCGAGGTTTCGATGATTCGCTCCGGCGGAAGCACGATTTGGCCGCGCGCTGCAAGCCATCTCGCGGTGCTGCTCGTCGGTTTGCAATGGGCCCTGCCTGCGTTCCCGCAGCGCCCTGCGGGGGACCTGGCTGATGCCACCATCGAAGAGTTGATGAATATCAAGGTAACCACAGCCGGGAAAAAGGAGCAGACGCTGGCCACCGCGCCCGCGGCCGTATACGTGATTACCCAGCAGGATATCCGCCGCTCCGGCGTGACCACGGTTGCCGATGCCTTGCGCCTGGCTCCCGGGGTGCAGGTGGCGCAGATCAGCGCCAACAGTTGGGCGATCAGTATTCGCGGCTTCAACTATCGTTTTGCCGACAAGCTGCTGGTGATGATTGATGGCCGCACCATCTATTCCCCCGTGTTCTCCGGCGTTTTTTGGGAACTGCATGACCTTCCCCTGGAGGATATCGACCGAATCGAGGTGGTGCGTGGTCCCGGGGGAACGCTCTGGGGCGCCAACGCCATGAACGGCGTCATCAACATCATTACCAAGCGCGCCCGCGATACGCAGGGGTTGCTGATGACGGCGGCCGCCGGCACGCGCGATTCGGGCATGGGCACCGTGCGCTTCGGCGGCGCGTTCCGCAGTGCGCTTGCCTACCGCATTTATGGCAAGTATTCCCGCAACGGACGCAGCCCCGCGCTCCAGGCCGCCGGCCAGAACGCCTACGACGCCTGGGACATGCTGCACACCGGCTTTCGCGCCGACTGGTCGCCTACGCCCAAGGACCAGGTGACATTTTCCGGAGACGTCTTCCGCGGCAATGAAGAGGACAGCTACCCTCTTCCCCTGCTGGTTCCGCCGTTTGTCAGCCAGTTTCAATACGATTTCGTGACCGGCGGCGGCAACGTGCTGGGGCGGTGGAAACGCGATTTCTCGGCGCGCTCCTCCATGACCTTGCAGATGTATTACGACCGCGCCATGCGCGCGGCGATGCCCGGGTTCTCGCCCCTTTCCGACGTGTTCGACGTTGACCTGCAGCACGCTATCGCCATCGGGGAACGTCATCAACTGGTCTGGGGCGGCGGATTCCGCAGCGGCCGGGAGCATGCCTTCAACAATATCGTCGTGGGGCTGGTTCCCAGCCAGCAAACGCTCTATACCCTGAACGCTTTTCTCCAGGACGAGGTAACGGTGGCAAGGAACCGGCTGTGGCTGACCTTGGGCTCGAAATTCGAGCACAACGGCTATGCCGGCATCGAGGTTCAGCCGAACGTGCGGCTGCGCTGGCAATGGCGTCCCCAGAACATGATCTGGCTCGCCGTCTCCCGTGCCCTGACCACGCCCAACGATTTCCAAGAGATCGGCTATCGCGTCTCCAGCATTTCCCCAGGCCCCGGCGGCGTGCCCACGGCCCTTCTGCTGCTCGGGAACCGGCAGCTCAAGTCCCAGGACCTCACCGCCTATGAAGCGGGCTACCGCACCTTGGCCGGCAGGCGCCTGGCGCTCGATCTCACTGCCTTCTTCAACAGTTACCACCGGTACGTCGGCGCTGTGCCAGGGCAGCCTTACGCAGAAAGCATTCCCCCGCCTCTTCACCTGGTTGTCCCGCTCAACTTCGCAAACAATTTGACCCGGCACAATTATGGCCTGGAATTTTCCGGGACCTTCGCGCCGTATCCGTCGTGCAGGTTGAAATGGGGCTACTCATGGCTGGTGAACGGGGCGTATCCGCTTGACATCACGGATGTCCCATTCCGGCCCGGCGATGATGCCAAACACCAGTTCCAGGTGCAGACCTCCTTCTCCTTGCCGCGCCATCTGGAGTTCGACTCGGGGCTGTTCTACGTCGGCCGGCTGCCCGCGCAGAATCTCGGCGGTTACTTCCGCCTGGACGGCAGGCTCGGATGGCAGCCAAGCGAACACCTGGAGATCAGCGTGGCGGGTCAGAACCTGCTGGATCCACGTCACCCGGAATTTACCGGCGCGCAACTCTGGACACAGGCGGCGCAGGTGGCGCGGGAAGCGTACGTGAAACTCACGTGGCGTTTCGGAGAGCCATGAGAGAACCGCGGAGGCACGGCGACGAATGCGGCAGGCAGGCCATAGCGGGCAGTTGCCCGAACGCGGCCAGGCTCTGCCCCGGAGCCGGGGGAGGGAGTTAATGCGGCAGTTTCGCGACATCTCCGTCGGACACAAGCTGACCATCATCATCGTGGTCACCAGTTGCGCCGTGGTGCTGCTGGCATGCATCGCCGTGGCCACCTACGACGTGTTGGATTTCCGCAAAGCAGTCGCCCGTGATCTGCAGGCCCTCACCGACGTGATCGGCGCGAACAGCGCGGCGCCGTTGATCTTCAACGATCCGCAAAGCGCGGAAGATGTGCTGGCGGCGCTGAAGGCGGAGCCGGAAGTTCGCGTTGCCTGGGTGTACAAGCAGTCGGGAACGCCGTTCGCCAGTTTCCCATCGAAGCTCGATCACCGTGCGGCCCCACCCTTGCGTCCCGACGGCACTTACTTCGGTCGCGAGTCGGTGGAGGAGTTCCGCAACATACGGCACGGAGGCGAACAAGTCGGAATCGTTTACATCCAGGCCAGCCTGGTTGAACTGCGAGCCCGGCTCAGCCGCTACGCCGTCATTGTGCTCACCGTCATCCTTGCCTGTTCTCTTCTGGCCTACATTCTGGCGGCGCGGCTGCAGAAGCTTGTCTCCGCGCCCATTCTCAACCTGGTCGAGGTGGCCCGTCATGTCTCCCAGGAGAAGAACTTCTCCTTGCGCGCCGCTTCCGCTGGGCAGGACGAGCTAGGAACTCTGGTCTCGACCTTCAACCAGATGCTCACCGAAATCCAGTCGCGCGACGGCGAACTGCGGCTCCACCAGGAGAACCTGGAGGACGAGGTCGCCGCCCGGACCACCGAGTTGCGCCAGGTGAACGCGGAGCTGGTGGTCGCCAAGGAAGCGGCGGAGAGCGCCAGCCGGGCCAAGAGCGAGTTCCTCGCCAACATGAGCCACGAGATTCGCACCCCGATGAACGGGGTGCTGGGCATGATCGACCTCGTCCTCCAGGACAATCTCACTCCCGAGCAGCACCAGTTCTTGCTGACCGCGCGTAGCTCCGGCGATGCGCTGATGAATGTGATCAACGACATCCTCGATTTTTCCAAAATCGAGTCCGGCATGTTGCGAGTGGAGAAGATCCAGTTCGACGTTTGCGACTGTGTCGCCGATGCCCTCCGGACGCTGGCCATTTCCGCTCAGGCAAAGGGGCTCGAGTTGGCGTACCTGGTGGCTCCCGGCGTCCCTGCGCACTTGCTGGGCGACCCCAACCGGCTCCGCCAGATTCTGGTCAACCTGGTCAGCAATGCGGTGAAGTTTACCGACCAGGGGGAGGTGATCGTCAGCGTCGCCTGCGTGGACCAGGAAAGGGCGCCCTGCTCGCTGCGCTTCAGCGTGCGCGACACCGGCATCGGCATCCCCGCGGAGAAGGTAGATAGTCTCTTTCGACCATTCACCCAGGCCGACAGCAGCACTACCCGTCGCTACGGTGGAAGCGGGCTTGGTCTGGCCATATCGGCGCGCCTGGTCGCGCTCCTGCATGGGCGCATATGGGTGGAGAGCGCTCCCGGAGCCGGCTCCACCTTCCACTTCACAGCCGAGTTCGAACCCGCTCTCCAGCCCGCCGAACCGGCATTGCAACAGGCGGGCGTGCTCCGCGGCCTTCGCGTTCTCGTGGTCGAACATCACCCGGCGAACCGCGAGTTGCTGGCCGGCTTCCTGCGCGAGTGGCAGATGCAGCCGGAAATCGCCTGCAGTGCCGCCGAAGCGGTCGCCCTTGCGCGTCAAGCCGCCGAGCAGGGCGGCGCTTTTGCCGCCATTCTCCTGGACGCGGACCTGCCGCAGATGAGGGAATCCGGGTTCGTACAGCTCATCAGCTGCAAGCCATTCCCGGTGTGTGCGCCGGTGCTGGTGCTCACCTCCGGCCGCCACGGCGAGCTGCTCCGGTCCCGCGATTCCGGCATCGCCGATTACCTGATGAAACCGGTCCACAAGTCAGAGTTGCTCGGCCGCATTCTCCGTCTGGTCACCGGTGACTCCATGAGCAAGCCCCGCGAGCTGCCTCCGCCTCCCGCCGCCCGCCGGTTGCGGATCATCGTGGCGGAAGACAATGCTGTTAATCAGACCCTAGTGCTCCGCATGCTGGAAAAGATGGGCCACCAGCCAGTGCTCGCGCGCACCGGCAGGGAGGCCGTGGAGCTGTCCGCCAGCCGGCAGGTGGATGTGATTCTCATGGATGTACAAATGCCCGAGATGGACGGCTACCAGGCCACCGCCGCCATCCGAGAGCGCGAGCGCGGCAGCGGCGCCCATACTCGGATCCTCGCCATGACCGCCCATGCTTTGACGGGCGACCGCGAACGATGCCTGGCTGCCGGTATGGATGGCTACGTTTCCAAGCCTCTGAATATGGCGGAGTTGCAGCAGACGCTTGAGCAACTTGGCGGCCCCGTCGACCGGCCATCTGCCTGGGATGAGCGAAAAGCGCTGGAAAGTGCCGGCGGCGATGTCGGCCTTCTCCAGGAACTGGTCGCCGTGCATCTGCGCGAGTCGCCCAAATTGCTGCAGCAATTGCTTGACGCGTCGGCCGCGCAGGACTGGGAAGCGGTCCATCGCGGCGCCCATGGCCTCAAGGGCGAACTCCTCTGCCTGGGCGCCTTGTCGGCGGCCGAACTCGCCAAGACCATCGAACTGGAGGCACGCCAGGGGAACGGCGCCGAGTGCCGGAACAAGATCCCCACCCTGAGGGACGAACTTTTGCGTGTGCGTGCGGCCCTGGAAGAGTTCAGTCGCACAGCCGTCCCGGCGGGAGGGTAGGAATGACTTCGAATGTGCGGGGGAACAGATGCTGACCACGGTCCCGGATGTAGCCGGCACGCTCGGTCCGACTTCCGTTTTGGTTGCCGAGGACGATCCTGTCTTCCGCCTCCTCTTCCAGCGGTCGCTCGAGCAGTGGGGCTATGAAGTGACCATTGTGCAAGACGGCGCCGCCGCCTGGCGCCACTTGCAGAGCGACCACCGGCCCCGGCTGCTGCTGCTGGACTGGATGATGCCGGGCATCGACGGGGTTGAGATCTGCCGCCGCGTTCGCGCTCTCCAGCACGACGTCCATTCCTACATCCTGGTGGTCACCTCCAAGAGCGACAAGCAGGACGCCGTCTTTGCCCTCGATGCCGGCGCCGATGACTACATCACCAAGCCCATCGACATCAACGAACTCCGCGCCCGCATTCAGGTGGGCCGCCGCATCCTCCGGTTGCAAAACGAGCTGGTCCGCTCGCGCGAGCAGTTGCGGTTGCAGGCCACCCGCGACGCCTTGACCGGCCTCTTGAACCGCCGCTGCATCATCCAGGGGTTGAGCGACGAGCTCAGCCGCGCCGAACGAGGAACCAAGCCCATCGGCGTTCTCATGCTGGACTTGGACCATTTCAAGCAGGTGAACGATCTTCACGGACATCTGGCGGGAGACGCGGTGCTCGCCGAAGTCGCCGGCCGGCTGGTCAGCGCGGTCCGCAGCTACGATAAGGTGGGTCGTTACGGAGGCGAGGAATTCCTGGTGGTTCTGCCGGACTGCCCCGACGACTTGCTGGGATGCATTGCTGAGCGCGTCCGGGCCCGGGTACAGGCCAAGCCGGTAATCACCCCCAGCGCCGAAATCACGGTGACCGTCAGCGTGGGCGGCACGGTGACCGGCAAAGGAGCGCGCAAGGACGCTGCCGCCCTCATCCGTACCGCCGATCAGGCACTCTACCAGGCAAAAGACCAGGGCCGCAATTGCTGCGTGATCGGCGCGGATCATCGCCTGTCCGCCCCCAAGGCGGGTTGAAGGGGAGCTTCCGTGTGCGGCGGAATCAGCGCCGCCCCAGGATAGGGCCCGGCAAACCGGTTTTGCCGGTCTGCACGGGATGCTGGATGCCAATTCGGAGTTTCGCAGGGACGGCGCGACAGCTCCTAGCTGTAGCCGGCCGAGGTGGCCACCAGCTCCGATCTCCGCTGCGTCAGCTTCTGCTGTCGCCGCGCCAGCCGCGCTTCCAGGCGTTGCAGCCGCGCGCGGCCCTCCGGTGTATTCGTGATCACCCGTTCCACGTTCAGCAGAAAATACGGAAGCTTCTGCCGGATTTCCGCCAGGCAGGGCTTGAACTTCGCGAACACACACCACATCTCCCCGCTGGAATCGAAGAACAACGCCTCATGCAGCGCGCCGTGCAGCACCAGCGAAGCCGCCATTTCCCAGTAGCTGGTCACCTGCCGCAGCCAGGTATTCTCCTCGCTCGGATACGCGCGCGCGATGCGCAGCGTATCTTCCGCGGTTTCCGGCCAGAAATTGGCGGAGATGAAATGCCGCGCCTTGCGCATCTCGGTCTCGGCGCGCAGTTGGTACAACTGCAGCATGACGGTGGCATCGGCCGTCGTGGCAGGCCGCGCGGCGGCCGCGTTCTTCTTAGTTTCTTTCTGCCGTTTGCTCTTCATCCTATTCGGTCACCCTTGCCAAACTGCACGCCGACTGAAAACGCTTGCAGCCGGCTTCCTGCCTGTCCGCAAAGCTCGCTCCCGAGGACGGCCCCGCAGTTCGCTCATGTCGTATGCCGCGGCATCACCGTCGCGCCGCCTGCTTCGTCTCCGCCAGCCATTCCGCTGTCGACCGGAGCACCTCCAGGTTGAACTTCAGGTCGCCGTGGTTAAACCAGCGTGGCAGATAACGGATCAAGCCGTTGTCATGCTGGATATCAGCTCTGAGATCCTTCGTTATGTAGCGCACTTCCGCGTTGGGCAGCGCGGCTTTTAATCCCTCCGCTCCGTCCATGATCGCGGGAATGTCGCGCTCCGCATACAGGATCAGCGCGGGCCGCGAATGCGTCTTCACGGGGCCAAGTTCGTTCAGCAGTTTCACCACGTAGCCGGGATACGGCTCGCGCACCGCCGGGCTGGGAAAATTCTCGAACATCCATTTCCCCTGCGGCGAAATTTCGGCCACCACCGCTGGAGAGATGGCCACCATCAGGTCGGCCGACGACATCAGCGCCAGCCGCCCGCCGAGGCTGACCCCGGCCGCCGCGGTGCGCCCGAACCGCCTCAGGTAGTTCAATGCCGTTTCCACTTCTTCCAGCATTCCCGGCCCGATCTCGTTTCTATTCTCGCCGTGACCGCAAACGTCAATGGCCAGCGCCGCCCAGCCTTGTTCCGCCAGGCACGCTGCCAGCCCCAGCATGTGCTCCTTGCTTGCCCCGTAGGGATGCAGCAGGAGCACTCCGCCCCGCGTTTCTGGGTTGCGCATCAGGAATCCGGGGATTGGATGAGTCGCCCCCTTCCCGGCATCTACGCGCTCAAAGTTCATGATTGCCCCTTGGTCTGTGCCTTGGTGGCCGATGCCGCGTTCTCGGCCACCTTGCTTTCCAGTTCGGCCAGGCGCGCCCGCAGGGCCTTGTCGCGTTCCCAGCGCGCCGTCACATTCTGCACCATGGCGGCCGCACCCAGCACCTCGCCCTTCTCCGATCGCACCAGCGTGACCGTGAATTCTATCGAGATTCGCTCCCCGCCCTTGCGCAGCGCCGGCACGGCCAGCACATCCCGGGCGTACTTGGTCACCCCGGTTTGCATCACCTTTTGCCATCCCTCCCAGTGCCGGGCGCGATGGCGTTCCGGGACGATGAGGTCCAGCGATTGACCGCAGGCTTCCCCGGCGCTGTAGCCGAACATCTCCTCGGCGCCGGCATTCCAGAGGCGGATGACGCCTTCCGCATCGGCGAAAATCACGGCCACCGGCGACCCGCTTACGATTTGCTCGCAAAGCCACGCGTGGTTATCGGATCCGCTCATTGAGACACCATTCTACCCGCAGGTTAGCTCTGAAGTGGCATTGGCAGACGTGGGTGTTTTCCCGCCGAATTTCCAAGCTGAAACTCTATCGTCCCCAGCGAGGAGTCCGATTCTTAAGACCACTCGGGGAGAGCGGGTGTTAAGCCAGTGGCCGGGCGGGCGCCAGTCGAGAGTCTGGCGCCCCCCGCATGGGCGCCAGCCGCCCATGCGCCACTGTTCTTATTCTGCGTTTGACCTAGTGCTTTCTCTCAGCCGCTCGGCGTGGCTGTCTTGGCCGACGACCCAGCTGCGTCCTTCTGCCGCAGCACCCGGCGCAACAGCTTTCCGGTCGGCGTGCGCGGCAGTTCCGACACCATCTCCACTTCGCGTGGAAGCTTGTAGGTGGCAATCCTGCCCCGGCAGAATTCAATCAACTCTTCCGAGGTCGCTGTCTCCCCGGGCTTCAGCACGACGAACGCCTTGGCGATCTGTCCGCGAACTTCGTCGGGAACGCCGATCACCGCCGCTTCCGCCACCGCCGGATGAGTATTGAGCGTCACCTCAATCTCCTCCGGGCCGATGCGGTACGCCGAGCTCTTGATGACGTCGTCTTCGCGCGACACGAACCAGAAGTAGCCGTCCTCGTCGGCGTAGACGAAGTCGCCCGCCCGGTTCCACCCGTCCGGCGTGATCACGTGCCGTTGCTTGTCCGGATCACGCCAGTAGATGGTGCCGGTAGGTCCGCGGACCACGAAATGGCCCGACTTGCCCGGAGGAGCATCGTGCCCGTCCTCGTCGATCACCTTGATCTCGTAACCCGGCACCGCCTGGCCGAACGACCCGGCCCGCGCCTTCAGGTTGACGACGTTGGAGGTGAACACGTACATCATCTCCGTCGTGCCCAGCCCCTCGTAGATGTCCTGGCCGAACTTCGCCTTCCAGGCATGGTAGGTTTGCGCCGTCAGGCTTTCGCCGCCGCCGGTGCAGATGCGCAGGCTGCTGAGATCGTATTTTTTGTCCGCATCCGGCACTTGCAGCATCTTCCGATAGGCCGTCGGCGCCAGCGAAAGCACCGAGATCTTGTGCTTCTGGATGGTGTCGAAAACCTTCTCCGGCTCGAACTTCGAAATCAACGACGCCGCCGCGCCGAAGCGGAACGGGATCGTGGCGAAGGTCGAGTAGCCGGCGCCGAAAGCCAGCGGCGCGGTTCCTCCGATCACATCGTTTTCGGTCACTCGCCAGCCATACTTGCCGAAGCTATCGGGAATGATCAGGGCCTCCTCGACAAAATGGACTGTGCCCTTGGGGCGGCCGGTGGTGCCCGAGGTGTACAGCAGCAGCCCCAGGTCCTGCCGGTTGCGCCGCACCGGGTCCAGCGACGCGCTCCCGGACTGGAGCACTTCGGGATAGGGCAGATAGCCCTTGGCCTTCAGCTCCGCGGGATCGCCACCGATGACGATAATGTGGTCGACGGTCTTCAGGTTCTCGCGTGCCGCTGCCACTTCGGCCAGCAGCGCCGCATGCACCACGATTACCACCGCCTCCGAGTCGTTTGCCACGTGCGCGATTTCCGCCCGCGAAAACAGAGGCGAGGTGGGAGTCAGCACACACCCCAATTTCAGAACTGCGAAGTTGGTGACCAGGGCGGGAGGGATGTTCGGGCTGCGCAGCATGACCCGGTCCCCCTCATTGACGCCCAACTGGCGCAGCGCGCTCGCCAGCTTGTTGGCTTGGGCAAGCAACTGCGCATACGTGGTTCGTTGATCCTCGAAAAGAATGGCCGTGCGGTCGCCCCGTCCAGCCTCAACCGATTTGTCTAACAACTCCTCGGTCGGGTTCAGCCGGTCGGGATAGGCGCTGAATTCCGGCAGCGTGTAGATCCGCGTTGGCCAAAGATCGCGAGGAGGTAAGTATTCGTGATCCGCCATTCAGTCCTCCCCTGGTTTGGCGCCGGCGAGCGGCGCTCTTAACTTTGCGTTTTCACTTGGAGCAATGACCTTACCACTGCTTACGTACCCTCCACGTCTGCGTCCTCGCATCTCGTCCGCTCAGACGCGGTGTGGCCTGAACGTTGGGTTCCAACTGGGCCCGGTTGATCTTTCCGTGTTGTTACTGCCGCCGAAACTGATGCCAGCCGCCGGATGTATCACCACGTCAGCCGGGCCGCCAGTTGCAGGCGGCGCGTTTGGCCCGCGGCGTTGTAGGTATCAAAACCGCTGCTGGATACCGTCCGCCAGTTGTCGCCCGTGGCGGTCAGAAACGGAATGTTGAAAACATTGTAGGCTTCCGCGCGCAACTGGAGCGTCAGCGGCGCCGAGCCCAGGAAGCCGGATTCCCTCAGCGTGGTCTCCTTGAACAAAGACCAGTCGAAGTTGACCAGGTGGTTCATCCGAACGGTGTTACGCCCGCAGGTGCCGTTGTTGCCCAAGAGCGGCTGCGAAAACCCCTGGGTCTGGCCCGGATCGCCAAAGTCGAACGACGCGCCGGGCGCGCAGTTGGCGCGCGCGTTGTCCGAGCCCGTGGGAATCAGGTTGCCGTCCAGGTTGACGTCCGTAATTCCCAGCCTCGGTCCCGACAGCAAGGTCGCCGGCAGCCCCGTCTGCCAGATATTCACCGACTCGAAGCTCCAGCCGTCGAGCAGCTTCTTCGCCGTTCCGTGCAGGTTGTGCGCGAACGGTATCTGCCATATGCCGGTCACCAGCACGCGGTGGGTGATGTCGAAATCCGACACTGCCCGCTCCGCGCCCAGGTTAGCCGCCGATTGCGCGAAGCTGTTGTCGTTGGCCAGGATGGTGGGGTTGAAATCGGAGGCGTCGTCGATGGACTTGGACCAGGTGTAGGAGGCCTGGAACTGTAGGCCGTGCGAAAAGGCCTTCCTCAGCTCGGCCTGCAGCGAGTGGTAGATGGAGCTGCTGCCCGCCTCGATCAAATTGACTTGATCGAAACGCGGGTCCAGCCGCCAATTGGGAGGATTGCCACCGTTCTCGCGCAGGAAAGCCGCCTTGAATTCCGCCAGTCGTGCCGATTCGTCGGCCGGGCTGGTTGCCGGACTAGGCACTTGGGTCACCAGCGGGTTGATCGGCACCAGCCGCGTCAACTGCGTCCCCTTGGTTCCCACGTAGGCCAGCGTGAACACCGAGTTTGCCGGCAGTTGCTGCTCGATGCCGAAGTTCCACTGCTGCACGTACGGATTCGGCAGGTGCGGATCGACCGTGGTCAAGCTCCCGAAATTCGTCAATTGTCCGAACCCGCCTACCTGCGCCCGCTCCTGCGCCAGGATGGGGGCCGTGCCGTTCAACAGGTTGTCGAAGCTGTTGGCGCCCGTGATCTGCGCCCCGCCGAGGGTAAACGTGTAGTTCAACGGGGGAGCCGAACGTGAAGCCGCCAGCGGGCTGAAGGTGAACGAGTCCCAATAGATTCCGTAGCCGCCGCGAATCACCAGCCCACGGCCGCCTGGGTTCCACGCGAATCCGACGCGGGGAGCGAGATTGAAGGAATTGGCATGGACGGCGTCGCCGCCCACCAGGAAGCTGCCCAGCGGCCCTGTTCCCGCCACGCCGATGTCGCCCGGCGTGTTCCGATCCAGCACCGAGGTGTTGCCGCCGGCTTCGCTCAGCGCTCCCTGGATCTCCCAGCGTAGTCCGGCGTTCAGCGTCAGCGTCGGCTTCACCTTCCAGTCATCCTGCACGAAGAATGCGTACAGCCCGGTACGGAAGCCGCGCCGGGTGTTGCCGAATAGCTGCGTCCAGCCGCTCGGTTGCCCATGGAGAAAATCGTCCAGCGAGGCGAAACTGAATACGCCACGGCTGTTAGTGGCGTTCACCGAGTTATCCTGGATCTTGCGCAGGTCGGCGCCCACACGCAGCACATGGCTTCCGGAAATGTGGCTGAGCACCTCGTTGATCTGGAAGACGTTGAACACCCGGCTTGCTGGGACCAACTGCAGCGCGCCAAAATTCACCACTTTGCTGATCATGAACCGCGGCGAGTCCAGTCCGTTCTGCGGCACTCCCGCCCCTACGGCGCGGCTGTACGCCAGCCGCAGCTCATTTACCGTCCTCGGGCCCCAGCTCAGGGTGTCGGACAGATTGACGTTGCGCAGTTCGAAAGTATCGTCCACGTTGAAGCCGGGCAGCGTGTTCTGCGACGGGTAACGCGCCACGAAAGAGGCTGTCCCCTGCAGGTAACGGGCGGAGATGCGGTGCGATCCGCTGATCTGGTGGTCGGCCTTGATCACGAACTGGTAGTTGTCCACCGGCGAGGGGATCTGGACCGGGAATTTCACCACGTCCGGCTCTCCCGGCACCGAGGGCGGCGCCGGCAGAAAGCGATTTAGCAGGTCCTCGATCACCGGGTCCGTCGCCCGGTTCCGGGCGGTCTGGCTCGGGACGTCCGCCAGTGTGGTGAAGCTACCGCCGCGCGTCTTGCGCCCTTCATAGCCGGCGAACAGGAAGGTCCGGTTCTTGATGAGCGGCCCGCCGATGGTGAAGCCATAGTTATTCTGCTTGAGGGGAGAAGGCTTGCCCGTGCGGTCGAAGTAATCGCGCGCGTTGAAGGCGTCGTTCTGCACGAAGTCGTAGGCGCTGCCGTGCAGGAAGTTGGTGCCGCTCTTGGTCACCATGATGACCTGCGCGTTGGACTTGACCCCGTACTCGGCCGAGAAGTTGCTGGTCAGGATCTTCAATTCCTGCAGCATGTCCGGGGTGATGGCCTGCATCCCGGGAGCGAACCCGCCAGCCTCCCAGTCGTTGGCGTCGGTATAGTCCAGTTGCACCGAGGTGGCTTGAGCGCGCCCTCCGTTGGCCGCGATCAGCCCCGACTGAACCCCCAGCACGATTGCGAACGAACCCCCGCCGCCGAAGGTGGAACCACCGCGCGGGTTGTTGGTCGGGGTGATGCCCGGACCGAGCTGCACCATCGAAATCATGTTGCGTCCCACGCTGGGCAGGTCCGATAACTCCAGCGCACTGCGGGTGACGCTTCGCTGCGCGTCGGAGGAGTTCAATTGTTCGGGCGCCGCCGCCGTCACCTCCACCGTGGTCGATGCCGGTCCCACCTCCAGCATAAGGTTCTGGGTCACGGTCTGGTTGCTCGACACTTCCAGGTCAACACTGCGCGGGATGAAGGTGGGGGCCGTGGCCGATACCACGTAAGGCCCCGGAGCTAGGGCGAAGAATGCGTAATAACCGTCGTGACCGGTGGTGAAGGTGCGCGTCTCGTTCGTGTTTCGGTTGACCAGTTGCACCGTCGCCCGGTTGAGCACCGCGCCGGTCGGATCCAGGACCGTCCCATTTACCCGGCCGGTCGTATATTGCGCCCAGGCCGCGGGCGCAATCGACAGGCACAACAAAATGACCGCCAGGCGGATCCGCCCGCTTGCTCCTCTTGATTGTGACACCTTTACTCCGAACACAGGGCTAGCCGTCCCCCGGACAGCTAGCCCTTCCAGGTTCATGACCGCTTAGCAGTTCGGCACGCCCAATCAGCCTCGAGCGGGCGCCGCCGCGGCCTTGATTTCCGCCCCGGCCGGTACCGCCGGACGCTTGGCCAACATTTCGCAGACCAGCGCTACCGCAGCCAGCGCGGCGGCGGTGTAGAAGGCGGCATGATAGTTGTGGTACTTGTCGTAAAGCATCCCCCCGATGCGGCCGCCCAGCAGGCCGGCAACACCCCAGGCAGTGAATAGCATACCGTAATTGATGCCTACGTTCTTGGTGCCCCAGAAGTCGGCTGCCGTGGAAGCGTTTACCGAGAGCTGGGTCCCATAGCACCAGTAGACGATGTACAGGAGCACGAACAGCATCACCACGTTGCTGCCCACAGCGTAGAGGATGGGCATGGACACCATGGAGATGGCAATCATCAGGCGCAGCACGTTCAGACGGCCGAGCTTGTCCGACATCCAGCCGGAGAAGATTCGGCCCATGGCATTGCCCGCCGCGCCTACCACCAAACCAAAAGCCGCCAGGGTGGTGCTGGGAACGCCTACGCTCTTGGCGAACGGCACCAACTGGCTGATCACCATCAGGCCGGCCGCGCAGCCCAGCGCGTAGGCCACCCACATCAGGTAGAAGGTCGGCGTGCGCAGCACCTCGCCGGGGCTGAACTCGTAGGTCGTGGCAGCCGCCTTGGCGGTGGCCGGGGCGGGAGTCCATCCTGCCGGACGATAGCCGGATGGCGGGTTCTGCAGCAGGAATGCTCCGATCATCGTCATGACGAAGAAGATCACGCCGAGGATCTGGAAGGTGGCGCGCCAGCCAAACGAGGGAATCAGCCAACTGGCAGCCAGGGGGCCGAAAATCGCCGAGCCACCCCCGTATCCGGCTACCGCCAATCCAACCGCCAGCCCGCGCTTGTCTGGGAACCATTTCGACATGACCGGAATCGGGGTCGCGTAACCAAAGCCGTTACCGAGGCCTCCCAGCACGCCGAGAAACATGATGAACTTGGTCACGCTGTCCGCGTAAGCGCACATGAAGAAGCCAAGGCTCACCAGGATTGCGCCGATCAGCGAAATCTTGAATGGCCCGAGCTTGTCCTGCAGCCTGCCGGCAACGATGAAGGTAAGGGCGAACACCACCACCGCGACAATGAACACGGTGGAAGTTTCCGCGCGTTTCCAATGGAACTCCCTTTCCAGCGGCGCTACGAATACGCTCCATGCGTAGAGCGACCCGAGCGCGAGGTTCATCGACAAACCGCCGACCACGCGCCACCACCGGTTCAATCCATCTTGTTGTTGTGCTGCCATAGCTGAATCTCCTTCATGAAGTGCTAGGGTCACGAGCCTGGCCCCCCTGTCCGCCAAAACTGCGTCCGGACGCAAGCTGACGATGCGCCGGGCATCCAGGGTCTTCTTCTGCTCACCGCCATGCGATCCAGGGCGCTGCCGGTGATCCGCCTGCGGATGGATTTCTACCGAACGTTCGATTCGATTCCAGCGCTGAACTCGGTGTGCCGCTTTGTCCTCCGGGCAGTCGGCTGAGTCCGCTAGTTCATCGATCGGGGCGTATGTGCAGCGCGCACAAGAAATCCTCATCCTCGAGGCTCGGAAGCAGGGACTCTGTCGCCGGCCACTCCAGGTGCCTTCCGCCGCGCACGCTCACCACGAACAGCGCTTCCGACCGCGCGTCGCACAGAACCGTGCTCTCCGGATAGCACCGCGAAAGCAGCTCTACTAGCTCCCGAACCGTCATACAGCCTGAACTCCCCTCCATCCCCGGTACTGCGGTCCTGGGATGGCCGCGTGTGGTGGCCGATTTCTGCTCCACCCCGCGCTGCTGTGCCACACAGCTTGGGCGATTTCAGCTGGCACCCCGGTTTGGTTCTCCGGGGATCGGATCATCGGACTGGGCCGCTCATCCAGCACTCCCGAGCCAAGACGGGTGCAGAGTCGATTGCATCCGTCTTCTGCGCGCGAGTGCTTTCGGCTCGAGTTGTCCGGCAACCTGCGGCGGGACACGTGCAAGTCGATTGCACCGTCCTCCAAGGATGTCGGCTCGAGATGGGGTGCGATACTGAACGAAGATGAAGCACTAGTCAGTGACGTACATCACACGATTTGGTGACCCCACACTTGAAGCCGCATCTGGCGCGGTCTCCTGCACCCCCGCCCGGGGCCGAACACAGGCCCGCGTGACCCGGGTCACAGGATGGCATTGCCCAGCGAAGTCCTTGTCTCCCAAGGAAAAGCGGCTCAGCGGCCGGCCAGCCGCTTGAGTCCCGCGGGGTCCTGGATGCGGAGGATCGTACCCTCCAGAATGGCGATCCCGCTCTTGCGCAAGTCGCATACCTGCCGCCACACGGTTTCCCGTGACATCCCAATGGCTTGCGCGATTTCCTTGTAGCTCAGGCCGGTGTCGAGCAGCGCCCCGGGGCGGTCGCACTCGGACGCGGCGACCTCCAGCAACAGCCGTGCCAGCCTTTTGCTCGCCGGTTGTCTCAGCCGGCGCGACCGGAGCATCTCGTGGGCCTCGCGGCAGAGGCGGCCCAGCATTTGCGCCGCCCTCATGCAGGCCCGCCCATCCTGCCGCAGGAACTGCAGAAAATCCTCCCGGCGGAAAGACACCACCTGCGCCGGCTGCACGGTTTCCGCCGTGAATTCGTGTGCCGCCCCGGTTACGCAGCCGTGCAGTCCCAGCAGTTCGCCTCCCGCGGCGATCTTCACAATCAGAATCGTTCGACGGTCCTTGTTCCTGGTCCACAGTTTCACTTTTCCGGCGCACACCAGGTACACACTGCTCGGCCGCTGCCCGGCGACAAACAGAGTGCTTCCCTTCGGCAGGAGACTGGCGAATTTGATTTTTTCCAGGGAAGCCAGCGACGACGCCGGCAGGGCACAGAAGAACTTCGCGCAGCGCAGCTTGCATCGGAGGCAGCTTTCGCTCAAATCCAGACCGTAGGGAGCTGACATAAATGCCTCCCCGGCACGGTCGGACGAGCCGGTCGCCCTCGATTCTCAAAGTTCGCAGGGTAGTACCATAGCACAACCAGCGGCTGCCGACAAGGCAGCCCATCGCAGGCCTGGAGCGCACAATCCGCCTTCCGCAGTCAGACAAGCCTCCCGCCTCAATCGGCGGTCTTCGTCTTCCCCCGCGCCCGCGTCCGGCTGAGAATTAGGTCCACAAAGGCCGTGGCCGCCCGCGGCAGGGTCCGGTCGGCCCGGTAGATAAGCCCGAGTTCTCGCCACAGCTCCACGTCCTGCAATTCGATCAGGCGCACATCCCCGGATCGCACCTCCGGTATCGCAAAGCTGGCGCTGATGATCGAGACCCCCAGCCCGGCGGCCACGAACCCCTTGATCATGCCCACGCTCGGCAGCTCCATGATGAGGCGCATCGTCGATTGGTAGGGCCGGAACAGCTTGTCGAGCACCTGCCGGGTATAGCCGGTCTTGGGAAAGATCAGCGACTGCTCCGCCACCTTGCTGATGGGCACCGACTCGCAACGCGCCAGCGGGTTCTTCGAGTTGACCATCAGCATCAACCGGTCGCGGTAGATGAGCTGCACTTTCAGGCTGGGTGATTTTACCGGCAAGGTCACGATGCCAACGTCGAGCGAGCCTTCCTCCACCCGCTCCAGGATCTTGCGGCTGAAGTTGCGGTAGATGTTGATCTGCACCTGCGGGTACAGCCGCGAGTATTCCCCGAAAACATCGGGCAGCACGTACAGGCAGGTTGCCTCGTTGGCGCCGATGGCCAGCATTCCGCGCGGGGTTTTTCCCTGATCGGCGACCGCGCGTAGCGACTCCTCGCGCAGCGCCAGCATCTGCTTGGCGTACTCGAACAGCACCGTGCCCGCCGGCGTCAGGCGCACCGACTTGCCCGCCCGGTCCAGCAGCTTCTCCCCGTATTCGAGCTCCAGTTGACGGATTTGCGCGCTCACCGCCGATTGCGACCGGAACACTTTTTGCCCGGCGCGTGAGAAGTTGCCGAGCTTGGCGACTTCCATGAAGGTGACGAGTTGGTCGAAGTCCATGTGGAGCTCCGGTGCCGCTCGCTTATACAGGCGCTGGAATTATAACTTTGATGAATAGAGATTCGGCGATTATTGTGCCGGCCGCCGCAAATAGGCGTCCACGCTGGCTGCGGCTTTCCGCCCCTCGGAGATCGCCCACACCACCAGCGATTGTCCCCGCCGCATGTCGCCCGCGGAAAACACCCCCGGCGCCGAGGAATGATAATCGGCTCCCGTGGCCACGTTGCCGCGAGCATCCAGCTTCACGCCCAACTGCTCCAGCATGCCGTGGCGCACCGGTCCCAGGAATCCCGTGGCCAGCAGCACCAAGTCGGCTTCCAGAACGAACTCGGTACCAGCCGCGGCTGCGAAATCCGGCGGCGGTCCCACCCGCACGCCGTGCAACCGCTTGACGTTCCCGTAATCGTCACCGCTGAACGCGGTGGTGGCGATGCTCCATTCGCGCACTCCTCCCTCTTCGTGCGCGGCCTCGGTCCGCATTTGCATCGGCCACAGCGGCCACGGTGTCTGCGGCGCCCGCTCCGAAGGCGGCACCGGCAGCAGCTCGAACTGGTGCACCGACAACGGCTTCTGACGGTGGACCGTTCCCAGGCAATCCGCCCCTGTATCACCGCCCCCGATGATCACCACCCGCTTCCCGGTCGCCAGGATTGCCTGCCCGCCGGCGATCACGTCGCCTTCGCACCGGCGATTTTGCTGCGACAGAAACTCCATGGCGAAGTGAATTCCCTTCAGTTCTCGCCCCGGCACAGGCAGGTCGCGCGGACTCTCCGCTCCTCCGCACAGCAGCAGCGCATCGAATTCCCGCCGCAAGTCTTCCACCGGGACGTTCTGCCCCACGTGCGCCCGGGTCATGAACTCGACCCCCTCGGCGGAAAGCTGCTCCAGGCGGCGCTCCAGCAGCCGCTTCTCCAGCTTGAAGTTCGGAATGCCGTAGCGCAGCAATCCGCCGATGCGGTCGGCTTTCTCGAACAGCGCCACCTCGTGCCCGGCGCGCCGCAACTGCTGCGCCGCCGCCAGCCCCGACGGCCCTGATCCCACCACCGCCACCCGCTTTCCCGACGCGAACCGCGGCGGCTGCGGCCCAATCCACCCTTCCTTGAATCCGCGCTCGATGATGTTCTTCTCGATTTCCTTGATGGTCACCGGCGGCTGGTTGATCCCCAGCACGCACGCCGTCTCGCACGGCGCCGGGCAGATTCGTCCCGTGAACTCCGGAAAATTGTTGGTGGCGTGCAACTGGCGCACCGCCTCGCGCCACAGCCCGCGATAGACCAGGTCATTCCAGTCGGGAATCAGGTTGTTCAGCGGGCACCCGGAGTGGCAGAACGGCACGCCGCAGTCCATGCAGCGCGCGCCCTGCACTCCCAGCTTCTCCTCGGGAAACTCGCGATAGATCTCGAACCAGTCGTTGATCCGCTCGATCACCGGCCGGCGCGTCGGCAGTTCACGCCCGTACTCCAGGAATCCGGTCGTCTTACCCATGCCGCACCTGCTCCGCCACGCGCTCGCCTGTAACCTCGGGGCGCGCCGGAGAACCCGGCGCCATCGCCTCCGGCATTACCTGGCCCGGGATGTAAGGCTGCTCGCTGCGCGCAATTCCCAGCACACGCTTGTACTCGTGCGGGAAGACCTTCACGAAACGGGGGAGCATCTCCGCCCAGTTCCGCAGTACATGCAGCGCCCGCGCGCTCTTCGTCGCCTGGTAATGCTTGCTGATCACCTCGCGCAGCTTGCCGGCATCCTCGGAATCGAGCACCGGCTCCAGGTCGACCCCTGCCAGGTTGCAGCGCCGGTCGGCGAAGTCTCCGAGTTCATCCAGCACGTAGGCGATGCCGCCATTCATGCCGGCGGCGAAGTTCCGCCCGCACTTGCCGAGCACCACCACCAGGCCTTGAGTCATGTACTCGCAGCCGTGGTCGCCCACTCCCTCCACCACCGCCGTCGCGCCCGAATTGCGCACCGCAAAGCGCTCGCCCGCCATCCCGTTGAAGAACGCCTCGCCGCCGGTGGCGCCGTAGAGCACGACGTTGCCGATCAGGATGTTCTCCTCGGGAACGAACCTGGAGTCTCGTGGCGGATAAATAACGATGCGCCCGCCGGAAAGCCCTTTGCCGACGTAATCGTTGGCCTCGCCTTCCAGGGTCAGGGTGATCCCCCTTGCCAGGAACGCTCCGAAGCTCTGCCCCGCCGAACCGGTGAACCGGCACTGGATGGTGTCGTCCGGCAGTCCTTCCGACCCGTAGCGGCGCGCCACCTCGCCGCTCAGCATGGCGCCCACGGTGCGATGCACGTTGCGGATGGGCATGGCGATCTCTACCGGCTCGCGCGCCTCCAGCGCCTGCCGCGCGGATGCAATCAACTCGTAGTCGATGGCCTGCGCCAATCCGTGGTCCTGCTTCTGCACGCAGCGGCGCGCCACCCGCGCCGGCACTTCCGGGTTGTACAGGATGGCCGAGTAATCCAGGCCGCGCGCCTTCCAGTGGTCCACCGCGGGCTTCATCCCCAGCATGTCCACCCGGCCGATCATCTCCTCCATGGTGCGGAATCCCATGCTCGCCATCAGCTCCCGCACCTGTTCGGCAACGAAGAAGAAGTACTGGATCACGTGCTCCGGCTGCCCCTGGAACTGCTTGCGCAGTCGCGGATCCTGGGTGGCGATCCCCACCGAGCAGGTGTTCAGGTGGCACTTGCGCATCATCACGCAGCCCATCGCCACCAGCGGCGCGGTGGCGAATCCGAACTCCTCCGCGCCCAGCAGCGCTGCAATGGCGACATCGCGACCGGTTTGCAGCTTACCGTCCGTCTGCACCCGGATGCGGCCGCGCAGATCGTTCATCACCAGCACCTGCTGGGTTTCCGCCAGCCCCAGTTCCCAGGGAATGCCCGCATGTTTCATCGAACTCAGTGGCGAGGCGCCGGTGCCGCCGCTGTCGCCGCTGATCAGCACCACGTCGGCATGAGCCTTGGCGACTCCCGCCGCCACCGTGCCCACGCCCACTTCCGCCACCAGCTTGACGGCGATCCGCGCCTGCGGGTTCACGTTCTTCAGGTCGTAAATCAACTGCGCCAGGTCTTCGATCGAGTAGATGTCATGATGTGGCGGCGGCGAAATCAGCGCCACTCCCGGGATGGAGCAGCGCAGCCGCGCCACGATCTCGTCCACCTTGTGTCCCGGAAGCTGGCCGCCCTCGCCCGGCTTGGCGCCTTGCGCCATCTTGATCTGCAGCTCCTCGGCGTTGACCAGGTAGTTGGCGGTCACCCCGAAGCGGCCCGAGGCCACCTGCTTGATCGCGCTCCGGCGCCAGTCGCCGCTTTCGTCGCGCCGGAAGCGGCCCTCGTCCTCGCCGCCCTCGCCGGTGTTCGACTTCGCGCCAATGCGGTTCATGGCGATGGCCAGCGTCTCGTGCGCTTCCTTGCTGATCGAGCCGAACGACATGGCGCCGGTGGTAAACCGCCGCACGATGTCCTTCACCGGCTCCACTTCCTCCAGCGGCACCGGCTTGGCCGATGTCTTCATCTGCATCAGCCCGCGCAACGTGCACAGGTTCCGGCTCTGATCGTCGATGGTCTGGCTGAATTCCCTGAATGTCTGGTAGTTCGCCTGCCGCACCGCGTGTTGCAGCTTGCTCACCGTGTTCGGATTGATCAGGTGATACTCGCCGTTGGCGCGGTACTGGTAATTGCCGCCAATGGCCAGCTCCGGTTCGCAGTCGGTTAGCGGCCGGAAGGCGTGCTCGTGTTTCATGGCCGCCTCTTGCGCCAGCACTTCCATCCCGACGCCCTCGATGCGCGAAGGCGTTCCGGTGAAATACCTCTCCACCAGCGTGCGATTCAACCCGATCGCCTCGAACACCTGCGCCCCGCGATAGCTTTGCAGGGTCGAAATTCCCATCTTCGAAAACGTCTTCAGCAGGCCCTTGTTGAGCGCCTTCACCAGGTTATGGACCGCGTACTCCGCCGTCAGGTGGTCGGGCAGGTAGCCGCGCCGCGCCAGGTCCTCGATGGTCTCGATCGCCAGATAGGGATTCACCGCGCTGGCGCCGTAGCCGAGCAGCAGGGCAAAATGCATCACCTCGCGCGGCTCACCCGACTCGATAATCAGCGCCACCTGCGTCCGCGTTTCCTCCCGCACCAGCAGGTTGTGCACCGCGGTCAGCGCCAGCAGGCTGGGAATGGGCGCGTATTCCTCGTCCACTCCGCGGTCGGAAAGAATCAGCAGCGTGTAACCCGCCTTCACCGCCAGCGACGCCCGCCGGCACAGCCCCTCCACCGCTCGCTCCAGGCCGTTTCCATCGTCATTCACCCGGAACAGCATGGGCAGAGTTGTGGCCAGCAGGTCGCCGCGGGATACCCGCCGCAGCTTCTCCAAGTCGCGATTCGAGAGCACCGGCGCCGACAGCTTCACCGTGTGGCAGTTTTCGGGCCGCTCGTCCAGGATGTTTCGCTCCGTGCCGATGTAGCTGGTGAGCGACATCACCATCTGCTCGCGGATCGGATCGATCGGCGGGTTCGTCACCTGCGCGAACAGTTGCCGGAAATAGTGAAACAGCGGCTGCGGTTTGTCCGACAGGCAGGCCAGCGGCGTGTCGGTTCCCATCGACCCCACCGGCTCCTCGCCCGCCGTCGCCATCGGCCCCAGGATTTTCTTGATGTCCTCATCGGTGTAGCCGAAGGCGCGCTGCCGCTGCAGGATGGTGTCGTGGTCCGGGCCCTGCACCCGAATCGGCTCCGGCAGTTCTTCGATCTTGATCTGGTTTTCCCGCAGCCACTCGGCGTAGGGGTGGCGGCTGGCCAGGCGCTCCTTGATCTCCTTGTCGCCCACAATCCGGCCTTCCACCGTATCCACCAGGAACATCTTGCCCGGTTGCAGCCGGCCCTTCATCTTCACGGTTTTCGGATCCACGGCCAGCACGCCCGCCTCCGACGCCATGACCACCATGTCGTCATCCGTGACCACGTAGCGTCCAGGGCGCAGCCCGTTGCGGTCCAAAGTGGCGCCGATCAGCCGCCCGTCGGTAAACGCCACCGCCGCCGGGCCGTCCCACGGCTCCATGATGGAGGCGTGATACTCGTAGAACGCCCGCTTCTTCGCATTCATGTGCGGGTTTCCGTCCCAGGCCTCCGGCACCAGCAGCGCCATCACGTGCGGCAGCGAGCGTCCCGCCTGCAGCAGCAATTCGATGGCGTTGTCCAGGTTCGCCGAATCGCTGCCGCCGGGGGCAATGATCGGGAACAGCTTCTTGATGTCGTCGCCGAACAGCTCCGACTGCAGGATCGACTGCCGCGCGTGCATCCAGTTCACGTTTCCGCGCAGCGTGTTGATTTCGCCGTTGTGCGCGATGTAGCGGAAGGGATGCGCCAGGTGCCACGTCGGGAAGGTATTGGTGGAGAAGCGCTGGTGCACCAGGCAGAGCGCGCTCAGCACGTCTGGGTCGGAAAGTTCCGCGTAGAAGCGATCGATTTGCGGCGCCAGCAGCAGGCCCTTGTAGACAATCGTCCGTGCCGACAATGACGGCACGTAGAAGAATTCCCTGGACTCAATGTCCGACGCGGCGATCTCGCTCTCCGCGCGCTTGCGCACCACGTACAGCTTGCGTTCCAGCGCCGCCTCGTCCATGCCCGGCGCGCCGGCGATGAAGATCTGCTGGATGTAAGGCTGGGAAACGCGTGCCACTCGCCCGATCACGCTGCCGTCCACCGGCGTATCGCGCCAGCCCAGCACCGCCAGGCCTTCCTCGCGCGCAATCCGCTCCAGGATGCCCTCGCAGCGCAGCCGGTCATGCCGTTCCACCGGCAGGAAAATCATGCCCACGCCGTACTGCCCCGGCTCCGGCAATTCGATATTCAGCCGCCGGCATTCGCGGGCGAAAAACTTGTGCGGGACCTGGATGAGCACCCCGGCGCCGTCGCCGGTCTCCGGATCGCAGCCGCACGCGCCGCGATGGGTCAGGTTCACCAGGATTTCGATTCCCTTGCGCACGATCTCGTGCGTCCGATTTCCCTTGATGCTGGCGATGAATCCAATGCCGCAGGCATCGTGCTCGTGGCGCGGGTCGTACAATCCCCGAGCCCCCGGCAACCCCGTTTTTTGTGTCCCACGATTCATGGCCGGCAGTTTTGCCCCGCATTGCCCGATCTTGCGGAGCGCTTCCGCCCCGCGCCCAGGCGCAGCAAACTCGGCGGGCCGCAATGGCCCCATTCATTAAGTACCGCGACTGCGCCCCGCAAGTACAACGCAGAATTTCGTTACGCCGAATTGGGAAATTTGATGGCTCCCCGCGCAACCCGCAGATGGAGCGCAAGTTAGGAGTCAATCGCCGGTTGACGATTCGCCAATTCATGGTCCCGGTCGTATCATGTCCAGACCTTGTGAGGTGGACCGATGTCCGATGTTGTCTACGTCTCCAACGTGAAGATCGAGCGCAAGTCCGGCCCGTTGCGCGTCGCCCAGCTTCCCGGCGAGTCGCAGCCGGTCAGCTTCAGCGTGCATGGCGCCATCGCCCAGCACTACGGTCTTGACCCGGCGCGGCTGAAGGAATCCCATGCCGCCACCATCGATTACGTGGTCGCCGCCCTCGGCGGTTGAATGCTCGGCACCTTTGCCGGCGCGCTGGATGCGCGTCAGATCGATGCCAAGCACGGCCGCCTCACCGCTGATGTCCGCGGCGAAATCGAGGAAACCGATGACGGCGTTCTCGTCATCCGTCGCGTGCATGTCGGCTTCCACCTGAAGGCGCCCGACAGCGTCCGCGAGACGGTCGAGCGGGTGCACTCGGTGTACAAGGAGAAGTGCCCGGTGTATCGCACCCTGAAGCCTGCCATGGACATCACTTCGGACTGCGAGTTGCTGGCCGAAACCGGGGGGTAGTGGCGGAAGAGATTGGCGAATGCCGCGGGAGACCCTCAGTTTCCTGCGGCGCTCTCGCCCGCGGCCACCCGCCCCGCATCGTCGAACGGCCATTCCCGGCGGCGTAGCGCGCGCACCATATAGATCAGGATCCCGATCACCAGGATGATCACCGCGTAGCGGATTTCCTTCAGGAAATTTCTTCTCTCCACCAGCACGAACAAAAAGCCGAAGGTCGCCAGCAGCGCCGGCACGGGATACAGCCACATGCGGAACGGCCGCGGCATATCGGGACGCCGCACGCGCAGCACGATGATCCCCACCGTCTGGAACAGGAACTGGACCATGATGCGGATCACCACCAGCGCGGCGATGATGTCGGCCAGGCGCAGAAAGCAGGCGGCCATCGCCACCGCGCCCATCGCCAGCAACGACACGTACGGGAACCGCCCCTGCGGATGAACGCGCGCGAACACGCGGAAGTAATTGCCGTCCTGCGCCGCCGCATACGGCACCCGCGAGTAGCCCAGCAGCAGCGAGAACACCGACGCGAAGGCGGTCCACATGATCAGCGCGGTCACTACTCGCGCCGCCCACGCGCCGTAAATCCGCTCCATGAAGATCGAGGCGACATAGAAGCGCGTATCCGAGTGCGCCGCCGCCACCAGTTCCTGCCACGGCAGCACTCCCAGGATGCTGATGTTCATCACCACGTACACGCAGGCCACCAGCGCGATGGAGAGCAGCAGCGCGCGCGGAATCGTCCGCCCCGGGTCCTTCACCTCGCCGCCCAGGAAGCAGATGTTGTAGTAGCCCCAGTAATCGTAGGTGGCCACCAGCATGGCCGCGCCCAGCCCCAGGAAGAACCCATGCGAGAGGTGAAACGCATTCGGCGGGAAGCTGAAGGCGCGCGCGGCGTTGAAATGCGTCAGCCCGGCGAAGATGATCCATGCCACTGTCCCCAGCACCCCGATCCCCAGCAGCCGTGAAAGCCAGCCGACAACCGTGATCTTGCGGTACAGCAGCAGCACGGCAACCACCACCGCGCCGATGGCGACAAAGGTGCCCAGGCTGACAACGAATCGCGCCTCCAGCGGCCCCAGCAGCGGCAGGTTAAGGCGGAAGGTATGGCCCGCAAAGGTGTGCTCCAGCGCGGGCCAGTAGTAGCTGCCGTACTGCGCCAGGCCGATGCAGCCCGACGCGATGGACAGCGGCGCGCTGAACGAGAGTTGCCAGATGAACAGAAACGACAGCAGCCGCCCCAGACGCTTCGGCCCGTAGATTTCCTTCAGGTAGCGATACGAACCGCCCGAGCCGGGCATGGCCGCGCCCAGCTCGGCCCACACCAACCCGTCGCAGACGGCGAAAAACGCGCCGAAGATCCACCCCAGCATCGCCTGCGGTCCACCCATGGCGCCCACGATGAGGGGAATGGTGATGAACGGCCCCACGCCGATCATGTCCAGCACGTTCAGCGCGGTGGCGTTCACCAGGCCGACGCCGCGGATCAGTTCGCGCTCATTCTCCATGAGCCTCGACATGGTGCGCGCCGGAGCTTCCGTTCGCCGCCGCCGGTGGGGCGCCGGCGCTCAGCAGGTTGACGAACAGCCGCACCGCCCCCGGCACTCCCGCCGGCAGTTGCCGGAAGAACGCATACCCGGTGTAGATGTACAGCCCCTTGCCGTAGCGCGCCACCAGCAGGCCGCCTTCGCGCGGCGGCTCGCCCGGATCGTGTGACGCAAGCAGCGGCTTCCAATGCGAGTCCCAGGAGCTCATGAAATATAGCCCGCGCTCCTGCACCCAGCCGCTGAAGTCGCGCTCGCTGATCGGGTTGGGCGAATGGAAGATGGAATTGGCCGGATCGAGCATCCGCACCGGCGCTTCCTCCACCGTCACCCGCTCCCGCCCCAGCGTCGCGGAATAAGGCGTGAACTGCCCGGAATTGAACACGCCGACGGCGGCGTTGTACTGCACCAGCAAGGTGCCGCCGTTGCGCACATACTCGAGCAGGCGGTGGTTGTACTCGCGCACGTCGGTGCGCACGTCGTAGGCGCGAATGCCGAGCACGATGGTGTGAAATCGGCTCAGGTCGCCGCCCGCCAGCTCGCCCGGCGTGATCATCTCCACCTTCACGCCCAGTTGCTGCAGCACGGTGGGGATCTCGTCGCCCGCGCCCATCATGTAGCCCACGCGCAACTCCGGCGGCGCCACCACATCCACGGCGCTGACCTTCTGCACCGCCGGACGGTAGTAATAAAAGTCTCCGACATCGTGGCGGCCGATGATCTCGTAGCCTTCGGCGTACTGCTTGCCGTCATAGTCAAGCACCGCCTTCAGCGGAAACACGCCCGCCTGCGAGTCCGCCGGCGTTACCTCGAAGACGAAGTTCTTGTATTCGCCGCCGGCCTTGAACTCCGCCGGCTGCGATTCCGGCCGGACGCGCCATCCTCCCGGCGCCTGCAGGCGAAGTGTGCCCTTCGCCGCTCCGTCAACGTCGTTGCGGACGACCACGGTCACCGGAATCGCACCCGATTGGTGCGTGGAGGTTACCCGCACCGGCGGATCGACCTCCACTGCCAGCGCCGGGCCGACTGCAAGCGGCCGCTCGGACTGCCCGTAGGTCGGATCGATGAATTTCACCTTGGCGACCGACGAAATGCTGCCGGTCTCCTCACCCGCGGTGAATGTGGCCCGCGCGTGCACCGGCCATGGCGGAAGCGCCAGTGTCGCGTAGCGCGGATCGTCAATCGTGTATACCGCCTGCTGCGGGTCGTCACGATGCCAATACGGCCGCGTGTACCGGGCATCATTCGGAACCGTGACGCGGAATTGCGCGAACGCCTCGTCGTTGGGCCCCAGCCTGTGCAGCTCCGACTTCAGCTTCGTCGCCTGCCAGCCCGGCGGCAGTTCCAGTTCGATGTCCCTCGGCGTCACCGGCTGCCGCCCCCGGTTGTAGAGGCGCGCGGTAAGCGTGAATGTCTGCCCCGGAACCGCCATCAGAAACGTTTCTTCCTGGCGAAAGAATCCGAAGAATGACCGCTGGCGTTCGGGATCGACCGACGTTTCCAGCTTCATGCCGAGCGCCAGATTGGCGGCCTTCTGAAACTGAAGCTGTTTGGTGCCGAGTTCGGTCAGCAGTTCTTGCTTGGCCGCCGCTGATAGCGGTGACGCATTCACCCGCTCCACCAATTCGTTCACCTGCTGCAGCCCGCGCAGCAGTGGCGCCGCCGCGGGCGAAGGATCGGCAGGCTGGAAGGCCGCGGCAGCGTCTTCCACCGACTTGGCGATCGCTTCCAGCGCCGGACGTAAAAATGGCGCTTCGCCTCGTTCGGCGCCGATCCGCGCCGCCAGTCCCGGCAGCATGGTATCAATGCCGTCGAAAAAGCTGTTCTCGGTGCCCGCCGCTGGCGGCAGCACCGAATCCGCCAGCGTGTAGCTGCGGAAAAGATTTCCCGGCGGGTTGTAGAAGCCGCCGACGCCCTGCGACTTCTGGTGTTTCAGCCCCTCGATGGCAAATTGCGCGAACGACATGCCCAGCACCGGGTCGTAGGTGCCCACGTTCAGCCGCAACGCCGGGCTTTCTTCCCCGCGAACGTTGCCGATGTAAAGTTTTTTCGGTTGCCACGGCAGCAGCCCTTCGCGGATCTGCTCGGGAAAACGATTGGGATCGGCGGCGGCGCGAAAAGCCTCGCGTGACAGGATGCCGGCCACCTGGTGATGGCCGTGGCCGTCCCGCGGGCTGCCGTCGAAGCGCGAGACGATCACGTCGGGCCGGAAAGTCCGGATCACGCGCACCATGTCGCCCAGCGCCGTCTGGTGCCCGCCCCACTTCTGAAAGCTTTCCGCGGCGCTCTTGGAATAGCCGAAGTCCACCACGCGCGTGAAGCGCTGTTGCGCGCCGTAATAGCGGTCCGCCTCCAGCAGCTCCAGCGTGCGCAGCACGCCCAGCTCATCGAACAGCGCGGTGCCGAACTTGTTCTGGCCGCCTTCGCCCCGATTGAGCGTCAGCATCATGGTGTCCACGCCCTGCCCGCGGCTTTCGTAGACCAGCATGCTGCCGTCGTCGTCATCGGGATGCGCCGTGGTGTGCAGCAGGCGCGCCGTGGTGCGCAGGCGCGCGAACATTTCCACCAGCGCGTCGGAACCGCGGTCCTCTGCGGGAATCTTCTGGGCGCGCAGCGCGCCACAGCCAAGTGCGAACACCATCACAATTGTGACCAGCCGTGACCCCGGGCTGTGGGTCATCCTCTCTCCTCGGTCTGACAGACGCGTATAAAAAAGAAGATGAGCCGCCGGCCGCGAAGGCTTCACAAATCAGGCCTGGAGCAGTCCGGTGTAGATGGCCATACCCACCACGGCATCCACGCCCATGGCGTCCAGCGCGTCCACCTCTTCGCGCGAGCGAATCCCGCCGGCGACGATCAGCTTTCGCTCCGTCGCCGGCCGCAGTGCCCGAACCACGTCCAGCGGAAATCCCTGTAGCAGCCCTTCGGTGTCGACGTGCGTGTAGAGGAACCCGCCGCAGTACGGCTCCAGTGCGCGCATCATGTTCGCGGGCGCGATCCCGGCGGATTCGCGCCATCCTCGCACCACTACTTCTCCTCCCCGCGAATCGACCGCCGCGATAATCCGCTCCGGCCCGAGAGTCCGCGCCAGTTCCCCGGCGAACGCGGTATTCACCTGGCCTCCGCGCACTAGCGCTGAACCGGCGATCACCTTGCGCGCGCCGGCGGCCAGCACCTCCTGCGCCGCCTGCACCGTGCGGATTCCCCCGCCCACCTGGCACGGCAGGCGCGACGTGAATTGCTCCAGCAGGTGGCGGTTGCTGCCTCCGCCGATCGCCGCGTCCAGGTCGATCAACTGCACCACCGGATAGGCGGCGAAACGTGCGATCCACTCCTCGAAATCGGGAAATTCCAGCGCCTTGCGTTCGCCCTGCACCAACTGGACGATCTTGCCGCCCATCAGGTCGATGGACGGAATCAGCACGGGAACCTCACCGGGATGGCGGCGCCCTGCAGTTCGCGCTTGAGCTGGCGAATGTCGTGGATGCCGAAGTGGAAGATGGAAGCGGCCAGCGCGGCGTCGGCGCGTCCCTCGCGGAACACCTCGACAAAATGCGTGACCGATCCCGCGCCGCCGGAGGCGATCACCGGGATGGACACCGCGCGCTCGATCGACGCGGTGAGCGCGCAATCGAAGCCGGCGCGCGTGCCGTCGCGGTCCATCGAGGTCAGCAGGATCTCCCCCGCGCCGCATGCCTCGGCTTCGCGCGCCCACTCCACCGCGTCTCGGCCGGTTGGCGTTCTCCCGCCCGCCACGTATACCTGGTGATGCCCGTCGCCGTTGGAGCGCGCATCAATCGCCACCACCACCGCCTGCGAGCCGAACCGGCCGGCGATTTCGGTGATCAGCGCGGGCCTGCGTACCGCCGCCGAGTTGATCGCGATCTTGTCCGCGCCGGCGTCGAACACGGCGCATGCCTGGTCGAGCGACGCGATGCCGCCGCCTACCGTGAACGGGATGAACAGTTCGCGCGCCGCGCGCCGCACCGTTTCCAGCAGCGTGCGCCGGCGCTCGTGGGTGGCGGTGATGTCGAGCAGCACGATCTCGTCGGCCCCGCCCGCGGCGTGTGCGGCCGCCAGTTCGGCCGGATCTCCGGCATCGCGCAGGTCCACGAACTGCGTGCCTTTCACCACCCGTCCGGCATCCACGTCGAGGCAGGCGATAATGCGCTTGGTCAGCATTGCACAAAGTTCTCCAGCAGCCGCAAGCCCGCCGCCCCTGATTTTTCCGGATGAAACTGAACACCGAAAATATTGTCGCGCTCCACCACCGCCGAGAAATTCCCTCCGTACTCGGTGCCGCCCACCGTGCCTTCGCCGGCCGGCGCGCGATAGGAGTGCGTGTAGTAAACGAAGAACTCGGAATCGAGACCCTGAAGAAGACGTGAATCCGCTGCCTGTCGCACCGTGTTCCATCCCACGTGCGGCGCCTTGACGGTTCCCGGAAACCGCGCGCATCTGCCGCTGAAAGCGCCCAAACCCGTGACATCGGGCGCTTCCTCGCTGCCCTCGAACAGCCACTGCATGCCCACGCAGATTCCGAGAAACGGCACGCCGCGCGCGATCGCCTGCCCGATTGCGCTGCGCAGCCCTGTCACCTCCAGCACCGCTGTTGCGGAGAAGTTCCCCACGCCCGGCAGCACCAGCTTTTCGGCCTGCGACACCACCTCCGGATCGGAGGTGACCTCGGTTTCGCAACCAAGATGAACAAACGCCTTTCGCACCG
Organism: Terriglobia bacterium; assembly: GCA_963740615.1. Lineage (GTDB taxonomy): Bacteria > Acidobacteriota > Terriglobia > Terriglobales > Acidobacteriaceae > JAIQGF01. Next base: position 289,484 of record CAVUEZ010000007.1, read on the forward strand.
AAGCCAGGTTACCCGCCTTGTAGTCCACAATCGTGATCACAACAGCCCCTTGGTGCTGGGCAGCATGCGCCGCAGCCGCCGGTCGCGCGAGCAGGCCACCCGCAGCGCCCGCGCGAACGCCTTGAACAGCGCCTCGATCTTGTGGTGGCTTGATCGCCCATACATCACCTTCAGGTGCACATTGGCGCGAGCGCCGCGCGCGAACCCTTCAAAGAAGTCCGGTACCAGTTCGGATTGCAAATCGCCCACCAGCCGCGTCCGCACCTTGCTCTCGACCACCGCGTGCGACCGCCCGCCGAAGTCCACCGCCGCCAGCCCCAGCGTCTCATCCATCGGCATCAGAAAATACCCGGCGCGCAGAATGCCGCGCTTGTCGCCCAGCGCCGCGTCGAATGCCTCGCCGAGCGCAATGCCCACGTCCTCCACCGTGTGGTGCTGGTCCACGTCCAGATCGCCCGTCGCCGCCAGGTCAAGATCGAAGCCGCCGTGGCGCGAAAAAAGCTCCAGCATGTGGTCCAGAAAACGGATGCCGGTCCGGATGCGATATCGCCCGCCGCCGTCCAGCCGCAGCTTCAGCCGGATGTCGGTCTCGTTCGTTTTACGATGCAGCGTGGCGCTCCTCATGCGCTCACCTCCGCCGCGCGGCGTATCTCCCCCACGCACTCGCGCAGGGCGGCGATCAGCGCCTCCGTATGCGCGTCAGTGCCCAGCGTCATGCGCACGCACCCGCCGCATCCCGGATCGCTGTTCCGGTCGCGCACCAGGATTCCGCGGCGTCTCATGCCGGCTAGAAACGCCTCGCGCGCCGCGCCGAAATGCGCCAGCACGAAGTTCGCCTCGCTCGGCCAGTACCGGATTCCCAGCGCGCGCAATTCCTCCTGCAGCCGCGCGCGCCCGCGCAGCACGGCCGTCACGTAGCCATTCACGTATTCGCGATCGCCCAGCGCCGCCGGCAGGCAGGCAAGCGCCACTCCGTTCACGTTGTAAGGCGAAGCGATGCGGCGCACCGCGTCCATCTGCGACGCGGGCCCGGCAAGCACGCCGATTCTCATCCCGGCCATCCCGTAAGCCTTGGAAAACGTGCGTGCCACGAACAGATTTTCGCGGCGCCCGATGTCGCCCATCAACGTCTGCCCGTGGAAATCGAAATACGCTTCATCGATCAGGACGGCGGCATCCGTCGCCTGCCCGGCAATCTTCAGCAGGTCGGCGGCGCTGGCCGCTGTGCCCGTCGGATTGTTCGGATTCGCGATGGCGATCAAACGGGTGCGCGGCGAAATCCTCGCCAGCACCCCGTCCACCGGAAAACGAAACTCCTCCTCCGCCGGAACCCGCACCACCTTTGCCCCTGTTGCCGACGCATACACTTCATACATGCCAAATGTCGGCACCGCGATAATCGCCTCGTCCTCCGGCTGCAAATAGGTTTCCGACAGCAGGTGGATGGCTTCGTCCACTCCGTTGGTCAGCAGCACCTGCGATGCGGCCAGCCCCAGCCACTCGGCCACCAGCGTTTCAGCAGGCTCGCGTTCCGGGTATCGGCTCAAATCGTCGGCGCTGATGGCGCGCAGGCGCTCCAGCACGCGCGGCGAGCATCCGGCGGTGTTCTCGTTGAAGTCCAGGCGCAGCCCCGTGCGCCCGCTCAGCGGCGGATGGTAGCTCTTGACGCGCCCCACATTTTCCGCCGGCCTAAGCATGAGCGCACCTCACCCGCACGGATTCGGCGTGTGCCCTCAGGCCCTCGGCCGTTGCCAGCGTTTCGATCACCGGCGCCGCCTCCGCCAGCCCCGACTGTGTTACCTCCTGCACGCTGATGATCTTCAGGAAATCCATCACGCTCAGCCCGCCGCGAAACCGCGCCGAGCCGCCGGTCGGCAGCACGTGGTTCGGCCCGCTCGCGTAGTCGCCGAAAGCCTGCGGAGAATACTCGCCGACGAAGATCGAACCCGCGCTGCTGACGGCCGGCACATCCTCGCGCGACACCGTAATGTGCTCGGGGGCAATCGCATTGGCGATGCGCAGCGCTTCCTCTCTCGAACCGGCGATCAGGATCCTGCCATTGCGCCGCAAGGATTCCTCCGCGGTTGCGTTCCCACGCGCCGCCCGCCGCACCGCCGCGGCCACGGCGCGGGCCAGCGTCGCCGAAGAAGTGATGAAGATCGCGAGCGCCTCGGCATCGTGCTCCGCCTGCGCCACTAGGTCCGCGGCGATGAATTCCGGCCGCCCCTTGTCACTCACCATCACCACTTCTGTTGGTCCGGCGAGCATATCGATGGCGCACTCGAACGCCACCTCCTTTTTTGCCGCCGTCACGAAGCTGTTTCCCGGCCCGACGATTTTGTCCACCCTCGGCACGCTCTTGGTGCCGTACGCGAGCGCCGCAATCGCCTGCGCGCCGCCCATGCGGTAAAACTCTTCGACTCCAAGCAGCGCCGCTGCCGCCAGCGTTTGCGGCGCGGGCCGCGGCGAAGCGACCGCGATCCTCGCCACCCCCGCCACCTGCGCGGGAATCACGGTCATCAGCAGCGACGACGGCAACGGATAGCGCCCGCCCGGCACATAGCAGCCCGCCGAATTCAGCGGGCGTCTCACCTGCCCGACCCACACTCCCGTCTGGATCTCGCGGCTGAATGTTCGCGGCATTTGCCATTCGCAGAACTGGCGGATGTTCCCGGCGGCCGCTTCCAGCGCCTTGCGAAATTCCTTGGACACGGAATCCAGCGCGGCCTTCATCTCGGCTGCCGGCACCTGCAACGCTTCATCCTGTTTCAATCCGTCCCAGCGTGACGCGTAGCCGCGCAAAGCCGCATCCCCACGCCGGCGGAACGTCGCCCACAATGCGCCGTACTTTGCTTTCCGCCTGCGGCTGCGGCGCCGCCGCGCGCCCCGCAAGCCGCTCAACCTCGGCTTTCAACGCGCGTCCACGCACCGTTCGCATCACACCACCACCTTATTCAGCGGATACTCCACGATCCCCTGCGCGTTGGCCGCCTTCAGCCGCGGAATCACTTCCCGCACCACGTTCTCCTCGATGATCGTGTTCACCGCCACCCACTCCTCGTCGGCGAGCGCCGAAATCGTCGGCCGCTTCAGCGCCGGCAGCACCGCGAGCACGCCGGCAAGGTCGCACTTCTGCACGTTGAGCATCAGCCCCACTCGTCCTTGCGCCGCGATCGCGCCGCACAGCATGAGCGCGATGTTCTGGATCTTCTGCCGCTTGGCATCGTCCTGCCAGGCGCGCGTGTTGGCAATGAGCTGCGTATTCGATTCCAGCACGGTCTCCAGAATCCGCAGCCGGTTGGCGCGCAGCGAGCTGCCGGTCTCGGTGACCTCGACAATCGCGTCCGCCAGCATCGGCGGCTTCACCTCCGTTGCCCCCCAGGAAAATTCGACTTTCACGGGGATGTTGCGCGCTTCGAAATAGCCGCGCGTCACGTTCACCAGTTCGGTCGCGATAATGCATCCCGCCAGGTCTTCGGCGCGGTGGTACGGCGATTCCTCCGGCGCGGCCAGCACCCAGCGCACCTTCCCGCGGCTCTGTTTCGCATAAATCAGGTCGGCCACCGTCGCCACTTCCAGTCCGCTCTCCACCACCCAATCGCGCCCCGTCAGCCCGGCATCCAGCGCGCCGTGCTCCACGTAGCGCGCCATCTCCTGCGCGCGGATCAGCATGCAGTCGATCTCGGCATCATCCGTGCCCGCGAAGTAGGAGCGCCCGTTGGCGTAGATCTTGAACCCGGCACGGTCGAACAACTGGATGGTCGCCTCCTGCAGGCTGCCTTTGGGAATTCCCAGCCGCAGTTTCATCGCGACCCCCCATTGAGCGGCAGCGGGCGCGTAAAGCAGGAGCGCGTGCCCTCGTGGCAAACCTTGCCTTCGCCCTCCACCTGCACACGCAGCAGCACCGTGTCCTGGTCGCAATCGGTCGCCAGCGCCGTCACCCTCAGCCGATTGCCGGAGGTTTCTCCCTTCGTCCACAGCTTTCCGCGGGTGCGGCTGAAGAAGGTCGCATAGCCGGAATCCAGCGTTCTGCGCAGGGCTTCGCGGTTCATGAATCCCAGCATCAGGACCTCTCCGCTGGCCTCGTCCTGCACGATCGCCGGCGCCAGGCCCTGCATCTTGTCGAAATCGATTTCCACCATGTTCTCCTCGCCAAAAACAAAAAGGCCCGCTGACGGGTGCCAGCGGGCTAGGTCTCTTTAAGATTGCCTTCTGCTTTAGCTGCAGACCTCCGCTGACACGTTGTCGCCGTGGTGATGGTGATGATGGCGATGGGTCAGCGTGGTCATGCTGGTCACAATCATACGTGACATGCGGCGCTTGTCAATTGAAAATCGTAAGCGGGCGGCCACGGGATACCGATCATCCGGCCGCTTCTCAGCTTTTCACTTCTTACTTCTTACTTCTGACTTCTTACTTTTCACTTCCCTCACCGCACCGCCCACGTCGCGCCCGCATCATTCGTCACCCAAGTCACGCCGTCCTTCGTGGTCACGCTGCCGTGCTGCGCATCCTTGAACTCCACCCGCGCGATGTCGGTGGCCAGCACCATGTCCTCGGCCACCACCGGCACCCGCTTCCAGGTGAGGCCGCCGTCGGCGGAATGGTAGAGCGCGCCCTCCGCTCCGCCCACCCAGACATCGCCGTCCATCGACGCGACCGCGCGGAAGCGCGCCGTCGAGTCCCCCACCCGCACCGTTTGCCAGCTTCGTCCGCCGTCGCCGGAGCGCTCCAGCGCGCCTTCGGAAGAAACGCGCCAGCGCACCCGCGACGCCGTCAGCATCAGGTTCGCAACCGGCCCGCCGTGTGCTTTGTTCAATGGCCTTGGCGAGCCCTCCGCGGCTACCTCGACTGACTCCGTGGACGCCCGTGGCGCCGGTGCTGCCTGCGGTGGCAGCCTGGAAGCGGTGCCGCTCTGCGATGGCGCCTGGCCCGCGAACTCGCCGGCCCCTGCGGCCGTCGCCTTCGCCTTCATCTGCGGCTGCGCCGATTGCAAAGGCAAGCTCCTCGTCTGCGCCGCCGCGGCACCTCCTGCTGAATCCAACGTCGCCGGCGCCTTGTCCATGCGACCTTCATCCCGCATCCGCTTCGGTTCGTTGTTTGCGAATCCGGCGATCGCGCCCTGTTTCTTCTCCACCTTGGCTTTGAGCGTGTCATTCGCCGGTGCTGCGCGAGCAACATCCTTTTCGTTCGACTTATTGCCGGGAGCAACTTCTCTCAGCTTCTTGCCCGGAGCCGCTGCGTTCGCCTTCGCACCCCCAGCCGTTTCGCTCGGTTTGCCTTCTTGCGGTTTCGCCGCCGATTCCGTTGCCACCCTGGGTTGCGCAGGCGACGGAGTCTCTCGCCAGTAGGACTTCTGAATCATCACCGCCGCTGCCACCACCACCACCGCGGCCACCACTCCCGCCCAGCGCAGCATCGGCCAGCGCCGCCACGGCTTCACCGTCGCGACCGGCGTTGCCGCGGCGGCGGGAACCTCCGGCAGCGCCAGCGACATGATCTCCCGGCATTCCGCGCACGCGCCCAAATGCGCCAGCACCTCCGCGCGCTCGCGCCGTGTCAGTCCGCCCTCGGCAAAGGCGCCCAGCAAATTGGTCTCGGGATGCTCCCCGGCAGCCGTCTGTGCCGCCCGCTGCCGCACGAATTTGGGTACATCTCTCATCTCAACTCGATTCTATTCACTCCCGCCGCGCCTTCCCTCGCCTGGAGAACGGCGCGGCCCGCGTTTCTTGCGCCAGGCGCGCCCGCACGTCCACCTCTACGTCGCGAACATCGGCCTCCAGCGCCTCTTCCGCCTGGCGCTTGCTCATCCCTCGCGCGGTCAGGCCCTGGCGGATCTTCTTCCGCAGCGCCGTGGTGGTCCTCTCCACCTTTCGGCTGACGGTCGATTCGTGCACGCCCAGCATGCGCGCCACCTCGGCCAGCGTTCGTCCATCCAGAAAATAGGCCGACAGGATGAACCGCTCCTCGGCGCTCAACTCCGCCAGCGCTTCATCGGTCGCTGCCTCCACTCGCGGATCGACGCTTGCCATCGGTTCCGCCGCCGCTACCGCAAACTGCACGCCTTCCTCCTTCTTCTCCTCCAGGCTCACCAACCGCCGCTGCCGCCGATACCGGTTGACGAACTCCTGCGCCAGCACCGTGCGCAGCCATCCCTCCAGCGAACCGCGCCCGGTGTAGAACTCCAGCTTCGACACACGCCGCCCCTCGCGCGTCGTGGTGCCGTAGAGATCGGCGTACAGCGAATCGGCCAGCTCGCGCCCCGCCACCTCGTCCTTGGTGATGCCGAGCGCGGCTTCAAACAGCTTTTCGCGAAAGCGGATCAGGAAATCCTGCCATGCGCGCTCCTCACCCGCCGCGCACGCGCGCGCCAGCACCAGCTCCTCCACCCGCAATCCGGCGATCAGCTCGCGCGCCTCTTCCGCCGCGGCGTTGGCAGGCAGGTACTTGCGCGCCACCGCCTCCAGCAGCCGCTCGAATTGCGCGCGCGACATTCCGTAGCGCGCCGCGCCGCTGCGCTCATACAATTCGCCGATCAGCGCCTCCATACCCGCCCAACCCGCGCTCTCCACCGGCAATTCGCCCGTCCCGCTCATCACGATGGCTGGATGGTTACCAAAACATCAGCACTCAGAATAATGGCACACAAAGGCGCGGAGGGCCGAGCGCTGGTAGCCCAGGGCGACAGCCCTGGGAAAAATCGCTTAAGAATGATCCGAGTCCCGTAGGGACGACGCCACAACCACCAGCACATCCCCCAGGCCCCGCAATTTTCCCTGCAAGCCGCCGCCCTCCTCCGCGTTCTTCCACCAGCAAAACCGAACACGGCGCGACCGCCTCCGGTCCAGCCAAGGAGAACGCACATGTGGCGCAAACTTGCACTGTTTATTTTCACCATCGCCGTCGCAACCTGCTTCGCCGGCCAGGCTCCTTCCGGCTACCGCGTGCTGGCGCCTATCAGCCACGGAAATCTCACCATTTTCCCGGTCGTGGCTTCCACCACCCACGACACATCCGAGTTCCTCACCCTGGACGAAGGTCTGCGCTCCGGCGAAGTCGTCGTCACCGAAGCGGGTCGCGTGCAGCCGCTGTTGCGCCGTGGCGTCCGCATCCCGCCGCGCGGCGGCGCTCAGGTGAACACCTTGGTGCTGGTCAACAATTCCGATCGGCCGCTGCTCCTGCTGGCCGGCGAAATCGTCACCGGCGGCAAGCAGGATCGCGTCATCGGCAAGGATCGCATCGTTCCCGCGCACAGCGATCCCATCGACCTCGGCGTCTTCTGCGTCGAGCCCGGCCGCTGGACCGCCGTCAGCGACAACTTCAAGGGCATGAGCGCGCAGATGGCGCAGCCCAGCGTGCGCGCCCGCGCCATGGCCGACAAGGATCAGCAGAAGGTCTGGAATGAGGTTCGCAACTCCACTCTCGGCGCCGCTCGTGCCGCGGGCGGTCCGGTTGCCGCCGAAATCGCCGGCACCACTTCCTACGCCCGGGTCATGGACAACCAGGAAGTCAAACGCCAGGTGGACGAAATCGCCGCGCCCGTCCAGCGCGATTATCAAAGCCTCGTTCGCCAACTGCGCGCGCGCCAAGCCGTGGGTGTGGTGGCCGCGGTAAATGGCCATATCATCTGGGCCAACGTCTTCGCCGGCACCTCGCTGCTGGAAAAATACTGGCCCAAGCTGGTGCGCTCCTACGCGGCCGAAGCCTACGTCGTTCGCACCGCCGCCGCGTCCAGGCCCTGTGTCCGCGCGGCCCAGGATTTCCTCGATAATCTCGATGGCCGCCGCGAGGTATCCGAGGTCGAGCCCGGCGTCTTCCGCCACACCGAGATCTCCGGCGACGGCTTCAAGGTCTTCGAACTGACCTCCCTGCTGCCCAAGACCGACTTCGACGTTCATTTGGCTAAGACGGCCGACTGACCGCGCCGAACTTATTAATCCCGGGCCGCGCAAGGGAACGACCAACGCTAGGCACGCTAATCGCTAATCGCTAATCGCTAATCGCTAATCGCTAATTGCTAATCGCTTTCTTTGCACCCTTTCCCGCCGCCCGCGCTCTAAATCCAATGTCTGGAGGAGAGCCATGTCGGAACTAGCCAGCCTCACCTGCGTGCCCTGCCGCGGCGGTGTCCCGGCCTTGAAGGGGAAGGAACTGGAAGAGATCAAGCGCAAGCTTCCCGGCTGGGAGGTCATCAACGAGCATCACCTGCACAAGACGTTCACCTTCCCCGATTTCGTCAAGGCGCTCGCCTTCGTCAACCGTGTTGGCAGTCTCGCCGAGCAGCAGGGACATCACCCTGACATCTTCCTCGCCTGGGGCAAGGTCGAAATCACCATCTGGACCCACAAGGTCGACGGCCTGACGGAGAGCGACTTCATCCTCGCCGCCAAAATCGGCCAGCTCTACGACCAACCCGCCCAGGCAGCCTGAACCTTGGGCCGCACTGGTACTGTGTTGGCCTTGCCGAACATCCCTGGTGGCATACGTTTGTTGCGCCGAACACCATGCACGCAGGCCCGTAGGGCCGAACGCTGGTCGCCCAGGACGGCAGTCCGGGGTAGACAGTTTTTTTGAAGGGGCGCTGCTTTTCTGGAAAGTGGAACCTGTCTTTTCTGGCCACTGGCCACTGGCCACTGCTGGAAACTGGAAACTCACACGTGCCCATTGCCCCCGGCCTTGCGCCGCGCCTTCACTGCCCGGCGGAGGCTGGGGAGCATCGTTTGGTAGTTTTCCAGCAGCGCTTCCACTCGCTTCGGCTCGGAGCGCATGGCCAGCAGCTTCTGCTTGAACTCCAGTTCGAACGGCATCGACGCCGCGATCGCGAACGACAGTTGCCCGTCGTCTTCCGTCAGCTCGGCGGTCGCCCCCAGCAGCGTCAGAACCTCGACGTGGGTCTCGCGCAGGCGCGCGCTCTGCTCCTTGGCCGGCGGCTCGGGCTCGTCGACGAAATACAGCACCTCCCCGCGAAAGAAACTGCGCTCGCGGTTCACCTCCATCACCTCGAAGCGCTCCCGCCCCTCGGTCACGATGTCCATGCGCCCGTCGTCATACTCCTTGGTGACCGCCACGATCTCGGCCGCGCACCCGACGTTGGCCATCCCTTCTTCCGTCGCCCGCACCACCCCGAATTTTTCCTTCGTCTCCAGCAGCTCGCCCATCATTTCCTTGTAGCGCGGTTCGAAGATGTGCAGCGGAAGCACCTCGCCGGGAAACAGCACTACGTCGAGCGGAAACAAAGGCAGCAGTCCCACGCTGGCATTGTATCGCGCGTGCCGCGCCCCGCCAGGACGCGGCATGCGGTACGATTGTGACCAGGCCTTTCGGAGCAGCATGGCTGGTGGGCCGAAAGAACCACCCTTACAATGGCCGCCGATCACACGGATTAAACGCGCGCTCGCCCAATCTGTATCCGTGTTCATCCGTGTCAATCCGTGGTCAAGGTCTTTTTTTGTTGAACGTCCTCCTCATCTCGACCTACGAACTCGGCCGCCAGCCGTTCGGACTGGCGTCCCCGGCAGCGTGGCTGCGCGCCGAAGGCGCCGAGGTCGCCTGTCTTGATCTCTCACAGCAGGCGCTTGACGAGGAAAAGGTCCGCGCCGCCGGCCTGATCGCCTTCTACCTCCCCATGCACACGGCGACGCGCATTGCGCTCGCCGTGATGAAGCGTGTGCGCCAGCTCAATCCCGCCGCGCCGCTTGTCGCCTACGGACTCTACGCGCCGCTCAACGCCGAACTGCTGCGCAACGCCGGCGTCAGCGCCATTTTCGGCGGCGAATTCGAGCCCGCGCTCGCCGCCGCCGTGCGCTCCATGGCTCAGAACGGCCGCCGCCTTCCGCCGCAGGCGCAGCCGGATGTTTCGCTCGACCGCCTGCAATTCCGCGTGCCCGATCGTACCGGCCTTCCCGCGCTCGACAACTACGCGCGCCTGGTTTTGCCCGGCGGCGAACTGCGCACCGTCGGCTACACCGAAGCCAGCCGCGGCTGCAAGCACCTCTGCCGCCACTGTCCCGATCGTGCCCGTGTACGAAGGCTCATTTCGCGTCGTGCAACGAGATATTGTGCTCGAGGACATCCGCCGCCAGGTCGCCGCAGGCGCCCAACACATCACCTTCGGCGATCCCGATTTCTTCAATGGCATCACCCACGCGCTGGAGTTGGTGCGCGCCCTCCACCGCGAGTTCCCGAGCCTCACCTACGATGTCACCATCAAAGTCGAGCACCTGCTCAACCACGCCGCATATCTTCCCGAGCTGCGCGAAACCGGCTGCGCCTTCGTCACCACCGCCGTCGAGTCCGTCGACGACCAAGTGCTCGCCCTGCTCGACAAGGGCCACACGCGCGCCGATTTCGTGCGCCTGGTCTCGCTCTTTCGCGATGCCGGCCTGGCGCTGGCGCCTACGTTTGTCGCCTTCACGCCCTGGATCACGCTCGCCGGCTACGAGGACCTGCTGCAAACCATCTCCGGCCTCGGCCTCGCCGAAAACGTCGCTCCCGTTCAGCTCGCCATCCGCCTGCTCATCCCGGCGCGCTCGCGCCTGCTCGAATTGCCCCAGGTGCAGGCGATCCTCGGCGGCTTCGATCCGCAGGCCCTGAGCTATCCCTGGCGCCATCCCGACCCGCGCGTCGACCAGCTCCAGCGCGAGGTCGAGCGCCGCGTGCAACTGCTGCTCGCCGGCGGCCACGGCCGCCAGGGCATCTTCGACGACGTCCGGCGCCTGGCGCGCCAGTTCACCAGCGGCGCCCTCGGCCCTTCCGAACTCCCGTGCCTGCCGGTCCTCGCCGCGCGCGCCACCGTGCCCTATCTCACCGAGCCCTGGTACTGTTGAGCCGAGCCCACCACGGGGCAGTTGGCCCCGTTCTGAGCGGCGGTCGAACGTGCTGTAACCTTCGTCCCCTCTCCACATCCCATGACCAGTGCTACCATTTTGTTAGGTGTGGGGCGGATATGAAGAATTCGGACGACATTCCATCCTCGGAAATCACCAGCAAGAGCCGTTATCTGAACCGCCGGACTTTCCTCGCCGGCGCCGCCACTCTGGCGGGCGGCGCCATCGTGGCGCGTTATGGCGGGGTGCAAGCCGCGCCCGAAGGCGTTAGCGCCGCGCCCGCCGGGCCGCGTCCTCGGGCGGATCGCGGAGCCAAGCTTCCCGGCATCGTCAGCAGTCCCTTCAGCATCACCGAGAAGCAGACTCCCTACAAGGACATCACCAACTACAACAACTTCTACGAGTTCTCCACCGACAAGTACGAGCCGGCGAAGCTGGCCAAGAATTTCCGTACGCGTCCGTGGTCGGTGAAGGTCGATGGCCTGGTGCACAAGCCCAAGACCTACGACGTCGATTCCCTGCTCAAGCTGGCCACGCTGGAAGACCGCGTCTACCGCCATCGCTGCGTCGAAGGCTGGTCGATGGTGATTCCCTGGGTCGGCTACTCCTTCAGCGAGCTGATCAGCCAGGTGCAGCCGCTGGGCAAGGCCAAGTACGTCGAGTTCACCACGCTCTGACGATCCCGCGCAGATGCCGGGCCTGCGCGATCGCCATTCTCGACTGGCCCTACACCGAAGGCCTGCGCATGGATGAAGCCATGCCATCCGCTGGCGCTGCTGACCTTCGGCCTCTATGGCGAGGTGCTGCCCAACCAGGACGGCGCGCCCATCCGCATCGTGGTGCCCTGGAAGTACGGTTTCAAGAGCTGCAAGTCGATCGTGCGCATCCGCTTCACCGAGAAGCAGCCGACGACGACGTGGAACACCGACGGCGCCCAACGAGTACGGCTTCTACTCCAACGTGAATCCGAACGTCGATCATCCGCGCTGGAGCCAGGCCACGGAGCGCCGCATCGGCGAGTTCTTCAAGCGCCCGACGCTCATGTTCAACGGCTACGGCGACCAGGTCGCCTCGCTGTACACGGGAATGGATTTGAAGAAGTACTTCTGAAGACTCAACCAGAGAACGCAGAGTATCGTAAGATCGCAGTCACTTCTCAAACTCGCCGTCGTTCCTGGCCGGCCTGGTTCCCGTTGGGCCGCCTCGCCTGGAAGGCCTACAGCGACATGCTGGGCGCCAATCCCATCGAGGTCATCACCCACTCCACCGGCGACTGGACGCTGATCTTCCTGATGCTGACGCTCGGCGATCACCCCGCTGCGCCGGCTCACCGGCCAGCCGTGGCTCATCCGCTTCCGGCGCATGCTCGGCCTGTTCGCCTTCTTCTATGCCTGCCTGCACTTCACCACCTACATCTGGCTGGACAAGTTTTTCGACGTGCACGCCATGGTGAAGGACGTCGTACAAGCGGCCGTTCATCACCGTCGGCTTCACCGCCTTCGTGCTGCTGATTCCGCTGGCGGCCACCTCCACCACCGGCATGATCCGCCGGCTCGGCGGCAGCGCTGGCAATTGCTCGCACCGCCTGATCTACGTCAGCGCCATCGCCGGCGTCATTCACTACTGGTGGCTGGTGAAGGCCAACGTCAGCAAGCCGGAGCTGTACGCGCTGCTGCTCAGCGGCCTGCTCGGATACCGCGTGCTCGCCTGGTGGTTGAAGAAGCCGCAGCCGCAGCGCCAGATTCGCGCTCCTCAGGCCGAACCCGCTAGCGGCGACTAGGGCGCGCTCGGTTGAATGACACTTTATTACCATTCGGTAAACCTTAGGGCTGACTACCCCCCTCCCCCATGCCTGTAATGAAATCAGCAACTTACGCACGGTATACCGTGGGTATACCGTCGGTTACCGTGGTGGCTGGACGCAGAATCAACAACTTGCGTCCGAGTTTTCTGGAAAACCGAACATGTTGTGTTGTCAAAGAGCGAAACCACAATTCACCACAATATATAGGGCCGCAAGGTGGTCGCCCTCCCTGCGGCCCGAATGTGCTGCCCTGACTTACCGGCTACCTACATTGTAAGCAGTTGGTCAACAGTGTCAAGACACGATGGTAACCGGGTGGGAGGTAACGAAGGTGGGGGGTGTTCAAGCCCGGGAAATTAGGAATGAAGAATGAAGAACGGGCTGCGCGGCCTCGATGGTGACCGAAATCGTGAGTTCCCTGGTTCCTCATTCGTATCGGAGCGCCTGGACGGGATCGAGCCTGGCGGCGCGCGCGGCGGGATAAAGGCCGGAGGCCAAACTGACGATCACGGAAAAGGCCAGCGCCGCGAGCACCAGCCACCAGGGCACCGACCAGAAGGTTTCCGGCTTCATGTCCTGGCGCTGGAGATAGATGTTGGTGCCGAGATTGATGGCGCGTCCGATGGCCCAGCCCAGGGCCACGCCCACCAGCCCGCCGGCCAATCCCATGACGCCGGCCTCGGCGAAGAACAGGGCCTTGATGTCGCCATCGCCGGCACCGACAGCCTTCATGATGCCGATCTCGCGGCGGCGTTCGAGGATGGCCATGACCAGCGTGTTGACGATGCCAAGCAGCGCCACGGCGAGCGCCAGGCTGCCGAAGATGCCGAGAAACATGTCGAGAATGGTGAAGAAGCGGCGCAGGCTGCGGGTGGCGTCGAGCAGGGAGAAGGTGGAGAAGCCCAGCTTCTTGATGGCGGCCTCGGCAGGCTCGACCTGCGAAGGCGAATCCACCACCGCCGAGAGCGCCATGTAGGAGCGCCCGCGATAGGAGGAGCGCACCATCTCCCGCAGGTCGGAGCCGAGCATGACATTCATGCCGGCGGCGAGCGCGGTGGGCACGAAGAGGCGTCCGCGTCCCAGGGCGCCGAAGCCCGCGCCCGGCGATTGCTCGATGATGCCGACCACGCGCAAGGTCTTCTCGCGGCGCGCAAGGGAGAGCGCCGAGGCCATGAGATCGCCGATGCCACCCGCTTCGCCGGGCTTGGAGGCGGCGGATGAGCTTCCGCGTTCGGCGTACTGCACGGTGACCGACTTGCCGATGAGCGATTTGGGATCGGGATCGAGTTCCTTGGCAAAGTCGGATTGCAGGACCGCTTCCGGGGCGTTTGGGCCGGAGAAAAAGCCGCCGGTCATGCCGTCGAAGGCTTCCAGCTTGCGCGCCGAAGGCGGAAGGGCGGCGACCATGGCCATGCTGGAGTGGTCGCCGTAGCGCACTTCAGCCATGAAGCGAATTTCGGGATTGACCTCGGTGACGTGAGCGACGCCGCGGATATCGGCCATGGCGGCATCGTCGAGCGGACGAGAGGGCTGCTTCGGCTGCTCGCGGCGCCTGGGGCCGCGATCCAGATCGTGGGAGGTGACGATGACGGTGTTGAAGAGGCCGGAGCGGGTGAGGCGGCGGTTGGCCAGTTGCTGCAGGCCGATGCCGAGCGAGAGCATGGCAACCAGCGAGGCGACGCCCACGGCGATTCCGATGGTGGTGAGCGAGTTGCGCAACACCGATTCGCGCAGGTTGCGGGCAGCGAGTTCGACGATGTCGTGGGACTTCATGGAGCAGTGTCAGTGGCGGTTGCTAGTGTTGCTAGTGTCCAGTGGCGAGAAAAACAGTTTCCGGTTTCCGGTTTCCAGTTTCCAGAAAAGCAGGTCCCTCCTCTTCGCTTCGCTCAGGGTCGGGATGACACTCCTTAAAAGGATGTCGCAACAGCCTCGCGTCCTCGCTCGGGATGACAGTTCTTAAGAGCGTGTTCGGCGCGGATGAGGGCCGCGCCCATCAAGACGCTTGTCATGGCGGTCCTTCATTTTGGCGGACATTGACGGCGGCCGCGAGGCGAGTGTCGTCCACCAGGCGGCCGTCGGCGAGGGTAAGAATGCGCTGGGCGTAGCGGTCGGCAAGCGCGCGCTCGTGGGTGACCAGCAGCACGGTAAGCGCCTGCGACTGGTGGCACTCGCGCAGGTAATTCATGATCTCCTCGCCGGTGCGGCTGTCGAGGTTGCCGGTGGGCTCGTCGGCCAGCAAGAGCGACGGGCGGTTGACCAGGGCGCGGGCGAGCGATGCGCGCTGCTGCTCGCCGCCGGAAAGCTCCACCGGGCGATGGCGGAGGCGCGCCGAAAGTCCAACGCGCTCCAGCGCCTGCCGGGCGCGGTCGGCGCGCTGGGCGCGGTCCACCTCGGCGAAGCGCATGGGCAGCTCGACATTCTCCAGCAGGGTCATGGTGGGAATCAGGTTGAAGGCCTGAAAAACCATGCCCACGGTGTGGCGGCGATAGCGAGCCAGCTCTTCGGGAGGCATTTGCGCGAGTTCGCGGCCGTGGACGACGATGGCGCCGGAGGTTGGGCGGTCCAGCCCGGCGACCAGGTTCAGCAGGGTGGACTTGCCGGAGCCGGAGGCGCCGAGCAGGGCGACAAATTCTCCGGCGGCAATCTCCAGCGAGATGCCGTTGACGGCGTGGATGCAGGTTGCGCCCATGCGGTATTCGCGAGTCACCGATCGCGGGCGGAGATGGCGGTGGAATTGGCGCAATGCATTCCTGGCCCAGGCGTCAGTCTCTCAATTTTTCGGGTCGTGTCTCTACCCAGGTTAGCGCCCAAAACCGGGGCGCGAACCTGGGGCACCCGGCGGAGAAATCCCGCGCCGTGGCTTCATGCGGTCCGGGCTCCGCTCCAGCGGCTGGTGCGCCAGTTGTCGCGCGCGCGCGCCGAGCGGAACCAGGGCGGCAAGTCCACCAGGAAGTATTCCGCCAGCGCCGCCACATAGGGCTCATACAAGGTACGCAGCTTGGCCAGGCCCAGTTCCGCCTCGGGAGTGGAGATCAGGCGAATTCCGGCCTCGCTCAACTCCGCGCGGAGAAGCTGGAGCGATTCCAGGGTCAAGCGCGGCTCGAGCGGGTCGCGCGGCGGGGTGTTGAACACCTGCGCCAGATCGACCACGGCATGGCGCGCCATGGCAAAGGTGAGCTGCGCCTGGGTGGCGGGAGCGCCCTCGATGACCGTTTGGCAGAGGGCGGAGGCGTCGAGCACGGCGGTGAGGGCCGAGATCCATGACTGGCGGTCGTGCTGGGAGCGGAAGTAGGCGAGCACGGGATAGGAGATGTGGCTCTCCAGCAGCTCGGCGGAGGAGTGCTCCCATTCGTGCAGGATCTCGCGCAGGTTGCCGTCGACGGGATGGCTGTTGCGGCGCAGGAGTTCGGCGGCGGTCGGCGGGGAGCCGGCGCGCCCGTCGAGCAGCGAGACGTTCACCTCGCGGCGGGAGAAACCCTGGTAGAGCACCGGGAAATAGCCGATCACCAGGGCGAGAAAAGCGAAACCCATGCCGGTCTCGACCACGGCCAGCGCGCGCGCGGCCGGAGCGTGGGGAGCGACGTTGCCCATGCCGAGGGTGAAAAACGTGGTTCCGCTGAAATAGAGGTCGGTGGTGAAGGCGTGCCCCAAGCCGGAGCCGTCGAGGTTGGATCCTGCCGCCCACTGCAGCAGCGCGAAGCCGAGAACCAGTCCGAAGGCCCAAAGCGTAATCAACAACAGCAGGGAGACGGGACCGTAAAGGCTCAAGAGGGCTTCGCGCCGGCGGACATTGGGGATACGCCGCACCAGGCCGGAAAAGGGCGCCCAGGTGGAGCGGTAGAAGAAGCGCGTGATGCGGAAACGGCGGGTGACGCGGCGCGGCAGAACGACGGTTTCAAAGGCTTCCAGCAGAACTCCGACAACGATCACCGCGCCCACAATCGCGGCCAGCGTGTACATCCGGTGATGGTAACGGTTTTGGCGGCGGCGCGCCAATGGGAAGTCCCGGGAAAGGCCGGGGGTGAAGCGTCCGGGAAGGACGGATTCCTCAGCGGGAAGGGTGAAGGGTCCGGGAAGGACAGGATTCGCTCAGCGGGAAGGGAGAACCCCCATGGCGGGCTGGGAGCGGCGCGCTTCATAGGCGGCGATTTCGGACTCGTGCCGCAGGGTGAGGCTGATGTCGTCGAGGCCGTTGAGCAGGCAGTGGCGGCGGAAATCGTCGATGGGAAACGTGGCGGAGAAGCCTGCTTCATCCACGACGCTACGTTTTTCCAGGTCGATGGTCAGGCGATAGGCGGGCGTGTGCTGGGCGCGCCGCATGAGTTCAGCCACCGCATCCGGCGGCAAGGTCACCGTCAGCAGGCCGTTCTTGAAGCAGTTGGTGGAAAATATGTCGGCAAAGGAAGGCGCGACGATGGCGCGGAAGCCATAGTCCAGGAGAGCCCAGGGCGCGTGCTCGCGCGAGGAGCCGCAGCCGAAATTGGGGCCGGCGAGCAGAACGGCGGCTTCACGGTAGCGCGGATCGTTGAGCACGAAGGAGGAGTTGGGCGTGCCGTCGGGGAGAAATCGCCAGTCATAGAAAAGAAACTGGCCGAAGCCGGTGCGCTCAATGCGCTTGAGAAACTGCTTGGGGATGATCTGATCGGTGTCGACGTTGACGCGATCCAGCGGCGCCACCAGGCCGGTATGTCGGCGAAAAGGTTCCATGGGCTTATTTCGAAACCGCGACCGGGACATCGCGGAATTTCCACTGGCGCACATCGACGAAATGTCCGGCGATGGCGGCGGCGGCGGCCATTTCGGGGCTGACCAGGTGGGTGCGTCCGCCGCGTCCCTGGCGTCCTTCGAAATTGCGGTTGCTGGTGGAGGCGCAGCGCTGGCCGGCTGGAGCACGTCGGGATTCATGCCCAGGCACATGGAGCAGCCGGGCTCGCGCCATTCGAAACCGGCGGCGCGGAAAATTTCGTCCAGGCCCTCGCGCTCGGCGGCCTCCTTCACCGCCTGCGAACCGGGCACCACCAGCGCATTAACCTTCGGGTTGATGCGGTGGCCGCGGACCACGCGCGCGGCGGCGCGCAGATCCTCGAGGCGCCCATTGGTGCAGGAGCCGATGAAGGCGCGGTCGATGGCAACCTCCTGGATGGGCGTGCCGGGCGCCAGCGCCATGTACTCCAGGGCGCGCTCCCAGGCGCGGCGCTCCGCGTCGCCGCGGGCGGCCGACAGGGCGGGCACGCGGCCGGTGACCGGAATCACCATGCCGGGGTTGGTGCCCCAGGTGACGAAGGGCGCCAGCGACTCCGCCTTGATCTCCACCGTCTTGTCGAACTGCGCGTCGTCATCGGTGGGCAGGGTGCGCCAGTGGTCGATGGCGTGCGCCAGGTCGGGTCCTTGCGGGGCGAAGCGGCGGCCGCGAATCCAGGCGAAGGTGGTCTCATCGGGCGCGACCATGCCGGCGCGCGCGCCCGATTCGATGCTCATGTTGCACAAGGTCATGCGCCCGGGCATGGAAAGCGCGGCCACCGCCTCGCCGGCGTACTCGATGACGTGGCCGGTGGCGCCGTCGGTGCCGATGCGGCCGATGATGCCCAGCGCCATGTCCTTGGCGGTGACGCCCGGGCCCAGCCGGCCGCTCACGCGGATGCGCATGGTGAGCGGCTTGCGCTGCGGCAGGCACTGGGTGGCGAGCACGTGCTCGACCTCCGAGGTCCCGATGCCGAAGGCCAGCGCGCCAAAGGCGCCGTGGGTGCTGGTGTGGCTGTCGCCGCAGACAATGGTCATGCCGGGCTGGGTGACGCCGAGTTCCGGGCCAATGATGTGCACGATGCCCTGCTCGGGCGAGTCAATGTCGAAAAGACGGATGCCGAACTCGGCGCAGTTGCGGCGCAGCGCTTCAATCTGCAGCGGCGGCAACCGGGTCGGTGATCAGGCTCTGCGGCGAGGTGGTGGGGACGTTGTGGTCCACGGTGGCCAGGGTGCGCTGCGGGCGGCGCGGGCGCCGGCGGGCGGCGCGCAAGCCGTCAAACGCCTGCGGCGAGGTCACCTCGTGGACCAGGTGGAGGTCGATATAGAGCAGAGCCGGTTCGCCCGGCGGCTCGCACACGATGTGCTCGACCCAGATTTTGTCGAACATGGTGTGCGGGGCGGGCATCGGTTACACCGCGTGGTAGGCGTGACGTCGCTCGCAGAATCCGGCGAGCGCGTCAACGACGGCGGCGCCCATCTCCTCGGTGGAGACAGGGCGCGTTTGCTGGTCGCGGATGAGGTCGGCGGTGCGGTAGCCGCGGTCGAGCACTTCCCCGATGGCGCTTTCGATGTCGCGGGCCTCCTGCTCCATGCCGCCGGCATAGCGCAGCAGCAGCGCCGCGGTGGCAATGGCGCCCAGCGGGTTGGCGATGCCGCGGCCGGCGATGTCGGGAGCGGAGCCGTGCACGGGCTCGTAGACTCCAACCGGGCCGCCGATGCTGGCCGAGGCCAGCATGCCGAGCGAGCCGCTGAGGACCGCCGACTCGTCGGAGAGAATGTCGCCAAAGAGGTTTCCGGTGAGGATCACATCGAAGCGCGACGGGTTGGAAACCAGGTGCATGGCACAGGCGTCCACATACATGTGCTCGAGCGCGACATCGGGAAACTCGCGCGCCACCCCGGTGACCACCTTGCGCCACAGTTGCGAGGTCTCAAGCACGTTGGCCTTGTCCACGGAAGTCACCTTGCGGCGGCGCGAACGCGCCTGCTGGAAAGCGATGCGCGCGATGCGCTCGATCTCTTCCGTCGAGTATCGCATGGTATTGAAGGCCGCGCCAGCGCCCGGCGCGAAGCCGCGCGGCTCGCCGAAGTAAATGCCGCCGACCAGTTCGCGCACCACCAGCAGGTCGGCGCCGCGGACTACCTCGGGCCGCAGCGGCGAGCAGTTCTCGATGGCGCGGTGGGAGGCGGCGGGACGCAGGTTGGCGAAGGCGCACAACTGGCGGCGCAGGGCCAGCAGGCCCGACTCCGGCTTGCGCTCCGGGGGCAGCGAGTCGAACTCCGGGCCGCCGACGGCGCCCAGCAGGACGGCGTCACTGCCCAGGCAGGCTTCCAGCGTCGGCTGGGGAAGGGGCACGCCGGTCTCGCGGATGGCCGCGCCGCCAATCAGCTCGGTGCGGAAGCGGAAGTCGTAACGCTGAATGTCGGCTACCGCGCGGAGTACGCGCACCGCTTCGCGCGTGACTTCCACACCAATGCCGTCGCCCGGCAGGACCGTGATGCTGAGGCCGGTTCGCAATTAGTCCCCGTAGGCCGGCGCCGCCCCCGCTATCGGCGGCGAGGAACGCACACCGCGGCGCGGCAGCAGCGAGATCAGATCGCGATCATAAATGTTTTTCTTGCGATCCGCGAGCTCGGTGAACCGCTGGTAAAGCAGGTCAAGCTCGGCGCCGGACAGGGGATATCCCAGCTCTTCATAACGGCGCGAAAGCGCGTGCCGCCCGGAATGCTTGCCGAGCACGATGCGGTTGGACGTCAGCCCCACGGATTCGGGGGTCATGATCTCGTAGCACAGCGGGTTGCTGAGCACGCCGTGCTGGTGGATGCCGGCCTCGTGGGCGAAGGCATTGCAGCCGACGATGGCCTTATTGGGCTGCACCGGGAAGCCGAGAATGGCCGACAGCGCCTGGCTGGCGGGACAAATCTGCTCGCTGCGAATGCCGGTGGCGTAGGGCAGGCGATCGGCGCGGACGCGCAGCGCCATCACGATTTCTTCCAGGGCGGCATTGCCGGCGCGCTCGCCGATGCCGTTCACCGTGCACTCCACCTGGCGCGCTCCCGCCTCCACCGCCGCCAGGCTGTTGGCGACGGCCAGGCCGAGGTCGTTGTGGCAGTGCACCGAGATGGTTACTTTCTCGATTCCGCGCACGCGCTCACGGATGGTGGTGATAAGCCGGGTGAACTCGGAGGGCACGGTGTAGCCGACCGTGTCCGGGATGTTGAGCGTGGTCGCGCCCGCCTCGATCACGCACTCCAGCACGGAACACAGGAAGTCCGGGTCGGAGCGGGTGGCGTCCTCGGGCGAGAATTCCACGTCGTCACACAGGCTGCGGGCATAGCGCACAGCCTCGCGTGACTGCACCAGCGCCTGCTCGCGGGTGATCTTGAGCTTGAACTGGAGGTGGATATCGGAGGTGGCGAGGAAGACGTGGATGCGGGGATGCTGGGCCTCGCGCAGGGCCTCCCAGGCGCGGTCGATGTCCTTGCGGGTGGAGCGCGCCAGGGCGGCAATGCGCGGGCGCCTTACCTGGGCGGCGACGGCGCGCACGGCGCGGAAATCGCCCTCGGAGGCGATGGGGAAGCCGGCCTCGATGATGTCTACCCCGAGCCGGTCAAGATGACCGGCGATGCGCACCTTCTCTTCCAGGTTCATGCTGCAGCCGGGAGACTGCTCCCCGTCGCGCAGCGTGGTATCAAAAATGACAACGCGATTGTCGTTCACTACGCCTCCTGCTCCGCCTACGTCACACGGCCATGTGCAAGCCGACACAGGGCGTCCGGCCGTTTCCGGCCACCGCGGGAGATGGTACCGCCGTGCCGGTCCAGAAATCCAAGTTATAATTCTTTTAGTTATCATTAGCTTTTTTAATGGCATAATCGGACATCGTCCCCCGCCAAAGCCGCGGCGACAGGAACGGGAATGGACCTTTTTCAACTGGAAACCTTCATCATGGTGGCGCGCGAGGGCAGCTTTTCGCGCGCGGCGGAGAAGCTGTACCGGACGCAGCCCGCGGTGAGCCAGGCGGTGCGCAAGCTGGAAGACGAACTGGGCGAGCCGCTGTTCGACCGCTCCTCGCGCGACGGCCACCTCACCGACGCCGGCCGCGTTCTCCACGACTATGCGCAGAAGCTGCTCAACCTGCGCGAGGAGGCCTCCGAGGCGCTGGTGGAGCTGCGCGAGATGCGCAAGGGCAAGCTGTCCATCGCCGCCAATGAGTACACCTGCCTCTACCTGCTGCCGGTGCTGACCGACTTCCGCCGCCTCTACCCGCTGGTGAAGACCACGGTGCGGCGCTCCCTGGCCAGCCGCATTCCGCAGGAAATCCTGGAACACAGCGTGGAGCTGGGCGTGCTTTCCTTTAACCCCGAGGACCAGTTGCTGCGCAGCATCGTGGTCTACCACGACGAGCTGGCGCTGGTGGTGTATCCGCGGCACACGCTGGCCAACGCGCGCCAGGTGAGCATCAAGCAGCTCGGGGTGGAATCGTTCGTGGCGCACAACGTGCCCTCCCCCTTTCGCGAAAAGGTGATCCAGGCATTCCGGCGCCACAAGACGCCGCTCAACATGGACGCGGAGCTGCCCACCATCGAGGCGATCAAGAAGTTCGTGATCATGGAGAATGGGCTGGCGCTGGTGCCGGCCATCTGCGTAGAAGGCGAGCTGGCGCGCGGCGAACTGGTGCGCGTGCACGTGGCCGACCTGAAGCTGGAACGGCGGCTGCGCGTCGTCTACCGCAAAAACGCCAACCTGTCGCATGCGGCGCGGGCTTTCCTGAAGGTGGCCGAGGGCATGGCGGGCAACGGAGGCGGGTACCTGTTCCAGCCGGAGCGGTAGGTCAGAGGCAGTGGTCAGTGGCCAGTGGTCAGTGGCCAGTGGTCAGTGGTCAATTCGATTCCGCGACACGCGCTACGAGCCCGCCGGCTTTCCCGAAGGCACGGCCAGCGTGGGCACGCCGGTCTTGTGCATAAGCTGGTTCAGCGCCGGCAGATCGCGGGCCAGCAATTCGTGCAGCGCCTTCAACTGCGCCTGCAGTTTGCCATTGAGCATTTCGTACACCTGGAATTCAGACGCGGTGGGCGCCGAATCTGACGATTCCACAATGTGGCTGAGCGAATCCAGTGCCTCGTTGAGCTGGTTGGGATAGCGCAGGTTTCCCTCCGAGCTCTTCATCTGCACCTGCATGAGCTGTTCCTCGATGGGCGTCATTTTCTTGTCGAGCGCGTCGGCGGCGGCAATCACCTCGCGCGCCTGCGCGCTTTCTCCGGCCCAGCTCTTCAGCGTCTTCATCTCCTCGCGAAGCTGGCGGATCTGGTTTACTCCGCGATGCAACTGCTCGTTGGCGTCGCGGATTTTCACGGAGAGCGCGAACTGCTTCTGCAGATCGGCCGCGGTGAGGTTCTTCAGCCGCGGATCGATGCGCAGCTCCAGCGGCGCCGTCTGCGTGAACGATCCCGCGGTCAGCTTCACCTCGTACGTTCCGGGCGCCGCCAGCGGCCCCTGCGGCCCCAGTCCGGTATAAAACGCGCCCGGAATCTTCACCGGCGGCTCGTAACGCAGGTCCCAGGCGTAGCGGTTCATGCCCGCTTCGGCGGGAATGGTGAGCTTGGGCACTTCCAGGTCAGGCCACTCCGGCGGCTGTTCGAATGTCTTCTTCTCCTTGCTGGAAAGATGGCGCACCAGCTTGCCGTGCGCGTCGAGGATGTCGAGCGTGACCTCCTCTTTCGGCTTGGCCGCGAAGTAATAATCAATGACGGCGCCCTTGGGCGGGTTATCGCCCACCGGGCGGCGGCGGTCCACCGCCTCCGGATAATGCAGGCGCACGGCCGGCTCCGGCTTGTAGAGAATGGCCTGCGCCTTGGCCGTTTGCGGCGTGAGCTGGCGCAGCGGCGTGATGTCATCCAGGATCCAGAACGAGCGCCCGTGGGTAGCGACCACCAGATCGTCGCCGTGCACCACCAGGTCGTGAATGGGCGAGACGGGCAGGTTCATCTGCAGCGATTGCCAGTGCGCGCCGTCGTCGAAGGAGGCGTAGACGCCGAGCTCGGTCCCGGCAAAGAGCAGCCCCTGGCGCACGGGGTCCTCGCGCACCGAGCGCACGTACGATCCTTGGGGAATGCCGTTCACCAGCAGCGTCCAGGTCTTGCCGAAATCCGACGTTTTGTAGATGTACGGCTTCTGATCGTCCAGCTTGTGGCGGTCCACCGCCATGTACGCGGTGCCCGCGCTGTGCGGCGAGGGATCGATGATGCTGACCATGCTCCACTCGGGCAGCACTTGGGGGTGACGTTGGTCCAGCTCTTGCCGTCGTCGCGGGTCAGCCAGACCAGGCCGTCGTCGCTGCCGGCCCAGATTTCGCCCTTGCGCACTGGCGATTCGGCGAGCGCGAAGATGGTGTCGTAGTACTCGACCGCGGTGATGTCGAGCGTGATCGGGCCGCCCGAGGGCTGCTGCTTGCTCTGGTCGTTGCGCGTCAGGTCCTTGCTGATGGTAGTCCACGTCATGCCGGCGTCGGTGCTCTTGAAGACGCGGTTCCCGGCGGTGTAAATCGCGTTGGCGTCGTGAGGCGAGATAAACAGCGGCGAGGTCCAGTTGAAGCGGTAGTCGCCCAGGTCGGCGGCCCCGTGGCCGGAGACGTCCAGCGGCCACACCGAGATGTCCTGCGTCTGCTGGGTGCGGCGGTCGAAACGATAGGCGCTGAGGAGCGATTCGTTGTTGTTGGAGTAGACGATGTTCGGGTCGGGCGGGTAGGGCGCGATGAATCCGGTCTCGCCGCCGAAGGCGAACCAGTTCTGCTCGGTGATCACGCCCTCATCGCTGAAGCTGGCGATGCCGACGCTGCTGTTGTCCTGCTGCGCGCCGTAGAGATAGTACGGAAACTGGTTGTCGGCGATCACGTGGTAGAACTGCGCCGTCGGCTGGTTCATCAGCGTGCTCCACGTCTTGCCGCCGTCCACGCTGACCGTCGCCCCGCCGTCGTTGCCGTCGATGATGCTCTTCGGGTTCGTGGGATCGATCCACAGCCCGTGATGGTCGCCATGCGGCGCGGGCAGCAGGGTGAAGGTCTTGCCGCCATCGACGGAGCGAAACAGCCCGGTGTTTTCGACGTACACGGTGTCCACCGCCTTGGGATCGGCGAAGATGTGGGTGAAGTACCAGGCGCGCTGGCGGTAGCGCTCGTCTTCGTTGACCCGCTTCCAGGTGTCGCCACCATCGTCGGAGCGGAACAGGCCGCCCTCCTTGGCTTCGATGAGCGCGTACACGCGGCTGGAATCGGCGCCGGAAACGGAGACGCCGATCTTGCCCAGCAGCCCTTCGGGGAGCCCGTGTCCCTCCAGTTTTTTCCACGTGGCGCCGCCGTCGGTGGAGCGAAACAGGCCGCTGCCGGGCCCGCCGCTGGACAGGCTCCACGGGGTGCGGTTCACCTCCCACAGGGCGGCGAACAGCGTGTTCGGGTTCTGGGGATCGAAGACCACGTCGATGCCGCCGGTCTTGTCGTCCACGTACAGCACCTTCTGCCAGGTTGCGCCGCCGTCAAGGGTGCGATAGATGCCGCGTTCGGCGCTGGGCGCGTAAACATGCCCGAGGGCGGCCACGAACACGATGTTCGGGTTCGCAGGATGAACAATGAGCGCGCCGATCTGGCGCGAGTCCGGCAAGCCGGCGTGCTTCCACGACCTGCCGCCATCCACGCTCTTGTACACGCCGGTGCCGTAGGTGATGTTGCCGCGGATGCAGGCTTCGCCGGTGCCCGCATAAATAATGTTGTGATCGGAGTCGGCGACGGCCAGCGCGCCGATCGAAGTAAACGGCTCCTTGTCGGTCAGCGGCGTCCAGGTGGCGCCGGCATTCACGGACTTCCACACGCCTCCGGCCACGGCGCCGAAGTAAAACGTGTTCGGATCGCCGGGCACGCCGGTGACGGCCAGCACGCGGCCGCCGCGATACGGGCCGATCCCTCTCCACTTCATTCCGCCGAAAAGCGCCTGGTTGTAGGTCTGGGCAAAAACAGCGGAGGCGAGCGACACCACCAGCACCATGGCAAAGCGCTTCAACATGGATCCTCCCCACGTTCCGGAAAACCCAGCATCGTAGCACGACTCATTCGCGGGAAAAAAATCCCGGCCCGCGGTCCGGGCCGGGTAAGGAAAACAAGAGTGTCAGGAGCTCACTTGCGCGATTCGATTTGTCCGATGTAGAGCTTCAGTCCCACCAGCATCGCCAGGATGGTGAGCAGCGAAACGCCGAGTCCGGCGCGGCGGTAGTCGCGCTCCTTCAGCGCCTGCACGCCGGCCTGGCGCGTCTTCTCCGCCGTCTCCTCGCCCGCCTTGATGTCGGTCGCGACCTTGGCCGGTGAGAAGCTGTGCAGGGTGACGCGCGCCTTGGTGAGCTGGTCGCGCGCCGAGGTCAGATCCAGTTGCGCCTGGCTGACCTCCATGCCCGACTGCTCGGCGCGGGTCAGGACCTCCTGCGATCTGGCGATCGCCGCTTCCAGCGACCCGAGCTGCTGTTTCATATTTCCCGCCGCCGCGAATCCGGCATCGCCCTGGCTGTGGCAGGTGGTGCAGACCGCCTCCTGTCCGGTGCCGACCATGGCGTCGCTGGGATGCGTAATGCGGTGGTTGCTGTGGCAGGTGACGCAGCCGGGCAGCCCCGCCGCGTCGAAGGCGGCCTTGTGCGGGCTGGCGTCGAACAACTGCGCCTGGAAGACATGGCAGGTGGAGCAGACGTTGGTCACCGAGGCCACCCCCGGCGGCGCCGCCCCATGGTTGCCATGACAGGTGGTGCAGGTGGGCGCGCTCAGGTCGCCGCGCACGGTCAGCGCCTCGTGGTGCACGCTGGTGCTGTAGGCGGCGAACTGGTCGTGCTTGATCGGGTAGCCCTGCATGTATTTTCCGTCGGCATGGCAGCGCGCGCAGGTCTCGGCCACGTTCAGCGGATGGACCTTCGAGCGCGTGTCCTTCACATCCCGAATGCCGTGCACCCCGTGACAATCAATGCACACCGCGACCTTGGTGTCGCCCGAGGCCAGGCGCTTGCCGTGCACGCTGGTCTTGTACTGCGCCAACTGGTCGGTGCGCAGCGAGGGATTGTACTGCCGCATGTAAGCCGTGTCGGAATGGCAAGTGGCGCACAGTTGCGGGATCTGCTTGCGGTCAATGTGTCCCTTGAAGCCCTTCTTCTTGTCCATGGCCTCCATGCTGGTGGGATCGCCGCCGTGACACGCGGCGCAGGTGAGGCCCTTCTGCGCGTGGATGTCCTGCGCGTACTGCTCGGCGGTGACCTTCAGATTGCCGTCCAGCGAGCCGTGGCAGTCGATGCAGGTGGACTCCACGGCCGGCGGTGGCGGCGGAGTGGCATGGGCGCGCGACGCGGCCAGCAGCGCGACCGCAATCCAGACGGCGATGGCCAGCAGGAACAGCGGGTTCGACGCGCGCGCGGGGGCAGACCCCCTCCTCTGCCCCCCTTTGCGCGCTCCCATCAGCTTGTTGCGAATGGCATTCATGATTTCTCTCCTGCCCTACTTGGCCATGTAGCCGTAGGCGGTCATGGTCCCGATGTAGGCGAGCGCGAACACGCCCAGGCCGGTGATGAAGGTGCGCGCCAGGCTGCGGTGGCGCCCCTCGACGAACGGCAGCAGCAGCCACAGCAGGCCCACCAGCCCAAAGCCGAGGACGCCCAAGATCTCGCCGTCAATGAAGAAGATCTTGGACGGAATCAGCTTCAGCGTCTGGAACATGAACAGGAAGTACCACTCGGGCTTGATCCCGGCGGGCGCGGGCGAGAACGGATCGGCCTTGGCCCCGATTCCCCACGGCGAAAGCGCGGCCAGCGCGCCCAGCACTCCCAGCGCGATGTACCAGGCAATCGCTTCGCGCAGCGCGAAGTTGGGGAAGAACCTCATCTCGCGCTTCGATTCCGGGTCGCGGATCCATTGCCCTTCCACCGAAGGCGGCACGCTCATCCCGAACCGCTGCACCAGCAGGAGATGCATGGCGATCAGAATGGTGGCCAGGCCGGGCAGCACCGCCACGTGGAAGCCGAAGAAGCGGGTCAGCGTGGCGCCGGTTACGTCTTCGCCGCCGCGCAGGAAAACCACGATCCACTTGCCCACGATCGGAACCTGGCCGGCCACCTCGGTGCCCACCTTGGTGGCGAAGAAGGCCAGCGTGTTCCACGGCAGCAGGTAGCCGCTGAAGCCGAATCCCATGGCCAGGAACAGCAGCAAAACCCCGGTCACCCAGGTCAACTCCCGCGGCTTGCGATACGCCTTCAGGAACAGCACGCTGAACATGTGGGCGAACGCGGTCAAAATCATCAGGTTCGCCGACCAGGAATGAATCGACCGCACCAGCCACCCAAACTGCACCTGGGTGGTGATGTACTGCACGCTTTCGTAGGCTTCGTTGGCGGTGGGGCGGTAATAGAGGAGCAGGAGAATGCCGGTGCAGACTTGGATGATGAACAGGAACAGCGTGATCCCGCCGAGGAAGTACCAGTACGACAGCCGGTGCAGGGGGACGGTCTTCTTGCGCAACGGCTTGGTCAACTCGGCCCAGCCGAAGCGCTCATCCAGCCAGTCTCGGACGATGGCGAATCCACTCATTTAGGCCTCCCGTTTCCGCCGCACGACAATTTCCTCGCCCCGCACGTGCACATCGAACAACTCCAGCGGCCGCGGCGGCGGTCCACTCACATTCCGCCCCGCCAGGTCATAGGTGCCGTTGTGGCACGCGCACCACACCTGCTTCAGGTCGCCGCGATACTGGACGGTGCAGCTCAGGTGGGTGCAGGTGGCCGACATGGCGCGGTATTCGCCGTCAGCGCCCAGGATCAGCAGCCCGGGGCGGCTGCCGAAGCGGAAAATCTTGCCGGTGTTGGGCTTCAGGTCGCCGACGTGCGCCGCCACTACCGTGTCGCCTCCCATGTCCGTGGCCGGTGGCGGAATGACGTAGCGAATCACGGGGTAAATGAAGGATGCGGCCGAGGCTAGCACCCCGCCGCCCAGCAGGATTTGGATGAAACGCCGCCGGGCGCTATTGCCCGGCTTGTCTGAGTCGAGCGCCTCGCGGGGCGCGGATGTCGATTCGAACGCTTGCATGAATGGCCTCCCGATGGGTGCGGCGGCGGAGTCTATTTCGCGGTTGTAGCAGCGGAGTGTATCCCGGTGGTTGCTGCGGAACTTCCTCCTCCGTGGTTTGCGTCGGGTGTGGCCATGTTGCCTGCGATAAACAGCGATGAGAGCAGTATGAGAAGCAACAGCGTGCTGTACACGGGCACCTTCCGCAGGATTGGTTCCGATGTTGGCTCGTAGTCGTGCTCCAGAAAATTGCTCGCCGGCACCGGGCGCGCCATTGCCTTTTCTTCCTCTTCAGCGGGCGCCATCGCGGTCGAGGGCACAAACAGCCGCCACAGCATCCACGAAATCAGGACGGCAAATCCCAGGTACCAGAGCAGCGGACCCACCAGCCACACCACCCACAAAGGCAGAGCGGAGTATTTGCTCAGGAAGGTTCCGGCGCCGGCAAACAGCAGGAAAAGTCCGAGAAATGCTAGCACGTCCACGCGTCGCATGGCGACTCCTTTGGGGAAGGAGGAAGGGGGTTGTGTCGTTGCAATGCTGTCCGCCGGAGAGGCCGACCAAGGCTCGCGGCGCGTATCAGTCATCGCTTCCCTTCCCCCTATTCCCTGGTTATGCCGGCAGGTATCCGCACGCCGGCGGCCAACCTGGTCCGACCTGTGCAAAAAAGGTAAGTGGCTGGCATAGAAGCTGTTGCCGGGAACTCCGGGAAGCGGGAGAGCTCAGCCCGGGCGGCTTCTGTCTGTCCGAGAATCAGGCAGCGTCAGAAAATCGGACGATCGTTCGAATGGCGAGCCGGCGCCTCGCCTCCTACTTCTCGTAGTGCAGCAGCGACACCACCTCATACCCGGACAGCTTGTCGCGTCCCTTCAGGAAGTCCAGCTCCACGATGAACGCCAGGCTGTCGACCCGTCCTCCGAGCGACTCCACCAGCTTGGTGGTGGCCAGTGCCGTGCCCCCGGTGGCCAGCAAGTCGTCCACGATGATCACGCTCTGTCCCGGCTCAATGGCGTCCTGATGGACCTCCAGCGTATCGCTGCCGTATTCCAGGTCGTAAGTCCACTTCGCCACCGGCGCGGGCAGCTTTTTGGGTTTGCGCACGGGAACAAAGCCGGCGTTGATGCGATAGGCCAGAGCCGGACCGAAGATGAAGCCGCGCGCCTCGATTCCCAGCACCAGGTCCACCCGCCGCCCGATATAGGACTGCCCCACCGAATCGATCAGCTTGGCGAAGCCCACCTTATCTTTCAGCAGCGTGGTGATGTCGTAAAAAACAATGCCGGGCTTGGGAAAATCGGGGACTTCGCGGATCAACTGCTTCAGGAAATCGCAATCGGATGGCGCCACCTGGAGTTGCGGCATCGCTCACCACGCTCCTTCAATGCGAAATGTCTTCAAGCCTTCCACCGGCTGGGCCTCCGATTCCTCCACTTCATCCACGCGCGCGGCCCGCGGTCCCTGCTGCAGCTTGCGGCGCAGCCCGGCCAGTTGCTCGCGCGTGCCCGCCGCCAGCACTTCCACGCTGCCGTCGAAGGTGTTGCGCACCCAGCCGTAAACGCCCAGCATGTGCGCCTCCCGCTCCACGTACCACCGGAATCCCACTCCCTGCACGCGTCCGCGCACCAGGTAGCGGCGGGTATGGAGCGTCGGCTTGGCTTCAGCGTTCATGGCTGCTGCGCGGCATTTCAGATTTAAGATTAGATTTCAGATTGCCAACGGCGCGCATTACCCCTCAGACGCGCACGCCGCCGCGGACATGCCACCCAATCTTAAATCTGAAATCTTAAATTAGTGCTGTCCTAACGTAAGTCGAACATTTGCAGCTGAGTAGCGGGAGCAGTATGGGGCATCGGATCAGGCATGTGCGAGAAAGCCTCTAAAATCGCGGTTTTTTCGAAAATCGTGATACTCAGCACTTGCAGGATTTTGTACAGGCTGGCCTGGGGCGCGAGTTGCTTTTTGGCAATCGCCACCAGCAGGTAAACGCTCAGCGCGACCCACACTTGGATGGTCACGGCGTTGCGCGAGGTGCCGTAAAAGGCTTTGATGTGCAGGTGCTGCTTGATCCAGCGGAAGAACAACTCGACCTGCCAGCGCGCGCGATACAGTTCCGTAATGGCGAGTGGCTCCAGCAGGAAGTTGTTGGTGAGAAACACGAGGTCGCGATGCTCCTCCGGATCGACATAGTGAATGCGGCGCAGCGGTGCCGGATAACGATCGGAAGTTTTGGGCCCGATCAGGCGGATGGTCTGATCGCAACGCAAGCCCGTGGTGCGATCGACGACGCGATGCGAGCGCAGGCGGAAATGGATGCCGCGCTTGGCACGAGTAACGAAGTAGGCGCAGGCTTGAGTGAACAGGTACAGACGAGCGAAGTCGTAGTAGCCGCGGTCCATCAGGTAGAAGGCTCCGGGTTCCAGCAGCAAGCAGTCGAGCAGGTTCACATCGGCGACTTGCGCGCCGGTCACGTAAACACTGGCTGGAATCGAGGTGGCGACATCGAGCAGCGTGTGCACTTTAACGGCGCTTTTGTGCCGGCGGAACTGCGCCCAGGGGAACAGCGAGAGGCACAGATCGATGGTGGTCGAGTCCATCGCATAGACGGTCTCGGCCAACTCGACCGAGAAGCTTTCGTCGCGGTACAGATCGCGCGCCATGGCAATGAGCACGCGGCCGAAGTCGGCGAAGATGCGGCAGTCGCGATGCTCGTTGGCGTGGGCGAGATTGCTGCGCGAGATGTCACCGCGAAAGCCCATGTGGTAGAGCTTGGAGTCTTGCGCTCGCAGGCAGGCCTCGATGTCGCGCAGGCTCTCGCGAGCGGTCAGCTGCGCGAAGGCGAGGCAGAGGAACTGGTCCAAACAGGTGAAGTGCTGGATCTTGTACTCACCGCCGTAGCGCTCGACACAACGCCGAAACTCACGCCACGGGAGAAAGTCCATCAGCTGCGCGAACACAGTCCGACCGGCATTCATGGCCATCATCCTCGCGAGGGAAAATGGCCGTCAGAGTACCGGAAAAATTCAAATCGATTCCGCTGGAATTGGCCGGCAACTCACATAACAGCTGTGACTTACGGCAAAATACGGGTGCAACGTTAGGACAGCACTGATCTTAAATCTTAAATTCCTCACGCCCGCGACAAGTACACGCCCTCGCTGGTGTCCACCCGGATCTTTTCGCCCTCATTGATGAACGGCGGCACCTGCACCACCAGCCCGGTTTCCGTCTTGGCCGCCTTGGTGACGTTGGTGGCGGTAGCGCTCTTCAGCCCGGGTTCGGTCTCCACCACCGTCAGCTCCACGATTTGCGGCAGCTCCACGCCCACCGCCTTGCCATCGAAGAACTCCACCTGGATCTGCAGATTGGGAATCAGGTACTCCACCGCGTCGCCCAGAATTTCCTTGCTCAGGTGCGTCTGCTCGTAGTTCTCGATATTCATGAAGTAGTAGCTGTCGCCGTCGTTGTACAGGTACTCCATCTTGACTTCGTCCACCGTGACCTTGTCGATGGCGTCGCCGGAGCGGAAGCGGTGCTCGAACATCGCCCCGGTGCGCAGGTTGCGCAGCTTGGCCTGGATGAAGGCGCGCAGGTTCCCGGGGGTACGGTGCTCGACGCTGAATACGGAATGCAAATCGTTGTTGTGCTTGATCACCATGCCCGGACGCAGTTGGGTGGCCGGAATCGCCATGCTGGTACGCTCTCCTTCGGATCTCTTGTGTTCCTGGAAGACGATAATCCGCGCCCGCCAATCGGCAGCCAGACACGGACCTCCAGGCTGGTCCACAACCGACTCCAGCCTTTGCGAGGCAAACATTTGATTCTAGCCTAGCGCGCCGCCGCTTGGGAACCGCGCCGTGTCCGGCTGGCCTCCTCCCTACGCGCCTCGTCTCGGCGCCCCGGTGGCGGGCGAACCGTGTGCTTGGCGTTCCGTCAGCAAATTCTGTTTCCCATGAGACCGCTTCCTGTACACTGCTGCGGCCCAGGAACGAGGATGGAAATCCTGGCTAATTTGCGGAGGATGAAAATGAACAGGAAATTGTGGGGTGTTTTTGCAGGTTTGGGGGTGCTCGTCTTGTCCGCCGTCTGCGCCGTGCCGGCGGGCGCGCAGATGTCGGGGGTGCAGGAAAAACCTCCGATGTATTCGTACGTCGCCAATTGGGCCATTCCGCGCGCGCAGTGGGCGGAGATGGAAAAATCCTATGCGCCTGACCAGAAAATCCTGGACCAGGCTCTCGCCAACGGAACCATTGTGGGCTATGGCTTCGATGAGACTTTGGTTCACCAGGCCGACGGGGAAACGCACGACAGTTGGTGGTCGTCAATGTCCATGGCCGGGTTGATCAAGGTGCTGGAACAGTTCTACACCAGCGGCACCGCCACTTCCCCCGTCCTGGCCAGTGCCACCAAACATTGGGACACCATCTACGTCAGCCGGTATTACAACTGGCATCCCGGATCGTGGAAGGATGCCTACACTCATGTATCGTTCTACAAGCTGAAGCGCGACGCGCCTGAAGACGCTGTCGGCATGCTCAGCAAGAACCTGATCGCCCCGCTGCTGGAAAAACTGCTCGCCGACGGCACCCTTCACGAGTACGAAATCGATACCCAGGCGGTCCACACCCAGGATCCCGGCTCGTTCCTGATTATCTACCTCGCGGCCAGCCCGGAGGGCCTGGACAAGGTCAACGCGGCCATCCGTGACACCCTCAAGGCCCAGCCGCTGGACGGCCCGGCGTTCGATTCCATGGTCAGCTTCAAGGGCCATCGCGACGAACTGCTTCGCACCAGCGCCAGGTACAAGTAGGCCTTCCCCGGCCCGCGAGCGGTCCCGCCTGGGTGGCGCCGCTCGCGGCGGCGGGTGTTCCACAAGACTATTTACATTCCCGGACAACGCTCCCCCGAAGCTCCTTTTCTAAGTTATAGAGAGCAACGCGGAAGTGTGCGGTACCCGGGCTTCCACGAAGGGTGCGCGACATCATGATGCCGCCGTGGCGGGGGCAGAGAAAATCCGAGACCACGCGGCCATCGCTCGCCCACCCGAAATTCTAAAGATGAAGAGAGGCGCCAATGAGCGACTACGAGCGTTTTGGTGATTATCAGCCTTCGGACCGCGGCGGCATCGGGCTCGCCATTACCTTCCTGTTGATTGGGTTGGGCGCGGGCGCGCTGTCGGCGCTGCTGCTGGCTCCGAAATCCGGCAAACAGATGCGGCGCAGCCTGCGCCGCAAGTACGAGGACGCACGCGAAGTCCTTGAGGATTGGCAGGATCAGGCCAGCGATGTGATCGACAAGGGCGCCGAATGGGCCAATACCGCCGCCAATACCGCCAAGGAGAAGGTCGCGCCCATTGCCAAGGCGGTCAAGAGATAGTTTCCAGTTTCAGTGATTCACCGCCGAGGTCACAGAGGTTTTGAAACAGAACGGGGGGCGGGCGGGCTTGCTTCCCCTCTGTGTCCTCTGTGGCTAAGACTTCTTGGCCCGCAGCCGCTAGTACAGCCGGAAGTTGACTTCGATATTGATCTGCACCGCCACCGGTTGGCCGTCCTTGCGTGCCGGCTCGAACGTCCACGTGCGCACCGCCTGGACCGCCTTCTCGTCCAGTCCCATGCCCAGGGTGCGCTGCACTCGGATGTCGCGCGGGCGGCCGTCAGGCCCGACCACCACCCACAGCACCACCGTACCCTGGAATTTCGCCTTGCGCGCCTCTTCCGAGTATTCCGGATCGGGCGCATAGAGCGCGCGCGGAGCGCTCACTCCGCCGCCCACCCGGTACGGGCCTCCGCCGATTCCGCCGCCCCAGCCTTGCCCCACCCCGGGGCCGCGTCCGGAGCCCACCCCGCCGCCGCTTCCGCTGCCAATCCCGCCGCCGCTTCCGGTGCCATTGGAGGCCGGGCCGAGCACGTTGGAAAGCGGGTCGCCCAACTGCCCCGTCTGCGGCAACTTGATTTCCGGCGGAACCACCACCGACGGCGGCACTGCCAGCTTCGGATCAGGATTGCGGATCACCACGGTGGGAGGCGTGATCTGTTCCCGCGCCAGCTTGGGCAGGGCTCCCTTGGAGGCCGCCAGCTTGTCGCGGTCGCCCCCGCCGCCCCCTCCGCCGGAGCGGTCTTTCGCGGCCGGCAGAATATAAGGACTGATGTCGGTGACCACGCCCGTGACCGTGGCCTGAATCGCCTGCTGGTGCGTCACCACGAAGGTGGTGGACAGCACCAGCGCGACCGCCAGCAACGCATGCAGCAAAAACGACAGCACGAAATTCTTCGGCTTCGTGCCGTAGGTCGAGTACTCCAGCCCGAACAGCGCGGGCATGAAATCGTGCGGCGCCGCGCCGGCCGCGTCGTTTGCCGGTGCTCTTGAAATTGCAGGTGCGGACATACTCGTTCCCACAAAGTATAGACCTGAACCAGCGGCCAGGGTTTCACAAAAGTTTGGCCTGTGGGTGCCCCGAAAGAGGCGGAACCCAGCTTGGGAACCAGCAGCTTAGCGGAATATCGAGGCGAAGAAGGAGCCCACTTTGGCGAAGAAGCCCCGCTTATGGGGCGGCTCGCGCCGGGCCTGGGGGGCCGCCGGCGGCGGAGGTGCCGGGGGACGCAAATCCATGGGCTTGGGCGGCGCCGGGATCAGCGCCATCTCCGGGGTTGTGCTCAGGCTCAGCCGCGCCACCTGGCGCAGCGGCGCCGCTTGCACCTCGCTCCGGGCGCTGAACACAAACGGTGCGTCCACCTGCACGTGCACCTCGTGCGCCAGGGGCGGAGGCAGCGGTTGGTCAGCCGGACCGGGGAACGCCGGCGGCGCGCCCGCCAGATACGTGGCAGCCGGAGGCGGGGCGATGGGGGAAGCCGCCGAGGGCGGAGCGGGATTGGCGGGCTCGGCAGTCACCGGCGCCGGCGGCGTGGCCGCCGCGCGTATCAGCGGCGTTGGATTGGCGCAGCCGCACACGCTGACCGCGTGCTCCGCATCGCTCAGCTTGCCGTTATGGAAAACCACCTGGTCCCCGGGCTTCACCTGGTAGGTGCCGTCGCCCATCAATTCGGAAATGATGATGGCGGCGCTGTTGTGATCGAGCGAGCGCACGCAAGTATTGCCGCGCGCGTCCGCCGCCACCGCCACGTGAAACATTCCCGGGCCGGCGAACAGGATGCGGAAATCGGGGGTGAGAATCGCGTCCGCCGAGGCTTCCAGCTTGTAATCGGCCTCCACCGCGCCGGTGCTCATGCCGAACATCAGGTCGCGGCCCGTCCGTGAGCTGCTGATGGCCAGGCTGGTGCGCGGGCAGATGCGCACATATCCGCCCCGCTGCAGCACCAGCAGCGCCGCCGATTGCCCGGCGGCCACCGACGACCCGCTCATCACCTGCATTCCATTGCTGGCCAGCAGCACCGCGCCCTTCACGCTCGCGTCCGAGGCGAAGATCTCGCCGATGGCTTTCTGCGGCTGGTTCTGCGCCCTTGCCGAAACCAGTATCCCGGCCAGCGCGCTGGCGATGACGAGTCGGCGTGGAAATGACATTGGCGCTATGGTAACCGCCCCCGGCCGGAAGATAAAGCCGGGGATGAGGCTTCCGCCCGTTGGAGTCTCGGGTGTGCGCGGGCGTTCCGCGTGGTTACGGTTCGGCGAGGAATTCGTAGCGCTCGATGACGGCGGCAATGCCTACACGTCCCGGCGATTGCGGCTCCACGCGCACCACTTTCCCCTTGCAATGCACGCGGATGCTTTCCGTCAGCGTGATCTCCGGAGGAAGCGTGAGCGTGAACTCGATCTCGGATCCTTCCGCGACGCTGGAATCCAGATAAAAACAGATGCCGCGCGCGCTCACATCGCGCGTGTGCGCGGTTTTTTCCGTGCCCGCATCGCTGAACTTCACTGTCACCGGAAGCCGCAGGGAGAAACGCCTTGTTGAACGCTGTTCCCTTTGGGGTTGCGCCATGGATTGTCCTCCGAAAGTAGGGTAAGCATCGCTTCCGCCGGGGACTCTGTCAAGCATGTTTGCGGGTACCTTGCGGCAGCGCAAGGCCAAAAAGGGGCATTCCCACACGTAACAGCTCCGGGCCGGGAACTCCGGCCACTCACCGCGCCGCCTGGAGCTGCAGAAAGTTCCGCAGCAGCTCCCGGCCATGGGAGGTCAGCACGCTTTCCGGGTGGAACTGCACTCCTTCCACCGGACAGCTCTTATGCCGCAGTCCCATAATGACCCGCGTGCCATCGCGGTCCCGGGTGGTGGCGCTGATCTCCAGCTCTGGCGGCAGACCCTCTTCGGCGACGATCAGCGAGTGATACCGGGTGGCCTCCATGGGCGACGGCACCCCGCGAAACAGCGTCCGCCCGTCGTGCTCGATCTGGCTGGTCTTGCCGTGCATCAAGTTGGCCGCGCGCACCACCTTCCCGCCGAAGGCCGCCCCGATCGCCTGGTGCCCCAGGCAGACCCCCAGAATCGGCGCCTTGCCGGCAAAATGCCGGATCAACTCGATGCTGATCCCCGCATCCTGCGGCGTGCACGGCCCGGGCGAAACCAGAATGTGCGACGGCTTCATCTCCTCGACCTCTTCCACGCTGGTCTGGTCGTTCCTCCGCACCACCACCTCCTGCCCCATCTCGCCCAGGTATTGGACCAGGTTGTAAGTGAACGAATCGTAGTTGTCGAGAACGAACACCATAGTTGTCAGTGGCCAGTGGCCAGTGG
The DNA here is from genome assembly GCA_963740615.1 of Terriglobia bacterium. Lineage (GTDB taxonomy): Bacteria > Acidobacteriota > Terriglobia > Terriglobales > Acidobacteriaceae > JAIQGF01. The sequence continues at coordinate 326,621 of CAVUEZ010000007.1, forward strand.
TCAGTTCCTGCTTAATTAGTCCTCGTGAGCTGGGTTCGCCTCCAAAGAAGAGAGCAAGCCGTTAATGATACGGCCTAACTCGGCACATTGCGCGAGCAGATCGCGCGTCTTCTCCGTGCCTAGGTACTCCAACCGAAGCGCAATCTCCAACTGCGTTTCGACTTCGAACAGCGACGCGCGTGCATGTCCGAGGAACTGCCTGAACTCACCTGTTGAAAGCCGCCCCTGCCCTTCGGCGATATTGCTCGGAACCGACACTGCTGCTCGGCGGAGCTGGCTCATAAGGCCATATAGCTCATCTTTAGGAAAACCCTTCGTCGCACGGTAGATTTCTGTGACGAGTTCGACCGCTTTTTGCCACGCAACCAGTTGATGATAAGACCGGACCTTCATTGCCCCTCCCCAAGAACGCTCAAATGCATACGCTGCGACTGGCCACTGATCACTGGCCACTGGCCACTGTACTTCTACCCCCTAGCTAGTTCCGCCGCCCTTACCAGCGCCTGCGCCTTGTTCATCGACTCTTCAAACTCCCGCTCCGGTACCGAATCCGCCACGATCCCCGCGCCCGCCTGCACGTAGGCGCGCCGTCCTTTCAGCAGCATGGTGCGGATGGCGATGCAGGAATCCAGGTTCCCGGCGAAATCGGCATAGAGCACCGAGCCGCCATAGACACCGCGCCGCACCGGCTCCAGTTCCTCCACAATCTCCATCGCCCGCACCTTGGGCGCGCCGGTCAGCGTGCCCGCCGGGAAGCAGGCGGCAAAGGCGTCCAGCGCATCCAGCCCCGGCCTCAGCCGTCCCTCGATCGCCGACACCAGGTGCATCACGTGCGAGTAGCGCTCCACGTACATCAAATCCCGCACCCGCACCGACCCGTACTCGCTCACCCGCCCCAGGTCGTTGCGCCCCAGGTCCACCAGCATCACGTGCTCGGCGCGTTCTTTTTCGTCCTGGCGCAGCTTCTCTTCCAGCCGCAGGTCTTCCTGCTCGTCGCTGCCGCGCGGCACGCGTGCCCGCGATCGGCCGGTACTCCAGCTTGCTGCCCGTCACCCGCACCAGCATCTCCGGCGAGGAGCCCAGCACCGTCATTTCCCCCATGCGCAGGAAATACATGTAGGGCGAGGGATTCACCGTGCGCAGCGCGCGGTAGATGTCGAACGGCCGCGCGCCCGGCTGGAAAGTGAGCCGCTGCGAAAGCACCACCTGGAAGACGTCGCCGGCGGCGATGTACTCCTTCGCCCGCCGCACCGCCGCCAGGAAACCGGCGCGGCTGGTGGAGGATTTCGGCTTCAGCTTTCGCGCGTGCGCGGCGCCGCTGGCGGCCAGCATCCGTCGCGGCACGCCGCGAGCCAGCTTGCGCTCCAATTGCGCGATGTCGCGCGCCGCGCGCTCATAGGCGCGCCTCGGCTCCTCGCGGGCCACGTCGGCCGAGGCGATGATGTGGATCTGGTGGCGCACGTGGTCGAAGGCCAGCAGCCGGTCGAAGAACATCAGCACGCAGTCGGGAACCTGCAGATCGTCCTCGGCGCGCGCCGGCAGCCGCTCGAATTGGCGGACCGTGTCATAGGCGAAATATCCGACCGCCCCGGCGGTGAACGGCGGAAGCCCGGGCACTTCAGCCGGCACGTGCTGCCGCAACAGATCGCGCAGCACCTGCAGCGTCTTCCCCGACGAGCCGCTTTCGCCCGCCTGGGAACGTCCGCGGCGTTCCAGCGTCACCCGGTCGCCGCGCGCCACCAGCCGCATGTAGGGCCGCGCCCCGAGAAAGGTGTAGCGTCCTACTTTCTCGCCGCCTTCCACCGATTCCAGCAGAAACGCGTGCGGCTCCTGCTCGGCCACGCTCAGGAACGCCGACACCGGGGTCAGCAGGTCGGCGCTCACCGACTTGACCACCGGCACCAGGCTGGCGTTCTTGGCCAGCCGCAGAAATTCTTGCAGGTCGGGACGCAGCATCGCTCGTTCAACCCCGGGTAATGTGGAACGGCGATTATAGTGCCGGCCCGCCAGTTATTTACTACTTGGGAAACTGCTTGCCGGAGCACCGAGGTCATTTGACGCTGGTCACGGTTCCTGGAATATACTTGCGCCACCTACGCGCGCCACGGCGGTTTCGGCATGGTGCCGCAACATCCGCGCGCTCCGTTGTATGGCATGAGCAACGAAGGCCGGCATGCCGCAACGCCATGCGGGATTGCGGGGGAGGCGCATGCACGTCAAATTTTGGGGCGTCCGGGGCTCCACGCCCACACCCCAGCCGGAGAACATGCGGTACGGCGGCAACACTTCCTGCGTCGAAGTGCGCGTCAACGGCAGCATCTACGTCTTCGACTGCGGCACCGGCTTCCGCAACCTGGGCAAGTCGCTGTGCAGCGAGTTCAATACCCAGCCGGTGCACGCGCATATTTTCCTCTCGCATTTTCACTGGGACCACATCCAGGGCATTCCGTTTTTCGCGCCTCTCTACGAAAACCGGGACAACTACTTCTTCTTCCATTCCTCCAGCCGCAGCCGCGGCCTGCAGCGCGCCATCGAGGAGCAGATGGCCGATCCCTACTTCCCGGTCGACATGACGGAGATGGCGGCGCACCGCAATTTCTACGACATCGAAGAGGACCGCATCGCCTTTGACGACGCCATCCTGCAGTCGATGTGGCTGAACCATCCCCAGGGCTGCCTCGGCTTCCGCCTGGAAACCAAGCAAGGCACGCTGGTCTACGCCACCGACAACGAGCCCGGCCATCCGGTGTTCGACAAGAACGTGCGCAAGCTGGCCGAGGGCGCCGACATCCTCATCTACGACGCGCAGTACCTGCCCGAGGAATACGAGGCCAAGAAGCGCGGCTGGGGGCACAGCCACTGGCGCGAAGCCATCAACATCGTCACCGAAAGCGGCGCCCGCGAACTGGTGCTCTTCCACCACGATCCCGACCACAGCGATGAATGCGTCGATGCCATCGTCCAGCAGGCCCGCGACTACTATCCGCATCTGCGCGCTGCTTCCGAGGGCATGGAAATGCAGTTGTAGCGCTCCGCTCGCACGAGGCATTCCGGTAACCGCCGAGGTAATAACTCCGCGCGGAGGGTGTTACCTACCCCCCTCCCCCTTCCCCACCAAGAATCAGCAACTTACACAAGGTATCCCTTGGGGAGTCCCTTGCGTCCCTGGAAGCGACATGTGTACCGTGAGGGTAACTTTTGGCGGCACGAGCTAGCAGGCCATAGGTTACTAGTTCGTCATATTAGTTCCTACGGCCCGGGGCCTCAGGATTTCGTCCTTCGGCTTGGCGCTGGACCGTCTCAAGTTGTCAAAGAACTAAACGAGGCTGTGGAGCTTCGCTCTTGAAACACCACAACTCCGCGCGCACTGGGCGCAGAATAAGGATAGCGGTTTCGCGGGAGATTTGTCTGTGACAAGGGGCAGAAAAGCTTCGGAGTGAGCTGCCATTTGGGGAAAGCGGGGGTGTGAAGTTCTTGCGCTGCGTCAAAAGGATTTTCGGAGTTGGTTGCGGGTCTGGCCCTCCGTGTCCTGTGTCCCGGCGGTTGGCCACAGAGGACACAGAGGTCAGCGCGGAGGACGCAAGAGAATTGAATCACAGCCGTGTAAGGGAGCCTCTGATCAGGCAAATGTGGGGGCCAGTGTTGCCGTGAAAGTGAAGGGTGAGATCAGCGCCTGGGAGCAAGGGCGGCCGCGCGAACCGTGGTGTTGGTGATTTCGTTCCAACCGTTCTCGCCCAAAGCCCGCCGAAGTTGCTCCTGGGCGGACCGCCAGTGGGGCATGGCGCGCTGGTAGGCCCGCTGCCCTTTGGCCGTGAGCGCGAGTCGAAGCTCGCGCCGGTCCTCCCCCCGATCCGCCCGGAGCCAGCCTTTCCTGCGCAACAGACGGAGAGTTCTGGTCAGCGTAGTGCTGTCCATCCCCAATAGGGTTCCCATGCCGCCCTGGGAGATGCTCCCGGCGCGAGCGAGCGCCTGCAAGAGCGTGAATTGGGTCACTCGCATGCCCGTGACCCGCAGTTTCCGATCGTAGAACTGAGTTACCACCCTGGCCGCGCGACGCAGGTTGGCGCAGGCGCAGGGCAGGGGAAAGACGTGGGTTGCGGGCGCTGACGCCTTGGAAGAATCGCCGGGCATAACTGTCGTTCCTAAGGGGCTGCGGAAAAACTCCGTCTCGATTCGCAATTTGGAAATGCAGGGGCTAAAGCCCCAACCTGTTTTGAATCATTTTGCGGCACGACTGAAGTCGTGCCCTGACACAAAAACGGCCTGCAATCGAGTTTTTCAGCAGCCTGCTAAGGTCTATTCCGCGTTCCCTCCCCCTGTCAAATTTTTTCTGCGGCTTCAATAGATGTATATACATCTTATCGAAGGCAAAGGAGCCCGCCATGGAATACCTGGTTCAAATGACGCTGGCCGCAAGCAGCCGCCCCTCTACCGTTGGCGAAGGGATCGCCTTCATCGAGCAGTTCATCCTTCCCACGCTGGAACTGTGCCAGCGGCTGGAAACCGAAAAGAAGATCTTAGCCGGAGGGCCGCTGGGCGGGGCGGTAGCGCTTGCTCTCATCCTGCGCGCCGACTCCAACCGCGAGGTCGATGGGCTGGTGGAAAGTCTGCCGGTGTGGCCGCGCATGGAAACGACCATCACTCCTCTCATCAGCTTCGACGACCGTGCGCAGGCTCTCCGCTCACGTTTGCAGCAGCTCAAGGGCCGGTTGGCGAGCGAGCAGCCACGCTGACCGTTGGTGCCCGGCAGAAGGGAGAATGCCAATGGATCTGGAACAGCACCCCACCGTGCAAAAGTTCCGGCGACAACCGCCGGTCCAGGACAAACCCGAGCAAGCCCTGGATGCGGCCTGGCTTCGGCAGATGTGCTTGAACGCCGGCGCCGACGACGCCGGCTTTGTGGAGATTGACAGGCCGGAAATTGCCGATCAGAAGAGTGACATTCTGGCCATCTTCCCCCATGCGGCGACTCTGATCAGCTTTGTTGTCCGCATGAATCGAGGCAGCGTGCAGAGCCCGGCCCGGTCGATTGCCAACCTGGAGTTCCATCACGCCACGGACGAGGTGAATGAAATCGCGCGAAGGATGGTGGCGGAACTGGAAAAAATCGGGATCGGCGCGATGAATGGGGGGGCGGCGGGTTTTCCCATGGAGATGGACCGCTGGGGAAACGGCAGGACCTGGGTCATTTCCCATAAGCCGGTTGCGGTTGCGGCCGGCTTAGGACATATGGGGATCCATCGCAACGTGATCCACCCGAAATTCGGGAACTTCGTCCTCCTGGGAACGGTGGTCACGGAAGCGCGGGTCAGCCAGAGCTCACGACCGATCGACTACAACCCGTGCCTGGAATGCAAGCTGTGCGTAGCCGCTTGCCCGACGGGGGCGATTGGGCCCGACGGCCAGTTCAATTTTTCGGCCTGCTATACGCACAACTATCGCGAATTCATGGGCGGCTTCAACGACTGGGTGGAGACGATCGTCGACAGCGCCAACTCCGGCCAGTACCGGCAGAAGGTGTCCGACGCGGAAACCGTCTCCATGTGGCAGAGCCTGTCGTTTGGAGCGAACTACAAAGCCGCCTACTGCATGGCGGTGTGCCCGGCGGGAGAGGACGTGATCGCGCCCTTTCTGACCGAGCGCAAACGGTATCTGGACGAAATCGTCCGCCCGTTGCAGAACAAGCCGGAGACCGTCTACGTGATTGCCGGTTCGGACGCAGAGGCCCACGTCGCCCGGCGTTTTCCGGCGAAGCGGACGAAAAAGGTGTCGAACGGGCTTCGCGCGCGCTCGATTGCGGCATTCCTGCGCGGCTTGCCAGCAACCTTCCAGCGCGGCCGGTCGGCGGGTCTGGATGCCACCTTCCATTTCACCTTCACCGGCGGAGAAGAACGCCAGGCGACGGTCGTGATCCGCAACCAGGGGCTGGAGATCCACGAAGGCCATGTGGGCAGCGCAGGATTCTCCCTCACCGCCGATGCCGATACATGGCTTCGCTTTGTTGCGAAGGAGACCAGCCTGATCTCGGCCTGGTTGCGCGGAAAAGTTCGTTTTCGCGGCTCTCCACGCCTGCTGCTGGCCTTCGCGCGCTGTTTCCCGTCGTGAGCGGATGGCGGAGTAGGCCCACATCTGCCCGGCAGGCAGATGTGGGTAAGGTTGGGGGACCCTGGCCCTGGTGGATGTATGTGACAGGCGAAAGGACACCCCCACCCTGTCGCTCCAAACCCGGGAGCGACAAGGGTGACAGCGGCTAGTGCGGTTTCACAGAAGGTGTGTCCCTGCGGGCGAGGGCGCCCGCAGGAGCCGCGATTTGGAATCGATTTGAATACGCCCCGGCGAGGGCGCCGGGGCCTACCTGCGAGGTGGGGGCTCTTACGGCACGACTGAAGAGGCTGCGGAAAAACTCTGTCTCGCCATGCGATTTGGGAATGCAGGGGCTAAAGAGTCTGTGTGAGAACTTCAGTCGTGCCTACGGCACTCAGACGCTTGTCCCACTTGGACCCGCCGCTAGCGGCGGGCTACTTTCGCTCGCCCCGCTGGGGATCGGGTTTGGCTCCTCCGGGCCACTCAGCGAACGTCAGTCGCGTTCTCACACAGACTCTAAAGCCCCAACGTGTTTTCAATCATTTACGGCACGACTGAAGTCGTGCCCTGACACAAAAACGGCTTGCAATCGAGTTTTTCAGCAACCTGTGAAGTCGTGCCCTGATACGGAATTCCCTATCAGCTCGCTGCGCTAGCAAATGTGGGCCACCCGCGCCGGCACCCGGCGGGCTCAATCGCCCACGACAAAGAGATGGCCGTCGTTTTCGGTGTAGACCTTGCCGTCGGCTCCGAGGGCCAGGGGGGTGTAGGCCGCGCCCAGCGCCAGCCGCAAGAACAGGCGCTGCCTGGGTGAGACCATCACCCCGCTTCCCTGGTTGATGGTATAGAGGTGGCCGTCCTCGCTGTTGACATACACGGTGCCGTTGGTGTCGATGGCCGGGGCATTGATGCACCATTCGAAGCCGTCGGGATGGTCCGCGACGCAGCTCATGCTTCCATCGGGATTACGCTGGCAGCTCTGGGTCTCGGTGCTCTGGAAGTGCCACTCCGGGGCGAGGTTGGCATCGAGCTGCGTGATGTAGAAAGGCCCTTCCGGCAGCAGGGCCGGGCAGATGGTGGGGCTAGGACAATAGTTTCCGGTTTCGCCGAAGTAGTGATTGTCCTTAATGACGATGGAATAGGTACCGTCATGCGCCCAAACTGCCGCGGTGGTATCCCAACCGAAATCATAGGCTCCCAGGAAATTGCCTGCACTGTCGAACTTGAAGAGATGTCCGCGGACGGAGTTATAGCGGGAGTAGGCTCCGTAGAGGACGCCGCCGTCGGGCAGCGCGGTGGGCGAGGACGAGGCGAGATCGGACACGCGCCCCGCCGGCAGAAGGTTGGTTGCGGGATCGACTCCGTTGGCCGGGGTGCCCATCCGGCAGGCGTTCGGGGTGGGGGGATTGATGGAGGTCCCGACCGGCACAAGCACGCCGCATCCGTCCGCCAGCCGGTCGCGCAGCGAGGCCACCCATTTCGGCGTGAGGTCAGGATTCACCGCCACGACGTATGAATAGCGCTCGTTGAAGTGCGCCCGGCTGAGGGTAAAGATAGTGCCGTCGGGGGCGATGGCCGGCGCTACGTTCAGCCCCGGCCGTTGGGCGCCGCACGGGCCGCTGGGCGGAAGCGCGGTGGGGCCAGGGGGCCAGGGCAGGTCGCTGACGGTGAAACTCCCAATGCAGGTGGCCGGCGCATTGGGCACCAGGGTGCCGTAGGCGACCACGCTGGTGATGTCGTCGGCCGCGACCTTCACCAGCCAGGCGCCGAGCACATCGCTCTCGCTCCAGGGATTGGCGAGGTTGGGAGCGCTCAACTGGAGAGCGTTGTAATAAACGTTGCCCTGCGCGTCGGCGGTGAGCGGTCCGGCAACGAACTTATTCGGATCCACGCTGCCGGCGAATGGACTGATGCGGCGAATCTGCGCTCCCGTGGTGGCATCAACCTTGAGCAGCGTGCCGCCCGCCCCGGGCACATAGAGAACGTTCCCCACCAGGGCCGGGTGGAATACCGGTTCCCAGCCGGCGAGATGTCCGGCGTCGGGTACCGGCTTCCAGTCGCTGGCAAACGTCCACAGGGTGGTCAGTTGTCCATTCTGCCAGCGCAGGCGGCGCTCGTTCCAGATTTTCTGGTTCCATGCGTCGGAGCCGCATGCCGACTGGCCCGGAGGCGGATTGCGCGAGCCGGGCGGCGAGCACGCCACCCACGTCCCGGTCTCGACGAGCATGAACACGTCGTCACCAGCGACGATGGGCGCCTGGTAATGCGCCAGCAGGTCGCCGCCGGAGTCAGCCTGCTCCTGGGACGAGAAAGGGTCGTAGATGACGTCGGCGAGCTGCCGGTTCAGGCCCTGTCCTTGAACATTGACCTGGCCGCTATGCTGGGGATTCTGTCCCCATTGCGGCCAGGCAGGAGAACCGACCGGCGGGGGCGGCGCCTCCATCGCGGTGCCGCCACCTCCTCCGCTACTGCAACCCGCCAGAGCCATGCCCAGAATTGCCGTCCCTGCCCAGGCACCGGCGACTCGGTATGCGAATTTCATCGGCCACCCCACCTTAGATCTGAGTTCTGACGCTAAAAGGTCCTGAGAGTTACAGGTTCTGGTGCCCACATCAGGACCGGCGATCTTGCTACCGCCGTTCAGCCCTCATATACTCGCTGGTTTGCCCGTGGCCCCATCCTGGCCGGCCGCGGATCGCGGTGGGGGAGAACATTCATGACAGCAGTGACCATGGAGCAGGAGATCAACCCGTGGGAGGCGCAGCGCGCCCGCTTCGAGACGGCCGCCCACAAGCTGAACCTCGATGAGGGGTTGATGAAGGTGCTGAGCCTTCCCACCCGGGAGATCATCGTCCACATCCCGGTGCACATGGACGACGGGCGCCTGGAGGTGTTCACCGGCTTTCGGGTGCAGCACTCGATCGCGCGCGGGCCGGGCAAGGGCGGCATCCGCTACTCGCCCGAGGTCACCCTGGACGAGGTGCGCGCGCTGGCGAGCTGGATGACGTGGAAGTGCGCGGTGGTCAACATCCCCTTCGGCGGGGCCAAGGGGGGCGTGATCTGCGATCCCAAGAAGATGTCCATGGGCGAACTGGAGCGCATGACCCGGCGCTACACCGCCGAGCTGATGGAGTTCATCGGCCCGGAAAAGGACGTGCCCGCGCCCGACGTGAACACCAACGAGCAGATCATGGCCTGGATCATGGACACCTACTCCATGCACATGCGGCAGACGGTGACCGCGGTGGTGACCGGCAAGCCGCTGAACATGGGCGGCAGCAAGGGGAGGCGGGAGGCCACCGGGCGCGGGGTGATGATCGTGTGCGACGAGGCGCTGAAAAAGCTGCGGCTCAACCGCGACGAGACGCGGGTGATCGTGCAGGGGTTCGGCAACGTCGGGTCGAATGCCGCGCGGCTGATGTTCGAGGCCGGCTACAAGGTGATCGGGATCGTGGAGTACGACGGCGGGCTCTACAATCCCAACGGGCTGGACATCGACGCGCTGTGGGAGCACCGCTACCGCAGCGGCACGATTCACGGGTTCGAGGGCGGCGAGCGCATGGACCCGCAGGAGCTGTTCCTGACGGAGTGCGACATCCTGGCGCCGGCGGCGATCGAGAACGTGATCACCAGCCGCAACGCGGGCAAGCTGAAGTGCAAGATCCTGTGCGAAGGGGCCAACGGGCCGACCACGGCGGCCGCCGACGAGATCCTGGCGGACAAGAAGATCTTCGTGATTCCCGATATCCTGGCCAACGCCGGCGGGGTGACCACCTCCTACTTCGAATGGGTGCAGGACCGGCAGGGATATTTCTGGAAGGAATCGATGGTCAACGAGCAGTTGGAGCACATCATGCGCAGCTCGTTCGAGGACGTAGTCCGTTACGCGGAGACGCACAGCGTGAACAACCGCATCGCCGCCTACATGCTGGCCATCGACCGGGTGGCCTACTGCATCAAGCAGCGAGGGATCTACGCGTAGGCGGGCTTCCCGCAGTTGCGTGTTGAACCACAGCCGGTGCACCTTCGCGCTCCGCACCGGCGCTCCTGATCCGTCGCTTCCGCATTGCTTTGCCCTGAGCATGGAGGGATAATCTAGGCTTGCCCGAGTTCGCCCACCGGCGGGCGTGCGTGGCACGCATGGCGCGGCGGACCGGGCTTGCGGCTTTCGAGTGAACCTGCCCAACTACATCACGCTCACCCGCATCTTCAGCGTGCCGGTGCTGATCTGGATTTTGTCCAGCAGCCGCTTTGCCGGGGGCATCCACGGGGAGCGCGAATGGCTGGCGTCGGCGGTGTTCATCGCCGCCTCGATCACCGACGGTCTGGACGGCTACCTGGCGCGCAAGCGCGGGCAGATCACCCCCATCGGCATGCTGCTGGATCCGCTGGCCGACAAACTGCTGATCGCCGCCGCCTTCATCACCCTGGTGCAGTTCAATCCCAGCGTGGTGCCGGCGTGGATGGCGGTGGTGATCGTGGGACGGGAGTTCCTGGTGAGCGGGCTGCGCTCCATCGCCGCGCAGCAGGGTTTCACCATCGACGCCAGCGACCTGGGCAAGGTGAAGATGGTGGTGCAAATCGTGGTGGTGGTGCTGTGCATCCTCGACCACCGCTGGATGGAATGGGCCATCGGCAGCTACTTCTTTCCCATCCACGTGCTGGCGCGGGTGGGCATCTGGTTCATGGTGACGCTGTCGCTGGTGTCGGCCATCGATTACTTCGCCGGGTTCTGGTCCAAGATCGACCGCCAGGTGGTGCGCCGGCAGCGCCGCGCCTTCGTGCTCAGCCGCCGGAGAAAGCGCGATGTCGCCATCACCTAGCGATACCGCCGCCGCCAAACTGATCCCAGCCGCGGAGTTTTCCCGCGAGGAGCGCGCCTGCCTGCTGCGCCTGGCGCACGATGCCATCGGGGCGCGCCTGGCCAGCCGTGAACTGGACCTGACGCCGCCTTCGCCGCACCTGGGCGAACGGCGCGGCGCCTTCACCACCCTGCACCTGCATGACGTGCTGCGCGGCTGCGTGGGCTACGTGTACGCCATTTACCCGCTCTACCGCACCATCGCCGAAACCGCGGCGGCCGCGGCTTTCCACGATATCCGCTTCTCGCCGGTGACCATCGAGGAAGCGCCGCTGCTGAAGGTGGATATCAGCGTGCTCTCGCCATTGCGCCCGATCGCGCCCGAGGAGATCGAAATCGGACGCCACGGCCTGGTGATCACCTACTGCGGCCGGCGCGGCCTGCTTCTGCCGCAGGTGGCGGTCGAACACGGCTGGGACGCGCTCACCCTCCTGGAACAAACCTGCGTGAAATCGGGATCGCCTTCCGACGCCTGGCGCAGCGGCGCGCTGATCGAGGGATTCACGGCGGAAGTGTTTGGGGAGTGAAGGAAAGTAAGAAGTAAGAAGTGAGAAGTAAGAAGTAAGAAGCAAGAAGTGAGAAGTGAGAAGTGGAGGAGTTCCCATAATGGAGCAGGCTGAAAACGATGGTGATCTGCGGGGTCGCACGCAACAATTTGCGTTGCGGATTATTCGTTTGTGCGAACGCCTTCCGCACCGTCCTGCTGCCCGCGTGATTGGAAGCCAGCTCTTACGCTCCGGCACCTCCGTAGGCGCGAATTATCGTGCTGCCCGGCGCGCCAGATCGGATGCGGATTTCACCTCCAAACTCGGTATCGTTCTGGAGGAAGCAGACGAGTCGGTGTACTGGCTGGAACTGCTGGCAACCAGCGGCATTGTGCCGCAGGAAAAACTTGCTCCGTTGCTCAATGAGGCCGAGCAACTGGTCGCGATCTTCGCGGCCTCGAGAATTACCGCACAGGCGACCGCCAAGGCGCATGCTGCGGGCTGACGGGTTGGACTTTCTGACTTCTGACTTCTGACTTCTTAGTTCTGACTTCTTACCTCTTGCTTCCCTTGAAAACTGTCTTCCATCTCGACATGGACGCCTTCTTTGTTTCGGTGGAGGAGTTGTTCGATCCTTCGCTGAAGGGCAAGGTAGTCATCGTTGGGGGCCAGCGCGGCGAGCGCGGCGTGGTGGCGGCGGCCAACTACGAGGCGCGGAAATTCGGCGTGCACTCCGCCATGCCGCTGCGGACCGCCGCCAAACTGCTGCCCGCCGACGCCGTGTTCCTCAACGGCCATCCGGAGCGTTACCGGGAGTGCTCCCACCAGGTGTATGAGGTGCTGAAGGGATTTTCGCCGGCGGTGGAGATGACCTCGATCGACGAAGCCTATCTCGACATGACCGGCACCGAGCGGCTGCACGGGCCACCGCTGCGCGCCGCCCACCGCCTTCATGCGGAGATGAAGACGCGCACCCGGCTCAACTGCTCGATCGGCATTGCCGCTTCCCGGTTGGTGGCCAAGGTGGCCTCCGACCAGGCGAAACGCAACGGCATTCTTTACATCTTGCCGGGATGCGAGGCCGCGTTCCTGGCGCCGCTGGAGGTGCGCAAAATCCCCGGCGTGGGCAAGGTGATGGAGCGGAACCTGCGCGCCATGGGAATTCTCAGAGTCGGTGACCTTTCCCGCCTGGAGGAAGGGGCCCTGGAAGCGCGCTTCGGGCAATGGGGCCTGGCGCTGGCGGGCAAGGCGCGCGGCGAGGACGCCGGAGGCTGGTTCGACACGGAAATCGGGGAGGAGATGGACCCCAAGTCGATCAGCCACGAGCACACCTTCAACGACGACACGGCCGACGCGCAGCAACTGGAATCCACGCTGGCCCGGCTGGGGGAGATGGTGGGACGCCGCTTGCGTGAAAACCGGCTGTACGCGCGCACCCTGCAGTTGAAACTTCGCTACCAGGATTTTTCCACCATCACCCGCGCGCACACGCTGGCCGGCGCCACCCAGTTGGATACGGAGATCATCGAGCAGGTCCGCGCCCTGTTCCGCGGCAACTGGCAAAAGGGGCGCAAGGTGCGCCTGCTGGGGGTGCACGCATCCTCGCTGGAGACCGCCGAAGGGCAGGCCGGATTGCTGGACGCCGAGCGGCACGAACGCTGGAAGCAGGCGCTATCGGCCGCCGACCGCCTGCGCGACAAGTTCGGCGAATCCGCCGTCTCGCTGGCCAGCGGCCTGCGCGGCGGCTTCCGCGAGCGCACCCACGAGAACCCGGCAGCGCTGCCGGGGAAGAACAGGGCTGAAAACGAGAAATAGTCGTTGGCGGTTTTCGGTGATCGGTTGCCGGTTCTCGGTTTTCGGTAGGGCGCTCGATTCGCGGGTCTGAAGGTCCGCGCTTCCACGGCAGCCAGAGACCTCAATGACTAACGAAAGGTCTCAGTTATTCGATGCCAGCCGAGGCAGATAGCCCTCCAACAACCCAGCCGCGAATCGGAAACCGCCAACCGAAAACCGTGAACCGAGGACCGAGAACTAAAAAAAAAGGCGCCCGCAGGCGCCGTGGTCCGAAGCTGCCGGATGCTACTTCTGCGCCGCGGATTCCAGTTCCACCGGGTCGCCGACGTTCACGCTTTCCAGGGCGTAGGTGATCATGGCCGTGGAACTCTTGGGCGTGACGTTGAGCACGATCATCTGCGCGATCGCCTCGCGGGGCAGATCGGCGTACTGGGATTTGGTGATGGCGCCATGCTCTTTCTGGGTGTCATCGGTCTGCGGCAGTCTCAAGGAAAGGGAATCGATCTCATTCATCTTGCCGGGATCGAAGTTGCGCAGCGCGCTGAAGTAGTCGCCTACCTTGACTCCCTTGTCGGCGCCGGCGTTCAAGTAGACCTTGCGTCCCGTGCCCAGGACGTAGTCAAAGTCCTTGGCCATTACGATGCGCGCGGTCAGCGCTGCTTGTGCCGCCGGAAAGCGCTCCAAGGGAACCTTGCGGAAGGCGAGCGGGGTCTTCTCCTGGAAAGGAACCACGAAGTCGCCGGGCACGATGGCATCGCAACTGAACTCGACTTTAGCGACCGCCGACTTGCCGCGGACAGCGGTGACCCGCACTCGTCCCAGTTCCTCGTAGGGCTGCCCCAGTGCGGAGATGGCCGCCGATTGCCCGGTAAACGCCTTCTTGCGGTTGGGATCGCGAAGCGGACGCAGCACCGAGAAGCGAGCTCCTTCGGTGTACGCCGTGCCCTCCAGGAACAGGTGGTCGCCCTCGTGGAACTCGGTCTGATTAAAAGATTCCGTGCCGGCGATCACGTAATTGCTGCGCGGCACCGGCTCATCGGTGATGAAGCCGGCACAGTAGAGATCGGAATAGGTGGGCGCTTGCACGCGCTGCTCCATCCGCGGGGCGGCGGCTCGCGCCGGAGCGGGAGGACTGGGCTGCTGCGCATAGGCCAGCGAGCCACACAGAAGCAGCAGCAAGGCTGCACGTTTCATCACAATTGCCTCCTTCGCGGTCAACAGCGGAGGGCCGCGAAAACACAATAACGCGGCTCGAACGTAGCAAACAGCTTACGGAGGGTCAAGGACGGCGGTGTTTACCCCTGCGGTACGCAGAGCGCCGACGGCGGAATCCAGGGACGCAAACGGGGATTGCATCTGCTATGGTGCACCTGTAAGATGCAGGCCGTTTTCAGCTACCAGCGATGAGAGCGGGCAACAGCTTCGTGACGCGGCCCCTGCCGCTGCGCCTGCCGCGGCTGTGTGTTCCCGTGGCCGGGGCCTCGGCCGCCGAAATGATCCAGAAGGCGGACGCGCTGGTGCGTGATAACCCGTTTCTGGAGTTCAGGTTAGACTATCTCAAGAGCCCCATCCTGGCGCTTCCCCAGGTGCGCCGCTTCATCAGCTATCACCCCGAGGTGATCGCCATCGCCACCTGCCGGCGCGCCACCAACGGAGGCAAGTTCCGCGGCTCGGTATCCTCCGAAGTGGATGTGCTCACCAAGGCGGCGGCCAACGGCTGCCATCTGCTCGATTTGGAACTGCAGAGTGCCGCGGCCCTGAAGCCGGCCGAGTTGGACCGTGTGCGCGGCCGCGCCTCGCTGATTCTTTCTTTCCATGACTTTCACGCCAACCGCAATTTGGAAAAGACCTTCGCCCGGATGCAGGAGTTTCCCGCCGACTACTACAAGATCGTAATCACGGCGACCACGCTGTTCGACAACGTGGTGATGATGAAGTTTCTGGAACAGACCCGGGACACGCATTCGGTGATCGGCGTCTGCATGGGCGAGCAAGGCATCATCAGCCGCGTGCTGGGACTGCGCGCGGGCAGCGTGTGGAGCTTCGCCGCCGCCAGCCCGGGCGAGGAAACCGCGCCCGGCATGGTGACCGCCAAGACCTTGCGCGACGTCTACCGCATCGAGCAGGTGGATGCCGCCACCAAGGTTTACGGGGTGGCGGGCGATCCGGTCGGGCAGTCGATTTCGCCGCAGATGATGAACGCCGCCTTCCGCCGCGAGAACGTCAACGCCGTCTACCTGGCGCTGCACGCCAAGACGCTCGCCGATGTGCTGAAGTGCGTGCAGGAGATTCCCATCCACGGCCTGAGCGTCACCATGCCCTACAAGGAAGAGATGGTGAAGCACCTGGACAACAGCGACGCCTGGACGCAGAGGACGGGGGCGTGCAACACGGTAGTGCGCGCGCAGGACGGCCGGCTGTACGGCTTCAATACCGACGTGGCGGCGGTGGTGCAGCCGCTGGAGCAGCGGCTCCCGCTGGCCGGCGCCAAGATCCTGGTGCTGGGGGCGGGGGGCGCGGCGCGGGCCGCGGTTTTTGGGCTGAAGGCGCGCGGGGCCGAGGTCTACATCCTGAACCGTACCGCGGCGCCGGCGCAGAAGCTGGCACGCCGGGCCAAGGCCAGGACGATCAAGCGAGCCGACCTGAAAAAGCTCTCCTTGGACGTCATCATCAACGCCACCCCGGTGGGCATGGACGCAGCCGCCGCTTCCCCGCTCAACGAGAAGGAGATCAAGGCGAAGTACGTGCTCGACATGGTTTACAACCAGCCCGAAACCCGCTTCGCACGCCTGGCCCGGGCGCAGGGCGCCACGTGATTCCCGGCTGGGAGATGTTCGTCTACCAGGGCGCCCGCCAGTTTGAGATCTGGACGGGGAAGCCGGCGCCGCTGGCCGAAATGCAGAACGAAGTGCAGGCAGCCATTGCCCGCGGCGCCCAAAACCAAGCGCGCAAGCCGTGATCCGGAACCCAGGAGCCGGGTAAGTCAAGAACCCGGCGCCGCTCACGATGCCTCGCGCCGGCCGCGCGCCAACTCCGAGTACAGCACCACCTGGTTACGCCCGCGGCGCTTGGCCTCATAGAGGGCGGAGTCGGAGGCTTCTATCAGGTCGCGCTTGAACTGGGCGTCGGTGTCGAACACGGCGACCCCGGCGCTGATGGTCAGGTGCTCGGCGGCCCGCGGGGAGCCGGCAAAAAACTTGGCCTGCTCCACCCCCCGGCGCAAGCGTTGCGCCACCAGCATGGCCCCGGGCGCGCTGGTTTCCGGCAGGATGAGGACGAACTCCTCCCCGCCATAGCGGGCCACCGTGTCCACCTCGCGCATGTCCTTCATCAGGATGGAGGAGACGTCGCGCAGCACCTGGTCGCCCGCATGGTGGCCGTAAGTGTCGTTGAGCTGCTTAAAAAAGTCGATGTCGATCATCAGCAGGGCGAAGTGCGTCCTCTTTCGTTCCGAGCGCTTGATCTCCAGCTCCAGTTGCTGCTCGAAGTAGCCGCGCGTCTTCAGCCCGGTGAGGAAGTCGGTAAAGGCAAAGGTGATGAGGCCTTCGTTGGCGTATTCGCGGGTGAGCAGGTTTTCGCCCACCAGGGCCAGGATCCACAGCAGTTGCGCGTCCTCGCGCGTGAAGCCGGTGGAGGAGGGGGAGAACAATTGCACCGAGCCCAGGGCGCGGTTGCTCACCAGCAGCGGCACCACCAGGGCCGAGCCGGCGCCCACGGAGTGCAGGAGCGAGTCCGCCTGCACGTTGTGGCCCTCGGTGACCAGCATGGGGCGGCCGTATTTCGCCGCCCAGAAGTTCAGGATGTTGCCGCGCTCCAGGAAATCCTTGGGTTGCGCATCCAGGCCGCGCGACACCCGCAGGTGCACCTGCTCTTCCGGTTCCTCCCAGAAATAAACCAGGGCGCGATCGAAGCTCACCATCTCCGCCGCGAAGTCGCACAGCAGGTTCAGGGTGGCGCCGAACTGCATGGGAAGGCCGGAGAGCATGCTGAGCCGCAGGACGACATTGATATCGCGCCAGCGCTGTTGCACCGTCTGCTGGTCGAGCTCGGAAAACACCTCGACCACGAACATTTCCGGCGGACACGAATCCGAGCTTTCCAGTCGGAAGTCCATGGCGCGGGTAAACACACTCAGCCCAGGGGATGGAAAGCATCCCCCGTACCACTTAACCCGTGGCCCACATCTGCGCGCGTATTGTACTGGTTCTCCGGGCGATAAGGACGGTTACCAGGGTTCAGTCCGCCCTTGCCCACAGGTACAAAATGATCCAGTCCAGGCCGCCTGTCCCCAATCTAAGCATCGTGCCACCTCATGACGGCATGGCTTTGCCCACTCGGGCAATCCGGGAACGGTTCGCGGCTAACCCTGGCAAAACCCGGGCTAGCCCGCCGGTTGAGAGGGCGGTGAGCGGCAACTTTGTGGGTGCGCGAGGAATTGATTTTTCGCGGCGGCCGCGGCCTTGGGGAGACCTCCGCCTCCGCGCACTGCACGTACTTGTACCGATTCCCGTTTTGCACCTGCACTAATTCAGTTGCTACTTGGCTCGACCGGGATTAGGATGTTGATCAGGGCGTCTGCCCGCGCCCGCGTTTAAACAGCAGTACCTAGCCGTAGCTCCCATTTGTAGGCCCTGTCACCTACTGCGGAGGCGAGTTGTATTGCGCCCCTGCCCAGCCCGGAGAATCGAAATGGCATGGTACGCCTACTGCATCACTGAGCAGCACGCGTTTCTGACTAACGGAGCGCGCCCCCGCCGGCCCTTCCCCCTTGCTACGCTGCGCGGCATCGGCGGCTCCGCCGTTCTTGCCTACCCCAGCGGCGATTTCGCGGTGGTGGTCAGCGACCAGCAGCACATCGGGGTACTGGACCAGAAAGCGGTGCTGGAGCACGCCCGCGTCATCAGCGAATGCTTCCGTAACACCACGGTTCTCCCTTTCAAGTTCGGCACCGTGTTCGACACCGACGACGCCCTGCGCCGCGCCGTGCGCGCCAACCGCAAGGCGTTCACCGAAAGCGTCGCCCGCCTGAAAGGCAAGGCGGAAATGCACCTCAAGGTGATGGTGCGTGACGCGTCGCTGCGCGACGTGCTGCCGGAAGCCGCTCTCCCGCTCTGCGCCGGCAGCGCATACCTGTGCCGCCTGCGCGAGATCGCCACCCGCGACCGCGAACGCCAGACCCGTGCCCGCGCCGTCTCCGTGCAGGTGCACAAGCTGTTCTCGCCGCTGGACCAGGAAGTCAGTTGCAAGAAGGTGGATTCCGGCGGGCTGCTGATCGACATCGCCCACCTCATCGATTCCCGCGCGGTGGAGAAATACCATAACCGTTACACCGCCGCCACCCGCCAGTTGAAGGACTGCCAGGTGGCCATCAGCGGACCCTGGCCGCCATATCACTTCACTCCCGGCAAGCTGCGGACCGTGGGCAGCAGTTGACGCCGCCGGCTTCCTCGCCGCGCACCGGGGCCATCGGCTCCGGCTTTTTTGTTTTCCAGCGAAATGGGCCGCAGCCGCCGGGCTGATATTGGTTCTTGCCCGGCCAGCCGCGGTCCGCCTTTCTGCATCCAACAGAGCTGCCACTGGTTGGTTCGGCCGTCCCCCATGGTGTTACCACGCGCTAAGATCCTCGTTGTCGACGACGAAGCCAATGTCTTGCTGACGGTCGTGGCCATTCTGCAACAGGAAGGCTACGACGTGGACTCGGCCCGCGGCGGCGCCGACGCCCTGGAGGCCATCCGCGGCAGGCACTACGATCTGGTGCTCACCGACCTGAAAATGCCCGGCATCGACGGTCTGCGCGTGCTCGAAGAGGTGCGCAAGATTTCGCCCTCCACGGTCACCGTGATGATGACCGGCTACGGCTCGGTGGACTCCGCCCTGGAGGCGGTGCAGCGCGGCGCCTACGAATATCTGCTCAAGCCCACCGAGATTGCCGACCTGAAGGCCGCCGTCCGCCGCTCCCTGGAACGCAAGCGGCTCTCCGAAATCGACACTCTCTACCGCATCAGCCGGACGGTCACCAGTTCGCTGGACCCGCAGACCATCGCCAGCGAGGTCAGCGACGCCGTCCGCCAGGTGCTCGGTGTGGCCGATGCCTGCATCATCAACTTCGCTTCCAGCGGCCCGGAGACGGACGACCCTCGCCGCCGCCTGTTGCGCCATGCCGAAGTCCTGCCGCGGCTGGAGCGCGGCGAGGTCCTCTCCAATCCGGATTCCATACCGGCTCTCGACCGCTGGGCCGCCGAACGCGAGGTGCAGTCGTACGTCTTCGTTCCCGGCCTGGCCAACGCCCACCTCCTCTGCGTTCTGCGCGCCGACAACGGTTCGGAACCGTTTGAGTTTCACCCCTCGGCGCAGCGCTTCCTGCGTTCGCTGGCCGGGCAGATCGCCCTGGCGCTCTCCAACGCCGCCCTGTTTTCCGAGTTGCAGCGCAACAACCAGCAGTTGGCTTCCGCCAACGCCAAGCTCCGCGAACTGGACAAGCTGAAGTCGCAGTTTCTCGCGGTCGCCACCCACGAACTGCGCACCCCCTTGAGCATCATTCTCGGCTACAACTCCATGCTCGCCGAAACCCTGGAGGACCGCCTCTCCGAAGAGGAGAAAGACACCCTGCGCGAGTCCGTGGGGGCGTGCAAGCGCCTGATCCGGCTGGTGAACTCCATGCTCGACATCACCCAGATCGAGTCCGGCAAGATGCGCATGAACTTCGCTCCCTCCGACCTGCGCCGCCTGATCAGCGGCGTAGTCGCGCTTTTCCAGCAGGAAGCCCGCGCCAAGGATGTTCGCCTCTCCATGGAGGTTCCCGCCCGCCTGCCCCGGGCGGTGCTGGATGCCGAACGCATCGAACAGGTGCTGGTCAACCTGGTCGGCAATGCGCTCAAGTTCACCCCCCAGGCCGGTTCCGTGCAGATTGCCGTCCGCCACCTCCCGGAATCGCAGTCGCTGCAGGTTTCCGTGCGCGACACCGGCATCGGCGTCGCCCCGGAAGCCCGGGAGAAGATCTTCGACGAGTTTGCCCAGATTCACGCCGGGGTGAAGAACCGCCATCGCGAGGGCTCCGGGCTGGGCCTGGCCATTGCCCGCCGCATCGTCGAGGCCCACCGCGGCACCCTCGACCTTACCAGCGCCCCCGGCCGGGGTAGCACCTTCTTCTTCACCATCCCGGTCGATGCCCGGGCACGAAACGCAACCAGTGCAGTTTCGGCCTAATGTTGGATATTTTCATGCCACTATTTGGAACTGGGGTACAATACTGAGTGGATTCCTTCGCTCCCTTTGGGCAACACGGGGAGAGGGATGGAACTTGAGGTTCCACTACGGTTCGCCGCCGTCCTTATAACTAGCTGATTCTTAGGTTGTTAGCTTTGTAGATAACGGTAACCCTGGCACTAACCCCAGGTGCCGCGGAGCGGGCTGGGCTTTCTCAGAAGTTCCATCGCGCTGCCGCTTTGGTACCGGAGTTGCCTCCCACTGCAGAGACGTTTCCGTCGTCTTGCATGGGTAGCGGCGGAACCCGCCCGGCCGGACCTGGAGGAACCTGGATGTCGTCTCAGAAAACACGCGTTCTCATCGTCGACGACGACGCCAGCATGGCGCGTTATCTCAGCACCTATCTTTCGCACCACAACTTCAACGTCAGCATTGTGGGCAGCGGCGAAGAAGCCATTCGCATGTTCCGCGTCTACGATCCCACCCTGGTCCTGCTCGATATCGCCATGAACGGCATGACTGGGATCGACACCCTGGAGCGGATCAAGCAGATCAAGCCCGACGTCTCCGTCATCATGCTCTCCGCCCAGAGCAATCCCGCCCTCATCTTCAGGGCCTCCAAGCTGGGCGCCGACGACTACATCAGCAAGCCCTTCGAGCCCAAGGAACTGGAGGTCCGCATCAGTAAGGTGCTGGACAAGCAACGCCTGGTCAGCGAGGTCACCCAGTTGCGCGAGCAGGTTCGCCGGCATAGCGACTTTTCCATGCTCTTCGGCGCCTCGCCCAAGATGGAAGAGGTGAAAATGACCATCGAGCAGGTGGCCGACACCACCGCCACGGTGCTGGTGCGCGGCGAAAGCGGCACCGGCAAGGAAGTGGTAGCGCGCATGATCTACGCCCAGTCCGGCCGCCGCGACAAGCCCTTCGTCAAGGTCAACTGCGCCGCCATTCCCTACGAATTGCTGGAGAGCGAGCTCTTCGGCTACGAGCCCGGCGCCTTCACCGGCGCCAATCGCCAGAAGCTCGGCAAATTTGACCAGGCCCACTACGGCACCATTTTTCTGGATGAGATCAGCGAGATGCATCCCGCCCTGCAGGCCAAGCTGCTGCACGTTTTGCAGGATGGCGAATTCGCCCGCCTGGGCGGCAAGCGCGACATCGCCGTGGACGTGCGCACCATGGCCGCCACCAACAAGCCCCTGGAGCGCGCCGTCGAAGAGGGCATGTTCCGCGAGGACCTGTTCTACCGCCTCAATGTGGTCACCATCCACATTCCCCCGCTGCGCGAACGCCGCGAGGAGATCCCCGTCTTCCTCGACTTCTTCCTGCGCAAGTACAGCGAGTTTTATGGCAAGCAGCCCGCGCCCTTCAGCGACTACGCCGTCGGCCGCATGATGGAATACAACTGGCCGGGCAACATCCGCGAACTGGAAAACCTGGTCAAGCGCTACGTCATCGTGGGCAACGAGCCGCAGATCATTCGCGAGCTTTCCACCCATAAGCCCATCATCACCGCCATCGGTTCGGCCAACAGCCCTATCTGGGGTATCCGGCAGAGCGAAGCGGCGCCCTCCACCGCCACTCCCATGCCTCCAGCCAGCGACTCCGCGACCACCGGCAACGGCCACGGCAGCGGCGCCTCGGAAATGGAAATGCCTTCGCTCCTGGAGATCGGCCGCCGTGCCGCCATGCAGGCTGAGCGCGAAGCCATTGAGCGCGTGCTGGCGCAAACCCGCTGGAATCGCCGCCAGGCCGCCAAAATCCTCAAGATCAGCTACAAGGCACTGCTCAACAAGCTGAAGGCCATGGAAGAGCAGAAGCAGATCCAAAGTAGGCAGCGAACTGCCTAGAGTGGGTACTTCGATGCTCTTCGGCCCGCTTGCCTTGCCTTACTCCACTGTGTAAAAACTGGACTTATTCAGCTCTAAGTACGTTGCTTGCAACAGCTTGATTTACTGCAACAAATTCCCCGTGTGGACGGCAGGTTTTTGGCTGCGTGGGTGCTGCTTACTAGGCCAACAAAAGAGGCCGTAACAAACAATGACTTCAACCCTCTTCCTTGATTGTCGACTTGTCCAATCACGTTCCGTTCGTAGGAACGGCACCTTGCATCGCCTTCCCTGACTTTCCCTCCCTCCTGCCTCTTTATAGTGGCCCCCGAAAAGGGGCCGCTTTTAATTTTGCGCCCAAAATTCCGGTGTTGTGCGAGCGGGTAGCCTGTCTTCCTTCATCCAACACAATTGGCTCAAGGGTAAGACGGCCGGAACGGGGAGCAAGGGGGGAGAGGCGTCCCCCTCCTGTTGACGCCCTCTCCGGCGGGCGCATATCATCTTCAGTTTTACTCCCCCTTGCCGCCGGTACTTGTAGTGGAGAGGGGGGAAAAGAAAAGGCGCGATGGAAAAGAAGAAGGTCGAATACTTCAAGAAGAGGCTGGAAGAGCGGCAGCAGCAACTGCGGCGCACGGTTTCGCGCACCGAACAGGACGGGCGCGCCAGCGACCTCGATACCGCTCAGGACATTGCCGACCGCGCCGCCAGCTCCTACAACAAGGAATTCCTCTTCCACCAGAGCAACAGCGACCGCCAGCTCTTGCAGATGGTCGAGGGAGCCCTCAGCCGCATCCGCGAGGGCAGCTTCGGCCAGTGCATTTCCTGCGGCAAGGACATCAATCCCAAGCGCCTGGAAGCCGTGCCTTGGACCCGCCACTGCATCGAATGCCAGGAAAAGCTGGAGAAGGGCCAGTTGGAAGAAGCGACTTCCTGAGGTTGGAACTAAGAAGCGCATTGCTCTGCCGGTTGCGCTTCTTACTTCTGACTTCTTAGTTCCTGCTTCTGACTTTCACTTCAACCCGGATAGCCGGTTGGCGGCGATCTGCGCCGCCGGGCCTTGCGGATCTTCCCGCTGCACCTGCTGATAGAGATTGCGCGCGTCTTGCGGCTGCTTGGCCTCATAGACCTCGGCCAGCGCCAGTTGCGCCTCCGCCTTGGGCACCGTATCGCTGGGGTGATCGATCAGGTCCCGGTAGAGCTTCACCGCCTCCGCATCCTTGCCCTGCTTGCGGTATTGCGCCGCCAGGGCGTACTTGGCCAGCGCCGCCACATCGGCGGGGCCCGAACCCGCCGCTTGCTTCAGTTCCGCTTCCGCTTCCGTGGTTTCGCCCGCCTGGGCATGCGTCAGACCCAGGAAATAGCGCGCGATCTCGGCCGAGCGCGTGCGCGGATACTCCTGCACCACTTTCGCGAACTCGGCATGAGCCGCCCTGGCCCGCTGCTCGAGGGAAGCAAACGAGGTGGTCGAGGGCGTGGGCGACGGTTCGGCCCCGGTCACCGGCGCCTGGTACACCTGCAGCGCGTGCCCCAGCGCCACTCCCGCCGCCTCGTTCTGATGCTGGTAATAGGCCCAGCCGCCGATCACGACCGCCAGCACCACCGCCAGCGCGGCCACGCCGTAGGTCAGCTTGTTCCGATGTTCCACCGCCCAGGAAACCGTCTCCTGCGCGGCGGCCGTGAATTGGTCTTGTTTGAGTTGATGTCTTGTGGAACGGCGCACTTGTTGGATCCTTACTCTGGGAGCGGGCTGCTCTGCTGTGCGCCTCACTGGGCGCACCGCCCGAATTTTCAGTTTAGCAGGCCCAATTCCGCAGGGTCAATTGAGGCGAACAACACTCTGTCGGTCTCTCCGTCCCTTCGCCTTTCGGTCCACCGGCTGACCCGCGGCCCGGCCTGCGCCGCCATCATGCAACCTGCACCGCCCGCCGCCTCTCCAATACGAGGCAGCCAACCGGAGGTGAGGTGTGATTTTCCTGATCTTGTTTATCGTGCTCCTGCTCGCCTGGATCTTCAGTTGGGCGGTGTTCCACGTGGCCGGCGCCCTGCTGCACATTCTGCTGGTGGTGGCCGTTATTTCGCTCATCCTGCACTTTGTGCGCGGCCGCCGAACCAGTGCCCTTTAGCAGGCTGCTGAAAACGCGCCGATGCAATAAGCCTGGCGAACCC
Source organism: Terriglobia bacterium (assembly GCA_963740615.1). Taxonomy (GTDB): domain Bacteria; phylum Acidobacteriota; class Terriglobia; order Terriglobales; family Acidobacteriaceae; genus JAIQGF01. The sequence goes on from CAVUEZ010000007.1 coordinate 351,046, forward strand.
TACTGCTTCATCGCCACCGCCACTCCGTCGCGCAGCGGCAGAATGGTGGTAAACAGGTCTTTCGACTCATACAGCATGCGGTTGAACTGGAGAATGGCGCGCGTCGACTCCGCCGCCTCCTGGGCGCCGCTTGCCGCCTCCGGCACCCGTCCGCTCCACAGCACGTTGTCGCTGACGAACAGCCCGCCGCGGCACAATCGCGGCACCGCCAGCCGGAACACCTTGGGATAGTCTTCCTTGTCGACGTCGTTGAAGATGATGTCGAAGGGCTCGTAGTTCTGCTCCGAGAGCAACTCCAGCGCATCCCCGACCCTGATCTCGATCCGCTTCTCCACCCCCGCGCGTTCGAAGTTCTTGTACGCCTCCATCGCCTTGTTGGCGTCGCCGTCGGTGTAGATGACATGCCCGTCCTCGCCCACCCCGCGCGCCCACCAGATGGTGGAATAGCCGATCGCCGAGCCCATCTCGAATACCCGCCGCGCGCCGCTGATTTTCGCCAGCAGATACAGCAGCCGTCCCACTGCCGGCCCCACGATCGGGATCTTCCGCCGCGCCGCCTCTTCCTCCATCTCGCGCAGCACCGGATCGCTTTCCGGCAGCAACGAGTAGAGATAATTGTCCGCCGCCTCGCTGGTAATCCCGCCCATCGCCCACGACGGCCTTTTCGTTTTTGTCATAGATCACCCAATCGTCTGTCCCGGCTTCATTTCCACCACCTCGCATCCCGCGTCGCCCAGCAGCCGCTTGAACTCCTTGGGCGTGCCGGTCAGCGCCGGAAACGTGCCCCAGTGCATGGGGATCACCGATTTCGGCCGCAGCAGGCTGCACGCGTACGTGGCTTCCTTGGGCGACATGGTGAACAGGTCGCCGATGGGTAGCATGGCGATATCCGGCTTGTACAGCTCATGGATGATGTGCATGTCTCCGAACACCGCCGTGTCGCCGGCGTGATACAGCTTCAGCCCGTTTTCCAGCTCGATCACGTACCCGCACGGCTCGCCGCCATAAATGATGGAGCCGTCGTCTTCCTGGATCCCGCAGGAATGGTCGGCGTGCACCATGGTGACCCGCACTCCGCCGACACTCTGCGACCCGCCCTTGTTCATCGGCGATATCTGCTTCGCGCCCTTTTTCTGCATCCAGCTTGCCAGCTCGAAAATTCCCACCACCACCGGGTTGTGCTGCCGCGCGATGGCCACCGCGTCGCCGATGTGGTCGAAGTGCCCATGCGTGCACAGCATGACATCGACCTTCTTCACCTGCTTTTCCGCCTCCGGACACGATGGATTGCCCATCACCCAGGGATCGATCAGGATGGTCTTGCCGCCCGTCTCCAGCCGGAACGTGGCGTGCCCCAGCCAGCTCAGCTTTGCGCCTTTCAGATCCATGATGGCCCCTTTCTCTCATCTCAGATGCAAACAAAACCCTGGAATTCTACCAGCCACCCAGGGCCTTAACACAGGGGACTCGGAGGACGCAGAGGCACACAGAGGATCTCCAAGGGAATGTCATCTTGAGCGGAGCGAACGATCCGTGTTTCTGCCGCCATGGCCAAATGCATAGACGCTTCATTGCACTCACCATGAAGGGTTCCGGGGGATTTAAAAATTTGCGCCAGTCGCGATTGGTTTCCTCCGTGCACCTCCGCGTCCTCCGTTCCTCCGTGTTGAAACTGTCGGCCTCCCACGGCCTTAACACAGGGGACACAGAGGACGCGAAGGCACACAGAGGATCTCAAAAGGGAATCTCATCTTGAGCGGAGCGAACGATCCGTGTTTCTGCGCCATGGCCAAATGCATAGACGCTTCACTGCGTTCGCCATGACCCGGGTTCCGAGGGATTTCAAAATTTGCGGTCGCGATTGGTTTTCCTCCGTGCACCTCCGCGTCCTCCGTTCCTCCGTGTTGAAACTGTCGGCCTCCCACGGCCTTAACACAGGGGACACGGAGGACGCAAAGGCACACAGAGGATCTCAAAAGGGAATCTCATCTTGAGCGGAGCGAACGATCCGTGTTTCTGCCGCCTTGGCCAAATGCATAGACGCTTCATTGCACTCACCATGAAGGGTTCCGGGGGATTTCAAAATTTGCGCTGGTCGCGATTGGTTTTCCTCCGTGCACCTCCGCGTCCTCCGTTCCTCCGTGTTGAAACTGTCGGCCTCCCACGGCCTTAACACAGGGGACACAGAGGACGCGAAGGCACACAGAGGATCTCAAAAGGGAATCTCATCTTGAGCGGAGCGAACGATCCGTGTTTCTGCCGCCATGGCCAAATGCATAGACGCTTCATTGCACTCACCATGAAGGGTTCCGGGGGATTTCAAAATTTGCGCCGGGCGCCATTGGTTTTCCTCCGTGTACCTCCGCGTCCTCCGTTCCTCCGTGTAAAGACCGCGGCTTTTCGGCTACCATACGAAGGATCTACGCCTTTGCCGTGACCGGCCAACGCATAGACGCTTCATTGCACTCACCATGAAGGGTCCCGGGGGATTTCAAAATTTGCGCCGGGCGCCATTGGTTTTCCTCCGTGTACCTCCGCGTCCTCCGTTCCTCCGTGTAAAGACCGCGGCTTTTCGGCTACCATACGAAGGATCTACGCCTTTGCCGTGACCGGCCAACGCATAGACGCTTCATTGCACTCACCATGAAGGGTCCCGGGGGATTTCAAAATTTGCGCTGGGCGCGATTGGTTTTCCTCCGTGTACCTCCGCGTCCTCCGTTCCTCCGTGTCAAGGCCCCCGGTTTTCGGCTACCATACGAAGGACCTATGCCTTTGCCGTGACCGGCCAACGCACAGACGCTTCACTGCGCTCGCCATGACCAGGATTCCGGGAGATTTCAAAATCTGCGCCGGTCGCGATTGGTTTTCCTCCGTGTACCTCCGCGTCCTCCGTTCCTCCGTGTCAAGACCCCCGGTTTTCGGCTACCATAGCGCCCATGCAGCCCACCACCAGCGTGGCTCCCCAGCTCAGAGTTCTCTTCACCCGCGATCAGATCGCCCGCCGCGTCTCGGAAATGGCGGTCGAGATCAGCCGCGATTTTGCCGGCCAGTCCATCATCTTCGTCGGCGTCCTCAAGGGCGCCTCCATTTTTCTCGGCGACCTGGCGCGCCAGGTGAAGCTGGACGCCACCTTCGACTTCATCAGCGTCGCCAGCTACGGCGCCGGCACCAAGACCAGCGGCGAGGTGAAGATGAACAAGGACGTGGATTCCTCCATGGCCGGCAAGAACGTCATCATCGTGGAAGACATCCTCGACACCGGCCTCACCATGGGCTACCTGCGCAAGCTCTTCCTCGCCCACCAGCCGCGCTCGCTCAAGGTGGCGGTCCTGCTCGACAAGGCCTGCCGCCGCATCGAGCCGGTCAAGGCCGATTACGTCGGCTTCGTCATTCCCGATGAGTTCGTGGTGGGATACGGCATGGATTACGCCGAGCGCTACCGCAACCTGCCCGACATCTGCGTTCTGCCGCCGGAGTTGCAGTAGGAGTAACCACGGATTCTCACGGATCGTCACGGATCAGCCAAAGAGACAAAGAATCCGTGAACATCCGTGTAAATCCGTGGTTAGCTGTTTCCTTCCGAATTACTCGGAGTTTTCCGCTTCGCGCCGCGCTTTCCGCCGCGCCGGGCTTACCAGCCAGGCAAGGAAGATGCTGAGCAGGTAGAGCGCGATCATCGGCGCGGCAAAGATGCACATGTTCATGATGTCGGTGGTCGGGGTGATGACGGCGGCGATAATGAAGATCACCAGGATCGAATAGCGCAGGTTGCGCCACATCCATCCCGCGCTGACAATCCCCATCAGCGACAGGAAAAACACCAGGATCGGCATCTCGAAGATGACTCCCAGCCCGAGGATGATCGTCAGGAACAGGTCCGTATATTCGCCGATCGTGATCATCGGCTGGAATTGCGCGCCGTAGCCGATCAGGAAGTCCAGCGCCGCCGGATAGACAATGCGATAGCCGAAAAATCCGCCCGCCAGGAACAGCACCACCGTGGAAAACATGAAGGGTATGACGTAACGGCGTTCGTGCCGGTACAGGCCCGGCGCGATGAACGCCCACACCTGGTAGAGCACCAGCGGCGAGGCCACGAAAAGGCCCGCCAGCAGCCCCACCTTCAGGTACATGTTGAAGGGCTCGGTGGGATTCAGGTAGACCAGCTTCTCATCCAGGTGGTGGTTGTGCAGCGCCGCCATGATCGGCACCTGCATGTAGCCGTAGATTTTCGCGGCGTAGCCGAAGCACAGCCCGAAACCGGCGGCGATGAACACCAGCGACCAGATGATGCGCCGGCGCAGCTCCTCCAGGTGCTCGAGGAAGCTCATGCTCCCCATGTGTTCGGAAACCGCCTTGCGGGCCGCGGCGGCGGGATTCAACTCAGACATCGGCTGCCTTCGCCGCCTGCGGGGGTTCGGGAACGGCCACCGGCGCGCTCACTGGCGCCGTGTTCGCCACGCTTCCTTCCGGCGGCAAAATCTGCGGTGTGGGCTCCCGCTTGGCGGCTTCTTCCAGCTCCAGGTTGCGCATCTCGGTTTCAATCTGCGCCTTGAACTCGTTGCTGGCGCGCTTGAATTCCGCCATCGCTTTCCCAATCTGCCGCCCGATCTCCGGCAGCTTCCGCGGCCCGAAGATCAGCAGGGCCAGCAGAAAAATGAAAAGCATCTCCGGGAAGCCCAGATTCATGTCTCTATGATAATGCCTCCGCTGGTGCCGGTCTATGCGGGTCTATCCGCCGGCCGGAATTCCGCCGGGCCGATGTGGTTGGGATCCTCTCCATACGAGGGGCCGAGGAACCGATTCTTGCGGGCAAAATAGCAAGGCTCTTAGGAAGTTAAGTGGCCTGTCAGAGGGTCCTTTCGGAGCTGATCCAAGAGGACGCGGTAGAGATTATCACGGCGATGATTGAAGCGAAATTCGGTTTCCTTTAAGTGAAGAACAAAGGTGTGAGCGGGGATGCCGTTGAACTTGGCCAGGCGTCGTTTGGCGAAGCTCCAAAAGCTCTCGATACCGTTGACATGGTTCTTGCGCACCGCAAACTGATGGGCCTCGTGATTGACCCGGAGATGTTTCTGATAGCCCATATCGACCAGGCCGTCGTAGCCGGACCAGCCGTCGGAGTGGATGACCGACTCCAGGCTGATACGGCCCAAAATGGCCTTCCGCAGCGTCTTTCGCCGGCAGTCGGGGACGATCTGGGTATAGACATAGCCATGGCGCTGGAAGATACCAAAGACGATCGTCTTGCCTCCCGCACCACGGCCGCGTTTACCTCGAACTCGGCGCGGCCCGAAATAGCTCTCATCGACTTCCACTTCTCCCGCGAGCGGGTTTTGCGCTTCGCACCAACGGGCGATCTGGCGCCGCAATTTGAGGTAAACCGTGTTCACCGAACGCACCGAAAGACCGGTGATGGCCGCGGCTTCGCTGGCCGTGAGATCCAAAGCGAAAACGCGAAGCAAGTGCCGAAAAAGCTTCTCCGAAATATGGGAACGGACGTAGTACTTGTTTTTGCCCGTAGACATTGGCGATCCGTCATTCTACAGGCCACTTAACTTCCTAAGAGCCATAGCAATTAGCGATTAGCGGTTAGGGAAGCTCTGATCAACTCCGGTCTTTGAAGGGGACGGCCTTCAGGCCGTCCGTAAATGCCGCAAAATGAGGGCGGCTTTACAGGCTGCGGAAAAACTCGATTGCAGGCCGTCTTTGTGTCAGGGCACGACTTCAGTCGTGCCGTAAATGATTGAAAAAACGATGGGGCTTTAGCCCCTGGATTCCCAAATCGCGTGCGAGACAGAGTTTTTCCGCAGCCTCTTTAGCCGCTGACGGATCTGTTACCGCTTAATCAGAGTTTCCTTGGCAATTAGCGGCAACGCGGGAACTAAACCGACCCGCGTTGGGGTTATCCTTTACTACAATGGTGGCGCGGGGAAATACGAGCTTGCCCCGCAACCCCTGCAGCCCCAACAGGCCATTACCGTTGACGTGGGCAAAATTATCACGTCGCAAGTCCCGGACGCGAACGGGCACACCATCCCGCCGGGTACCACCACGGGCTCCTACGAACTCAACGATCTGGACGACCGCGCCGTCGGATACCTGTATGAAGGCAAGCTCCAGGTGGACCGCCGCAACGGATTCGTCACCTACGGCTGCGCTCTCTGCTGCGCCTATGACTGGCCGTACATCCCCGGTTTCACCACTCACGTTGGCGCCTCGCCCGGGCCGGTGGCTTACTTTGCCTACAGCACCTGCACCGACCAGCAAACCGACTTCACGTCCATCGCCACCGCCTGGGCCAGCAGCAATAACAGCATCGCTACCCTGTCCGGCCCCTGGGTGTCGGCCGTGGCCCCGGGCAGCACTTTCTCCAACGCCAATGCCAACATCCGCAACTTGGTCGGCTTTTACAAATGCCCATTCATAACCACCCCGGCAACGGGGGACATCAATATTCTCGCACCGAAATTTGACATTGAATACAGCTCTTACATTCCTGTTGATCACGTGTTCTCACCCAGCATCTGCTTCTATGGCGGGGCAGGGTATTTCCTGATGTACCGCGGTGATGCGAACAGGGGCACCTATCGAACGAGGGAGTTCATGACGCTCGTCCCTGACACGCAGCAGGCATACGGATTCGATCCTTCCACGACGGAGACGAAAAACTATGGTTATGGTTCGCCCGCCAATGGGGTTACATTGTCCAATGCGGACGAAGATGGTAGCGGGGGCGACTGTTACCTTTACAACGATTCGGGAAATGCAAGTCCAAGCGGATTTCAGCGTAACACTGCGTTTCCGGCCTCCCACCAGGGCCAGCTGCAATTTTATGGAAGTGCCGCGGATCCCTTGGAATATCAATGGTTCGATATCCAATGGAATGAAACAACAACAATCAACACAAACAATCCAAGTATCATGACCAGTAGCGTAACGTACGATTTCACTTGCTATCCGTCACATCAGGTGAAAGTGAACGGAAACCCGATCTTCACTTACACCCCAGGCGACAACAGCACCAGTTACATTACGCTTTGTCTCAGCCATGCTCTTCCGCACGTCACCGGATCGGTTGGGCCGATCCAAGTTCAGCCGTATTACTGAGGAAGGCCTGACCATGCACATCAAGATCACCACAGCGCGTGGATTGCTGGTTGCGGCTGTCATTCTGGGACCACAGTCCTTCACCGCGCAAGCGTACTTACCAACCCAGAGCAACTCGCTTGACGCCCTTGTGGAAACCCTTAAAGCGCATCAGGGATGCTCTCGTCAGGTTACGCCGGACCAAATGAAGCTCATCGCGCTGGACAGCAAGCAGCTCGCTGACTGGATTGGCAGCAAATCGGCCGACACGATCTCTGCCGCACTTCCCAGAATCGTGAGCACCCTCTCAAATGGGGGTGAGGAAGACCGAATTTGCGCCGCACAGGTGCTGCTCGACGTCGCTCTGCGAGCCGACAGTGCAACGCTGTTGGGACAGCACCTGAACGCAATAGGAGCGGTCCTGAACAGTGCCTCAGATGAGCGGCTACAACGTAGCACGGGCATAATGCTCACCATGCTCCATCCGAAGCCGCCACCGGAGGCCGTTCCTCCTCTGCTAGTGTTCTTGGGACGGACCGACCGCGATCTTCGCATGCAAGCTGCGGCAGTTGGCTCGTTGGCAGGCATAGCCCCTACAGACAGTGCAGTTATCCTGGCCATCCAAGAGTTCTGGTCGCGGCCGTTGGACGCCGAATCGAAGCAAGCAGTACTGAACGGCCTGGGAAACTCGCACGCTAAAGATCAGCGTCTCGTCGGCATTGTGATCAGTTCGCTTCACGATCCCGACCCCAGCATTCGCTTAACCGCTGTCCAAGCATTGCGTCGAATGGGCCCTGATGCAATTCGACAAGCCGCTCCGGAACTGCGCAAGATATCCTCAAGCACCCCCACGACTGAAGAGGATACGGAAACGCATGCTGTAGAAATTCGGCGGGCCGCTGCGCAGGCTCTTGAGGAGATTGAGCGTCGTTGAACGACAAACGCGAACACTCGGGTCGTAGTCTCAACGCCGTGCGGCCGGTTTGGGTTCGAGCACTTCGTACTTTCGTCCGGGCAGCCGTCTGGGCTCTTATCGTGGTGCTCGGCGCAATCGCTGTCGCAGCTTTGGGACCGCCGGCATTCCTGTACCTGGTGACCTGGCCCGGACGTATCATCGTCGACGGGCCGTCGCCAGGATTGGAGTGGCGCATGTCCAGCATGTATTTCCCGCGAGTTCTGTTTTTTAGTTGGCTTGCGTGGACCCTGGTGCTCACGCCCGTTGTCATGCTCACTGAGCCATTCCGAACCCCACATCCGCCGCGTTATCCTTCGGGCAATGATCTCGATAAGCCAAACAACCGTCAACAGGCGCCCGATCGATAGGTGGGCTGGCCCGCCCACAGGAGTGCCGTAATGGTAAGAACTCTTAGAGTATTGCTATTTATTGCCTGGCTCATGTCTGCACCTTGCCTGCTGGGCGGCCTTCAAGGCATGTCCCAGCAGCAGTATGGACCTATGCCGTCAGACTTGCCGACCGCATTAGTGGAGACGGCTCGCTTATCACATGTGCCGCTGATCGCTGAACTTGCGCAGCCTCTGCCCAACATCCATGTTGGCGAGAAAACACTCATGACACCAGACTCTCTCAATGAGCTGGTGAAGCAAGCTCCTGAGTACGAGTGGAAACTGGAAGGGAAGACGCTTCACTTTTACAACAAGAAGCTCCGCACTGCGAAGTTCAATTTCCTAAAACTGCGGTTTCCGCGGTTTACAATCCCTCCGACCGTATCACAGCTAAAGCTGCAGTTTCCGGGACGTGCAATCAGCCTCTTGGAGGGCATTTCTAGTGAGGGCGGAATAGTCGAGGGTTTCCCGAATAAAGAATTAGCGAAGGATAAACTTCAGCGGACAACGCTTGATAATGTTACCGGCTTGGACGTTCTGTTCTATGTCGCGAACGAGAGCCCGACGTTCTATACCGTGCTTGTTTTCCCAAGCACGAAACCAAGTAAAGCGCAGGCTGAACATCAGGTAAACTGGTTCTGGGGAAGTCTCGACGAGGCGCCGGTTCCGTTGTATGTTCAGCCCGTGCAGAAGGTACCGCGAAGGAAGAAGTAGGCAGATACCCGGTTCCTTTCTTAGAAGGACGGGTGGCCCACTCAAGCCGGGTTTGCTTGAGTGGGGATGTCGGCCGCCGAGTATCTCATCCGCGCGCTACTTGCTGAGCGAGACGGTACCCCATATCCGCCCGGGGTTGGCAAATGTGGTAAATGTTGCCGACTCTCAACAACCATAGGGTGCGGTCCGCTTTTCCTGGAGCCGGCGATTGGTGACCAACCCACCACGGCGCTTCCTTCGCCATCGACCATCGGCCATCGACCATCGACGGCTCTGAACGACCGAAGACCGCCAATTGCTCCCCGCCAACTCCCGGGTAACCACCACCGCTTACCATCGTGCCTTGACACCATTTACCAAGGCTCTTAGGAAGTTAAGCGGCCTGTCAGAGGGTCCTTTCGGAGCTGATCCAAGAGGACGCGGTAGAGATTATCACGGCGATGATTGAAGCGAAATTCGGTTTCCTTTAAGTGAAGAACAAAGGTGTGAGCGGGGATGCCGTTGAACTTGGCCAGGCGTCGTTTGGCGAAGCTCCAAAAGCTCTCGATACCGTTGACATGGTTCTTGCGCACCGCAAACTGATGGGCCTCGTGATTGACCCGGAGATGTTTCTGATAGCCCATATCGACCAGGCCGTCGTAGCCGGACCAGCCGTCGGAGTGGATGACCGACTCCAGGCTGATACGGCCCAAAATGGCCTTCCGCAGCGTCTTTCGCCGGCAGTCGGGGACGATCTGGGTATAGACATAGCCATGGCGCTGGAAGATACCAAAGACGATCGTCTTGCCTCCCGCACCACGGCCGCGTTTACCTCGAACTCGGCGCGGCCCGAAATAGCTCTCATCGACTTCCACTTCTCCCGCGAGCGGGTTTTGCGCTTCGCACCAACGGGCGATCTGGCGCCGCAATTTGAGGTAAACCGTGTTCACCGAACGCACCGAAAGACCGGTGATGGCCGCGGCTTCGCTGGCCGTGAGATCCAAAGCGAAAACGCGAAGCAAGTGCCGAAAAAGCTTCTCCGAAATATGGGAACGGACGTAGTACTTGTTTTTGCCCGTAGACATTGGCGATCCGTCATTCTACAGGCCACTTAACTTCCTAAGAGCCTTACCAATTGCTTACAATGTACGTAGCTGGCTAGTCCGGCGCTACATCAGGGCCGCAGGGAGGGCGACCTTCTTGCGGCCCTATATCTTGTGGTTGATGTGGTTATCGCTCTTTGACAACACAATATCTTCGGTTTTCCAGAAAACTCGGTCGCAAGTTGAGGCGCTTAGCAGGCGTGAGCGAGGCGGAGCCGAACGGGAGCCTGCTGCCGAAATCCTGAGGCCGCAGGCCGAAGGATCTCGTTCGGTCTCCACGGTAACCGACGGTATCCCCACGGTATACCGTGCGTAACTTGCTGATTCCATTACAGGCACGGGGGATGGGGTGGGGTACCGTCTAAGGTTTACCAGTTGATAATATTCTGGCCCTGTCAGCCCCCTCTCACTTTTGGCCCGGAAACCCATGCTATACTTTCAGCAGCTCACGGTGAGGGTCAGCCCCTACTTTTTCCCGGCACCGTAAGGACTTGAACCGACATGCTCCGTGGTACTCGCCGTTCCCTTTTCCTGGTTGTTCTAGTCATTCTGGGCTGCGGCTTTCTGGGCGCGCTGTTTGGCCAGCGTGTAACCACCACGCCCGTCTCCTCCGACTCCGACGTGCGCGACAGCCTGCGCGCCTTCTCCCGCGTCTACGACCTGGTGGAGCAGAACTACGCCGAGCCGGTCAATCCCGACAAGGCCATCTATAACGGCGCCATTCCCGGCATGTTGCGGGTGCTGGATCCGCACTCCAACTTCTTCGATCCCAAGTCCTACTCGCTGCTGCGCGAGGAGCAGCGCGGCAAGTATTACGGCGTCGGCATGCAGGTGGGACCGCGCAACAACAAGGTCATCGTCATCATGCCCTTTGTCGGCACTCCGGCCTACAAGGTCGGCATTCACCCCGGCGACGTCATCGCCGCCGTGGACGGCAAGCCCACCGACAATCTCAGCACCAGCGAAGTCGCCGACCTGCTCAAGGGGCCCAAGGGCACCCAGGTGCGCATCACCATCCTGCGCGAGGGCGCGCCCAAGCCCATGGAGTTTACCGTCACCCGCGATGAGATTCCCCGCTATAGCGTGGACCTGCATTTCCTCATCCGTCCCGGCATCGGCTATATCCACGTCACCGGCTTCCAGGAGACCACCGACAAGGAGGTCCAGGATGCGCTCGATCAATTCGGCGACATCAAGGGCCTCATCCTCGATCTCCGCCAGAACCCCGGCGGCCTGTTGAGCGAAGGCGTGGGCGTGGCCGACAAGTTCCTGGCCAAGGGCAAGGTCATCGTTTCCCATCGCGGCCGCTCCTCGCCGGAAAAAGTCTATAAGGCCAGCCACGGCAACGGCGGGCGGAATTATCCCATCGTGGTGCTGGTAAACCGCGGCACCGCCTCGGCCGCCGAGATCGTCGCCGGCGCCATCCAGGACCATGACCGCGGCCTGGTCGTCGGCGAGAACACCTTCGGCAAGGGCCTGGTGCAGACCGTCTATCCGCTCTCGGAGAACACCGGCCTGGCGCTCACCACCGCCCGCTACTACACGCCCAGCGGCCGGCTCATCCAGCGCGACTATACCGGCATCTCCCTCTACGACTACTACTACAATCGCGAGGACGACAACGGCGACAGCCCCAATCGCGAAGTCAAAATGACCGACAGTGGCCGCCCGGTGTACGGCGGCGGCGGCATCACTCCCGACGTCAAGGTGCCCGCCACCAAGAGCAATCACTTCCAGGACACCTTGCTCCAGCATTACGCCTTCTTCAATTTCGCCAAGCACTACCTCATCACCCGCCGCGTCTCCAAGAGCTTCCAGATGGATGACCAGGTGATGATGGACTTCCGCTCCTTCCTCACCGACCAGAAAATTCCCTGGACGGAAGCCGAGCTGGCGCCCATCCAGGATTGGCTGCGCGCCAACATCAAGAGCGAAATCTTCATCGACGAGTTCGGCCAGACCGAGGGCCTGAAGGTGCGCGCCGAAGCCGATCCCCAGGTGCAGAAGGCGATCGAGTTGCTCCCCCGGGCCAAGGAGCTGGCCGACAACGCGCGCCGCACCATCGCCGAGCGCAACAGCGCCCGCGCCAACGCCCCCAGCAACCGCTAGGCGAATTGCCGGTGTCGAGAAATATGAAGGGCACGGATCCACTCCGTGCCCTTTCCTTTTTCATCCTCTCGTGACACGCGGCCGGAACGCAACCCGCCTCAGGCGACCGCGTGATAAGCCGCGTGGAAACACTTGCGGACCTCGTCCAGCACCTCCTTATCGTTCCATTTGCAGGCGACGCCGTGCGCGCCCAGATATTCCAGGTAGGGCACGGAAAACGGATGCCGCTCCTCCGAGTGCATCACCACGCACGGCATCCACACGCTGTTCTTGCGCAACGCCTTCAGCAGGCGCTCGCAGTTCACATCCGGCGGGTGATCGCCCACCAGCAGCACGTCGTACTTCTCCGCATTCAACAGCTTCACTCCCTCGGTCAGGTCCCAGGCGGTAGTGGTTTCGTATCCTTCTTCCTCCAGTGCCCGTTCCAGGGCGATCAGTACCGATTCGTCATTGTCCACGACAAGGATTTTCTTGCGCTGCTCGCGCATGGCAGTCACCTCCTGCGGTGGCCTGCAGACGTAGCTGGCGGCCGAAATACCCGCGGCAACGCGGATCAGAGGTCCGCAAAACACACATGGATTGGCAGAAATAGCGCAGTTGAGGCAATCGCGCTCAAAGCTGATTGTCCGCGCTTGCATGGGAATCATCCCCAGCCGCAGGATTCGCGCCCCGCTTAGACTAATTTACTCCAACTGGCCGGGCGAAGGGCCGCTTACCGCGACGACCTCCGGGGATGCCTTCCCGATTTGGCTTACTGGCCGAAATGACCTTCCGCACCCCGCGCCGGATCGGGGTAACTGCGCAATTGGACCTGCGCGGTATTTTCTTAAAATGCACAAGCGCCCCGATTGAAACTTCGCCGCCATTTTTCAATGCGGCAGCTCCGCGCTTCGGCAGTTTCCCAATTTACAATGCTTCCCATGTCCGACCTGTTTGCGCCGCTCACCTTGCGTCGAGCCATCTTCCGCAACCGCCTGGTGGTCTCTCCCATGTGCCAGTATTCCAGCCGCGACGGCTTTGCCAACGACTGGCACTTCGTCCACCTGGGCAGCCGCGCCGTGGGCGGCGCCGCCCTGGTCTTCACCGAAGCCTCCGCCGTCACTGCCGGCGGCCGCATCAGCCCCGACGACCTCGGCATCTATCAGGACGAGCACGTCGAATTTCTTTCCCGCATCGTCGCCTTCCTTCACCAGCAGACGGCGCTGGCCGGCATGCAATTGGCGCACGCCGGACGCAAGGCCTCCACCGACGCTCCCTGGCGCGGCGGCAAGCCTCTCGGCCCCGATCATCGCGGCTGGCATCCCATCCTGGCGCCCAGCGCCGTGCCCTTCGGCGAGGGCTACCAGACGCCCAAGGCGATGGACGAATCCGACATCCGCGCCGTGGTCGCCGCCTTTGCCACCTCCGCCAAGCGCGCCCTGGCCGCCGCTTTCGATGTGCTCGAACTCCACTCCGCCCACGGCTACCTGCTGCATTCCTTCCTCTCGCCGCTGTCCAACCGGCGCACCGACGCCTATGGCGGCTCCTTCGACAATCGCATCCGCCTGTTGTGCGAAGTGGTCACCGCGGTGCGCGGCGTCTGGCCCGAAGACAAGCCGCTGTTCGTGCGCATCTCCTGCACCGACTGGACCGAGGGCGCCTGGGACATCGAGCAGGCGGTGGAGTTGGCGCGCCGTCTCAAGCCGCTGGGCGCCGATCTCATCGACTGCTCCAGCGGCGGCATCGCGCCCGGCATCCGCATCCCCACCGGCCCCGGCTACCAGACCGCGTTCGCCGAGCGCATCCGCCGCGAAGCGCAGATCGCCACCGCCACCGTCGGCATGATCACTTCCCCACAGCAGGCCGACACCATCGTGCGCACCGGCCAGGCCGACCTGATCGTCATCGCCCGCCAGTTTCTGCGCGAGCCCTATTTCCCCCTGCTCGCCGCCCGCGCCTTGGGCAAGGACGCGCCCTGGCCGAAGCAGTACGAAAGGGCAAAGTGAGCGGTTAGCAATTAGCGATTAGCAATTAGCGATTAGCAGGTCCCTCGCTGCGCTCGGGTACAAAGTGTCACTCTATTGTGCAAGGCTCACGGACTTTAGTGAAGTCTGCGAAAGAAGTGTCCTGACCAAGTCAAGAAAAACCCAGATTCCTCGCTTCGCTCGGAATGACAACTTAGGACAGAACTCCCCGTTCACAAAAATCAGCCCTGTTCACAAAAATCAGCCCCTTGAACGCCGCGCTCAAGGGGCTAACTGCTAATGGCTAATTGCTAATTGCCAATATTAGCGATTAGCGATTGGCGAAAAGCAGGTCCCTCGCTGCGCTCGGGATGACACAGGTACAAAGTGTCACTCTATTGTGCAAGGCTCACTAATACGGGGACTTTATTGAAGTCTGCGAAAGAAGTGTCCTGACCAAGTCAAGAAGAACCCAGATTCCTCGCTTCGCTCGGAATGACAACTTAGGACAGACTCCCCGTTCACAAAAATCAGCCCTGTTCACAAAAGTCAGCCCCTTGAACGCGGCGCCAAGGGGCTAATCGCTAATGGCTAATTGCTAAGGCTCTTAGGAAGTTAAGTGGCCTGTAGAATGACGGATCGCCAATGTCTACGGGCAAAAACAAGTACTACGTCCGTTCCCATATTTCGGAGAAGCTTTTTCGGCACTTGCTTCGCGTTTTCGCTTTGGATCTCACGGCCAGCGAAGCCGCGGCCATCACCGGTCTTTCGGTGCGTTCGGTGAACACGGTTTACCTCAAATTGCGGCGCCAGATCGCCCGTTGGTGCGAAGCGCAAAACCCGCTCGCGGGAGAAGTGGAAGTCGATGAGAGCTATTTCGGGCCGCGCCGAGTTCGAGGTAAACGCGGCCGTGGTGCGGGAGGCAAGACGATCGTCTTTGGTATCTTCCAGCGCCATGGCTATGTCTATACCCAGATCGTCCCCGACTGCCGGCGAAAGACGCTGCGGAAGGCCATTTTGGGCCGTATCAGCCTGGAGTCGGTCATCCACTCCGACGGCTGGTCCGGCTACGACGGCCTGGTCGATATGGGCTATCAGAAACATCTCCGGGTCAATCACGAGGCCCATCAGTTTGCGGTGCGCAAGAACCATGTCAACGGTATCGAGAGCTTTTGGAGCTTCGCCAAACGACGCCTGGCCAAGTTCAACGGCATCCCCGCTCACACCTTTGTTCTTCACTTAAAGGAAACCGAATTTCGCTTCAATCATCGCCGTGATAATCTCTACCGCGTCCTCTTGGATCAGCTCCGAAAGGACCCTCTGACAGGCCGCTTAACTTCCTAAGAGCCTTGCTAATTGCTGCTTTTCTCAATCCGCCATGATCGGTTCCTGCCGTTGGGGCTCGATCTCCGGCTCCTGGCGCCGCTTCTTCCTCTTGCTCCGCCACCATTGCTGCGCCTGCTCCATGTAGATGTAGTACACCGGCGTGATGTAGAGCGTCAGCAGCTGCGAGAACATCAGCCCGCCGACCACGGCCAGGCCCAGCGGCCGGCGCGCCTCGGCGCCGGCGCCGAAGCCGAGGGCGATCGGCAGCGTGCCCATCAGCGCCGCCATCGTGGTCATCATGATCGGCCGGAAGCGCACCAGGCAGCCTTCGTAGATCGCGTCCAGCGCGGCTCTTGCCCTGCTTGCGCTCGCGCCTCGAGCGCGAAGTCGATCATCATGATGGCGTTCTTCTTGACGATGCCGACCAGCATGATGATGCCGACGAAGCCGTAAAGGTTCAGGTCGAGGTGGAAGATCAGCAGCGTGACCAGCGCGCCCAAACCCGCCGAGGGCAGTCCGGAGAGAATCGTCAGCGGATGAATGAAGCTCTCGTACAGAATGCCGAGCACGATGTAGATCACCAGGATCGCCATCACCAGCAGCACGCCACAGGCCTTTGAACGATTCCTGGAACGCCTGCGCCGTGCCCTGGAAACTGGTGGTGATGCGTCGGCGGCAGCACTTCGCGCGGCGACGTCGTTGACCGCGTCCACGGCCTCGCCCAGGGCGACGCCCGGCTTCAGGTTGAACGAAACCGTCACGGCCGGCAACTGGCCCGGCGTGATTGACGGTCAGCGGGCCGATGCTGCGCGTCAGATGCGCCACCGAGCATCGATGCGGCACCAGCTCGTTCTGGTCGCTGAGCGGATGTAGAGCATCGACAGCGCCGCCGGGTCGCGCTGGTACTCGCGGCTTCAATTCCAGGATCACCCGGTATTCGTTATTGGGCGCGTAGATGGTCGAAACCTGCCGCGAGCCGTAGGCGGAGAACAGAGCGTCTTCGATCTGTGCGCGCCGACACGCCCAGCGCCGAGGCCTTGTCGCGGTCGATCTCGACGTCGACCTGCGGATTGTAGATCTGCAGGTCGGTGGTGACGTCCTGCAAGCCGGGCAGCTCGCGCATGCTCGCTTCCAGCTTGCGGCGCGTAGTGGTACAGCTCTTTGGTGTCGGGGCTCTGCAGCGTGAACTGGTACAGGCTCTTGGTGAGCTGGCCGCCGATGCGGATGGGCGGCGGATTCTGCATGAACACCTGGATGCCCGGGATCTGCGCCAGCTTGGGCGCCAGTTCCTCGATGATCTCGTCGACGCTCATCTGCGCTCGAGCGCGGCTTGAGGTGGACGAAGATGCGGCCCATGATTGCCGGCCGAGGCTGGCGCCGCCGCCGATGCCGGAAAAGCATGACGTCCTCGACGTTGGGATCCTTGGCGATGACGTCCGCCACCGCCTGTCTGGTGGCCGCACCATGTCGTCGAACGAGATGCCCTGCGCCGCCTCGGTGATGGCGAAGATCTGGCCCTGTGTCCTCGCTCGGCAGAAAGCCCTTCGGAATGATGATCGAACAGCTAGACCGGTGCGCCAACGATGACGAACGAGACCAGCAGGGTCGCGAAGCGGTGCCGCAGCACCACCTGCAGGGTCCGGTCGTAGAACTCGCAGCATGCCGTCGAAGAAGCGCTCCAGACACATGTGAACAGCGTGCCGTGCTTCGCCTCGTGCGTGCGGCTGCAGGAAACGGCTGCACAGCATCGGCGTCAGGGTCAGCGAGACGATGCCCGAGACCAGAATCGCCACGCCGATGGTCACGGCGAACTCGTGCAGCAGCCGCCCCACGATCCCGCCCATGAACAGCACCGGGATGAACACCGCGGCCAGCGACAGCGTCATGGAGAGGATGGTGAAGCCGATCTCGCGCGAGCCCTTCAGCGCCGCCTCCATCGGGCTCTTCGCCCATCTCCATGTGGCGGACGATGTTCTCCAGCATGACGATGGCGTCGTCCACCACGAAGCCGACCGAGAGCGTCAGCGCCATCAGCGACAGATTGTCGACGCTGTAGTCCAGCAGGTACATCACCGCGAACGTGCCGATGATCGACATCGGCAGCGCCAGGCTGGGAATCATCGTGGCCGACAGCATTGCGCAGGAACAGGAAGATCACCAGGATCACCAGGCACGAGCGTCAGCACCAGCGTGAACTTCACGTCGTTGACCGAATCGCGGATCGATTGCGAGCGGTCGTACAGAATGTCGAGGTTGACCGAGGCCGGCATCTGCGCGCTGGAACTGGCGGCAGCAGCTGCCTTGATGCCGTCCACCACCTCGACGGTGTTGGTGCCGGGCTGGCGCTGGATGGCCAGCACGACCGGCGCGCGTCGTCGTTGAACCAACTGGCGACCTTGTCGTTCTCCACGCTGTCGATGACGTCGCCCACGTCCTCCAGCCGCACCGGCGATGCCGTTGCGATAGGCGACGATCAGCGGCCGGTAGCGGCCGGCCGTCGATCAGCTGCCCGGTGGCCTGCACCGTGAACGCCTGATGGCTGCCCCACAGCGTGCCCGTGGGCAGGTTGACGTTGCCGTCTGCGATCGCCTGCGACGACCTCGTCGATGCCGATGCCGCGCGTGGCCAGCGTCGCGCGGGTCGACCTGCACGCGCACCGCATATTTCTGCGAGCCGAACACCTGCACCTGGGCCACGCCGCTGACCATCGAGATGCGCTGCGCCATCATCGTCTCGGCGTATTCGTCCACGTCGGAAAGCGGCAGCGTCGGCGAGCTCAGCGCCAGGTAGAGGACCGGCTGGTCCGCCGGGTTCACCTTCTGGTAGGAGGGCGGGTCGGCATGTCCGGCGGCAGCTGCCCGTGCCGCCTTGGCGATCGCCGCCTGCACGTCCTGCGCGGCGGCGTCGATGTTGCGGCTCAGGCTGAACTGCAGGGTGATCGCGGTCGACCCAGCGAGTTGGTCGAGGTCATCGAGTCGAGGCCGGCGATGGTGGAGAACTGCCTCTCCAGCGGCGTCGCCACCGCCGACGCCATGGTGTCCGGGCTGGCGCCCGGCAACTGCGCGTTCACCTGGATGGTGGGGAAATCGACGTTCGGCAGGTCGCTGACCGGCAGCTCGCGATAGGCCACGATGCCGAACAACAGGATGGCCACCATGACCAGCGTGGTCATGACCGGCCGGCGGATGAACAGCTCTGCGATGTTCACAGTCCGCTACCTTGCCGGGTCCGCGTTTCCCTGGCCCGCGCCGTCCTGGTCCGCGCGGGGCTGGTCGCCGGCGCCGTTACCGCCTCCGCGTTGGTGGCCGAATTGGCCGGCTTGGTCACCGCCACTTTCCTGCCCGGAGTCAGCCGCACCTGCCCGTCGGTGACCACCTTGTCTCCCGCCTGCACTCCGCTGCTGATCACCGATTCGCTGCCCACGATCCGCGACACCTTCACCGGGCGCAGCTCCGCCGTGTTGTCCGCCTTCACCACGTACACGTACTGCCCTTCCTGTCCCGTCTGCACGGCCGCGCTCGGCACCACCACCGCGTTCTTGTCCGTCGCCAGCATCAGGCTCACGTCGGCGAACTGCCCCGGCCACAGCCGCCGGTCGCGGTTGGCGAACGTCGCCTTCAGCTTGATCATTCCCGTCGCCGGGTCCACCGTGTTGTCGATGAAGGTCAGCACCCCTTCCGCCGGCGCCGGCTCGTTCGGCACCCGCACGGTCACCGCCAGCTTGCGCTTGGCCTGCGTCCTCTTGATCTCCGGCAGGTATATCTCCGACACCGAGAAGGTCGCGTAAATGGGCTCGATCTGGTTGATGGTGATCAGCGGAATATCGTTGGCCTTGACCACGTTGCCCCCGTGCACCATCAGGTTGCCGGTGCGTCCGTCGATGGGCGAATTGATGTTGGTATAGGTCAGGCTCACCTTCGCCGTCTCCACCGCCGCCCGGTCCGCCTGCACCGCCTGGGTAAGCGCGTCGGCCGAGGTCACCATCTGGTCGTGCTGCTCCCGCGACACCACCCCCTCTTGGAACAGCGCCTGGTAGCGCGCTGCCTGCGCCCGCGCATTCGCCTCCTGCGCCACGTCGCGCGCCAGGTTGCTCTGTGCCTGCGCCAGCGCCGCCTGGTAGGGCCGCGGATCGATCACGAACAGCAGAGCGCCCCGCCGCACGTCCTGGCCCTCGGTGAACCCCAGCCGCGTGATCTCCCCCGCGATCATCGACTTCACCTGCACGTTGCTGTACGCCTCCACCGTGCCGACCGCCCGCACCTGCACCGGAACATCGCGTGCCGCCGCCGACGCCACCACCACCGGCGCCGCCGTCTCCGCCGGCGGTCCGGCCTTGGTCCTGCCGCATCCAGCCATCACCACCACCGCCGCCGCTGCCACCAGCAGCAGCGCGGTGCGCCGAAAATAACCATCCATCAATGCAGAATCCATAAAGATGAACTTTCCTGACCTGAATCCCTAACGTCCTGAATATTTGTCATCCAATACCAATCTTGAATTCCCTGTCATCCTGAAGCGAGGCCGCAGGCCGAGTCGAAGGAACGCGCGTTTGCTTGTACTCGCGAGGCCGCCGAAGCGCACCTTGACGCGGCATGCTGCAAACCAATGTTTCAATCCGCAGCTCGCACAACCGCTAATCTCAAATCTTAAATTCCTCAGTTCCTCTCCACTCCCCGCAGCCACAACTCCACCAGCGTTTCGCTCACCTGGTGCGTATCGAAGGTCTGCACGCGTTTGCCGCCGAACAACTCCTGTATCTGGAAATGATAAATCACCATTCCCAGGAAGCCCCGCGCCGCCAGCAGCGGGTCCACCTCGCGGAAGCGCCCCGCGGCGATCCCCCCGCGGATGAACTCCGAGAGCAGCTCCACGTATTGCATCACGTGCGTGCGGAAAAAGCGGTGGGACAGTTCGTGGTTTTCCAGCGCGCTGTACAGCAGCAATCGCGACAGGGTCACATCGCGATTCAGCAACACCTCGGCCACGGCGGTCAGCTTCTCGCGGTCCGTGCCCTCTGACGACAGCGTCGATTCCAGTCCCTGCCGTCCCGCGCGCATCCGGATCTGGTTCTCGATCACCGCCCAGTACAACTCTTCCTTGGTCGGAAAATGACGGAAGATGATCGCCTCGTTGACGTGCGCCTTCTGCGCGATCTCCCGCGTTGTCGTCCCTTGATACCCCTGGCGGGCGAATAACTCGGTGGCCAGTTCCAGAATCTGCTGACGTCGCTCCTCCGCCGGTATTCTCACTTGGGAGGTCGACATGTAAGTATCCGCTTACTATTTATCCGAGGGGCTCCCCCAAGTCAACCGGAATCGCAGTCCGGCCTCTTCTCGCCTTGGGATGGATGGCTGGATGGATGTGGATCAGGTAGTCGGATCGCGCTTGCCCGCGCACAGGGCTTCGCGTTTGACCGCTGGCGGGTCTCCCCACAAGCGGCGCATGAATCGCTCCCATTCCGACTCGGGCTCCCAGTTGCGTTCATGCCAGGCGCGGAAGTTCCACCAGCCCTCCGTTTCCCACCATTGGCCGAAGTCCTTCACCATCTTGGCCGGCAGATCGATCTGCACGTACCAGGTGGGTTCCTCGTCTCGCCGCCGTTCGCGGTCATTGCCCATGGTGTCGCCCTCCGACTCTCCCGATTGAACCCCGTCTTGGCCTCCCCGGCCAAGTAACGCGCGTAATCGGAACAGCAGACCGGAAGTAACACCGGCGGTTACGAACTCCTTAGTCTTTCGGTCAAGTGCAACCAGCACAAGGACTTAGCGCCACCAGGCACGACAGTTCATGGCCCCGCGCGCCACTGCCGGTGCGGTCTGAAATGGGCCAACCCTACCGCCCCGCAAAGTGCAAATACGCAATTCCCACCCCCATGTGCCGCAGCCACGCCTCGGGCACGCTCACCGCCAGCGGCAGCCACTGAATCTGAAACTCCAATAGAAAAAGAGGTGGTCGCCGGCTGGCTCCCACCTCAATAATTTTCTATGAATCAACTGCCGCATCCGTCGTGTGCCGTGGGTTCCCGGCATGAAGGCCGCGGCGCAGGTACGGCTATTTCCGTTTGCGGCTCAGAGCTCCCACACCCAGTGAGCCCAACCCCAACAACCCGAGCAGCGGCAGCGGCGATGCGGTCTGGGGCAGGTTGCCGCTGGTGGCGGCCGTTCCCTGGGTTTGGTCGCTGGTGGCGGCGTTGTTCTGGTCGGTTGTCGTGGTGGTGGTTGTCGTTGCGCCCTGGTTCTGGCTGGCGCTGGATGGCATCTGCGAGGAGCTGGCCGCGTTCTGGCCCGAACTGCTCGTCGAGCCGCTGTTGGTCTGCGCCACCGCCATACCCACCGCGAAGATGACCACAACTAGCAGAAGCAGGATCTTCCTCATGTTTTCTCCTCGTGTTTCGGGTCTATGTCGGGACTGTCTCGATGGTTGTTAGACCTCCTGCTTTCTGGCCGGGTTTGCCCCTTCCCGAGGGAAATCGAGAGTTGCTGGATCACCCATCGAGAGTAGCTGATCACCCATCGAGAGTAGCTGGAACGACCATCGAGAGTAGCTGGATCCCCATCGAGAGTAGCTGGATCGCCCCTCGTAGCTGGTCGCCCCGCTTCCTGGCCGGTACCCCCCTGCGTCGATCCCCTGCCGCTCCGGATATAATCAAGCTGTCTTGAGGACCCGGTTGCCCATCTTCCCGCTGCTTCTTCTGCTTTTGCTGCCGGTGGACGCTGCCGCCCAGGCGCGCGCTCCCAATCTCCCCATCGAGACCCTGGTGGTGCTGCCCTTTGAGAACACCTCCAAGGCCCCGGGGCTGGAGTGGATCTCGGAATCCTTTCCCGAAATCCTTGGCAGCCGCCTGGCCGCGCCCACGCTGTACGTGGTCTCGCGCGCCGACCGCGAATACGCCTTCGATCGCGCCGGCATCCCCGCCACCGTCCATCTCTCACGCGCCACGCTCTACCGCGTCGCCGAGCAGATGGACGCCGACTACGCCGTGCTCGGCGCCTACACCTTCGACGGCCAGACTTTCACCGCCCGCGCCCAGTTGCTCGATATGAAACGGCTGCGCCTCTCCCCTCCGCTGGTGGAGTCCGGCCCGCTGCTCAAGCTCATCGACATCCAGACCGCGCTCTCCTGGGACCTGCTGCGGCTCATTCATCCCGGCCGCGTCCCCGCGCGCTCGCAGTTCCTGGCCGGCGCCCATCCCATCCGCCTCGACGCCTTTGAAAACTACATCCGCGGCCTGATTGCCACCCCGCCGGCGCAGAAGATCAAGCATTTTCGCGAGGCCATCCGCCTCAACCCGGGTTACACCCTCGCCATCCTGCAACTGGCGCGCACCTACTTCGCCGAGCGCGACTACGAGCAGGCCGCCTCCTGGTTCGGGCAGGTTCCGCGCACCGATCCCGCCGGACGCGAGGCCGCCTTCTATCTCGGCCTCTCCGCCTTTTACCTGGGCGACTTCGCCAAGTCGGAGGAGACCTTCCGCTTTGTCGCCTCCCGCCTTCCGCTCACCGAGATTTACAACAATCTCGGGGTGGTCGCCGGCCGCCGCGGCCAGTCCGCCGAGCTCGACTACTTTCACAAGGCCGTCGCCGCCGATCCCAGCGATCCCGATTACCACTTCAACCTCGCCGTCGCCCTCTACAAGTCCGGCGACTCGGGCGCCGCCGCACGCCAGCTTCGCCTGGCCCTGGCGCTCCGCCCCTCCGACGCGGAAGCCAAGTCGCTGCTCGACGCCATCTCCCAGCAGGCGGCCACTCCGGCGGCGGTGCGCGCCGTGGTGGGCGCCGCGCCCGTCAAGGTTCCGCTGGAGCGCATCAAGCGCGACTACAACGAGACCTCCTACCAGCAACTGGCGCTGGAAATCCAGAACGCCACCGAGCGCCGCCTGGCCCGCGCCGATCCCCACACCCACGCCGAGTTCCACGTCAACCGCGGCCGCCAGTACCTGGAGCAGGGCTTCGAGGCCGAGGCGGAAAAGGATTTCCGCGAGGCCGTCCAGCTCGAGCCTGCCAATGCCGGCGCCCATCTCGGGCTGGCCCGCGCCATGCAGGACTCCAACCCCGGCGGCGCGCTGGTGGAGGCGCAAACCGCGCTCTACCTCCATCCCAACTCCACCGAGGCGCTGCTGCTGCTGGCGCGGCTCGGCCTCAAGTCCAACCAGCGCCAGGCGGCGCGGGATTACGTGGACCGCGCCCTGGCCATGGAACCGAACAATGCGGACGCGCAGGAGCTGAAGCGCACGATAGGCGAAAAAGCGAAGTGAGGAATTTCAGATTTCAGATTTCAGATTTAAGATTGGAAGAGCAAAAAGTTGAGAACAACGCGTGACCACAAAGAATCACATCGGTTATTTCTCACAGGGCCGCACCTGTGGCGCCCTGCCACAGCGGCTGCGCGCTCGGGATTTTCCATTCTTAAATCTTAAATCTTCAATCTTAAATTTCCTGCTTCTCCTCCTCGTCGCGGTTCCCTCCTCCGCCGAGGTTCTCCGCCTCAACGTCCACGACACCATCCACCCCATCACGCTGGAGTACATCACGCGCGGCCTGGACGCCGCCAAGGCGCAGAATGCGGACGCGGTGCTGATCGTGCTCTCCACTCCCGGCGGTCTGGCCACCTCCACCCGCGAGATCATCCAGCAGATCGTCGCCTCGCCCGTGCCGGTCATCATCTACGTCGCCCCCAGCGGCGCCCGCGCCGCCTCCGCCGGCTTCTTCATCCTGGAATCGGCCGACGTGGCTGCCATGGCCCCCGGCACCAATACCGGCGCCGCCCATCCGGTCACCATCGTCGGCGGCCAGCCCGACAAGATCATGGCGGAGAAAATCGAAAACGACTCCGCCGCCCTCATGCGCTCCGTGGTCAGCAAGCGCGGACGCAACGTCCAGGTGGCGGAGAGTGCCGTTCGCCAGTCGAAGTCCTTCACCGACCAGGAGGCGCTCAAGGACAATCTCATCGACCTGGTCGCGCCCAGCCAGCAGGCCCTGTTCAAGCAGCTCGACGGCCGCACCATCACCCGCTTCGACGGCGAGAAGGTCACGCTTCACCTGGCGGGCAAGCCGGTGCGCGATTTCGACATGACCCTCAAGCAGAAGATCCTCGACTACCTGATGGACCCCAACATCTCCTTCGTGGTGCTCGCCATCGGGCTGCTGGCGCTCTACGTGGAGTTCAATCATCCAGGCGCCATCATTCCCGGCGTGGTCGGCTTCTTCTTCGTCGTGCTCGCCATTTTCGCCCTCAATATCCTGCCCGTGCGCTACGCCGCGCTCGGCCTCATCCTGCTGGCCTTCGTCTTTTTCGCCCTGGAGGCCAAATTCACCAGCCATGGTGTGCTCGCCATCGCCGGCATTGCCTCCCTCACCCTGGGCGCGCTGCTGCTGGTTGATGGCCCCATCCCGCAAATGCGCGTCGGGCTGTGGACCGCGCTCGCGGTCAGCGTCCCGCTGGGCGTGATCAGCACATTTTTGATGGGGATTGCCATCAAGGCACGCCGCGGCAAGGTGACCACCGGCCAGCAGGGACTGATCGGCGAAATCGGCGTGGCCCGCACCCCGCTTATGCCCCAGGGAAAGGTCTTCGTCCACGGCGAACTCTGGGACGCCGTCTCCTCCGTCCCGCTGGAGGTGGGCGAGCAGGTCAGGGTGCGCGCCGTCCACGACCTCAACATCGAAGTCGAGCCGGTCAGGGCCGGCAGCCCGACTCAGCCGGTTTCCTGATTTCTTTCCAGTCCTCTCCGCAGGGGCGACGCATTGGGCAATACTTGGCAGCAGTGGGTGATTCAGTGGTGTGCCGGATGTCGTCAGCGATGCCCCGACGCTTGTGCTAAGGCGATGATCGCCGGATTCGCGACATTGCAGTATGGAGGGGGCCGCCATGCGGGCTGGGGCTGACGGCGGCCCCTTTCAAGCTTCCGTTATGCGGAAATTGTGTTGCAGCCTGCGCGCGGGCGTCTGATGCGCGCTGAACTACAACGATTCCTCCGCCTCTTGAACTTCTTCCAGCACCTTGTGGTTGAACTCAACGACGGGCATCAACTGTAGCGGGAACTTCTCGTTGCACTTGGTACAGAGGACTGCCTGTTCGAGCACCAACCACGTTTGATTTCCGCAACTGCACGTGTAGACGTTCTCCATGTGTGCCTCCCTTTGTGGGTTATAGGACCCTGAACCCGGGGGTAGGAGCACGTAGGCAGCTAGTCGGCGCTGCCTTGATTGCCAGTATCCGACGGCGCGCACGAGAAGGCAGTGACGGCGGTCACACGACGGGCGATCGCCCGATCATCCGATCACACTCCACAACGAACCCCGCTCCGACATCAACGCCTGCATTGATCCAGTCCCGCGGGGACGCACGCTGGTAGCCCAGGACGGCAGTCCTGGGACGCGATCTTCAACCCGCCCCGAGTCCCGGAGGGACGGCGCGATCTTCGGGCGTGGATTGAAATGCCGACGCGATCCACACCCCAGTGGCCAACAGCCGACGACCGCTCGTTTACTCCCAAGGTTGCACGCGGTGAATGCGTCTGGCCGCGTGCGCGAAAGCTGTTACAATCCGCGCAGGAACACACGTATTCGCGTGCCGTGGAGGCGGAGTGAAAATGAATCCGCTATTGTTTGTCCCCATCGCCATCGTCGTTCTCTACATCCTGAACTCCATCAAGATTCTCCCCGAGTACGAGCGCGGAGTGATCTTCCGCCTGGGGCGCTTGCTTGCCGAGCCCAAAGGGCCGGGCATATTTCTGGTCTTCGCTCCCATCGACCGCATGGTACGCACCTCCCTGCAGCAGGAGGCGCTGGAGGTTCCGCCGCAGGACATCATCACCCGCGACAACGTCACCCTGAAGGTGAACGCGGTCATCTTCCTGCGCGTGGTCGATCCGCGGCGGGCGATCGTCGAGGTGAAGAACTATCTCTACCAGACCTCCCAGTTCGCGCAGACCACGCTGCGCTCGGTGCTGGGCGAGGTCGAACTCGATGAACTGCTCTCCCACCGCGACAAGCTGAATCTGCGCATCCAGAGCATCCTCGACCAGCACACCGAGCCCTGGGGCGTGAAGGTGGCCAACGTCGAGGTCAAGCAGGTGGACCTGCCGGAATCGATGCTGCGCGCCATGGCCAAGCAGGCCGAGGCGGAACGCGAGAAGCGCTCGAAGATCATCCATGCCGAGGGCGAGTTCTCCGCCGCCCAGCGCCTGGTGGACGCGGCGCACCTGCTGGCCACCGAGCCGGTCACCATCCAGTTGCGCTACCTGCAGACGCTGACCGAGATCGGGGTGGAGAAAAACACCACCATCGTCTTCCCCTTGCCCATCGACGTCATGGAAGGGCTGCAGTCGCTGATTGAAAAGCGCATCAAGGCAAAGGAAGCCCCGGAAGCGGGTGGAACAGGAGGAGTAGTTGAGTTAGGAGTTGGGAGTTGGGAGTCAGGAGTTAGGGGTTATTTCGATCCCAGGCTCTTGCCTTGCGCCTTGCGCCTCGCCCGCGCCTTGAGCCTTGAGCCTCGCGCCTTGTGGGAGTGCAAATGTCGGATCACGATCAGGAGATCACGCTGGGAACAGGCCGCCTGCTGGGAATGTTCTTCGGGCTGGTGATCGTCTGCGCGCTGTTTTTCAGCATGGGATTTCTGCTCGGCCGCAAGACCGTGCCCGAAGCGGCGGCCGCCACCAGACCGCCGTCGCTGGTTTCCACCGCCCAGGGCAAGCCCTCGCCCACGCACGCTGACAGCAAACCGGACTGCGCCACGCCCGCCGCGTGCGCGGATGCGGCCAAGGAGGATCTCACCTTCTACAAGGCGGTGGAGCAGAACGAGCCCAAGGCCAGGCTGGAACCTGCCTCTCCCCCGGCGCCGGCCAAGGCGGAGCATCCGAGCCGGGCGGCGGCGTCCGGCTACATGGTGCAGGTGGCCGCGGTCAGCAAGCAGGAAGACGCCGAGGCGCTGGTGCACGCCCTGCGCCGCAAAAGCTACCGCGTGCTTGCCGCCAGCGCGACCGGCGACAAGCTCTATCACGTGCAGGTGGGGCCCTTCGGCGACCTGAAGGACGCCGAGGCCACCCGCAGCAAGCTGATCAGCGACGGCTATAACCCGATTCTCAAAAAGTAAGAAGTCAGAAGAGAGAAGTTGTGAGCAGCCGGTCGGAAGCTGCAGCTTCTGTCTCCGCTTCGTCCCGATCTTCATTCTTCATTCTTAATTCTGACTCTCTCATCCCGCCAGCTTGAAGTTGACGCTGATGGTGGTATCGATCTCCACCGGCTGTCCGTTCAGCATGTAGGGCCGGTAGCGCCACTGGCGGACGGCGCTTTCGGCGGCCCGGGCAAGCATCGGCTGCCCGCTGAGGAGGTGCACTTCCTTCACCTTGCCGTCCTTGCCGATGACCGCGCCGAGCACCACGTTCCCCTGGATGCGCGCGTTCCTGGCGATGGCCGGATACTCCGGCTTCACCTTGTGGGTCAGCAGTCCCTGGGTAACGCCGGAGGAGACCTGGACGCGCTTGGGCGCCGCCAGCTTTGGCATGGCGGTCCCGACGCTGTTGAGCACGCCGCCCACCACCCCGCCGACGGTGCCGCCCTCCACCCCTCCGGGCACGCCGCCCACTACTCCGCCGGCGGCAGGCGCCGCTTCGGCGGCGTTGGCTTCGGGCGCGGTCTCATGCACCATGGCGACCTTCTGCGGAATGCGGACCGGCACCTCGAGCTCGCTCTTCACCGGAGTGGGAGCGGGCCTGGCCGGGTGGGGGGCCGCGCTCGCCGCCGCCGGCGGCGGCGGTGGTGGAGGAGGTGGCGGAGCGACCAGGGTGGTCGCCATCTCCTTCACCGGCAGGGCCTGGGTGAAGATGAGCGGCAGGGTCACCAGAATGGCGACGAACAGCGCCTGCAACAGAAAAGAGACGGCGGTGGCCGCCGGACGTTTTGTCTTGATTCTGTCCTCAATGAGCGTGTCCTCAAACATAAGGCCCCTCCCCGGCACTGGAATCCAGCGCCAACACAGATATGCAAAGGTCCTCAGCTTCTTGGCGGAATTTAACTCTTCTTGGTTAGATGAGGCCGGAGGGGCGGTGAAAGCTGCAGCGCGACAGCGGAGTAGGGACGAGGTGAGATGCGAGTGTGAGTTGTGGCCCGCGGAAAAGCAGGTCGCTCGCCTCGCGCCTCAACCGCCCTGTCGGCGCTCCAGGGGACGACACCGGTATCTCACCGAATGACGGAGGCGAACAGGTCCGACTTGACGAGAGTGCGGAAGCGCTGCTCGTCGGACTTGAAATTGAGCCTGAGATTGGCGCTGTCGGAATCCACGGTGACGCTGTCCAGCGCCGTCTTCTCCACGCCCTTGGCCTGCATCTTGCGGAACAAGACCCCGGCTTGGATGAGCGACGACAAGGTCGCGGCGGTCATGGAGTCGGAGGTAACCACGCTGAGGTTGAAGTTGACGCCGTCGTGGAACTCCATGGTGTAGCGGGAGCCGAGCATGCGCTTCTTGACCATGTCGTAGTCGGCGAGCTTGGCGGCGTCGCCGAGGGTGGAGTGCAGCATGTTCTGGGTGCCCTGGGCGTCGAGCACGCTCCACACCGCGGCGGAATCGACGGCGGCGATGTTGTCGGTGACGGCGGCATTGGTGTTGAGGCCGGGGGCTTCACCGTCGCGGGCGTCGAGCGCCGATTCGATGGCGGCGCGCTGGCCGAAGAGCATGGTGAAGTCGTCGAGGAAGGTCATGTCCTGGCCGCCGGACATGGAATAAATGTGATTGGAGCGGTACTTCAATCCCTTGATCTTGTGGGCCCGCATGCGCGCCAGGATCTTCTTGGTGGGAAAAGTTCCCTGGGCCAGGCCGATGATCTGCACACGCTTGTTGGCGCGGAAGGAGGCGAAGGTGAGCTGCTCGACGTTGTTGTCGGGATCGACGCCGACGGAGCGCAGCGAGGTTTCGAATTCCTTCAGTTGGTCGGGAAGGACACGCGCCTTGAGGGCAAGCGCGGTGGGCGAGTTTTTCAGCGCCCGGTAATCCACCGAGATGATCTGCTGAATATCGGCGGGAACCACAGCGCGGGCCGAAGTGCCCAGGGGAACGGCGACGGCCGGAACGGCGGCCAGCGCCAGAGTACAAATCCAGAGAAGAAAGCGCTTCATGCAACCTCGCGCGAGCGGAACCTCTAAGCATCCAGATGGCGCCTGGCTGCTGCTGGGTTGGAACCCGGTGTAACTCTCATTGTAGCGGAAAATTTCCCGGGGGTCGGCTCCTATCGAGAGGGCCCGTTGGCACATGAGTACGTGGTCGGCGGGTTATCGGTTCTCGCCGTAAACCGAGAACCGTGAACCGATAACCGTAAACCGAAGGTCGGGATGTATCCTTAATTCGCTATGTCCACACTGGTCGAGTGCGTGCCGAATTTTTCCGAGGGGCGCGACAAGGCGAAGGTCGACGCCATTGTCGAGGCGATGAAGGTGCCGGGCGTTTACCTGCTGGACCGCGAGATGGACGCGGACCACAACCGGTGCGTGATCACGCTGGTGGGAAACCGCGAGACTATTGGCGAAGCGGCCATCCGCGGGGTGGGCAAGGCGGCCGAACTGATCGACCTGACCCGGCACCAGGGCGCGCATCCGCGCATGGGCGCCGCCGACGTGATCCCGTTCATCCCCATCGACGGGGTGACGCTGGAGGATTGCGTGGCGATTGCCCGCCAGGTGGGAGAGGAAATCTGGCGGCGCTTCCAGATTCCGGTGTACCTGTACGAGGCGGCGGCGGCCGTACCGGAGCGGCAGAACCTGGAGAACATACGGCGCGGGCAGTTTGAGGGGATCCGCGATGAAATTGCGGCCAACCCGGCGCGCAAGCCGGATATCGGCGAGCCGCGGGTGCATCCTACCGCCGGCGCAACCGTGGTCGGCGCGCGCAAGTTCCTGATCGCCTACAACGTCTACCTGAACACGCCGGAGGTGGAGATCGCGAAAAACGTCGCCAAGGCGCTGCGCTTTTCCAACGGCGGGCTGCGCTACGTGAAGGCCATGGGATTGCCGGTGCGCGGGCTGGCGCAGGTGTCCATGAATTTGACCGATTTCGAGCAGACGCCGATCGCGCGCGCCTTCGAGTACGTGAAGCGGGAGGCGGCGCGCTACGGGGTGCTGCCGGCGTTCAGCCAGATCGTGGGGCTGATCCCGAAGAA
The DNA here is from genome assembly GCA_963740615.1 of Terriglobia bacterium. Lineage (GTDB taxonomy): Bacteria > Acidobacteriota > Terriglobia > Terriglobales > Acidobacteriaceae > JAIQGF01. The sequence goes on from CAVUEZ010000007.1 coordinate 381,801, forward strand.
GGCGCTGGAGGATGCCGCCGAGTGGTTCCTCCAGGTGGAGAATTTTGACGCGTCGCTGATATTGGAAAACCGGCTGGCGGCGGTGATGGGCGGCAAGATGGCGGTGGGCGGGCTGCGCGCCGGGGTGGAGCCGTTTGTCGAACAGTTGGCGGCGCCCACGGCGACCCCGGGAGGAGGGAGCGCGTCGGCGGCGGCGGGAGCGATGGCGGCGGCGCTGGCGCAGATGGTGGCGGGGATGTCGCGCGGGAAAAAGAATTATCTGGCCTATGAACGCGAACTGAGCGAGGCCATCGCGCGGCTGGCGAAATTGCGGGAGGCGCTGAAGGCGGCGATCGACGCCGATGCGGCCTCCTACGAGGCGGTGGTGAAGGCCTACAAGCAGGCGAAGGACGCCGCCGGCAAGAACGGCGCGCTGAATGAAGCGCTGAGGCGAGGCGACGAACATTCCATTGGGCGTGGCAGAGCGGGCGCGGGAGGTGGCTCGCATCGCCGAAACGCTGGCGCCGATCACCAACCCAAAGATGGTATCGGATCTCACCGTATCCAAGGCGCTGGCGCGGGCGGCGCTGGAAGGGGCGCTGGCCAATGTCGAGATCAACCTGGAGTCACTGCAGCAGGAAGAGCCAATGTTTGCCGAAGAGGTGCGGGAGAAGGTGGCGGGGCTAAGAGGACAGTAGTTAGGAATCATTGCCACGCGCTACAACAAGGCAAACCATGTCTGAGCACGAAGTCATCCTCTATTCACGCCAGGGCTGCCACTTGTGCGACGTGGTCAAACAATCTCTGCAGCGGCTGCAATCGCGCGCCCCGTTCACCTGGCGCGAGGTGGACATCGATCACGACGAGGAGTTGCGGCGGAAATACACCGATGAAGTGCCGGTGGTGCTCATCGACGGACGGAAGGCGTTCAAGTATCACATGGACGAGCAAGAGTTCTTGAGGAAGCTGGAGAGACGGTGAGGAATTTCAGATTTAAGATTTCAGATTTCAGATTGAGCGGCGGCGCTCCTGCCAATCTGAAATCTTAAATCTGAAATTTGAAATTCCCCCTTCCTCTCACTGCTTCGGTTTTTCCTGCCGGGGTGATGGTCATCGTAGATTGAGTACTGTTGCTGCGGGCGGTTGAGCTTGATGGTGAATTGCTGCTCGGACTGGTTGATGTCGTAGTCCTGGCCGAAGGTCTGGAAGCCACGCGCCAGCACCTGCACGCGCAGCTTGCCATAGGGCGCGCCGGCGAACCTGGCCTCGCCATCGTGGTCGGTTTTCAGCTCGAAACCGCCTTTGGCCTGGCGGCCGTCCTTTTCCACGGGATGAAGCACGACGGAGGCGTTGCGGATGGGTTTGCCGTTGTAGGCCTTGACCACCACAAATTTCAGGTTCGACGATTTATCCTCGGCCCGCAGGAGCGCGCCCAGCAACAGCAGAACCAGCAGCGAGAGGAATACATGCCTCTTCATCAACTCCATTGTAAGAATCAGCTCCGGGCGAAGCAAGGCGGAGCGCCTGGCGATGCTATGCTGGCGTGATGAAGGCGCCCCGGGAGGTGGAAATCAAGTTCGCCGTGGACGACGTGCGCGCGGTGGAGCGCAAGCTGCGCGGACTCGGCTTTCGGCGGCGGACGGCGCGCACGCACGAGATGAACACCCTCTACGACCTTGCCGGCGGGACGCTGCGGCGGCGCGGCGAACTGCTGCGCCTGCGCCAGTACGGCGAGCAGTGGAGGCTGACGCACAAGAGCCGGGGCCGGCAGGGACGGCACAAGTCGCGGGTGGAGCTGGAAACCGGCGTGGAGGACGGGCGGCGGATGGAGTCGATCCTGCAAGCGCTCGGCTACCGGCCCAGCTTCCGCTATGAGAAATTCCGCAGCGAGTGGAGCGACGGTGCCGGAGACGTGGTGCTGGACGATACGCCGATCGGCGGCTACGGAGAGATTGAAGGGCCGCCGCGGTGGATTGACCACACGGCGCGCGCGCTGGGCATCGCGCCGGGAGAGTACATCACGGATACCTATGCGCAGTTGTTCGAGAAATGGAAAAGCGCGAGCGCAGCGGGGCGCGGGAGATGACGTTCGCGGAGGTGAGAAGGAAAGGCGGCCGATGAGGGGCACGAAGCCGCGATTGGCGGGGATTGAAGCCGCATCCCGCAACTCCCGTGCGACAATGCCCATACACCCGTGGACGCAGCCGCCTACCTTCGCCGCATCCGTTACTCCGGCCAGCTCCAGCCGTCGCTGGAGACTTTGCGGGCGCTTCACTATGCCCACCTGCTGGCCATCCCCTTCGAGAACCTCGATGTCCACCGCAAGGTCCCCATTGTTCTGGATGAAGGGCGCTTCTTCGACAAGATCGTTCTCCAGCGGCGGGGCGGTTTCTGCTACGAACTGAACGGGCTGTTCGCCGCTCTGCTGCGCGAGCTGGGCTTTCGCGTCACGCTGCTGTCGGCGCGCGTTCCGGTAGAGGAAAACCGCGCCGGGCCGGAGTTCGACCACCTCGCCCTGCGCGTTGATCTGGATACGCCCTGGCTGGCCGACGTGGGCTTCGGCGAGGCGTTCATCGAGCCGCTTCCGCTGCTGTTAAACGCCGAGCAGTTCCAGCGCAACGTGTTTTACTGCCTGGATGAGCATGAAGGCCGCTGGCGCGTGCTGCGCTACGCTCCCGATCCCGCCCTGCAGCGGGGTGTGCCGGTCAAGGCCGACCCGGCTTCGGAGTGGCGCATGCTCTACGACTTCTCGCTGGCGCCGCGCCGGCTCTCCGATTTCGAAGGCATGTGCCGCCACCACCAGACCTCGCCCGAGTCGCACTTCACCCGCCGGCGCGTGTGCAGCATTCTCACCCCCACCGGCCGCGTCACCCTCACCGACACCCGCCTGGTCGTCACCGAAGGCGCCCAGCGCCGCGAATTGGCTTTGACCGCGACCGGCGAATATGACGCTGCCCTGCAGCAGTATTTCGGCATTCGCCTCGACCAAGCCGTAGCGGGTACGTGCTAATTGCCAGCCTGCCAGTTGGTCGCGACTCCAATGCCCACAACCAGACAAAAACGGCAGGCCGCAGCCTGCCGCGCTAATTGCTAACGAGCTAATTACTAATCGCTAAGAGTTTCCCCGCCGCGTTCAATCTCTTGCCCAGCCGCGACTTGTACCGCGACGCCGTATTCTTGTGCAGCACGCCCTTCTGCACCGCCTTGTCCAGCACCGACGCCGTCCGGCGATAGTTGCTCTCCGCCTCTTCCTTGTTGCCGCTGGCGAGGGCGGCGCGGAAGCCGCGCAGCGCGGTGCGCAGGCGCGACTTGTTGGCGCGATTGGCGGCCGTCCGCTTTTCCGTCTGCCGCGCGCGTTTCAGGGCCGAGAAGTGATTTGCCATAAACTCCTGTGTATCCTCTGTTAATTTTCCCCGTGGGCCAAACCCTTATTTTACGGGTCGGGGCCGCCGCGGTCAATCGCTTGTAGCTGCCCGCTGCCACCAAATCCGCTGAAAATGAGCCGTTTACCCGCTCCCTCCCAGCGCCTGATTGGTCTCCTGCCCCGCTTCGTTTCGCCCGCGCAGGCATCTAAACCAGCAGGGGAAGAGAATTGTTGTGGGGCGTGTTGTCAATTGACTCTGTCCCGAGCCCGTCGTACTCTACGCTCAATGGTAGTTGCTTCCACTTGGTGGCGAGCATCAGCCGATCTTCCCACTCCATACCTGTCCATGTCCGCAAGCGCACGCCCCGGTTTTTCCGGCGCGGCGGCGGGAGGTTAGCGTTCAACTCTCAATGAAGAAGAACATCGAAATCGCCCGGAACATCGAGACCCTGTTCGGCACCCGTGACGAAAATTTGCACCTGCTCGAGGAAGGACTGAACGTCACCATCGACCTGAAGGCGGAATCGGTGGAGATCGAAGGCGCGGCCCGCGACGTTGCGCGTGCCGAGCAGGTGTTCAACGATTACGATCATCTCCAGCGCTCCGGCTTCGTCTTCACCAACGGCGATCTGGGCTCCATCCTGCGCATCCTTGCCTCCGACCCCACCGCCACCCTGCGCGGTCTGGCCGAGGCCGGACGCCAGCGCTCCTTCGGCAAGCGCAGCATTCAGCCCAAGAGCGTGAACCAGCGCCGCTACGTCGAGGCGATCGAGAAGAGCGACATGGTGTTCGGCATCGGCCCCGCCGGCACCGGCAAGACTTATCTGGCCGTGGCCATGGCCATCTCCGCGCTGCTCGCCAAGAAGGTGAACCGCATCATCCTGGCGCGCCCCGCGGTCGAGGCCGGCGAGCGCCTGGGCTTTCTTCCCGGCACCCTGCAGGAGAAGGTCGATCCCTATCTCCGCCCGCTCTACGACGCGCTCTACGACATGATGGAGCCGGAGAAGATCGACCGCTACCTGGAGAAGAACATCATCGAGATCGCGCCCATCGCCTTCATGCGCGGGCGCACCCTGAATGACTCCTTCATCATCCTCGACGAGGCGCAGAACACCACCTCCGAGCAGATGAAGATGTTCGTCACCCGCCTGGGCTTCAATTCCAAGGCGGTGATTACCGGCGACATCACCCAGATCGACCTGCCTGCCAGCAAGCGCAGCGGCATGCTGGAGGCGATGGATATTCTCGGCCAGGTGAATGGCATTTCCTTTATTCAGTTCGACGAGACCGACGTGGTCCGCCATCACCTGGTGCAGCGCATCATTCGCGCCTACGACGATTACAAGACGCGCATGAACGGCGATCAGATGGTGCTGCTGCCGATCAACGGCAAGGCTGGCCGCAACGGCTCGCAGCCCGCGGTGGAAGTGGCGGCGCCCGAGCCGGAACCGGCTCCGGAGCAGGTAGAAGAATAAGCTGGGAATTGCCGGCGGGAGGGCTGCAAGCGAAACGCCCTCCCGCTCGCTGTTTATGGTTATCATCAAGACCGCGGTGGCGGGCGTCTCCGGGCAGGCGCTCGCCCGTTTCACCGAACGCGCTCGCAAGGCCGCTGGGTTGCGCGGCCGAGTCAATGTTCTGCTCGCCTCCCGTGGAGAGGTGCGCGGGCTCAACCGCCGCTTCCGGGGAGAAGACAAAGCTACCGACGTATTGTCGTTTCCGCCGGCGCAACTACCCGTTTCCAAGCGCCGCCGTTCTGCCGGACACTGGCCACTGACCACTGGCCACCGGCCACTGACTGGCCACTGGCCACTGTCCACTGACCCCTTCTCCGGCGACATCGTTATCTCCACCTCTATCGCCGCCCGCAACGCGCGCGCCTATGGCCACGCCACCGCCCAGGAGCTGAAGATCCTGATCCTCCACGGCCTGCTGCATCTGGCCGGATACGATCACGAGCATGACCGGGGCCGCATGGCCCGCCGTGAAGAACGCCTCCGCCGCCAACTCGGCTTATCCGACGGCCTCATCCGCCGCATTGAAGCTGGAGCGCGCTCGCCCTCGAGCGCGGATGTGGCCATCGACCGTCGACCGTCGACCGTCGACCGCCGGAGGCGCGGATGACCTTCGCCCTCATTTTCGTGATCGTGGTGCTGCTCTTCGTGCTCGCCCTGGTCTCTTACGTGGAGCGCGTTTACACCGAGCGCGGCAAGTTTCTTTCGCGCGAGTTCGAGGAAAATATCGAGAGCTTCGAGCAGCACGTGGAGCCGCGGCTGAAGTTCGGGCGCGGGCGGGCCGCACTCTCCGTCGCCATCCTGGAGCAGCTTTCCACCGCCGCCATCGCCATGCTGGTCGGCTACCTGGTGTTCTACAACCGGGTTTGGACCGCCGCCGACGCCGCCGAAGCCGCGCTCGCCCTGGTTGTCATGGTGGTCGTTTTCAATCGTCTTTTGCCCTTTGTGCTTTTCTCCCGCACCCGCGGCGGCTGGCTGGCCAGGTTCACCATTCCGCTGCGCGCGCTGCTCTATCTGGTAATGCCCGTCACCCTGGTCATCGGGTTCTGCATCTCGGTCATGTCGCTGGCCCATGAGCGGACCCGGCCGGAGCCGGAGCGCCCCTCGGAGGCGGTGGACGCGCTCATCGAGGCGGGCCAGGAGGAGGGCATCCTGGAAGAGAGCGACCGCGACCTCATCCAGTCGGTGGTCGAATTCGGCGACAAGACGGTGCGCGAGGTGATGAAGCCCCGCCCCGAGATGTTCGCCGTCCCCGCCACCACCACCGTCGAGCAACTCACCGACATGTTGCGCACGCGGCCTTATTCGCGCGTTCCCGTGTTCGAAGGCAGCATCGACCATGTCATCGGCATCGTGCACGCGCGCGACCTGCTGCAGGTGGCCGACACCGAGGCGCACACCCGCACCGTTCGCCAGTTGATGAAGACCGCCGTTCACTTCGTTCCCGAAAGCAAGCGCGTCAGCGACCTGCTGCGCGAAATGCAGCGCGACAACATTCGCCTGGAGATCGTGGTGGACGAGTACGGCGCCGTCGCCGGCCTGGTCACCATCGAGGACATGGTCGAGGAGATCGTCGGCGAAATCCGCGACGAAGGCGAAAAAGGCGTGATCCGTGAAAGCGACCACTCCTACATCGTCCCCGGGAGCATGGACATCGACCGCCTGGACGAACTGTTCGGCGTCCGGCCCGAGGGGCACGAGGCCACCACTGTCGCCGGCCTGGTCACCGAGATCGCCGGCCGCATCCCACAAAAAGGCGAGGTCATCAACGCCGAGGGCCTGCGCTTCGAGGTGCTGGAGTCCACCGACCGCCGCGTCGAGCGCCTGCGGATTTCCAGCCTGCAGCATGCGAAGACGAGTAGTTAGGAGTTAGGAGTTAGTAGTTAGGAGTTCGCGGGTAAGCGGGCGAGCAACCAACATCACGCCTCGCCGCGAGTGATTTTTACCGTTCGCCGACAGCTCCTCGACTATGACTGCTAACTCCTAACTACTAACTCCTTACTACCATGAAAAGCGGTTTTGCCACCATTCTCGGCCGGCCCAACGCAGGCAAGTCCACGCTGCTGAACGCGCTCGTGGGCGAGAAGCTGGCCATCGTTACTCACAAGCCGCAGACCACCCGCAACCGCATTCAGGGCATCCTCAACCTGCCGGCGAAAAAGGGCCGGCCCAAGGCGCAACTCATCCTCATCGACACGCCCGGCGTGCACCGCCCGGAAAACCGGCTGGACAAAAAGATGATGCAGGAGGTGCGCGACGCCTTGGAAGGCTGCGACCTCGTCCTGCTGATCACCGACGTCACCCAGAGGTTCGGCGCGGGCGAGGAATTCGTGCTCGACCTGGCCAAGCGAGGAAAAACGCCGGTCATCCTGCTGCCCAACAAGATCGATCTCATCGACAAGCGCCGCCTGCTGCCGCTGATCGAGCAGTGGGCGAAGCTGCACGAGTTCCGCGAGATCATTCCCATCTCCGCGCGCAAGAAGAGCGGGCTGGAAGAGCTGCTCGACGCCGTGGTCCGCGTGTTGCCGGAAGCTCCGCCCTATTTTCCCGCCGACCAGGTCACCGACCAGCCAGTGCGCTTCCTGGCGGCCGAAATCGTCCGCGAGCAGGTGCTGGTCTCCACGCACCAGGAAATTCCCTACGCCACCACCGTGCTCATCGACCGCTTCGAGGAGGACGAGCGGCTGGTGCGCGTCGCCGCCACCATTTACTGCGAACGCGACAGCCAGAAGGGCATCCTGATCGGCAAAGGCGGCTCGATGCTGAAGAAAATCGGCACCGCCGCGCGCGTGCAAATCGAACGCATGCTGGCCAAGAAGGTCTTCCTCGAGCTGTTCGTCAAGGTCCGTCCTGGCTGGCGCGATTCCAGCGACTTCGTCGAGGGCCTGGACTGGCGGCGGCAACTGGAAGACATCGCCGCGCGCGAGCAGTGGGAACAGAACCGGGCCGCGGATGAGGGCTGATCCTTTACTCGCCGGTAAACCTTAGACGGTACCCCACCCCCCTCCCCCCTGCATTCATCCATTTTGCAATAGAATCAGCAACTTGGGTCCACGGATACCGTGACGGATACCGTGGGATACCGGCAGGTAACCTGGGTATGGGACAGGTAAGCTGGGGGCCGACGAAGGCGCTTTGGAGTAGCTATTTTGTTGTCAAAGATCTAACGGGTTTCTATAAAGACACAAAATCCTGCGCCTGAGCGCAACCCCATCATAGAAAACGCGGGAGGAAAAGTCTGTGACAAGGAGAGGAAAATCGTAAACGGGCGGTTGCTGTTGGGACCGAAGCGGGAAAACGGTGATGCGGTGGAGTTGCGGTCGCGCAAGTTGGTTTAGCACGACATATGCGGAACTTCGCCCAGTCTCGGATCCGGTGAAGTGTTATTCATCCCAGGACGTAAGAAGCCGTGCATCGTTACCTCAGCAGCGAATCGCGGTCAGATGCGCGCAAGAACATCGTTTCCTGTTTGCCGACAATCCAACCGGATCCCGGCGCCCTATCTTCGGATTCCCAACGACGTTCGGAAGGATACCCAGCGGCGAGAATCGAGTTTGTCCAACATCGGTCCGCTGATCGAATACCTACAGCGGCTGGGAAGTCGATTTCCGGCCAGGCTCTCTATCGTTCCCCAGTTCGGCGCCACCAGCGGGAAATCGGGTAGCTGGACTGGACGTAGTAGTGGATGCCGACACTGTCGATGCCCACGCGGTTGCGCAGGGGAAAGCCGAAATCCACGCGCCCGGCAACGTACTGTGAGATGCGCACGTTCAGGCCGAAGCCAACACTGGTGAGCATGGTGTCATGCGGTTGAGCGGAGCGGTTGAAGCCTTCATCGAACACGCCGCCATGGTCCAGGAAGGCGGCCGCTTTCACCCGCTTGGTCAGCCACGGCCCCAGCAAGGCAGTGCCGGAGACCCGCAGCGGGAACGCAAACTCACCGCTCAGTACATATCCTTTGTCTCCGATCAGGAGTCCTTCCGGATAGCCGCGGACGCTGGCAATACCGCCAATCTGCATCTGCTCAATCGAGGGCAGCGGATCCAGCGCGTTGACCTGGCCGGAGGCGCGGAAGGTTGCGGTCAGGTCGTGGGCGAGCGTCAACACGCGCGCCAAGGCGCCGTTGAAACGCAAGAAAGTATGGCTGCCGCCCAAGTCGTGAAATCCGGTGTTGATCGCGCCGTTCGCAAACCATAGGCCGCGACGGTCAAAGCGCTGGAACTCGGTGCCGGCTTCGAGGCTGCGCACGCGCGTCTGGGTTAACGGGAAGCCCTCGGCCTCGAGGATCGACTTCTTCAGATGCGTGGCGAGCGAAGCGTTGAAGATGGCATTCGCACGAACCAGCAGGGGTCGTGAAAGCTTAACGGAGGTGTCGAAGGAATGGCCGACCAGGCCGGCGCTGCCCAATGGCCCGGCATTGATTTCGATGGTGTTGTAATCATAGTCTCCGCCCAGGCGCAGGCCGCGGGTGCCCAGCGGCACGCTGTAGCTGGCAAAGGCGCCGAGGGTGCCGTTCGCACCCAGCATGCCCACAGCCAACGGGTCGCGGTTACCGAACAAACTGTTGAAGCGGACCGTGGCGCCGGCGCGCTGGCGGCCGATGGTTTTCCGGCCGGCGTCATCGAAGAAGGTGGTCACTTCCGCGTCTTCCGGCCCGCTGGCTTCGAGGGCCACATCGGCTGTGGCAAAGGCCTGGCCGGGCTCCAGCAAGGCGTGCAGCTTAAGATCGTTGGTGGCGTTGAAATACGCCAGGATTCTTGCTGCAATTGGTCGACGTGGATCAGGTCACCGCTGTTCAGCCCAATGCGGCTCAGAAAATAGGATTCCCGGGTGCGCGTGTCTTCGCGATTACGATTTTGCCCACTCGGCCTTCGATCAGGCGGAGGCGGACCATGCCATCGCGAACCTGCTGCGGCGGCAACACGGCCATTGCCGTGGCATAGCCTTTTTGGCGGTACAGGCTGTTCAGTTCCTGTACTGCCAGGTTGAGGTCGGCGATCGTGGCTTGCTTCTGCTCGTAGCGCGCGAGTACCGACCGAATCTCCTCCGGAGAGAGAATGGCGGACTCATCGATGACTATTTGCCGGAGTAGAAAAGCGGGACCGGCCGCGAGTGTGGAGCCGGCACCGTTCACCGCCGCCGCGGAAATCTCGACGGGCGGGCGCGAATCCCTATCGAGGTTCAGCTTTTTCTCGGTTTCGTAGTGTTCCGAGAGTTCCCGGGAGTGACCTTGGACGGCGCCAGGTTCCACGCCGGCGGGGATCTTGTGCCTCGGCGCCCGGGCTGCTGACAACGGCAAGGAGGAGACACCAGAGCACTGCGCGAGACGAATAGCGAACGTTCTTGGTCATCGCGCACCCCCGGAAATGCCAAATCCGGCAGTCTTGTCGGTCACCGTTGTACTGGCTGGCTCGGGCTTGTTGGCGGGATCCAACTTCTCAAGGACGCGGCGCTGCTGGGCGGCGGCAGTGGAAGTGGCGGCGGCTGCCCCAGGATCCACCGGGCGCAGGTTCGGGCCGCCGTAGGTGGTAAAGAGGTCGATAAACAGCGGCGTCGACGCGGTGTGAATGAGCTTGAGAATCCGAATGGTATCGGCGGACAAGATCATGCTGCTGCCCACGGACACTTCGCCGATGGTCAATACCCCGCCGGGTTTGGTCACCGACAAACGCAGGTCGAACAGGGTTCTCGATCTTGTCAACGTTCAAAATGCCGCCGTTCACGACCACGTTGATGTGGTTGGGGGCGGCCAGCCGCTCAAGTTGCACCGGCTCGTAGTCCACGACCGCATCAATACTGCCGTTGCTCGATCCGCTTGGAGCAATCATGCTGCCCTTCAACTGGTGGAGGAACACGCGGCCACTTGCGGATATCTCGGTTTCTGCCACCGCGGCAGTCACCAGGGCGGCTTCGGGTACGCCGATCGTACCGTCCTTCGCGGTAAGCCGCAGGTTCATGCCGCTGAGGTTGGGCAGGGTTCTGCCGTCCGCATTCAGGATTGAACCGCCACTGGTCACGGCAACGTCTCCCATGCCCGCCACCGTAAAGATCCGGGTATCCCCGGCGCTGACCAGGCTGATACTGCCGGTCCCGGAGGTAACTGACTGCGCGGTCAGCGTACCCGCAACTTCGGTCAGGTTGACATCCTGTGCGGCAGCCGCGGTCAGACGGCCCGAGTCGGCGGTGTCGATTTGCAACGGTGTGAGCCGGGTGCCGATGCTGCCCGTATCCGCGACGATGTCCAGGCTGACGGCGGTTATGTCGACCGGCTCGGAGGAGGCAACGCTGCGCGAATTGCCCGGAGCAACCGGCCTGCCACTGCTGAGGACCGAGCCGGAAGCATGCAGGGCCACGTCGCCCGCCGCGCTGATGTCGCCCAACACGATGTCGCCGCCATTGAGCGCACGCAACGTAACCGCGCCGGAAGTCGAAATGACCTCTTTTGCGGTCAGGTGCCGTCAGTTTCGGCGATGTTCACATCCTCGGCCGCCGCCGCTTGCAGGACACCTGCCGGCGTGGTGTTGACATTCAGCGCCGTGCTGGCGCCAATGCTGCCCTGCTGCGACACCAGCGTGATGTTCGTCGCGTCAATGTTGCTGTCGCTGCGGGCATCGCCATTCAAAATGGAGCCGGGGGCGATTAACGCCACATCGCCATGGGTGGTGCCGATCGCGCCCAAACTTAGATTCCATCTACCGCGTCCAAGTCAATGTCACCGAGCGCGGTGGCGTCGAGCAGCCCGCCGGTCTGCGACAGGTGAATGGGCTCGGCGCTGGCGCCGATTCCACCGTGTCCGGCTGTGAGCGCCATGCCCGCGGAAGTCAGCAACTGCCCTGGGCCATTGCTGTTGATACTCCCCAGGGCATTGGTGATCCGCGTGAACCCGCTCGGGTTGGAGATGTGGCCCAGCAACAGGATGTCGGAAGCGCCGTTATTCTGGACACTGATGTCGCCGCTGGAATACCCGGTGGTGGTGGTAGCAATGCCGCCGTAATTGCCGCTGAGCGGCAGGGCATTGCCGTTGACGCTGACGCTGCCATTGGTCCGCGACCCCAAGTTCAAATCCCCAACCGCGAGGTCGAGCGAGGAGTCATTTGCGATCGCCACATGGCTATAACCGTCGAGCACCTGGATGGTTCCGTTGCCACTGAGCACAGCGCCGCCGGCAATGGCGACGTGTCCGCCACGCTGCTGGATCGAGCCGATACTCACGGTGCCCGCACCGACAGAGTCGGGCCAGTCCATCGTGGAGCTACTGACCGCGCCATCGGAGGCAATCCGCAGCCCGAGATCCGGGAAGCCGCTCGCTAGTGTGCCGTTGAGGTTGATCTCGGTGCCGGGCGCAGTCACCAGGTTGATGTCGCCCCCGGCGCTGAAGCTGTGGTTCAGGTTGAACACTCCCGCCACCGTGACCGGCTGTACGGTGAGCACATCCGTGTCGCTCCGCGGCACGAGGGTGCGGCCCGACAGATTAAGGTTCACCTGACCGCCAGCAAGAACAGAATTGATGTCGGCGGCGACATGGTAGGAGGCAGGGTCCGCCGGGGCTTCGCTGAGGTATTTGTCCGCCGTTACATTGGCGTACAGGTCGCGCCCGGCAATGACCGACAACGTCGGATTGCCGGCGATCTGGTACTGCATGGCCGCCCCGCCGTTCACCAGCGAGATGTTCAAGGGCGTGGCCGCATCCCCAACGGCGCCGTGCGCGGCGGTAATCGTGAGGTCATGGGCTTCCAGGCGATTGCCTGCCCCGCCCAGAATGCTGCCGTTGGCGTTGGTGATATCGAGCGAGCCCGAGCCGTTGCTGATTGCCCCCTGGAACATGATGTCGGAGGCAGAGTTGTTCTGGATGGTGATGGCGGTCGGCGGGTGCTCGGACAGGAAGCGGTAATTGAGGCCCGAGACGTCGTCCGCATCCACATTCATTGCCGGCTTACTGTCGTTGGTGGACAGCGGAGTGATGCTGTTCAGAACAAGGTCGTGAACCGAGTTATTAATGACGGTGACCGAGTCGAAGCTGGTGTTGTGGTGAATGTCGAAGTTGCCGTCCACCGTGCCACCGGGGGCGTTCAACGTTATGCTCGATTGAACGTTGCTGGTGATGTCGGAAACCACCAATTGTCCGATGGCATCGAGCAAGGCGGTGAGGCCGGTCGCGGTGACGATCTTGCCGCTGGCATCCACCAGCAGGTAGGGATTGAGGTTGCTTTGCGCGCCCTGGTAGAGAGTGCCATTCATGTGAATGGCGGGGGCGACCACGTAGTCTCCCAACGCAACTTCGTTGGTATCGGAGTGCAGAACTTCCTGCACCCACTTGAAAATCCATTTAATGATCTTATGCACAAATGGAATCCAGCCGAAGATCGCGTTTACCACGCTCTGAACCGCTTGGAGCACCCAGTGGACCACGCTGCTGCCCTGGGCATCCGCTTGCCGCGTGTAGAACGTTTTCGAGGTATCTTCCGGCTGAATCGGCCCATGCGCTTCCACGGTGAGATTCGCGGTGCGCAGCACGGCGCCCTCTTCCACGTCCACGGTGGGAGCAAACGTCGTGTCGTTCTGCGCTATGGCGGTGATCACGCCCACCACTGACGTGGCCTCGATCTTGGCCACGGAAGTGCTGGTCGTGTGGATCAGGTCAGGATCCGAGTCAATGACCGCCGACAGGTTGATGTAATCGGGCGCGGTGATCTCGGTGCCGGCGCCAACCGTCACCCGGGGATTGGCCGTCACCACGACCCGGGCTTCCGCGGTAGGATCCGCCGAGCCGATGGCGAAGGAGCGGGAGTCGGCCTGAGCATCGAATATCAGTTTGGTGATGTGGGCGTCCACGTTAACGCCATCAGCGGTTATCTGGGTGTTTGCCGCCAGAGCGACGGAGGGCGTATCCACCGACGTGCTCGCAGGGGTACCGTCGGGCTGCGGAGCGCCGCCGGAGAAGGCTTTCACGATGGCGCCGGAGGCCAGCGCGGACTCCGCCGCGCCCGTGGGGTGAGTATGCGCTTCTTCCGCGACGGTAGCCCGGATATTCACCTCGTCGCCGGCGGTTAGGGAGCCGGCGATGTTGGCGGCGGTGGTGCCGCTGATCCAGGCGCTTCCGATGGTCTGGTTGTAGTTCAGGAAACCGGCGCCGGAGCCGTTGACCAACGGAGTGTTGGCGTACTCGTTGGTGTTCGCCGTGATGCCGATATCGCCGGTGGTGGCCGCAAGACTGGCGCCGTCGGAGACTGTGACCGTGTTGCTGTTGGCCACTTGCGCGGTCGCCACCGTGTAGCCGCCGAGGGTGGCCAGTCCATCCGTGGTGCCGTTGGCGCTGGCGTTCACGGTGCTGTTGGAAAGCGAGGAAAGAGCCACATCCACGTCCGCGGCAACCGTCGAGTCCTTGCTGACGAGCGTGGCGACGGTTGGCGACGAAGTGGCATTGGCGAACGAACCGTTTCCGAGGCCGATGAGTGTGCCGCTGGAGGTGCTCGCGAATGCCGTCACTCCGCCGCCGCTCGGGTTGTAGCGGCTGCTCACACTGACGTTGTTGGCGTGAACATCCGCGCTTTCACCGATGGAGCTGCTGACCGTCGGAGCGGCAGTAGCGTCGGCTTGGGAAACACCGACGGTAACCACGGAGAGCGGAATCACGCCCTCGGCCGAGGCGCTGGCAACATCGGTCGAAGTCGAGAGAATGGCAACATCACCGGTGACCGCGACCTGGGCGCTTTTGCCTACATATGCGGCAGTCGCGCCATTCGCGGTGCTCTCCGCTGCGCTGCCCATCCCGGTGAGAATGCCTGCGCCCATGGCGATCGCGCTGGTGGTCGCCGTGGTCGTGTCGGTAGCGCTGACTCGCAGGCTGCCGACGATTTGTCCGTCGTTCTGCCCGATTGAGGTGCTATCGCTGACATATGCGCTGGTTGAACCGCTCGCGCTGCTGTTGGCGATCGAAGCTCCGACCGCTCCCAGGCCGATGGCCCCCTCGCCGCGAGCAAACCGTAATTTCCGCTGGTCGCGGCGACCGTTACATTGCTGGAGCCGGTCGGCGAGTTGGCGGCAACCACCTTGGCGCCCTCTTCAATGTGCGCGTCCGTAGTATTGTCGAGCGTGAACTTGGTGAAAACCCCCTCAATGCCGATGCTGTTGCCTTTCGAGCCGGCGCGGGCCCAGTTCACGAACAGGTTCGACGAGTCTGCTTTCACCTCCACCGCGCCCGCTTCCACTTGCGCGCCGTCGCCGATGTAGGCATGCACCGTATTGTCGTAGTGCACATCGGAATAACTCCCGCCCAGTCCCACCGTGGTTCCGCTGTTCTGGTGCTCGGTTTCGCTCTCGACACCGACCGAGTTGCCGGTCCTCACGTTTCCGCTCGCGCTCACCAGTACAGTCTGCGCGGGATTCTTGTACGCCGGGGCGAGGTTGACTTTGGCGCCATCCTTGATGGCGGCGGTGGCGCTGTTATGGATGTCGAGGAATTCCGCATTGCCGCCGATCCCCAGCCCGCCCTGGCTGCCTGCGCTGCCCCGGCTGCCGACGTTGGTATTGAGGAACGGGCCCCAGGTCGCCTGCTCGACGGCATCCCAGAGCTGCCCCTTGACATTTTCTTCGCCAGTTTCGGTGATCCGGTCGATGAACTCGCTGAGCGCCTGGCTGCCCAGGTCCAGCAGTCGGTGCGTGTCCCACGTCCCGCCCAGAGCAGCTGATAACGATTTGTGAGATCAGCGGAGGAGCGCACGAGCAGCGAATATTTTGCCCGGATGAGGTTTTTGCGGAGCACGCTGTGAACGGAATGTTTGATCCTTCTTCATTTCAGCCTAGCCAACGTGGCGGCAAGCGGTGATTGAGGAGGTCTGTAGCCGCTAGTAGATCCTCACGCCAAACCTGCAAAACAAGACAGGCAAATTCGGCCAGCTAACATTCGAAGGCTTTTGCAGCGTACCACCGCTAGGTTGAAGGTGTTTCGCCTTAGATACCACACGAAAGCCATGTAAAACGGCCCTCCCACGCTTCTACACTTCCGGCACCACTGACCTCAGCCGTATTCGTTGAAAAACTCGAGGGGCGATGGACGACGAACTGATCTATTTCGACAACGCAGCCACCGCATGGCCTAAGCCAGAGCGAGTGTACAGGTTCATGACCGAATTCTACCGCAGCAGTGGCGTGAACCCGGGCCGCAGCGGTTTCGACTTGGCGCTGGAGGCGGGCTCGCTGCTCGACCGTTTGCGCAAGAGGCTGACCAAATTCTTCGGCGGCGATGAGGACGCACCCGAACGTCTTTGTTTTGGTTATAACGCAACCGATGCACTGAACCTCATCATTGCCGGATCGCTGGGGCCGGGAGATCACGTCATTACCACGAACCTTGAGCACAACTCCGTAATCCGTCCCATTAACCACCTGGCACGTGACAGCGGCGTTACGGCGACCTTTGTGCCGTTTGACGGCGCGGGATTTGTTGATCCTGACGACATTGCCAAGGCGATCCGACCGAACACAAAGCTGGTGATCGTCAATCATGGATCAAATGTCATCGGGACGGTTCAGCCGGTGAAGGAAATCGGCGGTATTTGCCTCGAGAGGGGCGTCACGTTCGCCATCGACGCTGCACAGACGGCCGGAGCGATTCCCATTAACATGAAAGAGATGAACATAGATTTGCTGGCCTTCACTGGCCACAAGGCACTGATGGGCTCGATGGGCATAGGCGGCCTCTGCGTGCGAAAGCGCGTGCACCTCCGGCAGACTCGCAGCGGTGGGACAGGCGTGCGCTCGGCGCATCCATATCATCTGGAGGAATACCCGTGGAGGATGGAATTCGGCACGCCGAACATGTTGGGCGTCGCAGCGCTCTGGGCAGGACAAGATTGGCTCGACGAACAGGGTGTCGAAGCTACTCACGGGCGCGAAATGCGCCTTGCCCGGGGACTTGTAGACGGCCTGCGCCAGATCGACGGAGTGCGGCTTTACTGCTGTGACAATCTTGACCATCACGTCGCGACCGTTACCATGAACATGGCGGGCGTGGAAGCCGGGGACGTCGGGGTTATGCTCGATGTTGATCACAGCGTCGCGACCCGTACCGGCTTGCACTGTGCCCCGCTCGCCCACCAACAGCTCGGCACCTTGGAAAAGCACGGTGGAGTGCGGTTCTCAATCGGACCATTCAACACCGAGGGGCAGGTCAGCGCTGCCATCCATGCCATGGGCGAGATCGCTCGCTGGGCGGCCACCCGTGGCGGTCAGCAGGTCAAGGCGCGGCAGGCTAATGCAGCGGGGCGTGGCGCTCAGCCGATGACGGTAAGGGACTAAGCTTTGTGTGGCTGGGATGGGGAGGACTGGCTTGCTGGAAGGCTGGCCGCCGGAGGAAATGAATGCGCAAGATCACTTATTCAAGCTGTCTCCTGGTTGTTCTGACCTGCGCGACCGCAGCCCAAACGCTCTCGCCCAAGGTGAAGGCGTTCGTCAGCATTGATGCACCGTTGGTCGCGCTCAGCCACGTGCGGGTCATTGACGGTACCGGTGGGCCAACACGTGAAGACCAGACCGTGGTCATCGGCGGCCACAAGATCCAAGCAGTCGGAGCGGCAGCGAGCACAGTGCCACCCGCCAGCGCAAAGGTCATCGACCTATCCGGGTACACCATTATTCCCGGCTTGGTTGGAATGCACGATCACCTGTTCTATCCGTCCGGGGGTGTGCCCATCTACAACACGATGGGCTTCAGCGCCCCGCGCCTCTACTTGGCAGCCGGCGTGACCACGCTTCGCACCACCGGCAGCATCGAGACCTACACCGAGCTCAGCCTCAAGAAGGACATCGAGGAGGGGCGAATCCCCGGGCCCAAGTTGCACGTCACCGGGCCTTACCTGGAGGGCAAGGGCTCCTTCACGCCCCAGATGCATGAGCTCACTGGGCCGGATGACGCGCGCCGGACCGTTGCCTTCTGGGCAGAACAGGGCGTGACCTCATTCAAGGCATACATGAACATCACTCGCCCCGAAATGGCGGCCGCTATCCAAGAAGCGCACAGGCGCGGCATCAAAGTTACGGGGCACCTGTGTTCCATCGGCTTCCGCGAGGCCGCGGAGCTTGGCATTGATGACCTGGAGCACGGCCTCGTGGTGGACAGCGAGTTCGTCGCCGGAAAGAAGCCCGATGTCTGCCCTCCGACTCCTGTCTTCCGCGCCAGCCTGGTGAAGCTTGAACGTCGCCGGCGAAGCCGTGCAGCAGACCATCCGCGAGTTGGTGGCGCGCAAGGTGGCCGTGACCTCAACCCTGCCGGTGTTCGAGACCTTCGTGCCCAACCGGCCGCCGCTGCGCCAGGCGGTGCTCGACGCCATGTGCCCAGAGGCACGGTTGGACTACCTGGCCCAGCGCGCCCGCATTGGAGACAGCAAAGACTCGCCCTGGCCCGAGCTGCTGAGGAAGGAAATGCAGTTCGAGTACGCCTTCGCCAAGGCGGGAGGGCTGTTGCTCGCCGGTCTCGACCCGACCGGCTACGGTGGCGTGGTGGCGGGCCTCGGCGACCAGCGCGAAGTTGAACTGTTGGTGGAGGCGGGCTTCACGCCCGTGGAAGCCATCCACATCGCCACCGCCAACGGGGCGCAGTATTTGGGCGAGCTGGACCGCATCGGCACCATTGAGTCTGGCAAGCAGGCTGACCTGGTTGTCATTAAGGGCGACCCTTCGCGCAACATCAACGACATCGAGAAAGTGGAGATCGTCTTTAAAAACGGCGTGGGCTACGACTCGGCCAAGCTGATGGAATCCGCGCGCGGCAGCGTAGGACTGCATTGACCGGGCCTGTGTGGGAAGAACGACCAGTTACAAGTCCCTGCTTTAGGTGGCCATAAATCGTCTTGCGGATGACACAAAACACATCGTCTCGACATTCGGAAGTGCAAATGGCTACCTGTCGCTCCCCGAGGATTGAAGAGCAATGCAGTTTTGGTGCATTCTGTTGTGAGACCTTTGACCGTTAGCCAACCACCGTCGGCTGTTGGACTCTAGTACGTCACGACTTACTGGCGGAAACAGACGGTCGTTCCAGAGGCCGCCATCTCACCGCGGAGCTCAGGACCATCGACGTAGTCGTTGAAACGTACGGCATCAGGGAATCGAGCACGACCTCCAGGTGGGCGTGATCCACCACCGCGACTTTGAGGATAAATGACTCCGACCCCGTGACCCGATGCACCTCCAGGACCTCCGGACAGCGCGCTGCATTGCTGACGAACTTCGGAATTACATCTCCGACCACGTTCACTCTGACAAAAGCCAAAAGCCGATAGCCAATCTTTTCGGGATCAACTTCGGCATGGTAACCGCCGATCACGCCCTCTTCCTCGAGCCGTCGGATGCGTTCGGCGACCGCGGGCGAGGACAAGCCAACCCTGCGTCCCAGTTCGGCAAACGGAATTCTGGCGTTCTGCTGCAACTCGCTTATAATGCGCCAGCCGATCACGTCGAGCAGGTGCAAAATAGCATTATCGTTCATGGATGGTTCCTCGCGCACCGGCGGAGAACTTGGAGCAGGGCCAAACCTTCCCCACCACAGCTACCAAGCTTATCGTTGAGCGCCTGCCTTCGCCCCATTGGCCTGCCGCGTCTTAATCTCTTCGAGGTAGTTGTAGATCGTGTACTTGGATATGCTTAGTAGCTCCGCAACCCGGTCCGCGGAATACCTAATCAGAAATGCGCCCTTGTTGTCCAGATAGGCAACGACGCCGATCTTGTCCTCGCGTGTAAGGTCGGCAACCTGCTTTCCCGTGCTGCGAATCGCGTCCTTGATCAGGCAGTCGAGTATGCTGTCGACATCGTTCTCGAATCCCTCCTGCACGCCACCTTCGAGCGGCAACACGGTTTCCTGCAGCCACTGTCGCAGCTTGATCAGCCCGGAAATGTCATAGTTGATACAGAGCGCTCCAAAAATCTCACCCGTATCCTTGCGCAAAAAAATGGAGGAGGACCGCAAAACCCTACCGCTCTTGGTCTCGGTACGATAGTTCAGAAGATCGCCAGGTGGCGGATGGCGCAATAACTGCAGCCCGAGTACGTCCACGGTGTCGCCCACTTTGCGCGCCGTGATGTGGCCGTTAGCGATGGCGACGATGGAATGTTC
The DNA here is from genome assembly GCA_963740615.1 of Terriglobia bacterium. Lineage (GTDB taxonomy): Bacteria > Acidobacteriota > Terriglobia > Terriglobales > Acidobacteriaceae > JAIQGF01. The sequence continues at coordinate 401,764 of CAVUEZ010000007.1, forward strand.
GGGATCTTCAAAGTCGTGGAGCACGACCTCGCAGTTGTTTCCGACCGCTTCCGCCAAGCCGCCGGTGAGCCGCGACAGAAAATCCAGCAGAACCTTCCTTTCCGTATCGTTCATTCAAAGCTCTCCTTGTCTTAGAGCTTATTTCATAAACAGGTTCGGTCTCACAACAACTACTTAGGTGCGAAATAGCTTGGCGGTTGTGCTTGTGTCATGAAGAAGCGGTAGAAGCTGTTGACGGACAAGCAGTGGGGGCTAATTGAGCCATGGCTGCCTCTAAGCCGAAGCGTGGCGCCTTGTTGGATGGCAGCTTTGCCCCGGCTAAGAAAGCGGCGCCATGCCTTAGGAAGAAGGATGCAAGCTGTGGCGTTACCTGGGCCGCTGGATTGTGGAGTGAACCAACGTGTTGCTCGGTCGATACCGCCGTCTGCTGGCTCGTCATGAGCATCGACGCGCCTTTCTCCATCGGCTTGCCGCTGGCTTCCGCTGCGGCACCGTTTTGCGAAACATGCTGTGGCGACCCTAAACAAGATTTGCAGTGGATGTCAAATTTTTTTTGAATTCGCGCTTGACATTGAAGAACAGTTGGCATAGAAGACTGATTCCATTAAAGAGAACTCTGGAGCGATAACCCGCTGAAATCGGGCTTCTTGGGGAAGATTGGCCGCTCGACTCCTTCCCGATAGAACCCGAGGCGGCATCGATTTGCATTCGGCTTACAAAATTATTGGCGTAATTACTCTGACGGATATGGCAGGACATATCTGATGCGTGGCTTACGTTGGCTTCTCGTGGGGCTCCTGCTGGCCTTCGCCGTCCGGCCTGCAGGCGCCGCCAAGGTGACGATTGAGGACCTGATGCACGTCCGGTCGCTCTCGGACGTGCGCATCTCCCCCGACGGCAAGCGCGTGGCCTATGTCGTCTCAACGCCGACCCTCAAAACGGCATCGCATGAGGCCGTTCTGTACATCGTGCCCGCATCCGGTGGGACGCCGCTGCGGCTGACTTACAGCACGCGGGTCTTCAACCGGCCGATTCCCGCCCCCTGGCTGCGATGGTCTCCCGACGGCTCCTTATTGTCATTCATCGGCTTGGTGGGGGAAACCCCTCAGGTGATGGCTTTGGCGGCAGCCGGCGGCGAGGCCTTTCCCGTAACTTCGGTCGAAGCGGGCGTGAGGAGCTACGAATGGTCGCCGGACGGCAAGCGGATAGCATTCCTGGCCCCCGATCCCGTCCCGGCAGAAGAAGTGGAGCGCAAAAAGGAAAAAAGCTACTACCTTCAGGTGGACCACGACCAGCGTCCTCCCCGGTTGTGGGTGCAGGATGTGCCCAGCGGTACGCCGAGGGTGATCTCGGCGCCGGGCCAAGTCATCCTCGACTGCAGTTGGGCGCCGGACGGCAATTCCGTCATCTATTCAGCCTCGAAGGAGCCTGGGTTCCCTGCGCAGTACAAGACTTCGATCTATACCGTCCCGGTAGGGGGCGGCGAGCCGCACGCGATCCTGCAGCGGCCCGGCATGAACCGCGCGCCGCGATATTCGCCGGACGGCGCCTTGATCGCCTTCGTCTCCGCGGGCGGCCAGGAGGGCATGATCGGGGCCAAAGATCTTTACGTCATGGCTGCCGACGGCCGCCCGGATTCCATCCGCAAGCTGACGAGCCAGGCATGGATGAGCCACTTCATCTGGGCCCCGGATAGCCGAGCGATCGTTTACATCACGGCCGAGCAGACGCAAGGATCGGGCGAGCACATGTTCGAGCAGCCGCTTATGCGCGTCGCCGTCAGCGGCGGCAGGCCTGAAGTGATCACGCCGGGTGCGGTGGTGGCGTTTTCGCCAAGCCTCTCCAAGGACGGTACCCGGGTGGCCTACAAGTCTGTCGGCCCGCGCGACGCAGGGAACGTGTACACGATGACGCTGCCAGGCGGAGCTCCGACTCGCCTGGTGGAGGTCAATCCAGAACTGCGCGGGTTGGAACTGGGCGACCTGAAGCCGGTCTCGTGGAAGTCGTTCGACGGCGCCAAAATCTGGGGACTCCTGTTGACGCCGCCGGGATACAAGGCGGGCACGCGTATTCCGCTGGTTGTTTATTGCCATGGCGGCCCGATCGGCGGGGTTACCTACGGACTCTTCCCCCAATTCATGCATATCCCCGGGCAGGTCGATCCCTATCCGGTGGAAGCAATGGCCAGCGCGGGGATGGCGATTCTGTTTCCGATGCCGCGCGGCGGGTCCGGTTATGGGGTGGCTGGCTTCCGAGCCATTGTCAAGTCTTGGGGCGAGGTGGATTACAAGGACATCATGACCGGGGTGGACGCGATGGTGGAACGGGGCATCGCCGACCCCAACCGCTTAGGGGTGATGGGCGGATCCTACGGCGGTTTCATGACCAACTGGATCGTAACCCAGACATCCCGCTTCAAGGCCGCATCGTCCGCATGCAGTCTTAGCGACCTGGCTCAGATGTATTACCTCTCCGAAGGGGGCGATTTCATGACCGAGTATTTCGGTCTGCCCTGGGAGGAGGGCGAATCCATGGCTAAGCACTCGCCGATAACCTACGTGCAGAACGTCACCACGCCCCTGCTGATTCAGCACGGCGAGCTGGACTTCCGCGTCCCAGTGGGGCAAGCCAAGGAGTTCTATCGGGCCCTTAAAGCACTGAACAAAACGGTTGAGCTGGATATCTATCCGCGCGGCGGCCACGTCAACTTCGAGCCTCCCCTGGAACGTGAGTACTGGCGCCGCAACTTGAAGTGGTTCACCCACTGGCTCAATCCGGGGTCGTCGGCCAATTAAATCCGATTTCCTAGAGGTACTGCCATGACCGCGAAGCCAAAACTCATTGTGTTCGCCCTGCTGAGCATGTCTTTTGCGCTGGCAATGATGGCGCAGACGACGACCTCCATCCTGGAAGGCAGAGTTACCGATACCACCGGCGCGGTCTTGCCCGGAGTGACGGTGGAGGTGAAGGGTGGCACAGTCACGCGCACGATCGTGACAGACTCGGTCGGCAGCTATCGCGCTGTCGCCCTGCCTGCCGGCGGCTACACCGTGACCGTCAGCAAGGAAGGTTTCAACACCAAGGTGTTGCAAGGAATCAACCTTGTCTTGGATCGGACTGTGACCTTCGGAATCACCCTGGAGGTGGCTCCGCGCAAGGAAACCGTGACGGTCGCCGCTGAGGCGCCCTTGGTGGACCTTGCCTCGGCCTCGACCCGGGGAGTGATCGAAACCAGGGTAATTGACAGTATTCCCCTGAACGGCCGCAACTACCTGGACCTGATCCAGCTTCTCCCCGGGGTGGCCACCAACGCCAACGCCAGCTATGGAGGCCAAGCGAAGGATGCCGTGGGCAGCATCCTGGGGGAACGCTCCGGCAATGCCACCTACTTGATTGATGGCACGGAGAACAACGACGATTTCCATGGGGGCGTACTGCAGGCGTTTACCCAGGATGCCATCCAGGAATTCGAGGTGATTCAGGCCGGCTACAAGGCTGAATTCGGACGTGGGTCGGGTGGCGTGGTGAACGTGATCACCAAGAGCGGCACCAACACCCTGCATGGTTCCGGTTTCCTGTTTCATCGCAACGACACGTTTGATTCTTCCAATGTCAAGGGCGAGGCGCCGCCCAAGCTAAAACGGTACAACTACGGATTTACCCTCGGCGGACCCATCCGCAAGGATAAAGATTGGTTTTATGGCTCTCTGGAAAACGTAACGGAGACGCGCGGTTCGATCTACCCCCCGGATATTCCCGCTTTGTTATCCGCCAACGAGGACTTCAACCGTCAACCGCAGACCAGCGATCTGCGGATCTTCGGCAAGTACAACCAGCGGATCAGCAACCAGAATGACTTCCGCGCCGAACTGAGCTGGACGCGTGCCATCCTGAAGAACTTGCTGGACGACCCGGTGGGACTGCCCAGCGCCAGTGTCAACAACCAGACCAGCACCTTCCTGGGCAAGGTTTCGCTCACCACCGTATTCGGCCCGCACATGTTTCTCGACAGCTCCTTCAGCGTCCGGAACCAGGATTTCGCGCAGAACCAGGGCCAAGGATTCGGCCTCAGCCTGGGTGTGATTTTCCTGGACGACGGGACGACCTATGACTGGGGACCTCCCATCGGAAGCGTTCAAACCCTGAACCAGCGCTATTACAACGCCCGAGAGGTACTCAGCTTCTTCGCCGGGCGGAAACACTCGGCCAAGGTGGGGTTCGAATATATCCGCACGGTGGTGGACGGAAACAACGGCCCCGGCGCCCTTCAGTCGGTGCTGGTTACGCTCCGGCCGTGGTTTGACATGTACGGCGAAGGATCGTTTCAGATCCCGCAAGGGGTCGCGTTTCTGAACCCGGGAGACAACCTCTCCCGCCTGCGCAACAACGGCATCAGCTTCTTTGGGCAGGACGATTGGAAAGTGGTGGACCGGCTGACCCTGAGCCTCGGCCTGCGCTGGGATTATGACTCCAAGTTTGGCGCCACCAGGAACTTCGCACCGCGCCTGGGTCTGATCTTCAGCCCGGACAAGGACAGGAAAACTGTTATCCAAGCCAGCTTTGGCATGTTCTATGACCGCTACCGCATCGGCGTCGCCCAACCAGTGCCGGAGTTGGGCGGATTCAACGGGCAGAACGTCGTCTACCTCGACTATCCCCGGTTCACGCTTGATAACCTGCTTTCGCTGAACCCCGGCAGTCTGACGGCTCTGTCCCAGTTGGCGGGGGACCCGGCATTCCTCTACACCCACTACAACATTGCTCCTGGCACGCTAATCACCATGGCTGGGATTCAGGGGCTCACGGGAATGGCGCCGGAACAGTTCCTCACGTCCGTGAACCAGTATCTTGCAACCTTCAACGCTCCTTTCCTTCCGGTGGGATGGGACCCGCTCACCGGATATCTTAACCAGAACATCACCGGTGATTTCACCGACCAGATTCGCGTCGCTCGCCCTTTCCGCACGCCCTACAACAACACTTTCACCGTGGGTGTGCAGCGGTCGCTGGGCGGCGAAGTTGCGATTGGAGCCACTTACATCAGGAGGAGTATCCGTGACATTTTGGGCGTCCGGATTACGAACCTGGCCTATGAGTCGCGCAACACCGGAGTTCCCACGACCACGGATGGCCTGCCGCTCGAGCGGAGTTACGGACCTTGGTATGACGGCAAGTACCAAGCCTTGCTGCTGACCCTGAACAAGCGCTTTGGACATCGTTTCCAACTGATGGCGAGCTACACGTACGCCCAAGGAACCGACGACTTATTGAACTCCAGCCTGGGCATCGGTATCGCCCAACAGGGCGGCTCCTCCGTGCCCACCGACAACCTGAATCTGGAGGCCGACCGCGGCAACTCTGACCTTCTGGTACCCCACAGCTTTGTCATCTCAGGGTTGGTCGATTTGCCGCTGGGGTTGCGGTTCAGTGGCGCCACGCGGCTGACCAGCGGCGCGTACTTCACCGCCTACTGTGCCCCGGTTGACGTTGATGGGGATGGCATACATGGCCTGACCTGTCCTGACACCAAGCGCAACCAATTCCGCGGCCCCATGACCAATAACGTCGATCTGAGGCTCTTAAAGCGGTTTAAGATCACGGAACGCTTCACTACCTCGGTGCTGGCCGAGGTCTTCAACCTGACCAATGCGCGCAACCCGTCTGTGATCGACAACTTCTACGTGGTCGGCGCGGACGGAAACTTCAGCCCCGGCCCGAATTTCGGGAAGACGCGAACCCCTCTGCCCGGGCGCGAGGCCCAGTTTGGATTGAAGTTCGAATTCTGACCGCCTGCGAGCGATAGGGAATTCTGTCGGGATGCGTCCGGATCGGGCGCCGGCCACACGCGAGGTATCCGGACGATTGCAGTGCGAGTTGGGTAGTCGCACCGCAGGTGCACGTTCCGGAGCGCACCATTTTCGTCTCCGGAGCAAGCCAGTCCCTCGCCTGCGTCAAGTACCGGCGATGGAGGCGGGCTTTGGAAACGCGGCCGGCGTGACCACAGATCCGGATTGCAAGTTTTATCACGATCGACAACCCCGCCGGCCCCGTGGCCTTCGACACGTGGCGGAAAGGCAGGTTGCTGATCGAAAAGAAAGGTACAGGGATTGACGATGCGCAATCGTGCACTTGCAGTGAGCTTGGTGTTGTGTTTCGCGCTGCTTCCTTCCTCTTCGGCCCAAGCGGGTGCCTCGCCGGAAACCCAACAGGTCCTGGTCAAGATCTACGACGACGCGAAGAGCGAGTTTTTCGCGACTTTGGACAAGTTTATCGCCACTCATCCACGCCGATTCGAGCTGACCGGGGATGATGCTTTGCGCCTCCACGACGCCCGCAACCAGATTCCGGGTCTTTTCGAGCGGCTAATGCTGATTGGCTACCAGAAGGACGAGCCGCAGTTTTCCGAATGGATCCGCAAGGGCGACAAGGAATCGCTCAAGGAATTCCGCGATGAGTTCATCGACCTTTCCAAGGAGTATGCCGCCCGGTTCGTGGGCTCGTTGTTCCGTCGGGAGAACGGCTTTGATTTCGCAATGTCTCTGCCCCATAACCGCGGCAAGGGACGGCTTGATCTGGTGCTGCAATCGTTGGGATACAAGGCGAAGAACGACCCGCCGCTGGTCGAACCCGAGAAGCGTTTCACCAACCGGATCGAGCCGGAGTTCTACAAGCAATGGACGGTCGCCGCCATCGACGCGGTGAAAGCGCAGCAGATTTCCAAGGGCAAGGGCGTGGTGGTGGCGGTCATCGATTCCGGCCTTGATCCTTACAATTCTCTCTTCCAGAACAAAACGGCGCCTGGGTTCAGCTTTGTCCAGCCGCGCACCAAGGCTCCCTGGGAAGATGAGCCGGTCGCCACCGTGGACTGGGGTGTACACGGCACCGCCGTGGCTTCCGCGGTCCTGCTGATCGCACCGGAAGCACGCATCATGCCGGTACGGGCGCTCGATGGCGACACCATGAACGATCCCCCATACCTGTACTGGGCTTACGAGACCATGGCAGCGTCCATCTATTGGGCGGTGAACCACGGCGCGAACATTGTCCAGGTCTCCGCCGCCCTGCCTTCCTCGGAGCCGGTCGTTTGGCAAGCGGTGCGCTACGCCTATGCGAAAAACGTGGTTGTCTCCACCTCGGCCGGCAACATTTCGCGTTACCAGTGGGGCCTCCGGCCGCAAGATGGAATGTACCGTTCCTTTGACCATGAAGTCTTACTGGTGGGAGGAGTGGCGCACAAAGGCGCAACCATGCGGGCGTGGGAACACACCTTGCCCGGGCCGCAGATGACGGTAGCGGTGCCTTCCGCCGATGTCTTCGCCATCGTGCCCACGTACATGCCGGGCATGAAAAACGATTATGTGGCGGGCACATCCATCGCGTCCCCGCTGGTATCGGGAGTGGTGGCGTTGATGCGCAGCGCGGCGCCGCCCCCGGACAGCCTGCTCGCCAAGCCCGGCGCTTACGTGCGGATGGTGTCGGACGCCCTGAAGGACACGGCACGCCTCGATGTGCTCGGCCTGACCGAGCCCAACGACATTGTCGGCCATGGACTGGTGGACGCTTACGCGGCCGTGCAAATGGCGCAGAAGAAGATTGCGGCGCTCCATGCAACGCGCGCCGCGAAGCAGCGGCGAAAAACCAGCCGCGGAGCGGCGGCTCGGACCACGCAAGCCGAATACCGCTGATGAGTCCATAAAATTCGGTGTGAAGGAAGAAAAATGCGCAGTCTCGTCCGATTCTCGACCTTATTCCTATCCGCTCTGATCTGCGTGACGCCTGCGTGCGCCCAAACCGCCGCAGTTCCCCAGCCTGATTCGCCGGCCAGGATCTACGAAGACGCGCGAACCGAGTTCTTGAAAACCATGAACAAGGTCATCGCCATGCATCCACGCCGCGGGGAACTGAACGGCGACGACCTGCTGCGCCTGGCTGACGCCGGCAACAAGATACCGCACCTGTTCGATCGGGTGATGAACATCGCCTACCAGAAGGATGAGCCCCAGTTCTCCGAGTGGCTCCGCAAGGGCGATGCGGAATCGTTGAAGCTGTTCCGGCAGGCATTCATCGATCTGGCCAAGGAATACGGGGCGCGATTCGTGGGTTCGTTGTTCCGGGAGTCGAGGGCCGTTCAATTCGAGAGGGCCCTCCCGCATAATCGCGGGAAGGGCCGCTTGGACCTGGTTCTTCAGACTCTCGGCTATTACGCCAAGAACGATATTCCCGACGTGCCCGCGGAAAAACGCTTCGCCAATAAGATCGAGCCGGAGTTCTACGACCAGTGGACTGTCGCTGCCCTCAACGCCAAGAAGGCCCAGCAGATTTCCACGGGCTCCGGGGTGATCGTGGCGGTGGTCGATTCCGGCATAGATCCCTACAACAGTCTTTTTGAAGGCAGGATCCTCCCCGGATTTTCGTTTGTCCAGCGCACCCAGGCGCCCTGGCAGGACGATCCGGTCGCCAGAAACACGATTGACTGGGGCTGGCACGGTACGGTCGTCTCCTCCGAACTCATGCTCATCGCGCCTGATTGCCGAGTCATGCCGATTCGCATGCTGGATGGGGACACCATGAACGATCCGGTGTACCCCTCCTGGACGATGGAAATGATGGCGGCCTCGATTTATTACGCGGTTCACCACGGCGCGCAGATTGTACAAATCTCGGCCGCGGTTCCCTCGTCCGAACCGGTGATATGGCAGGCCGTGCGCTATGCCTACAAGCACAATGTCGTTATCTCAACCTCGGCGGGCAATATTCCGCGTTACCAGTGGGGCCTCCGGCCGCAGGATGGCATGTACCGTTCCTTTGACCACGAAGTGCTGCTGGTGGGCGGAGTGGCGCACAAGGGGACGACCTTGCGGGCCTGGGAGCACACCATGCCCGGGCCACAAATGACCGTCGGGGTCCCGGCAGCCGACATGTATATGATCGCGCCCGTCTATGCGCAAGACATGAAGGACAGCTACGGTTCCGGGACGTCGCTGGCATCGCCGCTGGTCTCGGGCGTGGCCGCTTTGATGCGGAGCGCGGCCCCGCCTCCGCCCGAACTGCTGCAGGAGCCTGGGGCGTACGTCAAGCTCGTGAAGAAGGCGCTGACGGAAACCGCGCGCCTCAATGTGCTGGGTCTGGGCGATCCCAACGACATCGTCGGCAGTGGTTTGGTGGACGCTTACGCCGCCGTCCAGAAGATGAAGCAGTTGATGGCGGAGCACCCAGCCGCGGCCCGTCGGTGAACCGCCGCAGGATTGGACCCGATTCTTCGTCGAGGCGAAAAAGGCGGGCCTGGTGGCTAAGGCGGAATGAAATACAGCTCCGCAGAAGAGGGACCCGTGCGAATAATCAGAATTCTGGTTCGCATCACTTTTGTGGTTACGCTTGCGGGCCTTTCGCTTTTGGCGACGGCGCAGCGGGCGCCGCAGGTGAAGGCAGCTCCCCTCCGGAGGTTCACCCTGAAGAATGGCTTGCGCGTCATTCTTGCCGAAGACCACAGCACACCCACCTTCGGTCTGACGGTGACCTATGACGTGGGCTCCCGCGACGAACGCCCCGGGCACACCGGCCTGGCGCACTTCTTCGAGCACATGATGTTTCAAGGCTCGGAAAACGTGGGCAAGGGCGAACTCTTTCTCGTGGTCCTGAACAACGGCGGCCAGGCCGACGGCAGCACCAGTCCCGACCGCACCAACTACCTGGACAGCCTGCCGGCCAATCAGCTCGATATGGCCCTCTTTCTGGAGGCTGACCGCATGCGCTCGCTGGCCGTGACCGAGGCGAATGTCGAAAACCAGAAGCGCACCGTGCAGGAAGAGCGCCGCCTGGGGATGGACAATCAGCCCTATGGGCGTACTCGCGAAGTGCTGCTGGAAACCGTGTTCGACAACTTCGCTTACAAACATTCCGTGGGCGGCTCGATGGGCGACCTGGAAGCCGCGACCATGTCGGACATCAAAGAATTCTTTCGCATCTACTACGCGCCCAACAACGCCGTGCTGACGCTGGTGGGCGATTTCGATCCCGCTGTTGCTATGGCGAAGATCCGCAAGTATTTCGAATCCATTCCGGCGCAGCCTGCGCCCCAGCGGCCCGACTTCACCGAACCGCTGCAGACCAGCGAACGCCGCCAAACCATCGAAGACATGTTCGCGCCAACCACCCGGCTCGACATCGCCTTCAAGCTCGCGCCGGGAAATACGCCGGACTACTATGCGGCGGCGCTGCTGGGGCGAATCCTCGCCTCCGGTCGGTCATCGCGCTTGTACCAAGCCGTGGTCAAGGGCAAGCAATTGGCCGAGCAAGTCCGGCTCGACCTGCGCGAACAACGCAGCCGCTCGCTGCTGGATATCATCGTCACGGCCAATCCGGACGCCGATCTCCGCGGACTGGAGAAAACCATTTACCAGGAGATCGCGCGGCTCCAGGCGAACCCTGTGGCGGAGTGGGAGCTGCAGAAAGCGCGCTTGGAAGAACGCCGCAAGCGCGCCGAATGGCTTACGAGTTCCTTCCTGCGATCGATGCTATTGGGCGAGTACGCCGTCTTCTATGACGAACCCGAGCTCATCAACACCAGGGATCAGAAATTCGCGGCCGTCAGCGCCAAAGACGTGCAGCGCGTTGCACGCGAGTACCTGGGAGCGCGCCAGCGAACGCTGATTATCACCCGTCCCAAATCCGCCGCCCACCACGTGTCAGGACAAGCGCAATGAAAGGGAACACGTTCACGCTGTTGGCAATGGCTGGGCTGGCGGTCGCGCTGGCTGCGGCGCAGAATCCTCCTTCAACCAGCAAGATCGAGATCAAGGGGCGGGTGCCGGTTTCAGACACGCTTCTGCGCGTCCATCTGCCCCGTCCCGTCACCGCGCGGCTGGACAATGGCATGCGCCTTGTCATCGTGGAAAACCACCGCTTGCCCTTGGCCCATGCTGTCCTTTACATCGATGGGGCGGGACCCATCTTCGAGCCGCGCAAGCTTTCCGGCCTCGCCAGTCTTACGGCCGACATGCTGTCCGAGGGAACCAGCCAGCGCCAGAGCCGCGAACTGGCCGTTGCCGCCGAGAAACTGGGGGCTGCCATCGAAACCAACTCAGAGTTCGGCTCGCCCTATGCCCAGGTGACGGTCTCGGCTCTGGGCGAAAACCTCGACCAGTGGCTGCCCCTTGTAGCCGACATGGTTCTGCACCCGTCCTTTCCCGCCGCTGAGTTCACCGCCTCGAAAGAGCATATGGCGTTGAGTTTGCGCCAGCAGCTTTCCCAGCCTGGGTTTCTTGCCGAACAGCGATTTCGCAGCGCGCTTTTCGGCGAGTATCCCGCTGCCGTGACCGCCCCCACGCCCGAGTCGCTCGCCCGGATCGATCGTGATCTGCTCGTCAAGTGGTATTCGGAGAGGTACCGTCCTCAGAATGCCATCCTCGGCATTTCTGGTAACGTCGATGCCAGGCAGGTCATCGCTCTCGCCAGAAAATACTTTGGCCCATGGCAGAAGAGTGCCTTCGTGCCGGCTCTCCCGCCCGCTCCGGCCCCTCCGCGTTCGCGCAAGCTGTATGTGGTGGACCGCCCCGGTTCGGTGCAGACCACGATCATGGTTGGCGGCCTCGGCATCGATCGGCGCAGCCCGGACTATGTTGCCGTGATGGTGGCCAACCGCGTCCTCGGGGAAAATCCTACAGGGCGGTTGTTCAGCAATCTGCGCGAGGTGCATGGCTGGACTTACGGCGCGTACAGCAAGGTGCGCGCCGGCGCCTATGCGGGCTCGTGGGCGGGTTCGACCGATGTCCGCACGGAAGTGACCGGCGACGCGTTGTCCGAGTTCCTAACGGAGGTGCGCCGGATTGGTTCCGAACCGGTGCCGGCAGCCGAGCTACGGCAGGCCAAGCGCGCCTTCGTGGCCGATTTTGCCAGTTCCTTGGAGAGTCCCAAGCGGCTGCTGGAATACTACCTGGAGAGCGCAATTTACGATTTCCCCGACGATTACTGGGATGACCTGCCGGCCAAGGTTATGGCAGTCACCACCGCCGATGTGCAGCGGGTCGCTGGACGCTACCTCAATCCGGATGCCTTACAGATTGTCGCTGTGGGTGACAGGGCCAAGATACTGCCTGCCCTACGGAAATACGGACCACTTCAGACTGCCATGTCAGAAGACAACGTTGCCGGTCAGCGCCTGACATATCCGAAAGCAAGGAAAGACAATCAGGTCGATGACTATTTCGGCGTCAAGGTGGCGGACCCCTACCGCTGGCTCGAAAATGTCGACTCGCAAGCGACCAAGGGCTGGGTGCAGGCAGAAAACAAGGTCACAAACGCCTACCTTGCACAAATTTCCGAGCGCGCCCAGCTCCGCAAACGGCTGACCGAATTGTGGAACTACGAACGCTATGGCACGCCGGTCAGCCAGGCTGGGCGCTACTTCTACATGCACAATGACGGGTTGCAGAATCAAAGCGTGCTGTACACCGCCACCTCGTTGCAGGACCGGCCCAGGGAACTGCTCGATCCCAACACGTTGTCGCCTGACGGCACCTTGGCTGTGCTGTATTTCGAGCCCAGCCGCGATGGCAAGCTGCTCGCTTACGAGGCCAGACAATCAGGGTCAGACTGGGAAGAATGGCGCGTGCGCGACGTTGCCACTGGCAAAGATCTGCCCAACGTCCTGCGCTGGTTGAAGTTCTCTGCCGCCGCGTGGACGCCGGACAACAAGGGCTTCTATTACTGCCGTTATGACGAGCCCAAGCAAGGTGTCTACGTTCAGGCCAACCGCAACCACAAGATTTACTACCATCGCCTGGGCAACCTGCAGTCCGAGGACCGCCTCGTGTTCGAACAAGCTGGGCAGGATTTGGTGTTTTACCGTGGCGCGCGGGTTACAGACGATGGCCGTTACCTGATCATTTCGGCTTTGAAGGGCGCCTCGCAGGCGGTTGCCGTTTGGTACCAGGACCTGACCAGGAAGGATGCGCCCATCCAGTCCTTGATCCCTGTCGGCGACAAGTCGTTTCACTTCATCGACAATGACGGGCCGATTTTTTGGTTTCGTACCGACCTGGATGCTCCCCGCTACAAGATCATTGCTATCGACATTCGCAAACCCGAGCGCTCCCATTGGAAAGTTGTGATCCCGGAAGTGCGGGAAACGCTAGCGGACGCCAAGACTATCAACAACACTTTCGTCGCACACTACCTGAAGGACGCGCATTCCGAGTTGAAGGTTTTCGATCTGCAAGGCAAGTTCCTGCGCGAGATCAGCTTGCCGGGCTTCGGCACGGTCACATTTCCGAATGGAAAGAGAAAAGACAGAGAAGGTTTTTATTCTTTCGAGAACTTCACCACTCCGCGTACGGTTTATCGCTACGATGCGGTCACCGGAAACACCAGCGTCTTTCGCAAGCTGAAACTGGGATTCAATCCGGCCGACTACGAAACCCGGCAGGTCTTCTACCCGAGCAAGGACGGAACTCGCATACCCATGTACATTACCGCCAAGAAAGGGCTGAAACTGGACGGTAACAATCCCACCGTCCTTTATGGGTACGGCGGCTTCAACAACCCGTTCACCCCGGAATTCTCTGTCGGCAATCTGGCATGGATGGAATTGGGCGGCATTTACGCCCTGGCCAACATCCGGGGCGGGGGTGAGTACGGCCAGGAGTGGCACCGGGCCGGCATGAAGACGAACAAGCAGAACGTATTCGACGATTTCATCGCCGCGGCCGAGTGGCTCATTACCAACCATTACACCTCCACGCCAAAGTTGGCAATCTACGGCCAGAGCAACGGCGGGCTGCTGATGGGCGCGTGTCTGGCGCAGCGTCCCGATCTGTTCGGTGCAGTCTTGCCCAGCGTTGGCGTGCTCGACATGCTGCGCTTTCAGAAGTTCACCGTCGGTTGGGCATGGGTTCCCGAATACGGATCGTCGGATAATCGCGACGAATTCAAAACCCTTTATGCCTACTCCCCGTTGCACAACGTCAAGCCTGGCACAAGCTATCCTCCCACCATGATTCTTACCGCTGACCACGATGATCGTGTCGTACCCGGCCACAGCTTCAAGTTTGCCGCCGCGCTGCAGGCGGCACAGGCCGGAACGGCGCCAATTCTGATACGCATCGAAACCCGCGCCGGCCACGGCGGCGACCGTCCAACCTCCAAGGAGATCGAGGAGTACACCGATATGTGGGGGTTCCTGGTGAAAACTTTACACACGACCGTTCAGCCACTCCGGACGGGGAGTACCCAATGACTCTACGTCATAGAATTTGGAGATCGGCGGCGCTTCTCGCAATAACCTGCAGCGTGCTTCCGGCCCTCGCGGCACCGCCAACCAATGTCGAAGTCTCCTTTCCCGCAGCCGTACGTGACCGGGCGGTCACCGGCCGCGTGTTCGTCATCCTTTCGACATCGAAGAAGATGGAACCGCGTCTGCAGGTCGGTTCTCTGCTGAGCCGGGCTCTCCTTTTCGGCGTGGAGGTGGACCAACTTCATCCCGACAAGGCGGCGGTAGTGAATGCCGGCACGCTCGGTTACCCGCTTCGCAGCTTGCGTGACCTGCCTAAGGGCACTTACTTTGTGCAGGCGGTACTGAATGTGTATTCGGAGTGCCACCGTTCCGACGGGCACACGGTTTGGGTCCACCTGGACCAGTGGGAGGGCCAGGCTTTCAATGTCTCGCCCGGTAACTTGTATAGCGAGGTCCGGCAGGTGGAACTGGATCCTGCTGCGGGATTCGACCTGCATCTCAGCCTGACCAAGGTTATCCCACCCATCCAGGTTCCGCCCGACACCGCTTGGGTCAAGCACATCAAGTTCCAGAGCAAGCTCCTGTCGGAGTTTTGGGGCTGCCCAATCTTCCTTGGCGCCACCGTTTTGCTGCCCAAAGGTTATGACGCCCACCCGGGCGTTCGCTATCCGGTCATTTACCTGCAGGGACACTTCAGCCTGGACGCCCCGTTTGGCTTTGATCCGAACGCAGTCGCGCAACAGCCGGCAAAGCCTCTTCATCCACCGGGCCGCCTCAACGTCTCCGAACCCGGCAATGATGTCCGGGTCGCATCCGGCGGCATCATTATGCCGGAAACTCCCGCCGAGTTTTACCGGGCGTGGATCTCGGCTGACTTCCCGCGCATGATTGCGGTCACATTCCAACACGCCACGCCATACTTTGATGATTCGTACGCTGTCAATTCCGCCAACGACGGTCCCTACGGCGACGCCATCATGCAGGAACTCATTCCCGCTGTCGAAAGGCGCTTCCGCATCATCCGCAAGCCCTACGCCCGCGTGTTGACCGGCGGATCCACTGGGGGCTGGGAATCCCTGGCGCTGCAGGTCTACCACCCCGACTTCTTCGGTGGAACCTGGACCTTCTACCCTGACCCCGTCGATTTTCGCCAATGGGGATTAATTAACGCCTACGACGATAGCAACGCCTTCACCACTCCCGTGCGCGTCCGCAATGGTGTTCCCGAGGGAACAGCGGAGCGCTACATGTTACGGGGACACGATGGGCAGCCGTTCGTCTCCATACTTCAGTCAACCACGCTGGAATCGGTTCTCGGCAGCAAAGGCCGTTCCGGCCGCCAGCAGAACGCCTGGGAAGCCGTCTACGGCCCCACCAGCGAGGATGGTTATCCCAAGCCGCTTTGGGATACGGAAACCGGCCGGATCGATCATTCCGTCGCCACCTATATGAGAGATCACGACTACGATCTTCGCTACTATCTCCAGGCACACTGGCCGCAAATCGGGCCCCAATTGGTGGGCAAACTGCATCTGATCTGCGGCGATATGGATGATTGGTACTTGAATCTTGCCGTCTACCTGCTCGAGGACCTTCTGGCACACACGACCGACCCCTTTTATGCCGGTTCGTTCCAGTATGGACGGCCCCTCAAAGGTCATGGCTGGCAGCCTACGACGAATTTCGTTCTAATCAAGAAAATGGCGGAACAAATCCGTGGAAATACGTCGGACGGTGATAACCCGGACAGTTGGAATTACAACTAAATAAGGAACGTTTGGCACACGCGCCTTCAATATTTAACAGGAACCTGTGGTCCTGCGGTCGTATCAGAGCCGCAGCGCGGCTCCAGCTCAAACGCCCGACTCAAGCACCCATCTGGCAGGAGCGGCAAAAACACCCCGCCCTCACTGCCGCCCTCGGCAGCATTTTTCGCTCACGCGAAAATATCCAGATGTGCTTGATTTTGATTGGTCGGGGAGAGAGGATTTGAACCTCCGACCCCCTGGTCCCGAACCGGATCTTGGGCGTTTCTGAAAATGCAATGGGGTGGAAGGGGTGTGGAATCAGCTACTTACGATTTGCGGCTTCGGCAAAGCCGAAGCCCAGCATATGTGCCGCCCTCAGTTCCGACTACAGCGCTTGTCGCTCGTGCTATTCCGGGCGGTCGATGCTGCAATGGGCACAATGGATAGACCTCAGTGTTTTCCCGATCCCTTGTGTCCAGCGCTACATCAAGAGCCGTAGCTTATTGCAGACTGCTTCGGCGTCTCGCTTGTGGATACTCAGGACGGTTGAAGTATTGAAGTATTGAAGTACTGATTGACAAACCTGCCCCGTTGCTTATCATTAAAGCAAGCCACCCAAGCACTCCGCACGCGACGCGAATAACCCAATAACTTACATCATGGTACGCCGCATTCTCCTGGACATTTGCTTAGCTATTGGGACTTTCATTGCATTATTTGTTGGATTAGCAGCATATGGCTGGTTGGTTGTCAGATTCCGTGTCGCCGATAGCCCGTGGGCCGTGGATTTCGCAATAATTCTCCTCATCGCGCTTCTACTGACGCCTTACTGGTTCTATCGTTTCATTAAGAGAAACCATCCAGAAGAAATTGTTCACGAGTTTCCAGCAGCCTGGCGTTTTACGGTCTTTTTCGTCGGGGTATCCATCGTCGTAATCTTCATCATTGATATCTTTGCGAAAGGTCACACTCTTCTCGGTGCAGTGATTTCCGCCATATCAGCTGCCCTGGTTCCCTTCATCTATCTATACCTCAAACGGCCAAGCAGAAAGAAATAGTCAACCCTTGCGGTCCAGCTAGGCCATGAATCGCTCAGAATCGTTGCAGTTACAGAAGGCTGCTAAGGTAGTTGTCTAAGGACGCTACCAACATTAGCGAAGAACGTCAACGCCGGCGAGGCACTCCACCGTCCTGTCGGATCAAAATGATTAAAGACCGAGAATTCAGCTCTACTAACGCTCGTTTCGACCGCCGGAATCGTGCCAATATCTGCGCCAACCTTCAATCCCGCATAAGCTGTCAAGGCATAGACTCCACCGATGGACGTAAGTGCATAAGTGATAGCCTTATCAGCAGCAAAGTGAGCAGCGGCGCTCCCAAGGGCTAGGCCAGGATTTTCGCCGTGAGTCAAGCCGTCCATCACATCAAGATACACGCCGACAAGGTCCAGTCCGCTGCTGTCTGCGACTTCTGCAATGTTGCCTCCGAGACCAAGGACATCTCCAACTAAGCTGAAGTTAACCGGGGCGGGGCAGTTGAGACATGGAGATAAGCCTATTGTGGAACCAGAGTTCCCCAAGTCAAGAGGCGGCCCTCCCAAGTAGGACCAGAAACTTCCCTCTGCGCACAGACCACTTCGATCCACGTATCGCATCGGCGACGATAGCGCATATGCGTAGCGATTTTTAGAAAGAGGTAAGTGGTCCGTACCGCCGAGCGGATCGCGCTCGACGAACTGCCCTACGTTCGGGTCGTAGTATCTTGCCCTCAAGTAGTAGAGCCCCGTCTCTGGATCGAGCGCCTCGCCGGTGAAGCGAAACTTGCTTTTGGCCCCGTCGTTGCCTGGAACCGAAAGCAGTGAATTACCCCAAGAATCATACGCGTACGCGGCGGCGGGTCTTCCGGTCGCATTGGTGAGCGCGATCACGCTGCCCAAGCCGTCATAATGATAGAAGTAGTTGAAGGACGAACTGAAAGCCTCGATGAGGCCGAGTCCGTATGCGTAATCAATGTTGCCGTCCGGCCCTGATTCCTGCAGGACCACAGGAAGTGCCGTGGCCACATCGTTGACATAGGTGTATGTTCCCTTGCCGGTTGTCTGGCTGACGCGGTTGCCGTCGCCGTCGTAGGTGAAGCTGCTGTTTACCGCGCGTCCCCACTTCGCGGATATTAGACGGTTGGCGGCATCGTAGCCATAAATGACGGGCACTCCAAATACTCCAAATAGCGTCTTCGTGGCCGAAGTCTGGTTGCCGTTCGCGTCGTAGGTGAATGTCCTCGTGCCCGCCTGCAACAAGCGATCGGCGGCGTCATAGCGGTACAGGGTCTTTCTCATCAGTTCAGTTTCCTGCAAACGGTTGCCGGCCGCATCATAGCTCCACGTGCTCTTCAGCGGCCCCAGTCGGGCGCTCGTAAGCTCGTTCAGCGGATCATAGCCGTACCTTGTCACAATCCCATCCACGCTGAGGGCCGTGCGGTTGCCCGCGGCATCGAGCGTATAGCCGAGGTTGAGCAGCGGCCAATGGGAAGTTGAATTGATCACCCTCGTCAGACGGTTTGCTGCGTCATAGCTGAAGGCAATGCCCGCGCCGTTCGGATACGCCGTTCTGGTGAGATTATTGGAATCGTCATAAGTGTACGTTGTTGCCCGCGCGAGCCAGTCGGTCACTTGGGCGAGCCGGTTGGCGGGATCGTACGTGTAGCCGACCACTTTGCCATCAGGATATGTCAATTGGTTGCGGTTCCCGACAGCATCGTAGGCGTATCCCACCACTTTGCCGCCCGGATGCGTAACCGCAACGAGGCGATTTAAGTCGTCATACGCGTATGCGGTTGTCCCGTGCGAGTCCACCATCTGTATGCGATTGCCGTTCGCATCGTACGAGTAGCCGACGGCCCTTCCATCGGCGTAGGCAATGGCGATCAGGCGGCTGAGTTCGTCGTACGTGAACCGGTTTGTCTGCCCCTTCGCATCTGTCGTGGACGACACGTTGCCTACGGCATCGTATGCGTACGAGGTCGCAAACGAGAGCGGATCGGTTATCGAGGTCAACCGGTTCAGGGCGTCGTACGCGTAGGAAGTGGCGTTCCCCTTAGCGTTCGTGAACTTGATCCGGTTATTGTTAGGGTCGTACGAATATTGTGTGATGTGGCCGAGCGCGTCGGTGACCGCTAGCAGATTGTTGGTCGCATCGTAGGAATACGCCGTCGCATGACTGTTTGCGTCCGTGGCCTTCAGTAGATTGCCCACCAGGTCATACGTGTACTGCGTAAGGTCGCCGACCGGGTCCACGACCTTCGTCAGCCGACCCAGCATGTCATATGTGGCAGTCGCCGTATGGCCGTTTGAATCGGTAATCGACGTGAGACGTCCGATGCCGTCATAGACCAGCGCCGTGCTGTGGCTGAGCGGGTCGGTAATCTCGTTCAGATTGCCGAATGAATCGTAAGCGAACGCTGTGCTGTTGCCGCGAGCATCCGTTTTGGAAGTGAGTTCGCCGAAGCTGTCGTAAGCGAACTTCGTTGTATCGCCAAGGGCATCCTCAATTTGCGTCAGGTTCCCACGTAAGTCGTGCGAGAAAGTGGTGGTTTTTTCCTTCGTATTCATCGCGCTTAGAAGATTGTTGGTTGTGTCGTAAGTAAACGCCACGGCGTTCCCCAGCGGGTCAGTAATCCCAGTGATATTTCCTTGCGAATCATATGCGAAGGTAGTCGTGCTGCCGTTCTGACGCGCAACGCTGGTCCGATCATTGTTCGCGTCGTACGCGTAGCCGATTGCGCCGCCGAGAGCGTCGATAATCTTCACGATCCGCAATGAGGAGTCATAGCTGTGAATCGTCTTGTTGCCGCGGGCATCGGTGATAGTCGTCTCGCCCGGATTGGGCGTATCGTAGGCGAACTGCCAAGTGAACCCGCGCCCGTTTGCCTGCGATACAACACGGCCCTGCGCGTCATAGGCGTTCTGTAGCAGGGTCGCGCCATTAGGCATTGTGATTGATGTGACGCGGTGATTGGTGTCATATACGTACAGGGTCACGCCCCCTGCCGGATCAATCACGCTGACCAGATCGTTGCTGTCGTCGTATGCATATACGACGCTACGGCCGATCGGGTCGGTGACCTGCGTAATCCGGTTATTCCCGCCGTACACGAGCGTAAGCGCGCGCCCTACAGTATCGGTGATCTGAATGAGGTTGCCGTTGGCGTCGTATGACAACCGGATAGTGTTGCCGTTCCGGTCTGCAATGCTCGTAAGGACTCCCGCGGACGAAAACGCAAACCTCACCTGGTCTTTGCGTGTAAGGACGTAGGTCCCGTCCTGGTTCTGCACAAGCGTGCTGAATACGCCCGCTTGCGGCAGGAATTCGCCGTTTGAATAGGTGTAACTCTCACCGTGGCCATCGCCCCATTTGATGGATACCCCGCTTGCGCTGGTGCCCAGCACGACGTTATAGCTGTGCGTCCAGTTTGCGCCAAACGGGCCGGAATACGAATCGAGGGCGTTGTACGTCCGAACGAACGTAATTGACAAGTCTCGACCTGGCATCGAGGCGTCCGTGTGCTGATAATAGTAATTCCCATTCCCAGTACTAACCGGCTCTGCAACCGCGGGCTGCCAGTTTAAATTGCCGTTTGCATTTGTGACAGTGCTATTTGCGTTCGAGCCCAGACCGGCTGGAATTAATGGCAAGGATGTTGCGAATGTTGTAAAGCTCAATGAGCTGCTAATGAGCTTGAGACTCTCCCCTTTCGGTAGGAAGTACATATAGAAATAGTACCTTTTGCCTGGAAGCAATCCGATTACAGTTCCCGAAAATTGCTGTGGGGAATTGTTGGGAGTAACCACTCCTCCCCCCTACCGTACAGCACAGCTGTCCGTTTGCATCGAACTGAGAACCCCAAGCGAAGCCGACGTAACCGTCCGCACCATTCGGATTTATTATGCCGTTCAGCGTCGCCGTTGTAGTCGTGAGCCCGGTGACCGCCGACGGCGTCATGGGGATTGTCAGAGTAGCGAAGATCACGTTGTCGCTGGTCAGCCGCGGATTCGTACCGTTAGGGGAGAAATACGCGTAAGCGTAGTAGGTCTTGCCGGGAACCAACCCGGTCAAGGTAGCTGAGACTTGCTGCGCAGAATGTTGGGAGTGACCGCCCCTCCCCCCAGCGTAATGACGTCGCAGCACAGCTGCCCGTTCGCGTCGAGTTGAGAACTGTAAGCGAAGTCGACGCGGCCGCTCGCGCCATTCGGATTCACGGTGCCGGTCAAGGTCGCCGTTGTGCTTGTAGTCCCGGTGACTTGCAGCGTCAGTGGGATTGTTAGAGTAGCGAACATCACCGTGTCGCTGGTCAGCCTCGGAGCGAAGCCGTTCGGGTAGAAATAGGCGTAAGCGTAGTACGTCTTGCCTGGAACTAACCCGGTCAGGGTGGCTGATATTTGCTGCGGAGAACTATTGGGATTAACCGTACCGCCCGCTTGCGTAATAATGTCGCAGCACAGCTGCCCGTTCACGTCGAGTTGAGAACTGTGAGCAAAGCTGAGGGGGCCGCCCGCGCCATTCGGGTTCACGGTGGCAGTCAGGGTCGCCGTTGTGCTTGTAGTCCCGGTGACCTGCAGCGTCAATGGGATTGTCAGAGTAGCGAACATCACCGTGCCGCTGGTCAGCTTCGGAGGCAGGTTATTGGGATAGAAATACGCGTAGGCGTAGTAGGTCTTGCCTGGGACCAACCTGATCAAGGTAGCTGAGACTTGTTGCGGAGAATTGTTAGGGCTAACCGCTCCCCCCGCCAACGTAATGATATCGCAGCACAGCTGTCCGCTCGCATCGACCTGAGAACTGTAAGCGAAGTCGACGGAACCGCTCGCGCCATTTGGGTTCACCGTGGCGGTCAGGGTCGCCGTTGTGCTTGTAGTCCCGGTGATAGCCAGAGTCAGCGTCATATTCTGTGCAAGAGCCGCAGAAGCAAATAAAATCGCGGATATAAGGAGCGAAATAGCACGCGGACAAGGAAAGCAATGTTGCCGCATAAGTCCTCCCAGCGGGGGAATTTCCAGTATCCGTGAGCCCAGGAACTAATGTCTTCCTAAAGCGCCAAACACAGCTCAGACCCAGTGCAAACAGGCCGATCGTTGCAGGTCCAGGCACAGGCGCAGGACTGGATGACACGTTGACTCTGAAATCAGCCGCGCCTCCGCCATACCCGTGCCGAGCCGGTGCAAATACAGTAGAGCTTGCTCGTTGTCGGGCGAAGTAAGCGGAATTATGCTATCAACTGGTTGCTTGTCAACCGGAAAAACGGGCTAGCCGTAGCGGTTGATTAGCGGAACCGGCAGTTCGTTGCGCCGCCAGGCTCGCTCAGGTTCCCGGCAAGCAGACAGCTTTTCGTCGGCCTCCCAAAAGAAACGGTGGCCCATAATTTGGCTGCACCGCTGAGAGGCCGGCGAAAAGCCTCACTGGTCATTCTCTGCCTGTCTGTGTTGCCACCAAGTCCGAGATACGCGACGGCAAGGGCGGCCGCGTCAAAGATCAGCATGTGCCGATGTTCCGGTTCCCAAGGCTTGCGGCGACGCGGCAAGCGCCACGCGAGCTCGGAAAATGTACGAGCGAGGAGTGACGCGATTTCATGCTTCGTGCGTACCTCGCGAGCCATGAAGTAGTTCAGTAATTGCCTTTCACTCACGGATACGACGCGCATTGTGGACTGCCGTGCCAAGTGCCGCGCCAGGCGTTGGATTGCCCTTGTCCTGGGCTGATCCCGCCTGCTTCGAAGCGTTATCCTCCGAAGCACCAAAGCCATCGGGCGCAGATTCTTCAGGATCGAGGCGAGACGAAGCCCGCCCGCGCGGACCGTTGCAAATCTTGTGACGCCGCAGTCCAGGAGCCGATCAGGAGGCTCGATGCATACATATCCTAACCGGCTGGGTCTCACGTCCAGTGCGAGCACGCGCTCAATCACGTTCGCCTTCGTCTTCGTCATTGAAAGGGTTCTGGTTCCTCCGAGCTTTTCCGCTCAGCGAGCCACATCAATTTCCGCGCGGTTGCGTTGGCGTAGCGGTCCGTCGCGCTGCGCTGTCCCAACATTTCCTCCATCGAATCCAGCCGTGCTTCGATGTCCTCCGCAAGGGCATCTCGGAGTCCAGCGAAAATTTCCGCCACCGGAGTGTGGAAGACAATCTCGTAGCCGATTGCCGTTTTGAGCGGCGGTGTGGCCTGGAAGCGTTCGTGCCGGGAAACAGAGCCTTCGTTGCCGTAGCCGAGCACCTGCTCCAATTCGTGCTGGGTGAGACCGGCCCTTCGTCGGTATATGCGAATGTAATTTGCGAGGCGCTGCCCCGCTCTCTCCTTCGTCATTCGTTTCCCAAGACCTGTTTTTGTGCCGACCTTTGCCCTCAGCGTAACAAGGCCGAATGCCCCCACCAGGATGACGAACTGGCATGGCATTCAAGTTTTGTGCGCCACAATCTCTACGTATCCCCAGGAGCAGGGCGTGTAATCCTGAAAATCACGCGCACTGAGCCCCGAGGATTGGGGATAACGGGTGGAAAACATTACCGAAAATTGTGGATACCCCATTTTGTGGAGAATTCGATGCGGGGAGATGCTCCCTTTGTCGCAACCTCGTTTCTGAAACTGCCGTCCGTTCAGGTTTGCCTACCTTTGCGGCCGACCGGGAAGGCGCTAAGGTTCGCGGCATGAATGCCGATCAGCTGCGGGACATTATTGAAAAGGCCTATCCCTCGTTGAACAAAGAAGAGCGAGGAGTCGCTCTGGCGAACCTGCGCCGCTACTTTGAAGTCGCGTTGGCTCTTGCGGAGGAACTCCAATGCGCTGCAGCCCGTTTGACACCTCCCGCGCCGGTCCATACCATCAAGGAAAGGTCGAACGGAAATTTGAAAACCTAGTCGTACCATGGGCAACGTCTTTGCGTATGCCCGGGTATCGACACCCCGACAGGGAGAGAAAGGCGTCTCCCTCCACGAACAGAAAGCGGCGATTGAGCGGTACGCCGAGCAGCATGGGCTCACGATTACTCGCTGGTTTGAAGAGCGCGAGACCGCGGCCAAGGCCGGGCGGACCGAATTTACGAAAATGCTTCGGCTCCTCAGGTTGAAGGCTGCCGACGGCGTCGTGATCCACAAGATTGACCGCAGTGCGCGGAACCTCGGAGACTGGGCCGACCTCGGCAAATTGGTTGATGCGGGTGCGGACATCCACTTCGCCACCGAAAACATAGATTTGCGGACGGTCGCGGGACGATTATCTGCCGACATTCAGGCGGTGGTTGCGGCCCATTACAGCCGGAACCTAAGAGAAGAGGTGAAAAAAGGGCTCTACGGGCGGTTGAAGCAGGGCTTCTACCCTCTGCGCGCCCCCGTTGGTTATTTGGATCAAGGAGCTGCGCGGCTCAAGATTGCCGATCCGGTGCGGAGGCCCTTCATTCGACAGGCCTTCGAGTGGTACGGCACCGGAACCATATCTCTGCCGCACCTTGCTAACGAGATGTTCCAACGCGGCCTGCGCAATCGCGGCGGCGGGCCAGTCACCATGGGCGCCCTCGCCAAAGTGTTGAAGAATCCGTTCTACATCGGACTTATGCGAATCAACCGGACGGGACAAACGTTTCAAGGAAACCACGAGCCGCTAATCGAGACCAGCGTTTTTGAAAGAGTCCAAGGCGTGCTCGCAGGTAAACGCGTGGACCGCGCCCAGAACCACGTCTTCACGTATAGCCGGCTCATTCGGTGCCGCAGCTGCGGCTATTCACTGATCGGCGAACGGAGCAAGGGCCACGTGTATTACCGGTGCCACAACCGGCCATTCAAGAATCCGGCGGTGTGTCCGCCGACCTCAATCCGCGAAGAACGAATTGACGAAGCCGTGATTGCGGCCCTCGCGGAAGTTGATCTTACCGGAGAGGAGCTCCAAGCGTTGCGCCTGCTCGCCGAAGAGCGACGCCACAGAAATAACGGGGAGCGCGCGGCAACGGGACAGGCGCTCCGACTGCAGCACGACCAGATCGAAAGCCGATTATCAAAGCTCGCCGACCTTCTGATCGAAGGTACGCTTGAGCGGTCCCTATACCAGACGAAGCAGAAGGCCCTGCTCGTGGAGCAGGCTGCCGTACGGGAGCGGCTGCGGGAATTGAACGGCGATGCTGATTCTGTATTCACGCATCTGGAAAAGACTGTCGAACTCGCAAAAAGCCCGTCAATGCTGTACAAAACGGCTTCCATCGCGCACAAACGGGAATTGCTGAAAATCCTGCTGTCGAACCTCTCCGCCTCAGGAAAAAATGTAGAGATTACGCTGTCTCTACCGTTCCGATTGATTGCGGAGCGGGAAAGAGAAACAAAATGTGGAGCTAATCGGGGGACTTGTCGAACCTGGGAAGAGATACTGAATCGGCTTCAAACTTTTTTCGGTAAATCGTCGCCGGACCCAATATTGTAAGCCCCTTCAGGTGATTGGGGGAATTTCCGCCGCGCCATGTCGTGCGTGCTTCGCGCTGCCCACGATCAGCCTAACAAACTTGTGATAGGCGCGGGATTCAAGTGGAATCCGGAGGGCGAAACCAATCGCGAGCGCACCAAACATGTCGCCCTCCTCGTATGGATAGGAGGAGGCTTTAACATGGAGAATGATTTTGATATGTTTCTAGCGCCGATTGCGATGCTCATAATAGCCGGGTTGGGCATCGCGATGGTGATCTCCCTAGCGCGATCTGGTGAATGGGTTCTCGCTGTGTTGGTGGGGATCACGGTTGGGTTCGGGGTAGTCCTCGTCTACCGCACCGCACAGCTTCTCTGAGAGGGTCGCATGGTTTTCGCCAGCCCCGTGCCGTTCCTACAAGGTCCCATCGGGGCCTTCTTTTTTGACACTCGCGGTGTCCCCAATTGGCTGGTATTTTGCGGTGTGGATCACCTTGAGCTTTGGAATCTGGGTCATCCTCATCCAACAGCTCCGGCTGCTAAGGCGGAGCATCACCATCGCGACTGAGCAACAACTTGTACAGATGATCCTGCATGGCTTGTTCTTTTTCATCGAGCACCCTGAGCTCGGCGAAACCGATTCCGAGGGTGATTTTGATCATTTTGTGGCTGAAACCGGTGGCTGGAATCGTTATTTCTTGCGAAGGAATATTATCAGCACGCTTGAGCTCCTGTATTTCCAACGGAAAGCGGGCGCCGTCGAACGAGGATTCTTTGTGTCGCACTGCAACCACATCCGCTCATGGTTTGAGGACAAGAACTTTACGAAGACATGGGAGAAGACGCGTTACATGCATATAGCGGAATTCTGCACGTTCGTTGACGAGCTCATCAACAACTCCGCCGAAACCGTGGACCCTTGGCGATCAGATTGGCAGAGACTTAGCGATTGGTTCCGCGTATGGCGCTGGTGAAATCAACGTCTTTGTGTCAAGGTGAAGTATTTGTTCCCAGATTCGACAAGTCTCCCGATTGGCTCTAAACCATTAAGGAGGTTGCGCCAAACAAAATGAAGAAGAGACTTCTCATTATCTTGGGAGCGGGTAGCTCCACTCCGCTAGGTATGCCCTCGGTGGCGTGCCTTAACCAGCTCATGAAGCAATGGGCGAAGGAATGGGCGAAATCGAATGGGCCCCAGGATCATTTCGGTAAGCTTTGGCAGTCGGCGGACGCGTACTACCTGAACGGTAACTCTGGCATTCGTCCCGTTTTGAATTTTGAGAAGGTGCTGGGGGACATGGTGGCTTTAGCGCACTGGATGGAGCCAGCACCGTGGGGCGACACGCTGAGGCAGACTACGTGCGACGGCGCAACACCGGCGGGGATGACTTTTCGCTATCAGCAATCGGAGCGTGGCGTGACGGAGGAGTTGGCGGGCGATCTGGAGGAATCGCTTACGGGAGAGCTCGACGTTATCGGTGAGCCGGAGGGCGAGGCGGTCCCTCCACTGGGGACGTTCAAGGGGGCATACGGCGCCTCTATCGAGCTGATGGACGAATTGAGCTGTCTACTGGAAACCTTGGCTCGCTACGTGCGTGACGAGTGCCGCCGAGTCGATCTTGCAAGTGCGCCTGGGAGGAAATACTGCGCCCTGCTTACGGGTTTGCGCGAGAGATTCGATATCGGCGTCTACAACCTAAATTACGACACTGCCGCGCTCGGCGCACTGCCGGGCGCTTATACAGGATTCGACAAAACAGGGACCTTCGAGCCGCGAGTGGTCTGGGGAAGAGACGATTGGGATTTCATCTACCATCTGCACGGTAGCATACATCATTCGTTGGACCACTCCGGAGGAGACGAGATAGTTTGGAGGTCGAACCTCGATGGTGATTTCATCGACGGTCCCAAGGGTCGCTGGAGTGACAAGCGGTCAGATAGAATCAAGCTCCCGAGGACGAGTCTCGTAGCGGGCGGATTCAAACTGGACCAGTTGCTCGTCGAGCCATTTCAGTCGTTCCAGGCTTCACTTGTGAGGCATGTTTACACTGCCGATGCGATTTTGATTGGTGGATATGGTTTTGGCGACGCTCACATAAATTTCGCGCTTCACAACCGGTTGAGTCACTGCCAGGATAGGCCGCCCGTGATGGTCCTTGATTATGCGCAGGGGAGAGTCGTTCCGATGAGGTGCAGAGGAGACTCGTGGGCGATGGAATTTGGGCAAGCGCTTTGCACCGGTACGGGAGGTCATTTCTTCGTGGACGGTCCGGTGGGAATCGAACTTGATCCCCAGGATCGCGTCGCGGTATGGCAAGGCGGCTTTATCGAAGCGGAATGCCGGTTCCCCAATATCGTCCAGTGGCTCGACTCGGTGCTTGTTCCTGATTCCGCTCAGTGACGGGCAGGAGCGTCGTTGGCGGACCTGAAGTACGCGGCGAGCCGCGACCTTTCGATTTATTGGAGCGATTGATTACCACTTTGAGCACCCCGTGCTGCACGGCTTGGCGAATCGCGCAGCTCCCTGCATCATGGTAGATGCAGGACTTAAGAACGGGGTATGCCCGTGAATCGTCGAGCTTCCTTGGGCTGCATTGTGGCTGGAGCGACGGCCTGTCTAATCCTGACCGCCAATCCCGGGTGCACCCGCGCGATGTTAGCAGCGATATTCGTCAATCATGATAATCCCGGCGAAGTCGTTATGCTCCATCTGGTCGAATCTCCTCCGGGCCACCTCAACGGCTCGCTGGTCGTTTCCTCTCTCAGTGCCAATGGGTCCAGGAAGAAGGATGTCGTCTATGATGTTACCGGCACGATGAGCGGGTCCAACGTAAGTCTCCAACTGCAGGGCGGCTTGGTAAGTTTGGCAGGGTTTTTCGGGGCCTCGACCAACTTGGTCGGCAGCCTGAGGGGGAGAACGCTAACTCTCAGTGCAGGAAACCAGACGAATGCCTTCCGCGAAATATCCCAGAAGGAGTATGGTGACGCACTTGCAAGTTTAGAGGAAACTGGTGGACACATTGCGATGGTTGAGAATGCCAAGAATGCAGTGAATGAGGTCGAGTCGCATGGCCGGCAGCTAAATGCCGATTTAGAGCGATATATTGCCTGGGGTCAGCAACGGGTCAACCACGTCTCCGATGTTCGCCAATGGTATGCTGATCGGATAACGCGGTACACGAAGTGCTTGCAAACCATTCGCCCGCTTGCCGCTCGGGGAATTCCATCGTGGCGCTGGCAGGATTGTGTGCTGACGGTCCAGAACGATGAGTATCACCGTGATCGAGAAACGCAATCCATTCGAGACCTTGAATGGCAGAACCGCGACACCGTTGCGCGTTTGGACGCCAGGATCAATGCCGCGCAGCACCAATTTCCCAAGGTGTTGGATGAGGTAAAGTCAGCCTGCCCCTACGCGAAGGACGTTGACGCTTGCGAGAAGGAACTGCAGAAGCTGAATTCGCTTCCTCCTGGCGGCTTTCTCGACAGCCATTCAGTCAGAAGCTATAGGAATATCGCTCCGCAGGTTAACGCGGCAATCAGCGCAGACATTCAGACCGCAGCTAATGGACAGAGCAGCCTGTCGAGCGTTGCACAACAGGTGGAGAAACTGTATCGGTCGGCTAGGTAACAGGACGCTCCAGGCGGACTCGGCTCACTGAAAGGTGACCGCAGGGAGGGACGTGCATGGTACGCCGCATACACAAAAAGGAGTCTGCCGGTGGCAAACTCCTAAATCAAAGAGCTAGGACTCCAGGACCTTCTTCGCCTGGAGCAGTTTGTTGAGCGATGCCTTCTCGCGGTCGAGGTCCTGTTGGAGTTCGGCCACCCTCTTCTCCTGCTTGTGGATTTGGTCGAGCACTACCTCGACTGGCGATTTCGGTTTCCATGCCTTGCGGGTGCTCGCGGCAGGGGGAGAGGGGGAAGGAGCTTTGGGCGCTGATTCTGCTTTCCGTTCCGGGGTCATAGTTTCCTCCGTTTGAACCTGGGCGGGGGCTGCAATCCGGACGAGCCCCGGACAGTATCGCGGCAGGCCCGGCAGTTTGCGGCGTCCGCCGCGCTATGGGGTTTTCGCTGGTCGATTACGACGAACGAGAACCCCGGCTTGAGGTGCGGTTGCCATTCCGCAAGGAGCTTCCGGGCTTCCTCGCCGGTCTGGTTGTGGGCGGAGACCGAATATTCGTTCTCCGCGGCGTGGTAAACGATCACGAGTTTCAGGTCTGTTTTTGTCATTGGCCTCCTTTCGGTGAGGCTTCGTTCTGCTCTCGCGGTTTTTGTTGCAGGTCCCGCAGTACGGTCAAGAGCGTCTCGACGTAGCGAATCCGCTCGCCGAGGCCTGAGAGCGCCCCGAGAGCGGCGAGTCCCTCACCCGCCTTGAGGTACTGCTGGACCTCCCCGAGCGTTTCCAGCGTCTCGTCCAGCGTCTCCGTCGCCCTGGCGAACACTGCCTGTCTGATTGGGTCTGTTGTCATTGTTCCCCTCTTTCTGTTTTTCATCGGCTTCTTGCTTTTTCCTGCGTTCTTCGGCCACCCAGTGTTCGAGCTTCCGGATGGCTTCGCGCTTTTCCGGCAGCTCCACGTGGGTATAAATGGCGTTCACGTCCTCGCCCGAGGAATGGCCCATCAAGGCCTTCCGGATTTCCTGCTGGACGCCGGCTTCCATGAGGCGGGTGTTGAACGTGTGCCGCAGGTCGTGGAATCGGAGGTAGCGGATGCCCGCCCTGCGGATGGCCGCCTTCCATGCGGTCTTCACCTTCTTAAGCGGCCCGCCCTTGAAGGTGAAGACCAGCCCTTCCGGCTTCCGCGAAGCATCGAGCA
The DNA here is from genome assembly GCA_963740615.1 of Terriglobia bacterium. GTDB lineage: Bacteria > Acidobacteriota > Terriglobia > Terriglobales > Acidobacteriaceae > JAIQGF01. The sequence continues at coordinate 431,986 of CAVUEZ010000007.1, forward strand.
GGGCAAACGCACATTCGGTCAGCGGGACCTCGCGGGCTTCGCCTTCCGGAGTTTTAGAGCGGGTGACAAAGAGCAGGCGGCGGTCAAAATCGACGTGCTCCCAGCGTTGCTGTAGGAGCTCGCCGCGCCGCATCCCGGTATCGAGGGCCGCCGTGATGATCCTCTTCAGGTGCGGGGCGGCCGCCGCGAGCAGCTTGTCCTCCTCGGTAACAGAGAGCACCGGGCGCGGCCTCCGCCGCTCCCGTTCCATCCGTATCCGCGCGAGCGGGTTCGAAAGGAGGAGCCCCTCATCGACCGCCCAGTAGAGCATGTGCCGCAGGGCTTCGATGTCGCGGTTCACGGTGGAATCCGTGATGGTCCGCGCATTGTGCCGCCGGTTGCGGTACTCGCGGACAAGCCCCTTGTGGATGCCGCCGATAGTGGTTTCCCCGAAGAACGGCAGGAGGAGCTTGAGGCGGTCCAGGTGGTACGCCTTGGGGGCGCCCTCGGCGATGAACCGGGCGGCAAGTTCGCTGAACCGCATCCCGGGGACCGGCTGGCTCACGTGATGGCGTTGGAGGTTCAGTTCCTCTTTGAAGCGCTGGTCGATGAGCTGAGCCTTCTGCCGGTTCGCCGTGCCAGTCGATTTGTGGAAGCGGACACCGTTCTGCCACACGTAGGAGTGGTAGACCCCGCCGCGTTTGTAGAGGCTCATTCGTTCTCCTTTCTGCCGCCGGCTCCGGCGGCGGTTTGTGTGTCGGACGTGGGACACGAGAGACACACGGAATACAGGTGAGAGGTATCGGTGGATAAGCTCGCGAACGTTGGCGTTTTGGGCGCATGGCCTCGGGCAGCACTGCCCGAAGCATTGCCCTAGCGTGAGAGGCGGCTAGGGTTGCGCCGCAACGTGAGCAAGTACCGGATCACGACCCGCAGGAGGTGGGGAAAAAGCAAAATCCAGGAGCCCCAGAGGACCGCGATCCCGAACAAACGCCATTCGAGCGAGCCCGGGAGTGGTTGGCCTTGGATAACGTATGCGGCAACGCCAGAAATAACGCCGAGCAACGTCTCGAACAGCACGAGCCCGCTCATGGCGAAAATGCCACTCGCGAGGAGCCGCCACAGACGCGGTACGCGGGGCTGAGGCATGGAGAGATTGCGATTCCCGCAGCGGGAGCAGGCCTCGGCCTTCCGGGGGTTCGGGTGCAGGCGCGGGCAGAGCTTTTGGTCGTAGCTCCGCCCGCAGAAATTGCAGAAGAGCGGCTTGCCGGTCGTCGTCTTGCCGCAGGCGTAGCAGAACTTCATGTGAGCGCTTGCCCAGCTTGCGGGTCGTCTGCTTTCGCGCGGTGCCAGATGGGAGCAAAGAGGCCTTCCCGGCGTATGGCGTGAAGGTGCGCCAACCAGAAGAGCTTGCCGGTGATGGTCGCCGCCACGTTCCTGATGGAGCGCAGGCGCCGCTCGGAATTCGCAATCACGAGCACGCGGAATGATTTCCCGCCGAACTCGCGCGCATACCGGCCCGCTACGGCGTAATCGAGATAATTCCTGATCTTCCGCCTCCACACCGTGAGGCTTTCATGCCCAAGATCGACTTCCACGAACGCAGCGAGCGTGCCCGATGGCGTGGATAATTCCATGTAGCCGTCAGGAATGAACCGGGTATTCGGCAGCGGTGCGAAGAACGCGAGCCAACGTTTGAAGGCGACCCCTTGGGGCAGCGGTCCGAACCGCAGGGCACAGTGGATTTCATTCACCGTGAGCTGGTGCTCGACGAAGTAATCGGCGACGAGGAGCTCGCCGCGCCCCCGGCGCGGTCCGCGCATCGGGCTGCCTATGAGCTTCGCCCCCTTCGCGGAGAGGGCATAGAGCGCCTTGCGCCCGGCCGCACTCGCGCCGAGGAAGAACCGCCGCAGGAGTCCACCGTGGGTGAGCGAGAGCAGGCGGACATTCGCGCGGCTCGTGGAAGCGAACCCGGCAACCAACATCGCCCGCTCGCGATCTACGACCCGCATGACGGCCAGCTCCTCAAGGAGAACGTCGGTCACGCGCCTGCAGCACCAATCGCCGCCGCTTATTCCCATTCATGGAGAACTTCGTCGGGCGACCGTTCGGCCTTTGCGCGGCGCTCTGCGATCTCGCGCTCCACGATTCCGCGCGGCCGCCCGAAGCGGTAGCGCGAGCGATTCACGAGGTCGGCAGGGTCCACGTTGGGCGCGCAAACGGTCGGAACTCTCACCTCACGCCACCGCTCCGTGCTGCTTTTGAGGACGTAGTGCTGGGACGGAAGGTTCTTCAGAAGCTCCGCCAATTGCCTGCCGCCGTCGAGCGCATGGGCAATATGCCCGGTATCCACGCTCGACAACTGGAAGAAGGCATGCGTTCCGACTGCAAGGATCGCAGCCCGCATCTCGGGTGGGTACTGGTCGAGGAACTGGTTTGCCGTGACGAACGCGACTCCGAACTTGCGAGCTTCGGAAAGCATCGTCTCAATGCCGCCGTGGAAGTCGACGAAGTTCTGCATCTCGTCGCAGTAGACGGTGAAGAGTCTGCGCCCTGTACGGGCGAAGAGCGCGTTTTTGAGCATGGTGAGGAGGAGGCTTCCCAGCGTGAGCGCCTCGCTGCCCAAGCGGCCTTTGTCCAAGTCAACGATGACCCAGTGGCCCTCGTCGAGCGCTTCCCGGAGGGAAAACGTAGATCGCGCCTGCCCCACGATGTGCCGGAAGCGTGGGTCGGTGGTGAACGCCGAAGTCTTGTTGAGGATCGGCTCCCGCATGACCGCCTGCATCGGGTCGGAGAGCGGGTCATACCGGTTTTCAAAGTACGACCGGATTTCAGGGTTCCCGACGCGCTTAAGGCAGGCGATCCGGAATGCCCGGTGCGTGAGGAAGGGGGCAAGCTCAAGCAGCGTGCGTCCGTTCGCGGAAAGGGCGTAGAGCGTATTCCGCAAGAGCTCGTCCGTCCGTGCGCCGAAGCGGTCCAACCCCCACCGCAGCTTCAGCACTTCGGCGAATTCGCTCACGCGGACGAAATCCGGGGGCGAGGACTGTTCCAAGGGGTTCAATCCCGCCGAGACGAAGGGGTCGGCGGGTTCGACGAGGACGAGCTTGTCGCTCAGGTGCCGCTTCAGCCGCCGTTCCCGCGCATTGATGGTTTTGAGGAGGAAGGGCACCGCGTCGCCGTGCAGGTCGAAAAAGAGGAAGCCGCGCTCGGCAGCGATGTCCTGCGCGCAGAGGTGTCGCAGGAGAGAACTCTTGCCCGTGCCGGTCTTCCCGAGCACCGCAATGTGCATTGCACGCCGGGCGTTCGGGAGCGCCACGCGCCGCCGCCTCACCTCGCCATCCACTACGCGGCACCCAAAGTCGATCTTTCCGCCGTTCCGTGCTCCGCCTCCCGCCTTGCGCACGCGGTTCCACATGGCCGCCATGAGTTGTCGGGCGCGTTGGATCATCGCGAAGTGATGAGAATTAGGACTGCTAAAAGCCCCGGAAATCCGGGCTAGGGACTCCCTGGGGGGCACGGCAAGAAAGGAGGTGCGTTCTGGCTGCCGTTTACCGCTTGAAATTCGTAATCAAAACCTCACGGAAGCGCCGGCCAGCCTTCTTCTGGGCTGTGTAGGAGAGCTCCACTTCGGAGCAGTGGAAGCGGCGGAACAGGCGGCGCACCTCTGGAACGTCGTTCAGGGAAAGGACGAACCTGCCGCGAAGACCACGGAGCCGTTCTGCCAATTTCTCAAAATCCTCTGGCTCGAAGTTATAGCGGTAGAGCTGGCGTCCCCAGTAGGGCGGGTCGAGGTAGAAGAGCGTTGCCGTCCGGTCGAACCGCTTGAGGATTTCCTCATACGGCAGGCACTCGATCTGCACCCGTTCCAGCCGCTTATGCGTATTGTGAAGGAGCTCAGGGAGCTTGGCGAGATTCAATCCCGGCGGCTGGACCACGTGCCAGTGGTAGGTGGGACGAACGACGAGGCTCGCAAAGGAACCCTTGAGGAGATAGAGATAACGCGCGGCCCGCTGAATGTCGGTGAGGGTCGCCGGGTCGGTCGCCTTCAGGAGGTCAAACCACCGGCGGCTCACGAGGGAGAACCGGAAATACCGGACGAGTTCCTCGTGGTGCGACTGGCAGACGCGGAAGAAGTTCACGATCTCGCCGTCAAGGTCATTCAGCACTTCGACGGGTGAGGGCTCCTTGTGGAAGAGCACCTGCGCGCCGCCGGCGAACGCCTCGACGTAGGTCGTGTGCTCCGGGAATATCTCAATGATCCGCTTTGCGAGACGGTTTTTCCCACCGATGTATGACAGCGGTCCAACCATCTCCCTGATGAGCGGGCCCTGCGGTGAAGGAGGGACTTCGACTCAGGCCCATCGAAGCGTGAGGACATTCTAAGCGGGGTGGGAGAAAAGGAAAGGTGGCAGAATTTGAGCGGGGCGCAAGAGCAGCCAGGGCAAAAATCCGGGATGGTGTTGATGGCCCAGGCCGACGCTACATAAGACTGACGACGGAGGACTCGTGAAAACTCCCGAAATCCTTTGCCTTGAACCAGTTTCGCCTGCTACTATAGTATTGGCTAGACAAAGTACAATTTTTGCCTGGGTGAGTGCCAGTATTCGCCCGCAGGTTGGTTCTGCTTCGGAACTCGCTGAGGACGAGGCGCAACGATGCCGACCGCCAGTGCATGGAATGAAGTAGCAAGGTTGATCGCGGGTGCGTTCGATGTGGACCTTCAGCACTGGATGGGCAAAGCCTTCATAAACCTTCGGGAAACCCCTCTCGGAACTTCGTTCGCAGACTTGGGCAGAGGCAAACCCGGGCCTATTTCAAAGCCTTCTACGCATCACCTCGGCTGCGGCGCGACATTTGCCCAAAGACGACAACCTTCTGGTCGAAACGCTCTACACACAACTAGCGCGCCTCCCGGTCGAGGTTGAGCGCGCAGTTAAGAACGGCCCCCCGAGTTTTGTCAGCGCTGGAAAAGATAAAGGAGGATTCTTCAAAAGGTACGAGGATGCGGTCACAGAGCTCTCCGACGACGACTTGGCAAAGGTGGCTAGGCTTGGCGGTCGCCAGCTTAAAGAATGGGTCAATTCGCCTGCGCACATCCGCCCGCACCTCCTCAAGAAATGGACCGAGCAGGACAGAGAAAGACGTGAGAAGGCTGAGCGCCGTAGCAATAACGCAAGGGAATTCGTCACAAACACTCCAAGAAAGCTGGACGAATCACTCGCGCCGAAGATTGGCAAGCTTGCCGACTGGCTTGAGAGGCATGGAGGCAAGCGGTGAAATCTTTTCACGAACTTTTTCGCGTCGTCGCAGCAGTCTGGCAGATCGGCAATCGGTGGCTCCGACGTATCGCAATCTTCGCGATCATCTGGCCCGTAGTGATGCTCGTTACGGCGATGGAACTTCCCGCGAGGATTGCGGTAACAGTCATTCCAATCATTGCGCTATTGCCGATTGTCGCTCTCATAATACTGGCGCTACAGTGGCCGCTGGCCATTGCGACGGCAGCTACGGCGGAGATCGGCCGGGAAGCAATATCAACCGTTGCCACTATTCTCGGTGCCGAACTGGTCATAGGCCTCTACTTCACCTTAGTCCCTGTCTCCAACGACCGAGGTCTCGCTCCTCTATTCTTGCTGTCGGTTCTTGCCATCGCTTTTCTTCGCGTCGGGAAGGTACAGGGATGGATAATAAACACCCTCACCCTGCTCGTCGTAGTCCTTACGTTGATTTTTCTGTTGGGCGGAAGAGACAAAGTCCAAGAAGCAGTTGAGTCGGCATTCCACAGGTCCGCTGTCATCATCGATAACCATCCATCCGCTTCAAATCCGAATTATTATCGCAATTACCAAACCCACGTAATCTGTCCAGACGCATGGAAACACGACTTCGCGCCCGACGCGAACACCGACCACTTCGACATCACCCTTCACGATGGCTGTTTCTCTGGATTTGTGAAACTACCTGCTCGCTTCATAGCGCCGGGTCATTCATACTGGTGGCAACCTCTCAATCCGGACCCAAACTGGTGGGTAGCTTTTTGGTATGAGGGGCAAGCAGCCCCAAAGGGTCCATATGGTGCAAATGGGCATCCCGAATGCGATTACTGCCCTATCCGCATTCGGTTGCAGGGTCACGGGACGATTCGCTATTACACGAATGATCCACCACTCCCCTCGCCTGCATCACGATCCGAAGTGTCTGCACCCGCGCTGGCACAGCCAAAACCGTTCCGCCCGGACTGGATGCAGGCGGAGCATGCCCGACTCGGCAACTTCACTATTGACGCCGCGCCTTGCCTTCTCGCCGGCACAAACCTCCACTGCTTTTTCCACCTGACCAATCAAAGCGATCACGATATCAGAATTACCATCAATGGAGCACGATGTGAGGTCCGTGCCATCGATGATCTAGGTAAGGAATATCCAGCAGCAATGATTGAACTCGGCACGCAGAAATCGCAGATGATCCAGCCAACCGTTCCTTCGGGAGTGCCTTTGCTGGGCTCCATAGTCTTCCAAGATTTCACTGGGCAAGCGGTCACGCTTCTTGAATTTGGAATGTACGACGTAGAGCAGACCGGCCAGCTTAGGCTATTTGCCCCTGGCCAATTCGCTCATATTCGGAATCTTCCAGTCGAACGGCAAGAGGATCGATAGATGCTGTGAAACTTTTGGCTGGCTTTTCCAACCTCAACCGGAAGCACTCTTCGGACATTTGATTTCCAATCTCAATAGAGTTTTCGTCGTCTGGCGTTTACGATTTCCCGCAAAGGCGCGAACGTCCGAAACTTCGTGAAGACGTGTCATAAATTCCACCTTCTTCACTTGGCAAACTCCTTCCCGCGAGCCTTCAACCTCCGCAATTTATCCTCTGCATCGCCGAAAACCAGCTCTATCGCCTCATTCGTATTCTTTTCACCTTCCTCCCAACACTTTTTGGTCCCACGAGGTTCCCTTCCTGCAATCGCCTTCGTCAGACGCACCAAGAACGCCGCTCCGAGGAACGGCATCTGCAAAACTCTGTCGATTATCTTCAACGAGTCCGGGTTTTCTCTGGCCAGCACTCTCAGGTCTTCAATATCTTTCAACGCTAGATCATAATCCTCTGCAGTGGGCTCACGCTCGTCACTCTGAGTGCCATCACCTCTAATTCTTCCAGTTTCTGGCGAAACGCCCAACTTTGCCCGAATCATATTTGCTTCATCATGGGCCTCACCCTCGCCGAGAGGATCAGGCCCGAGCCGCTCAAATTTCATATATGGAGTGTGTTGATTACTACGACCTTTGATGTATCGCGAAAAACAGTCGTGGGAATTACTTTAAGGCTAGCAAGGACTTGGAATTTGTCAATGTTTTGTACTCATCCTGTAAACGCCATTCGGGTGCGGCATTCCCGGCCGCGCTGGGCTAGGTAGTTTAGTCTGCGGAACAAAAATTCATTCCACACCCCTTCCACCTCATCCTCTTCCTCGGAGGCCCAAAATCCGGTTCGGGACCAGGGGGTCGGAGGTTCAAATCCTCTCTCCCCGACCATTCAAAATCAAGCACATCTGGACGTTTCGCGTAAGCGAAAAACGCTGCCGAGGGCGGCAGTGAGGGCGGGGAGTTTCTCGTGCGCCCGCCAGATGGCTTGAGTCGGGCATTTGAGCCTGAGCCGCACTGCGGCTTTGAATGGTCGGCTGCTGGTATCTACGCGCTCCTGCCATCAAGACCGCTCCCTCGTTCGCTTTCGGTTCCATCTCCGTCCAAGGCTACGCTCCGCCCCTCGCCGCTGCGGCTCGGGGCTCCGCTACCCGACCTCCGGTCGGCAGCAGAGGGGGTTTCCCGCGCTTCCATGCCTCCCCGCGCCTCTGCGCGCCAAGTCCCGCATTTCCCCGTCTTTCCTCGGACTTTCTCAATCCAACACGCTCCGCAGGCGGTGGTCTGAGGGAGTGGACCAAACGGCGGCAAAGCCGCCCTGTGCGCGAAGCGCGCCGCTCGCCGCAAACCAGAAGAGCATCCCCGCAAACGGTTCGGTTTCGGCGAGGCCGGATGCAACAGCCATAAGCTGTTGCATCCGATTTTCAGTATTGCTTTCGACGAGCACCGCGCGGACTTTCTCCGCCCCGTATCTTTCCCGATACTGCCCTGAGAGGAAGAATGACAGGTAAGCCTGCAGCTTGAGCTTGAACCGGGTGGTGTTCGTCGTGCCGCGGTCTGCCTCGTAGAAAAATCTGCTCCGTTGCTGGCCCGGCGGAGCGGTCCGAAACCGCAAAACGAAATAGGCATCGGGGCGGTGCGGAAGCACGGTCCCGCTGTCCGCGACCGCAACGCGATCCCACGTACTTGTGCCCTGCCGCCATTCTTCAAGCTCCACACGCCCGCCGCTCGCCCTTGTTGCCATTTCGATTGCGGCGTGGAAATCGGCGATCATAAGCTCGTGCTCGATAAACAGCAGCCGTCCGGGCCGGTTCTCGCCGTTGCCGTTCTTGCGCCGACCGAATTCGAGGCCGAGCAATTCACGGTTGATGCGGCGGTCGTTCACAAGTGCCCGCGTTTCCTCCGAATTCTCCAGGAAGTATGCGAATTCAGTATTTCGAGTGTTGCCCGGTCGGCTCATCCTGCCCACGAGATTCCGGTGGTAGAGCATTTGCAAATGACGATGCGTCACATCCTCATTACCGCCGGCCAAGCGGATGATGGCGGAAGCGGCGACGAGCCTGTACCGCCCGATGATCTCTATGATCTTGAGGCTCCGGTCGGTGAGCTTCCGGCCAGCAAATGCCTCCGGTTCGCGGCGCGCCTTCGGAAGCCGTTTCCCGCTACTCCCGTCCAAGCAAGTCCTCCCAGCGCGGTTTCCGCGAGCGCGGAGCGGATGCCGCCGACCGCTTGAGTCCTCCTCCAGTCCCCGCCGGACCGGGCGGTTCCTGCGCCGCCTTAAGTTCGTGATCCACGTCAGCAGCGCGGCGCGCTCGTATCCGCGCGAGCACCTTTTCCTCATACCACCGGAAATTCTTTGCGGACGTGTACTGACGCCGGACGAAAGGCACGAGCATGGGTTGTGTTGCCTGTTCGTGGACCTTGATGAAGCAGTGGCGCGGAAACTGCTCCTTGAGCGCCGCCGTGAGCTGCGTGAGCTGCTCTTCAAGCGAGAAGTATTGCACGCTCGACAGCTCCTTGAACGGCACCGGCACGAAGATCGGCACATCAGCTTCACCCTCGCTCTCGCCGTAGAAATCGGTTTCCGAAGTGTGGGACGCCTCGACTGTTGTCGTCATGCTGCTTTCGGTGACGCTCGTGCCGGTGAGTTCGCCGCCCGAAAACCAGTCCCCGGGCATGAAGAACTCCCCAGTGGCGCTGCCGGACATGGTAGCCGTCCCATAATTCTCGCCGCGCCCACTGGAATGTCCCCAGCTCGTTGATTTCGTCCGGATTTTGTCGCGCGCGTACTGCGGCCAGAACTTTGTCTGGTAGATCGCAACCTTTATTTTGAGCGGGTCGAGCTTGCCGATGAAAAGCTCCTCCGCCATCCGGCGGGCGCTCTCCACCGGCAAGCCGCCGAATACCGCTTTGATTCGGCAGTTCGTGAGCACTGCGTCAATCAGGTTCTCGTCCAGATGCCCGAACCTCTGATGCGCGAGCACACAATAGAGGCCGAACTTCCTGACCTCATCGAGCATGGAGGTAACGTCAAGGCTCACGAACCTCTGGAACTCGTCAAGGTAGAGGTAAAAAGGCTTCGGCGTGCGGCTTATGTCCCTGCGCTTCGCTACCTCAAAGAGCTCGTTCACGAGGAGCGCGCCGAACACCCGCGAATTCTCGCTGGAAAGCTGGTCGCTCGCGGCAAGGTTCACAAGCAAAACTTTCCCGTTGTTGATGATGTCCGCGAGGTCGATATCATTGCTCGATGGGCTGAAAAAGCGCGACAGGGCCGTCGAGGTGAGCAGCCGAAAGAGCCGGTTCTTGGCCGAAAGCACCTCCGCGCGCCAGTCGCGCGGCCGCAACTGCTGCAGTTCCTCCCATTCCTTGCGGATGAGACTCGATTGCACGTTGCGGATCAGCGATTCCCGGACGGCCTTCGCGTTGAAGTCGATCAGTTCCTCGGCACGCTGGAACGGCAGCTCCTGCTCAATGAGCATCGTGTAGACGAGGCGCAGCGTGCGTTCCAAGGTCGGCGTCTCGTCGCTGTTCTCCGCGCCCCAGGCGTGCATCGTCGCAATGATGCGGTTATCGACCTGGACCGACACGTCAGCGGACGCTGCCTTTCTGAACGGGTTGAAGCCTACGATGTGGCTGGGGTCGGACAGGTTGAGAAGCACGACCTCGCGCGGAATCACCTCGTGGGCGCAACAGGCGAAAACGTCCTCATAGAGGGAGCCGTGCGGGTCAATGAGACAGAACCCCTGCCCGTTCTTCAGGTCCTGCCGGATGAGATGTTCCAAAAACTTGCTCTTTCCCGAACCGGACGAGCCGATGACGTGCATGTGCGTCCGCCGCTCCGGAGGGGCGAGCTTGAGGCGCTTGCCCGTCGCATTGGTCCCGAGCACCAGCGGCTTCATGAGAGCGCGTCCAGCTCTTCCTGCAGTTGTGCAATCCTGTCGTCGCAGCGGTTTTCTTCGCGTGCCCGCTCGTCGGCATCAACTACCGTCTGGCGAACATAGGCTTTACGTTCCCGTTGCCGCTGGATCTTCTCGTACAATTCCTGTTTACGCGCCTCAGGGCTTGGCGGCGGGTTGGGCCGCTTCTTCAGGTCGCGGATTTCTTTGCCTATCTGCTCCTGTTCCAGCTTCACACGCAGTATGTCGCGCTTGTGCTCCGCCCCGCGCAGCTCCGCCCGAATCTTGACTTGATGCGCGAGATCACTTTTCTTCAGTTCCTGCTCCAAGCGCCGGATTTCCAAATCCGTCTCGCGGAACTCCAGGTCATCGATTTCGCGCTGCAGTTCCTTGCCAACCTTCAGTTCCTCCAGCTTCGTCCGCAAGTACCTAATTCGAATGGCGGAGGTTTTTTCGTCCTGGTTGAGGATGAAGCGGTCTCTCACCGAGCTCACGAATACCCCGAGCATCGCCGGACGGTGCGCCAGGTTGCGGAACTGCATCGCGATCAGCCCCTCATCCCATTTCGGCGGCACGAGCACGTCGCCTTCTGCATTCACCTGTTTCCTCGTCCCCATGCGTCCCCCCTTGCTTTCAAGTTGCTTCAGCTTCCAGCGGTAAACGAACACCTCGCGCTGCCGGTACGAATCCGCGACAATCCCGCAGAAGACGAATGCGCCAATCACCAAAAGCGCCATCGCCGCTTGAGGTGAAATGCCGCCGACGACCGCATTGTGCAACGCGACGAGCGGATTCTGGGATTGCGACACCGGCGCAACCCGGCGCACCGCAAAAGGCCGGAATCCCGGAAATCCGAGATAGACCCTGTCTATGTCTAGCGGATCATTGCGGAGCTTCCCGATCGGCTCAAAACGAACTCTGAGGACCGCCTCATGTATATCGTTGTTGGGCTTGGGATTCAGCACCAGGTTCGGCACGTCGAACCGCACGAACCGAAGCCACCCGGCGGCAGTGCCGTATGCGGCTGGAATGTAGAGGTACGGGGCAGGACCGCGTGAAGAGTTTTGCCGGTACGGTTGGAACTGCGGGAAAGGACTTTCGTCATAGAGGCGGATGCTGGCGACGGTGGCGTCGCGCCCGAATTCCAACCCTTCACAGCGGACGAAGTATCGTGGTGAGGAGGTCGTACCGACGACGCCGCTATCGAATTCGTCGTGCCGCAGTGTGTCGGCGCATAAACACACTCCAAGCAACAGAGACAGCAGCGCAATGGCCCGCCAGAGGATCACCAAATCGCTCTTGTTCTTAAAAAGTGAGCAGAATAATACGAGCGGCCGAGGGCGAATGCAGAAGATTCTGAAGCTTGTTCCGGTTTCAGAACGCAGCTATGGACGGCACGCCTGCAGCGCGGCCAGCACGTATCTTGCAGAACACCGTCTTTCACATCTCGTTATTGCCTTGACATGCGACACCCTAGTGCTATATTCATGGTGGCTCAAAGCGATACCCCAATATGTTGTGGTCTATTCCGACGAAGGCCTTGTTCGTTATACTCCGCTTCGTTATTGTCGTCTAGATTCCCACCCTACCAGCCTGGGTCGAATCTGCGAGCAAGACAAGTTGACCCGCCCAAACCTCAACCCGATTTGGACTGCCGTAAACGTGTTCGCGAGCATTATTGCCATCTTTCTCTTCGTTTGGAGCAGGAGCAATAGAGGGAAAGAGACCCCTGATGCTCGCGCCGTGGTGTACGTCTGCGTGGTGGTTACCATCAGTAGCGTTGTAGCGCTAGGGCTCCAGCAGATGTACTTCGACCGTAAGCAGCGTTTGGCGGACTCCCTGGCGACACTACGATGGGCTTTCCTCGACCTGCAAGAGCTTGCCGCTACATCACAGCCGACGGCCGAACACATCAAGGATACTTGCACAACGGCGGCCAATAAACTGGCGACTACCCTGACTCAAATAGCGCGGAAGAGCTGCACTGTATGTATAAAGTTGGTGGAAAACGACCCCAATTCTCCCGAGGGAGCGCGAATCGATCCACTTGTCACGACCCTGTGCAGGGATGATGGCTCTCGTGATCGAGAACTGAAGACGTTTTCCGTCAAGCACTGGATCAAAGACAACACGGATTTTCAGGCGCTGTTTGACCAGCTAGGAACTGCGCTCCCGGATCATTTCTTCTGCAACAATCTTCTCAGGCTCCAAGGCTACAAAAACGCCAGCATCCCTGCCAATTCCACACCGCCTAAATCTCGGGTTCCCGGGCTCTCTTGGTACTACAGCCGAAAGCATTGGCCCCTACCATATCGAAGTACGGTTGTGTTCAGGATCGCGAGGTTGCGTGAAAGCAGCGAGAGTAAGCAGCTCAGCATCGTCGGTTTCCTCTGCGTCGCATCGAACCACATCAATGTCTTCAGCAAGAATGACCTCAACGTAATCGCGATCATGGCTGACTGCCTTTACCACCCAGTGACGCGATACTCCCAACTGAAAACGGCAAACAGGACAAGAAAACGGAAACAACCTGCAGGAGGTAACACGTGAACGCGTTACAAATTCAGACCCCTACTCGGCGCAATGGAAATTCGAATGGCTGTGAAGGCACGATCGACGCGCCAAAGGTGGAGTTCATAAAGATCGATGACGGACATCTACTAGTACGCACGACCAGGAAGGACTCAGTTGCTGAAGCAATTATCAGCACTGTGCCGCCTGAAGATGACGATGAGAAATGAATTACGGCGTAGCTTCACCACACATCAAGTGTGGTGTTTTTTTTCTACGTCTGGCAGCCCATCCCTGCCGCGCTTTTCTTCCCTGCGACAAACTGCTTTCTGCCCCGAGTGCCCACGATTAGCAGGCGTCAGCGAAAACGCGAGGACAATTTATGCTCCCATTGCAACGACCTGGCCGGAATGGTGTCGGGTTTGTTCATACGGTAGATACCAAAACTCACAACTGATGATTTGCTAGAAGATTAGCTGATTTACGGTTGCAGGAGCTGGTAGATACCACCGCTTTTTGGAATTTCAGGGTCACTCGCAGGATTCACCCCCTCAGACCACCGCCCGCGGAGCGTGTTGGATTGAGAATGAGGCGGGAAAGACAAGGGACATGCGGGACTTGGCGCGGGGAGGCATGGAAGCGCGGGAAGCCCCCTCTGCTGCCGACCGGAGGTCGGGTAGCGGAGCCCCGAGCCGCAGCGGCGAGGGGCGGAGCGTAGCCTTGGACGGAGATGGAACCGAAAGCGAACGAGGGAGCGGTCTTGATGGCAGGAGCGCGTAGATACCAGCAGCCGACCATTCAAAGCCGCAGTGCGGCTCAGGCTCAAATGCCCGACTCAAGCCATCTGGCGGGCGCACGAGAAACTCCCCGCCCTCACTGCCGCCCTCGGCAGCGTTTTTCGCTTACGCGAAACGTCCAGATGTGCTTGATTTTGAATGGTCGGGGAGAGAGGATTTGAACCTCCGACCCCCTGGTCCCGAACCAGGTGCTCTACCAGGCTGAGCCACTCCCCGACATTTGCAGACAACCACACACGGCGCTGCGGCACTCCAATCGCGGGCGCGATCCTCGCCGTGCCGCTTTCATTATAACAAAGGTGACGCTCGCTATAACAAACCTGACGTTCGCCGTTTTCGGCCAATCGTGTGCGCTTGGGCCAAAAATCGACTCATCTCTCGTGTTTCGGCCCCACGCCAGAATCCAGTGACATAATTCAGAACCAGAGTCAAATCACATAATCCAGAACCAGAGTCACGTCACATGATCCCCAGCCAGAGGCACTTCACACCATCGGAAGGCCCGCCCGTCACTTGATCACGCCGCGCTCCGACGCTTCCACGAAGCGGACCAGCATCTCAACGTCTTCGCCCAGGCCGCCTTCCGCCTTCAGTTTGGCCAGCGCCTGCGAGGTATTGAGTTTGGAGGCGAGCAGCACTTTATATGCGTGGTGCAGCTTGCGCAGGCGCTCCTCGCTGAACCCGCGCCGTTTCAGGCCGACGGCATTCAGGCCGTAGGCGCGGTTCTCCCGCGCCGCGCTGGTTTTCGAGAACGGCAGCACGTCCTGGGTAATGGTGGTTCCCCCGCCGATATAGCTGTGCGCCCCAATGCGCACGAACTGGTGCACCGGGCAAAGCGCGCCCACCACCGCCCATTCCTCCACCGTCACATGCCCCGCCAGGGTGGCCGCGTTCACCAGCATGGCATGGTCGCCGATCACGCAATCGTGCCCGATATGCGTATACGCCATGATGAAGGTGTGATTGCCGATCCGCGTCACTCCCCCGCCCTTCAGCGTTCCGCGATTGATGGTGACGCACTCGCGGATAATGTTGTCGTCGCCGATCTCCAGCCGCGTCGGCTCGCCGTGGTAGGTCACGTCCTGCGGCTCGATGCCCACGGCGGCAAAGGGAAAGATGCGGTTGTTGTGCCCCATCCGGGTGGGTCCGTGCAGCGCCACGTGCGAAATCAACTCGCAGTTTTCACCCATTTCCACCTCGGCGCCCACCACGCAGTAAGGGCCAATGCGGCAGGAGGCGGGAATCCGGGCGCTCCCATCGACGATGGCGGTAGCGTGGATCAAGGTCGCGGTTCCAGTTTCCCGTAATCCCATTTCCGGCTCAACCCGCAGCGGCGGCAAGCCTCCGGCAACACCCACAGCCCGGAGACGATTCGGTACAATCCTATGGCTGTTCAACGATCATCGAACCCACAAGAATATATACGAATCGAAACCGGGGGATTGGCAGGGCGGGTTCTGCATCACCCCCAAGCGCCCGCGAATGCGGCGTCGGCTGGAGTCCCCGCCCAGCCGGACAGTAAGAGCGTCCGCGACAAGGAGATCCGAATGCAGCCGTCTCGCTTGGTCCAACTGATCGAAACCAATTCCGACCGCCTTGCGGAAACCATGATGATGAGGCTGCAAACCAGCGACCGCCTCACCAGCTTCAAGCACGTGCCGCGCGAGGAATTCCGGCAACGGGTCTACGAGATCTATGACCACCTGGGCGAATGGCTGCAAGCCAAGAAAGAAGAGGATGTCGCCCGGCGTTACACCGAGATCGGCATGCGCCGTGCCGGCCAGGGCGCGCTCCTCAGCGAGTTGATGTACGCCCTCATCCTCACCCGCGAGCACCTGTGGGAGTTCCTCAAGCACGAGGCCAAGGCGCGCAAGCCGGCCGAGGTTTTCGAGGAACTGGAGGTGCTGGAGTTGCTGCAGCAGTTCTTCGATCGCGCCATGTACTACGCGGCGCAAGGGTACGAAAAGGAGAGAGCGGAAAGGAACGCAGGCTGAACCCGCCCGGCCCCATCACCCGTCTGGCGGCCGCTCTCCGCCCGGCGCGTTCACGGACGCGATTCGCCGCCGCCCTCGGCGCCTTCCATCGCCTGGCCCGCCGAGCGCGGCACCAGTTGGCAACTGACCACCGCCTCGCAGGCGCGTTTTCCTTCCACCGTGATCTTCCCTTCCATGCGGACCGCGGTGCGCCGCCACGCCAGCACCGTCACCTCGATGCGCAACTGGTCGCCGGGCACCACCGGCCGGCGGAAGCGCGCCCGCTCGATGCCGGTGAACATCATCAGCTTCTCCCCGCGGTCTTCCACTTCGTGCAGCAGCAGCGCGCCCCCGGCCTGCGCGATGGCCTCGATCATCAGCACCCCGGGCATGATCGGGTATCCCGGAAAATGCCCGGCGAAAAACGGCTCGTTGACGGTGACGTTCTTGAGCGCGACAATGCGCTCTCCCCGCGTCATCTCCACCACGCGGTCGATCAGCAGAAAGGGATAGCGGTGCGGCAGGATGCGCTGGATTTCCGTGATGTCCAGCGTATTGTTTCCCTCCGTGCTTGCTTCTATGCCCATGGTTGCCCGGCGAATCAGGCATTATAACGAAAGCATGAGCGCTGCCAAGAAACTTCCGTCGCCGCTGCTCGCCTCGCTCGGTGCGAGGCGGGAAGAAATGGTGAAGTTCATCCGCTGGCTGGTGGAGCAGGAATCGCCCAGCTTCAACAAGCCTGCGGTGGATTCGCTGGCGCAATCCCTCGCCGCGGCACTCGAACGCATGGGCGCCCGTGTCCGGCTGCATCGGGCAAGGCAATTCGGCAATCACCTGCAGGCCGATTTTGCCGCCGCAACCCGGGAGAAACCCGTCCTGCTGCTCGGCCACATGGACACCGTCTGGGACATTGGCACGCTGAAGGCCATGCCGGTGCGCGAGAAAAACGGCCGCCTCTTCGGCCCCGGCGTCTACGATATGAAGGCGGGCATCGGGCAGATGATCTTCGCGGTGGATGCGCTGCGCCGGCTCCCCCGTGGACTGTCGCGGCCGGTCACCCTCCTGCTGGTGAGCGATGAAGAGGTCAAGAGCGCCACCTCGCGCGCCATCCTGGAACGGCTGGCGAAACGCTCGGCGGCGGTCTTCGTGCTGGAGCCCTCGGCGGGGGCAAGGGGCGCGCTCAAAACCGGGCGCAAGGGGGTCGGCGAATACAAGGTCAAGGTCACCGGCCGTTCCGCGCACGCCGGACTCGATCCGCAGGAGGGGCACAGCGCCATCGTCGAACTGGCTCGCCAGATCGAGCGCATCGCCGGTTTCAACCGTGCCGGGCGCGGGATCACCGTCAATCCCGGGGTGGTCCGCGGCGGTACCCGCACCAATGTGGTCGCCGCCGAGGCCGAGGTCGAGGTGGATGCGCGCATCGCGCGTCTGGCCGACGTGCCGTATCTGGACCGCAAATTCCGCTCCCTGCGCCCCTTCGACAAGGTCTGCCGGATTGAGATCAGCGGCGGGATCAACCGGCCTCCCCTGGAGCGCACGCCGGCGGTGGCCGGCTTGTTTCGCAAGGCGCAGGCCCTGGCGCGGGAACTCGGTTTTGAGGTTGACGAGGCCTGTGTCGGCGGCGCCTCCGACGGCAACTTCACCGCCGCGCTTGGCATTCCCACCCTCGATGGACTGGGCGCGGTCGGCGAGGGCGCCCACGCCACGAACGAATCCATACTGATTTCCGAACTTCCCCGACGCGCGGCGTTGCTGGCGCGACTGATCGAAACGCTGTAGGGTATTTGCGGCGCGGGTGCTTTTCCTCCGGGTGGCCCACCCTAGCCGGGTTTGCTAGGGTGGGGAATCGAAGCGCCGTGTTCGTTGAGCCCTGCGCCTTGCGCCTTGCGCCTTGTGCCTTGCGCCTTGCACTGGACTGAACCCCTTTTTTGAGACACAGGAAATTGGCACACTTTGCAGGGAAAGGAGCTGCAAGGTGGCAACGAGACGACGGCAGCATATGAAGGCCTTCCGCCAGATGGCGGTCCAGCGAATGAGGAGCTGCGACAATATCGGAGTGCTGGCGCAGGAGTTGGGCGTGCATCGACGCTTGCTGTACAAGTGGCGCGACCAGTTGGAACCGGCCCAGCCCAGCCAGGGATCGCCGCCCGGGCAGGGGCCAGAGTACAGTCTGCTGCGGGAAAACAGCCGACTGAAACAGGCGCTGGCGGAAAAGACTCTGGAGGTGGATTTTTTCAAGGGTGCCTTGCAAAAAATCGAGGCTCGACGCCAGCAGAACAGAGACTCTGGCGAGAAGGCATCTACGACCAGATCCGGGAAGTGATGTCGATGCAAGGCAACCTAACGATCGAGCGGATGTGCTATCTGGCGCAGGTCAGCCGGGCGGGCTTCTACCGTTCCCTGCAAGAGCAGAGCCCGGGGGAAGAAGAGATGGAAGTGCGCGCAACGATTCAGCGGATCGTGGTGGAGCATCGGCGCCGCTATGGATATCGGCGGATTGCCGCCGAGCTGCGCCGCCAGGGGATGCCCGTCAATCACAAACGCGTAGCCCGGATCATGCGCGAAGACAACCTGTTGGCCCTGCAGCCGCGCGCGTTTGTGGCGACCACGGACTCTGATCACCGGCTGGAAGTCTATTTGAATCTGGCTGGGCGCATGCGGCTGACCGCCAGGAATCAGCTCTGGGTGGCGGACATCACCTATATCCGACTGCAGAGCGAGTTCGTTTACCTGGCGGTGATCCTGGACGCGTTCTCGCGCAAGGTGGTGGGCTGGGCTTTGGAGCGAACGCTGGCGGCCCGTTTACCGATGGCGGCGCTGCAGCGTGCCCTCGCCGAGCGCGATCCGCCACCGGGCCTGGTCCATCACTCCGACTGCGGCGTGCAGTACGCTTCCGCCGAATACGTCGGGCTTCTGCGCCAGCACCACGTGCTGCCCAGCATGAGCCGGCCGGCGAACCCGTACGATAACGCCAGTTGCGAGAGCTTCATGAAGACGCTCAAGCGCGAGGAAATCTACGCCCACCAGTACCGCGATCTGGAGGACCTGCGCGCCCACATCGAGGTCTTCATCGAGCAATATTACAATCGCCAGCGGCTGCATTCGGCCCTGGGCTATCGCTCGCCGGCGGAGTTCGAGCAGACAACCCAGGTCTCCGCGGAGGCGCCCAGAATGAGTTTTTTCAGGCATGGGGAGATCTATCGATCCGATGGCCACTTCACCTGTAACGGGAAGCCGACCGAAGCCAGCTTCCCGGACCATCGTCTCGATGAGTCTCCAGCTGGCTATTCCTTGGCGGGTTGGTCTCCACCAGAGCCCGCCGCCGCTTCACCAGCCGAGGACCAGTCTGAAGGAGAACCGACTGCTTGAGCAGGAGAATCCATTGAACGGCAAGTGTGCCCATCGACGATTGTCTCAACCGAGGGGTTCACCCCAGTACCTTGCGCCTTGCGCCTTGAGCCTTGTGCCTTGCGCCTTGCGCCTTGCGGCCTGCTCAGTGCTTCTTCCCCCCGTCCTCGGCCGCCTGGTGATACCTCTTGCGGACCTCCTCCAGATCCACCGTCGGCCTGGGCATCTGCATCTTCATGTCTTCCATGGTCGCGGCCACGATTTGCGACACCGCCAGGTTGCGGAACCACTTGTGGTTCGACGGGATGATGTACCAGGGCGCGTGCTCATGGCTGGTTTTGGCGAACGCCTCTTCATAAGCCTCCATGTAGGCGTCCCAGAGCTCACGCTCGTCATAGTCGCTCATGCTGATCTTCCAGTTCCGCGCGGGATCGTCCAGGCGCTGCTTGAACCGCTCCAGTTGTTCCTCGCGGCTGATATGGAGAAAGAACTTGATGATGTGGGTCGCGCTCTCGCGCCGCAGGAGCTTCTCGAAGTCGTTGATCAACTCGTAGCGCTCGGACCAGACTTCCCTGGGAACCAGCTTGTGCACCCGCACCACCAGCACGTCCTCGTAGTGCGAGCGGTTGAAGATGGCGATCGCGCCCTTCCCCGGCGCATGTCGGTGGACGCGCCAGAGAAAATCGTGGTCCCGCTCTTCCGCGGTCGGCTGCTTGAAGCCGGTCACCACCGTGCCCTGCGGGTTCATCGCGCTCATCACGTGGTTCAAGGTGCCGTCCTTGCCGGCCGCATCGAGCGCTTGCAGCACCACGAGTAACGCGTGCTTCTTTTCCGCGTACAGCAACTGCTGAAGGTTGCCGAGTTTTTCGCAGTGCTTCTGGATCTCCGGCAGAGCCTCCTCGTGGGAGAGGTGTTTTCCCTTGTATGCGGGGTCTATCCTGCTCAGCCTTACCTGGCTTCCCGGCTGCACCAGGAACTCCTTTCGATAGTCCATTTCTTTCTGCTCCGTTCTTGATCATACCTTTGGCTTACCGGGGAAATTGGTCAGCTTGCGCGGCGCCGATCTCCCGGCAAATTCGAGGCAGTTACCAAAGGCCCACCTGCAAGCTGAACGCTGGTGATATTCCCTTGGTTACCTTGCTGCGATAAAAGTATGAAAACGCGCCACATGACGCGCACGCCGAGCTCGGAACCTACGGAGGTATGTATGGCTACCATCCCGGCCAGTAGTCCAGCCACCGCGCCCACTCTGCACGGCGACAGCATTATGCTCGCCGAAGTCCTGCTGGACCTTGCCGAACGCGCGCAGGCGTACACCAACGCCGCCGGCGTCGCCATCGGCCTGCTTCGCGGCAAGGAACTCCTGGTCCGCACCAGCACCGGCGCCGCGCCGGAGGTGGGGACGACCATCGCGCTGAGCGACAGTTTCGTCGCCGAGTGCCTGCGCACGCGAAAACCGGTCACCTGCCGCGATGCCGACTCCGACGGACGCCTCGGGCCCGTTTTCCGCGCCCTCAACCTGCGCTCCATCATGGCCATCCCGGTGTGCGAAGTGCGCGACGTCAGGGGCATGATGCTGGTGCTCGCCAAGCCGCCGAATGCCTTCCAGCCGACGCATATCTCTATTCTGATGACGCTCAGCGACATCGTCGCTGCCAAATTGCGCGAACACGAGACCTCCTCCGTAGTCGAGATTCCGTTCTTTGACGAAGGCGACACGGTGCAACAGATGGCCGCCGATCCGGTGAGCGCTCTGTCGATCTTTGATCCAGAGCCCAGTTCGCCCTTCGACCTGGCGATGAGCGCGCCACCCATGCCGGAGACGGCCTCCGCCTTCGCCGCTGCCGCGCCCATCTTCAGCGAAGCACCGATAGCGGCGCCGCCCGCCGTCCCCGCAGCCGGCCTGCCGGTCACCAGCCGGCCCGCCGCGGAGGAGCCGAAGCCGGCCTTCACCGCACCAGAGCCGGATTTCTTCGAATTGCCCGCGGAGACCTTGCCGGAGACCGATGCCTTCAGTCCGCTGGATGTTGCGCCGCCTGCTCACGAGCTGTTTGAGCCCGCGGCCCTGTCACATGCCACCCCCGAACAGGTGAGGCCGGCGGCCATGGCGCCGCCCGCGGTGGAGAAGGTGGAACCACCGCCCGTGACGCCCCCACCCTCTTCCGTATTCACCAGGTTATCGGTTGTAATGGCGGCGGCCGACCAAGGGAGGAAGTCCATGGTGGCGCCTTCGCCTGCCGCGGCTGCCAAGCCGGCAGTCGCGCCTGCTCCCGTGAAGCCGCCGGTCGCGACACCGCCTTCGCTGCCCGTCACATTGCCGATTGGTTCTTCTCCGGAACTGCCCATCACACCGGCGCTGGCGATGATGGAAGAAAAGTTCGAGACCGCCGGGCACGACCCGGCGTTGCTGACGCCGTCGGAAGATCCGCGGCGCTATAGGCAACAACGTAGCTTCCTTGCGAGCACCCTCGGACCGACAGTTTCCACCACCGCCGCGACCACGACTCCCAGGCTCACGGTCAAGCCGTTCGTCGTGGCCTCCGCACCGGCCGTGGCTGCGGCGCCTGTGCTGCCGCACCCCACTCCGCCGGCGGAAAGCATGGCTGCCTCGGTTTCCGCCATTCTTACCTCCTGGGACGAGCCGGAGGAAAAGCGCGGGAAGCGCTCATGGATCGTGGCCGCGTGTGCGGTGGCCGCGGCGCTGGCGCTTGCCGTGGGGTTGTGGATTCACCGGGCGGCATCGGTTCCGGGTCCGGCGCCGGTCACTCCCGTTCCCGCGGTAACGGCCGTGGCGCTGCCGCCGGTCGCGCCTGAGGCCGCCGCTCCCGCCGTCAGTTCTGCCAAGCCTGCAGTGACCGAGACCAAGGGAGAAAGGAAGCTGGTAGCGCAGGAAACGCGCGCCGCGAACGATGCTCCGGAGGAGCAACCGGAGACGCCGGTGATGCAGATCGCCACCGGCTCGGCCGAACCCAAGCCGGAACCGCCGGCCGAGGTGCCCGCGCCGAAGCTGAATCTATCGTCCGGCGACACCAACATCAGGATTCTCAGCCGGGTTTCGGTGGCAGTCCCGGCAGCGCCAAAATCGCACCTGGTTCCGCCCGAGCTGGTTTCACAAGCCCCGCCGGTTTACCCCGCCCTGGCTAGGCAACTCGGAATCTACGGCGCAGTCGTGCTGCACGTGACGATCAACGAGGATGGATCGGTAGGCGCAGTCCAGGTTACCGATGGCGCGATGCAGCTCCGCAAGGCCGCCGTTGATGCGGTGCGGAAATGGCACTATAAGCCGGCATCCTTGAACGGCAGTCCCATCGAGGCTACGGCCGAGGTGAAGGTCAAGTTCACCAAGTAAGGGCCCATGTCATCCGCTGACCGCGGCGGCAGGGGCTTGAGAGTGGCCCTGCCGCCGCGGCTTTTTTGACTATCCCCGGCCAAGAAGCCTAGAATCACTGCAGGTTAGGTTCCAAGGAGTCGTTGGTTCCCCGAACCCGACGCCTGGGGCTGGAGGCTATCGCTATGATCCCCAAACTGGGTTTGCCGGAGATTCTTGTCATTCTCGCCATTGCCCTGCTGATCTTTGGGCCGGGGCGGCTGTCGGAGCTCGGCAAAGGCCTGGGCGAAGGCATTCGGAATTTCAAGTCGGCGGTGAAGGACGGCGAACAGCCGGCGGAAAAGAAGTAAGCGCGTAAACGCGCCAGGTTGGGCACAGGCGTAGGCGCCTGTGCCTTTTTGTTTGCAGCCCTAAAGCCCGGTGCCGTTGTTCCAGCCATGCTCGCGCAACATGCGATAGACCAGCGGCACGGGCAGCCCCACCACGTTGAAGTAGCAGCCGTCGAGGCGGCAGATCCAGCGCGAGGCGATACCCTGGATCGCGTAGGCGCCGGCCTTGTCCATGGGCTCGCCATGGGCAACGTACATGGTGATCTCATCCTCCCGCAGCCGGTCGAAGGTGACCTCGGTGGTTTCGGCGCGCGTGTCCTCAAAGCCCTCGCCGAGCAGGCAAACGCCGGTGGTGACCTGGTGGGTGCGTCCCGAGAGCAGGCGCAACATGCGGGCGGCGTCGGCGGCATCGGCGGGCTTCTCCAGGATGTGTCCATCGACGACGACGATGGTGTCCGCACCCAGCACCCAGTTGCCCGGTCCAGACGTAAGCTGCCGCGCGACAGCACGGGCCTTGGCGCGGGCGAGGCGCTGGGCGTAGTCGAGGGGCGGCTCGCCCGGGCGCGGCACCTCGGGCACGTTGGCCGCCAGGGCGCGGAAGGGGATGCCGGCGTTGCGGAGCAGCTCCTGGCGGCGCGGGGAGGCGGAGGCAAGGACAAGCATGGTCGATTTGTAATGGAAACAAAGGACTTTGGCAATTAGTGCGCCAAAATGAGATTTCCACAATTGTTCCACGTGGAACAATTGTGGAAAACGCGGAAAAGTCAAGGGAAACCCCTTTATTTTCAAACGGAATTCCGCATTGCGGAATTCGGGAACGCATCTCATTGCCGCGGCGCAACGTCTGACACGAGAATGAAATTGGCGACAACAGCGGGACTGCGATGGGGCGCGAGGCTGCGCGGCGATGAGTGCGAGTTCCGCGTGTGGGCGCCGCGGGCGCGCTCGATAAAGCTGCGGCTGATGGGCGCCGGCGACTTCGAGATGCAGCGCGGAAGCGACGACGTTTTCACCATCACCGTGCCGGCGCACGCAGGAGATCGCTACTTCTACCTTGTCGATGGAGGCAAGCCGCTGCCCGATCCGGTGTCGCGTCTGTTGCCGGAAGGAGTGCACGGACCGACGGAGATCGTGGATGCGGAGGCGTTCCGCTGGTCCGACGCGGACTGGCGCGGGTTGGACATCCGAGACTACATCCTCTACGAACTGCACGTGGGGACATTCACGCCGCAGGGCACGTTCGAGGGAGTGATCGGAAAACTGGATTACCTGAAGTCACTGGGCATTTCAGTGATTGAAATAATGCCGGTGGCGGCCTTCCCGGGAAGACGCAATTGGGGATACGACGGGGTGTCGCCGTACTCGGTGCAGGCAAGCTACGGGGGCCCGGAGGGGCTGAAGCGGCTGGTGGATGCGGCGCATGGGGCGGGCCTCGGGGTGGCTCTGGACGTGGTCTATAACCACCTGGGCAACGAGGGAAACTACCTGGCGCAATTCGGGCCGTATTTCACCGACCGTCACCACACGCCCTGGGGCGGGGCGGTGAATTTCGATGGGCCGGACGCGGCCGGAGCGCGGCGGTACTTTGTCGAAAACGCGCTGTACTGGGTGCGCGAATACCACTTCGACGGCTTGCGGCTGGATGCCACGCAGACGATTTACGACGAGTCGCCGCGGCACATTGTGCAGGAGATCGCGGAGAACGTGCACGGGCTGGCGCGGGAACTGGGGCGGCAGGTTTCGGTGATCTGCGAAACGGATGAAAACGACGCCCAGTACCTGCTCGAACCGCCAAAGGGCTATGGCGTGGACGCGGTGTGGAGCGACGACTTCCATCATGCGGTGCACACGCTGCTGACCCAAGAGCGCAGGGGCTACTACCAGGATTTTGGCCGGGGCGAACAGATGGCGCGGGCGCTGGAGGAAGGATTTGCCTTCCAGGGTGAAGCTTTCCAGTTCTGGGGCGGAAGGCCCCGGGGAACACCCGCGCCGGATGTGCCGCTGTATGGGCACGTGATCGCCACGCAGAACCACGACCAGGTGGGCAACCGGGCAAAAGGCGAACGGCTGACGGCGCTGGCGCCGCGAGGTGCGCGGAAGCTGGCCGCGGCGCTCCTACTGCTGGCGCCGGAGACGCCGCTGCTGTTCATGGGACAGGAGTACGACGAAGACGCCCCCTTCCAGTTCTTCAGCGACTACGGCGATCCCACGCTGCAGAAGGCGGTGAGCGAAGGAAGGCGCAGGGAATTCGAGGATTTTGCCTGGGACGAGGTACCTGATCCGCAGGATCGGGAAACGTTCGAGAGGTCAAGATTAAAGTGGTCAGTGGCCAGTGGCCAGTGGCCAGAAAAAACGTTCGAGAGGTCAAGATTAAAAGGGTCAGTGGCCAGTGGCCAGTGGCCAGAAAAGGCGGAGATGGTGGAGTGGTATCGGCAATTGATTGTCCTGCGAAAGCGGCTGGTGATGGCGGGCGATCGGACGTGCCGGGCGGAGTGGCGCGAAGGCACGCTGGTGATGCAGGCGCCGGCGAAGGAGCCGAAAGTCATGGTGGTGGCGGGATTTCCCGGAGCGACTCTGTACAAAGCGGACGAGGGATGGAAACATGCAATGCGCGCGGAGGAGGAAGGATACAGGACCGAGGTGTACGTGAGATAGCTGCCGGCTGTCAGCGGGACGGGAGCGGGCGAGCACGCGAGGATCGCCGGAGCGAATGCGTGACACCCAGTTTCCAGTTTCCAGTTTCCAGTTTCAAGTTTCCAGCCACTCACAGGTCAGCAATGAGCAATGACTGATGAACGACGTTTTCCCTCAGCGGCTAAAGAGGCTGCGGAAAAACTCTGTCTCGCATGCGATTTGGGAATGCAGGGGCTAAAGCCCCAACGTGTTTTCAATCATTTACGGCACGACTGAAGTCGTGCCCTGACACAAAAACGGCTTGCAATCGAGTTTTTCCGCAGCCTGTGAAGCCGCGCCCCTTCTAAAACGTATTTGTGAAACCACTTCTAGTCCTTCAGCAACTGCCGGGCGATGACCAGCCTCTGGATTTCGCTGGTGCCTTCGCCAATGGTGCACAGCTTGACGTCGCGATAGAACTTCTCCGCCGGATAATCCTTGATGAAGCCGTAGCCGCCGTGGATCTGCACGCCCTCGTTGGCGCAGCGGACCGCGACTTCGCTGGTGTAGAGCTTGGCCATGGAGGATTCCTGGGTGCTCTTCATGCCCTTGTCCTTCATGTCGGCGGCGCGCAGGGTCAGCAGGCGGGCGGCATCGATTTCGGTGGCCATGTCGGCCAGCTTCCACTGGATGGCCTGGAATTCGCTGATCGCCTTGCCGAACTGCTTGCGCTGCTTGGAATACTTGAGCGCGGCATCGAAGGCGCCCTGGGCCATGCCCAGTCCGAGGGCGGCGATGGAGATGCGCCCGCCATCGAGCACGCGCATGGCGTCGATGAAGCCGTCGCCTTCCTTGCCGAGCAGGTTGCAGGCGGGGATGGCGCAGTCCTCGAAGACGAGTTCGGCGGTGTCGCTGGCGCGCAGGCCGAGCTTGTTTTCCTTTTTGCCCGGGCGGAAGCCGGGTGTGTTCTTCTCCACGATGAAGGCGGAAAGGCCGTGGGTGTGGGCGGCCTTGTCGGTGACGGCGATGACCACCAGCGACGTCGGCGTAGTGGCCGTTGGTGCAGAAGGTCTTGGTGCCGTTGAGCACCCAGCAGTTGCCGCGGCGGATGGCGGACATGCGAGCGCTGCCGGCGTCAGAGCCGCTGCCCGGTTCGGTGAGCCCCCAAGCGCCGATGTACTCGCCGGTAGCAAGCTTGGAAACGTATTTGCGCTTCTGCTCTTCGGTGCCGGCAAGGAAAATGTGGTTGCTGCAGAGCGAGGTGTGGGCGGCGACAATGATGCCGACCGAGCCGTCGACGCGCGACAGTTCTTCGATGGCGAGCGCGTATTCGATGTAGCCCATGCCGGCGCCCCCGTACTCGGACGGGAAGATGATGCCCAACAGCCCCAGGCGGCCGAGTTCCTTGACGGTCTCCAGGGGGAAGCGCGACTGCTCGTCCCATTCCATGACGTGGGGCAGGATTTCGCCCTCGGCGAACTCGCGCACGGATTTCCGGAGCTGCAACTGCTCGTCGTTAAGTTGAAAATCCAAGGGAACCTCCCGGCGGGGCGAAACGTTCGCGAAAAACAGACAGGTATAACATACAGTCGATAGTTCTCAAAGCCCTGCTTATGGGAAAGTTATAAACTTCAGTAACTTAGGGAAAGCAGCCTGCGGTTTTTTGCACTTCTGCGGTGGCGGCGCGGAAGCCTGATGGGAAGGCATTTCGGTGAAAAGCCGGCAGGCGTTCCAGGCCTGCTAGTGCGGCGTCCCGCAAGTTCATGGCATAAGTCGAAACCCAGTAATGTTTTTCCCTCAGCGGCTAAAGCCGCAGTCTTATTGATGTGCTTGCGGCACGGCTGAAGCCGTGCCCTTCCCCAGACGCTCGAAGTTATGCAACGAACTTGCGGGATGGGACACTAGCTAGGGCCCCATGGCCACGAAGACCGGCTGCGGGGCGCCGGAAGAAAGGGTACTCACCACCACATCGTCGGAGGTGCGGATGAAGCTGACGGAGTCGGAATCGCGATTGGCGACGACCACCTTGGTCGAACTGGGGTCGGCGGCGATAAAGACCGGGGCGGAGCCGACAGTGATGGTCTTGCGAACGGCGAAGCTCACCGCGTCGATGACCGAGACGGTGTTGCCGGAGCAGTCGGTCAGAGCGATGGCATCGCTGCAACCGGCATTGCCGACATAGAAGCGGGTGCCGTCCGCCAAGGCGGCGATCGAGGTGGGCCCGGCCCCCGCGGTGACCGTGGCCAGGGGAGTGAGTCCCACGTCCGCGTTGAAGACGGAGACCGTGTTCGAGCCGGTGTTGGCAACGTAGAGCCGGCGGAGATGGGGATCGTAGGCAAGCGAATGCGGCGACGGGCCGGTGGGCAAAATGGCGCTGACCGTGTTGCTGGCAACATCAATGACGGAGACGGTTGCGCTGCCCTGATTGAGGACGTACAGGGTGCTGCCATCGGACTTGATGGCCGCAGCCACGGGCGAGTTTCCCACGGGGATGGTGGCGAGGATTGCGCCGCTGATGGTGGCCAGGGCGGTAACTGTGCCGTCACCACGATTCACGCTGTACAGCCGGGTCTGGTCCGGGCTTTCGACCAGCCACACCGGGGTTCGCCCCACGGGCAAGGCCGCCTGCTGGACGGCCTGATTGACGTTGATGACGCTGACCGTGTTGGTGCCGGAATTGGCGACATAGGCGATGGTGGCTTCCACGCTGTCGACGAAAACCGGAGCCGACCCGGAGGGCAGCGAGATGGTAGCCACGACGCCTCCGGCCAGCGGGAAGAACAACGAAAGCGAATCGGCATCCTTGTTGGCGACCAGGGCGCGCTGTGCTCCGCTGTTGAAAGTGGCATGCACGGCGCCTGCGCCGACCGGCTGGTCGCCCAGGCTGGTGTCGCCGGAAATATCCAGAACGCTGGCCACACCCGAGGAACCCGGACTGTTGTCAATCAGCAAAGCCAGGTGGGTGGCCTGCGGATCGCCGCCGGGCTTGAGCACGGGGTTGGCGACCGGACGATAAGTGTCCCCGCAACTGAGAAGAACGAAGGTCACAAACAGGAGGGGGGCAAGGCCGGCGAGCGCGCGGCGTCGCAGGTTGCGGATTGTCGCGGATGATGGCGCCGGCGCTGCCGGTGGTTCGACGAAATTGCCCATGAGGAATTTTCTATTCTAATCCGCAGGACAGCTTGGACGCCAGTTCAGCCACCGGGCTTCGGTCGCCAGCCGGGAGGCAGCAAGCCAGTATGCTACGCCGCCTTCTTGCGGCCCGCCGACTTCCTGCGACCGCCCCGGGCGTGGGCTTGGGAAGCCTCCTGAGCCTCGGTGACGCGCTCCACCGGCTTCTTCTTTTCCATCTGCGCAAGGCTTTGTTTGAGGGCGGCCATAAGGTCGGTCACCGGCGCGGGCTTGGGCTTGGGAACGGCGGCAACTTCCTTGCCTTCGAGATGCGCCTTGATGAGAGCTTTCACGTTCTCCTCGAAGGTGTCGTGAAATTTCCGCGGCTCAAATTCCGCCTGCAAAGCCTGGATCAACTGGTGGGCGATCTTGACTTCGCCTGCGCGCACCTCGACGTTTTCCTCGCCAAAATGCTCGATCTGCCGGACCTCGCCGGCGTAGTACATGGTGTGCAGCATGATGCCGTTCTGGTAGGGGCGCAGGATGACGGTGTACTCGCGGTTATGCATGGTGAGCTTGGCGATGGCCACCGTCCCGGTTTCCTCCAGCGCGCGCACCAGCAGCACGTAAGGACGCCGTCCGGCTTCCTCCGGCACCAGGTAGTAGGAGGACTCGAAGTAGATGGGATCGACCTCTTCGGCCTTGACGAACTCCAGGATCTCCATCGCCTTGGCGGTCTTGGGCTCGATTTTCTTGATCTCGCCGGGCTCGATGACCACGTACTCGCCCTTGCGATACTCGTAGCCCTTGACGATCTCGTTGCGCTCGACCACGCGGTCGTCGTGGGGGCAGTAGAGCTGCATCTTGATGCGGGTGAGGTCGTCGCGGTGCAGCATGTGGAAGGAGATGCGGCTGCCGCGCGCACCCGAAAACAGGCGCACGGGCATGGAAATGAGACCGAAGGTCAAGTATCCCGTCCAGACGGAAGCTGCCATAACCCACGCTCCGGGCATCCGGCTCCAGGCCCCAGGATAGGGACCGGAAGCGCGGCGAAATTCGATGTACAAGAGCGCCCTGGCCCCTGAAGACGCGAGCCTTCCTGCCTTTGATACGATGCGGGGCAGCGATGTCGGTGTGGCCACCCACTTTGGACGCGTTGCTCACCTATGACGGCCTGGCCGCCATGGCGGTGACCACCGCATTCGCCGGCGGGGCGTGGTTGCTGCGCGGGGTGAC
Source organism: Terriglobia bacterium (assembly GCA_963740615.1). Classification (GTDB taxonomy): domain Bacteria; phylum Acidobacteriota; class Terriglobia; order Terriglobales; family Acidobacteriaceae; genus JAIQGF01. The sequence goes on from CAVUEZ010000007.1 coordinate 461,745, forward strand.
GGCCGGGGGAGCGATCGCCGGCTTCGCCCTGGCGTTCGCGGTGTATGTGACCGCGGGCGGCGGCGGATTTGTAGCGCTGGTTACGGTGTTCGTGGTGGCGTGGGTGAGTACGCGCCTGGGCGCCCGCCGCAAGCGCGCGCTGGGACTGGCGGAGGATCCGCGCGGCCGCTCCGCCGCGCAGGTGACGGCAAACCTGGGCGTTGCCGCCCTGTTTTGCATCGCGTCGGCGGTGACGCAGCGCGGCTGGCTGCTGTTGCCGGCAATGGCTGCCCTGGCGGAAGCCGCGGCCGACACCGCCGCCAGCGAGTGTGGCGAAGCCCTGACCACGCGCGCCTACCTGATTACCTCGCTTCGGCCGGTTCGGCCCGGCACCGACGGCGGCGTCAGCATGGCGGGAACGCTGGCCGCCGTGGCAGCCGCGGCCATGGTGGCCGCCGTGGCCGGGGCGACGGACGTGATCCCCTGGTCCCTGGTCCCGGCGGTGGCGGGCGCGGGCGTGCTGGCAACGATGATTGACAGCATCCTGGGGGCAACCCTGGAACGGCGGGGCGTAATCGGGAACAACGGTGTGAACCTGGCGGGAACGCTGGCGGCTGGCCTCCTCGCCCTGCTGCTCGCGCAAATTTGGTGAAAAGCGGTCCGATGAAAAAAATCGTATTTGCGTGCGTGCACAACGCGGGAAGATCGCAGATGGCGGCCGCATGGGCACGTCACCTGGGCGGCGGGCGCGTGGAGGTGGTATCCGGCGGAACCGAGCCCGGCCCACACCTGAACGTGGTGGTGATGGAGGCGATGCGCGAAGCAGGCATCGACCTGACCGGCATCCGGCCGCAACGGCTGACCCCCGAACTGGCGGATGGAGCGGACTTGATGGTCACCATGGGCTGCGGAGAATCGTGCCCGGTGATCCCCGGGACGCGACACCTGGACTGGCCGGTGGCGGACACACGCGGACAGAACCTTGAGTTCGTGCGCCGCGTGCGGGATGAGCTCAAGCGTCGCGTGCTCGAACTGCTGCGCTCCGAGGGCGTCCTGGAGAGCGGCTCGTCCCCGGAACCCTAGGTGCTACGACCGAAGAACATTTTTTGAGCGAAACATCTGGGCTACCATATGCGTCTAACCGATAGACGTACTCACCTATGCGGTGGCGCACCTTCATGATCGGCTGGACGATGGCGCTGGCAGTGCTGTTGCTGGCCCATTCCCAACCCGCAACCGGCGACAACGCGGTGGGCACGGCGGTGGTGGAATTCACCTACGCCAGGTCTCCACGCTCCGTCCGGAAGCATCCGGCGGAAGCGGCCCGCGCGCGACGCGTGCTGGCGCCGCTGGTGGTGCTGAACGTTACCTCCGAGACCCGTTCCAATCCGGCGTACCTGGTCACCATGGATGACGTTGCGCGCTGGGAGGAGACCCACGGGCACATTCCCTCCAATGCGGTGGTGATGGCGCGCAGCGCCGCGCCCACCATGTGGCGCTCGCAACCAAGCACCGTGGCGGCGCGGGCCGGCAATGCCGGGCGTTTCCCCGGCTTCGGCGAGGACGCAATCCGCTTCCTGGTGGAGGCGCGCTACGCATACGGACTGGGCACCGAGACTCCCGCCACGGGACGCTCGGTGGTGCTGGTATACCGCCCGCCGGCCTAGGGGAGAATCCATCCACGATCCATTGCGGCCGGTCTTGAGACCGGCTTTTTTGTTGAAACCTACTGCGGCAGCCAGGAAGGATACAGCCTCCAGAAGAGATAGCTGGCCGACTCGCGCAGCGAGGTAGCAACCTTCGCCTTCAGCGTGTGCGGCACCGAGGCGGGACGAGGCGAACCATAGGCGACTACGCCATGCTGCCGCAGCAGGCCCTTGATGCGGAAGATGTGGTAGGCGTCGCTGACCGCCAGCACGTTGCGCATGTGATTGGCACGCAGGATGGCGCTGACCCGCTGCGCCGATTCGGCGGTGTCGGAACTCTGAGTTTCGGCGATCAGGCAGCGGTCGGGGATGCCACGGCGTGAGAGATAGTCGCGTCCCACCTGTCCTTCGGTGAACCTGGGATCGCCGCCGCCGCCGCCGGTGGTGATCACCATGGGCGCCAGGCCTCGCTGAAACAGGTCGTAGGCGTGGTCCAGGCGCGCGCGGTAGACGGGCGAGGGCCTGCCCGAGTATTCGGCGGCGCCGAAGACGATGATGGCGTCGGCAGGCCGTGCTTCGTCCATGTTGCCCTGCCGCACCACGAAAACCGCGGCCAGCGCAAGGCAGGCAGCCAGGCCAGCAAGCATCAGCAGCGCGATTCTGGCCACGGCCCCGTAGCGGGTTCGCCGGGTGCGTTGGCGAGACGTCGTGGCAGCAGTGGAGTTCACAGCAGGCCCAGATCCGGCGTACTCACTCTCCCCCGAGGGTATCGGCGATCGCCTGCCGCGGGACCGCGCCTTCCCGGAGCAGGCGCCAGCCGCCCTCGCTGAGATCGACGATGGTGGAAGAGACATCGCGCGGCGAGGGGCCGCCGTCAACGATGATGGAAATGCGTTCCTGTAACTGGTCGCGCACCGCGGCGGCGCTGGTGCACTCGCTGGCGCCGCTCAGGTTGGCCGAGGTGGCGGTGATCGGCACTCCGGCGGCGCGGATCACCTGCAGCGGTATGTTGGCCGAGGGAATGCGCAGGGCCACATTGCCGGTGTTGGCGGTTACCTTCAGCGGCAGCCGCGAAGCCGCGGGCACGATGATGGTGAGCGGTCCCGGCCAGAACTTGCGCGCCAGTTCGTAGAACTCGTCGGGCAGCGGGTCGCGGGCCAGCATTTCCGCCTGCTCCTCGCTTTCAATCAGCAACGAAAGCGGCTTGTGGCGCGAGCGCGACTTGATCTCGTACACGCGCTCCACCGCGCGCAGGTTAAAGGGGTCGGCTGCCAGCCCGTAGAAGGTGTCGGTGGGCATGCCCAGCACCTGGCCGGACTTGATCTGCTCCGCCGCGTAATGAACCAGGGAAGACTCCGGTTTTTCACTGCTGATCTTGAGGATCTCGGCGCGCACGCTTATTCCTGTTGAAACAGAGCATTCTGTGGGGACGGCGCATACTAACTTACCATCGGCGAGAACCGCAAGGGAAGCAGTGCCGCCGGCGATTTCGGCCCGAATTGGACCTCGATGAATCGGGGCCGGGGAGCGGCGTATGATCTCGCCCATGGCCGAGCACGACCGCCTGCGCCACGTTGCCAGCCGCCAGAATGCGCTGGTGAAAGAGCTGCGCCGCGCCTTCCACCAGGGCGTACCGACCGCCGACGGCTACATTGCGGTGGAAAGTGTACGCATCGTGGAAGAGGCCATCCGCAGCGGCCTGCGATTCCGTGCGGTGTGCTTCAGCGAATCGGCGCAAGCGCGCGCCGAACGGCTGCTGCCGCAGATCGCCGGCCACGTCGAAACGCTGCTCCTGCCCGACGAGGTCTTCCGGAGCGCCGTCGCCACCGAGACACCCCAGGGCGTGGCCGCGCTGGTGCGCCTGAAGCCGCACACGCTGGAAGAGTTGCTGGCCGCGCGGGCTCCGCTGATCGTCGCCGCCGCCGGCGTGCAGGACCCCGGTAATCTGGGCACCGTGATCCGCTCCGCCGAAGCGTTCGGCGCCGCCGGCGTGCTGGTGGGAGCTGGGACGGTTTCACCGTTCAATCCAAAGGCCGTGCGCGCCTCGGCGGGGTCGCTGTTTCGTCTGCCGGTGCTGGCGGTGGAGTTTCCCGCAACCCTGGCCACTCTCCATGAGCGCGGACTGAAGCTGCTGGCGACCTCGTCGCATAAGGGAACGCCGGTGAACGAAGCTGATCTCACCCAGGGAGTCGTGATCCTGATCGGCAATGAGGGCGCCGGGGTGCCCAAGGAGGTCATGCGCCAGGTGGACGGCCTGATCGCCATCCCGCATGCGCCGAATGTCGAATCGCTGAACGCCGGAGTGGCGGCTTCGATTGTGCTGTACGAAGCGTGGCGGCAGAGGAGGGCGGCTCTTCACCACCGAGACACCGAGGACACCGAGACACACCGAGCAGAATAATTCTGTAGGAGGATGTGATGAGCCCAGGCGGTATTGCAGCAAAGTCCGGCGAACGCGTTTTCCGCGATTCCACGGACCCAATTATTGGCGCGGCAATCGAAGTGCATCGCCTCCTCGGGCCCGGACTGCTCGAAGAGACCTACGAAGCCTGCCTGTGCCATGAGCTGCATCTTCGCGGTGTTGGCTTTCAACGACAGGTTCATCTGCCCATTATCTATAAGGGGATTCGCCTTGCATCCGCGTATCGCATCGATTTGATTGTGAATGATCTCGTAATCGTCGAGCTCAAGGCGATCGAGCAGATCCTGCCTCTGCACGAAGCTCAGCTCTTGACGTATTTGCGCCACACCGGAAAACGAGTGGGGCTTCTGATCAATTTCAATGTTCCGCTGTTGAAAAACGGGATCCGCCGTCGTGTTCTATAAGTCTCGGTGCACCTCGGTGGTCTCGGTGTCTCGGTGGTGAATGGAAGTTATGAGTCTGTTTCAGCCAGCTCCGAGCAGAGATGAGCCCCCGGACCGATCCACGCCGCTGGCCGACCGCATGCGGCCGCGCACGCTCGACGAGTTCGTCGGGCAGGAGCACCTGCTCGCCGCGGGCAAGCCGCTGCGGCTGCAGATCGAGCGCGACGATCCCGGCTCGATCATCTTCTGGGGGCCGCCGGGGGTGGGCAAAACAACGCTGGCCAAGATCATCGCCCGCGTCACCAAGGCGGATTTCATCGAGTTTTCCGCCGTGCTCGCCGGGATCAAGGAAATCAAGCAAGTGATGGCCGACGCGGAGAAAGCCCGCCAGTTCGGCACCCGGACCATTGTTTTCATCGACGAGATTCACCGTTTCAACAAGGCGCAGCAGGACGCGTTCCTGCCCCACGTCGAAAAGGGCAACATCCGGCTGATCGGCGCCACCACGGAGAATCCCTCGTTCGAGATTATCGGCGCGCTGCTCTCGCGCACCCGCGTGTACGTGCTCAATCCGCTGACCGAAGAGCAGATCGTGCTGCTGCTGCGGCGTGCCCTGGAGGACCGGGAGCGCGGTCTGGGCGGAATGAACCTGCGCGCCGCAGATGCCGTGCTCCAGCGCATCGCCGCCTACTCCAGCGGCGACGCGCGCTCCGCCTACAACGCGCTGGAGGTGGCCGCCGGCCTGGCGGGAGAGAACGGCGAGATCACCGACGCCATGGTGCAGGACGCGCTGCAGAAGCGCGTGCTGCTCTACGACAAGACCGGCGAAGAGCACTACAACCTGATTTCGGCGCTGCACAAGTCGGTGCGCAACAGCGATCCCGACGCCGCGCTCTATTGGCTGGGACGAATGCTGGAAGCCGGCGAGGACCCGCTGTACATCGCGCGCCGGCTGGTGCGCATGGCGGTGGAGGACATCGGGCTGGCGGACCCCAATGCGCTCTCGCTGTCGATGGCGGCGCGCGATGCGGTGGACTTTCATCGGCATGCCGGAGGGCAACCTGGCCCTGGCCGAGGCGGCGGTGTACCTGTCGATCGCGCCCAAGTCGAACGCGCTGTACACGGCCTACGGCTCGGTGAAAGCCGACGTCGAGCGAACCGCGGCGGAACCGGTGCCGCTGCACCTGCGCAATGCGCCGACCTCGCTGATGAAGAATCTCGGCTACGGCGCCGGCTACCAGTACGCGCACGAGCTGGAGCAGAAGGTCGCGGACATGCAATGCCTCCCGGACAACCTGCGCAACCGCACCTACTACCATCCGACGCTGGAGGGAGTGGAGAAGCGCATCCGCGAGCGGCTGGAGGAGATCAAGCGCAAGCGTGGCGAAGCGCGAAAGCAAAGCGCGGAGGATGCAAACGAAAAACCTTGAGCGGCAGTTGACGGCCGCAGGTGCTGCATTCCCACGGGCCGACGGGAAGTAATCTGCAATCAGCCATGGATACCCCCGGCAAGAGGGCTCATCCAAAGCGCGCGCGATGTTCCTTGAGGATGCAGTGGTCCATCACGACGAAGATGCCGGCCCGGCGTGCCTTCTCGGCCGCCTGCTGGTGAATGACGCCCTCTTGCATCCAGATGGCGGGGACCTTCAACTGGATGGCCTGGTCCACCACGCCGGGAACAAATTCCGGGCGGCGGAAAATGTCGACCAGGTCAATTTTCTCGTTCACGTCGAGCAACGAAGGATAGGCCGATTCGCCGAGCACGTCGGTGATGGTGGGGTTGACGGGAATGATGCGATAGCCCTGGGTTTGCAGGTAGGCGGCCACCCCGTGGCTGGCGCGAAAGGGGCTGTTGGACAGCCCGACGACCGCGATGTTATGCGCCCGCTTCAGCAATTCTCCGATTTCGTCGGTCCTGGTGGCAAACACGCCAGTTCTCCTCGGATAGCAGGCCATTGTAGTGGAGGCGCGATGCGGGCCGCCAGTCCGGAAACACGCTTGCCCACGGCCCCCAGGTATGTCGTGGGACGATGCTCTGCCGCGCAATGAGGGCGCCGGCCGCGCCGGGAATGAGCAGCAGCTATCCTCCGCCCCTCTTCTCCGTGCGTTCCCGGAACAGCTTGGCGGCGGTCTTGCGGATGGTGTCGGAAACGTTCTTATTCATGGAGAGGGCGCGCAGGTCCATGTTCAGCAGGTTTTTCAGGATGGTGAGCTGCACGTCGAGCGGGCAGCGCGGGTTGTTCGCCAGCGCCCGCACCACCGCGTAGACTTTCATGTACTTGCGCTTGGAGGCGATGCCGCGCAGCACCGATTCCTGCACGTTCTTCATCGAGGCAAACGCCTCGATCTCCTGCTCGTTGACCTTGGGCGACTCCAGCACCGCCGCCGACACTATCCTGGCGCCGTCGCGGATGAGGATAAAGCGCTCCTCGCGGCTTCCTCGCATCGCCAAATGCACGCGCTCCCCCACGCTGAGCTTTGATATCTTCTGCAGCGGCGACATACGCTCGTCGTCGCGTTGAGACCTGGTGGGCAGGGGCCTGACGGGGGCCGGCGCGGGCGCGGGCTCCTCCGCCGGCGTTTCCGGCTCCGGTTCTTCCACCAGTTCGAAAGCTTTTCCCTCCTCCGCCGCGATCTCGTCGGCGTGCTCGGCCACGAACCGCGCCAGGGTTTCAGCTTCATCGGGCCCGGTTTCCGCGGGCGGCCGCAGTTGCTCCAGTTCGCGGCGGATCTGCTCGCTCTGCGACGGCATCAGGGCCGGGTTTCCCGACAGCGCCTGCAGCACGTTGGCCGAATTCCTGGCGCGCTCGCTGCCCAGCAGCAACTGCACCGATTCAGCCGATTCCTCCTGCGCCATCTCCTGCAGCGCGGATTCCGGAATCGCGGGATTTTCCAACAGCGCCGGCATCACCCGCGGACGCCGGTTCTTCATGAAATAGTCGAGTACTTCTCGCGGGGTGGTGGGATCCGAACACACCTCTCGGCAGGCGGCCTCGTCCCACGACGCCAGCGTGAGGCTCGCTTCCTCGCCGAACAGCGGCGTGGTCGCCATGTAAACCAGGATTTCGATGGTCTCCCGCGCCGGCAGGTCCAGCGCGCCTTTGGACGCCAGCCGCATCGCGTTGGCGGTCACCGCCGAGCTCCTGATCTGATCGATCATTCGCGGCATGGGTTCACTCCCCTGCCGCCGGCGCGGCGCTCCAGTTCCTCCACCACGCGCGCGAGTTCGTCGATCAGCCGCCGCCGCCCGTGGCCCGTTTCGCCGCCCGCATCCCCGTCGCGGGCCTCGGCCGCCCGGAAGGCCTCTACCAGCGCGCGGTAGTACCACAGCGTACCCTGCTTCTTGCCGCTGAACCGGTCGAAGACGCTGTCGCCGATTTCGTAGTGGTCCGACAGGACCGCGCGCGCGTTGTGCACCTTGTCGGCCGCCGACACCAGGCGCACCTCGGCGTCGGCCCGGTGCTCGACGTGGGCGATGTACTGCTCCTTGCGCTCGCACCAGGGCGGTTTGCGGTCCGAGTCAGTCTCGTAGGAATCGGTGCAGCCTTCCACCATGCGCGCCACGCGGTCGCCGAAGATCTGACGAATCTCTTTCAGCCGCGGCAGCCCGCCCTGGTCCTCCACCGCGTCATGAAGCAGCGCGGCGATCGCCATCTCTTCATCGCCGCCGGATTCCAGCACCAGCGACGCCACGCCGAGCAGGTGTCCGATGTAGGGAATGTCCCTTCCCTTGCGCGGCTGGTGGCGGTGGAGCTTGGCGGCATAGACCAGGGCGCCGTTGAACTTGTCGCTCAGCGGGCGCGAGAGAATGCGCTTCTTGTGCTTATGGGAGTCGGGCATGTCCGGGTAACAACCGATTACTTATCGCATGTGGTGCACTGACAGCAAGTTTTTCCGCGCAGCGCCTCCACCCCTTCGCGCGCGATCAAGGGAACCATGATGAGCCCGGCCACCGGATCGGCCCACCACCAGCGCAGCAGCGCGTTCAGCAACAGGCCTCCGAGAAGGATGCCGGAGAGATAGGCGCAGATGTCGGTCTGCCGGGAATCGGCGTGCAATGCCCCGCTGTTCAACTGTGCCGCCACCCGCCGTTTGGCGCGCGCCAGCACCGGCATGGCGATCAGCGACGCTATCGCTACCGCGACCCCGAACCAGCTCTTCCCCGGCGCCTCGTGCCGGACCAGCGAAGCGATGGCGTCGTAGGCGACGTAGATGGCAAGCGCCAGAAAGCTGAGGCCAACCAGCCGGAGCGCGAGCCGTTCACGGCGCTCGCCCGCTTCTCCCGCGCGCAGCCGCCACAGCAGCACGCCGCCCGAGAAACACTCGATCACCGAATCGAAACCGAATCCGACCAGCGCGATCGACCCGGCGATCAGCCCCGAACCGATGGCCGCCACGGCTTCCAGCGAGTTCCAGGCCAGAGTGAGGTACTCGAGACGGCGGCCACGGCGAAGCGATTGCGCAATCGGGTAATCGGGTAATTGCGCAATTGAATCTGAGGCCTCGCGAGAGTGGGGTTGTCGCCCGCTCGAAATGTTCCGATGTTGGCTCAATTTCCCGATTACCCGATTCCGCAATTACCCGATTTTATCCGCCTGCTGCTCCTGCCTCCGCATCATCAGATACGCGCGGATGAAGGGCTGCAGGTCGCCGTCGAGCACGCGGTCCACGTCGCCCACCTCCACCCGCGTGCGCAGGTCCTTGACCATGCGATAAGGCGCCAGCACATAGGAACGGATCTGCGAGCCGAAATCGATGTCGAGTTTGGAATCCTCGATCTTCTTTGTCTGTGCACGCTTTTTCTCCAGCTCGTATTCGTAGATGCGGGAGCGCAGCATGCTCATGGCGCGGTCGCGGTTCTTGTGCTGCGAGCGCTCGTTCTGGCAACTGACCACGATCCCGGTGGGAAGGTGAGTAATGCGCACCGCCGAATCGGTGGTATTGACGTGCTGCCCACCCTTGCCGCCGGAGCGATAGGTGTCCACGCGCAGATCGTCGGGCTTGATGTCCACGTGGATGGATTCGTCGATCTCCGGCGAAACGAAGACGCTGGCGAACGAGGTATGCCGCCGGTTGGCCTGGTCGAAGGGCGACATGCGCACCAGGCGATGCACGCCGATCTCGCTGGTCAGCAGCCCGTAGGCGTACTCGCCGTTGACGCTGAAGGTGGCCGACTTGATGCCCGCCTCTTCGCCCGGCTGGTAGTCGTTGAGCACCGTCTGGAAACCCTGGCGCTCCGCCCATCGCAGGTACATGCGCAGCAGCATTTCCGCCCAGTCCTGCGACTCCGTGCCGCCGGCGCCCGGGTGAATGGTGACAATGGCGTTGCGCGCGTCGTTTTCGCCGGAGAGCAGGGTCTCGGTCTCCAGCCGTTCCACGCGCTCGCGCAAGGATGCGATCTCTCGGCCGAGATCGGCGGCGACCTCCTCCCCCTCGCGCGCCAGTTCGAAATACGCGTCGATGTCGCTCGTGCGCCGGCCCAGTTCCGCCTCGGTGGAGAGCATGTCCTCCAGGCGCTTGCGCTCGCGCATTACGGTCTGCGATTTTTCGGGATTGGACCAGAGATTCGGGTCGGAGGCTTCCTTCTCTACCCGCTGCATCTGCTCGCGCAGCCGGGGCGCGTCAAAGATACTCCCGCAGCTCACGTACCTTGTCGCGCAACGGGAGGTATTCCTGTTCGAGTTCTTCCAGCATAAGAGCAGAGTCGCTTTCGTTATCGGTCGTCGTTCTTCAGCAGGTCAGGCAATCTTGTCGCCGCGCATTGGCAGACTGAGCACGAGCGCCACCAGGGAAATTATCGCACACAGCCACACGAACCAGTTGCCATGCCGGGTGTAGAAGGTGGTGCGGCTCACAATGCTGTAGGGAACGTCGATGTAGGTGCGCAAGTGGCGCGGCGCCTGGGCCACCACGCGTCCATAGGGATCGATGGCGGCGGTGATGCCGGTGTCGGTGTCGCGCAGCAGCCAGCGATGGTTCTCGATGGCGCGCATCCGCGCCTGGTTCAGGTGCTGCACCGGCGCCGCGGTATCGCCGAACCAGGCGTCATCGGAGATGTTCACGAACACCTGCGCGCCGTTGTTCGCAAATTCCCGTACCTCCGCCGGGTAAACCGCTTCATAGCAGATGAACACGCCCATTTTCGAGTTCCCCAGCGCCAGCGCCTGGCGCGATTTGCCGGGAATGAAGTCTCCCACCTCGCGGGTAAGCTTGCCGGCGAAGCTCAACAGCTTGGCAAAGGGAACGTACTCGCCGAAGGGCACCAGGTGGATCTTGTCATAGCGCGCCACCCAGTCGCCGTTGGGCGCGATGATGGCGGCCGAGTTGTAGAGCTGCGAGGTCGAGCCGTTCGGGATACCCAGGCTGCCCACCACCATGGTGGCGTGCGCGCGTTGCGCTACATCGCTGACCGCCGCCCGAAACTTGGGATCCGTGACAAAGAAGGGCGCGGGCGATTCCGGCCACACCACCAGGTCCGGAAAAACCTGCGCGATCCCAAGTTCTCCGGCATGGGGGACGCTCAGCTCGGTCAATTCGCGCAGCGTGTTCTGAAAGTACTGTGGCGTCCACTGGTTGGCATTGAGGATGGGAATACCGCCCTGCACCAGCCGCGCCGTGCCGTTGGCCGGCAGCGGCGGCGGCTGCACCAGTTCGCCCGCCTGCAGCAGGCCGGCGACCACGATGGCGGCCACCAGCACCAGCCGGCGCCGCCGCGCGCGTACCAGGAAGGCCGCCGTGAACGCCGTGTTCACCAGGACGATTTCAAACGACAGGCCGAAAACCCCGGTGGCGGTGGCAATCCGCGTCAGCGGAATGTTGTTCACCAGCACCGTGCCCAGCGGATCCCAGGGGAAATCGAAGGGAAACCCGCGCACAATCTCCAGCGGGACCCACAGGAAGGGGGCCAGAAACAGTGCCTTGTCGCGCAGCCGCCCGTTGGCCAGGATGGCGAGCAGCAGGCCGAAGACTCCCCATGCCGGGCCGAGCGCGATACAGAACAGCACCAGCACGCCCAACGATACCGGACCGCTCAGCCCGCCGTAGCTGTGCATCACGTGGTAGATCCAGTAGCAAGTGGCAAACGACCAGATCACGCCGCCGATGTAGCCCAGCAGAAAACCCTGCCCGGCGCTGACCGGCTGCGCCTGCCCGCCCCCCTCCACCTGCCGCCCGCGAAGGATGGCCAGCAGCAAAGGCGCCACCGCCACCCAGCAGAGAAAGCTCAGCCCGGGCAGCGGGTAGATGAGGCTTTGCAGAGCGCCCGAGATTGCCGCCAGCACCCATGCGACCCGGTTCAGGTGCAGCGGCCCGCCGGGCTTGCCTCGCGGCACCAGGAAAGGCCGCGCGCCCATACCCAGTTCCACCAGCCGCCCCTTCTTGCGCTGCTTGTCCATCTGCAGGCGATTCTACCGCGTCGACTCGGTTGGTCTCTGCTACAGTGAGCGTTCAACAATCAGCAATCAGCCTTCAGCATCAGGATTCGCCCGCACTGCTCTCCGGCTGAAAGCTGACTGCTGCTAACTGGAGAGAACTGATGCGTCCCGCGAAGCCGGCCCTCAGAATCACCCTTGCCCTTCTTTTCGTCCTGCTCCTGATCCAGCCTGCTTTCTCCTGGTGGGACAACGGACACATCCTGATTAACCGCACGGCGGCCCTGAAGGTCCCCAAGGACATGCCGGGTTTCATGCGCAAGGCCGCCGCCCGCCTCGCCTACCTGGGGCCGGAGCCGGATCGCTGGCGCGAGCGCAGTGAATTTGCGCTCAAGAATTCGCAGGAGCCGGACCACTACATCAACCTGGAATTGGTGGCCGACATCCCGGAGCTTCCCCATGGCCGCTACGATTTCTATCGCCTGCTCTACGCCAAGCGCGTCGCCGCCAAGCAGCACGGCGACAACTTCCTGCCGGAAAACGTGGGCACCCAGCCGTACATCACCATGGAAATCTATGACCGGCTGAAGGTCGCCATGCGCGAGTACCGGCGGCTCCAGCAGGAGGAGCTTCCCACCGAGGGCGTGGAGCAGAACATCGTCTTCTATGCCGGCTGGCTTGGGCACTACGTCGGCGACGGCTCCAACCCTCTGCACACCACCGTCAGCTACGATGGCTGGGTTGGCCCCAATCCCAACGGATACACCACCCAAAAAGGGGTGCACGCCGAATTCGAAGGCCGCTTCGTTACCCGCGTCATGGATCAGATGGAAGATCAGATTGAAATCGCCAGCCTGGTCGGTGATCCGGTCCGCCTGGCCGATCCGTGGCACGACTACCTCCAATACCTTCGCGATTCCAACAAGCTGGTGGAGAAGATCTACCAGATGGAAAAAGCGGGAGAGTTCAAGGGCACGGGCACGCCGGAAGCTCGCGAATTTCTGCGCCGTCGCCTGGCCGCCGGCACCCAGATGCTGCTCAACCTGTGGTACACCGCCTGGGAGGAGAGCGCCGTCCCGCTGCCGCCGCGCCACCCGCAACCGGCAGCTACGGCGAAGTAATCAGCGCCGGGTTACGTACGTGACCCCGCCCTGGTTACCCACGCCATCTTTCACCCCCGCGGCCTGCGCGGTACAGTCGCGGCCAGTGGGGGTGAAGGACATGGAAGCGACCATCATCTGCATCGAATGCCGCGAACGCACCACCCTGGAACAGATCAGGGCTGGATATCACAGCCACGCCGATTTCCTGGAAGACGAGCCGCCGTTCGACCCCGCGGTAAACCAAGACGAGTAGGCGCACTGGCGCGGACTCAACCCGCCGACACCCGGCGCCGCTCACTGCAACGCCACTCGCTTGCGCCACCAGGAGAAGGTGTGTTTGGGCCGGTTCCATGGCGCCGGTTGCGCATCCAACCGGGAGGGGTGATACCCATGTTCTCTGCTGGAGATGCGCGCCGGAAACCCAGCGACGATCAAAGCGGGCGGCTCGCCCAAGACCGCGAACAGTGTAAGCGTGAAAAGGGATTCGAGAAGACCCTGAAAGACACGTTTCCCGCCAGCGACCCGCCCTCCTCCATTCCCAATCCGTGCCTCGAGGATGCCGACGAGGAAGCCGCCTGAACCGCCGAGTTCAGTAGATCTGGTAGGCGGGGGCCATGGAGCGCACGTCAGGCTTGCGGCCGGTGAGCAGCAGTGCCCCGATGCGCTTGAACTCGCGCAGTTCTTCGGCGTTGCGGAACCACTTGCCGCTATATTCCTCGGGCGTCGGGGTCTCGTCCACAATCCGCAGGGCCTGCACCTCTTCGAAGGCGTGCGCCTTGAGCAGCGCCACGTATTCCGCCTCCGAGCGAACGTGTACCGGCACCTTCAGTTCGTCCACCCAGCGCAGCGAATAGGGATTGTCCTTGTACAGGTTGATCAGGAGGAAGAAGCGCCCGCGGGGCGCCAGCACGCGGAACAACTCGGCCAGCGTGCGCTCCTGGTCGGGATAGTAATAGAACGCCTCCACCGAGAGCGCCTTGTCGAAGAAATTCTCTTCCCAGGGAATCTGCTGCGCCGAGCCCCACACAAACATGATGTTTTCGAAATCCCGGGAGGCGGCGCGCGCGTGGCGGATCATTTCATCGGAGATGTCGATCCCCACCACCTGCCCGAAGCCCCGCGGGCCCTCGCCCACCAGGCGCGCCAGGATGCGCGTGGCCCATCCCGTACCGCAGCTCAGGTCCAGCACCCGCTCGCCGGGACGCAGCTCCATCAGCCGGATGGACTTCTCCGCAATGTCGAGATGGTGCTTCTCCATCTCCTCGCCGCGTCCTGCCTCCGCCCAGCGGTTGAATTCGTCGCGCAGCTTCTCTTCCGGTGTCATGGATATATTGTAAGTGGTCTGTCGGCCCATCCCGCCACTCGATAGACTGACGGACCGAAAGACCGATAGACTCTTGGTCGATGCCCGATTCGCCTGTACCCGAACCCGCTCCGCAGCCGCCCCTTTACTGTCCCCAGTGCGCGCGGGAAGTGGCGGACCCGCTCACCTGCGGCGACTGTTCGGCGGTGATCTGCCGTGTGTGCGGGTCCCCGCTGGAATCCCCGGACGAGCTCGGCATCGGCTGATTCCGGCGGCGCGAATCCGTATAGTAGAAGCGCATGAACGAGCTGTTCAGGCTGGTGGCGGCGGTAATCGCGGTGGCCCTGCTGTTCGCCGCCTACATCTGGATCTGGCGCTCGGCGCGGCGCCGGCAGGCGCGCTTCAACAGCGAGGCGCAGCGTGCCATCGCCTTCGCCCGCGTGGAGGCCGAGCGCTTCCAGTCCCCCACCATCGAGCCCGTCCACCTGCTGCTGGGCTTGCTGCACGTGCCCGTGCCCGGGATCGTTCGCGTTCTCCCGCTGGATTCGCACCAGGCCATCCGCGACGAGGTGAAGGACCACGTGGGCGGCGGCGCGATCGTCGATTATCGCGATGACCTGCCCTTCAGCGACGATGCCCGCCACGCGCTGGTGGCGGCGGCGCGCGAAGCCCGCAGCCTGAGCTCGCGCCGGATCGGCGCCGAACACCTGCTGCTCGGCTTGCTTTACTCGGAAACCTCGCTCGCCGCCCTCATTCTGCGCGAGCGCGGCCTGCGGCTTGAATCCCTGCGCGCCGCCCTGGCCGGATGGAGTGAGTGACCTCGCCACGCCGCGCTTCATCCTGCAGCAGGGTGCCCCAGGTTCGCGCCCCGCTTTTGGGCGCTAACCTGGGAGACACTTTGACACGTGATCCTGTAACGGGATTGCATTTGCCAACTTTCGTCCATTACCCTTCCCAGTCGAGGAGGTGCGGCGATGAAGCTGCTGGTGATCGGCGCGGGCATGATGGGTTCGGCCGCGGGTTATGACATGGCCGCCGCGGAGCAGGTCGCGGCCGTCACCCTGGCCGATAGCGACAAGCGGCGCGCCAAGGAGGCAGCGGCGCGCGTGAACAAGCTCGCCCGCGGCCGCAAGGTGCGCGCCGCCGAGGTGGACGCGCGCGACGAAAAGGCGGTGGCCAGGCTGATGCGCGGCCACGACGCCGCCCTCTCCGCCGTTCCCTATTTCCTGAATCTCGGCCTGGCGCGCGCGGCGGTGGAGGCGCGTTGCCATTTTGCCGATCTCGGCGGAAACCACCAGGTGGTGCGCGAGGAGTTCGCGCTCCACAAGAAAGCGGCCGCGCGGGGCCTCGCCCTGGCGCCCGACTGCGGCCTTTCTCCCGGCATGGCTTCCATTCTCGCCGGAGAACTCATGCGGCGCATCGGCGGTGAAGCCGAATCGCTGAAGATCTACGTTGGCGGCTTGCCGGAGGATCCCAAGCCGCCGTTCAATTACCAACTGCTCTTCTCCGTGGAAGGGCTGATCAACGAGTACGCGGAGCCGGCCAGGATCCTGCGCAAGGGCAAGATTCAGGCCATCGAGCCGCTCTCCGAACCCGAGGTCTTCCGCCTGCCGGGATTTCCGCGGCTGGAGGCGTTCCACACCTCCGGCGGCACATCCACCCTGCCGGAAACCTTCCGCGGCCGGGTGGGCGAATGTTTTGAAAAGACCTTGCGCTATCCCGGTCACCTGGCCATGGTGCGCGGCCTCTACCACCTGGGATTGTTCTCCGGGGAGAAGAAGAAGATCGGCAAGGTCGAAGTCAGGCCGCGGGAACTGCTGGCCAAGCTGCTGGAAGAGCGTCTGTCCGGAGCGGATCCCAACGTCACTATTCTGCGCGTTGAGGCGCACGAAAAGAGGCCGGGGGGCCTGCGCGCCTGGCTCACCGAAAAGCGGCCCTCGCGGGTGCTGTCGTTCACCCTGGTGGACCACTACGACCCGTGCACCGGCATGACCTCGATGATGCGCACCACCGCCTGGCCGGCCTCCATCATCGTGCAGATGCTGGCCTCCGGCGAGCTCGCCCGGCGCGGCGTGCTGCGGCAGGAGGTGGACATCCCCGCCGAAGCTTTCCTCAGGGAGATGACCCGGCGCGGCATCCAAATCCACTATGAAGAACAGTGAGGTTGAACCGCCTTGACCAAATTCCTTGATCGCCTTCAGCCGCTGGCGCTGCTGGTGATGCGCCTGGTGCTGGCCACGGTGATGATCGCCCACGGCTCGCAGAAGGTGTTTGGCGGCATGCCCAGGTTCGAGACCATCGTCAGCGGGATTGGGTTCCCGGCTTGGATGGCCTACCTGTCGGCGGCGGCCGAGTTTGGCGGTGGCATCCTGGTGCTGCTCGGCATCTGGACCCGCCCCGCGGCTCTGTTCATCACCGTTGACCTGGCGGTGGCCATCGTCAAGGTGCATGCCAAGAACGGCCTGCGCGGGCCCGGCGGCTTTGAGTTTCCGCTGTCGCTGGTGACTATCGCCTTTGCGCTCATTTTTTTCGGCGCCGGCCCGATTTCCTTGGACGCCATCTTTAGCGGGCGCCCCCAGCTCGGCCGCAATCGCTGACCCCCGTGGCTTGAAAAAATGCCCACCGTTGCGCCGCGCCAGGGCGCCACACGGTGGGACAGATATGGATGAAATCTCGGCCTAGGCGGGCGCGCGGCGGAGGTTGTCTTGAAGGAGTTTCAGTTTCAGTTTCAGTTTCAGCGGCATCACGAACGCTCCACGCTGAAACCGAAACTGAAACTGAAACTCAGAACTGCGCCAGCTTGAGCATTGCCTGGTACAGATCCTCCGCCTGCGGCAGGATCTCATTTTCCAGCAGCGGCTGGTACGCCACGAAGGTATCCAGCGCCCCCACCCGGCGCACCGGCGCATCCAGGTGTTCGAATAGTTCGTCGGCGATGCGGGCGGCGATCTCGGCGCCGTAGCCCCAGCTCTTCATGTCTTCGTGAGCCACCATCACCCGGCTGGTCTTGCGCACCGACTGCGCGATGCTCTCCCAGTCGTAGGGATTGAGTGTGCGCAGGTCCAGCAGCTCCACCTTCAGCCCGTGCTCGCGCTCCAGCCGCTGTGCTGCCTGCAACGCGCGCGGCACCACCGCCCCGTAGCTGACCACCGTCAGGGCGTCGCCGTGCTGCACCAGGCGCGCCTTCCCGAACGGGATCATGAAGTCCGGCCCGGGATAGGGGGCGCGGCCGAAAGTCTCGCGGTACAGCCGCTTGTGCTCCAGGAACATCACCGGATCGTCGCACCGGATGGCGGTGCGCAGCAGCCCGGCCGCGTCCAGCGCATTTGACGGGAACGCCACCCGCAGACCCGGAATGTGCGTGAAAATGCTCTCCCCGCATTGCGAGTGATAGACGGAGCCGCCGGTAAGATATCCCCCGATGGCCACTCGCACCACCAGCGGGCAGGAGAAACTGTTGTTGGAGCGCCAGCGGATCAGCGGCATCTCGTTGCGCAACTGGTGCATCGCCGGCCAGATGTAGTCGAAGAACTGTATCTCCACCACCGGCTTCAGCCCGCGCGTCGCCATCCCGATCGCTCGTCCCACGATATTGGCCTCGGCCAGCGGCGAGTTGAATACCCGATCCGAGCCGTACTCGCACTGCAGGCCGGCGGTCAGCTTGAACACCCCGCCCTTGCCCTTGATCAGCTTCTGCTGCAGATACTGTTCGCGTGAGCAGTCGGCGACGTCCTCGCCGAAGATCACGATGCGCTCGTCGCGCCGCATCTCGTCCCGCAGCGTGGCGTTCACCAGGTCCGCCATGGTCTTCTCGCCAGGCGCGGGCTTGCCCGCCTCGGCATGAGGAAACTGCGGCTGGCTATGGAACGCCTCGGAGCCCGGATCGAGATCGGGCGAATAGACGAAGGCGGTCACGCTTTTCGGGTCGGCCGGCGCGGCGGCCTCGGCGCGCGCGCTCGCCTCCTGCACCTCGTCCTCAACCTCCTTCTCCAGCCGATTGATGCCCTCTTCGTCGAGGATGCCCTCGCGCAGCAGCACCATCTGCAGCCGCGTGATCGGATCGCGTTTGCCTTCCTCCTGGCGCTCGGCATCGGGACGGTACAGCCGCTCGTCGTCCGACAACGAGTGCGAATACGGACGCACCACGTGCCCGTGCACGAAGCCCGGTCCATCCCCGGCCCGAATGTGCGCTACCGCGCGGCTCATGGCGGCGTAGCTGGCGATGCCGTCGGTGCCGTCGATCTCCTCGAAATGGAAATCGGGGAAATTGGCAACCAGCCGCGAGATGTTCCCTCCCGCCGTCTGCACCTCCACCGGCACGGAAATCGCGTACTCGTTGTCCTCCACCACGAACAGCACCGGCAGCTTGCGCGTGGAGGCCGTGTTCAGCGACTCCCAGAACTCGCCCTCGCTGGTGGTGCCCTCGCCGCAGGAGACGTACACCACCTCGTCGCCGTGGAACATCACATCCTTGAAGGCGCGGTAGTCGCCGCCGGCCTTCTCGGCCGCCTTCGGGTGACGGCTGAAATAGCGGCCCGCGTCGGCGCACCCCACCGCCTGCAGCAACTGCGTCCCCGTGGGCGAGGACTGGGTCACGATGTTCAGCTTCTTGCTGCCCCAGTGCGAGGGCATCTGCCGTCCGCCGGAGTTCGGGTCCTCGGCCGCGCCCACCGCCTCCAGCAGTTGTTCGTAGGGCGACATACCCAGCGTCAGGCAGAGCGCCCGATCGCGATAGTAAGGGTAGAACCAGTCGTAGCCGGGCTTCAGCGCCAGCCCGGCGGCCACCCCCAGCGCCTCATGACCGGCGCCCGAGATCTGGAAAAAAATCTTCTGCTGCCGCTTGAGCAGGATCTCGCGGTCGTCCACCCGCCGCGAGAGAAACATCAGCCGGTACATGCGGACCAGTTGCTCCGCCGTCAGCCCTTCGAAGCTGCCCTCGCCCTTCTCGCGCCGTGCCGCCTTCGGCTCGGTTTTGGTGGTTGCCATTCGCTATCCTCAGTCCGGTTAGATGTAAACGGCATTGTAAATCGCGCACGCAAACAACAGATATACTCAACGGTGCCTGGCCGCCGGGTGCCCATCCCTGGGTGGCCCACCCTGGCCGGGTTTGCCAGGGTGGGGCTTTTCTCGGCCTTGAGCTTTATTGCCGTAGAAACATCGAAACGCCACCGTGCTCAAGATCAACAACGCGTTTCCCGGCGGCCACATCCGCCTCGTCGTCTTTGACCTGGACGGCACCTTGGTGGACTCGCGCCGCGACCTGGCCAACTCCGTCAATGGCATGTTGAAGCAGTTTCACCGGCCGGAGCTGCCGCTGGAGGTGATCGCCGGCTACATCGGCGACGGCGCCCCCATGCTCGTCCGCCGCGCCCTGGGCGATCCCGATGACGAAGTCTTCCTCCGCCAGGCGCTGGAATTCTTTCTCGCCTATTACCGCGAACACAAGCTCGACACAACCATCCTCTACCCCGGCATTGTGGAAGCGCTGCGCGCCATCCGCGAATCACGAAATGGCGGCCCCGAGCGCCGCATGGCGGTGTTGTCGAACAAGCCGGTCAATCCCTCGCGCGCCATCGTGGAAGCGCTCGGCCTGGGCGAGTTCTTCACCCAAATTTACGGCGGCAACAGCTTCTCCACCAAGAAACCGGATCCCCTGGGGGCGCTCACCCTCCTCCGCGAAAACGGCGTCGAGCCCCGCCAGGCGCTGATTGTCGGCGACTCCGACATTGATGTTCTCACCGGCCGCAATACCGGCATGTGGACCTGCGGCGTCCGCTACGGTTTTGCCCCGCACTCGCTCGAGCAGGCGCCCCCGGACGTGCTGGTCGATTCCCCGCGGGAGCTGCCGCTCATTTTCGACCCTCACAACTCGCAGCCCGCCACTCACGGCAACTTGCCATAAAACATCAGCGTTTCCTGCTCCAGCCTCACCTGTCCGCTCTGCTGGTAGTCGTCAAACAGATTGTCGATCGCCCCCAGCATCGGCGGATACGTCGGATGCCCCCGGTGCGGCATGTAGGACGCCGAAAGGATCCGCCCGGTCAGCGCGTCGCGGTCCAGGTATTGCGGGTTGTCGAACGCCGCCTTGCGAAAACCCGTGGGCGCGAAGAATTCCGGCAGCGAATTCTTGCTCCACAATGGCTTCACCTTGTGATAATCGACGCCGAAGCGCACCAGCAACTGCTCGTAGGCGAAGTTGAACGGCGTGGAGTCCATGCGGCGCTCGTTCCACACCAGCATCACCCACCCGCCCGGCTTCAGAATGCGCGCAAACTCCCGCCGCGCCTGCGCCGCGTCGAACCAGTGAAACGACTGCGCGGCGGTCACCAAATCCACCAGCCCCGATTTCAGTGTGGTTGTTTCCGCCGGCGCCAGCACCGGCATGAAGTTGGCATACGCGCGCAGCGACTCGCGCGCCGACTTCAGCATGGAGACATTCGGCTCCACCCCGAAAACCTGGTTGCCCGCTTCGCAAAACATGCGCGCCAGAATGCCCGTGCCGCACCCAACGTCGGCCACCACCGACGCCGCCGTCAACCCGCACTCCTGGCGCAAGGTGTCCAGCACCTGCGGCGGATAGCCCGGCCGGTAGCGGGCATAGTCTTTCACGCGATTGGAGAATCGCTGGGTCGAATCCATGGGCTTCGCGGCATCCAATGCTTGCGCATTCGCCGCCGTACCCGCATTATTGCAGTTTCGAGTTTCAGTTTCGAGTTTCAACCCATTCCAGGCTTTCCCGCGGCCAAGTACGCTGAAACTGAAACTGAAACCGAAACTTTCATGAATCCGATCCTGGAATTCACCTCCGCCGAACTGCGCAAGCTGCGTTCGCTGAAGACTCCCTGCGGAGTTCAGAAATTTCTCGATTCCCTCCCCTACCACCTCGATGACACCTCCTGGTCGCCGCGCAAGGTGTTGCGCCACGGCACGGCGCATTGCCTGGAAGGCGCCATTTTCGGCGCCGCCGCGCTTCGCGTCCTCGGATACCCGCCGCTGCTCTGGGACCTGGAGGCCGACTTCGATACCGACCATGTCCTGGCCATCTTCAAGGTCCACGGCCATTGGGGCGCGGTGGCCAAGTCCAATTGGGCGGGCTGCCGCTATCGTGAACCCATTCACCGCAGCCTGCGCGAACTCGCCCTGACGTATTTCAATCTCTACTGCAACCGCCGCAAGCAGCGCACCCTGCGCCGCTATTCGCGCCCCGTCAACCTGCGGCGCTTCGACCACCTGCACTGGATGACCGCGGAAAAAGATCCCTGGTTCATCGCTGAATACCTGTGCGAGATTCCCCATATCCCCCTGCTGAAGCCCGTCATGCCCGGCCGGCTCTGCACGGTGGATGATCGCCTGTTTCGCGCCGAACTCACCGATCACCGGTGGAAGTGAATGCCGCCTGCCGCAACCACGCCCGCTTCCGAGTACACCCACCGCGCCGAGCGGCATGAATCCGTGGCCGCGCGCCTCCGCCGTCAATCCATCCTGCTGGGCAACCTGAAGCTGGCGGCGGTCGTTGCCTTCTTCGTCGCCGGCGCCTTCTGGCTCAAGCAGCACCCCTTCTCGCCTTACTGGCTCCTGCTCCCGGTCATCGCATTCGCTGTCCTGCTCGTAATCCACGATCGCGTCATCCGTGCGCAGCGCCGCGCCAACCGCGCCACGGAGTTCTACCGCCGCAGCCTCGCCCGGGCGGAAGACCGCTGGGCCGGAACCGGCGATGCGGGCGAGCAGTTCCGCCTTCCCGACCACGTTTACGCCGACGACCTCGACCTGTTCGGCCCGGGCGGCGTTTTCGAGCTGCTGTGCTCCGCGCGCACTCCCATGGGGCGACACACGCTGGCGCACTGGCTGCTTGCCGCTGCCCCGGTCGAGGAAGTTCAGGCCCGCCAGCAGGCGGTGGAGGAACTGCGCTCCCGGCTCGATTTTCGCGAGGACCTCGCCGTCCTGGGTGACGATCTGCGCTCCCCGCGCCAGCCCGACTGGCTCGTCCAGTGGGCTGAGGCGCCCGCCGCCCCGCGCAGGATCGCCGTGCGCGCGCTCTCGGCCGTTTTATCGCTGGCCGCCGTTGCCGCGCTCCTCTACGCCGGTCTCTCGGGCAATTGGTTCCCGCTGCTGGGAATTCTCGCCCTGGAAGCGCTCATCGCCTACAAACTGCGCGAGCGCGTTCACGGCCTGCTGGACGCCATCAGCGCCGCCGGCGACGAACTGGAATTGGTCTCCGCCCTGATGGCGCGCATCGGCCGCGAGCCCTTCACCTCGCCCTGGCTGCGGGCGCGGGCCGCGGGGCTGGAGGAGTCCGGGCTGCGTCCCTCGCACAGCCTGGCGCGCCTGCGCTCGCTCGCCGACCTGGCCAATGCGCGCCACAATTTGTTCGTCAAGGGATTCCTCGATATACCGCTGCTCTACTCCGTCCAGGTGGGCTTCGCGGCGGAGTCCTGGCGGCGCGGCCATGGCCCCTCGGTGCGGCGCTGGCTGGAGTCGCTGGGCGATCTCGAGGCGCTGCTCTCCCTCGCCGTCTACGCCTACGAGCATCCCGGCGATCCCTTCCCCGAGTTTCTGCCCGAGCGCGTGCCCGCCATCTTCGATGTCGAGCAGATCGCGCATCCGCTGCTGCCCGCGGCCAAGGTCGTGCGCAACAATGTGAGCCTGGGCGATCCGGCACAACTCTTACTGGTAAGCGGATCGAACATGAGCGGCAAGAGCACCCTGCTGCGCGCCATCGGGGTCAACGCGGTGCTGGCCCAGGCGGGCGCGCCGGTGCGTGCCGCGCGTCTGCGGATGTCCCCTGCGCGCCTGGGAACCTCCATCCGCGTTACCGACTCGCTCCAGGCGGGCCGCTCCGGTTTCTACGCCGAAATCGTCCGCCTTCGCCAGGTCATGGCGCTCACCGAGGGCGGCCGGCCGGTGCTGTTCCTGCTCGACGAACTGCTCCATGGAACCAATTCGCACGACCGCCGCATCGGCGCCGAGGGCGTGGTGCGCGCCCTGCTGGACCGCGGCGCCACCGGCGTGGTCACCACCCACGACCTGGCGCTCACCGCCATCGGCGCCACCGCCGGCGACGGCCGCGTGCGCAATGCCCACCTGGAAGATCACGTCGAGGAAGGCGGCATGAGGTTCGACTACATCCTGCGCGACGGCGTCGTCACCAAGAGCAACGCCCTGGAACTGATGCGCTCCATCGGCCTCGACGTATAGGTAGGCTGGAAATGCCGCTACTGGTGGGTTCGGACCGTTGCACGAGTTTGGCGTTGCTGGTCGGAGACACGCTTTGCCACGAAGATAATTGCGTCCTCAAATCCGCGGTTCATCAGTGCAAGATTCTCAACCCGGTACGGCGTTCCCCCGGAGATATTCAGCAACGTCATCTCCCGAACAAGCGGGTCGTCGCCGGGTATCACTGATATGCGTTCAATGCGGTTGGCCATCGCTTTGGGGAGATGCTGCTTGAGCGCGGATGAGACCCGAATGACCGAATTACGAACCCCTTCCTGATCCATCCAGGGAGCACTTACAACCAAATTCCACTTCTCAGAGAGGCCTGATTCGGACGGCACGACCATGGCCAGCGCAAGAGGACGCTTCTCCTCCTCTACGCTTCGCAGAGCGTCCCACAACCGGGTTGTAAACGCATCAGCTACCACCGTTTTGTCAGCCACGTAAACACCCCATTTGGCTTCGATTGGATGCTCTCCAAGATGTCGTTGGCGCTTTGCTCATCGTATGTGCCCGGTGGATCATATCTCTGCTCGGGATCCCATTTGACTGCAATAGACCAATTATCGAACAACTCCTTGTTCTTCGTGACGCTTATATCTGGATCAAGAGCCGCAAGTACCTTCAACTGATCGAAACTATGAACTTTGTATGAACTTCCAAAACCCTCGGCGGGGTAGGTCGCAATCTTCAGCACTCGGCAGATGCGGGCTTTGAGACCGAGTTCTACTGCATAGCCCGCAAGGTAAACAGAACCATCGTACAGGCCGGCGTCGAACAATGCGTTTGCTTCCTTCAAGCGCAGCCGCGCTAAATCCTGCAAAGTCTTCTTGGTTGGGGCGGTTTTTTTCGGATTCGGAGTTCCCGCCATTCAATTACAGCATACTTTCGGCTCACGACTGCCGCAAGCGGGCCCACTCATACTGCGACGACAGGGCTCTCGTGCAGGGGGCGGCCAGCTTCTGCGTGTCGCCGTCAAAGCGGCTCGGTCGGGTTTGCCTCGCCACACCAGCCCCGCTTCAGCGCGCAGGCACGCATTCCGCGAGGCCGTCAGCCCGAGCCAATCCCCGCGCTATAATCGAGATTTACCCACCCACCGAAATCGCGTTCTGTGGGGTTTCTCGCTAATTGCTAATCGCTAATCAGTGCTGTCCTAACGTTGCACTCGTATTTTGCCGTAAGTCACAGCTGTTATGTGAGTTGCCGGCCAATTCCAGCGGAATCGATTTGAATTTTTCCGGTACTCTGACGGCCATTTTCCCTCGCGAGGATGATGGCCATGAATGCCGGTCGGACTGTGTTCGCGCAGCTGATGGACTTTCTCCCGTGGCGTGAGTTTCGGCGTTGTGTCGAGCGCTACGGCGGTGAGTACAAGATCCAGCACTTCACCTGTTTGGACCAGTTCCTCTGCCTCGCCTTCGCGCAGCTGACCGCTCGCGAGAGCCTGCGCGACATCGAGGCCTGCCTGCGAGCGCAAGACTCCAAGCTCTACCACATGGGCTTTCGCGGTGACATCTCGCGCAGCAATCTCGCCCACGCCAACGAGCATCGCGACTGCCGCATCTTCGCCGACTTCGGCCGCGTGCTCATTGCCATGGCGCGCGATCTGTACCGCGACGAAAGCTTCTCGGTCGAGTTGGCCGAGACCGTCTATGCGATGGACTCGACCACCATCGATCTGTGCCTCTCGCTGTTCCCCTGGGCGCAGTTCCGCCGGCACAAAAGCGCCGTTAAAGTGCACACGCTGCTCGATGTCGCCACCTCGATTCCAGCCAGTGTTTACGCAACCGGCGCGCAAGTCGCCGATGTGAACCTGCTCGACTGCTTGCTGCTGGAACCCGGAGCCTTCTACCTGATGGACCGCGGCTACTACGACTTCGCTCGTCTGTACCTGTTCACTCAAGCCTGCGCCTACTTCGTTACTCGTGCCAAGCGCGGCATCCAGTTCCGCCTGCGCTCGCATCGCGTCGTCGATCGCACCACGGGCTTGCGTTGCGATCAGACCATCCGCCTGATCGGGCCCAAAACTTCCGATCGTTATCCGGCACCGCTGCGCCGCATTCACTATGTCGATCCGGAGGAGCATCGCAACCTCGTGTTTCTCACCAACAACTTCCTGCTGGAGCCACTCGCCATTACGGAACTGTATCGCGCGCGCTGGCAGGTCGAGTTGTTCTTCCGCTGGATCAAGCAGCACCTGCACATCAAAGCCTTTTACGGCACCTCGCGCAACGCCGTGACCATCCAAGTGTGGGTCGCGCTGAGCGTTTACCTGCTGGTGGCGATTGCCAAAAAGCAACTCGCGCCCCAGGCCAGCCTGTACAAAATCCTGCAAGTGCTGAGTATCACGATTTTCGAAAAAACCGCGATTTTAGAGGCTTTCTCGCACATGCCTGATCCGATGCCCTATACTGCTCCCGCTACTCAGCTGCAAATGTTCGACTTACGTTAGGACAGCACTGATCGCTAATTACTAAGGCTCTTAGGAAGTTAAGTGGCCTGTAGAATGACGGATCGCCAATGTCTACGGGCAAAAACAAGTACTACGTCCGTTCCCATATTTCGGAGAAGCTTTTTCGGCACTTGCTTCGCGTTTTCGCTTTGGATCTCACGGCCAGCGAAGCCGCGGCCATCACCGGTCTTTCGGTGCGTTCGGTGAACACGGTTTACCTCAAATTGCGGCGCCAGATCGCCCGTTGGTGCGAAGCGCAAAACCCGCTCGCGGGAGAAGTGGAAGTCGATGAGAGCTATTTCGGGCCGCGCCGAGTTCGAGGTAAACGCGGCCGTGGTGCGGGAGGCAAGACGATCGTCTTTGGTATCTTCCAGCGCCATGGCTATGTCTATACCCAGATCGTCCCCGACTGCCGGCGAAAGACGCTGCGGAAGGCCATTTTGGGCCGTATCAGCCTGGAGTCGGTCATCCACTCCGACGGCTGGTCCGGCTACGACGGCCTGGTCGATATGGGCTATCAGAAACATCTCCGGGTCAATCACGAGGCCCATCAGTTTGCGGTGCGCAAGAACCATGTCAACGGTATCGAGAGCTTTTGGAGCTTCGCCAAACGACGCCTGGCCAAGTTCAACGGCATCCCCGCTCACACCTTTGTTCTTCACTTAAAGGAAACCGAATTTCGCTTCAATCATCGCCGTGATAATCTCTACCGCGTCCTCTTGGATCAGCTCCGAAAGGACCCTCTGACAGGCCGCTTAACTTCCTAAGAGCCTTACTAATTGCTGCTTTTCCATGCCCGATCTCAAACTCGTCTCCGATTACAAGCCCCGCGGCGACCAGGAAAAGGCCATCGCCTCCCTCACCCGCGGTGTCTTCGACGCCGACAAGCACCAGGTGCTGCTCGGCGTCACCGGCTCGGGCAAGACTTACACCATGGCCAAGGTGATGGAGCAGGTCAACCGTTCCACCCTGGTGCTGGCCCACAACAAGACCCTGGCGGCGCAGCTCTACCACGAGTTCAAGAGCTTTTTCCCGCACAACGCGGTCGAATACTTTGTATCGTATTACGACTATTATCAGCCCGAGGCCTACATCCCCGCCGCCGACGTCTACATCGAGAAGGAAGCCACCATCAACGACGAGCTCGACAAGCTCCGCCTCTCCGCCACCAAGTCGCTGTTCGAGCGCCGCGACTGCATCATCGTCGCCTCCGTGAGCTGCATCTACGGCCTGGGCTCGCCCGAGGCCTACTACGGCATGTTGCTCTTCCTGGAAAAAGGGCAGAAGATCAAGCGCCAGGACATCCTGCGCAAGCTGGTCGAGATCCTCTACGAGCGCAGCGACACCGATTTCCGCCGCGGCACTTTCCGCGTCCGCGGCAACGTCATCGAAATCTTCCCCACTTACGACGACAACGCCTACCGCATCGAGCTTTGGGGCGACCAGGTGGAATCGCTCAGCCAGATCGATCCGCTGTTCGGCACCGTCAAGCAGAAATACGCCCGCCTGCCCATCTACCCCAAGACCCACTATGTGATGAAGCCGGAGACCAAGAGCGCGGCCATCGAGTCCATCCTCAAGGAACTCGCCTGGTGGGAGGCTGAACTGGAGAAGCAGGGCCGGCTGGTGGAATCCCAGCGCGTGCACCAGCGCACCCGTTTCGATGTCGAGATGATGAAGGAAGTCGGCTACTGCCACGGCATCGAGAATTATTCGCGCCACTTCACCGGCCGCCTGCCCGGCGAGCCTCCGCCCACCCTGCTCGATTACGTCTCCCGCGACTTCCTGCTCTTCATCGACGAGTCGCACCAGACCGTCCCCCAGCTTCACGGCATGTGGCACGGCGACCGCTCGCGCAAGGAAACCCTCATCGAGTACGGCTTCCGCCTGCCCTCGGCGCTCGATAATCGCCCCCTCACCTTCGAGGAATTCGAGCACCGCGTCAACCAGGTCGTCTACGTCTCCGCCACGCCCGGCCCCTACGAGCTCACCAAGTCAGCCGGCGTCGTGGTCGAGCAGATCATCCGCCCGACAGGCCTGATCGATCCCGAGGTCGAAGTCCGTCCGGTGAAGGGCCAGATTGACGATCTGCTGCACGAAATCCGCGCCCGCGCCGAGCGCGGTGAACGCGTGCTGGTCACCACCCTCACCAAGCGCATGGCCGAAGACCTGGCCGAGTACTACAGCGAGGTCGGCGTGCGCTGCCGCTACATGCATTCCGAAATTGAAACCCTGGAGCGGGTCAAGATTCTGCGCGACCTGCGCAAGGGCGAATTCGACGTGCTCATCGGCATCAACCTGCTGCGCGAAGGCCTCGACCTGCCGGAAGTCTCGCTCGTCGCTATTCTCGACGCCGACAAGGAGGGTTTCCTGCGCTCCGCCGGCTCCCTCATCCAGACCATGGGCCGCTGCGCGCGCAACCTGAACGGCCGCGCCGTTCTCTATGCCGATCGCATGACCGACTCCATGAAGAAGGCCATCGACGAAACCACGCGCCGCCGCGCCATCCAGCGGGCCTACAACGAGGAGCACGGCATCACCCCGGAATCCATCGTGCGGCCGCTGGAGATGTCGCTGGCGCACATCGTGGAGGCCGACTACGTCGAGCTCACCGAGCAGGCCGAGGGCATTCCGGAATTCAAATCGCAGGAAGAGCTGAACGCTTACATCGCCAAACTCGAAACCGAAATGCGCGAGGCCGCCAAGCGCTTCGAGTTCGAAAAAGCCGCCGCCCTGCGCGACACCATCCGCGACCTGCGCACCAAGGAATTTCTCTTCGCGTGACGAGGCGCAAGACTCAAGGCTCAAGGCACAAGGCGGAAGGCCTAAGTGGAATGAGTGCGATCGACCTCGACAGAGCACCTGCCCCTTCTGGCTAACGTACAATCAATGTGATGCGTATGTGTCAGGGCACGACTTCAGTCGTGCCGGCAATCGTGCTATAAACCCGGGCTTTAGAGAGCGTGTGAGAACCAGCTTCACAGCCCCTCTCCGAACCTGGTACATGCAGTAACCCCCAACATTGGGTTTCCGTCCAACGTCACTCAATGACGCTCAACGCTGAATAGCGGCACCATCCAGACGTTAAGCTTGATCGATGGCCGGTTTTCCCTTGCCCCGCGCTTGCTGGAACCGTGTCAGGTTGTAAGCCAGGCAGGCTAGGGTGAACTCAATGCCGACCTTGGCCAAGCCTCGCAAACGGAACCGGGCCAGGTCGCGCTGCGCCTTCAGGGTGCCGAACACCGGTTCGACCATTCCCTTGCGGCGATCATAGGTGGCACGCCCCTCCGCACTGCGCAACTTCTGCCGCATGGCTTTGATTACCGGACTCCGCACTGGCCGACTCCCCACCCCGCGCGCTCGCTTCCCGAGGTTGAGTTCCCTGGCTAAGTTCGAGTCCGGTATGTAAGCATCGATCCCTTGCTCGCGCAGTGCTTCCAGGTTCTCCGTGCTGAAATAGCCCGCATCCGCCAATACCTTCCCGGGGCGCTCGCCGCACTGACGCTCCACTTCTTCCACCATCGGCACTATCCCGGCGTTGTCGTTCTTCTGTTGCGTCACCCGTTCGGCCACGATGAAATGATCTTGCGACGCGGCGATCTCCCCGCTGTACCCGATGACCGATTGGCCGCGCTTGCGCAGCACCCGAGCATCGGCATCGGTGCGCGGCAGCCGCTCCTGGCCGCTCTTCTTCAGTTGCTGCAAGCGCCCCGGACACTGCGCCAACTGCGCTTGGAATCGTTGCACTTGCCCACGGGCATAGGCCGCGCCCTCTTCGCTGTCCGCCTGTTCGCATTGCCGCTGCCAGCGCCGAATTTGCCGCCGATACTTGGCCCGATCCCGCCGCAGCCGCTTACGCGTATCCACGCGTTGGCGCCCATTGTCGGCTTTGATCGGCGTCGAATCGACCGCCACCGTGCCCAACCGCCCCAACTGCGCGTCCCGGATCAACTCCAACACCTGCGTGAACACATCGTTGATGCCCCGCCGATGCCGCCGCCGGAACGCGCTCAGCGCCCAGTGATCCGGATGCTGGCCGCCGGCCAAGTACCGCAGCGGTAGATCCTCCTGAATCTTTCGTTCCAGCCGCCGTCCGGAACTTAATCCCCTCGCGTACGCGTACAGCCACACACTCAACATCATCTCCGGAGCGTACAACTCGCCGCCTTCCCGGCTGTACTCCTCCTCGAACTTGCTCAGGTCCAACTTGGCAATTACCTGCCGCACCAGGAAGCACAGATGCCCCTCCGGCAAAACGTCCTTCACGCTCGGAGGCACCAAGTAGGCTTGCTCGGGACTGTACGACCGAAATCGGCTCATGCCCTCGTTGTGCCTCAACTGCCCTGAGGAAAACAAGTCAGTTCTCACACACTCTCTTTAGCCCCTGCATATGGCCATTCCCTCACGAAATGCGCGCCCGGATGCGGTGCAGGCCGATTCGCGTACCTTCTTCGTCACTTCCAGGACCATTGGCGGCCGCGCCTTTCTTCAGTCCGAAAGAATGGCGATGCTGTTCATTGATGTCCTTCACTCCTACGTCCTCCGCGGCAAGTTCAAAATCCATGATTTCGTGGTAATGCCGGATCATTTTCACTTGCTCATCACGCTCGATAGCTCCCTCAGTATTGAACGGGCTCTTCAGTTGATCAAAGGCAACTTTGCATTCCGCGCTAGGCGCGAGCTGTGCATCACGCATGCAATCTGGCAGCGAGGCTTCTCCGACGAACGCGTTCGCGATCGAGAAAGTTTCTTGGCGCACAGAAAGTACATCGGCGAGAATCCGGTGGAACGAGGATTGGCCAAGTCGGCTGATGAGTATCCTTACAGTTCCTTTTGTTTCCGCAAACAGAAGAAAGCCCACAGGGGCTGAAGCCCAAATTCTGTAACGCGCCCTTGCCGGCACGACTGAAGTCGTGCCCTGACACCCGACTTTGGCGCCCGAGCCCGTATTCGCTGCAGGGGTTCCTAGCTGGCAAGACCACGGTTCTACCGCAACCGTCGCTGTAGCCGGGCTTCAAGGCCTTAGGTGCCGCAAAAGACGCAAAGGCACACAAAGGAAATCAGAAAAGTTTTGCCTTTGCGTCCCTTTGCGGTTCAATGTTTACGACTACGCGCCTCGCGCCTAAATGCCTTCCGCCTTCTCTTTCACCTGCAGCACCCGATCCAGCATCTCCAGCATCTCGCTCGGCGGTTTGCCCTTCACCATGAAGCCATCCACCGTCGCCAGCACCTCGGCGGGAAGATCGGAAACTCCGCTGAACAGGATAATGGGCACCTGCGGTTTCATGCGCTTCATCAGCGCGGCTACCGCGGTTCCGTCCAGCTCCGGCATGGCGTAATCCAGGATCACCGCGCTCACCGGCTGGGTGGCGAACACTTGCAGGCCTTCCTCTGCGGCGCGCGCGCTCAGCACCGCGTAGCCCTTCTGCTGCAGATACAGCGACCAGCCCGATACCGCCACCGCGTTGTCGTCCACGCACAGTACGGTGTGGTTCTTCCGCGTCATGAGGCTCTCTCTCTCCCGAAGCTTTTCCGTGTGGTAACGCGCCTCGGCGCCGGCGGGACCCTGGACCCGCCCGGCGGCGCGCGTGCAGCTTTGGTCTTATGCCCGGCCGATCACCGCGGCGGCGGCCGCCTCCGCCTTTTCCGCCCGGAACACCGTGGCCGGGGGGACGGGCGCGGGCCGCGCGTGATTCACCACTTGCGTGAGCTGCTCGGAAGAGCGTACCACCTGTTCGACGATTTTGGCGCTCTGCCGGCTCTTGGCCGAGTATTGGCGCATGTTGGCGGCGATCTCCTGGATGGCGGCGGCCACCCGCTCGGTGCCGTTTAACTGCTCGCCCGAAGCCGTCGCGATCGACTCCACCAATTCCGAGGTCTGCTGCAGCTCCTGGGTGATATCGGCAAAGGCCCGGCTGGCCTGGGCGATCAGGTGCGAGCCGGTTTCCGCCACCCGGTTGCCCTTCTCGATCACCGACACCGCTTCCGTGCTCTCCGCCTGGATCGATTTCAGCAGGCTCACGATGTCCCGGGTGGAAGTGCGCGAGTGGTCGGCCAGCTTCCTCAGTTCGCTGGCGATGATCTCCTGCGTCAGTCCTGCCTGCGCGCCCCGCGAGAATTCCAGCACCGCGTTCAGCGCCAGCAGGTTGGTTTCGTGGATGATGTTGATGATCTCGTAGATCTGCAGCGAGCGCTCGCCCAGCGACTTGATCTTGTCCGCCGTCGCCTGCATGGCCGTGCGGATCTTCTGCATGGCCTGCTCCGCCTCATGCACCGCGCTGCTGCCCTGTCCTGAAACCTCCAGCGCGCTGCGCGCGGCCCCGCCCGAGGACGTGGCGTGTTCGGACACCAGTTGCGTGCTGCTGGTCAGCTCCGCGATCGCCGCGGCGGCGCTCAGCGTGATTTGCTCCTGCTCGGCGGCGCCGTTGGTTATCTCGCCGGAGGCGGCCAGCACCTGCAGGGTGCAGGCGGCTATGTCGGCGCTGAGGGCGCGCACCCGTTCCATGCGCCGCGCCTGGGTCTCGGCCAGCGCGTTGAAGGACTCCACCACCGCCGTCAGCTCCATTTGCGAGGCTTTCGCCCGGGAGGAGAAGTCGCCGCGCGCCACCTGGTTGATCACCCGCTCCAGTTCGCCCAGTTCGGCGCGCATGGTCTCCTCGCCCGCCTTGATCCCCGCCGCCTGCGCCACCATCTCCGCCGCCCGGTTCCAGTTCTCCGCCATCACCCCGTAGTCGTCCGGGGTGACGTTGGCGTTGGCCTCGTAATCTCCGGCCATCACCCGCTCGGAAACCTCCACCAGCTCGCGCGTCGGCTTCACCACCTTGATCCCCAGTTGCACCAGCAGCGTAATGCTCACCGCCGCCACCAGGAACACCGCCGCCAGGAACTCCAGTCCCGCCACCTGCGGCAGCGCCCCAAAGTCCAGCAACGACAGCCCGCCCGATCGCGCTCCGGCGCCATAGGCCAGGCCCAGCACCAGGATCAGGACAACCGTGTTAATGCCGACCAACCACCACACGCGGGATTTGACTCGATCTTTCACCGAAGACTCCAGGCTGCCGAAATGAAGATCCAGCGGCGGAATTCAATTCCGCCCAGTGGAACGGCGGCGTTGATTCCGCCGGAAACACAAAAGCGAAGTGGCTCTGGGGGGGAGGTGTCGCCCCGTACTGTACTGAAGAAACCTGCCCGGAAAAATGGGATTTTAGGACATGCCCCTCAGCGTGATGCCATCATGGTACGCGGGACCACCTGCATCTCAGAGTGAGATTTCGCCGCCAGTTTCATCTCCGTCTCCATCGCGTTGAAGCGCTGGAGGATATCGTGGATCCGCACCGCCATGGAGTGGATGGTCGCCAGTTGGTCATGCATCTGCGCGGAAAACGCTCCTGGCTCCAGCAGCAGCAGTTCGGAATTGCCCAGCACCGAGGTGAGCGCGTTGTTCAGGCTGTGCCGCATATCCAGCACGTAGCGTCCCAGCGTGGCATGGCCTTCTGCCTGCGCCAGGGCCTGCTCGGCGCGCCGCGCTCGCGCATTGGCCTCCAGCCGCCGCAGGCTTTCGGCGGCCAGCGCCACCAGCGCTTCCACCCACCCTTCGTGATGGCGGAGCAGCATCAGGCGCGGAAACTGGCTCCGCACTCGCTGCACCTCCGCGCTTTCCGGGACCAGGAAGATCACCGGCTTGCCCGATTGCTCCAACGCCTGGAACAAGGCAGCGGACATCTCCTTCACCCCGGCAATCACGGCCATGTCGCAGCCGGCGGCCAGCGATTCCTTCCACGCCGCCGTGGATGTCAGCACAAAGGCGGGCAAGCTGCGCTCACTCTGCCAGCGCGCCATGATGGTGGGCGCGAACTCCGCTTCATCGGAGACGATCAACACTGATGGTTGAGACACCTTGCAGCTCCGTAGGACGTCAGTCAGCCAGAAGTCCCAGTGCACGGAGCAGGCCAAACGGTCGGCTTCCGTAACCAATTGATTCTACTACAATAATATCACTGCAACCGCCGCCGGCCCGCGTCTCAGGATGAAACCCTGTCTCAACCCCCGCAATTGTGCGCTCGATTCTCGCCATGGCGGTTTTGGGGGACATCGTTCGTCTCCCAGCGCAGTTGGCTGCGCCTGCCGCGGCAGTGAACAATTTTACCGTTTGGTAAACCTTAGACGGTACCCCACCCCCTCCCCCATGCCTTTAATGGAATCATCAACTTACGCACGGTATACCGTGGGGATACCGTCGGTTACCGTGGAGGCCGAACGAAGAATCAACAACTTGCGTCCGAGTTTTCTGGAAAACCGAAGATATTGTGTTGTCAAAGAGCGAAACCACAATTCCACACAAGATATAGGGCCGCAAGGTGGTCGCCCTCCCCTGCGGCCCTGATGTGCCGCCGGACTGACCGGCTACCTACATTGTAAGCAGTTGGTAAATGGTGTCAAGGCACGATGGTCACCGGTGGTGGTTACGCGGGAGTTGGTGAGGAGCAAGGAGTGAGGCTCAAGGCCCTAGGCTCAAGAGCCTGTTACGAAAGTCTCACTAGGCTGTCCACAGGATGTTATGCAACGATGCGAGTGCGGGGGCATTTTGCATGGCCTATATCGAAGGCGAAGCGCGGGGACAGCATGCGCTGTTTCCTTCCACGCTGGACGATCTGATTCCGGCCGATCACGTCTGCCGGGTGATCGAAGCGTTTGTCGGCGGGCTGGATATGGCGGAGCTGGGTTTTGTGCGTGCCGAACCGGCCGAAACCGGTCGGCCTGGCTATGATCCGCGCGATCTGCTGAAGCTTTATTTGTACGGATACTTGCAGCAGGTGCGTTCCTCGCGCCGGTTGGAAGCGGAGTGCCAACGCAACATCGAAGTGATGTGGCTGTTGGGGCGGCTGGTTCCGGATTACAAGTCGATTGCCGAGTTTCGGCGGCTTCACCGGGAAGCGGTGAGCGGGGCGGGAGCCGAGTTGGTGCGGTTTGCGCGCTCGGTGGGCCTGGTACGGGGCGAGTGGGTGGCGATTGATGGTTCGAAGTTCCGCGCCGTGACTAGCGCGCGCAGCGTGCGCGAGCGGGAGGCGGTGAAGCGTTATCTGGACCAGTTGGAACAGGCTGATGAGCAGGACGAGATCGTCATTGATCCGACTGCGGTGCAGGCGGCGCTGGAGAAGTTGAAGTCGCATCCGGAGCCGGAGGCCCGTTTCATGCGCACCAACGACGGAAAGCGACCTGCGTACAACGTGCAGACAGCGGTCGATGCCGAGCACGCGCTGATCGTAACGCAACAGGTGACGACCGAAGCCAACGATGCGCGCAGTCTGCTGCCCATGGCGCAGGCCGCCCAACAAGCGCTGGACAATCCGGAGACGCTGAACGTGGTTGCCGATGCGGGATATTCCAACGGGGAACAGGCGGCATGTTGCGAGAAGCAAGGGATCGTGCCCCACCTGCCGGTGCAACGCACCGCGAACAATCAGGGCGACGGCGCGCGCTTGGATCGGAGCGCGTTTGTCTATGACGAAAACACCGACACGATGAGCTGTCCGGCGGGCCAGAGTCTGGCTCGGCATCAGTTTCAGCCCGACCGCAAACGCATCGGCTATCGCGGCAACGCTGCCGTGTGCGGCGCCTGCGCGCTGAAACCACAATGCACGGCAGCGCCACAACGGATGGTGTATCGATTTCTGTATGACGATGCCCTGACCCGAATCCAGCGGCGGACCACGCCGGCGATGATGCGGCTGCGACGGTCGATCGTGGAACATCCCTTCGCCGCGCTCAAGCGTATGTTCGGCAACGCGCGATTCCTGCTACGCGGAGTGGCCGGTGCCCAGACCGAAATCAACATCGCCACCCTCGCTTATAACTTGAAGCGCTTGATCAACCTTCTGGGAGGCCATCAGATGGCTAGCGCACTGGCTCGCTGAGCATCGTCGTTCTCCGTCGCGCCCCATTCCACTTCCGCCCATCCGCCCCAAGCCAGGCATTGGAGAACCATCTGCGGATCTGTTTCGTAACAGGCTCTCAAGGCGCGGGGCACAAGGTCGATGGTCGACGGTCGACGGTCGATGGTCGATGGTTGCCGACATTCGGCTACCCGTATAGGGTGGCGAGGGAAGCCGACAGGGGAGTGTCTGGATGAGCGAGAAAGAGGCGGCGGCGGTGGTGACCTGTAGCGGTGTGGTTTATCCCTGGCAGTGCGACCAGATGGGGCACATGAACGTGATGTGGTACGTGGGCAAGTTCGACGAGGCGACGTGGGTGCTGTTTGCGTCAATCGGGATCACGGCCGACTACATCTGCGATCAGAAGCGGGGCATGGCCGCCGTGCAACAGAACATCGCGTACAAGAAAGAGATGAGGGCGGGAGATGTGTTCGCCATACGGACACGAATCCTGGAGGTGCGGGAGAAGGTGATTCGGTTTGAGCACGAGATGGTGAAGCAGACGAATGGTGAGTTGTGCGCGACCTGCGAGCTGACGGCGGTGCACATGGACTTGGTGGGCAGAAAATCGTGCCAGTTCGAGGCGGAGATAGCGGGGAGGGCGCGGGGGATGATTGTGTAGATGCTCGTCGGGCTGACGAGCACCCCAGCGCGCGCAAAAGCGGCGCGCGCCGGGGACCCCGCTGGTCGCGCTCCTCAGCATGACAAACGTGGAAGGCTTTGCGCGGCGCGGGTGAAGAGGCTGCGGAAAAAATCGAAACCCCAGATTCCTCGCGGGCTGAAGGGCACCCCAGCACGCGCAAAAAGCGCGCGTGCTGGGGACCCCGCTGAAGCCCGCTCGGAATGACAAAAACAAGGGACTTGTCCGGCACGGCTGAAGCCATGCCCCTCCGAAACAAGCATCAAGCGAGTTTTTCCGCAGCCTGTAAAGCCGCGCCCCTTCCCGCGCCGCCCAGGTTAGCGCCCAAAGCCGGGGCGCGAAGGTGGGGCACGTGCACACTGGATTTTCAAACCCAGATTCCTCGGGGCGCCTTCGCTGCGCTCGGTTGCGCCCCTCGGAATGACAATCATTAGGGGGCGGTTTTCGCCGGGCTAAAGCCCGGCGCTTCCACCTCCGGCGGCCAATGGTCGGCCCGGACGGGCTTCCTCCCAGAGGAGCAAAGGCCGCTCGGCTGGGGCACCCCGTTTCAAGGCTCAAGGCGCAAGGCTCAAGGCTCTCGGCAACTGCTACGGTGAGCTTCGCGGACAGCCCAGAGTTTTGTCCGCCCAGGTTAGCGCCCAAAGGCGGGGCGCGAAGGTGGGGCACGTGCACACTGGATTCTCAAACCCAGATTCCTCGGGGCGCCTTCGCTGCGCTCGGTTGCGCCCCTCGGAATGACAATCATTAGGGGGCGGTTTTCGCCGGGCTAAAGCCCGGCGCTTCCACCTCCGGCGGCCAATGGTCGGCCCGGACGGGCTTCCTCCCAGACGAGCAAAAGCGGCTCGTCTGGGGCACCCATATCAAGGCGCAAGGTTCAAGGCTCAAGGCGCAAGGCTCTCGACAACTGCTCACGGTGGGCTTCGCGGACAGCCCAGAGTTTTGTCCGCCCAGGTTAGCGCCCAAAGGCGGGGCGCGAAGGTGGGGCACGTGCACACTGGATTTTCAAACCCAGATTCCTCGGGGCGCCTTCGCTGCGCTCGGTTGCGCCCCTCGGAATGACGAATCATTAGGGAGGCGTTTTTGGCACGGCTGAAGCCGTGCCCTTCCCGATCAGGGTTCGGCCCGACGAGCAAGGCGGCTCGTCTGGGGCACCCATATCAAGGCGCAAGGCTCAAGGCGCAAGGCGCAAGGCTCTCGACAACTGCTCACGGTGGGCTTCGCGGACAGCCCAGAGTTTTGTCCGCCCAGGTTAGCGCCCAAAGGCGGGGCGCGAAGGTGGGGCACGTGCACACTGGATTTTCAAACCCAGATTCCTCGGGGCGCCTTCGCTGCGCTCGGTTGCGCCCCTCGGAATGACAATCATTAGGGGGCGGTTTTCGCCGGGCTAAAGCCCGGCGCTTCCACCTCGGCGGCCAAAAGCCGTGACTGAAATATGCGCGGTAAGGGGAGGCCAGCCTCCTCTGCCAGAGAGAACCGACGACCGACGACCGGGGCTAGTTGCTCTGGGCGGAGGCGCGGCTGCCTGCCGGCATGACACCCGCTTCGGTGACGTGGATGCGGTAGCGCTTGAGCTTGCGATACAAGGTGGCGCGGCTGATGCCGAGCATCTTGCCGGCCAGCGCCTTGTCGCCGCCCACCTGGTGGAAGACGCGCTGGATGGTGAGGCGCTCGATTTCCTCCAGGTCGGTGGAGCCGGGCGCCTGACCGGCGGCGGAGGAGGGCACAGGCTCCACCGAGGCCAGGGAGGCGCGGTTGCCGGCGGCGCGGATGGCCTGCGGCATGTCCTGCACGTCGATGGTCTTGTGGTTGCCCAGGGCGATGGCGCGCTCGATGCAGTTTTCCAGTTCGCGCACGTTGCCCGGCCAGTCGTAGTTGAACAGGCAGTTCATGGCGTGGGGCGTGACGTGAACCTGCTCCTCGGGGGCGTAGCGCAGCAGGAAGGAGCGCACCAGGGCGACCATGTCGGACTTGCGCTCGCGCAGCGGCGGAATGTGAACGGTGACCACGTTCAGGCGGAAATAGAGGTCCTTGCGGAAGGTGCCCGCCTTGTAGGCGACCTCCAGGTCGCGGTTGGTGGCGGCGATGACGCGCACGTCCACCTTGATCCTGTCGTTGCTGCCCACCGGGCGCACTTCCTTTTCCTGCAGCGCGCGCAGCAGCTTGGCCTGCATCTCCAGCGGCAGCTCGCCGACCTCGTCGAGAAAGATGGTGCCGGAATTGGCGGCCTCGAACAGGCCCTGCTTGGTTTTGAGCGCGCCGGTGAAGGCGCCCTTCTCGTAGCCGAAGAGCTCGCTTTCGATGAGCGTGGGGACCAGGGAGCCGCAATCGACGGCGACGAAGGGGCGTTTCTGGAAGGAGCCGCGGAAGTGGATGGCGCGGGCCACCAGTTCCTTGCCGGTGCCGCTTTCGCCGGAGATGAGCACCGGGGTGCGGGTGTCCTTGAGGCGGGAGACCATGCGCAGCACGTCCTGGATTTTGGCGGAGGAGCCGTCAATGACGTTGAGCTCCTGCTCGTTGCTGACGCGGTCGCGCAGGTACTCGTTTTCGCTGACCAGGCGCACCTTCTCCTTCATGCGCTGCAAGACGAGCTTGAGCTGTCCGGCGCCGAAGGGCTTGGTGATGTAGTCGTAGGCGCCCACCTTCATGGCTTCGACGGCGCTCTCGATGGAGCCGTGGCCGGTGATGATGGCGACCTCGGTGCGCGGCAGCATGGACTTGATCTGGCGCAGCAGGTCGTCGCCGGACATGGCGCCCAGGCGGCGGTCGACGAGAATGAGGTCGGGCGACTCGGTTTCCAGGTAGGCGAGGGCGGCCTCGCCGCTTTCCGCCTCGGCACAGTCGAAGCCGAGGGAAGCGCCAATGGCCATGCAGAGCTTGCGGATGCTCTGCTCGTCGTCGACCACAAGAAGGCGAATACGAAATTCATCGATCATAGCGGGCCCCCAAAAACTTTTTGCACGACGGCGATGAGCTGCTGCACGCGAAACGGCTTTTCCACGCAGGGCGCGCCGGTGCGGCGCAAGGTGGCGGCGGTTTCCTCGTTGACGATGTCGCCGGTGATGAAAATGACGCGCGCAGCCAGCTCCGGCCGATGCTCGGCGATCCAGGCATGGACGTCGGCGCCGTCCACGCCGCCGGGCGTGCGCATGTCGGAAACCACGCCGAGAAACTGCTCGCGCGAGAGGCGGTCGAGGGCGTCGGCGCCGGAGGTGACGGCGACCACGGCGTATCCGGAACGCTCCAGCGCGGCCTTGACGAAGGAGAGCACGGCGGGCTCGTCCTCAATGACCAGCACGGGATACTTGGCGCTCGTCACGGGGCACCTCCGGAGGAAAGCCTGGGAGCGGCGGCATCGGCAATGGGCAGGCGCACGATGAAGGTGGCGCCGTGGCCGTCGCTGTTGTTGGCGCAGACAATCTCGCCACCGTGCTCGCGCACGATGCCGTAACAGATGCTCAATCCCAGGCCGGTGCCCTTGCCCACGTCCTTGGTGGTGAAAAACGGGTCGAAGATGCGGTCGGGAGAGGCGATGCCGTTGCCGTTGTCGCGAAAGACGACCTCGACGAAGCCGCGTCCGGCGGTGGTGGAGATTTCGATGCGCCCGGTGCGCCCAGTCTCCTTGACCGCGTCGTAGGCGTTGTTGAGGATGTTGAGGAAGACCTGCTGCAACTGGTGAGCGTCGCCGATGACCTCGGGGACGGTCTCGTTGAGGCGCTCCTCCACCTTGATTCCGTGGCTGGAGAAATCGTAGGAGCGCAGGGCGAGAGTGCGGCGGACGATCAGGTTGAGGCGCACGGCGTCGCGCTGGGGCGGCATCTGGCGGGCGAAGCTGAGCAGGTTCTGCACGATCTGCTTGGTGCGCTGCGCCTCCTGCAGGATGATCTTGAGGTCGTCCTTGGCGTGGGCGGGAACATCCGGGGCCTCCAAGAGCAGGTCGGCGTAGCCGAGCACCGCGGTGAGGGGATTGTTGACTTCGTGGGCGACGCCGGAGACGAGCTGGCCGACGGCGGCCATCTTCTCGGTGTGCATGAGCTTGGCCTGGAGCATGGCGGCGTCGGTGATGTCGGTCATGACGACGACCATGCTGTTGACGTGGCCGGCCTCGTCGCGCATGGGACTGAGGTTGACGGAGAACTGTCCGCCGCGGCCCTGGCCGAGCAGGACCGGGAGCTCGAGATTATCGACCTGGCGGCCGGCGAGGGTCTCGCCGACGGCCTCGACCAGCGCCTGGCGGCGGCCGGGCGAAACCAGCTCGACCAGGCGGTGGCCCAGCAGATCTTCCTGGGTATAGCCGCCGGCGTCGAAGCAGCGCTTGTTGGCGTAGCTGATGAGCCCGGCGGTATCGACCACCAGGATCATGCTCTGGGTGTTGTTGAGGATCTTGTTGTTGAAGTCGCGCTGGCGCTGCAGTTCGGCCTGGAAGGTCTTGAGCTCGGTGATGTCGAGCATGAGGCCGCGGTACTGGAGCACGTGTCCCTGGGCATCGCGCACCGCGAAGGCGTTCTGCAGGCTGAAGATGAGGGAACCGTCCTTGCGGCGGAGCGTTTCCTCGTAGTTGCGGAGGACGCCTTTGGAGTTCATCTCCTGCTGAAAGCCGGTGCGCTGCTCGGGGGAAAGATAGAGCTGGGTAACAATGTCGATCTGCAGCAGCTCCTCGCGGCTGTCGTAGCCCAGCATGCGCACCAGGGCGTCGTTGACCTCGACGAAGCGGCCTTCCGGGGTGGAGAAGAACAGGCCTTCCTGGATGGTGTCGAACAATTCGCGGTAGCGGCGCTCGGCCTCGCGGCGGTCGGTGATGTCCTTGAGCACGTGGATGGTCTGCATGCTCTCGTTGATGGCGCCGTGAATGCGGGAGGTGGAAACCAGGTAGACGCGGTCGAGCACCGGATGGACGTATTCGTCGGCGCCGTCGGGACCGACGCGGCAGAAGGGGCAGGCCTCGGTAGTTTCGTCAGCGGCCATGGCGACCAGCGCGCGCACGCTCACCCCGATGAGTTCGGCGGGACGCGCGCCGATGAAATCGGCCAGGGAGCGGTTGACGCGCAGCACCCGGCAGGTCTCGTCGTGGACCAGGATGAGATCGGTGATGGAGTCGAAAATCTCCATCCAGTGGCGGTTGGCCTGGTCCATGCGGTTGAACCAGCGGGAGTTCTCCAGGGCCACGGCAGCGTGGCCGACCAGGGCCTGGAGCAGATTGCGGTCATCGTGCACCAGCGGGCCGCCACAGTCGGCCAGGCACAACATGCCAACCCATTCGCCGCCGCCGCCGGAGAGTCGGGCGATGGTCAGGTCCTTCCAGCCCAGGGTCGCGGCCAGGGGCTCGCCTAGAAGCTCGGCGGCGGTGCCGCTGATGATGGATTCCGGAAAACGCTCGCCAACATCCTCGAGGGCGATATCGAGCCGCTGGTGGGCAGTGCCGTCGTGACGGGCGCCGGGATCGTAAACCACGACCGTGTCCAGACGCTTGCCCTGGACCAGGGCCAAGGCGGCGGCGCGCGCGCCTAACATGCCGGCAGCGCGAGTGGTGAACGACTCCAGGAAATTCGTCTGGCGGACGCTGGAGTTCAGCTCCAGGGCGGCGGCCATAAGGTTTTCCGAGCGGCGGCGATGCTGGTCGGCGGCATGCAGATTCTGGTTGGCTTCCAGCACCAGCGCCGCCTCGGCGGCCAGGGTGGAGGCGCGGCGCAGGTGTTCGCGGCCGGCGCTTGCAGGGTCGTCGCACTCCAGCAAGCCGAGCAGCCCGAGGGGCTGGCGGTTGGATCCGAGCAGAGGCACCACCAGGCACTGGCGGGAGGCCAGGCCGGAGAAGGGGCCGGGCGAACCTGGGGACCAGTCGGCGATATCGGTGATCCAGAAGGGCTCGCTCATGGAGCTGGCGCGATGCTGGACGGTCTCCGGGACATTGGCATTCACCGGCCGGGCTAGCCCGCGCTCGGAAATCCAGCGAATTTCGTAACACTCGCCGTGGCCTAAGGCGACAAAGCTGCGGCCGAAGCGGAGGGCCTCGGCGGCGCGCACGACAAAGCTTCCCAGGTATTCGTCAAGCATTTCCGCCAGACGGCGCTCCAACGCCGCCATGCCCTCCGAGACGGCAGAGGACAGCACGACCGGGTTCTCTCCAGCTGGCATGCTCGGTTTCGAAGCTTATTAAATTGAGATTTCCACGTATTCTCATTTTGAGTCAAGACAAATGCGAGGGCGGATACCAGATCGGCAACCTGTGTCACAAGGGTCCGTTCGGTCTCAGGCTGAGACATTCAGGCGGCGCCGGGTTAACTGAGTTGAGACAAGCGCTGCCCGGGCGGAGCGCGCGCGGGAGCAGCGGCGCGGGACGCCGGCGCTAGAACTCCATTCTTAATCAGCTAGTTACGGCGATCAGCGTAATCCCGAGGCGGGGCGCGGCGGGGTGGCAGTCACCGTGCACTTGGTTTTACCGGACAACTGTCGGGAGGGATTGTGTTCGGAGGTTGGAAGCGACCGTGGATAGCCGCGGTACTGCTTGCCGCCGCGATGTTGCAGGCGGGCGCCGGCTGGGGCGTGGAAGCACGCAAGCTGAAGAAAAAGGTCGAGCCCGCCTATCCCGAACTTGCCCGCCGCATGCACGTGGCGGGCACGGTGGTAATGGAATTCGTGATCTCCACCGAGGGCAAAGTGAAGAACATCCGGGCGCTGGGTGGCCATCCCCTGCTCATCGAGGCGGCCACCGCTGCTCTGCAGCAGTGGCGCTATGAATCCGGCCCGGAGAAGAAAACGGTTGTCGAGTTTCATTTCACGAGGTAACCCGGGCCCCGCTGCTGAAGGAGCAGCCATGACGATCCGCAAAAAGCTGTACCTGAATTTCGGGGCAATCCTG
Source organism: Terriglobia bacterium (assembly GCA_963740615.1). GTDB lineage: Bacteria > Acidobacteriota > Terriglobia > Terriglobales > Acidobacteriaceae > JAIQGF01. The sequence continues at coordinate 505,041 of CAVUEZ010000007.1, forward strand.
GCGCTGGTGCTGCTGCTGTTCCTGGTGAACATGTACGACCTGCGGCGCGAGCACGCGGCGCGCGCCTCGGCGGCGTACGCACTGGACCTGGCGCAGGAAGGCGAGGCGGTCCGTTTCCAGATGATGCAGGACCGGCTGCTGCTGCGCAATTACCTGCTCAGCGGCGACACGCGCGAAGTGGAACAGATGGACGAAGGCATCATCCGCCTCTACGCCCTGCTGAAGGACCTGGGAGTGAAGGCCAACTCCGGGGAGCAGCGCTCGGCGTTGCAGCGGCTGGAGCAGGCGGAGCGGCAGTGGGAGAACGGGTTCGCGCGGCCGCTGGTGGACAAGCGCAAGCAGGTGGATTCCGGGGCCGGGACGGTGGCCGAACTTCAGATCTACTATCTGCAATTGAATCCCGCGAGCTGGATGAAGACCTCCACCAGTATCCTGGATGAAGGCGAAGACGCGGCCGCGAAATTCCTGGACGGGGAGAGGAAAAGGCACGAAGCGGCCACGGCGGCGACCCAGGTGATCAGCATCGTGGGCACGCTGCTGGCCATCCTGCTGGGGCTGTTCATCGCTTTCCGAACCTCCAAGTCGATCAGCCAGCCGCTGCGGCAGTTGATCGGCATCGCGCGCGACATCGGCGACTCCGGCGACCTGGAACACGAAGTCGACATCCAGCGCCAGGACGAGGTGGGCGACCTGGCGCGCACCTTCAATACCATGGTGCGCTACCTGCGCGAGATGGCCGGGGTTTCGGAAGCGATCGCGGGCGCCGACCTGACGGTGGAAGTGCACCCGCGCTCAGGGCGCGACACCCTGGGCAACGCCTTCGCGCGGATGGTGGACGGGCTGCGCGCCCTGGTGAGCAGCGTGCGCGACAGCGCCGCGCAGGTGGCCAGCGCTTCCAACCAGGTGGCGGGAGCGTCGGACGAATCGGCGAGGATCAGCTTGAACGCGTCTTCGGCGATCGACGAAGTCACCAGCACCATGCACGAGATGACCATCAACACCCAGAACATGGTGAAGAACACGCAGGTGCAGGCCTCCAGCGTGAGCGAGACTTCCGCCTCGATCGACCAGATGGTGGCCTCGATCCAGCGGGTGGCCGACACGGCGAAGGTGCTGCTCGATATCAGCCAGCGGTCGCGCGAGGAAGTGCAGAGCGGCATCACCACCATGGAAAAGGCGACCGAGGGGCTCACCCGCATCAACCGCACCATCCAGTCCTCGGGCGAGAGCATCAGCGCGCTGGGGGAGCGGGCCGACGACATCGGCAAGATCGTGGAGGTGATCGACGACCTGGCCGAGCAGACAAACCTGCTGGCGCTGAACGCGGCGATCGAAGCGGCCCGCGCCGGGGAACACGGACTGGGCTTCGCGGTGGTGGCCGACGAGGTGCGCAAGCTGGCGGAGAAATCGGCGCAGTCCACCAAGGAAATCGCCGAACTGATTGCCAGTATCCAGAAGGAAGCGCGCAAGGCCGTCGACAACATGGAAAAAAGCACGGGCATCGTGAACGAGGGGATCACGCTGGGCACCGACCTGAACCTGGCGCTGCGCAAGATCTCCACGGTGGTGACCGAGGTGTACAAGTTCGCGCAGGAAATCGGCGCGGCCACCAATGAGCAGTCGCACGGATCGTCGCAGATCGCCCGCGCCACCACCCGGCTGAACGAAATCACGCACGAGATCAATTCCGCGGTCGAGGAACAGGCGTCGGGAGCGCAGGCGGTGGTGCTGGCCATGGAGCGGATGCGCGAACTGGTGCAGCGCTCGACTTCCGGCTCGACCGAGCTGGCGGCCTCCTCCGAGCAGATGTCGAAGATGTCGCGCAGCCTGCTGGAGGCCATGGACAGCTTCGTGCTGGACGGGCATCCCCCCGGGGGCAACAGGAATGGGCGCAAACCGCCGCGTACGCCCGCGGATTCATCCCGCGTTTCGCCCGCCGGCTACGCGGAGGCGGCGCGGTCGTAAAAGACGATGGCGAAAGAGCTGCAGATCGTCGGTTTCCGCATCGGACGCGAGAGCTTCGGGCTGCCCATCTCGCTGGTGCACGAGATCGTGCGCCCGCCGGAGATTGCCGCCGTCCCGCACGCCCCGGAGTACGTGCAGGGAGTGATGAACCTGCGCGGGCGCATCGTGCCGGTGATCGATTTGCGCCGGCGTTTCGGCGAGAAGGCGATCGAGAACACTCGCAAGAACCGCATCCTGGTGGTGGAAGCCGAGGGGCGCGCGGTGGGCCTGGTGGTGGACAGCGCCTCGGAGGTACTGAAGATCAGCGACGCCCAGGTGGAGCCCGCGCCCAGCGTGCTGGCCGAGGCCGCCGGCAACTACGTGACCGGGGTCGCCAAGCTGGACGGGCGGCTGATCATCCTGGTGGACGTGAAGAAGATTTTGCAGCCGGGCGAGCTGCAGATGCCGCCCGCGCCGTTGTAGCGGCGGAGCATTCCGCCGGAAAACAAGCGGCCGGGCAGCGGCGGACCCGCTTCCGCCGAGGACAACCAAGGACGCATGACGAGCCCCGCGATCCGACTGTCAGAACCCGAGCTGAAGCTGCTGCAAAGGCTGGTCTACCGGGAATGCGGCATGTACTTCGACGAGCGGCGGACGCATTTCCTGCAGGACCGGCTGCAGCGCCGGCTGCGCGCCTGCAACCTGGAGTCGTTCTACAGCTACTACCGCCTGCTGACCAGCCGCGAGGGAAGTTCGGAGCTGGTGGCGCTGCTGGAAAACCTGGCCGTCCACGAGACCAGCTTTTTCCGCAACAAGCCGCAACTGGAGCTGTTCCACAAGGTCACCATGGAAGAACTGCTGTGCAAGAAGCACGCGCGGCGCAGCTTCTCGGTGCGGGTGTGGAGCGCCGGCTGCTCCACCGGGCAGGAGCCCTATACCGTCGCCATGCTGCTGTGCGACGCGCTGGCGTATTACATGCTGCGCAACGGCTCCCGGTTTGACGCACCGCTGCCCCGGCCAATGGTTCCGCCGCCGTGGAAGGCGGAGATCCTGGCCTCCGACATCAGCTATTCGGCGTTGCGGACGGCGCAGGAGGGCAACTACAGCGAGCAGCAAATGGAATCCGTGGATTACATGTACCGGCTGCGCTACTTCAACAAGGTAGGGCCCCACTATTCGGTGAAGGGGCCGCTGAAGCAGATGGTGAAATTCGATTTTCACAACCTGAAGACCGAATTCCTGCCGCAGGGGAACGACGTCATTTTCTGCCGCAACGTGATGATCTACTTCGACGAGGCGGAACAGAAACGACTGGTGGAAAAGCTCTACCGCTGCCTGAATCCCGGCGGGTACCTGTTCGTGGGGCACGCGGAGAGCCTGTTCGGGCTGAGCGAAAAGTTCCACATGATCCACCAGAACAACGGAACCGCGTATCAGCGCGACGAGGTGGAGGCGTGAGCGCACATTCGGATGAACGCGCAGCGGAGTTGAGGGAGCTGTTCTTCCAAAGCGCGCAGGAATTGGTGCAGGCGCTGAACGAGCAGGGTCTCGCCCTGGAACGGGAGCCGGGAGACGGCGACGCCCTGGGCGAAATTCGCCGCCTGGTGCACACGCTGAAGGGGGATGCGGCGGCCTGCGGCTTCCGCGAGCTGAGCGAACTGGCGCACGAGGTGGAAGACGTGCTGGCGCCGGAGGTGGCGCCCGCCAACGCCGCGTCGCTGCCCGAAGTGGTGCTGGCGGCCGCCGACATGTTCGACGCCTTCTGCGCCGCGTATCGCGCTCATCTACCCGCCCCCAGCGGCGACCCGCTGCGCGCCCTGATCTGGAGAATCGCGCAGCAGTCCGGAGTGCCCCGCGCGTCGGCGCACGTGGCGGCGAGTTTTTCCTGGTCCGAGTACGACCGGCTGGCGATGGCGGAGGCGGCCGGGCGCGGCCTGAACGTCTTCGAGGTCGCGCTGGGGATGGCGCTCGAGTGCCCCATGCGCACGGCCGGCGCCGAGGTGCTGAAGAAGGCGCTGCAGCAGGCGGGAACCTTGCTGGCCAGCTCGCCGGAGGAGCCGCAGTGGGCGGAAGCCGCCAAGGTGGAATTCGCCCTGGCCACCGAACACCGGGAGGAATGGGTGGCGGCGAGGTGCCGGATTCCGGGAGTGGTGGCCGACGTAGTGGTGGAAAAGTTTGTGCCGGCAGTAGAACTCACCGAAGGGGAAGCCGCCTCGCAAACCAACGCGGCGGCGCCCTCCGCGGTGGGCGCCAGCGGGATTCCCGCGGCGAGCGCGCCGGCCGCCGCGGACGCGGCCTTGAGCCGAGTGTCCGGACGCGCCGAAAACACCGTGCGCGTGGACGCGGAGCGCATTGACAACCTGCTGAACCTGGTGGGCGAACTGGTGATCGGCAAGTCCATGCTCCACCAGACGCTCAACGAATTCAGCCAGCGTTTTCCCAAGGATCCGCTGCGCGGCAAATTCGCCGACGCCATGGCCTTTCAATCGCAAGTGTTGAACGCGCTGCAGCGCTCGGCGATGAAGATCCGCATGGTGCCGGTGGAGCAGTTGTTCCGCCGCTTTCCGCGCCTGGTGCGCGACGTGGCGCGGCTGTGCGGCAAGGAGGTTGCGCTCAGCGTCAGCGGCGCGGAGACGGAGATGGACAAAGGGCTGCTCGACACCGTCGCCGAGCCGATGGTTCACCTGGTGCGCAACGCCGTGGATCACGGCATCGAGACACCGGCCGAGCGCCGCGCCGCCGGCAAAGCGGAGCAGGGCACGATTCACCTCCATGCCTGCCACCAGGGGAACCAGGTGGTGATTGAAATCCGCGATGACGGGCGCGGCATCGACGTGCCCGCGGTGCTGGCCAAAGCCGTCAGCAGCGGGCTGGCCAGCGCCGAACAGGCTGCCCACATGGCCGACGGCGAAGCGGTTGAGCTGATTTTCCAGCCGGGCTTCTCCACCGCCGGGCAGGTGAGCGAAATCTCCGGCCGGGGCATCGGCATGGACGTGGTGAAAGCCACGGTGCAAAAACTGAAGGGAAGCATCAGCATCGAGACGCAGCCCGGCCACGGCGCCACCTTTCAACTGCGGCTGCCGCTCACGCTGGCCATTATCCGCGCCATGCTGTTCCGGGTGAGCGGGCGCATGTACGCGCTGCCACTGCCGTCGGTGGTGGAGATCACGCGGGTGGAAGCGGCGGACATCCATCGGGTCGACAACCACGAGGTCCTGCAGTTCCGCAACCAGGTGCTGACCGTGGTGCGCCTGAACCGTCTTGCGCCCGCGCCGCCGGAAAGCGCCGAGAACGGCGGGCGCGCCTTCGCCATCATCATCGCCAGCGGCGAGCGGAAGTTCGGACTGCTGGTGGACAAACTGGTGGGCGAGGAAGAACTGGTGATCAAGCCGCTGGACGAAACCGTGGTGGGCAGCGACCTGGCCAGCGGGGCCTCCATCCTGGGCGACGGCACGGTGGTGCTGATCCTCAATGTTGCCGAGGTGGTGCGCAAGCTGGCCGCCATGCGCGCCGTTCCCGCGGCCACCGCCCGCCCCGGCAATGGGCGCTCCCTGGAGGCGATGGCGTGACCCAGCCGATTCGAGTCCTGGTGGTGGACGACTCCGCGCTGATGCGGAAGCTGATCCCGCAGATGCTGGAGCGGGATGGCTCCATCCAGGTGGTGGGCACGGCCATGGACGGCGCTTTTGCGCTGGAAAGGATCGCGGAACTGAAGCCCGACGTGGTCACCCTCGATCTGGAAATGCCGCGCATGAACGGCACCGAGACGCTGCGCGCGATTACTCGCACCCACCGCTTGCCGGTGATCGTGGTGAGTGCGCACAGCACGGCGGGCGCGACTGCCACCTTCAAAGCGCTGTCCATGGGCGCGCTCGATTTCGTGGCCAAGCCCGCGGACGCGGCCTCCGTCCACATGGACGAAATTGCCGCCGAACTGATCTCCAAGATCAAGGCCGCGGCGCACAGCGATCTGGGAGTAGCGCCAGCCGTTCCGGAAACACCCCCGAGCGCCAAGCAGCCGCGGCGCAAATCGGGCACGGCGCCCACGCGCGTGGTCGCCATCGGCATTTCCACCGGCGGCCCCAATACCCTGCAGTATGTGCTGGCGCAGCTACCCGCTGATTTCCCGGGAACCATCCTGGTGGTGCAGCACATGCCGGAGGGGTTCACGGAAATGTTCGCGCGGCGTCTGAACCAGACCTGCGCTCTGGAGGTGAAGGAAGCATGCTCGGGCGACCTGCTGCTCGCCGGGCGGGCGCTGGTCTGCCCGGGCAACCGGCACATGCGCGTGCGCCACATGCCGCTGGGACCGGTGGTGGTGCTCTCGAATGAAGAGCGCGTGCTCGGGCATCGGCCCTCGGTGGACGTGCTGTTCCGCTCGGTGGCCGAGGAATTCCGCTCCCAGGCGATTGCCGTGCTCATGACCGGCATGGGAGACGACGGCGCCGACGCCATGGCCGAGGTGAAGGCCGCGGGCGGGCTCACGATTGCGCAGAGCGCGGAATCCTGCGTTGTGTACGGCATGCCAAAAGCGGCCATCGAGCGCGGGCACGCCCTGCGCGTGGTGCCGCTGGACGCCATGGCGCTGATGCTGCAGGCGCAGTGCGCCGCGCGGGTGGGAGCTCCGAGCCTGATAACGGTGCCGCAGCCGGCGGTGTGAGGAAAGTAAGAAGTAAGAAGTAAGAAGTGAGAAGCAAGGAGAAAACGGCGGAGTCACACGCCGGCTTGCGATGTTTTATTTCTGACTTCTTGCTTCTGACTTCTTAATTCTTAGTTCTTACTTGCGGTTGAGGTGGGTCATGGAACAACTCGCAGCGCTGCTGCGCAGCAAGGACAAGCAGCCGATCCGCTATCTTGTGGTGGACGATTCCATCTTTGCGCGCAAGAACCTGGCGCGCATGGTGGAGTCGTTCGGCGGGCGGGTGGCGGGCGAAGCCGGCGACGGTTGCACCGCCATCACGGAGTACAGCCGCACGCTTCCCGACATCGTCCTCATGGACATCATCATGCCCAACATGGAGGGCATCGAGGCGGCCGAGCGCATCATCGCCATGCATCCGCAGGCGCGGGTGGTGATGGTTTCCTCGGTCGGATACCAGGAAAACATCATCGCCGCGCTGCAAAAAGGGGCGCGCCACTTCATCCAGAAGCCGGTGAAGCCGGAGATCCTCTATGACGTAGTCAAATACGTCATGGGAGAAGACGCCATCACCGCGGTGCAGGCGGCGGCCGGAGCCAGCGTATGAGACTGGAACTGATACAGCCGTTCATCAACGCCGCCGACGCCGTGCTCGCCCAGAGCCTGGCCTGCAACACCCGCATTTCGGCGGTGAGCATGGAGGAGGAAGTCTACCGCCGGCGCGGCATCGCCGCCATCGTCACCATGAAGGGCGACATCGAGGGCCGCATTGTTTTCGATCTCGCCCCGGAAACCGCGGCTCGCGTGGCCTCGGCGCTGGCCGGCAGTTCCCTGCCCGAGTCCGACGGGATGGTTCGGGAAACCATCTGCGAACTCGCCAACCAGGTGATCGGCAACGCCATCACCACCCTGAACGACCAGGGATTCCACTTTCGCATCCAGCCGCCGGAAGTGCATACCGCCGATTTCGGCCTGGGCAGCAGCGAGGATACCGAGGCGCTGGTCATGTGCTTTGAAACGCCCAGCGGCAGCGTCTACATGAACATCGCCCTGCGCTTCCCGAGTTTCAACGCGTGAAATCACCACCGAGACACCGAGAGCACCGAGGATCACCGAGTAGACATTTTCAAACAACAGATTCGCATTCTCTCGGTGCGCCTCGGTGACCTCAGTGTCTCGGTGGTGGAGAAACCTTTCTTACGACCGGGCGTATTCTTCGCGCGCAATCTTCTCCGCTTCCGCCTTCAGCGAGTCCAGCCAGTCCTTGTGCATGGCCAGCAGCGAGCGCTTCATGCCGCTGCCGAAGAAGGCGGTGGCCCATCCGGAAATGTCTTCCCAGGTCTTGAGCAGCGTGGTGCCGTCCGCCTGCGCCTGAAAGCTGAACCAGTGCTCGCCGGTGAAGCCGGTGGTCTTGCCCACCCAGCCGACTTTGTTGGGCGGCGCGCATTCCAGCAGCAGCGGCTTGAAGGAAACCTTGCGCGGGTACACCAACTCCATCAGGAACTGGCTTCCCTTCTCCCACGGCTTTCCGCTCAGCCACTTCGCCTGGCCGACCACGCGGTTCCACCACGGCCACTCTTCCAGCTTCTCAAACTTCCGCCACACATGCTCCGGCTTGCACTTGGCGGTCACCGAATATTCCAGCCTGGTCGCCATGCTTACCTCTGGTCGCGCTCACCACGGAGGCACAGAGCCACGGAGAATTTGTATTTGTTGTCCACGGACTCGCTGTCTTGTTCTGCAAATTGCAAATGACCGATTGCGGATTACAAATCTCCTCCGTGTCTCCGTGCCCCCCTGGTGAATTGGATCTTCACTTCGCGCACACTTCCCGCACCGCTTCCACCGCGCGCTCGCAGCCGGCGCGGTCCACGTCCATGTGGGTAACGAAGCGCACCAACTCGCTGTTCACGGCGCCGCACAGGACGTTCTTCTCCGCCAGCTTGCGCGAAAAGTCGGCGGTCACCATCCCCGCGCCGCTGATGTCGCAGATCACGATGTTGGTCACGACTTTCGCCGCATCGACCTTCAAGCCGGGAATGCGCGCCAGCCCCTGCGCCAGGAACTGCGCGTTCTCGTGATCCTGGTGCAGCCGCTTCGGCATCTGCTCCAGCGCGATCAGTCCGGCGGCCGCCAGCACTCCCGCCTGCCGCATGCCTCCTCCCAGCGACTTGCGCACCACGCGTGCCTGAATGATGAACTGCTTGCTTCCCACCAGCAGCGAACCCACGGGCGCGCCCAGTCCCTTGGACAGGCAGAACATCACCGAATCGAACTTGCGCGTGATCTCCGCCACCGGCTTGCCCAGCGCCACCGAGGCGTTGAACACGCGCGCGCCGTCCAGGTGCACCGGCAACCCGGCGGCGTGGGCGCCCTCGCAAATCTGGTCGGCGATCTCCTGCGGATAGACGGTTCCGCCCGCCATGTTGTGGGTGTTCTCCAGCGACACCAGCCCGGTCTGTGCGTAGTAATAAGTCTTGGGCGAAATCTTTCGCTCTACCTGCGCCCAGCGCAGGATGCCGTCTTCGGCCGCGATAGGCCTTGCCAGGCAGCCGGAAAAGCACGCCATCATCGCCATCTCGTAATTGAAGATGTGGCCGCGCTCCTCGCAGATGACCTCCTGCCCCGGCCGGGTGTGAATCTTGATGGCGATCTGGTTGCCCATCGTGCCGCTGGGGACAAAGATCGCCGCCTCGCGACCGAAAATCTCGGCCGCGCGCTGCTCCAGGCGATTGATGGTCGGGTCCTCGCCGTAAACGTCGTCGCCCACCTCGGCCTCCGCCATGGCGCGCCGCATCTCGGGCGTGGGCTTGGTGACCGTGTCGCTGCGCAGGTCGACGGTGGAGACCCGCATGCGCGGTTCAGCATTCTCCGCCGTTCCAGTGGATGTAACAGTGCTCATAGGAGTTCTCTCGGCTGACGCTAGCGGAATGAATCGCTCAGTCTAATGAATTGGCGCCGGAACATGCAAAAACGGCAATCATTCGCCGCCCGCCTGCATGAGCACGGTGCTCATGTTCTCCTCCCGGTTGCGGAACGCGGCTCGCACTGCTCGGCCGGCCCCAGGAACCGCTGAAAAACCTCATTCGACAGCAAGCGCCCGCGCGCCGTGAGCCGCATGGCGCCATCGCGTACCTCCATCAACCCCAATGCGCGCAGCTCGGCCACCTGCTCGCGAAACACCGTGGCCGCCTCCGGGCCATAGCGCTCCGCCAGTTCGCGCGCCCGCACTCCGAGGTTCAAGCGCAAGCCGAGGAAATGCGCCTCCTCGATGGCCGCCGCCCAGGTGACCTCCGTACGCTCGTGCGCCTGCCCGGCCATATACGCCGCCAGCGAATCCGGCGTCGCCAAGCGCACCGCTTCCGTCTGGCGCGCCTCGGCCGGCAGCATGGAGTGCGCGTCCACGCCGAATCCCAGGTACGGCTGGCGCGTCCAGTATTTCAGGTTGTGGCGAGACGCGAACGTCGGGGGATCGGGGGATCGGGGGATCGGGGGATCTGATTGGCTGGCCGTGTTCCGGGCAAAGTTGGAAATTTCGTATTGGCAGATGCCGGCGGCATCCAACCGCTCACAAGCCTGCTGGTATAGATCCGCGGTCACGTCGTCGTCGGGAACGAAGTGGGCGTGATAGCGCGTTCCGCCGGCCATCAATTCCCGCCCCAGCCGCGACTCCTCGTCCACCTCCAGCATATACACGCTGACGTGCGGCACGCCGCTGGCAATGGTCTCCGCCAGCGAATATTCCCAGCTCTGTTTCGTCTGGCGCGGCAGGCCGGCGATCAGGTCGAGGCTGATGTTGCCGATTCCGGCCGCGCGCAGCCGCGCCAGGTCCTGAAGCACGATGGCGCGCGTGTGCAGCCGCCCCACGCTGCGGGATTCCTCGTCCACAAACGACTGCACGCCCAAGCTGGCGCGGTTCACGCCACAGCGCGCCAAGGCTTGCAGCATGTCGGCGTTCAAGGTTCCGGGGGCGCACTCCACCGTGATTTCCGCATCCGGGCGCAGGCAAAATTTCCTTCGCAGCGCGTGGAAAAGGCGCTCGAAATCGCCGGCATCGAGCACCGTCGGCGTGCCTCCGCCCAGGTAGACTGAATCCACCTCGTGCTCGGGGCGCGCGCCCATCTCCGCCGCCAGCCGGTCCGAACTCTCGATGTCGGCGCACACCCGATCCACGTAGCGCGCAAACACCTCCCGCGAGGCCACGCCCGAGGCGAAGTTGCAGAAGCTGCACTTGGTGCGGCAGAACGGGACGGAGATGTAGATGCCCAGCGCCACGCGTCCATTATCGTCCATTGGGATGTTTTCAGTTGCCAAGCGCGGCGGCTTAGGAGTACACACACATGCAATTCAGGGTGAGGAGTGGCCCATGACCTTCGACAGCCGAATTTTCTGGGACGAGCTGCACGCCCGCGTCGCCAAGCACGATCTCCTGTCCCATCCTTTTTACCAGGCGTGGACCGCCGGCCAGCTCAGCGCCGAGGACTTGCGCGAGTACGCTGCCGCCTACTATCCGCACGTGTCGGCGTTTCCCACCTACCTCAGCGCCTTGCACAGCCGCTTGCCGGACGGCGAACTGCGCCGCGCCGTCCTTCGCAACCTGGCGGAGGAGGAGATCGAGGGCCGCGCCCACAGCGAGCTCTGGCTGGATTTTGCCGAGGGCATGGGCGCGAAGCGCGAAGCAGTGCCGCGGCGAGTGCCGGTGAACGAAGTAGAAGCGCTGGTCGCCATTTTCCGCGACCTCGCCGCCCATGCAACCACGCCCGAGTGCTTGGCCGCCTTTTATGCCTATGAATCGCAGGTGCCGCGCGTGGCCGAGGCGAAGTACGCCGGGCTGGAGCGGCATTACGCCGTGGATGCCCGGACCAGCGCCTACTTCCGTCTCCACCGCACCGCTGACGTGCGGCATGCGGCCGTCTGGCGTGAGCTGCTGAGTTCAGCCCTGCACGAAAGCCCTGAGTTTGCCACTTCAGCCTTGGCGGCGGCGGAACAAGCCTCGACCGCGTTGTGGCACGCCCTGGACGGCATCGAGCGCGAACGCCAGGCGCGGAATGAACTGGCCGAGGTGTGACACCGCCCAGACGAGCGAAACCGGCTCGTCTGGGGCACCCCACCGCCCCAGCCCACGCATTTCCGGCCACTTTTTCCATCCTGAGCGGCCCCAATCTCGTCTGATAACCTAGACACAGATGGCGGCCAATATCCACGAAGAAGAGGTCCTGGGAAAGGCGTATGACAGCCGGCTGATGAGGCGGCTGCTGGGCTACCTCCGTCCCTACAAGGGGCAGGTGGCGCTCGCCCTGGTGGCCATCATGCTCAAGGCCGGCGCCGATGTCGTCGGTCCCTACCTCACCAAGACCGCGATTGACAAGTACCTGGCGCCCGCCGCCCACAGCCACGGCTTTCTCGACCGCTTCCTGAGTTCCTCTCCGCTGGTCGGCATCGCGCAGATCGCCGGCATCTACATCGGCCTGCTGGCCTTCGCGTTCGTGCTGGAGTTCGTGCAAATCTACTTCATGCAGTGGACCGGGCAGAAGGTGATGTTCGACCTGCGCAGCCAGATTTTCCGCCACCTGCAGCGCATGCACACCGGCTTCTTCGACCGCAACCCGGTCGGCCGCCTGGTCACGCGCGTCACCACCGACGTGGATGCGCTCAACGAGATGTTCACCTCCGGGGTGGTAGCCATCTTCGAGGACGTCTTCGTGCTCGCCGGGATCGTGGTGATCATGCTGAACATGGACTGGCGGCTGGCGCTGCTCACCTTCGCCGTGCTGCCGCTGATCGCCCTGGCCACCATGGTCTTCCGCAAGCACGTGCGCGACAGCTACCGCCGGATCCGCGTGGCCATTGCGCGCATCAACGCCTACCTGCAGGAGCACGTCAGCGGCATGCTGGTGCTCCAGCTCTTCAACCGCGAAAAGCGCGCCTACAATCGCTTCGAGAAGATCAACGCCACCCACATGGAGGCGTTCAAGGACGCCATCCTCGCCTACGCGCTCTATTACCCGGTGGTCGAAGTGCTGTCGTCGATCGCCATCGCCTCCGTCATCTGGTTCGGCGGCGGGCAGGTGCTGCGCGGGGTCGCCACCCTGGGCGTGCTGGTGGCTTTCATGCAGTACGCGCAGCGCTTCTTCCGGCCCATCCAGGACCTGAGCGAGAAATACAACATTCTGCAGTCCGCCATGGCCTCCAGCGAGCGCATCTTCAAGCTGCTCGACACACAGGTGGAGGTTGCGTCGCCGGCGGTGACCAAGGCGGCGACTGGACCGGGACGGATCGAGTTCGACCACGTCTGGTTCTATTACCGCACCGTGCCGGAGAAGAATGCCGACGGCGAACCCAATCCCAACGCGGGCCAGCCCGATTGGGTGCTCCGGGACGTCAGCTTCTCGGTGGAGCCGGGCGAAACCGCGGCCATCGTCGGCCACACCGGCGCCGGCAAGACCACCATGATCTCGCTGCTGCTGCGCTTCTACGACGTGCAGCAGGGCGCCATCCGCATCGATGGCGTGGACATCCGCGAGATGGACCTGACCGAACTGCGCCGGCGCTTCGGAGTCGTGCTGCAGGACCCGTTTCTGTTCACCGGCACGGTGGAGCAGAACATCCGCCTGGGCTCCGCCTACATCACCGACCAGCAGGTGGAGCGCGCCGCCGAGGACGTCAACCTGGGCGACTTCATCCGCTCGCTGCCCGGCGGCTTCAAGGAGCCGGTGCTGGAGCGCGGCAGCACGCTCTCCACCGGCCAGAAGCAGCTCATCTCGTTTGCGCGGGCGCTGGCGCACAATCCCAAGATTCTGGTGCTCGACGAAGCCACCTCCAGCGTGGACACGGAAACCGAGCTGCGCGTGCGCGAGGCCCTGACGCGGCTGGTGGAAGGGCGCACCTCACTGATCATCGCCCACCGGCTCTCCACCATCCAGCGCGCCGACAAGATCATCGTCATGCACAAGGGACGGCTGCGCGAAATCGGTTCCCACCAGCAACTGCTGGCCGAGCGCGGCATTTACTGGAAGCTCTACCAGCTCCAGTACAAGGACCAGGAAGTTCCCGCCGGTGCCGCGCAGGCACAGACTGGCGGGCCCGCGGTGCAGGTGAGCGCGGATGACTGATCGAAGCGATTAGCGTTTAGCAATTAGCAGCAGCCCGTCCAAACTCGGCTCTAATTTTCTCTTCTTAGTTCTTCCTACTTCTTACTTCTTACTTCTTACTTCTTACTTCTTACTTCTTACTTCTGACTTGGCTCAACTCCTCCGCCGCCTGGCTCACACTCTCCGGCCTTCCCAGATCGCGCCAGTAATACTCATCGGCGCGGAAGGCGAGGATTCTTTCTCCCGCGGCGGCAAGCCGCAAATACAGCGGCACAATCGAAAACACCCCTTCTTCCCTGATCTTCGAAAAAATGCGCGGCGAGACCACGTGCACGCCGCAGAAGGCCAGCGGCTGAGCCTGGACGGAATTGCCAATGATTTCCGGCTCCCGACCGCCTGCCTGGCGGCCACAAAGCTGCGCTTGGCCGTTAAACAGCAGGTAGCGCGCGGTCTTGCGCTCCTGCACCGCCAGCGTGGCCAGCGCGCCATTATCGCGGTGGAATTGCGCCATGCGCGCCAGGTCGATGGTGCTGATCACATCCACGTTGTGGAGAAGGAACGGTTCGTCGCCTTCATCTTCCAGGAAAAACCAGGCTGCTTTTTTCAGCCCTCCGCCGGTGTCCAGCAGCAACTCGTCCTCCCGCGAGACTTCAATGCGCATGCCGAAGTTGCCATTCGCTTTCAGGTAATCGACCACCATGCCGGCCAGGTGGTGCACGTTGACAATCACCTCGCGCACGCCGAATGCGCGCAGGCGGGAGAGTGCGATCTCCAGCAGCGTCCGGCCGCCGACTTCCACCAGCGCCTTGGGACGATGGTCGGTGAGTGGCCGCAGACGCGTGCCCAGTCCGGCGGCCAGGATCATGGCTTTCATTTGCCCAGCTTCTCCAGTTCCAGATGGCGCACCACCACCTCCACCCCGTCGCGGGCGCGCAGATGCCGGGCCAGTTCCTCGGCCAGGTAAACGGAGCGATGCTGCCCGCCGGTGCAGCCGAAGGAAACCATCAGGCTCTTGAAGCCGCGGCTCTGGTAGTTGCTGACGCTGGCGTCCACCAGCGAGGCGACTCCGGCGAGAAACTGGTGCACGCTGGCCTGCTGGTTCAGGTAGTCGACGACCGGCGCATCCTGCCCGGTGAAAGGCTTGAAGCGCTCTTCGCGTCCGGGATTGGGCAGGCTGCGCGCGTCGAAGACGAATCCGCCGCCATGTCCGCTGTCGTCCTTCGGCGGGCCGCCGCGGTGAAAGGAAAAGCTGAACACCCGGACGGTCACGCTCTCCGCCGAGGAATCCAGGTTCTGCAGCTTCTCCGACCGGAGCATGCCCTGGAAGGCGTTCAGCAGCGCCGGCAAAGCGACGGGCAGGGTGACATTGTGCAGCAGCCAGCGCAGGTTTTTCAGCGCGTAAGGCACGCTCTGCAGGAAGTGCGGCTTGCGCTCGTAAAAGCCGCGGAAACCATACGCGCCCAGCGCCTGCATGATGCGCACGTAAACGAAGGCGTAGTAATGCTGCAGGAACGCTTCCCGCCCGATGGGAACAAACTGCGAGAGCGCCTCCAGGTAGTGATCGAGCAACTGCTGGCGCAGCTCCGGCGGCAGGTCAGCCTTGGCGTCGTAGAGCAGCGAAGCGATGTCATACTGCAGCGCGCCTTTGCGTCCGCCCTGGTAATCCAGGAACCAGGGCTCGCCCTTCCGCAGCATGATGTTGCGCGACTGGAAATCGCGATACAGAAAAAAGTCGCGGGGCGCGCTCAGCAGGAACTTGGTCAGGCGTCCAAAATCGTCCTCCAGCGCCTGCTCGCTGAAAGCAATGCCGGCCAGGCGAAGGAAGTAGTACTTGAAATAGTTCAGGTCCCAGGCGATGGACTGGCGGTCGAAACTGCCGCGCGGATAGCACGCCTTGTAATTCAAGTCGCGCCCGGCCTCCACCTGGAAGCGCGGCAGGATGCCGGCCGCCTTGCGATAGGCTTCCACCGCTTCGGGGGCGATGCCGGCGCCCTGGCGATGGCAGGAGAGGAACTCGAACAGCGTCGTGTCGCCCAGGTCTTCTTCCAGGTAGGCGCCGCGGCTCAAGTCCTCGGCGTAGATTTCCGGCACGGGCAGATGGTGGCGGCGAAAATGGCGGGAAAATTCCAGGAACGCGGCGTTCTCCTCGCGTACGCCGTGCAAAATCCCGATGGCGCTGTTTTTCTCGCCCGCCAGGCGGAAGATCTTACGCCCGGAACCGCCCAGGTCGCCCTGCAACGGCTTGATGTTTGCCACCGGCGCATGAAAATGCCGCTCAAACAGCTTCTCGAGAATATCCATGGGTGGTTCGCGAATGTTCTGCCTCCAGTGTATCCGCGTGCGCTTCCGCCGCCTACTGCGATCCGAGGTAACCGCTTGCAACCAAGGCCGCCACTCCAGAGGAGGCGGGGTTGTCCTGCAACTTGATGGTGCCAGCAAACCGGGCCAGGTGTGGGCTAACCCGAACGGCTAGCCCTACTTAGGCGTTGACAATCTACCACCCAAGGAGCAGAGTCTCCCGACATTCCGCCGGTGCCTGGGGCAGAAGTGGGGGCTTCTTAGGGCACGGGCGGATCCGGCGGGTTTCAGGACGCAGGATTTCGCATCGGGGACACTTCCTTTAAATAAACCAGGGTTGTAAATAAGCCAGGGTTGCTGGGTGACGGTCCTAAAGAGCTGGAGCACCGGCTATATCTATGTTCGGAGGTGTGTATGCGGTCGTTTCTTCTCACTGCAGTGCTGGCGTGCTTCGGATTGGCCCTTACGGGGGCAGCCTGGGCGCAAGGCGCCGTCTATGCCATGACCAACGCTGTCGGAAACAACCAGATCATTGTGTGGGCCCGAGCCACCGATGGAACGCTGACGTACTTGCAAACCGTGAACACGGGCGGGGGAGGCAGCGGCGTGCAAATCGACCCGACCGACTCGTTGGGTTCCCAGGGAAGTGTGGTGGTTGATGCAGCCCATCATTGGCTGTTCGCGGTCAACACGGAAAGCACCGCCTCGAATACCCAGGATTGCAACATTGGAAGCATCTCCTCGTTCCGCATCGCCCCCGACGGCAGCTTGACTCTGGCGGGCAAGGTTGCCTCCGGCGGACTATTTCCCAACAGCCTGACCGCGCGCGGAAACCAGCTTTGGGTGCTGAACGCGGGCGGGCCCGCGAACTGCGGCACGGGACCGAACATCACTTCCTTCAGCATCGGCTGGAATGGCGTGTTGAGTGCAATTCCGTTTTCCGGCCGGGCGATCGATCCGGGTCCGAATCCGGGCAGGTATCTGAACTGCGATCCCGGCACCGGCCCCTTCACCATGCCGATCTTCAACTGCGGCTTGAACCCGCCCGCCTTCCCCCGGTCGCCGGCCCAGGTCGGCTACACGCCCAAGGGCGATGCGCTGGTCGTTACGGACAAAGGAATCAACGCGATTTACGTGTTCCCGCTTAGGGTAGATCGATCTGGGCGCACACCGGCGGTGGCCCTGGCCCCTACGATTTGGAAGGCGCCGGGAATCACGCAACCCACGTATTTCGGCTTTGCCTTTGACTGGCAAAACCGCCTGATTGTCGCGGAGCCGTTTGGAGCAAGCAGCACCATTCCGGCGGGCGGAGCCAGCGCCGTATCCTTGTTCGCTTTCACCCGGTGGGGTACCCTGCAACCCCTCAATCTCGACGCCGCCAATCAGCAGACGGCCTCGTGCTGGGTGGCGATTGAGCCCCAGGGCAAGCGCTACGCCTACATCAGCAACAACGGGAGCAGCGACATCTCCATCTATTTGATCAACCCTGCGGGCACGCTGGTTGCGATCGACAAGACGGCAGGCTCCGCTTATCTGAGCGGTCCCAACGACCTCGCCGTCGCTTCAAGTCTGGGCAAGAGCTTTCTCTATGTGCTCAGCGCGGCCAGTGGGAAGGTCAGCGCGTTCCAGATCACCCCTGGAGGCTTGCTGATCCCCTTGGGAGATGTTGACGGATTGCCTCCGGACGCCGGGGCTCAGGGTCTGGCCGCCTATTAGGCGGTTGCGGCATCGGGCCAAGTCCCGTTTTCTCCAGCCGGGGGCATGGCGGAACGCTCGCGACGGGTTTCGCCGTGCCCCCCGGCGTTCCGCTCCGGAGGAAACTTTTCGCGCGCTTCCCTGTTCATGGCACACGCGCCTCCTGTATTCTGCTCCCTTCCCATGCGACTGCTCATCTCCGCCGGGGAAGCCTCCGGCGAAAGCTACGGTGCCCAACTGATCGCCGCCTTGCGGGAGCGCGAGCCCGCGCTGGAGTGCTTCGGCGTGGGCGGCGAGCTCATGCGCGCCGCCGGCTGCCGCGTGGTGGTGGAGGCGAAGGATGTGGCGGTGGTGGGGCTGGCCGAGGTGGTCACCCACCTGCCGAGAATCTGGAGCCGGTTTCGCCGCCTGCTGCGCGCCGTCGATGAGCGCCGGCCCGCCGCCGCCGTGCTCATCGATTTTCCCGACTGGAACCTGCGCCTGGCTCGCCGCCTTCACCGCCGCGGCATTCCCGTCGTCTACTACGTGAGCCCGCAATTGTGGGCGTGGCGGCCGGGGCGGATCGAGCAGATTCGGCGCTACGTGCGCAAGATGCTGGTGATTTTTCCCTTCGAGGAGGCGTGGTACCGGGAGCGCGGCGTCGGGGCCGAGTACGTGGGACATCCGCTGGCCGACCTGCCCGCACTCCCGCCCCCGCCGCCGCTGCGATCGCCCCAAGTTCCCATCGCCCTGCTGCCGGGCAGCCGCAAGAAGGAGATCGCGCTCAACCTGCCGGCCATGTTGCAGGCGGCCCGCCTTCTCGGCAGCGGCTACCAGTTCTTCATCCCGGTGGCCTCCACGGTCAGTTCGCAGTGGATGGTGGACCTGATTCACCGCTCCGTCGGCCGCGATCCCGGAATCAACCTGAAGCTGGAGAGCGACGCGCGCCTGGCGCTTTCGCAGGCGCGGGCGGCGGTGGTGGCCAGCGGCACGGCGACGGTGGAGGCGGCGCTGATCGGGACACCGTTCGTCATGGTCTACCGGGTCTCGCCGCTGACGTGGAGACTGGGGCGGCCGCTGGTGAGCGTGCCATTCTTCGCCATGCCCAACCTGATCGCCGGACGCGAGGTCGTGCCGGAGCTGGTGCAGGACAACTTCACCGCCGAAAATATCGTGGCACGATTGAATCAGGTCCTGCCTGAAGGCCGGGCGCGGCAGGCAATGATCGAGGGATTGCAGGAGGTGCGCTCCCGCCTGGCGGCGGGGGCCGCGAGCGCCTCGGCCAAGGCCGCCGCGGCGGTGCTGGGAGCGATTAGCGAGTAGCAGCCGTTCATCTGGCGTGCCGACAATCCCTGTCCGGCGTCATCCCGAGCGCAGCGAGGGACCTCTTGTGATGGCTACCGCAAGCCTGACCGGCTAATCGCTAACTGCTAATTGCTAATCGCTTCTGCTCACGGCGCCGCCGCGTACCAGGCGGCCTCTTCCTGACTAGGCGCGAAGTAACCGCGGCGGCAGTTCACCAGCAGGTGACGGTTGCGGGGCAAGATCTTGATGGTGCGGAAGCCGCCATCCGGTTTGAAGTCGGCGGGCTTGTAGGCGACCACGTACTGGCTGTGCAGCGCCTCGTTCACCAGCGAGAAGGCGCGCTTCATTCGCTTCCGGGTATCGGCCGGCAGCACTTGCCCGCCGGTAGGGCCCACCAGCAGGTGGAGCGCCGTTTCGCCTTTTCCATGCACGTCGCTGCGGCTATTGGTGCTGAGCGCGTACAGGGTCACCTGCGCGCGCAGGGCGGCCTGCTCCGCCTCCCGCAGCGCGGCGCTGCTGTAAGTATCGACGCCGTCGCTGATGATGACGATCGCCCGCCGGCGCGCCCCGGGCTCCCCGCCGCGCCGCAGCTTGCCGCAGGCGAACTGGATGGCGTCATACAGCCGGGTATTGCCGCCGGCTTTCATGGCGCGAATCGCGTGCGCGAGCTGGTGGATGTCGCCGGTGTAGTCCTGCAGCAGGGAGACGTTGCTGCCGAAGCCCACCAGGAACGCTTCGTCCACCTGCGGCCGCAAAACTTCCCTCAGGAACATGGCCGCCGCCTTCTTCTCATATTCAAAGCGGTTGACGATGGAATCGCTCAGGTCGACCAGCAAGGCCACCCGCAGCGGCATGTCGCTTTGCTGGCGAAAGTAGCTGATCCTTTCCGGCGGACGGCGGTTGTCCAGCACGTTCAGGTCTTCCATCGAGAGGCTGCTGACGAAGCGCCCGCGCGTGGTGGTGACGGTGAACACCACGTTGACCTCGTCGACCCGCTTGCGGATGGTCTCGCTGGCGGGCAAGTCCAGCGCTATCCCTCCCCCCGGCAGCAAGGGGGTGAGAGCATCCTCGGGAAGCGAGGCCGTCTGGGCCTGCGAAGCTTGCGCGCAGCCGAAAGCCAGGATGAGACACAGAGCCAGCACAAGGCGGCGACATCTCAGTAAGGGCATACTGGCCTCCTCAAGCCGCGGGCAAAACGGAAACGGTGAGTCAAGACCCTGGGGGCATCCCCACATTCATTGGGCGGATTCTACCCCCGTTTCACCGCGGAACTCGCGCCGCCGGAAAAAGATTTTGGGATGAGTTGGGATAGTCATGGCGCACCACTGATCGCCGAGTCACGCCGCCGAAATCGGCCCCCACGCGCGACGAACCGGCCCCGGGTGGGTTAAAGTAGTGGTGGGCTGGCCGTTCCCATGTCGTTTCACGCCGTTCAACCGCGGGACGCACGCGTTTGCCGAGGTCGCAGCTTTGCCCGGGGCTGGCCGGAACGCATCTTTTCCGCCCGCCTGCACATCCAAAACCAGCAGGTACTTAGCCGGAGATTCTTCATGCATTTCGCACCTTCGCCCTGGCGGCGCGTCTTTGTTTTTCTCGGGCTTATCGCGGTTCTGGCTTTGCCGGCCGCGGCCGCCGAGAAAACGCGCCTGCAGGTGGACGATTACCAGATTGAAGCCGAGCTTCAGCCCAAGACCCACCGCCTGATCGCTCACACCCAGGTCAAGTTCACCGCCCTGGACGACATCAGCGTGGCCACCTTCGAACTGCACAACGCGCTGCGTCCCACCCGCATTGCCGACGCCGAGGGCCATACCCTTTCGGCCGAACGCATCACCCAGGACAACGCCATTCGTATCGCCCTGCCCAACGGCCTGGCCAAGGGCGCTACCACCACCCTGCAGATTGATTACGAGGGCACGCTGGCCTCGGTCGACGACAGCCCGGTGCAGGGGCTGAAATTGGCTTACGTCGGCGATGACACCAGCTACCTGCTCTATGCCGGCCGGTGGTTCCCGGTGAGCGGCTACGGCACCAATCGCTTTACCGCCACCATGAAGATCACCGTGCCCGCGGGATGGACGGTCATCGGCAGCGGCCCCCAGGTTTCGGCCGCGGCCCCCGCTCCAGAGCGTCCGCTGCGCAAGCCGCTACCCCGGCGCGCCCGGGGACGCAAGGCCGCCGAGCCCGAACCGGAGCCCGGCCTGCCCGCCATGGCCGGCGCCAAGACCTTCACTTTCTCTTGGACCAAGCCCAGCTTTCCCGGCACCATCATCGCCGGAAATTTCCAGCAGAGCGCCAGCAACGCCGTCGGGCTGAACCTGCACGTCTACTACAAGCCCCGGCACAAGGGCATGGTTTCCACGCTCACGGAGACCGCGGTGCGCGAGTTCCAGTTCTTCACCGCCCGCCTGGCTCCGCCCCTGAGCAACAGCCTGGCCATCGTCGAGCTGCCCGATGACACCGTGCCCAATGCCTGGGCGCCGGAGGTGGCGGCCATCGCCGCGCGCTCCCTGGCCGGCAAGGTGGACTACCGGCTGCTGGCCAACAGCATCGCCCACCAGTGGTGGGGAGCGGACGTCAGCCCCGCCACCCGCGGCGACTGGTGGCTGAGCGACGGATTCGCCCGTTACTTCGAGGCCCGCTACACCGAATACGCCGCCGGCCAAACCGCCTTCCGCGAAGCCATCAAGGATCTGGAAGTGGGAGCGCTCGCCTATGACAGCGTGCCCCTGTCCAGCGTCGGCCGGCTGGACCCCTTCGCGCCCGAGTTCCAGGCGCTGGTCACCGACAAGGGAGCCATCATCCTCAACATGCTGCGCTGGGTCATCGGCGACGCCGCCTTCGACAAGACCATGCAGCAGCTCGCCCAGCAGTACGCGGGCAAGCCCGCCTCGGTCGACGATTTCCGCAAGATCGCCGAGCACAACTATGGCGACCAGCTCACCTGGTTCTTCTCCCAGTGGATCGATTCCACCGGGGCCCCGGAATTCAAGACCAAGTACACCGTCTACCGCGTCGCCAAGGGTTTTCGCGTGGTGGGCGAGATTTCCCAGGACCTGGACCTGTTCCGCATGCCGGTGGAGTTGAAGATCGATACCGACGGCCAGAGCGAGACCAAGCGCATTACCGTGGTGGGCACCAATTCCGCCTTCCAGGTGGAGACCTTCGGCAAGCCGCGCCGCATCCTGATTGATCCGGATAACCGCGTGCTCAAGAACTCGCGCGAGCTCAAGGTGCGCGCCTCCATTCTGCGCGGCCAGGGGTTGGTGGAACAGGGCGATTTGGCGGGCGCGCTGCAGGAGTTCCAGAAGGCGCTCGACTCCAACCGCAACAGCTCGCTGGCGCATTACCGCATCGCCGAAGTCTTCTTCCTGCAGAAGAATTACCAGGCGGCGGCCAATGCCTATCGCGAGGCGCTCAACGGCGATGGCGAGCCCCGCTGGACCGAAGTCTGGAGCCATATCCAGTTGGGCAAGATTTTCGACGTCACCGGCCAGCGCGAGCGCGCCACCAACGAGTACCGCCAGGCGCTGCAGACCAACGACAATACCCAGAACGCCATGGAGCTAGCACGCAAGTACCTCTCCTCGCCCTACCAGCGCAAAGTGGCGAAAGAGGGGGAGTAGTTCTGAGCAATTAGCAATTGGCGTCCGGCAATTGCACGCGCTTTCCGATCCCCTAACGACTGGGAACCACAATGTTCAAAGGAGAGATTGCGGCGGCACCCGATCCACCAGGGAAGGCGCGGAAGTACGACCAACTGGTGTTGCCGCCGCACGTGTAAAGTTTTACACGGCTTTCCTCCGAGACCGGCTTTCCGTGCCATTCAAGAAACATGATGCCTATGGCGACATGGATTCTCTTCTTCTGCCCATCGTGTTTGTCGGTCTTCCCCAGGTAGAAAGCCGTAAGCACTGTTCCTCGGGGGATGTTCCTGACATGCATGGGATCCCCGGTCTTACTCGGCACAGCACAACCGCCTTCAAGGCTGATGGGAAACGATTCAGAGTCGCTTCCCTTCTTGTATTCCAATGTGACACTGTCGGTGGCCTCATCAATGGCGATTACCGTTCCGGTAAACGTGTCGCCTCGATAAGCCGGGGGATAGTATCCGTTGGGAGCGACGCCGCGTTGAGCTGACAACGGAATCGTACTGACAATAATAAAAAGCAGGATCGCGGCCCCTACGGAACATGAATTCTTGGTGGTGATGCAGTTTATCGGCGCCGGTTTCATGTACGGCAGGGTAGCCAAGTGCTACGCGCTCCGCAAGATTACTATCGGGATGCAGGCTTGCGGTGAGCTGGAACCTGACGCCACTGGTAGCTGGAAACCAGAACCAGAAACTAGAAACTATTGTTGCGCGCGAACTTCATCCCGCTCAACCCCCTCACCTTCGCCTCCTCCACTCCCCTTCCCATCACCAGCACATCGAAAACCTCTCCCATTCCTACCGGCGTCGCGATGTGCTTCAACTGCAGCGCGACCTTGGCGCGTTCCTGTGGCAGACGGCAGTCTTCGAAGGCATCCGCAAATTCGTTTTCTTCCCCAATCCCCATCAGAAATTGCGCCTGGGTGACCAGCGCGAGCGGCTCCAAGCCGGCGGACTTCCCGGCTTCGATCAGCGCGGTGAAGTTCACGTGCGCGGTAATGTCTTGCTCGCCCGGCGCTTCGTAGGGATTCGTGCCGGCCGAGTGCTGCCGATAGGTCATCAGCGTGTCGCGATGGCGGCCCGCCAGTTGCTCCTCGCGCGTGTAGCCGTAGTCGATGAACACGGCAAAGCCGCGGCTCATCACGCCGGCCAGCGTCCTCATCCACTTCAGGGCGGCGGGGCAGGCCTCGACCCGCTCCCCGGGTTCGGGATGCACGCCGTAGCGGTCGAGGAACTCGTCCACCTCCGCCGTAGGCGGCTGAAACTTCTCGATGAACCGTCCGTTTTCCACGCCGACGTGCACCTGCCCGCGATCGGAGACGATCTCCACCGGCAGCGCGTCGAAAAATTCGTTCGCGAACAGGATGGCCGTGTCGTACTGCCCGCGAAAATCGTCGAAGCCGGTGAGTATCTCAACCTGGCCGCGCGCCATGCGGTCGGCGAAGCGCTCGTCGAGTCCGCGCGCCAGCCACGGCGAACTCTCCACCAGCGTGCAATGCAGGGCCTGCGCGAATTCCTGGAACTTCTTCTCTGACCAGTCCATCACGTCCTGCGCGAACAGGCCGCGGCCCGGACCGGCCTCCACCAGGTCAAGACGCGGCGGCGAATCGAGCGCGCGCCACATCTGGTCGAACTGGCGCGCCAGCAGGCGCCCGAAGACGGCGTGCACGTCGCTGGAGGTGTAAAAGTCGCCGCTCTTGCCGAATTGCTGCTTCTGCCGCGAATAAAACCCTGGCGGATCGCCGCCCGGCGCGCCATACAGGCAGAGCCCCATGTAGCGCGAGAACGGAATCGGCCCGCGCGCCCGGATTTCCTGCTCAATGTACTCGCGAAGCGTCATGGGCTAACTGCCGATGTCTTCTTCTTCCTTGGCCGCGCGCGCGTCGGCCCTCCGGGTTTGCGGCGTGCGCACGAACATCTCGATCAGGTAGTCATGCACGCAGGCATAGAGCTGGTGCTGGAAGGTCCACTCGAACTGCGGGTGATCCAGGTCGCGCGGATGCATGCTGAAGTAGTAGGTGTGCACCGGCGCCGGCGGCTGGCGGAAGTTGATGATCACCTCGACTCCCTCCCCCTGCTCGCGCGCGTCGAACACCAGCAAGGGATGCTCGTACAGCCGAAGCTGGTCCAGCACGCGCTGCAGCCGCGGATTCGGTTGCGCTGCCACATCTGGAATTGTACCTGCGCGCCGCGCCTGCATGACGCGCCCTGCGCCTTGCGCCCTGCGCCTTGCGCCTCGCGCCTTGTGCCTCGCGCCTTGCGCCTTGCGCTGGACTGAACCCCTTAAATTGAGACACTGGCGATTGGCACACTTTGCAGGGAAAGGAACTGCGAGTGGCAAAGAAGACGAGCGAGTCGGCGATATCC
Organism: Terriglobia bacterium; assembly: GCA_963740615.1. GTDB lineage: Bacteria > Acidobacteriota > Terriglobia > Terriglobales > Acidobacteriaceae > JAIQGF01. The sequence continues at coordinate 530,011 of CAVUEZ010000007.1, forward strand.
GACGGCATTCCGCAAGATGGCGGTGGAGCGGCTGAAGAGCTGCGACAATATCGACGGCGCTGGCCGCAGGAACTGGGGGTGCATCGGCGCTGCTGTACAAGTGGCGCGACCAGTTGGAACCGGTCGAGGACGGCCAGGGACGCCGCCCGGGCAGCGGGCCAGAGAAGCAGTCTGCTGCGGGAAAACAGATCGCGACTGAAGCGGCTGCTGGCGGAGAAGACGCTGGAAGTGGATTTTTTCAAAGGTGCCTTGCAAAAAGTCGAGGCTCGACGCCAGAGCAACAGCGACTCTGGCGAGAAGGCATCTACGACCAAATCCGGGAAGTTGATGTCGATGCAAGGCAACCTGAGTATCGAGCGGATGTGCCAGCTGGCGAGCGTCAGCCGGGCGGGCTTTTACCGGTCGTTGCAGGAGCAGAGCGCCGGTGGAAGAAGACATGGAAGTGCGGTCGGCGATTCAGCGGATCGTGCTGGAACACAGGCGCCGCTATGGATACCGGCGGATCACCGCCGAGCTGCGCCGCCGCGGGATGCTGGTGAATCACAAGCGCGTGGCGCGGCTGATGCGCGAGGACAACTTGCTGGCCGTGCAGCCGCGGGCGTTCGTGGTGACGACGGATTCCGATCACGAGTTGGAGGTCTATCTCAATCTGGCCAGGCGGATGAAGCTGACCGGCAGTCAACCAGCTGTGGGTGGCCGACATCACTTATATCCGGCTGCAGAGCGAGTGCGTCTACCTGGCGGTGATTCTGGACGCGTTCTCGCGCAAGGTGGTGGGCTGGGAGTTGGAGCGAACCCTGGCGGCACGATTGCCGATGGCGGCGCTGGAAAAGGCACTCGCGCGAGCGCGAACCGCCGCCGGGCTTGGTCCATCATTCCGATCGCGGCGTGCAGTACGCTTCCGGCGATTACGTCGGGATCTCTGCGGAAGCACCACATGATCCCGAGCATGAGCCGGCCGGCGAACCCGTACGACAACGCCAGTTGCGAGAGCTTCATGAAGACGCTGAAGCGGGAGGAGATCTACGCCAACCAGTACCGCGATCTCGATCACTGCGCGCCAACATCGAGGAGTTCATCGAGCAGCTATTACAATCGTCTGCGGCTGCACTCGGCGCTGGGCTACCGCTCGCCGGAGGAGTTCGAGCAGACAACGACCGAGACGGCTCCGCGGGGAGCGCCCAGGATGAGTTTTTTCAGGCATGAGGAGATCTATCGATCCGATGTGGCATTCAACCTGGTAACGGGAAGCCGACACGAAGCCGGCTCCCCGACCATCGTCTCGATGAGTCTCCGGCTGGCTATTCCTTGGCGGGTTGGTCTCCACCAGAGCCCGCCTCCGCTTCACCAGCCGAGGACCATTCTGACGGAGAGAAGGCTGTTTGAGAAGGAGAGAACATTGAACGGCAAGTGTGCCAATCGAAATTGTCTCAACGGAGGGGTTCACCCCAGCACCCTGCGCCTTGTGCCTTGTGCCTTGTGCCTTACAATGAGCGTTCACCTGTCAGTGCAGGAGCTCTTATGTTCAGCAGTCATGCGGGAACCGCGCCGGAGTGGAGCGCCTATGTTGAAGATTTCCGCCGCGCCGGCCATGAGGTCGTGGACTGGATCGCACACTATCTGGAGCACACGCGCGACTACGCCGTTCTTCCCAAGGTCAAGCCGGGCGAGTTGGCGGATGCGCTGCCCCGCTCGGCGCCCGAGAAGGGCGAACCCTACGACAGCATCCTGCGGGATTTCGAGAACGTCGTTCTCCCGGCGGTCACCCACTGGAACCATCCGCGCTTTCTGGCGGCCTTCGCTACCAGCGCTTCCGCGCCCGCCATCCTGGCCGAGGCGCTGGCGGCCGCGCTGAACACCAACGGCCTGCACTGGATGACCTCGCCCGCGGTCGCCGAACTGGAGCAGGTGGCGCTGGGCTGGTTGCGCCAGTGGATGGGATTGCCCGGCGATTACTTCGGCATCATCTACGACACCGCTTCGGTCAGCAGCCTGCACGCCGTGGCCGCGGCCCGCGAGTTGGCCGATCCCGAGGCGCGCACCGAGGGCGCCAAACCGGGACTGACGCTCTACGCCTCGCAGGAGTCGCACTCCTCCATCGACAAGGCGGCGATGGCGCTCGGCATCGGGCACAAGAACGTCCGCAAAATTCCCGTGGACGCGGAATTCCGTATGCGCCCCGAAGCTCTGGCGCAAGCCGTCCAGGCCGACGTAGAAGCCGGCAAGCGTCCCTTCTGCGTGGTGGCCACCGTCGGCACAACTTCCAGCACCAGCGTCGATCCGGTGGCGGCGATTGCCGGCATCGCCGAACAGCACAATCTGTGGCTGCATATCGACGCTGCCTACGCCGGCTCGGCCGCCATCCTGCCCGAATGCCGCCACATCCTCGAAGGCGCCGAGCGCGCGCACTCGCTGGTGGTGAATCCGCACAAGTGGCTGTTCACCCCGGTGGACCTGAGCGCCTTCTACACCCGCCGGCCGGACATCCTGCGGCGCGCCTTTTCGCTGAGCCGCGAATACCTGCGCCCCAGCGATGACCCGCGCGCCCTGAACCTGATGGACTACGGCATTCCGCTGGGCCGCCGCTTCCGCGCCCTCAAGCTGTGGTTCGTCATGCGCTATTTCGGGCGCGAGCGCTTGCAGGCCTTGCTGCGCCGGCATATGGCGTGGGCAAAACAGCTCGCCGAGCTCATGGGCCGCGATCCGCGGTTCGAGGTGGTCGCGCCGGTGCCGTTCTCCGTCGTCTGCTTCCGCTACAAGGGCACGGACGACGAAAACCGCGCGCTGCTGGAGGCGGTGAATGGAACGCGCGAGGTCTTCCTCTCGCACACCGTGTTGAATGGCAGGATCACCTTGCGGGTGGCGATTGGCAACTTGCAGACCACCTGGGAAGACGTGCTGCGTGCCTGGGAGTTGTTGCAGGAAAAAGCGCCAAAAACTGAAAGATCGGCCACTGATTAACACAGATGAACACTGAATCGTTTTGATCAGCGTGAATCTGTGTTCATCTGTGGCTGATCAGACTGAAAAATCGGCCACTGATCAACGACACTGAATCGTTTTGATCAGTGTGAATCTGTGTTCATCTTATCAGACTGAAAAGTCGGCCACTGATTGTGGCTGATCAGCCTCTTGCGGTCGAGGCGTCTGCTCCGAGTAGGTGTAAACGCCGCGTCCCGCCTTGCGGCCCAGGCGTCCCGCCTTGACGTACTGCACCAGCAGCGGCGAGGGGCGGTATTTTTCGCCCAGCATCTTGTGCAGGTGCTCCAGGATGTGCAGGCGCGTGTCCAGCCCCACCAGGTCCACCAGTTCGAACGGTCCCATGGGGTGATTCAGGCCGAGCTTGACCGCCTTGTCGATGTCCTCCGCGGTGGCGATTCCCTCCTGCAGCATGGAGAAGGCCTCGTTCCCGATCATGGCATTGATGCGGCTGGTGATGAAGCCCGGCGATTCCCTGATGACGACCACTTCCTTCTTCATGCGGCGCCCGGCTTCGACGGCGGTGGCCAGGGTGTCGTCGTCGGTCTCCAGGGCGCGCACGATTTCCAGCAGCTTCATCTTGTGCACCGGGTTGAAAAAGTGCATGCCGACGCATTTTTTCGGCCGGTAGGTGACCGAGGCGATTTCGGTGACGCTGAGCGAGGAGGTATTGGAGGCGAGGATGGTTTCCGGGCGGCAGATCTTGTCCAGCAGGGTGAAGATTTCGATCTTCGATTCCATCTCCTCGGGAACCGCTTCGATCACCAGGTCGGCGGCGCGCGCGGCCTCCTCGACGGTGCCCGCATACTCGATCCGGTCCAGGGCGCCCCTTGGCGTCGGCGGCGCTGACCTTGCCCAGTTCGACCGCTTTGTCGAGGTTGGCGCGGATTTCGTCGCCGGCGTGGCGCAGGGCGCTGGGCAGGATGTCCTCCAGCACGGTGCGATATCCGCCCAGGGCGGCGGCATGGGCGATGCCGCGCCCCATGATGCCGGCGCCGATGACCGCCACGGTGCGGACCTGCATTACTTGGGCTCCTTCTCCAGCCGCTGGATCAGGGCTTCAAACTCGCCGTTGGCCTGGCGCATGTATTCGGCCAGACGCTTCTTCTCCTCCTCGGCCATGAAGGGAATGCCGGCGATCACGCGGCGGAGGGTGGCGGTAATGTCGTCAACATAGTTCATCATGCGGATCAGTTCACCGCTGGCGGGCATAGGCAGCATCCTCTTTCTGGATTGAGAAAATATCAGCTCTCAGCCATCAGCGGTCAGCGCTTGCAGACGGTGGCGAATGGCTGAAAATGATTACTTATCCACGGCAGACGGCACCGCGGGCGATGGGGCAAATACCCATTGTCCGCTGCGCGGGGCGGTTTAGTAAAGCAGGCAGCCGCGGGTGGCCCACATTTTGCGAGCGCAGCGAGCTAATGTGGGGAAGTTCCTTCTCCCTCACGAGCGCGCAATCTTGAATTGCTTCCCGGCAACTAAAACCCACCACCCATTTCCGCAAACCGGAATCCGAAAACTCGCCATCCTGTCTTTTTCCTGCCGCCTCACGTGCGGAATCCCGTACACTAATCGTGCGCAGACTGCGTTCAGGGTGATGTGTAGGATATGAAACTTCACGTCTCCCCGGTTAGATCTTTGACAACTGAATATGCGTTCCTGGCGGCTTCCCAGGCCCTCCTTGACCCCACGGAATTCCGTCGGAATTCGACGGATCTCCCACGGATTCCCGACGGATCAAAATGACCCCATTTTCCGGCTTAACCTGCTGAAAAATGGACACTTGTGTTGAGGTTGACGGATAACTATACAGGGGGGAGGGGTGGGGAGTAACCAGTGCGTAGTTAACTGATAGGTATACTTGGCCAGGCTGTCGCCGAGGGTTAGCGGCCAAAGGCGGAACGCGAATCCGGAACGCCAGGCATAATAGACACATGCTGCGCGACCGCAACCTGATTCCGCTATCCCATCAGCATCAGCATGCGCTGGCGCTCTGCGTCGAAATCGAGCGCGGACTGGGCTCCGGCGACCCGAAGCACTTCCAGCAGGAGATCGCACGGCTGTTTGAGAGCGAGATCCGCTTTCACTTCGAGGCCGAGGAGAAGGTGCTGTTCCCCTTCGCCGGGCGCTCCCCGGAGCTGCGCAACCTGGTGGATGAACTCCGCGTGGAGCACGCTTCCCTGCGCCAGTACGCCGCCGGAGCTGCCGCCGGCCGGCTTACCGTTCCCGAGATCCAGCTCTTTGCCGCCAGCCTCGCGGCCCACGTGAGGAAAGAAGAGCGGCAACTGTTCGAGGGCGTGCAGCAATTCTTCCCGGCGGAAGAGCTGGCGCGAGCCGGCGCGGAGCTCGACTCCTGGTTCCTCAACAGCGGCATGCCGGGCGCGAGTTACGCGCTGCGCCCGCGGAAATAGGTTCTACGTCGCCAGCGGCGAGTCGCTGATGCGGAAGTTGGTCTGGAAGTGCTCGAAGAGAAAGTCGATGGCGGCGCGATTGGCTTCCTTGTTGGATTGCGCCAGGTACTTCATGGCTTCCACCAGCAGGCGCTGGCCCTCGACGTAACGCGGGTCGGGGCTGCTGTCGCGCTTGTTGCGGCGCTTGGTGGGATCGGGCTTGACTGGAATGGTAAAAACTTTGGCCATAGTATTCAGTCTCGGCTCGATGCCGGAGCAACGAGCATTGGACGCATCCTTTGCCGTCTCCTGTTGCCTGGTGGAGCAACCTAGCCCCAGGATGCCGTGTGAGTATATGCCCGGCCCAACTCGGGTTCCAGAAAAGAATCGGGCCGAGCCGGGAAAAATAACCCTAGTGTGCCTCCACTCCGGTGCAGTCCCGGAATGATTCGCGCTCGGTGCTCCGCTAGCCGCCTTGCGGGCGCACCCACTTCGTCTTACCGGTGGTTTTCAGCTTGAAAACGCTGTCGGGAATCCTTTGGTTGAGCTGGATGTTACTGTACTTGGCCAGGCGAGAGTCGCCGCTGGGCTCCACGAACTGCTGCTGCACGGAGATGCCGCGCGCGGGATCGATCCAGAGAATAATCTGCTGGAACATGTTGCGCACTTTGGGGGACTTGGGCGCGAGCACCAGCTTGGCCGCCTGCACCCCTTCGACGCTCTCCGTGCCGGCATAGCGCACGTCGAAGGACTTGAGCAGGTCGTGGCCGCGGCCTCCGAAGCCGAGCACCAGAAAACTCTCGAACTCGTCCTTGTTCTTGCCGGCGTTGTACTCGGTGACCTGCTCGATCTGCGGCTGGTAGACCTCAACCTTGCCGTTCCTGAAGAGCACGTACTTCCTGGCAGGGTCGGTGATATTGGCCGCCATCTCGACACTGTCGCCGCTGCGGCGGTAATAGACGGTGCCCTTCTGAAGGTCGTGCTCGTCGACGACCTTGGTGTACTGGTCCCAGACGAAATTCGCCTCGGTGGTTTGGAAAGCGGCGGCCTCGCGGTCCATGGCGTTCAGCACCGCTTGCAGCGAGCCGGCCGCGGGCGCCTGCGCGAAAGCCGCGCCGCAGAACAGAAGGAGTAGCAGAGAAGCGAGCTTCATGCAGAACAGTTTCCAGTTTCCGGTTTCAGTTGTGCTGTCGTCGTAAAGGACTGACCTGCCGAAAAAATTGCTAGCGCGTGACCCACACCTTGTAGGCTACCAGGTGACCCTTGGCGTCGCGCACCGGCTCGTAACGCGTGATCTCGACCTCGCCGGCAATGGGCTCGATGATGCGCAGCAAGTCCGTCTCGAACGACGCCGGATCGCCGCGAACCGCCGAGGCATCGATCTGATAAATAAACCCACGCTGGCCGTCGGGAGTAACGACTACCTCAGTCTGATGCAAAGCGCGCTCGACAGGTTTGTCTTTGAAATTCAAGCCATAGGGAGCCAGAAAAATGAAGGCCAGGATCAGGGTGACCATGACGTCATACTGCATGGTCCCCCGGTCGTAGGTCCAGAGGATGTAGCCGCGGATTGTCTTCCAGATGCGGGACATGGTGCGGTCGGGTTAAGTGTAGTGACGAAGGGAGCCGGTTGGCAACGGCGGGAATCGGGGAGCCGGCCGCGCCGTCAGCTCAGCCGGAGCGCCTGAAGGATGTCGCCGGGCTCGGGACGATGAGTGTAATCCGGATCCGCGGAAGCGTAGCGGACGATGCCGTCGCGGCCGATCACGTAAGAGGCGGGAATGGGCAACTCCCAGGAATCGTCTCCGTTATATTTTTCCAGGTCGTGGCCGATGCCCAGGTAGGCCTGCCGCAGATCGTCAGGCAGGCGAAACACCAGGCGGAACTGGCGCGCGACTTGGTTGTGCCGGTCATGCAGGATGGGGAAAGCAAGCTTCTGCAGGGCCTTCATCTCGCGTGAGTACTGGGGCAGCACCGGCGAAATCGCCACCAGCGAGCCGCCAAGCGCCTGCATATCGGGCAACGCATGTTGCAGAGCTGCCAGCTCCGCGTTGCAGTAGGGTCACCATTTGCCGCGATAAAAGCTGACCACCAGGGGACCGTGCGTCAGCAGCGCGGCGGAGCTGACGGGCGCGCCGTCGACATCGGGGAGGGTGAATTCCGGGGCCAACTCGCCCACGCGCAGAGCGCGCTCGGCGATGCCCGAGCGTATGAGTTCCTCCCGGGCGCGGTCAACAACGCGCAGGGCATCAGGCGGGATGCGGTTCTTGGTATTCTCCTTGATACGCTCCAGTTGCTCGCGAAGTGTGGACACGGGACCTCCTTCCGCAAGAGGGATTCTTTAGAAGTCTAGAACTTCCTGGGCGTGATGCGGTCGGCGCCCATGTAGGGGCGCAGGACCTCGGGAATGACGACGCTGCCGTCGGCCTGCTGATAGTTTTCCAGCACAGCCAGCCAGGTGCGTCCGATGGCCAGGCCGCTGCCGTTGAGGGTGTGCACGAACTCGGTTTTCCCCTTGCCTTCCGGGCGCCAGCGGATGTTGGCGCGGCGCGCCTGGTAGGCTTCGAAGTTCGAGCAGGAAGAAATTTCGCGAAAAAGCTGCTGGCCGGGCAGCCAGACCTCGATGTCGTAGGTCTTGGCGGCGGAGAATCCCATGTCGCCGGTCGAGAGCACGACCACGCGGTAATGCAGGCCCAAGCGGCTGGAGCACCTCCTCGGCATTGGCGGTGAGCTTTTCCAGTTCGTCGTAGGAGGTTTCGGGGCGCGCGAATTTCACCAGCTCGACTTTCTGGAACTGGTGCTGGCGGATGATGCCGCGCACGTCCTTGCCATAGCTGCCGGCCTCGCTGCGGAAACAGGGCGTCTAGGCGGTGAGCAGGACGGGCAGGCGGCGGCGTCGAGCACCTCGTCGCGATAGAGGTTGGTGACCGGAACTTCGGCGGTGGGGATGAGGTAGAGGCTCTTGTCGCCGTGCGGAACCTTGAACAGGTCGGCCTCGAACTTGGGAAGCTGGCCGGTGCCGTACATCGAGTCGGCATTGACCATGAAGGGCGGCAGGACTTCGGTGTAGCCGTGCTCGCGGGTGTGCAGATCGAGCATGAAATTGGTGAGCGCGCGTTCCAGTGCGCGCCCCCAGGTCCCAGTAGACGGCAAAGCGCGCGCCCGCCAGCTTGGCGGCGCGCTCCAGGTCGAGCACGCCCAACTGCTCGCCCAGTTCCCAGTGCGGCTTGGGAATGAAATCGAATTGCGGGGGCGAGCCCCAGCGGCGGACTTCCACGTTTTGTTCGGCGCTGTGGCCGACGGGAACGGAATCGTGCGGCAGGTTGGGGATGGTCCGTGAGGATGTCCTGCAGTTGGGGTTCTGCTTCGGCCACCTGCTTTTCGAGTTGCGCAACTTCTTCGTGGACGCGGCGCATTTCGGCGATTTGCGCGGAGGCGTCCTGCTTGTCCTTCTTGAGGCGCGCGATTTCCTCCGAGGCCTTGTTCTGCAGGGCGCGCAGCCGTTCCATGCCGGTGATGAGCTCGCGGCGGCGGGCGTCCAGGGCGGAAAAGTCGCGCAGCACCTCTTCCGGGTTCATTCCGCGGTCGCGCAGCTTGCGTTCGATGAGCGGCAGATTGCCGCGCACGAAGTTCAGGTCGAGCATAGGGGAGATAGTTTATCAGCAGGGTTTTTCGGTCTGCCGGTCTGTCGGTCTATCGGTCTGCCGGTTGTTTCCCGGCAGTGAAAACGCCGCCCTCGGGAGTAGCGCGGGTGGAGTTTGTGATTGAAATGCCTCACCGGCATTCGAGCCGACAGCTCAACCGCAAGGGTCCTTCGACTCGGGCGTGCGCCCTCTGGGGCCGCGCTCGCTATTTTAGAGTCTTTGCGCCGTAATCCTAGAGTGTGATGCCGGTATTTTAGAGTGACGGGGCTCAGTTCGGCCAGACACACAAATGCGTCGGCTTGCGAGACCGGCTCTCAAACCCGACGTTCTAGCCGCGCGGCGCGGACTGGAAGGCGAATTGCTATCGCCGTCCACGGCGGGCACCCGGTCGCCGTCCAGGCAGCCGGTTCACCAGCCATTCGTAACGCGCGCGTTTGCACGCAGGCATACGCCGCCGATCGCTGGGCTCACTCTCCAGCAACCGAACTAATTCCTGCAGCGATGCCCGATAGATCCTCATCAACCCACGCGGAGTGAGTCGCCAGCCATTCAACTCGCCCTGATGGCAGAGAGCGCGCACAGTGGCGACACTCACGCCCAGAACGGCTGAGGCATCCCGCGTAGTCACAACATCCAGCATGTCGGGGCGGATTCGCACCCGTCGCGTAGACGGCGCGCGACGCCAGTTGAGTTTCCCCTCGTGCGCCAAGGAGCGCACGGCGCGAACGCTGATCCCCAGCATGGCAGCGGCCTCGCGCGTGCTGGTCCAGTCAGTGCTCACTGGTCTTCCTTTTCGCCCTGATCGCTTTCGGCAGACCGAACAATGCGAAGGCCATGTAGATTAAACGCCCGATCGCCAGTTCGACCTTCAGCCTCTGCAAGGTCAAAGAACTTATCGACCGCAGCCCACAGCTCACCGAAGTCCTCAAACGTGATTTGCGTGACGCCTTGGGTACTGATTGGATCGCCGCGCAGATGGTGAAGCAACTGGTCTATCCTGGCGGCGTTTAGTAGTTGAGCGGCTAATAGAGGCCGCACAACAACAGCCTTCAACGCCTCCAGGAGTCTCGCGTCCGCTTCGGTCAGGCGATACTCAGACACAGGTCTGTACCTTCTGCTCTCTGGGTTTCTGGCGTTTCGAAACTCGCGCTTCCGATGCTCACCAGCGTCCCTCCTGCTGGCCGCGTCGGACGGCATCCATGATTGCTTCCACCCCACCGCCGTTGTTCAACCAGCGCTTCGTGCTGGGGCCGTCGATCGTATGGAAGTGCAGGTGTATTTCCCCACCGCCGGGCGCGACGCCGCGGCTCATCATCTCCAGTTGCGGTAGGAACTGTTGCGTGGTTTGCGGATCGGAAACGTACTCGCCCGGATGCACGATGCCGGCGGCGCCCGGCGGCAGTCCCCATCCACCCGCCCAGGGCACGTTGCCGGTGTAGCCGCCGCTGGAGAATTCGGGCGGACCGAAGACCAGCCCCATGCGGCGCTCGCGCTCGTGATTCACCGTGTCCAACTCTTTGAGGGCGTTGTCGAACTTGGGCGCCAGAATGTTCTGGTAAGCCTGATTGCCTTCCTTCTTCAGTTGTCCGAGCTGCTGCTGCGCGTCGCTGCGCATTTGCTGCAACTGCGAAGTGGCGGAAGCGTAGTCGATCTGGAAGCCCTTGAAGGAAGCGACGACTTTATCGATCTCCGCCGCTTGCTGGCTGGCGTAAGCCTCGGCCTGCTGGCGGCGTTTCGATCCCCCAAATAATCCGCCGAACAGTCCGCCGAGCAATCCGATGATGCCGCCGATCGGCCCGCCGATCAGCAGTCCGGTGAGCGCGCCGCTGAGCGAGCCTGCCAGCGCGCCGTGCTGTTGTCCGATGCCGAAGCCCAACAAGCCGCCGCCCAGGCCCGCGAGCAGCGCGCCGCCCGCGGTGCCCATCAGCCCGCTGATCAGCGGCACGTTGGTGAACGCTCCCAGCGCCATGGTGCCCAGAATTCCCGCGCCCAGCGTTCCCGCCGTGCCCCCGACTTTGCCGCCCAGCAGCGCCGAGATCAGCGGCAACGCCCCGGCCAGCGCGCCGCTGTTGAGCAGGCCCGCGCCGGTCTTGGCGGTGGTCACCTTGATTGAACTGGCGCCGCTGATGCCGAGCAGTTGATCGACGGCGGAAATGTTGTACCCGGTGGCGTTGGTTCCTCCGCCGAACTGGCCCAGCGCGGGCGCGCCCGCCAGCGCCGGAAACGCGCTCAGTCCGGTGCCTGCGCCGAAGGTTCCCGTGGTAACGCCGGGAATGGCCAGGCCGCCGGCGCCGGCCAGCGCGGGAAGCAACGTGCCCAGGCCCGCAGTCCCCGCGCCGAAGCTGGTTTGCCCGAAGCCGACGTTCGTCGCACTCACCGCGCCCGGCACGCCCGCCGGCAAGCCCAGCAGAGGACCGAGGAACGAAGACGCGCCGCTCCGCAGCGTGAGGCGGGTCGCCAGGTCGGCAGCAAACTCGGTCGCCCGCTTCTTCAGATATTGCGCGACGCCGCCGCTGAACAGTTCCTCGAATGCGTTTCGCCATTCGTCCTGGACCTTGCCCGCGGCTTCCTGCCACACCGCCTGAACCTGTCGCGCGGCAAGCTCCTGCGTTTCGACGTGCCTGCCCAGCGTCTGGTCGATCGCTTGCACCCGGTCCACCGCGTCGATGTATATCGACGCATAGGCGCGCTCCCACGGCGGCGCGATGGCGAGGGCAGCCTGCTCCTCGATCTGCACCGTGTCCAGGGCGGCGCGCTGCAAGATGAGGTTCTTCTTCTCCTCCGCGTTCTCGATGATCTTCGTGTAAACGCTGGTGAGCTCATCTTGCAGATTGGAAAGGGCGGGGCCGGTGATGCCCTGCGTCGCCTTCTCGAAAGCTTCGCCGAGTTGCTTCATCTGCGCCTGAGTGGCCGCGTCAATGGCCGCGAAGCCTCTCAGGCTTTCCGCCTGCGCGCCGGCGGCGGCAGTTCGCACCAAAGCCAAGGCGCTCCGCTCGGCTTCCCCGCGCGCTTGCGCTTCCTTGATGCCCAATTTCAAGATTTGATCGGCGGCCTGCTGATGGTAGAGAACGCGCTGCGCTTCGGCCTCCTTCGAGGTCAGCAACGTGTGCTTAACCATGTCATCGAGCTCGGCGTAGGTGGCCCGCTCCTTGGCGAGAATCTGATCGTCGCCATCGAGCCACGCCTGCACAACCTGGTCGCGCAGTTTCCTGGTCGCGTCCGCGTTCTGTTCGGCGAGTGCGCCCGCCACCCCGGAATATCTCTTGCTCTCCGAGGCTACGAGGGAGTCATACGCTCCCTGACCGATCTGCATCGTGGCCAGGCCGTTTCGAAGCGCATCCAGGGCGCTGCCGTGTTGCTGGGCGAGCGCAGCATATCCCTGGAGCCCGGCGGCGTTGGCCTCCGCCTGCGCCCTGAGGATTGCCGCCCCGCGCGCGGCCTCCAGACCGGCCTGTTTCGGCAGTAGCTCAATCCGCTTCTGCTGCAGTTGTAGGTTCTTTTCGTCCTCCTCGTTGAGCTGCGCGCCGAACCCGGTCAGGTCCTGGTTTAGCGCGATCTCCTCGTTGTACGTGTCGATGAATTTTTTCCGCGCCTCCAACTGCTGGTTAATCGAGCGAAGGTTCTGTCTGCCAATCTCCGCCGTGACCGGACTGGAAAGCGCATCCAGGTTGGCCTTCTTGGCGTTTTCGTACGCCTGCTTCATCTCCGAACTGAAGCCGGCCGCCGCGTCGGCCAGGTCGGCGACTTTGGGCAGCAGCGCGACAACCGCGGCTCCGAAGCCGGCCAGAAGCGTCAAATTAAAGGCGCTGTTAAGCACCGAGGCCGCCGCCTGGTTCTGGCTGATCCACTGCACCATCGTCCGGGGGAGTTGGATGCCGAGATACTGGTTCGCAAGGCGCATCGCACCGACGGAGCGCTCCTGCTCCTGGCGCATGCGGCTGAATCCATCCGTTCCGGTCTTCGTCGCGCGCTGCGCGCCGCCCGCCAGCACATCGAACTGGCGGTTGACTCTCTGCATCCCCGCTTGCACGTCGCTGTCGTCGAGCGTGACTTCGATTTGGACCTTGTTCGGCATTGTTTCAGACGCCGGCGGGCGCGTTCGCCTCCTCGATTGCTTTCCGCAGAGTCGCGATCGCTTCAGCAGCGGTCGCCCCGTGCGCGCGCCGGCACCGGCCGGCACAGGTGGCGATATACTCGCCGCCTTGCTCGCGCACCTTCACGATCATTGTGTCGGCGCCGCCGCCAAGCCCGGCCAGGTCGATCACCGGTTGGCCCGCGCACGCCGGCGACAGCCCCCGGTGAGCTGCGGAAATCGGTTCCGTCTCCAGTTGGTTAGGGAGTGCCGCGGCATAGACCTTGGGCTGAACCTTGCCCATAGCGTTCCGGATTCGCGGCCAGGGCCTCGGCAGCGCCGATGCTGTGCTTGCGTTAGCAACGGCCGCGAGCGATTCCACGTTCTCGGCGCCGTTGAAAGTGACCCGCCCGCAGGCGCCGCAGTCCTGGCAATACCACCTCAGGGGTTGGCCGGCGATCCGCGTCCGCTCCACGGACGTGACAATGGTCAGATTGTGTTGATGTGATCGACGCGGCGCGTGTTTGCGTGACAAGAAGGTTCCTCCACCGTGGGATTCGAAATGAAGCATTTCGAGGTGAAGGACCTCGTTACCGATTGGGCTCGCGTAGCGTCTGCGAAACCCGCGACCGCCGTAGCACGCTGCGATCGCTAAAACCAGACGGCCCTAAAGAACCACACAGGACCCGAGACAGGCAAGTGACCGGGGCGGTTCCCCGCCCCGGCAAAACACGTTTCGCTAATCTGCCGCCGCCGTTGCGGGCTCGCACGCTTCAGAATCCAGGCCGTCGAGCGCAGCCAGGGCAGAAGTGAAGATCCTCGGTGCATTTGCGGCAAACCTTTGCAGGTCGGCCTTGGTGCCGTAATCGACCCGGACAGGTTCATTCCCCCCGCCGTCCGCGCCCCGCAGCCGACCGTCGAACTGCACCAGGGCAAGGGCGATCGCCCTCTTGTCGGCCCGCCAGCTTTCCACTTCGCCCTCCAGCGCACGGACCTGTTCGACAATGCGCCCCTCGCGATTAGCGGCGGCGCAATCCGTAATGAGCTTGCGCAATTCCCTGCGCCGATCCTCTCGCTCGGCCTTCGCCAGGTCGGAACGCAGCAGCGAAAGCTCACTGCTGATCTGGGCCACGGCTGAGGCGTCTTCGTTTTCGTCGCGCCGTTCGTCGGAGATTTTGTCCGCCAACTGGCGCATCTGCTGCTGCGCATCAGCATTGCCGCGCGCGCGCGCGGCCACCACAAGTCCTTGGCGCTGGCGCTCGTAATCGGCAATCGCTGCGGCATGCCCGCTCCGCGATTGTTCGACCTTGGCCAGTAAAGCATCGGCCTCGTTGATTTGCCTTTTTATTTGTTCCGTTTTCACAACTCCCTCCGTCCTCGATCTCTTTTGGCCGTTGCGGACTCGGCTCAATCACCCCGCGATGCCACCGTGGCAACGTCTCCCACTTTAAAACCGCCTCCGCTGGTGCCTTCGGCGTCGGCGGAGAGATCGTCCAGCTTCGTGATCTGCACATCGCCTACGGGCAGGTAAATCTTCCGAAGCGATGAACCGGTGGCGGGATCGGTAATCTCGCGATTCAGGCGCTGCACGCTAAGCACGTCGCCCACCTTGAGACCCGCCGCGGTGCCGGCGTTGAGAACCACCTGACCTTCTTGCACCGCCGCGATAAGCACTTCCCGCTTTGCCCCGTCCTGGCGCACAAACGGCGGCGCGGCATCTGCGAAATCCAAGTGTGCGACTTCCCCCAGTGCTTCGCCAAAACTGATGCCGCGCTCGGCCGCCAGCTCTGTTGCCGCTTCAGCGCGCGCAACCGAACCAGGAACGAAGGCGACGGCCTCACTCAGTTGCACGATCCGTTTCGCGGCGCGATCATCGGCGTATATCTCAGTGAGCGCCTGGCCGTAGGGAATGTTCTTCTCATTCGCGCGCTTCTGCGCTGCTTCAGCGAAGGCGACGGACTTCTGATCGATCCCAAGGCTGGGAGTGGCGTTGAAATTCATGGTCCTCTTCTCCTGCGTCTGCCGAGCCGTGATCGGCTCGTCGAAATCGATGACCACCGCGCGCCGCGCATCGTCGCTGAACTGCGCGAAGCGGACATCCGCCAGGCCCTTGATCTCGGGCGGCGCTGCGCCGTCAAGCGCCACGCCGCACTACGGCACCCCCGTGATGTCGCTGTCGGATACGTGGACATGGTCGAACAGGTTGTCCCCGCCGTCGTTGGCGGAGAGCCACATGCGGCTGATGCTGCCGTTGTCACCGATCGGGTTATCGACTACGGCCGTGCCCTTGGTGGTGTTAGTGCTGACCCACATGCGGAACCTGGAGTTGTTGCTGTATTCCCACCATGCGTTGTACGCAGTGCCTGGGTCGATGGTAACGGTTCCGGTCAGGGTCCCACCAACGTAAACCTTCAGCGCTCCGTCGGCGGCGTTTCGATAGATATAAGCCCACGGGCCGCTGCCATTGCCGAGCATGAGAAAGGTGTTGCTGCCGCTGCCGATGGCGGTCATCTTGAGGATGAAGAACCCGTACTTGTGCGCGCCCACGGTGAAATCCTTGTACGCGCCCTTGGCGGTTCCTCCGCTTTCCGATACCCGCAGCGATTGCGAGCCGAGCAGGGGAGCGGTGGCATAGTCGGGATCGAGCACGGTCGGGGATTCCGAAGTCCACGTTTCCCCATTGTCGTAGCCTGTGCCTTCGAAGTTCTGACAGACGAGATAGCCGGTACACCCGGACGGAGCCGGCGCCGGATGATGGCGAACGTTGATTTCCTGCGCGAAGCAGGTCAAGGAAAGCAGCAGAATTAGAACCAATCGTCTCATTACCTTGCTGGCTCCGTGTAGGTGATAACCGCGCGAATCTTGGTAGCGCTGGATGTTCACGCTGCCTCCAGGCGGCGGGTCTGACCCGCTCCTACGATGGCCATTGCTGGCGTTCTAAGGACCCTGCGACGTGTCGCGCTTTCGGGGGGCCATGCTGCGGGGCCACTGTTACCAATTTGGTTCATTTTTTGCTGTTGGGCTTGTTTCGGCGGCGAAAGCGTGCTGCGCCCGCACGTCACCAAAAACCCGCGCGCCGGCAGAGATGCTCCAATGCCGACGCGCGGTCGGAGGAAACATGGGACAGCAACCAGTAACGACTCAAAACGGCCCACGCCCGAATTCACGGGGAGGTTTAGCCGCCGGCCACGAGGGGCCGAAAAGCGTGGGCCGCTGGGCAGGCCCTGCAGGTTTGCAGAGGCGTCCAGGTCAACGACTTCCAAGCAGCGCCGGCCACCCCTGCCAGCGCTCACGGCAATGGTTCCTGTTGCAGAACTTGCCGCAGAAGTTTCTCTTTCAACTCCAGTACCGAGGATTTCGAGACGCGTAGCCATGCGCCGGCGGGCCGCCTGTAGGCGCGGAGCAAGCCGCACTCCACATATCGCCTCACGGTCGCACTCGAAACACACAACATCCGAGCGGCCGTTGTGGTACTGATTTGCAGGTCTGAATTGGAGGAGAGCACGGGAGCGACGGCGATGCTCATACCGCAAAAGCTTGCCACGGCGGGAGAGCTGGGGCTCGATCGTGCCCGCAGGGGAACCAGCGTAGTAAATGAGCGCCGTGCTCATTTCTCACCGGCCTCGGCACTGAACCACGCAACCATGCGGCCGATCACCGTGCAGCCGGAAGTGGGCTTAATATTCTTGCGCGCCGCCTCGCGCTCGCGCTCGTAGAGTCCCTCTTCATCCGGCTCTGGATCGTTTAGCATCGCCTCAGCGATACGTCTATCAATCCCGGCAGCTAAGGCGGCGCCAGGACTCCCTTTTCGGAATTCCCGCTCGATTGCCCGCCCGATTGAAGCTTTTCTCAGATGCCACGCCAAATGCTCCCGAAGGAATTCTTTATGCGCTCCCGAGTGCCTATACCCGATCACAATGGGCTCAGATTTGAAAGAGCCCAGCGGACCCAGCGCGGCGCCCCACAAATAGCGGTCCCAAGCCAGCTCTGAGAACGTCAGGACTCCCATGCACAGACCTTTGCGCCATTCCCGTATCCCAATCGAAGTCGGTGACATCGAAGGGTCAAGGTGAACCAGCACCACCTTATTCCACAGAGATTGAAGGTCGATTCTGGCGCGGTCCAGCACGACGACGTCGCCGGCGGCGAAGGGAACCGCTGCTTCTTCCCCTACGACCATCGCGACTGTCGATAAAGGATTAGTGAGGAGATTTGCCGGTAGCGGGTATGCCCGCTTTTTTGCTGCTTCCTCCTGCTCCCCTTGCAGTAGTTGCTGGATCGAGAGCAGCGGAATCCCGACGATCTCGCTAGGCGCGGCTTTCCTGCGCATCTTCTTCAACATCTGCTCGGCAAGAGAAATGGCGGCGCTCTGGTCAAAGCCAGCCTGTTCCCAAAACCACAAAGGATCGAGGCCGTACTCGACGGCAACATTGCCTAGCTGCGCGAACATTCTGGAAGACGGCGCATAGTTTCCCGCTGCCCGCAGCCAATTTGAAACCGTTCCCTGCGAGACCGTCCCCTGGCTTGAATCGGACTCAAGTCTGTTCGCAAGCTCGACTTGACTGAGGTCGGCAGCCTCCAACAGTTCTCGAATTTTCTCTGCCCATTCGGTGGGCTTGCTAGGTTTCGCCATTTTTCTCTTGACTGCGCCACGAGGGCGGCGCAAAATCCGTCTGTATTTGAAACTTGAAGTTATGAATATTCAACTCCCAAAGCGGCCCGCAGATTCGGAGTCGCCCGCTATCGCTGCACCGACCGATACTAATCAGCACCCCGAACGTGATGCCGACGCGGCGGTCCGCCAGCTCGTCGCGTGCGTAATTCGCAGCTGCGCAAAATCGCGGGAAGAAATCTGCGAACAAATGAGTAGAGCCCTCGGGCGAACCGTGACGCGCTTTATGTTGGACGATTTCACTTCGCTAAGCAAGGGCGACGCTCAAACGAGGGTCCCCGCACGATTCCCGGCTGCATGGATCGACGCTTTCTGTGAGGCCACCGGAGACGAACGACTGCGAGTACACGTAATGGGATCTCGGAATCGACGCTTAGTCGAATTCGCCAAAAAGGAACTCAGGGCGGCGAGCGATCAGCGTGAGCGAGAAAGATTGAGACATCAGCTCATCGAGGAGGAACACGCATGAGCGGGCGCGCCCCAGCGTCGAAGCAGCTTTCCGCGCATGAGCGCTTCCTGGCGGTGTCGCAGGTGCTGGAATTGCAGCGCCAGCAGGCCGCCGGCGGCGCCGCGCGGACAGCTACTTCATGCGCCGCCAGGACGCGGCGCAAATCGCTGCTCCGCTGGTGCTTAAAAAAAGACTCTCGGCGCGGCGCATCCATGAACTGCTGCGCACGATGGTAGAACCGCCATGGCCGTCCTACGTGACGGTTGCTGAGTACCGCCGTCGTCTGCGCATGCAAGCCCGCGCGGCGCGCCGCCGAAAGGCGGGCACACTATGACCGCCTCGATTTGGCTCTCGAAAGAGCGCGTCTGCGAACTGGAAGGCTGCAGCCCGCGCACGCTGGATGCGAAGGCGAACAGCGGCGAGCTGCGCTGGCGCTACGCCGATGGTAAGAGCCGCAACGGCCGCCCGAATCGCGAATTCTCAGTGGAGAGCCTGAGCCCCGCGGCGCAGATGAAATACTTCGAGCAGCAACAGCGCCCGGCGGTCTCAGCGGCGCTGATCGTTTCCGATCCGAGTCAGCCCACCCTGTTCGAAGGTGTTCCGGTGCTCGACTCAAAGGCGCTGGTGAACCTGGACGCGGAGCAACAATCGCGCGTGCGCGAGCGCTTCGCCATCATCACCCCGCTGCTGCAGTGGGAGGATGGCGAGCGGCCCCGCTTCGCTCTTCCGGATGGGAGCGAAGTGCAAACGAAAGACGATCTGGCGCTCTACCTTGGCAATCTCTACGGACTCTCCCGGGCGACGATCTGGAACTATTTTTCGGCATGGAAAAAACACGGCCCGCCCGGCCTGCTGCGCGATCGGCGCGACGATGCCGGCGTGTCGCGCTATTGGGCGAAGACGCGCAGCGGCATCCACATGCGGCCAGGTTTGTCCTGGCGAAGTATGCCGAGTTGGGCGCGACGGCGGCCAACGGAGAGCCGAACCTGCACTTGATCCACTGCGAGTTGCTGCGCAAGTGGCCCCACTTCAGCGACGGCGATGAAAGCGGAGCTCCGCCCTCATATTCAACCTTGCGCGCGCTGATTGCGACACTCCCGCGTGTGCTTCGCGATGCGGCGCGGCTCACGCGCCAGCAGCACGATTCGCAGCACGCGCCGTATCTGTCGCGCGCCATTGAGCGCATGCGGCCGCTGGACGTGTGGGTTTCGGATCACCGCATTTATGATGTGCTGGTGTACAACGATTGCTTCGATTCGCTGCCCGCCGGCGCCGCTTTCCGGCCGTGGGAGACGGCAGTCGAAGACATGCGCACGCGCGTGATTGTGGGCAGCGTCTGGGCGGCGACGCCGAGCGGGCGCACCATCGCGCGCGCCTACCTGCAGGGCATCAGTGAATTCGGAAAGCCGGCCTCCGCCTACGTTGACAATGGGAAAGATTTTCGCAGCGTCGGCGGCGCTTACGGCCGCGCGCCGCGGGAACTCGACGAGCTGGGGCGCGTGCCGATCGACCTGGCCGCCCAGCACCTGTTTGCGCGCATCGGCATCAAGGTGACCTACTGCACCCCCCGGCATCCTCAGTCGAAGCAGATTGAGAGCTACTTCTCAACGGTCAGCAAGCGCTTCGACGTGCAGTTCGGGGATGGCTACGCCGGCCGCAAGCCTTCGCTTCGCCCCGATCGCTGCCGTGAGGCCGAGCATCTGCACAAGGAATTTCTCGCCGGGCGGCGCCAGGAATCACCGTTCCTGCCCGGCCTCGTATTTCTTCCAGTTGCACGCGCAGTGGTTGAAGGAATTCAACGCCACGCATTGCCACACGGGCCGCGGCATGAACGGGCGGGCGCCTCTCGACGTGATGGACGAACTGCTGCCGCCTTCGGAGCGCAAGGCGCCGGCGGACCTGGAGCAGTTCGAATGGTTGTTCTGGGATCGGGTAGATCGCGTGGTGCGGAATTGCCGGATCGAGCTCGGCAATCAGGTTTACACCGGCGCCGACGATTCGGCCATGCAGACGCTCTACCTGCTGAACCACGAGCGCATCTACATCGCCCGCGATCCGGACGATGTGGCTTGCGCGATGGCATTCGATTTGGACGGCAAACCGATAGCGCTGCTGCACTGCCTGGAGCTGGCCGAGCACGGCCCGGTCAGCGAAGACAAGATCAGGGCAATCTCGCGTTTCCGCAATCGCAGCTATCGCGAGCTGAAGCAGGCTTGGGAGCTGGTGAGATCGGGCGTTCCCACTTTTCCCGAAGAGCTCGCGCAGCGCGCCGGATTGCCGCCCAAGCCAGTGCAGACGCTGGCCGCGCGCCCGCGGCTGGTTGCCGCCGCGACCGCGCCCAGCGCCGCCCCCACCTACGTCGAAGACGATGCGCGCGAGGTGCTCGCGCTGATGAAGGAGAACTAATTATGTCGCGTCTCTCGGAAGACCAACGCTCGCGCCTGGAGGCAATGCTTCCCGACGAAGAGACGATGCGCGCCCAGATCAGGGATTACCGCGGTCGCGCCGGCCTGACGGAAGAGGATTTCGCGCACCGCATCGGCAAGGGCCGCACCACGCTGCAGTACTTCATGCGAGGCGCCTACGGCGAAATTGCCGAATCGTCGCTGCTGTTCCGCAAGGCCGCGTGGGACTTCATGCGCGCTCATCCCTTGGCCGTCGATCCCTCCGATCCGGTTTCGAACTTCTATGAGACGGCGACGGTGCGCGCTTACGCGAAGCACTTTTACCGGGCGGTGAACGAACGCCTAGCGATTGTGCTCCACAGCCCGCCAGGAACCGGAAAGACGCGCCTGGCGCAGCACTTCATCGCCGAACTGAACCGCGGCGAGCTCTCAAAAAACGGCACCGGCCGACGCGCCTACCTGGTGCGCTGTCGCATCGGCATCCGCCCGCAGGATCTGCTGAAGCGTATCGCCGAGGCATGTGGCGCGCCGGCGGGCGGCAACATCGATCGCATTCTCCGCAACCTTCGTTTCGATCTGCGCCAGGGCTCGCTTCTGGTTTTCGACGAAGCGCAGTTCCTCGACCTCGATTGCCTAGAAACCATTCGCGAGCTCTACGACCTGCCGCCTCACGTCGGCATGCTGCTGCAGGGGGCGCACACCTGGCGCAGCTTCTTTGTGGTGCGGGCGCTCGAACTGCAGCAGTGGAACCGGCGGCTGCATGCCGTAAGTTCGCTGCAGGACATGAGCGAGGAGGACGCCGCGCGGATCGCCCGCGCCGAAGTTCCCGGCATGACCGAAGCCGCAGCGCGCAAGCTGGTGCAGCAATCGTGGGATGAAGAACTGGTACTGCCGGATATCATCGGCGCGCCGCGGCGGCATACACATGCGCGCTCGCCGCAGAAACGGCCGTATCTCTCGCCGGGGCGGCTGTTCGCGCGCATCGGAGAACTCAGGGCCGCAATGAAGGGCGCGGCGTAAGGGCGGGCGGCTATGGATGCTCGACAAATCTCGCCCGGCCGCCTGCGAGCGCTGCAGACGTTGTACGGCATCTACGCTGCTCGCTCGCTCGACGTTACCGGCGGCGACGCGCGCGCCGAGCGCCTGGCGTGGGCCAGCCGCAACGTCGGGCGCCGGATCGCCTCTTTTCGCGATCTCAGCGATCGCGAGGCCGGCCAGCTCGTCGATCTGCTCAAGACCGCGCTCGGCCAGGAAGTGACCCCGCCGCGTCGGCGGCGATCGCCACGCCCGCGCAGCCGCCAGGGCGCGGAAGCATGCGGCATGGAAGGGCGCCGTGATTCCGCCAGGCCGCCCAGCATGGCGACGCCCGAAGTTGTAGCGCCGATCGAGGACCTGTGGCGCCGGCTCGGTTGGACGCGCGAACGCTTCGAGGCGTGGCTGGCGTCGCCGAGCTCGCCGATCGGGCAGGGCGGCAACCCGGCGCTGCTCACGCTGGCCATTGCAACCGCGTGCGCTGGGCGCTGAAAGCACTGCTGAAGCGAGCCGGGCTGTGGTCACGCCGCGGTGCATGGCGCGAAGCCGAGCGCAAGGCCGGGTAAATCACCCGGCGGCGTGAGCTTCGTCACACGGACTTGGTAGTTCGGTAAGGTGCTGGGACAGCCCAGCCCAGAAAACTTGAGAGGCTTGCCGGGCGATTCGACACGCGCGGCAAAGCCCCTTAGCGGAAGCGTGATCTTGGCACGCAACGCGCTGCCCGCATTCTAATCTACTGAGCGTGCCTCTCATGCGGGGCCTGGTGGCCCCGCCACGGAGGCGAAAATGGCAACTTCCTACAATGGGTGGAACCGAAAGAACCTCGACACGCTGCAGAGATCGCTCCGCAGCGTGAACCGATTGCTCGACCGCGGCGTTGAGTATGGTGGCCAGCCTTTCAGTGGTTTTATTCCCACCAGCGTGGTTCACCGTCTCGATGTCGCGTGCTTCGTATCGGTCACGGTGTTAGCGGCTCAGCGGGCGGAACGCATACACGGCGCCCCGCAAGCCTGCTGATCGCCCGCGCAATCGACGAGTCGTGCTGGGACACGGAAGAACTTCGCCCGAACCTTGAAACCTACTTCATGCGCCTCGCGCGCCGGCTGAAGGAAGACCCGGCACTCTGGCGCGTGCTGGGGCTGGCAAACGATCCCCGCGCTTTCGTCGAGGCAGTGCGGCATTGCGCAGCGTGGAAGAACAGCGCCGACACGGCGGACCTGATCGCCGACTATGATTTGCATGAGTGTAATGCCGTCTGCGTGACAGCCGACGAGTTCTTTCGGCGGCGAGCGGGGATTGTATTCGACAAGATCGAGGAGGCCCGGCGCCGTGGGCGCACGCCCGCTGCAGCCGACGAGAAAAAACTTGTGAAGGTACTGAAGGCGTACGCCGAAATGGGACCTGCCGAGGAGGCGATATGAAAACCCGCGCCGTCTTGATCGGTGCCGCGGCATTCGTTCTCTTTCTGGTGACAGGGAGCGTGGCAGCGCAGAACGCGCACACCTCGCCCAGCAAAGCTTCGGCTGGGCCATTGACGTTGACACCTGCCTTCAAACTGGCCGCCGAGACCGCGCTCGATGCGATCGACTCGGCGGGCTGGGCTGGCGAGTCTCCTGGAGAGGCGGTGTTCGCCACGCAGTTCGCCAACGCCCGCAACGAGATTGATCGGGCGAGACGCCAGGTGAGAACGCGGCAGGATGCGATCGCCGCGCTGAAACTCCGCCGGGTGTTCGAGGTCGTCGAATCGTGCAGGCGAGAGCGAGGTCAAGGCGAGGATGCCTACACGAGATGCCTCGATCAACGGGGCGATCCTTACAACGACGCCGCGATCTCGATCGGGGCAAAGACCTGGAAGACCGTCGAAAAAATCGCAGGGACCGCGGACCAGCGGTGACAGCAAGCGCCCCTGTGGAAAGCCGCCCTTCGCCGGCGCGAACGGGCGGCTTTTCTTGTGTACCATCCGAGTCAATGGCAAGTGCCTCAGAGGTCAGGGGAGCGTTGCGCTCGGATTGCGCTTGGATTTGGGCGAGTAGAACGGGTTTGCGCTTGGATTATCCTTTTGTCCTCAGCAGGTTGGCGGTATTCTGGCCGGCAGAATTTTGGTTGCGCTTGGAAACACCGCGCGCCTACGCGGGCGCTACGGTGCGTCAATGACTTACGGAGGGAGATGGCCGCCGGTTGCGCTCGCGACTCTAAACTAATGGCAAAACGGGCGCAGCGATTTCGCGGCGGGTGGATGCGCTGCTAACTACCGCGCTGCCCGCGAGTTCCCTCAATTTCCCGCCGAATCCCACGACTTGCGGTCACTCTAAATTAGTTCCAAAATGCGCACCCTCGCTCAGCGACTGTCTGGGTTGTCAAGCTGCTGTGTGAAGAGGGTTGTGGAAAAGCGGAAAACGATGAAACGGTTTCCCGCTTTCCCACAGCCCCGGCGGCGGCGGCGACGAAGGTTAATTTTCAGCGGGCCGGTTAATCTGTCCGCCGGGCCCTTAAACCGCGGCGGTGCTGACCCCCAGGTGCTGGCGGACTTCGTGGGCCTTGGCGTTGAGTCGCACGAGGAGTTTGTGGGCCAGCGCGATGCGGATCACCTTGGGCGGCTTGCCGGCGGCGCGCAGCCGCTGCTGGAAGGCGAGGAAGTCCGCTTCGTAGCGGGCCACCACGCCGGCGACGAGGAACAGGATTTCGCGCACGCTCGCTCGCCCTCCTCGTATCCTGCGCTTGCCCTGGTGCTGGCCGCTGTCACGCGCCAGGGGCGCCACTCCGGCCAGCTTGGAGATGGTCTTGTGGGAAAGCGCGCCGATCTCCGGCATCTCGGCCATCAGGCGGGCGACGGTTCGGTCGGCGACGCCTTTGATGGAGCGGAAGGCCTGATTCAGTTCCCGCCACAGCGGATCCTGGGCCAGCAGGGCGGCGATGGCACGCTCCAGATCGGCGATCTGTCGCTTGACCAACGCCAACAGCTCATCGAAGCAGCCCTGCACGGTGGAGTCGGTGATGAGCCGTTGCTGGTTGCGTTGCGCGGTGTGCAGTTGGGTGAGCTGGCGCAAGCGCGTCACCAGCGCGCGCAGATGTTGCTGCGTGGGCGAGGACAGCACGACCGGCTTCGAGCGTTTGACTTCGGCGTACCAGGCGATGGCCCCCGTATCAATCTTGTCGGTCTTTTCCAGCAATCCCATGCTCTGGGCAAAACGACGCACCGCGCAAGGGTTGAGGATGGCGACGCCCAGGCCTTGGGCGGAGAGCAGGGCCAGGGCTCGCTGTTCGTAGCCGCCGGTGGCTTCCATGGCCACCAGTTCGACCTGCTGCGCCCGGCAGAACCGGGCCAGCGCGGCGATCCCCTCGGCGGTGTTGGCAAACGAGGCGAAGACACCCTCACGGCCGATGCGTGCCTCCAGAGAGAAAGAGGAAACATCCACTCCACAAATGATTCGCGTCACGGTAACCTTCCTTGTAGGTGCGATTGAAAAATCATGCGACTGTTCGGTCGAACGTGACTTGGGCAGCGGTCCCTGAGCTGAGCGACGGTGGAAACACCGCAGGATGAACGGGAGCCGTCCGCCCGCGGGGAACCGATGCCTCGGTTCCCCCACTGCAACAGTCTCTACTACTCACGACTGTTCTGATGGGGAAGATACAAGGATGACACGGGTTTCCGGTACACTAGGGCGCGATGAAAATCCCCATGCGGCGTCTCTGGACGCTCCTGCTCTTCTTTTTTGTCGCCACCGGCACGGCACTGGCCAGCGCCTATAACGCGCGTCCCAAGCTGGTGGTGGTGGTGATCATCGATCAATTCCGCGGCGACTACC
The DNA here is from genome assembly GCA_963740615.1 of Terriglobia bacterium. Taxonomy (GTDB): domain Bacteria; phylum Acidobacteriota; class Terriglobia; order Terriglobales; family Acidobacteriaceae; genus JAIQGF01. The sequence goes on from CAVUEZ010000007.1 coordinate 555,465, forward strand.
TGGAGCGGGCGCACGATGCGCTAGGGCCGAGCGGCTTTCGCTTGTTCACCGACCGCGGGGCGTGGTTCACCGGCTGCTACTTCGAGTACGCCAACACCGAAACCGCGCCGGGCCACGCGACGCTTTTGACCGGCGCCTACAGCGACGGGCACGGCATCCTCGCCAACCAAACGTGGGAGGAAGAGGGCAATCGGTGGATCACGGCGGTCAGCGACGACAACGCGCAGGTGGTGGGGATGCCGGGCGTCGCCAGCAGCGCGTCGCCGCGCAACCTACTGAGCGAAACCCTGGGCGACGAATTGAAGATGGCGACCCAGAGCCGGTCGCGCGTGTACACGGTGTCGCTCAAAGACCGCGCGGCGGTGCTCACCGGCGGCTTCGCCGCCGACGGGGCGTTTTGGATCGACGCCAGGAGCGGCACATGGATCACGTCGAGCTTCTACATGAAGAAGCTGCCCCAATGGGCGCAGGACTTCAACGCCAGCGGGCACGCCGAAAAGTACTGGAACCGGGATTGGACGGACGCGGCCGGGCATGTGCTTCGGCACACGACGCGCGAACCCGGCTCGCGCTTCTATGACGTGATCGGGAGCACCGGTTTCGGAAATGAGTACGAACTGGATTTCGCGCGCGAACTGGTGGCCAACACCAAGCTGGGCGAAGGCACGGCCACCGATCTGCTGGTGATCAGCCTTTCGCCCAACGACATTCTCGGCCACCAGGTGGGGCCCGATTCTCCGCAGATGACCGCCCTGTGGCTGGAGATGGACCGCCAACTGGCGGACTTCTTCGCCTTCCTCGGGCAGCGCATTGGCCTGGCGAACGTGTGGCTGGTGCTGAGCGCCGACCACGGTGTGGCGCCGGTCGTGGAGGAGGTCCGGGAAAAGGACCGCATCCCCGCCAAGCGGGTGGACGTCCTCCTGCTGCTCAGCAAGCTGAATATCGCCATCTCCAGGCGCCTGCATCGTCCAGCCTCGGAGTTTGTTCATTCCAGCGAGTACGACTACGAGCACTTCTTCCTCGACGCGGGCGCCTTCGCCGGCCACAAGATCGCGGAGGCGGATGCGGAGCGGATGGTGGGCGAGGAACTGCTGAAGCTGGGCTACAGCAGCTACTCCACCAAGACACAGTTGCGGGAAGGCGAGGTAGCGCCCAACCAAAGCGGGCGCCGCCTGCTGCACAGCTACACACCGCTGGACGGCTGGTGGGTGCTGGGGCTGGAGCCGCCATTCGCGCTGGCGGGGACAACGGGCACCGGGCACGGCACCCCTTACCGGTACGACACGCATGTTCCGCTGGCGTTTTTCGGGACCGCCTTCGAGCCGGGGCTTTACCGGACGCATTGCGAGCCGGTGGACATGGCCGCGACGCTGGCGTCGCTGCTGGGGATCACTCCGCCGTCGAAGGCGGCGGGGCGGGTGCTGACGGAAGCGCTGCGCAGGGAGAAGACGCCATGAGCGAGGCGCCACGCCGCCGGGCGCAGGGCCCGCCGGACCTGTCGGTCAGCTTCGCCGGCGTGCAAGTGAAGAACCCGATCATCGCCGCCAGCGGCACCTTCGGCTACGGCATCGAGTACGAAGACGTGGTCAGCCTGCAGAAGCTGGGCGCGTTCGTGGTGAAGGGCCTGTCGCGGGAGCCGATGCCGGGCAATCCGCCGCCGCGGCTGTTTGAGACCTCGGCGGGCATGTTGAACTCGATCGGGCTGCAGAATATCGGAGCACGAGCTTTTGTCGAGGAGAAGCTTCCCCAGCTCAACAAGGAAAAGAACATCGTGGTCATCGCCAACGTTTTCGGCTACTCCCGCGAAGACTACAAGGAAGTGGTCCGCATCCTCAACGAGGGCGAGGGCATTGCCGCCTACGAGCTGAACGTCTCCTGCCCGAATACCAAGCGTGGTGGGATGTCGTTCGGCAGCGATGCCATCATGCTGGGCGAGGTTGTGGAGTCGGTGAAAGCGGTGCCGCGCCGGCCGCTGATCGTCAAACTCTCTCCCAACGTGACCAGCATTCCGCAGATGGCGCGGGTGGCCGAGCAGGCCGGGGCGGACGCCATCTCTCTGGTGAACACTTTCGTCGCCATGGCCATCGATGCGGAAACTCGGCGGCCGCGCATCTCCAGCATCACCGGCGGGTCTAGCGGCCCGGCGATCAAGCCCATCGCGCTGAGGATGGTGTACGAAGCGGCGCACACGGTAAAGATCCCGGTTATCGGAATCGGCGGAATCAGCACGGCGGTGGACGTGGTGGAGCACATGCTGGCGGGGGCGACGGCGGTGGAGATCGGCACCGCCAGCTTCTGGGACCCTTGCGCCACCGAGAAGATCGTCGCCGCCCTGGAAGGCTGGTGCCTGGAACACCGGGTGGAGAAGATTACGGAGCTGACTGGCGGCCTGCTGACGGAATGAGCCAGCGATTCCATCCGGGGACGGGGGATCAGGATTGGCCGGAGATTTTCAAGCGCAGCTCTTCGGGGATGCGCTGGCGGATTTCGGGGGGAAGGCGGTCATGCACGGCGCGGGCCCCGTGGAGCGCCGCATCCACCATGACCAGGGGGGCGGGAGTGGCGACCGCCACCGCCACCCAGAGAAGCGCGGAAAGGACGAATCCCGCCAGCGCCGCCAATTCCAGCAACAACGCATGGCGGGGCTCGAAGTGGTGGATGACGCCGAAGGCGAGCAGGAAAACGGCGGCGGAAATGGCGGCGAGAATGATGAGGGCGACATCAATGGTGCGGTGCAGGCGCTGCTTGGAGCGGCAATACTCGCACTCGCGGAAGTGCGCCTCGTAATCGCCGCGCATCTCCGGCACGATGCCGGAGATGTCATAGCGCCATCCGGCAAGAATTGCCCCTACGAACTTATCGGTGCAATGTTTCATGTCCTACAGCCTGATGGGCTCCAGCGGGCGGCATTGCGAAGCCAGCATCAGACGGTTCCGCAGCAGATCGCGGCGCGGCGCCAGAGCGCGTTCCGCCGCGGTACGCGCCAGGTCGGGATGGTTATTCTGCTCCGACAGGTGCGCCAACACCAGAAAGGCGGCGCTTCCATCATAGTCGCTGGCAAAAAATTGCGCGAGCGCCTGGTTGGACAAGTGGCCGACCCGTGACATCACGCGCTGCTTCACCACCCAGGGGTAGGGGCCACCGCGCAGCATCTCCAGATCGTGGTTGGACTCGATGACCAAGCCGTCGCAGCCGCGGATATGATCGGCCACGCTGGCCGGCATGTAACCCAGGTCGGTCACGATGCCGATCTTCACCCCCTCGGCACGGAAGGTGAAGCCCACCGGGTCAGCCGCATCATGGGGGATGGTGAAGGGGGCGACGGTGATGTCGCCGATGGTGAAACTGCGGCCGGCGGCAAAGGTTTCCAGGCGCGGCAGCTCGGGTTTGACGCCGTCGTGCCGGTCTCGCGCCCACCTGCGCCATGCCTGGCAGGTGGCGCCGGTCATGTAGACGGGAATGTTCAGCTTGCGCGCCAGCACGGCCAGTCCGCTGACATGGTCAGAATGCTCGTGGGAGATGAGGACGGCGGAAAGATTCAGGGCATGATCGCCGGTGAAATGGATGCGGCGGAAGATCTCACGGCAGGAGAGGCCGGCGTCGACCAGGATGCGGGTACGGGAGCTGGCCAGGACACTGCAGTTACCACGACTGCCGCTGGCCAGCACCGTCAGGGATACCATGGGGCGAGAATAGCGGTATCGCGTTGTGGAAAGGGAGTAGCAAAGGTGTTAACAGCATGGTTCGGGGTGCCAGGATGAATATCTGGACCGAAGGCGGAAGTCAGCCCTTGAGCAACTCGCCGACTAATTTTCGCCCGACGGACCCGCCGTAGGCGCAGACAAAAGCCGGGGCGAGCAGGGCGAAGGAGGCGAAAGTGGCGCCGCGGGTGAAATGCTCACGTCCAAGATAGGCAAGGAACTGCGCGGCGGGCACACCGAGGGCAACCAGCAGGGCCCATAACCACGGCCGCCGCGGCCTGACGGCGCCCAAAGACATGGTCACCATGGACACCAGCAGGGCGGAGATGGCAAGTTCCTGCCAGTGCACCTGAAAATAGCCGATGAGCGCCCCGCAGAAGAGGGCGAGCAGGATGTAGGGCCAATCACGCCGCGGAGCAGCCACCGGCTCGGCGGAAGCGATCGTACTGGCAGGCTGTTGCAGCATGGGCTGGCGCCATGAAATTGTAATTCGCCGCCGGCAGTGTGGGCTAGCGTCCGGCAGGAATGACCGGGCTGGGTTCGCAATCCGCAAGGGAGCCGTGGTCCGCCGCGGGCAAGGGAATGGAGGCATGAACAACGGTCCCGCCCTTGTCAGGAATCACCTGCAGCCGACCGCCCAATTGGCGGACCCGCTCACGCATGCCGGCGATGCCAACCCCGGGCGTCTTCTTGCGCCGCTTCGACGCTTGCCATCCTCGGCCAAAGTCCCTGACGGTGAGAAGCAGGTTGTCATCGTCAACATGGACGCGAATGATTACCCTGGAACTGCCGGAGTGCAGGCGCGCGTTATTGAGGCTCTCCTGGAGAATGCGGAACAAGGCAAGATCGATTCCCGCGGACAGCAGGGGCAGGGAGCGCGGCAGTAGAAGCTTGACCTCCATGCCGCTGCGTTCGCGAAAACCCTGGACGTAGCTGCGGATGGCGTTCAGCAGTCCAAGCTCATCCAGCAGCGGGGGGTGAAGCAGGTAAGAAAAGGTGCGCACCTCGCAGGCGGCCTTCTTGGCGAGGGCAATACCGTCGCAAACCGCCTTGCGGGTGGCGGGACTCAGCGCGGCTAATTCGTTCTTCAGGGGCGCCAGGATCATGAGCAGGCCGGCCAGGGTCTGGCCGGTGGAATCGTGCAACTCGCGGGCGATGCGGCGGCGCTCTTCATCCTGAATCTTCAGCAGGTAACCCGACATGGCGCGGCGGGCCTGCTGCGCGCGCTTGAGTTCGGTGATGTCCTCGGCAAAGGCAATGGCGCCGGCATAGTTGCCCGCATCATCCAGCATGAGAAATACGCTGTTGCGGACCCAAACCGTGGCGCCGGCCTTGGTGACGTAGCGCTTCTCGATGACAAAACTGGGCAGGCCGCCTTCCAGGGCGCGACACACACAGGTGAAGTTCAACTCGCGGTCATCGGGATGGGTGAGGGACACCCAGCTCATGGAGTGCAATTCGTGCTCCGTGTAGCCGGTGATCGCACAGAAGGCGGCGTTGGCGAAAGTGAAGCCACCGGTGGAATCAGTAATGGCAACGCCGATCGGGGTCTGCAACAGCAGAGCTGTGAGGTGCTTGGCAACGCGGTCCAGTTGGCCGAAGGGGGCAGAACCGCCGTTATGCAAGGCTGTGGCGCTCTCCTGGCACTCGCCACTCAGCGGAAGCAAGGTAGCAGGGACGCTAAGTGAGCTAGGTAGCATGGTGAGTTGATCGCCTAAGGGAAACTTAACACGGCGCAATGTCCACTGCCAGACACTTAGGTAACATGTACTTGTGTCGGGCACAATGGTCAGACCACGTGCTAACTCATGCCATAGTCTCTTGTTTGTGTATCTCCTAAGACCAGTTCTAGTACTTGTAGAAGCCGCGGCCGGACTTGCGGCCAAGCCAGCCGGCATCCACCATCTTCACCAGCAGCGGGCAAGGACGGTACTTAGGATCGCCCAGTCCGGCTTCCATGACGCGCATGATATCCAGGCAAACGTCGAGGCCGATGAAATCGGCCAGGGTAAGCGGTCCCATGGGATGCGCCATGCCCAGTTTGAACACCTCATCCACCGCCTCCGGCGCCGCCACGCCTTCCATGACCACGTACATGGCTTCGTTAAGAAGCGGCATGAGCACACGGTTGGAAACGAAGCCAGGATAGTCGTTGACTTCAACGGGAACTTTGTCCAGCTTCTTAGCCAGTTCGATAACAAGTTGGAAGGTTTCCGGCGAAGTAGCAAGGCCGCGGATAACTTCCACCAGCTTCATCATAGGCACAGGATTGAAGAAGTGCATGCCGATGACTTGGGCAGGCCGGCTGGTAAGAGCCGCCAGCTTGGTGATGGAAATGGAGGAGGTATTCGATGCCAGAACGACTTCGGGGCGGCAGATGCGGTCAAGTTCGCGGAACAGCTCCGCCTTGACTTCAAGCTTCTCCGTAGCCGCCTCAACAATGAAGTCGCAGGCAGAGAGCGAGGAGCGGTCCAGGCCGGGCTGGATGTTGCCAAGAGCCTGCGTGCGCTGCTCGGGAGTCAGCTTGTTCTTGCGGACCTCGCGCTCGAGATTCCGGGAGATGGCCTGCAAGGCGCGGTCGAGGAAGCGCTGGTCGACATCACGCAGCAGGACCTTGTAACCGGACTTGGCGAAGGCGTGCGCGATCCCGTTGCCCATGGCGCCGGCGCCGAGCACTCCGACGGTGTGGATGTTCATGAAGGCCTCAGGTCAATCCGGGGAAACCGAGCAGTGTAACAGAAGAGAGTTATCGGTTATCGGTTGGCGGTCGTCGGTTCTCGGTTATCGGTCGCCGGTTGTGGGCGGAGATAGTCGCCGGAATTGGTTCAGCTATTACGGCATGGGAGTTCAAAAAGAGTCTTGGGATTGTGCGGTGTCTCCGCCGAAGAGCTTCTTGTGCCAGGGCAACTGCTGAAAGCGGAGGAGCAGCACGGTGATGTTATCGGAGCCGCCACCAGCGCGGGCAGCGTCAATCAGGCGGCCGGCCATTGGGGAGAGCGGGCCTTGGGCAAGCTCGAGGATGGTGGCGTCGGCGACGTGGCGGGTGAGACCGTCGCTGCACAGCAGGAGGAGGTCGCCGGCCTGAGCCGTCATGTCCTCCAAGTCGACCTCGACGTGCTCTTCCGGGCCGAGGGCGCGGAGAATGATGTTCTGCATCTCCGATCGCTGCGCCTGCTGCGGAGTGAGCACCCCGCGCCGCACCTGTTCCATCACCAAGGAGTGATCGCGCGTAAGCTGCTCGATGGCGCCTTGGCGGACGCGGTAAAGGCGGCTGTCGCCGACGTGGCCGATGGAGACCGAATCGTTGTCCACCAGGGCGGCCACGATGGTGCAGCCCATACCCGAATGCACGGCGTGCTGCGCCGCAGCCTGGTGAATGGCCGCATTGGCCGAGCGAATGGCGCCGCCCAAGGCCTGGGCGCGCTCGGAGAGACCGGCAACCGGCACACCGCCGCGCGGGTACGAGCCGCGGTTGTGCGCCTGGCGAAAGTAATCGAGCACGGTGTCGACGGCAATCTTGCTGGCGACTTCTCCGGCCGCCTGGCCGCCCATGCCGTCGCACACCACATAGATACCGCAGCGCGAGTCGAAGCCGAAGTTGTCCTCGTTGTTCTGGCGGACGCACCCGACATCGCTCTTGCCGGCCACTTCGACGGAGAGGCTCATAGATGGCTGGGGTGTAATGCTAATTCAAGTCGCTCAAAGAAGAAAACAGCGGGAGAAAGACGCGAAATGAGAATGAAGTAAGCGACGTTTTATTGCTTGCGCTCGGCGACCTCGAGCCGGACGGTGGCCCGGGCCAGGGCGACCAACGCGCGATCAAAATCCACCTCGCCACCGGCGCTGTGCAGACGCTCCTCGGCCCGCTCCCTGGCCTTGCGAGCGCGCTCGACGTTTATGTCCTCGGCGCGCTCAGCGGTTTCGGCCAGTACGGTAACCTTGTCGGGAAGGACCTCGGCGAAGCCCCACGCGACGGCGACATAGTAACTGATGCCATCGGCCTTGTAGGTGATCTCGCCCACCCCCAGTTCGGTGATCAGGGGCGCGTGGCCCGGGAGGATGCCCAGATAGCCGTTCTTGCCGGGAATCTGGATCTCCTCGACGGTGTCCTTTTCCACCAGCCGCTCGGGGGTGACGATTTCGAGATGTAGAACTTCAGCCATCTAGTTTCCAGTGGTCTAGTTTCCAGTTTCCAGAATTCCAGACGTGAAGCGTGACTGGAAACCGGAAACTGCCTTTACGCGGCCGTCGCCTTCAGGCGAGCGCCGTGCTCGACCACTTCCTCGATGGTGCCCTTCATGTAGAAGGCCTGCTCGGGAATGTCGTCGTACTTGCCTTCCACGATTTCCTTGAACCCCTTGATCGTGTCTGCGACCTTCACGTAGCGGCCCTGCATGCCGGTGAACTGCTCGGCCACGTGGAAGGGCTGGGAGAGGAAGCGCTGCACCTTGCGGGCGCGGGCCACGGTCAGCTTGTCGTCTTCGCTCAGCTCGTCGATGCCGAGAATGGCGATGATGTCCTGCAGGTCCTTGTAGCGCTGCAGGATCTTCTTCACGCCCTGGGCGACGTCGTAATGCTCCTGACCGACGACGTGCGGGTCGAGAATGCGCGAGGTGGAGGCCAGCGGATCGACCGCCGGATAGATACCCAACTCGGTGAGGGCGCGCGAAAGCACCGTGGTGGCGTCGAGGTGGGCGAAGGTGGTGGCCGGGGCGGGATCGGTAAGGTCATCGGCGGGCACGTAAATGGCCTGCACCGAGGTCACCGAGCCCTTCTTGGTGGAGGTGATGCGCTCCTGCAATTCGCCCATTTCCGTGGCCAGGTTGGGCTGGTATCCCACGGCGGAGGGCATGCGCCCGAGCAGCGTGGAGACCTCGGCGCCGGCCTGGGTAAAGCGGAAGATGTTGTCGATGAAGAGCAGGGTGTCGGCGCCTTCGCCGTCGCGGAAGTATTCAGCGACGGTGAGCGCGGTGAGGGCCACGCGCAGGCGCGCTCCGGGAGGTTCGGTCATCTGGCCATAAACCAGTGCGGCCTTGGATTTTGACGGATCGCCGGGCACGATCACGCCCGACTCGGTCATTTCCAGCCACAGGTCGTTGCCCTCGCGGGTGCGCTCGCCGACGCCAGCGAAGACGGAAAATCCGCCGTGCTGCTTGGCGACGTTGTTGATCAGTTCCATGATGACGACGGTCTTGCCCACGCCCGCGCCGCCGAACAGCCCGATCTTGCCGCCCTTGAGAAAGGGCTGGATGAGGTCAACGACCTTGACGCCGGTTTCGAACATCTCGGAGGTGGTCGCCTGCTCCTCGAAGGTGGGCGCAAGACGGTGGATGGGGAGCCGGTCGGAGCAGCCCAGCAGGGGGCCAAGCTGGTCGACGGGCTCGCCGATGACGTTGATCACCCGCCCCAGGGTGCAGCGGCCCACGGGAACGCGGATGGGGCCGCCCTGATCGATGGCCTTCATGCCGCGTACCATGCCCTCGGTGGGCAGCATGGCGACGCAGCGCACGCGGCCTTCGCCGAGGTGCTGTTCGACTTCCAGGATGACGTCGATGGGCGCCGGCACGTTGAAGCCTTCGCTGACCACGCGCAGCGCCTGGTAGATGGGCGGCAGGGTGGCTTCGCTGAACTGCACGTCGACCGCCGGTCCGGCAATTTGAATGACTCTTCCGAAGTTTTCTGCCATAGAAACCAGTTTCCAGTTTCTAGTTTCCAGTTTCCAGTGGTCCGGTTCCGCACTGGAAACCGGAAACTGGAAACTGGAAGCTATTGTGCGGCTGCGCCGCTTACGATCTCGATAATTTCCTTGGTAATCTTCGCCTGGCGCGCGCGGTTCATGGCGAGCGTCAGCTTGTCGATCATCTCGTCGGCGTTGTTGGTGGCCGAATCCATGGCGGTCATGCGCGCCGCGTGCTCGGCGGCGGTGGACTCCAGAAACGGCCGCCAGATCTGCACCGCCACATACTTCGGCAGCAGGTCCTGGAAGAGCTCGCTCGCCGGCTGCTCGTAGATGTAATCCACCTGCGCGGCGGCAAAGGCGGCGGCCCGGCGGTCAATCTCGCTGGTATCGGCCTCAGCCAGCGAGACGCCGGCGGCCTTGGCCGCCTCGGCACGCTTCTCGCGCTCTTCCTTGCTCACTTCCTCGGCCTGCGCCACAGCCTGGGCGCCGATTTCCTCCACCGGCAGCACCTTCTCCACCACCAGCCGCTGCGCAATCACCGATTTGAACTCGTTGTAGATGACGTAGACGGAATCGACCTCTTCCTTGCCGTAGCGGTCAACGACGCTCTCGGAGAAATCGCGCACATACTCGAATTGGACCTTCCCGAGCACTCCGATGTGCTCACCGACCAATTGCACCGGGCCAGGGCGCTGGGTCTGCTCCGCCGCGGCAGTGGGGAAACGCCGGCGCAGGAAGTCTCGCCCCTTGCGCCCGACCACCTCGACGTCGATGTTCTTGCCGGCATTGGCGGCGAGGAAGCGCGCGGAGGATTTCAGGATGTTGGCGTTGAAGGCGCCGGCCAGGCCGCGGTCGGCGGTGACCACAATCACCAGGATGTTTTTCTCCGGACGCTGCGCCAGCAGGGGATGGCGCGGCTGGCCGGTTTCTGGATCGAGGATTTCAGCGCGCGAGACCAGCGATTTGAGCACGTTGGTGAGCATCTGCGCGTAGGGGCGCGCGGAGAGGGCGCGGTCCTGGGCGCGGCGCAGGCGCGCGGCCGAGATCATCTTCATCGCCTTGGTGATCTGCCGCGTGTTGCGCACGCTGCGGATACGGCGACGAATATCCAGGACATTAGCCATTCGTTCTTAGCCCTCAGCTATCAGCTACTTTCCCCGCTTCTTCTGCTTGCCCGGCGATGCCAGCGTGCCATTCAGAATCGTCAACTGCCGCGCCACCTCCAAAATGCCCAGAGCGGCGGCCAGCTCGACCTTGTCGGCGGCGTGCGGCAACTGCTTCGTGTCTTCGATCAGGGTATCAATCTCCTGCAAAGTCACTGACCCTCCTTATGCGCCGGCGGCCGCCATCTGGCGCTCACTGACAAAGCGCTCCTTGGCCTCCTTGACCACCTTGGTCATGTCGGCCTTCAGCTCGTCGTCGAGCACTTTCTTCTCCTCGATCTGCTTCAGCAGGCCGGGGTTCATGGTGTCGACGTAGGTGTAGAGCGCCTTCTCGAATTCACGGCATTGCTCCGCCGGCAGGTCGTCGAGGAAGCCGTTGGTGCCGCCGAAGATGATGAGAATCTGCTTGCTGAAAGGCAGGGGCGCGTACTGTTCCTGCTTAAGGATTTCCACCAGGCGCTGGCCGCGGTTGAGCTGCGCCTGGGTAGCCTTGTCGAGGTCGCTGCCGAACTGCGCGAAGGCGGCCAGTTCGCGGTATTGCGCCAGCTCCAGCTTGAGCGTGCCGGCTACCTGGCGCATGGCCTTGATCTGCGCGCTGCCGCCGACGCGGCTGACCGACAGACCGACGTTGACCGCCGGACGAATGCCGGAGTTGAACAGGTCGGTTTCCAGGTAAATCTGGCCGTCGGTAATGGAGATGACGTTGGTGGGAATGTACGCGGAGACGTCACCGGCCTGGGTCTCAATCACCGGCAGCGAAGTGAGCGACCCGCCGCCGTTCTTGTCGTTCAGCTTGGCGGCGCGCTCCAGCAGCCGGGAATGCAGATAAAAGACATCGCCGGGATAGGCCTCACGCCCCGGGGGACGGCGCAGCAGCAGCGAAATCTCGCGGTAGGAGGCGGCGTGCTTGGAAAGGTCGTCGTAGATGGTGAGCGCATGCTTGCCTTTGTCGCGGAAGAACTCGCCCATGGCGCAGGCGGCGTACGGGGCCAGGTACTGCATGGGCGCGGGCTCGGAAGCCGACGCCGCCACCACGATGGTGTAATCCATGGCGCCCTTGTCTTGCAGGATCTTGACCACCTGCGCGATGGAGGAGCGCTTCTGCCCGATGGCGCAATAGATGCAGATCAGGTCGCCGCCCTTGTTGTTGATGATGGTGTCGAGCACGATGGCGGTCTTGCCCGTCTGGCGGTCGCCGATGATCAGCTCGCGCTGGCCGCGGCCGATGGGGATCATGGCATCGATCGCCTTCAGGCCGGTGGCCATGGGCTCGCGCACCGGGCGGCGGTCGATGACGCCGGGAGCGATGCGCTCCACCGGGTTGTAGGCATCGGCGGCGATGGGCCCCTTGTCGTCAATGGGCTCGCCCAGCGCGTTGACCACGCGGCCGACCAGCGCCTCGCCCACCGGCACGCTGGCGATGCGCCCGGTGCGCTTGACCTCGTCGCCTTCCTTGATTTCGGTGTACTCGCCAAGCAGCACCACGCCGACCTGGGCTTCTTCCAGGTTCATGGCGATCCCGGCGACACCGTGGGGGAACGAGAGCAGCTCGCCCGCCATGACCTTGTCCAGCCCGTGGACACGGGCGATGCCGTCGCCCAGGGAGATAACCGTGCCGATCTCGTCGACCGCGATGCGCGATTCGTAGTTCTCGATCTGCTCGCGAATGAGTTTCGTGATTTCGTCTGCTTTAATCTGTGCCATAGGAACCAGCTCTTAGCTTTCAGCCATTAGCTCTTGGCTTGCTTCGCCAGAGCTCGAATCTCTTCTTTCGACCAGAACGGCCCGTTATGGGCTGCCACTGTGATGCCGGCGTGCTCCCGCCAAGAGTCAAATGCTCCCGGCCGCCAACTGTTCCTTCATCCGGTGCAACTGCCCTTTGACCGACCCATCGTAAATCGTGCTGCCCAGCTTGATAATGGCTCCACCCAGGATGGTGGGGTCGGTGGAGTAATGGGCACGGACCTTCTTGCCGGTCATGGTCCCCACCCGGGCTTCCAAGGAGCGTTTCTCCTCGTCGGAGAGTTCACGGGCGCTGGTAACCTCGGCTTCCGCAAACCCCAGGCGCGCATCCATCTCGCTCTCGACCTGGCGCGCGATCTCCGCCAGTTGCTGGATGCGGCGATGGTCGATGAGCACCGCCAGGAAGTTGCGCACCGTCTTGGAAGCGTTGACCCGCGCGACGATGGCGTCCAGCAGCTTGCGCTTCTGCCCGGCGGGAATCGACGGATTCTCCCACACGCGCTCCAGCATGGGGTTGCCGCGCACCACCGCAACCATCTCATACAACTGCGCGAGCACCGTGGCCGGGGTCAGGCGCAAATCGAAGACCACGTCGGCAAAAGCGCGGGCGTAACGGCTGGTGACTGCGGCGGCCGCCATCTATCTGCCCTCCCTGCCCGTGCCGTTCTTTCCCAGTTGCTCTACAAAGTTCTCCACCAGGGCGCGGTCGGTGGGCGGGTCCACGTGGATGCGCTTCTGGGCCAGCGAAACGGCCAGTTCCGCCGCATAGGCCCTCAGTTCGTGCTCGGCCAGGCGCGTGCCGGCCGCGATTTCCTGTCCCACCGCCTCTTCGATCTTTCGCGCCTCTTCCCCGGCGGCGGCGTGAATGCGCGTCTCTTCGCCGAGGGCCTCCTGCTCCGCCGAGGCGCGCATGGCGGCCAGTTCCTCATCGAGGCGTGCCAAGCGGCTCTCGATGTCGGCCAGCCGGCGTGCGGCGTCGGCGCTGGAGCGCTGCGCCTCGTCCATGGTCTTGCGAATGGATTCGGTGCGCGTGCGGAACATGCCGGGCAAGGACGACCTGGCAAACCAGACGATGGCGCCGGCGATGATGGCGAAATTGATGACGATGGCAAGCCAGTACGCCGCGTGCAAGTCCAGACCGGTGATTCTTGCCAGGAAGCGGACCGAGGGGGAGTGCTTCAACTCGGCGTTCTCGTCTTCCCCGGCGGCCTCCCGGGAGGCCTCGGCGAGCTGCCCGCTCATCGATTCCTGGCCCGCGGCTGATTCCGCCGGCTTGGCTTGCTTCGCACCCGCTTGTTCGGATTGCCGCTGACTGGCGTGCTCCGCCGGCGCGTGCTGCGCGATGGCAGCGCCCAGCAGCAGCGACAACGCGAGCAATGCGGTGGAAGCGACGCGAGGCAGCCTGGTCATTGCGCACCACCCGCCGGATATTGCGCGAATCCCACCGGCCTCAGAATCGTGCGGATTACTTCGCCCGCCAGGCGCTCGCTCTCCGGCTGCAACTGCGCCTTGGCGAGTTCCAGTTCCCGCGTCAGGCGCTGGCGCGCCTCGGCCACCTGTTGGCCGGCACGCTCGCGCGCTTTGGCAATCAATTCCGCACGGGCCGCCAGGGCGGTCTGGCGGCGCGCCTCCTGCGCCTTGAACACGGCCATCCTGGCCTCGCGCAGGCGTTGCTCGTATTCGCTGGTCTTGGCTGCCGCGGCGGCCACGTCGGCGCGCGCCTTCTCGATGGCGCCCTCGGTGCGCAAATAGCGCTCGTGGAGCACGGACTCCAGTTTGTTGTGGACAAGGGCCCGATAGGCGAAGTAGGTGAGCAGGAAAAGGATAATGGTCGGAATCGATCCGAGCAGTAATCCGCCTAATTGTCGGAGTGTCTCTTCCATTGCTCTGGATGGGCCTGGCTAGCTTGTGAGATGGCTGCTAAAACACTAAAAGTAGCATCGGGCCGGAGCGGCTGTCAACGCGCATTTCCTTCATTTTAACCGACTTCCAACCGGCGCTCCGGGCCTGGCTTCGTGCGCCGCCCGGCGTTCACATTCGGTCCGCCCCCCCAAGATAAACTTGCGCCGGCACTTGACTTCGGACAAGAGAGGGTTAACATATAGATATCACCTCCGATCCGATTCAGGATCGAATGGGCCTGTGGTCAAGGAATCGTCACCGCTCTTTGACCGCCGGCCCATTTAAATGTTCCTTGAAGCTTCAAGAGGGGTAAATATCGGCGCTAGCGTCGATCGTGACCAACTGCTGTGCTTCCACCGCCCGCAGCAATTCCCGATCAGCAGAGACGAAGATCGCGCCGCCTGGACGAACTTCCATCGAAAGCGATACGAATGCCGCCATGTGGATCGCGTCCATCGTGGTGAGCGCGTATTGGTCGACAAGCGCGCATGCCGATTGCACCTCTACATCTCCGACGTGCTGCTGCTCGAAGCCGACTTCGAGGTGATCTTGGAACATTGCGAGTAGTTTGTCGGCAACCGATGCAGAGAGATCGCCGGCGCGTTGGCGCCGTCTTACGGCGGATTGAACCTCGACTTGTGCCAGGGAGAGTATTACGAATCGGTCATCCGCATCAGCCGTAGCCAGTTCCAGCATGCGGGCCGTTCCGGACTCGCGCACGTACAACTTCACGAGCGCACTGGTTTCAAGATAGTAAAGCGCCAATTATCGACGTCTCTCTTGTACGACAGTGGCCGAAAGAGGTTCGCCGCGTATTT
This sequence comes from Terriglobia bacterium, assembly GCA_963740615.1. GTDB lineage: Bacteria > Acidobacteriota > Terriglobia > Terriglobales > Acidobacteriaceae > JAIQGF01. The sequence goes on from CAVUEZ010000007.1 coordinate 570,472, forward strand.
CGACCGGAGCAAAGCATAGTTTCGTGCTCCACTCGGCCTGTGACGAAGCGTTCCTTTTCTCGGCCTTCGCCAAAGTTGCGCCTCGTTTTTTTCTTCTCATTCCCTCGCGAGCTGCTTTCTGCAACGAATCCTTGATGGTCGGCCGCCGGGGTTTCATAGCTTCATGGTGCCATACGCAGCATTAAGAATGCACCAAAATTGCCGAAGCTACTTCACCACAAACTTGCCTACCTTCCGCAGCACGCTCTCCGGCGCCTGCGCCTCCAGGTCCACCATGCCGTCGCAATAATGACGCGTATAAATCCGCGCTCCGGCTTCCAGCATGGCCAGCACCTTGCCCTCCGACTGCGGCACGCGCAGGCGGACACGCCGCAGTCGATCTTCCTCCAGCCGGGAATCAATGCTGTCCAGCAGCGTGCCCAGGCCATGGCCGCGCAGTGCCGAGACGTGCACCGTGCCGGCATCGTCGCGCAGGCGCTCCCGATCCTTCGCCGGCAACGCGTCAATTTTGTTGATCACCTGCAGCCGCGGTTTCTTCTCCGCCTCCAACTCCTGCAGCACTTTTTCCACCTGCTCCTCCTGTTCCCGGCGGAGGGGGCTGGTCGCGTCCGACACTTGCACCACCAGCGCCGCGCGCTGCACTTCCTCCAGCGTGGCGCGGAAGGCGGAAACCAGCGTGTGCGGCAGGTTGCGGATAAATCCCACCGTGTCAGACAGCAGCACCTTGCGGCGCGAGGGCAGGGTGACCGCGCGAATGGTGGGATCGAGGGTGGCAAACATCTTGGAGGACGCCAACACGCCCGCCTGAGTGAGGGCGTTGAACAGGGTCGATTTGCCGGCGTTGGTGTAACCCACCAGGGCAACGGTGGCCACCGGCACCGCCTCCCTTCTCTGCCGCTGCTGTGCCCGGATTTTGCGCACGTTCTCCAGTTGCTGCTGGATGTGGCGGATGCGGCGGAAAATTTTTCGCCGGTCGGTTTCCAGTTGGGTTTCACCCGGGCCACGCGTGCCAATGCCGCCGCCCAGTTGCGACATTTCCACGCCCCGGCCGCTGAGCCGCGGCAGCAGGTATTGAAGCTGCGCCAGTTCCACCTGCAACTGGCCTTCCCGGGTGCGAGCGTGCCGGGCAAAGATGTCGAGGATGAGCTGCGTCCGGTCGATCACCCGCAGCCCGAGTTCATTTTCGATATTGCGCTGCTGGGAGGGCGACAGTTCGTGGTCGAAGATGATGAGGTCGGCACCCGCCATGGCGGCGGCGCCGGCGATCTCCTGCAGCTTGCCGCGGCCGATCAGGGTGGCCGGGTCGGGCTTGTCCTTGTGCTGCAGAAATTCGCCCGCCACGCGCGCGCCGGCGCTGCCGGTCAGCTCGCGCAGCTCGGCCAGCGACTCCTCGGCGCTGAACTGCGGCCGGTGTGCGGGCTGCGTTTCCCCTGCAGACGCCGCAGTGCGCGCCGCGCGCGCCGCCGGAGGCACGCTCCCCGGTTCACGTTTATGGGAAGGACGCGCGCGGTAATCGAGCCCCACCAGGAAAGCGCGCTCCCCCGCCTCGCGGGCCTGCCGGGACGCACTGCGGCCCCGAAGCCGATCGAAGCTGCTCTTGGAACCGGGACCGCGCAATCGAACCTGTTACCCTTCCGTGCCCGACGGGGTGGGTACCGGTTGGCCGCTGGGTTGGGGAGCGGCAGGCGTGGCCGCACGTGTCTCGCCCGCCGGTCTGGGTTCATGCCGACCCTCGGCCGGATGCACTCCCTTGGCCATCACCACGGTTGAAATAGCGTGCTTAAAGATGAGCTGTTCCTGGTTGTTGGTCTCCAGCACGACCGAGTACTTATCGAAGGAGCGGATGCGTCCCGTCAGCTTGACCCCACTGAGCAGATAAATGGTGATCGTCGCTTTGTCCTTGCGTGCTGTGTTCAGGAAGGAATCCTGGATATTCTGCGCCGGCTTGTCCATCTGCCGATCTCTCCTTTGTGAAAAACGCCACACCTCGTCTGCCGTCTTGCTCCCGAAAAGGCCGACTACTCTCCTCCTAGCCCAAACAGCCACATAACGATACGGCGGCGGACGGCGCTTTTCAACCTCCGTGGCCGGAATTCCGCTCTGCTAGAATCGCGCTGCTCCCGAACAGGGAAGCCGGCCCTCAGCAAGGAGATAGCACATGGCGCCGATCTTGGCCTTTTTCCAGGTTCACGTTTCCATCCCCCAGAGCGGCGCGACCACCGCCCTGATCCTGTTGCGATGGATCCATTTCCTGGCGGGCATCACCTGGGTCGGGCTTCTCTACTTTTTCGTCCTCGTCAACACGCCTTTCCAACAGCAATTGGACGCCCCAACCCGCGCCAAGGTGGTTCCGCTGCTGATGCCGCGAGCGCTGTGGTGGTTCCGCTGGGCGTCGGTGGTCACCGTGCTCGCCGGAATCGCCTATTGGATGAACATCGTGGCCAGCGATGCGCACAACGCCAATGCTTCGCCCGGACGCGCCATCTGGAGCTTCTTTGTTTTGTGGACGGCTGCCTTCGCGGTGGAAATGGGGGCGCTGATGTCGCCCGCGGCGGTGCTGAAGAAAGGCGCCGTGCTGGGGGTGGTCTGCGGCGTCGCAGTCCTGGCCGCATCCTACGGCTATCTGGCGCTCAACAGCGATGGCTGGGAGAGCAACCGACTGCTCTCCATCGGCATCGGCGGCGGCATCGGGTGGTTCATGATGTTCAACGTGTGGGGCCTGATCTGGCGCGTGCAGAAGAGGATCATTGCCTGGATGGCGGAGCATCCGGGAAGTCCCATGCCGCCCGACCTGGCGCACAAGGCGCGCCTCGCCTCCCTGGCCTCGCGCGTGAATTTCGTGCTCACCTTTCCCTTGCTGTTTTTCATGGGGGCGGCCAGTCATTACCCCATGTTCGGCAGGTGAGTTACAGTTTCAGTTTCAGTTGCGGATACAGCGGATTTCTCGCCTGGCTCGGGAATCACAGTCCTGCGAATCCAACCGCAATGGAACACCCGCGGCGCGAACCGAAACTGAAACTGAAACCCGCCCCATGGATCATGCCGGCTTCCAACGCGGACTCACACTGTTCAATGCCGAGGAGTATTTCGACGCCCACGAGGCCTGGGAAGACGTTTGGCGGGCGGCGCCCGCGGAAGAGAAGAGGTTCCTTCAAGGGCTGATCCAAATCGCCGTCGCGCTCCATCATCATGGCCGCGGCAACATGGCCGGAGCGCGATCGCTGCTTGCCCGGGCGCAGCGCAACCTGTCGGATTGCCCGGATTTCTTCGCCGGCCTGGACATGCAGGCCGTGCGGGGCGAAATCGCCGTCTGCGAGAAAGCGTTCGCCGGCGGCACACCTTCCATTTTCGAATCCGCTCGCAGTGAATCTACAGCCCGACCTCGACTGAACGACCGGCTTCGAGCCAGTGCAGGCGAGCGGACAATCCAGCCTCGGCGAAGCTCCGGGCAATCACGTCCCTGCCCTCGGAAAAATGCGCCCAGCCTTCGTAGTGCAGGGGAACGATGGCCGCATCGGCAAAAGCACGCGCCGCTTGCACCGCCTCGGAGGCCGTCATGGTGAGATGAAACGGGCCGACTTCGGCGACCCGCGCCGCTCCCAGATTGAGGATGGCCGCGCGCACGGGAAAACGTTTCGCCACATCGTGGATCTCCTCGTACCAGACCGTGTCGCCCGCAAAGTAAATCGCGCGCTCGGGAGCGTCCGCAAAGAACAGCACAAACCCGGTCACCGGTCCGCGGTCCATTCCCGCGGGACCATGGCGCGCCGGGGTCCCAATCACGCGCAACAAGCGCCCGTGCGCGCATTCCAGATCGACGCCTTCCCAGCTTCTTAATCCCAAGCTCTCCGTACCCGTCCGCGCGGCGCCTTCCGGAGTGGTGAGCACCTTCCTGGCATTGGCCAGCAGCGCACGTCCGGCCCGGTCGAGATTGTCGAAATGATGGTCATGACTCAGGAGCACGTAATCGATGGGGCCGAGCCGGTCCGCGCTGACGGCGGGACCTGAAAGCTTCTTGAGGATTGCCGCGCCGGACGGATATTCGCCTCCCGCCGGATCGAATGTCGGATCGGTCAGCAGGCGAACTCCGCCGAATTCCAGCAAAGCGGTTGGCCCGCCTATGTAGGTAATTTCCAGCCGAGGCGCATCCATACTGGTGTTTAGATTCCCTCGTGCGCTGCGGGATGCGTGCGGATCCTGGGTGCGGATTTGCACACCCCAGACACCAAAGCCGAGGCCATGTCAGCCTCGGCAACTGTGCGGGAAAGGGCGGCAGCGAAGCTACTTTCTCTCCTCGCTGGCCTTGAACATGTACTTGATGGCGCTCTTGTAAATGAGGACGTTGGGTTGGCCGCTGCGGTTCACCTTGATGCAGTTCTTGTCGTACCACTCGATGACGCCGTTCATGGAATCGCCGTCCTGGAGCACGATCACCATCGGCGTCTTTGCCTGCATTTGTTTCTGGTAATAGAAATTTTCGGCGTGTGTTTGCTCCGCCGGCGGAGTTTTCTTGGCGGAAGGGCGCTCCGGCCGCTCCCGCCGCTCGCTTTCGGAGCGGAGTTCGACCCGGTTCATCGTCGGCCGGATCAGTTTCCGGTTGGCGAACCCTTCGGCCGGCTCCGGCGCTCTTCCTACCGCGGTGGAATCCATGTCTTTCATACGGACTGGCCGTCCTCCCATCGTCCCAACCCAGGCGGCCATGCAGGCCGGATTCTCGCCGACGCGGCTTTCTCGGCGGAACGCCACACACCAATCATTGCAGTGACGCCTGAGTTTTCAGCAGGTGCGGACTTAGCGTTACCGTACCACAGGCCGCATCGCATGACAATCCTGAGCTCAGAAAAGCGGCACTACGCAGTTCGGCGCGCGTGGCGAAAATTCAGCGCCGATCACGGCCTTTCCATGCCTGCCACCATCGCATCCAGGGAGAGCGAACGCAGCAGGTTGCGCCGCATGCCGCTTTCGACCTCCCCGGCGCGCTGGGCGGCGGCGGCAATCCAGGCGAAATCCACCGCTCCCGCCAGGCGCTTCAGCTCCGGCGCGACATCGGAGTTGCGCACCAGTTCCGGCGTGCCCGACTTCAGGTACATCAGGTCCTCGAGCAGCGAATAGAGGGTTCGCAGCAGTTGGTCGGTGCGGTCGCGGCCCTCGGCGCCCGCGCGGTAGCTTTCGGTGACGCGAAACAGGGCGCCATGGTCTTCGCCGTTGACGGCCGTTTGGAGCAGGACCAGCGCTTCCTGGCGCGCCGCGGTGTAGGCCGCCAGGTCGAACGAACGCGCGCGTCCCACCGCGCCTTCCGACAACCTGGCTACCACCGCCCGCTGCGCCGCTTTCCACTCGGGATGCAGGCGCGCCAGGTCGCGTTCGATCTCCTGGGTCTGCAGCGGCGCCAGCCGGAAGGTGACGCAGCGCGAGCGGATGGTGGGCAGCAACTGGCCCGGATTTTCCGCCAGCAGGAAGAGCGTGGCAAACTCCGGCGGCTCTTCCAGCACCTTGAGCAGCGAGTTCGCCGCTTCCTTCATGAAGGCCGCGCTGGTGAAGATGTACACCCGGCGCCCGCCTTCGCCGGGGCGGTAGTAGATGCTCTGAATCACGTGCCGCACCTGGTCCACCTTGATCATCATCTGCGGCGGATCGGGCGGGATGACGAGCACGTCGGGGTGCGTCTGCACGAAGACGCGTGTCTCCTTCTTGTCGGTTTCGCGCAGCCCTTCGCGCGCCTCGACCGCGGCCGCGCAGCGCGACTCCAGATCGTCGGCCTCGGCGATGCGGACGCAGTTCTTGCAGTCGCCGCAGAAATCAGGCATCTCTCCCGCCGGCGGATTCGAGCAGTTCATCGCCTTGGCCAGCATCTGCGCCAGCGTGTACTTGCCTGAGCCGTGTGGCCCGGCCAGGATGATGGCATGGGGGAAGCGGTCGCGTGCCAACATGCCCCGCAGGCGGTCGATGACCTCGCGATTGCCGTGGAACTGGTCGAAACCCATACGAAAAACCTACCACAGAGACACGGAGACTCAGAGACTTGCGATTCGCTGGCCGGCCCTGAATCCAGACAGACTTAAATCTCGGTGTCCTCTGTGCCTCTGCGCCTCTGTGTTCTTCTGTTCACGCGCTCTTGGCCGTGCCCAGAAAGCGCGCCCGCACCGCCTCGGCGATTTCCCGGTGCACCACGTCGGGCTGGCGGCGTGCGTCCACGATCAGCACGCGCTCGGGCTCGCGTGTGGCAATGGCGAGATAGGCATTGTGCACGCGGGTAAAAAACGCCCGGTTTTCCTGCTCAAAACGGTTCTCGTCGGGTTCGTCGCCCTGTTGGGTCGCGAATTTCGCCAAGTTCCGACGCCGGGCGCGGGCGACGCTGGCGTCCACTTCGGAGTCCATCAGCACCGTCATGTCCGGCTGCAGGTTGCCGCACACCACGCGATGCATGGTGAGCACCGCCTCGCTCCCCAGCCCGCGCCCGCCGCCCTGGTAAGCCTCCGACGAGTCGGTGAAACGGTCGCAGAGCACCCACTTGCCGGCATGGAGCGCCGGCAGGATGTTCTCCTGAATCTGCTGCGCGCGCGAGGCGAACATGAGCGCCAACTCGGCGCGCGGCGCCAGTCCCAAGATCGTCGAATCCAGCAGGACGCCGCGGATGCGCTCCCCGATCGGTGTTCCCCCGGCTCGCGCGTCTCTACCACCTCGAGGCCTTCGGCGCGCAGCACTTCCGCCAGCCGATGCATCTGCGTGCTCTTACCGCAGCCATCCAGCCCTTCGAAAGTGATGAACCGGCCTCGTTTTCGGGCGCTCACGCGCGACATGATACCATCGTAGGTTTGGCGTTCCGGGCCGTTGCGCGTTGGTGGGGCGCTGACCGGTTCCGTTTCGAGCAGGACCTCTGTCCCGGTGCTGCTCATTCCAGATGCTCGCAAGTTGCAGACTCACGCAGGAGCCTACATGATCGTTGCTCGTCCGCGCTTGGCCGTCGCCGTCCTTCTTCTGACCTCCACACTGATTTTCGCCGCCGAACCACAGAGGCGCGCCGCGCCGGCGCAAGCTCCGCCGGGCCCCATCATGCTGCAGGTGGATGCCAGCCATGCGCCCGACGAGATTTTCCATGCTCGCGAAACCATGCCGGTTACGCCTGGGCCGCTCACGCTGCTCTACCCCAAGTGGATTCCCGGCGAGCACGGTCCTACCGGCCCGGTCATTGACAACGTGGGTTTGAAGTTCACCGCCGGCGGACAGACCATCCCCTGGCGCCGCGACGACGTGGACATGTACACCTATCACCTGACCATCCCGCCGGACGCCAAGCAGTTGGAAATCTCCCTGGACTACACCTCGCCGATTGCTGGCGGGCGCGACTTCACCGGCGCCGCTTCGGCCACCGACAAGCTGGCGGTCATCAGTTGGAACCAGCTTCTGCTCTATCCGGCTGGATGCACTTCCGACCAACTGATGTACCAGGCCTCGCTGAAAATTCCCGCCGGCTGGAAGTACGGCACGGCCCTGCCCCAGGCCGCGGGCCGGCAGGGCGATACCATTTCATTCCAGCCGGCGACCCTGACCACGCTGGTGGATTCGCCCGTCATCAGCGGCGAATTTTTCCGCGTCGTGCCGCTCTCTCCCGCCGGGGAGCCGCGTCCGGCCGAATTGGACGTGGCCGCCGACAGCGCCGCCGCCATCGACTTCAGCGCCGACACGCAGGCCCATCTGCGCAACCTGGTGGCCGAAGCCGGCGCTTTGTTCGGCGCCCGCCATTACCGCGATTACCATTTCCTGCTCTCGCTCAGCGATCATGTCGCGCACTTCGGCCTGGAGCACCACGAGTCCAACGACAGCCGTACCATCGAACGCGCGCTTATTGACGACAACCTGCGCCGCGCCGCCTTCGGCGAGCTGCTGCCGCACGAGTACGCCCACTCGTGGAATGGCAAGTACCGCCGTCCGGCCGGGCTCAGCACACCTGACTACGAACAGCCGATGAAGGGCGAGTTGCTCTGGGTGTACGAGGGACTGACAAGTTATTGGGGCGAGTTGCTGACCGCCCGCAGCGGCATCTGGTCGCAGGAGGATTTTCGCGAACGCCTGGCACAGATTGCCGCCGGGATGTCGCATCGTCCCGGCCGCCAGTGGCGGCCGCTGCAGGACACCACCATCGCCGCCCAGATCCTCTACCGCTCGCCGATGCAGTGGAGCAGTTGGCGGCGGAGCGTCGATTTCTACGACGAAGGCACGCTTATCTGGCTGGATGTGGACGCCACCATCCGCCGCCTGACCAACGACCGGAGGTCCCTGGACGATTTCGCCAAGCTCTTCTACGGCCCGCCGGACACGCCGCTGAACCAGGCGCCGCACGTGAAACCCTATACCTTCGACGACATCGTCAACGCCCTCAACCAGGTGGCGCCCAACGACTGGCGCAAGTTCCTGCTCGACCGGGTTTACTATGTCGGCCCCAACGCACCCCTGGGAGGACTGGAGGGCAGCGGCTGGCGGCTGGTCTACAACGACACGCCCAACGCCCTGCAGAAACTGCGCGAGAACCTGCAGCATGTGGGCGATTTCGCCTATTCGCTGGGCCTGCTGTTGAACAAGAAGGGGCGGGTCGGCGACTCCATTTTCTTCATGCCGGCCTATCAGGCGGGCATCATGCCCGGCATGACCATCGTGGCGGTAAACGGCCGCAAATACTCCGCCGATGTCCTGCGCGACGCTCTCAAGGCCGCCAGGAACAGCAAGGAGCCCATTCGGTTGCTGGTGGAAAATGCCGAGTACTACAAGACCTATTCCGTGAACTACCACGATGGCGAGCGCTACCCGCACCTGGTGCGCGACACCTCAAAGCCCGACTACTTGAGCGAGATGAGCAAGGCGCATGCCGCGCCGGGGATGTGACCGGGACTCAATCGTCCGCCACGCCTTCGAATAAGTCGCTCTCCGGCTCGATCACGCTCGGAACCGAGCGCGCCGCCAGGTGAAATTGCTCCTGCTGGCCGCGCTTGCGCACGCTGTTTTCGAACAACGAAAACAGCGGAGCCTGGCTCTGGTGCTGCTTGAAGGCCGCGATCTTGGTTTCCAGGTAGCCGCCGATATCGATGGTCGTGGTGGCCGGCGGGAGGGAAACCGGCTGGCGGTCGGGCAGGGTGAACAAAGCGGTCGAGTAATAGAGTTTCTGTGTCTGGTGCGGGCGGACGCCGTCGCATAACTGGTCAACGTAGCGGTTGGCGCGCCCGGCCCAGTGGAACGCCATGGTCGCGAAGACCGCCGCCATGGAATGGTCGGGATGGGCGGTGATGGCGCCCTCCGGGCCCAGGGTGATCACCACTTGCGGCCGGATGGCGCGAACCCGGAGCACCAGTTCCTCCACCACCTGGTACAAGTCGGCGCGGTCCAAGGCGCCGTCGGGATAATCAAGCACCTCGCCTTGCGTGACTTTGAGCATGCGGCAGGAGGCCTGGAACTCGCGCCGGCGCTGGGCCGCCAGTTCCTCGTCGGATCGCGTGTTGCCGCGATGGGTCGCCGCCTGGCCCGGCGTCAGGCACACCACGTAGGTCTCCACCCCGCGCTCGCGGTAGAGCAGCAACGATCCGCCAAAGCCGCCGGCTTCGTCGTCAGGATGAGCAGTTACACACAACAATCGCTGCATTGAACCGCCACGTCCTCCATCCTCCGCATCTTACAAGACACGGCCGCCGAGTTCGGCAGCTTAGATGTGGCTGGTGTTAGTCAGTTGCACGAAAGGCGGCAGCCCGGCCAACTTTGAGTCTGACGTGGCCCTCACCGTGACCGCATTCCGCCTCAGCGCCGTCGCCGCCATGCTGTTCTTCCTGGCCGCGCCTGGCGCCGCTTCCGGCCCGGCCAACGCGCCGCCCACCGTGCTGTATGTCTATCAGGCGCGTGTCCCCTTGGGCGTGCAGGCATTCGTCGTGCGGCCTTGGAATTCCGAGCTTACCCTCATGGCTTCGGCCGAGAGCCCGCAGTTCCAGGGCTGGCGGCGCGAAACCGAAGGCCGGCGCCGGCGGCTGGTGGACGCGGAAAACCACGCAGTACGCTTCTTCCCCCGGCACGTCGTGTTTCGTGTCACCGCCGGCACGCGCACCAGGATTGATGGTCCCGACCCGTTCATGGTTCGCGCTTCCCTGGCGGAAAACGACTACCTGCTCAAGCTGCGCTTCCGCATCAAGATCTTCCGCGGGCTGCGGCAGAGGGTGGTGGAGCCCGAATCGGTGACCCAAATCGGCGTTCCCGCCGAAATTCCGTATCCTGAGCGCATCTATCGCATCTGGGTTGACTTGGGAAAGCTCTCGATGAACGATCGCGTCGTGCTGGAAGTGCTTGCTCCCGGCGGCGAACGCCTGTGCAAGTTCCACCTTGATTTGGACTGACCCGGCCGCTACGAGTCGCTGCCTTCTCCCAGCATGAACTCCAGCACCTCCTGCGGATGCTGCGCCAGCCACACCGGCGCGAACGACTGCCGGTGCAGCGGCGACGGCCCGAACTTCCGCAGGCTGGCGATGTGCCGGGGACTCCGATAGCCCTTGTTGGAAGCCAGGTCGTAGGCGGGAAACACCGGCGCCCAGCGGCTCACCAGTTCGTCGCGGTGCACCTTGGCAACGATGGAGGCGGCCGCAATCGAGGCGGAGAGGGCGTCGCCGTGAATGATCTTGGTCTGCGCGCACTCGTATTGCACGCGCACCGCGTCCAGCAGCAGGTGGTCCGGCCGCGGCGCCAGTTGCCCGATGGCCTCCACCATCGCCTTCAAGGAAGCGTGATAGATGTTGATCTGGTCGATGCGGGCGGCATCCACGGCGGCCACCGCCCAGGCGATGGAATGTTGCTTGATGCGCTTGGCCAGCACCTCGCGGCGCTCCGCCGGCAGCAGCTTGGAATCGCGCAGCCCGCGAATGCGGTAACCGGGATCCAGAATCACCGCCGCCGCCACCACCGGGCCGAACAGCGCTCCGCGGCCCACTTCGTCCACCCCGGCCACCAGTTTCGCGCCCCCGCTCCACGCCTGCTTTTCGTATTTCAGCGTGCACTTCAGCCGCTTCAGCAGGCGCATCTTGGCCGCCGAGGGCGAGATCTCTTCGATGGGTTTCAACAGGCGGGGCACAGAAAAGCTTAACCACGGATTCCCGTGGATGTCCACGGATCAATCCCCTTCGCCGAAACAATCATCCGTGTGGATCTGTGGCGATCCGTGGTTGGCGTCTAGTCGGCTTCCTTCAGGCGGGCGGCCTTGCCGCGGCGGGCGCGCAGGAAGTAGAGCTTGGCCCGGCGGACGCGCGCCGAGCGCACCACTTCGATCTTGTCGATCACCTTGGAATTGAGCGGGAAGATGCGCTCCACGCCCTGGCCGAAGCTGGTCTTGCGCACGGTGAAGCTGGGCTGCTGGCCGCGGTTGCGCGCGATCACCACGCCTTCAAATGCCTGCAGGCGCTCTTTGTCGCCTTCCTTGATCCTTACATACACCCGGATCGTGTCGCCAGGGGCGAACTCGGGCAGGTCGGTGCGGCGTGTCTTGGCAATCAGCTTCTCGATGATCGGTGAAGTGGACATGGCGGTTTTCCTTCGCAGAGTCGAACTTTAAATATAACAGCCACTTGGCCCGGGACGCCAGGTTCAGACGAGAGGCGGCAAGCCGGCAAGCCTAGCGCTGTGTCTTGAGCCCTTCGACGATCTCCCGGTCTTCCGCGCTCAGTTCCACCCGCCCCAGCAGTTCCGGGCGATGGCGCAGGGTTTTCTCCAGCGCCCTTCGCCGCCGCCAGCGGCGGATGGCCTCGTGATCGCCGGAGATCAGCAACTCCGGGACCTCCATGCCGCGAAACTCCGCCGGGCGCGTGTAGTGCGGGTAATCGAGCAAACCGCCGGCGGCGATGGTGGAATCGGGAATCTTCTTGCCCTCGGCATCCACCGGCAGGCGAGAGCTGGCCTCCCCTGCGCCGAAGGACTCGGTGCGCGCCGACGCTTCGTTGCCCAGCGCCCCGGGCAGCAGCCGCGTGACCGCGTCCACCACGATGGCCGCCGCCAGTTCGCCGCCGCTGAGCACAAAATCGCCGACCGAAATCTCCCGGTCGGCCAGGAAGTCGCTGACGCGCTCATCCACTCCCTCGTAGCGGCCGCAGATGAGGAAAACGCGATCGAGTTGCGCCATCTCGGCCGCCACCTTCTGGCGGAAAAGCTCTCCCTGGGCCGACAGCAGCACCACCGATTCTTTCACTTGTCCGGCCAAGCGCTGGTCGCGCGGGGCCACGCGCAGGAACTCCAGGCAATCGAAGATCGGCTCCGGCTTCAGCACCATACCTTCGCCGCCGCCGAAGGGACGGTCATCCACCGTGCGGTGCTTGTCCTTGGTGAAGGCGCGCAGATCGTGGATATTGATCTCCACCAGCCCGGATTGCCGCGCCCGCCGCACAATGCCGTAATCGAGCGGCCCGCGAAAAAAATCCGGAAAGATGGTGATCAGCTCGAATTTCATGGTGAGCGGTAGCCGCTGAGGGACTTCGTGCTAATTACTCATTGCTTCTTTTCCCCTGCTCGTCCTTCTCATTTTTCGACAACGGCGCATCCAGTTCCAGCATGCCCTCCGGCAATTCCATTTCGATCTTTTTCGCGCCCACATCCACGCGCCGCAGGTACGCCTGCGCGAAAGGGATGAGGAACTCTTCCTTTCCGGAACGCACCACCAGCAGCGGCGCCTCGCCCGCGCCGAACTGCACATCCCGGACCGTGCCGACAGTGCGCCTCTCCCCGCCCAGGGCGGCCCCGCCCACCAGCACCTCGCATCCGGCCAGGTCGGCCACATAGGCCGCGCCCTCTTCCAGGGGGGCGCGTTCCGAGGCCGGAATCTGGATCTCGCACCCGGCCAGCGCCTCGGCGTCGCTGATCGAGTCCACGCCCACGAATTTCAGCACCAGGCGCTGCTTATGCGGCCAGGAGCCCTCCAGGCGAAGTTCCCGCCGCTCCCCGCTCTCGGCGAGGACAAAGACCCGGCCTGGTTCCGCAAATCGCTCGGGAAAATCGGTGAGGACATCAACCGCGACTTCGCCCCGGCGTCCTTGCGTCTTGACCACCCGGGCGATCGTGATGAACTCTTCGGCTATTCCAGGATCTCCAACTCGAAGCGATGGTGCAACTTCATCCCGGCCGCGCCCAGGAGGGTGCGAAAGGCGCGCGCCGTCCGGCCCTGCTTGCCGATCACCTTGCCCACGTCGCCGGGCGCCACCGTCAACTCCAGCACGATGGTGTCGTCTTCCTCAACCGCATCCACCGTGACCTCGTCGGGCTCGTCCACCAGCCACTTGGCAATCTGCGCCACCAGCCCGCACATGTCCTCGACCGCGTGTTCGTTGCCGGGTTGGGATGGTTCGTTCGGCATGGGCGTGTCTTCCTTATCGGGAGGCATAACGGCGGAATCATTCCACCGCCACACAGGAAATCGTCAGGCGGCCGATTCCGTACCGCTGGGGGTGTGCTTGGCCACCAGCCGCGCCACCGTTTCCGACATCCTGGCGCCCTTGCTCACCCAATGGTCAATGCGGTCGCGCTTCAGCTCCACCGAAGCCGGGTTGGTGCGCGGATTGTAGGTACCCACCACTTCCACCGAGCGCCCGTCGCGCGCCCGCTCCTTCTCGATCACCACCACGCGATAGTACGGTTGCTTACGCGCGCCCACGCGCGAGAGTCGAATCATCAGCACAGAGCAAATTCCTTTCCTGCTGGTTCCCTGAAGGGGGTTCCTGCCTTATTCCGAAGGGTTAGGCAAACTTTCATTATTGCGGAACATGCCGCGCTTGGCAAATGGTAAAGGCAAAAGCCGGAGGATGTGAGACGCAGTAGCTTAAGAGCCTGCTAATTGCATATCGCTTGCAGCACTTCGGCCGGTTCAGCTCGGCGTGTGTAATCGGGCTCGGCCTGCGCAAAAATCACGCTGTTGCCGCGCATCGCGTACACGGCCGGTACCGGCAGATCCCAACCGGCATCACCGTTGATGAACGGCAGGTTTACGAAGGTGCGGGCGTAAATTTCCCGCTGATATTCAGGTACGCGGTAAACCAGCCCGAACCGGCGCGCGACCGCATTGCCGGCGTCGCTGAGTAGCGGAAACCCGAGCTTGTGCTGGTCGTGCATGAGCGACGACTGGTGCACCGTCTGCGGCGAGATTCCCACCAGCGAGGCCCCGGCGTGCCGCACCTGTGGCAGCACCTCATTCCAGGCCTCGACAGTGGCCACGCAGAAGGGACACCAGCGCCCCCGCAGGAAGATGATAACCAGCGGCCCGGAGGCTAGCAGCGCCGCCGAACTGACCAGCTTTCCGTCCTGATCCGGCAACTCAAATCCCGGTGCGGCGGCTCCGGCCGGCAGAAAGCGCTCCGTGATTCCGGACGCCCGCAACTCTTCGACGGCGCGGCGATTGGCGGCCAGCGTCTCCGCCGGGACGTACCTCTCCATCAGCTCGCGACGCTCGTCCAAGGCTGCCTTCAGCGTCTGCTGCCCCAGCCCCGCCTTGCCTTCTTCCAGGCCCCGCCACTTCATCGCTCGATTAGACGCCGCATCGGCAAGTTTCGCAATTTGCCCCCGGCCTCTGCACTTCTACCTACGGTTTCACATCCACCAACAAGTCGGAAGCAGTCATCGCGAGAATCCCCCATGGGCGCCGAGCCCGAATCAGATGGTGGTGAAGGCCGCGGCCGCGTTTCCGGTTGCCACGCAAAGGCGCGCCCGGAAAAATTTTGACGCGAAACAGCAGAGCGGAACATCTGCGTACAACCGTAGGATGCGAGCCCCGCATCGGGTGTTAACTGATTGCGCAAAGTAGCCGGTCTTTTTTCGTTCGGGGACTTTTTCAGAACAAGGGCAGAGGGGCGGCTCTCCTAAGCGGTACGGCACGCGAAAGGCGCCAACGGCCGGAAACAGGCCATGGACGCGGGATTCGCGACCATGTGCTACAATCACACGTTTCTGTGACATACGTCATGCCTCACTGGTGACGTTAACCCGCAACCCAGCAAGAGGCGCCCCCCTCACGCCAAGAAGCGTGCCGGGGAGCGCGCAAGAAAGAGGGAACGGGCGACTGGATGCCGCAGGTTTTCCATCGCAGCACGAACACCATCTCACGCTTCTCGATTGCGCTGATCGTGATCGCGGTAGCGCTGTTCTTTTTCGCGACCGAACAGTTGCAACGCTCTCCCTACACGAGCTGGCGGGGGGTGGCGCGGACGCAGCCGGTGCCCTTCAGCCACCAGCACCACGTGGGCGGACTGGGGATCGACTGCCGGTACTGCCACACCTCGGTGGAAGTATCGAGCTTTGCCGGGATCCCGCCAACGAAGACATGCATGAACTGTCACGCGCAGATCTGGACCAACGCCGACATGCTGGCGCCGGTGCGGGAAAGCTTCCGCTCCGGCAAGCCGCTGGTGTGGGCGCGGGCCAACGAGCTGCCCGACTTCGTTTATTTCGACCACAGCATTCACATTCATAAGGGAGTGGGCTGCGATTCCTGCCACGGGCCGGTGGACCGGATGCCGCTGATGTACGCGGCGAACACGCTGCAAATGGAGTGGTGCCTGAACTGCCATCGGGCGCCAGAGAAGTTTCTGCGGCCGAGGCCGGAGGTTTTCAACATACGGTATGAGCCGCCGAGCGCGGACCAGCCGCTGGAGATGGACGGAAAGAAGTTCACCGACCAGCATTCACTGGGCACCTATCTGCTGCGCAAGTACAAGGTGCGCAGCGTGTGGGACATAACGAGCTGCAACACATGCCACAGGTAGAGCGGTCGACAGTCGAGGGCGAAAGGGTCGTCGGTCGCAGGTCGTCGGCGAAAAGCGAGTTGTGAGTTGTGGGTTCAGCGGCTGAAAGCTGAGAGCTGAGAGCTAATTAGGAAGCGGATGGGAGAAGAAAGACAAGACGGGCTGGTGCAGATTCAGGGGATGACGTCGAGGGGAAAGCGCCTGGAGTTGGAAGAGGCGCGCAAGAAGCTGGAGTCGGCGAAGGGGCCGCAATACTGGCGGTGCCTGGAGGAACTGGCCGACAGCGAGGGTTTCGCGGAGATGATGCAGCGGGAGTTTCCGCGGCAGGCGAGCGAGTGGATCGGCGGGGAGGTCTCGCGGCGGAACTTTTTGAAGCTGATGAGCGCGTCGCTGGCGCTGGCGGGCCTGACGGGCTGCACCAGGCTGCCGATCGAGCCGATCGTGCCCTACGTGCGGCAGCCGGAGGAGATGGTTCCCGGACGGCCGCTGTTCTATGCGACGGCGATGGAACTGGGCGGGTATGGGCATCCGCTGCTGGCGCGCAGCAACGACGGGCATCCCACCAAGCTGGAGGGCAATCCGGAACATCCGGCCAGCCAGGGGGCGACCGACCTGTACACGCAGGGAGCGCTGCTGGACCTGTACGACCCCGATCGCTCGCAGACCAGCACCTACCTGGGCGAAGTGCAGCCGTGGCCGGCGTTCGTAGGGGCGATGCAGGCGCCCATCGCGGCACAGCGGGCAGCGCAAGGAGCGGGATTCAGGCTGCTGACGCAATCGGTTTCATCGCCGACGCTTGTCGCGCAGATCCGCTCACTGCAACAGAAGTTTCCCAAGATGAAGTGGCACCAGTGGGAGCCGGTGAACCGCGACGGAGCTCGGGGCGGAGCGCAGTTGGCATTCGGGCAGCAGGTGGAGACCCGATACCTGCTGGAGAACGCCGACATCGTGGTTTCTCTGGACGCGGAGTTTCTACTCAGCGGATTTCCCGGATTCCAGATGCACACACGGGAGTGGGCGAAGCGGCGGAATCCGGACAATCCGCTGGGCATGAACCGGACGTACGCGATCGAGAGCACGGCGACAACCTCGGGCTTCAAGGCAGACCACCGTTTGCCGGTGCGCGCCTCGGAGATCGAGCAGTACGCGCGGGCGCTGGCGTCGCGCCTGGGAGTGAACTCAGGAAGCGCCAGCGTGCGGCCGGAGCACAGTGCGTGGCTGGACGCGCTGGCGCGCGACTTGGAACGGCACCGCGGAAGTTCGGTGATCATTCCGGGCGAATACCAGCCGCCGGCGGTGCACGCGCTGGCGCACGCCATGAATGAGGCGCTGGGAGCGCCGGGCAAAACCCTGGTCTACACCGATCCGGTGGTGGAGGCGCCGGCGAGCCAGGTGGAGTCGCTGAAGGAACTGGTGGCGGACATGAATGCCGGCAAGGTGGAGCTGCTGCTGATCCTGGGCGGCAACCCGATGTACGACGCGCCGGTGGACATGGACCTGCCGGCGGCGCTGCCCAAGGTGCCGCTGCGCATTCACCACGGGGTCTACCAGAACGAAACCTCGGTGTACACGCACTGGCACGTGAACGCGACCCACTTCCTGGAGGAGTGGAGCGACACGCGGGCCATCAACGGCATGGTAAGCATCGTGCAGCCGCTGATTGCGCCGATGTACGGCGGCCGCAGCGCGCACGAGATGCTGGCGGTGTTCAACGGGCAGCCGGACACCTCGTCATACGAGCTGGTGCGGGCGTACTGGAAGTCGCAGTACAAGGGAGCGGATTTCGAGGAGTTCTGGGCGCACTCGGTACACGACGGCTTCCTGCCGGACACGGAATTCAAGCCGAAGAAGGTGCGCGTGGCGATGAAGCAGGCGCCGAGTTCAGGGAATCCCCACCCTAACCAAACCCAGGCTGGGGTGGGCGGCCCCGAGGGCGAGTTCGAGCTGATCTTCCGTCACGATCCCACCATCTACGACGGGCGCTTCGCCAACAACGCCTGGCTGCAGGAGCTGGAGAAGCCGGTCACCAAGCTGACCTGGGACAACGTGATCTTCATCAGCCCCGCCGACGCCGAGAAGATGGGCGTGCCCATGGGGCAGGACACGACGGTGGTGAAGCTGCGCTACCGGAACAAGGAGGTGGTAGGGCCGCTGTGGCCACAGGCGGGCCAGCCGGACGGCTGCCTGACCTTATTCCTGGGATACGGGCGGTCGCGCGCCGGGCGAACCGGGGATGGCAAGGGCTTCAACAGCTACATGGTGCGCTATTCCGACACTCCGAACTTCGCGCCCGGGGCCAAGATCAGCAAGACGGGGGCGATCTACACGGTGGCGTCGATGCAGGGCTACCAGGTGATGGAAGGGCGGAACATCGTGCGCTCGGCGCCGGTGGGCACCTACAAGGAGAACCCGAATTTCGCGCACCAGAACAATTTCACGCCGCCGCGCGCCGAAACCCTTTATCCCAACTATCAATACAGCGAATACGCGTGGGGGATGGAAATCGACCTGAACTCGTGCGTGGGATGCAATGCGTGCATTGTGGCCTGCCAGGCGGAGAACAACATCCCGGTGGTGGGCAAGTACCAGACGATTAAGGGACGCAAGATGCACTGGCTGCGGGTGGACGGCTACTACGAAGGCGATCCGGCGAACCCGAGGATGTACTACGAGCCGCTGCCGTGCATGCAGTGCGAGGACGCGCCCTGCGAGCTGGTGTGCCCGGTGGGAGCGACGGTGCACAGCAGCGAAGGGCTGAACGACATGGTCTACAACCGCTGCGTGGGGACGCGCTATTGCTCCAACAACTGCCCGTGGAAGGTGCGGCGCTTCAACTTCCTGCTGTTCCAGGACTGGAACACGCCGCAGATCAAGATGGTGCGCAACCCGGAGGTGACGGTGCGCAGCCGCGGGGTGATGGAGAAGTGCACCTACTGCGTGCAGCGGATCACCAAGGGGCGCATCGTGGCCGAGGAAGCGGACCGGCGGGTGCGCGACCAGGAGATCCTGACCGCCTGCCAGCAGGTGTGTCCGGCAAACGCGATCATTTTCGGCGACATCAATGACCCGAACAGCTCGGTGCGGAAGCTGAAGGAACATCCGCGGAACTACGGCGTGCTGGAAGAGCTGAACACGCGGCCGCGGACCACCTACATGGCGGCGGTGCTGAACCCCAACCCGGAAATGCCCGATTACGCCAAGCAGCAGCAGCCGGAGCAGCACTTCTGATGGAACGCAAAGACCGAATGGAGGAGTTGGAGGTCCGGCACGGGCGCCCGCCGGTGATCGAGCCGGGGCACACGTTCGCCACGGTCACGGACAAGATCAGCGCCATCGTGCTGACCAAGCAGACGCCGCTGGGGTGGTTCATCCTGGTGGGCATCGCCGGGCTGATGACGGCGGTGCTGGTGTACGCCATCGGCTACCTGGTGTACCGGGGCGTGGGCATCTGGGGCATCGGCATGCCGGTGGCGTGGGGCTTCGCCATCGTCAACTTCGTGTGGTGGATCGGAATCGGGCACGCGGGGACGCTGATCTCGGCGATTTTGCTGCTGCTGCGGCAGTCGTGGCGTAACTCGATCAACCGCTTCGCCGAGGCGATGACGATTTTCGCGGTGATGCAGGCGGGGCTGTTTCCGCTGCTGCACCTGGGGCGTCCGTGGTTGTTCTACTGGCTGTTTCCCTATCCGAACACGATGACGGTGTGGCCGCAGTTCCGCAGCCCGCTGGTGTGGGACGTGTTCGCGGTTTCGACGTATTTCACCATCTCGCTGGTGTTCTGGTACATCGGGCTGGTGCCGGACATGGCGACGCTGCGCGACCGTGCGCAGAACCGGATGGCGCGGGCGATCTACGGCATGCTGGCGCTGGGATGGCGGGGCTCGGCGCGGCACTGGCACCGTTACGAGACGGCGTACCTGCTGCTGGCGGGGCTGGCGACACCTCTGGTGCTGTCGGTGCACACCGTGGTCAGCTTCGATTTCACCATCGCCATCCTGCCGGGGTGGCACAGCACCATCTTTCCGCCGTACTTCGTGGCCGGGGCCATCTATTCCGGGTTCGCGATGGTGCTGATGCTGGCCATCCCCATCCGTTCCATCTACAACCTGGAGGACATGATCACCGACCGGCACCTGGATAACTGCGCCAAGATCATGCTGGCCACGGGTCTGATCGTGAACTACGGCTACATCCTGGAAACGTTCATGGCGTGGTATGGCGGGAACATCTTCGACAAGCACATGGTGTGGAACCGCATGCACGGGCCGTACGCGCCGTTCTACTGGACGCTGATCGCCATCAACGTGGGCTTCGTGAATGTGCTGTGGCTGAAGAAGGTGAGGTTCAGCCCGAAGCTGCTGTGGTTCGTTTCGCTGGTGGTCCTGATCGCCATGTGGCTGGAGCGGTTCGTGATCGTGGTGATCAGCCTGTCGCAGGACTTTTTGCCGTCGTCGTGGGGCATCTACACACCGACGCGCTGGGATTACGCCACGCTGCTGGGAACGGTCGGGCTTCTTCGCCTTGTGCTTCCTGCTGTTCATCCGGGTGATGCCGATGATCTCGATCGCGGAGATGAAGCACCTGCTGCCTGCCTCCGAGGTGAAGGCGCCGCTGGAGGCCGAGGGATGAGACCGCCGATCTATGGGCTGGTAGCGGAATTCGACACGCCGACGGAGATCGTGGTGGCGGCACGCAAGGCGCACGAGGAGGGCTACCGCAAGATGGACGCTTACAGCCCGTTCCCGGTGGAAGGGCTGAGCGAGGCGATCGGGTTCCACAAGGACAACGTGGCGCTCATCTGCCTGGTGGGTGGACTGCTGGGGCTGGGCACGGCCTACATGCTGCAGTACTGGATCAACGTGATCAGCTATCCGATCAATATCGGCGGGCGGCCGCTGAACTCGTGGCCGGCGTTCATCGTGGTGTGCTTCGAGATGACGGTGCTGTTCGGCGGGCTGGCGGCGGCCTTCGGCATGCTTGCTATGAACGGGCTGCCCATGCCGTATCACCCGCTGTTCAACGTGCCCAACTTCAGCTTCGCCTCGCGCGATAAGTTTTTCCTGTGCATCGAGGCGGTGGACCCGAGATTCGATCGTGAGACGACCTATAAATTCCTGGCCAGCCTGGGGCCGCGGACGATCACGGAGGTGCCGCATTAGGGAGCACTTGACAGGGCGGCGGGGGATGGCAGCCGTGCTGGCGGTGGCGGCGCTGGTCATGCTGCCGGCGTGCCGCAACGACATGCACGTGCAGCCCAAGATCCTGCCGTTGAGGAAGAGCGATTTTTATCCCGACGGAATGGCGTCACGGACGTCGCCGGCGGGGACGATCGCGCGCGGCCAACTGCGCGACGACAGCTACCTGTACACGGGGATGATCAACGGCAAACCGGGGGACATGATGCCCTTCCCGGCCACCGTGCAGGTGCTGGAACGCGGACGCGAGCGCTTCAACATCTACTGCTCGCCGTGCCATTCGCGCATAGGGGACGGCAATGGAATGGTGGTGCAGCGCGGCTTCCGGCATCCGCCGTCGTTCTACGATCCGCGGGTAAGAAAGTTGCCGCTGGGACATTTTTACGACGTGATGACGAACGGGTTTGGAGCGATGCCGGATTACGCGGCGCAGGTGAATACGCATGACCGGTGGGCGATCGCGGCCTACATCCGGGTGCTGCAGTCCAGCCAATCCGCGCCGGCGCCGGTGCCGAAATCGGAGCTGCCGCCGGTGCAGATACCCGGTGCGGCGCCGAGCGGGGCAACCCTGCCGCCGGGAGCGGCGCCAGGAGTGCCGGAGAGGAAGCGGTGAGCATCAACACGCGCATCGAGGACCTGGACTTTGCGGCGCCCCCGGTGGTGGGCACGCTGCAGCGGCGCTCGCTGCTGGTGGGGGCGGTGTTCACCGTCGCCACCCTTGCCGGGTTCCTGGCCGAACCGGAGCAGGCGATGCATTCCTACCTGCTGGCATTCATGATGTGCCTGGGGCTGACGTTGGGGGCGATGTCGCTGTTGATGGTCTGGCACCTGACCGGCGGCGACTGGGGAGTGATGATCCGCCGCATCCTGGAGGCGGCGACGGCAACCTTGCCGATGATGGCGGTGGCCTTCGTTCCGGTGGTGCTCAGCGCCTACCTGCACATGAATTATCCGTGGTCGAAGCCGGAGGAGTTGCAGCACAGCGCGCACATGGCGCGCCAGGCGGCGCAGTACCTGAATGCCAACCTGTTCCTGTTCCGCGGGATCCTGTACTTCGCGGCGTGGGCAATCATGGCGTACTACCTGCTGCGCTGGTCGCAGGCGCAGGACCGTCCTCCGGACCGCGCCTTCGACGTGCGCTTCCGGGCGCTGAGCGCGGCAGGGCTGGTGGTTTACGGGTGGACGATCACCTTCGCGGTGATCGACTGGGTGATGTCGCTGAACCCGGAATTCACCTCCACCATCTACGGTCTGATTTTCATCGTGGGCCAGGCGCTGATCGCCATCTGCCTGATGGTGATGGTGGCGCACCTGCTGAAAAAGTACCCGCCGATGAGCGAGGTATTGCAGCCGCGGAACTTCCTCGACTACGGCAAGCTGATGCTCACCTTCGTGATGCTGTGGGCGTACTTCAGCTTTTCGCAGTGGCTGATCATCTGGTCGGGGAATTTGCCGGAGGAAATCCACTGGTTTCTGGACCGGTTGCACGGCGGCTGGGACGTGGTGGGACTGGTGCTGATCCTGGGGCATTTTTGCATCCCCTTCGCGCTGCTGTTGTCGCGGCCGCTGAAGCAGAACTCGGGGAGGCTGGTGTGGGTGGCGGGGTGGCTGTTCCTGATGCGCTATCTCGACCTGTTCTGGAACATCAAGCCGAACTTCAGCCCGGTGAAGTTTCACTATAGCTGGCTGGACGCGGTGATCCCGATCGCCATGGTCGGGTTGTGGCTGGGCTATTTCTTCTGGGAGCTGAAACGGCGCCCCATGGTGGCGCTGCACGATCCGCACTTGCGGGCGGTGCTGGGCAAGCAGCATGAGTGAGGACAAGGACAACTCGAAACAGCCGGAAATTACGGGCGATGTTCCGCTGGATGCGATCCGCCATCCGGACACGATGTACGACCGGACGGACCTGAGCGCGCGCGGCATCCTGTACTTCCTGATTGCGCTGACGATCACCGTGACGCTGATCCACATCATCTCGTGGAGCTTCGTACGCTACTTTGCCGGCAACCAGGTGAGGCCAGCGCCGCGGAACGCGGCCATCGTCACGCCGGCAAAGGAAGCGGGCCCTCGGGGCTCACCGGCGCTGCGGTTTCCGGCGCCGCGTCTGCAGGCGGACCCGGTGGCCGACTTGAACAAGTTCCGGGCGGCGGAAGAAGAGCACCTCAACGGCACGGGGTGGCTCGACCGGAAGAACGGGGTGGCGTACATCCCGATCCAGCGGGCGATCGACAGGATGGCGCAGCAGGGGCTGCCGGTGCGGCCCGCGCCGGTGCTGCCGCCCAAGGCGAATTTCGGCAGCGGCGACGGCACGCCCGCGGGAGAGGGCGGAGGAACGGCGCCTTTGGGGAACAAGTAGTTAGGAGTTAGGAGTTAGCGTCTGACGACACAAGTTGGAGTATTCGTGGATATTGCCGTTAAACAGATGGGCAGGGCGCTGGCGCTAGCTGTTGTGTGCGTGCTGGTGCTGGGGCAGGCCGCGGGGCAGATGGGGAATCCGGCGGTGCAGCCGGGGACGCCGCCGCAGCAGATCCTGAACAACGTTTCCATCGAGCAGCGGCTGAATGCGCAGGTACCGCTGGAGCTCGCGTTCCGCGACGAGAACGACCGGGCGGTGAAGCTGGGCGATTACTTCGGCCAGAAACCGGTGGTGCTGGCGCTGGTTTATTACGACTGTCCCATGCTATGCACGGAGGTGCTGAACGGGATGGTGAGCGCGTTCTCCATCCTGAAATTCGACATCGGGAAGCAATACGACGTGGTGACTGTGAGCTTTGACCCGCGCGAAAAACCGGAACTGGCGAAAGCGAAGAAGGCAGTTTACCTGCGCAGATACGGGCGGCCGGGAGCGGACCAGGGCTGGCATTTCCTGACCGGCGAGCAGCCGGCGATCAACGCCCTGACCAAGGCGGTGGGATTCCACTACCAGTGGGACCAGCAGACGCAGCAGTTCGCGCACGCGGCAGCCATCATGGTGCTGACGCCGCAAGGCAAGCTCGCCCAGTACTACTACGGCGTGGAGTACTCGCCCAAGGACCTGCGGCTGGGGCTGGTGGAAGCCTCGCAAGCGCACATCGGGACGGTGGTCGACCAGGTCCTGCTGTACTGCTACCACTACGACCCGCGCACCGGCAAATACGGCGCCATCATCACGCGCGTTATCCAGGTGGCGGGCGCGATCACGGTGCTGCTGCTGGGCGGACTGATCCTCACCATGCTGAAGCTGGAACCAAAGAACAGGGCGAAGGCGGGCCGGGGCGCCGGGGCGGGAGGAAGCTAGCGTATGTGGCAGACCCTACCGCTGTGGCCGGCGCGCGCCTCGACCATCGCCAACCGCACCGATGCGCTGATGATCTTCATGCTTGCCGTCTGCGGCTTCTTCACGGTGATGATCTTCACCCTGATCTTCGTCTTCGCGCTGAAGTACCGGCGCTCGCGCCATCCGGTCGCCACCCAGATTGAAGGCTCCAACGCGCTGGAAGCAACCTGGACGCTGATTCCCTTCGGGGTGTTCATCATCATGTTCGTCTGGGGGGCGAGCATTTACATGGCGGAGGCGCGGCCGCCTTCGGACGCGATGCAAGTTTATGTCGTGGGCAAGCAGTGGATGTGGAAGTTCGAGCATCCGGAAGGGCAGCGCGAGATCAACCAACTGCATGTGCCGCTGGGGCGCGATGTGCAGTTGACCATGATCTCGCAGGATGTGATCCACGACTTCTTCGTCCCGGAATTCCGCATCAAGCAGGACGTGCTGCCGGGACGCTACACCACCACCTGGTTCCACAGCATCAAGCCGGGACGCTACCACCTGTTCTGCAGCCAGTACTGCGGAACGATGCATTCGGGAATGATCGGGGAAGTGGTGGTGATGGAGCCGGCGGACTACCAGGCGTGGCTGTCGGGAGGCAACGCCGAGGGATCGCTGGCTTCCACCGGACAAAAAATGTTCCAGCAACTCGGATGCACCACCTGCCACCGCTTCGACACGCAGGGGCGCGGCCCCAACCTGGTGGGGGTGTACGGCAGGCCGGTGCTGCTGGATGACGGGCGCACCGTGGTCGCCGACGACAACTATATCCGGGAGTCGATTCTCAACCCGGGAGCGAAGGTGGTAGCCGGTTTCCGGCCCATCATGCCGACGTTCCAGGGGGTAATCAATGAAGAGCAATTGCTCTCGCTGGTGGCATATGTCCGGTCGATCTCGCAGCCGGAGCAGCGGGAGCCGGTAAGCAATCGTCCGGCGGTGCCGCCACATCCCGCTCCCAGCGGGGCGGCGGCCGCGCCCAAACGGAGTCGCTGAGGCGTTTTCCCTATGGCCACTGTCACCACACCGGCTGTCGAGCGCGAAAACTACTTGAATACCGATTACGGCATCAAGTCGTGGCTGCTGACCACCGACCACAAGCGCATCGCCATCCTTTATCTGCTGTCGATCACGGCGATGTTCTTCGTGGGCGGATTCGCTGCCACCATGATCCGCCTCGAACTGCTGACGCCGGCCGGCGACCTGATGTCGTCGGACACCTACAACAAGATGTTCAGCATTCACGGGATCATCATGGTGTTCTTCTTCCTGATCCCGTCGATTCCGGCGACCATCGGAAACTTTGTCATCCCCATGATGGTCGGGGCCAAGGACCTGGCGTTCCCCAAGATCAACCTGGCAAGCTGGTACTTCTACATCGTGGGCGCGGGGCTGATGATGTACGTGGTGCTCACCGGGGGCGTGGACACCGGCTGGACCTTCTACGTGCCCTTCAGCAGCACCTACGCCAACACGCACGTGATCGGGGCGGTGATCGCCATCTTTCTCGCCGGTTTTTCCTCCATCTTCACCGGCTTCAACTTCATCGTCACCATCCATCGCATGCGCGCTCCGGGAATGACCTGGACCCGCCTGCCGCTGTTCATCTGGAGCCTGTACGCAACCTCCGTCATCCAGGTGCTGGGCACGCCGGTGGTGGCCATCGCGCTGACTCTGGTGGCGCTGGAGCGCGCCTTCCACGTCGGCATCTTCGATCCGAAACTGGGAGGCGACCCGCTGCTGTTCCAGCACCTGTTCTGGTTTTACTCCCATCCGGCGGTGTACATCATGATCCTGCCCAGCATGGGGGTGGTGTCGGAGGTGGTGTCGACGTTCTCGCGCAAGCGAACCTTCGGCTACATGGCGGTGGCGCTGGCCTCCATCGCCATCGCCGTGCTGGGGTTCCTGGTGTGGGCGCACCACATGTTCGTGGCGGGGATCTCAGCGTACGCGGCGCTGGTCTTTTCGGTGCTGAGTTACTTCGTGGCCGTGCCCTCGGCGATCAAGGTCTTCAACTGGACCGCGACCATGTACAAGGGCTCGGTGTCGCTGGACACTCCGATGCTGTACGCGCTGGGCTTCATCGGGCTGTTCACCATGGGCGGGATGACCGGCCTGTTCCTGGCGTCGCTGGGCATCGACGTCCACGTGCACGACACTTATTTCGTGATTGCCCATTTCCACTACATCATGGTGGGCGGGGCGGTGATGGGGTACCTGGCCGCCATCCATTTCTGGTGGCCCAAGATAAGCGGGCGAATGTATCCGGAAACCTGGGGCAAGATCGCCGCCGGCACCATCTTTATCGGCTTCAACCTGACCTTCTTCCCGCAGTTCGTGCTCGGCTACCTGGGCATGCCGCGGCGCTATCACGCCTATCCGCCCGAGTTCCAGGTGCTGAACGTAATGTCGAGCGCGGGCGCCTCGATCCTGGCGGTCGGCTACATCCTGCCGCTGATCTACCTGCTGTGGTCGCTGCGCTACGGCGAGGTGGCTTCGGACAATCCCTGGGGTGCCACCGGCCTGGAGTGGCGCACCCCCTCGCCGCCGCCAACCGAGAACTTCGTCGAGACTCCGGTGGTGACCTGGGAAGCCTACGACTATTCCACCGTGCCGGAGGTCCCCGTTGCACGATAGCTCCGTGGTCGCCGGGCGCGACCTGCAACACCAATTCGCCGACCTGGATCAGCAGCGCGAGAGCGCCACGCTGGGGATGTGGGTGTTCCTGATCACGGAAATCATGTTCTTTGGCGGCCTGTTCACCAGCTACCTGGTGTATCGCACGGCGCATTACGACGCCTGGGTGATCGGCAGCGAGCACATGGCCTTCTGGATCGGGACCATCAACACGGTGATCCTGCTGTGCAGCAGCCTGTTCGTGGCCCTGGCGGTGCACGCCGCGCAGGTGGCTCACAGCAAAATGTGCGCGGCGTATTTGTGGGTCGCCTCGGCGATGGGGGTCGCCTTCCTGGTATTGAAGGGAATCGAGTACCACCAGCACTTCGTCGAGGGCGCGGTGCCGGGAGCGCTGTGGAGGCTGGCGGTGCCGGACGCGCAATCGGTGCAGATGTTCTTCTACATCTACTTTGTGATGACCGGCCTGCACGCCCTGCACGTAACCATCGGCATTTTTATCCTGGCAATCGTCGGCTGGTATGCGTACCGGGGACGGTACTCGCCGCAGTATCACAACCCGGTGCACATCAGCGGCCTGTACTGGCACTTCGTCGACGTGGTGTGGATTTTCCTCTACCCGCTGCTCTACCTGATCGCGCACAAGAAGGGATAGAAGGCTGCAAGCAATGGCTGAGCACATCGTATCGCGCAAAACGTACATTGTGGTTTGGGCGGCGCTGATGGCGCTGATGATCGCGACGGCGGGGCTGTCCAGAATCAATCTGGGCGAGTGGAGCACCTTCGTGGCGCTGGCCATCGCGGTGATGAAAGCCCTGCTGGTGATCCTGTTCTTCATGCACGTGCGCTATGAGGACCAGAAAATCACCTGGGTGGTGATTGTCGCCGGATTCTTCTGGCTGATGATCCTGATGGCGCTGAGCATGACCGATTACTTGAGCCGCGGCTATCTGGGCGTGGCGGGACATTAGTCCAAAGTAAGAGGTAAGAAGCCAGAAGTCAGGGTGAATGCTGGAAGCGGGCGCGGTGGATGTCCTGCAGGCGGACTGCACGCGCTGCGCCGGTTTTACCGGCTTTCTGCAAGTGGACGCGCTCTGCCAGGCGCATCACCTGGAGCTTTCCGCGCATACCGCGCCGGCGCTGCACATGCACGCCGGCTGCGCCGCCAAGACACTGCGCAACCTGGAATATTTCCACGACCACGTACGCATCGAGCACATGATTTTCGACGGTGTCCCCAACCCGGTGAAGGGCGAATTGCGCCCGATTTGTCGCGCCCCGGCCTGGGGATCGAATTGAAGAAGCGGAGGCGGAGCGCTTCGCGCGTGACGACTCAACGATCGTGCCGCAAGGAGTCTTGGAGGGACGATGTCGGCCAGCAGACTGCCCGTCATTCCACCCGATGAGCTGAACGGGCCGCTGGGGCGGCGGCCACAGAACTGGCGGCATCCCGATGTGGACGAGCAGGCCATCGAGAGCCGAACTGCGGCGGGCGGGCATTGAAGGCGAGGTGCGGTTCGACGCCGGCTCAAGGGCGTTGTACGCGGTGGACGCGTCCAACTATCGCCAGGTGCCGATCGGGGTGGTGATCCCGAAGTGAAGTAAGACGTGATCAGCACGGTCGAGGTGTGCCGCAGAATGGCCGCGCCCCTGCTCTCGCGCGGCGGTGGCACCAGCCTGGCGGGGCAGTGCTGTAATTACGCCATCGTTATCGACTGGAGCAAGTACCTCAACCAGATCCTCGAATTGAACCCTTACCAGCGCTACGCCGGGTGCAGCCGGGCACCATCTGCGACGACGTGGTGCGCGCGGCGGCCAAGTACAGGCTGACCTACGCGCCCGATCCGGCCACCCACGATCACTGCGTCTTTGGCGGCATGCTGGGCAACAACTCCTGCGGGGTGCACGCGCAGATGACACGGCCCGGCCATGAACAACGTCGAGGAGATGGACATCCTGCTCTACGACGGCACGCGCATGACCGTAGGCTGGATAACGACCGGAGATGGAGGAAAAGATTCGCCACGGCGGGCGCGAAGGTGACATCTACCGCAAGCTGAAGATGCTGCGCGAGCAGTATGCGGAGCTGATCGAAAAGCGCTATCGGAAAATTCCGCGGCGCGTTTCCGGCTACAACCTCGACCAGTTGATTCCCAGTCCAAGGACGGCCGCTTCAACATCGCGCGCGCGCTGGTGGGCAGCGAAGGCACCCTGGTCACCATTCTGGAAGCCAAGGTCACGCTCGTTTACAACCATCCCGAACGCGTTCTGCTGCTGATCGGATACAAGGATATCTACGAAGCCGGCGATCACATCCCGGAGATTCTGCCGTTCGGCCCCATCGGCCTGGAGGGGCTCGATCACCGGCTAAGAGACAACGTGCAGGTGAAAGGCGGGCCCCACCGCAAGTACCTGCCGATGCTGCCGGGGGGCAACGGCTGGCTGATGGTGGAGTTCGGCTGCGACACCCAGGAGGAGGCGGTTGAGCAGGCGCACAAGCTGATGGAGGCGCTGAAGAGCTCTTCCATCCTCCCGTGGATATGAAGCTGTTCACCGACAAGAAGCAGCAGGGACACGTGTGGGACATTCGCGAGTCCGGCCTGGGAGCGACGGCGTTCGTGCCCGGCGAGCGCGACATGTGGCCGGGCTGGGAGGATTCGGCGTGCCCGCCGGACAAGGTCGGCCCGTACTTGCGTGAGATGCGCGCCCTGTTCGACAAGTTCGGCTACCATCCGGCTCTCTACGGCCACTTCGGCCAGGGCTGCATCCACTGCCGCATCGATTTCGACCTGACCAGCGAGCCCGGCATCAGGAAGTACCGGCAGTTCATCGAGGAAGCCACCGACATGAACGTCCGCTTCGGCGGATCGTTCTCGGGCGAGCATGGCGATGGGCAGTCGCGCGCCGAATTCCTCTACAAGATGTTCGGCGAGGAGGTCATCCAGGCCTTCCGCTACTTCAAATCCATCTGGGACCCGGATTGGAAGATGAACCCGGGCAAGGTGGTCGATCCCTACCGCATTGACGAGAACCTGCGCCTGGGAGCGGGCTACAACCCGTGGGAGCCGGCGACGTATTTCAAATTCCCCGAGGACCACGGCAGCTTCGCGCACGCGGCGCTGCGCTGCGTGGGGGTGGGCAAGTGCCGGCGCATGGACTCTCGAACGCAGGAAAATAACACCATGTGTCCCAGCTTCATGGTGACGCGGGAGGAGAAAAACACCACCCGCGGCCGGGCGCACGCGCTCTGGGAGATGATGAACGGCAACGTCATCAGCAAAGGCTGGCGCGATGAGCAGGTCAAAGCAAGCGCTGGACCTGTGCCTGGCGTGCAAGGGTTGCAAAGGCGATTGCCCGGTCAACGTTGACATGGCCACCTACAAGGCCGAGTTCCTGGCCCACTACTGGGAGGGCCGCCTGCGCCCGCGTTACGCCTACGCCTTCGGCTGGATCGACCAGTGGGCGCGGCTGGCGTCGCTGGCGCCCGGTTTCGTCAACCTGTTTACGCAACTGCCGGGAGTGAGATTCGTGGCCAAGAAGGCCGCCGGAATGCCGCGGCAGCGGGTGATCCCCGCCTTCGCGGCGGAAACCTTCCAGTCGTGGTTCCGCAAGCGCACACCCGGGGTGAAGAACGGGCCCAAGGTACTGCTCTGGCCGGACACGTTTAACAACCACTTCTTCCCAGAAACAGCGAAGGCCGCGGTGGAGGTGTTGGAATCGGCCGGATACCAGGTCCAGGTTCCGCAGGGGCACGTCTGCTGCGGCCGCCCGCTGTACGACTACGGCTTCCTCAACATGGCGACCCGCTACCTGGAGCGAAACCTGAAGGTGCTCTCGCCGCACGTCTCGGCGGGGACACCAGTAGTGGTGTTGGAGCCGAGTTGCTGTTCGGTGTTTCGCGACGAGCTGAACGGGCTCATGCCGGAGCGGGAAGCCGCCCACCGCGTGATGGAAAACACCTTCCTGCTCTCCGAGTTCCTGGAGAAGAAGACACAGTACAAGCCGCCCAGGATGAATCGCGAAGCCATCCTCCAGGGACACTGCCATCACCAGGCCATCATGCGCATGGACGAGGAAGAACAGGTGCTGCGTAAGATGGGGGTGGACTTCGACCTGCTCACCTCCGGTTGCTGCGGCATGGCGGGCTCGTTCGGCTACGAGGCGGACAAGTACGAAGTTTCCCTGGCCTGCGGCGAGCGCGACCTGCTGCCGCGGGTGCGCAAGACCGGCCTGCGCACCCTCGTCATGGCCGATGGCTTCAGTTGCAAAGAGCAGATCGCGCAGGAAACCGGCCGCCATGGACTGCATCTGGCCGAGGTGATGCAACTGGCGCTGCGGCATGGCCCGCACGGCCCGCCCGGGCTGTATCCCGAGGACGAACTGGTCAAGCCGCGACAGGCGGCGGTCAAGCGATCGATGCTGCGGGCCGGCATTGCCGCGGGCGCGCTCATCGCCGGCGCCGTCGGATTGGTTATTTGGAGCATGAGAAGGTAGTCGATCCGGAGTTAATGTGGAACCAGCGGTCTATTTCCCCGGCTACGGCCTCCGTCATTGCGATATGGTGACCGTGACCGCCTCCGGCATCGAAGTGCTGACGCCCTTCCAGGCGCCGACAACCGCGCTCGTGCTCGAGAAGACTCCGGTAGTGGCCTGAACCTCGCCCGGAACACCGTGGCAAGAACCGCGTTTCCCGATTTGGGTCTGCCGGCATTCGGAAGTCGCCTGCTCGCCGCGTTCACCGGCGCCCAAGCGCACGCATACTGTCGCGTTACACGGCAGGGAGAGCCCGATGGCTGCATCGCTTCCTGACAACCAGGCCAAGGCCACAGCCGCGCCGATGCGGGCGTTGACCCTGCGCGGCTGCGAGGTGGCGCGCATGGCGGCGGCCGCGGTGGCCGAGGGCATTGCCACCGGGGCGCCGGGAAAGCTGGATTCCGTCCGCCAGCATGAGGAGGAGTTGGACGCACTGGACCGGCAGGTGAACGAGGGCGTCACCGCCGCCATCCCCGGCGCCTCCGAGGGCGACGCTCGCGAACTGCTCTCCTGCCTGAAGTACATCCTGGAACTGGAGCGCGTGGGCGACCTGCTGCTCAACGTCGCCAACCGCGCCCGCACCGTGGCGGCACGCATCGAAGCGCAGGATGGCTCCGACCTGGAGCACATGGCGCGCCTGCTGGAGAAGATGCTGTCCGACGCCGAAGCCGCCTTCCGCGACCGCGACCTGAACCGCGCTCTCTCCATCCTGCGCGCCGACGCCGAGATGGACCGGGTGCGCAATCTGATGTTCATCCGGCACATCGACAATCCCGAGCAGCAGCCGCGGCGCGAGAGTTTTCACCTGGTGTTCATGACGCAAACCCTGGAGCGCGCCGGCGACCACGTTAAGAACCTGGCCGAGGAAGTCTGTCATCTGGTGACCGGGCGCAGCGTGCGCCACCTCCTGCGAGCCACCAATAAGTCGTTCGAAGAAATGTTCGTGGACTGGATGCGGCGGCAGATCGGCCGCCCATAGAAATCAGGAGGTCCCTGCTCCCGGGCGTCTTGCGCGACGCCCTTTTTTTCTTTGGATGAGCGCCGGCGGCGTCCACGGTTGAACTGGTCCAGCGGCACGATTTACTTTGGTCTTTTCCATGTCCAATGGCCAGCCAGACCGAGCGGCGCTGCTCAAGACTCGCGCGCTGACCGTGGCGGTGATTTTCGGCAACGTCGCCGGCAACGCCCTGCTCAGCCGCGGCCTGTACCACGTTGGGGCGAACGTCTCTTCCTCCTTGCTGCACTACGTGCATGCCGTCGCCAACCCCTGGGTCATCGCCGGGGTGGCGCTGCTGGCGGCGTGGATGATTGCCAACCTCTCGCTGCTCAGCCGGGCCGACCTCAGCTACGTGCTCCCGGTCACCGGTTCCGTCTCCTACATGCTGGTCGCGCTGGCGGGGCACTTTTTTCTGGGTGAGCGGGTTACCTGGGTGCACTGGATCGGGGTTGCCGTCATCACTGTCGGGGTTCTGCTCGTCATCGAAACCTCGCCCCTCACGGTGCAGGTCCACGAGCCGCCGGAGGACGAGCGATGAAGTGGGTCCTGGTGGGCGTCATTATCGTGTGCAACACCGCCGGCGACCTGCTGAGCACCGCCGGCATGAAGCGCCATGGCGAGGTCGAACACTTTCACCCCCGGGCCATCGTCCATCTGCTGCTGCACCTGGCTCGAAATCCGCTGGTTCTGGGTGGCATTGCCTCGCTGGCCGTCTCTTTCGCCGCCCTGATCGTCTTGCTGTCCATTGCCCCCGTCAGCTTCGCCATCCCGGCCACCGCCGGCAGCTTTCTGGTCGAGACGGTACTGGCCAAAGCCATGCTCCATGAGCAGGTTACGTGGAAACGGTGGCTGGGTGCGACGCTCGTCACCGTCGGGGTGGCCCTGCTCTCTGTTTGACACTTCCCCGAGGAGCGAATAGTCCCTGGTAGTCGCTGACCACCACCTCAGGAACCAGCCCGATACCCCTTCCCCTCTGGTGCTTCGTCCGCGATTGACCGGGCGCAAGGCCCCGGGCCCCTACGGAATTCAAAAGCAGGAGCCGGCGAAATACAAGAAATAATAGGTCAGGTTCCCGCACGACGTTCGTAAGCTACTGTGTCGAAAGGTACTTTGCCCGGGACGAGGCGCCATAATTCGGGGCCGAATTTGGTCACAAATGTGCAACTACTTAGAACGAAAGTTTCACAGTTTGGTAACCCTCGTATCAGCGCCTCTTGGGGCCCGAGCCCAGTTAAGGCCGGAATTAGGAGAGGCGATGAACTCCACTTACATCCCGCACCTTCCGACAGGAGGGTGCGCTTGAAGGAGACCGAATGCACCTTTTCACCAACAAGCGATACTTCGTCCCGCTTGTGCTGCTTTTGACGGTCCTGCTCGCCCTGCCGCTTGTGGCCCAGGAACGTTTCGGCAACATAGCGGGCACAGCAAAGGACCCCAGCGGGGCGGTGGTGCCGGGCGTAATGGTCAAAGCGACCAATACAGTCACCAACCGCGCGCTGACCACTACCACTCGCGGCGACGGCAGCTACAACTTTGTCGACGTTGAGCCGGGCAGATACAACGTTGCTTTCGAAAAGCAGGGATTCACCAGACAAGAGGCCTCTGCCGTGATCGTGCTGGTCGGCAAAACGGCCGAAGTTAACGCTTCCATGAAGGTCGGCAGCGTCTCGGAGACGGTCGAAGTCAGTGGCCGCGCTCCGCTGATTGACACCACCAGCACCATGATCTCCCAGAACGTCACTGCGGAAGAAATCGAGCGCCTGCCTACGACCCGCAATTTCCAGGGCATCGCGATTTTCTCTCCCTCGGTGAACACCGGTTACATCGACGGCGGCTACCAGATCAACGGCGCCAGCGCGTCCGAGAACCAGTACTACATCGACGGCGTTCCCACCTCGAGCATCATCGACGGTTCCGCCCGCCAGAGCGCGACCTTTGATTACCTCCAGGAAGTCCAGGTCAAGACCACCGGTCTGGACGCGGAGTACGGCGGCGCCATGGGCGGCGTGGTCAGCGCGGTCACCCGTTCGGGTGGCAACGCTTATCACGGCGATCTCCACTACTATTATTACGGCAACAAGTTGAGCGCCGGCCCGACCCAGCGCATGACCATTGACTCCACGGTTTCGTCACCGGGTCCGTATCCCTGGACTTATTTCCAGGACAAGAAGAACCTGAGCGATACCAACGAAATCGGTGGCACCCTGGGTGGCCCCATCGTGAAGGATAAGTTGTGGTTCTTCACCGCCTACTCTCCGAATTGGCAGTCTCGGAGAATTGACTATCTCTTCACCGGTGACACCCCTGCTGTGCAGGGCTCCATGGATCGGCACTTCCACAAGGAGAACTGGTTCAGCAAGTTGTCGTGGGATCCCACCAGTCGCATCCGCACCAACTTCACCTTCCTGTACACGCCCGAGTACCAGGTCGGCTCTCTGTTCGCGTACAACGGCTTTGCCCCGAACACAAGCACCAATACCCTGGAGAACGCAAGGGCGGTGCAGGGTCTCGGCTACAACCAGCACGAAAATAGCGTCACCGGCCAGGTGGATTTCACACTGACCAACAGCTCCATCCTCAGTGTGAAGGGCGGCCGCTACTTCCTGAACTACAAGACCCGTGGCGTCGACGCTACGGAACAGTGGGTCTGGCGCAACTCGTCAATAGGGCAGGCAGGCGTGCCGGATGCCTTGCAGCAGGCGAACGGGTTTGCTACCCCGAGCGCCAGCCAGACGCTGCATGACCTGACCACTCGCGCCTACCTGCAGGCCGATTTCAGCCAGTTCTTCCGTTTCGCCGGCCAGCACAATCTGAAGGTCGGCTTCGGCACGCAGAAGAACGTCAACAACGTGGATATCAACCTCGCGCCCGACGGCCGCGTCAACCTGTACTGGGGTCAGACGCTGATCGCCGGCGATCCGACATCGGCCGGGACCTACGGTTACTACTCGATCGATAGAAACGGCACCATCGGTTCGGCCGGTTCGAGCATCATCCACCTGTACATGCAGGATTCGTGGAAGCTGTTGAGCCGCTTGACGGTGAATGCCGGCGTTCGCTTCGAGAACGAGAAGATTCCCTCGTTCCGTCCTGACATCACCAAGTACGCTCTGCAATGGGGCTTTGGCGACAAGGTCGCTCCTCGCCTCGGCGCCAGCTTCGACCTGCTCGGCAATGGCAAGATAAAACTGTCCGGCGGCTGGGGCCGGTACTTCGATTGGATCAAGTATGACCTGCCGCGCGGCACCTTCGGTGCTGATGTTTGGCAGATCTACTACCGCACCCTGGACACCACCGACATCTATGCCCTCAACCTCAACAACCTGCCTGGAGAGGACCTCTGGGCGAAGTACAACAATGGATCTCCTCTGCGCGACCGCCGCGTACCGGGCTTCCAGTACCTCGACAAGAGCGCGAAACCTCCCAGCACCGACGCCATGAACGCCGGTGTTGAGTGGGAAGTCGTGCCCAAGATGGTCTTCACCGGCCGCTACGTCCGCACCCACCTGAACCGCACCATTGAAGACATGGGCGTTCTGGTCAACGGCAACGAAGTCTATCGCTACGGCAACCCCGGGGAAGGCTTGAACACGGCGGAGCCGGCCTCCGGCGCAAGCTGCCCCATTTTGTCGGGCGGCACCTGCGCTGTGCCCATGCCCAAGGCGATTCGTAACTACGACGCCCTGGAGTTGTCCTTGGCGCGGCGCTTCAGCAACGGCTGGCTGTTCAACGCCGGCTACACCTACAGCAAGCTGGACGGCAACTACTCCGGCACGCAGAGCACGGACGAAATTCGTCCGGCAACCCTGGGCTACGCCTTCGCCGGCAACCAGCAGTTCGCCGGACAGACCTATCGCCCGGGCGGCAATGCCAACCGCTACTTCGACCTGGACGAGGTTCTGTATGACTCCCACGGCAATCTGATTGTCGGGGGACCTCTGCCCACGGATCGTCCGCACGTCTTCAAGTTCTACGGTGCCAAGCAGTTCAAGTTTGGGACCGAGATCGGCGGATTCTTCCGCGTGCAGAGCGGCACGCCCGTCACCACCCAGGCCACGACCGTCAACCAGATCCCCATGTACGTCAACGGACGTGGCGATGTCGGCCGCACCCCACTGTTCAGCCAGACCGACCTCAAGGTTGCCCACGAGTTCAAGCTCAAGGGCGAGGCCAGGAGACTGCGGTTTGAGATGAACATTCTCAACGTGTTCAACCAGAAGACCGGCGTGTTCACCTTTGACCGCTACAACCGCGAAGAGAACGACCAGTCCACGGGTATGAACCTGAGCAACGTCGACCTCTCACAGGGCTTCGACTACAAGGAGAGGGTTCTCGCTGCCGGCAACGACCTTGACCCGCGGTATAACCACCTTTCCGACTTCAACCCTGGAATCGCAGCTCGTTTCCTGGTGCAGTTCAAGTTCTAACCGGAAACAAACTGCTTCGCTTCGGGCCGGCTGCAAAGCCGGCCCTTTTTTGTCCGATACAACCCCTCAGCGGCTGAAGAGGCTGCTGAAAAAACTCGACTGCAGGCCATTTCTGTGTCAGGGCACAAATTCAGTCGTGCCGTAAATGATTCAAAACACGTTGGGGCTTTAGCCTCTGCATACCAATTCCCCGATTACCCGATTCCGCAATTGCCCGATTCCGTAATCACCCGATTACTTCAGTAACCCATCCTTCACCCCAACGTAACCACCGCCCCTCTGATTCTCCTTGCCTCCTCCGCCGTGCGCGCTAACCTGTATCTGCGCCCAGCGCGCGACAGAGGGTTGGTGTTAATCGCCCTTCTGTTTAGTTCTTTGACAACAAAACGCGGTTCACGGGCCGCTTCCGCCCAGCCATCTATGTCCGATAATGCGACGGATACCCCACGGATCTCCCACGGAATGGAAACATCCCTCGGGTCGAACGTAACACCATGATGTTAAATGATTTGCGGCAAACGAATGGGAGCGTCAGCCAACCGGGGGGTGGGGGGGCGTCTAAGGTTTACCGCATGGTAATAAAAGCCTTGTGGCTGTCAGCCGCGGACCTGCCACACCGTATCCAGCACCGTGCCGTCCACCCACTTCACCACCGCGGCCGGCTTGTCCGTGAGGTTGGGCTTCTGGGGCTTGCCGCCGCAGATCTTCTCCACCTCGCGCTGAATGTCCTGGATCGGACGGATCGGCAGCCGGGAGCTTGTGGCGGCCTCCATCAGGTCTTTCCGTCGCGGGTTGATCGCGATGCCGCGCTCGGTGGCCACCACGTCGATCAGTTCGCCCGGCCCGGTGAGCGTGGTCACCTGGTCCACGATCACCGGAATGCGATCGCGGAATGACGGCACCGCCAGGATGGTGCAGCCGGCAAACAGGCAGTTCTGCCAGCCCCCGATGCCGTGCAGCAGGCGGCCGTCGGAGTGGGTCACCACGTTGGCGTTGAAGTTCACGTCCACCTCCGTGGCGCCGAGCACCACCACGTCGACCAGGGAGTTGAAAAAGCCCTTGCCGTGGAAGTTGTAGGAGGTGAAGGGAGAGGTTGGAAGGTGCCGGGGGTCGGTGGCGATGGAGCGCACCGCGTCCAGATCGAAGGTCTGCCCGTCGAGGATGTAATCGGTGAGCCCTTCCTGCAGCAGTTCGACCAGGTAGCGGGTGGATCCGCCGCGCACGAAGCGCGCGCGCACGCCGCCCTCGCGCATGTACCGCCGCAGGTAATCGACGAAGGCCAGGGCGATGCCGCCCGCTCCCGCCTGGAACGAGAATCCAGCGCGCATGATGCCGGCGTCGCGCACGAACTGCGCCACGTACTGCGCGATCAGCAGGCGGTCGGGCGAGCGCGTGATCTGCGTGGTGCCCGACACGATTCTGGCGGGATCGCCGATCGAATCCACCTCGACCACGTAGTCAACGTCGTTGCCCTGGATCTGCCACGGCACGCAAGGAAACGGCACCAGGTTGTCGGTGACCACGATGACATGGTCGGCGTACAGGGAATCGGCCAGGGCGAATCCCAGCGAGCCGCAGGCCGAGGGCCCGTGCGACCCGTTGGCGTTGCCGAAAGGATCGGCGCTGGGGGCGGCGATGACGGCGATGTCGATATGCACTTCGCCATCCTGGATCGCCTGCCAGCGCCCGCCGTGCGAGCGCAGCACGCCCAGGCCGCGCATCCGCCCCTGCGTGCAGTAGTCGCCCAGCGGCCCGTTCATCGAGCCCTCGATGTGGTGCACGTGGCCGGATTCCATCAGTTCGATGACCGGCGCGTGCGTCGGAAACGAGGCGCGATGGGGAACCACATCAGCTCGCGCGCGCCCATCTTCGCCGCCGTTTGCAACGCCTGCAGAGCCACCCGGTCGCCATCGCGCAGGTGGTGGTGGGTGGAAATCACCATGCCGTCCGCCAAGCCGCACCGGCGCAGCGCGGTTTCCAGGTCCGGGACGCGCTTGTCGCCGTTCATTGGGTAATCGGCGGCGCTGCGGATGGGCGGTGCGGCCGCGTGGCCTTGCGGCCGATCGTTGTTCACGCCAGGGTAGGCCCGCTGCGGCTTGCCGTTTACGCTGGTGGGCACAACACGGCCGGCAGCGTTGGTCACCAACTCGATCGAGCTTGCAATTGTGCTCATGACAAAGCTCAGCCACTGATTGACACTGATGAACACTGATTAAACAAAATCGAAATCAGTGTTGATCAGTGTTCATCTGTGACCAATTTTCTATTCTCCGCCGTCCGACGTTGCTTTCGGCGCGGGAGCTTGCGCCGCGGCCGCGGTACGCATCTCCGGCGTCACCGCGCCCATGCGCTCGGCTCTCTGCACCAGCTTGAGCGCGCGCTGCACCACCGGCGCATCGATCATCTTCGAGCCCAGGCTGACCACGCCCAGCCCGCGCGCTTGCGCTTCTTCATAGGCGGCAACGATGCGCAGCGCCCGTTCAATCTCCTGCCGCGCGGGCGCAAACGCCTCATGGATCACCGCGACCTGCAGCGGATGCACGCAGCCCATGCCCTCGAAACCAAGCGCGCGCGCGTTGCGCGCCCAGGCCGCCAGTCCCTCCAGGTCGCCAACGTCGCCGTAAACCGAATCGTTGGCCTGCAACCCGGCGGCCCGCGCCGCGTTCACCAGCCGCGTGCGCGCGTACAACGACTCCGCGCCCAGCGCCGTCTTCGCCACCCCCAGGTCGGCGGTGTAGTCCTCCAGGCCGATGGTCAGGCAGACGTTTTGCGGCGATGCCGTGGCCACCGCGAACGCGTTCTCGATTCCCAGCGCTGTTTCCAGAATGGGCAGCAGCCAGACGTCGCGATGCATGCCGCATCGAGATTGAATGCGTGCGATGCGCTGCTCGATCTCCACCACCTGCGCGGCGTGCTCGACCTTGGGAATCAGGACCACGTCCGGCGCTTCGGGCACCACCTCGTCCAGATCGGCCAGGCCCAGCGGTAACTGGTTGATGCGTACCATGCGCTCGCAGGCGCCGAAGTCCACCGCGCGCAGCGCATTGCGCACCACGATGCGCGCCGCGTCCTTTTCCGCCGGATGAACCGCGTCCTCCAGATCGAGAATCACCGCGTCCGGCGCGTGCAGCGCGGCATTCATGAAATACTTGGGCTCGCTGCCCGGCAAGTAGAGTCGCGAACGGCGAAGGCGGTCGCGCGCTGACGGCGCGGGGAGCGCAACCTGCGCGGGCAACGACCGGCGGCCTTCGCCCAGGCCGGCGCGGCGCACCGCGGCCTCAATGCGCGCCGCAATCACGAAGGGCAGAGCCCCCATGTCCTCAATGGCGAGGCGAGCGTGCTCGACGCCCAGGTCCCCCAGCACCTGCCGCGCTTGCGCCAGAATGGACTCGCCGTAATAGGCCGCGACCTTGGATTGCAGTTCGAGATCGATGCCTCCGGAGGCCCGGCGCTCGAACATCACGCGGCAGTCGGAGCGCACGCCGGGGCCGCTGCGGCCCGCCTCGAATGCGCTGGTTACGTTTGCAGTAGTAGCCATCTCAAGAAAACACTCGCCGCCGATTAACGCAGATGAACGCGGATCAGAAAAGAAAAATCAGCGTAGCTCCGCGTCAATCTGCGGCTGAATTAGTCCGCCGCCGTCCCGGCTTTGGCCTTCTCCAGCTTTTTCAAAATCGCATCCGTCATCTGCGTCGTCGTGGACGCACCCTGCGCGACCGCCTTCGGGCCGCCCGGAATGCGCATCATATCGTAAGTTCGCACCCGGCCTTCGCTGACGACGGCCGCAATCGCCGTGCGCACGCGCTCGGCTTTGTCGTGCTCGCGGACGTGGTCCAGCAGCATGGCCGCCGACAGGATCATGGCAATCGGATTCACGATCGGCGGGTCCAGTTCGGCGTACTTCGGCGCCGAGCCGTGCGTCGGCTCGAATACCGCGACTTGGTCGCCGATATTGCCGCTGGCGGCGAACCCCAGCCCGCCTACCAGGCCTGCGAACGCGTCGGAGATCACGTCGCCGAAAAGGTTGGACGCGATGATCACGCCGTAGTCCTCCGGATTTTTCGTCAGCCACATGGTTTGCGCGTCAATGTTGGTGGACCACAGCGGGATCGAGTAATCCTTCGCCACCTGCCTGGCCACCTCCTCCATCATGCCGCTGGTTTCGCGCAGCACGTTGGGCTTTTCGCAGATGGTCACGCTCTTGTAGCCGTATTTTTTTGCGTGCTCGAAGGCGGCGCGGCAGATGCGCTCCGCATTTCGCCGGGTGATGATCCGCACCGAAACCGCCAGGTCCTCCCCTTTGATGTCTTGAAACGGTTTGAACTTGGGGTGCGACTCCAGCGCCTGGCGCACCGCGGCCGGAGGGTTCGTCCACTCCACGCCACAGTACAGGCCCTCGGTGTTCTGGCGGAAGACCACCACGTTCACCGGCGGCTCTTCCCAACCCAGCGAGCCCAAACCGGGCTCGGGGACCCCGGGCGTCGTGGCCGTGACCTTCTTCCGTATGAAGTTCAGAGGATTCCCGGGAAACCCGATGCAGGGCCGCACGCAGACATCCAGGTTGAAGCGCTGGCGCATGGTGACGATCGGCGAGTAATACGTATAGCCCTTGCCCTTGAGCGCGGGCGAGAGCTCGGCGTCGGCCTCTTTCTTTGGCTTCGAGGTGATCGCGCCGAACAGGCCGAGCTTGTGCTCCTCCAGCAGCGCGATGGTGCGGTCGGGCAGCGCATTGCCCTCGCGGGTCCAGAACTCCCAGCCGATGTCGGCGTGCACGTAGGCGGCGTCGAAGCCCACCGCATCGAGCACGCGCACCGCCTCGGGCAGAACCTGGTTGCCGATGCCATCACCGGGCATGGATACGACGGTGTGTTTCACCATCAATCACCCCTAAACAAATCCAACACAGAGACACAGAGATACAGAGGCGGTAAAAAAACTAATGCGGCCACCAGCTTGGAATTCTGATCACCATTTCAAATCGTGAAAACAAGAACACCAGCACGACCGCAAGAATACTGAATAGCAGCGGTCGCTTGTTTTTCAGTCCTCTGTGCCTCTGTGTCTCTGTGTTCATCATCTTTCTAATTCAACCTCAGGCGCTGCGACACAAGCTTCTCCACCCCACCCGCCACAATCAATGATTGTGGAACAGAACCCAAAGGCGGGAAACGGAACTCGTCACCGCGCCAGGTGACCGCACCGCGGGTGAAGTCGATCGCAATCTCATCGCCGGGGATAATTGTCTTCTCGCCCGCCGCGACCAGCGCCGCGAAATCCGCACGCAGGCGCTTCACCAGCTCCGGAACCTCAATACACAGGAACCCGTTGTTGAAGGCGTTTCTCAGATACGTCTGCGAGAAAGACGCGGCGATCACCAGCGGAATGCCTTTTGCTTTCAGCGACGTTGCCGCCTGCTCGCGGCTGGAGCCGGTGCCGAAGTTGGCGCCGCCGGCCAGCACGTCGCCCGCACGCGTGAGCTTGGCGAGCTCGGGATCGTAATTTTGAAGCACTACTTCGGCCATCATCTGCGGCGTGACATCGTCGCGATAGGTATAGCTGCCGGGATAAATCGCGTCGGTGTTCAAGTTGTCCCTGGGGACGAACACCAGCCGCCCGCGCACCCGCTCCGGAAATCCGGGAATGATCTCCACCGTCTCTCCCGCCGTATCAGGCGCGCGTCCGACGCGCAGGTTCTTGTAGCGCGCCATCAATCCGCCGGTCTTCTTGCGATCCGGGCGTTCACCGGGCAGCCGGTCCAGCGCCTCCGGCCCGCAGATGTAGCCGGACACGGCGCTGGCCGCCACCACCGCCGGCGAAGCCAGATAACATTGCGCCTCGCGCGAGCCCATGCGTCCTTTGAAATTGCGATTGGTGGCCGAAATGCCGACCTCGCCCGGCTCGAGCAGCCCCACGCCCAACCCGATGCATGGGCCGCATCCGGCAGGCAGGGTGATCGCGCCCGCTGCTTCCAAAATCTTCCAAATGCCGCGCCGCTCGGCCTCTTCCTGAACCAGCTTGCTGGCCGCACCCAAATAGAACTTCACCGAAGGCGCGACTTTGCGCTCCGCCAGCACCATGGCCGCCGCTTCCAGGTCCTCGACTCGCGAATTCACGCACGACAGCAGGTACGCCTTCTGGATGGCGACCTTCTTCCGCTCGATCTCCACCAGCGAGGTCATGTCCTGCACTGTATCGGGTCCCGATACATGCGGCGTCAGGTGCGAGAGATCAAGGGTGATGCGTGCGGAGTACTCCGCGTCGGCATCGGGCAGGAGTGATGGAGCGCGCTCGCCCTCGAGCGCGTCCCCTTTCGCCCACCGCTGCAAGTCCTCTTCCGAATACCGCTCCGGCTCGCCGCGTTGCAGGCGCTCCTGTCGACGCTCGCGCAGCCACTGAATTGTGACCGCATCCGCCGGAAACCAGCCGACCAGCGCGCCCCACTCGGTGGTCATGTTGGCGATGGTCATGCGCGCATCCATCGACAACGACGCCACGCCCGGCCCGCTGAACTCCACCGCCGCGTTCAGCACCTGTACGTTGAAGGCGCCGCAGAGGGCGACGATCAGGTCCTTGCCGGTCACGCCTTCGCGCAGCGCGCCTTCCAGCACCACCTGCACGGTGCGCGGAATCTGCCACCAGAACTCGCCCATGGCCCAGATAGCGGCCGCGTCTGTGCGGACGACAGGCGTGCCCACCGCCCCGAGCGCGCCGTACATATTGGAGTGTGAATCGCTGGCCACGACGAAGGAGCCCGGCGTCACGTAGCCGCGCTCGCACATGATCTGGTGACCGATGCCGGTACCCGCCGGATAGAAATCGATGCCCTGCTCGCGCGCAAAGGCCTCGATCGCCTGGTACTTCTTCAGGTTCTCCTCGCTCTGGTTCTGGATGTCGTGATCGAGCGCGAACACCGGCTGGCGGGTGTCCTGGATGTTCTGGGCCCCAATGGACCTGAACTTCGTCATCACTGCCGAAGTGTTGTCGTGGGTCATGACGTGCTTCGGCCGGATGGAGACGAAGTCGCCCGCCCGCAGCGGCCGCTTGGGCCCTTCCGCCAGATGCGCCTGGGCGAGTTTTTCAGTGACCGTTTGGCCCATTGACAACCAGCCCCGTTAGGTCTGCTTTAATAGAAACCCGATAGCCCGATGCAGAGCGTCATCAGC
Organism: Terriglobia bacterium; assembly: GCA_963740615.1. GTDB lineage: Bacteria > Acidobacteriota > Terriglobia > Terriglobales > Acidobacteriaceae > JAIQGF01. The sequence goes on from CAVUEZ010000007.1 coordinate 614,465, forward strand.
AGTGTCGTTATATACAGAAGGTAAAGTGAGCTGGCGCCACTGGCGCACCGACTTCGTTTCCCTGCCAAGCTCTCGATCTTCTTCATAACGCGGAGTGACGACGTAGTCCTCCGCAACGTAAGCTGATACAGGGAATGGAATTTTCGGATTCGAATAACCTTTTAACACCTCGATTCGATATCTCTTGCCTTTAATTACAAACTCCGTGGTTCGCTCAACTTCATAAACCTCATCGATATTGCCTTCTGAAGCCCAATATTCAAGCGCACGCATCTTTGCTCCTTCTCGTTGTGACTAACTGCTTGCACTTTTTGCTTGCGAGCCGGCAGGACTCATTTTCTTTGCTTTCAGCAGCTTCATCAGCCGGCTCACCGAATCCAGCTTCTCCAAATTCCATACAGCCTCGCGCAGCTTCTTCTGCGCCGCGCGTGACAGCACCGGAGCCGCCAGCGCCGCGAACTTCTGTTCAATCTCCGCGTCCGACAAGGGATTCCGCGGATCACCCTTGGGATAATCGAGCTGCCTGGTGAACTCCTGTCTTAACGTCGTGTGAATGGTAACGATCACCCGCTGCATAGCAGGAAACACCTTCTCGATCTCAGGATCGCCCACCACCTCCACCTTGCGCAACTGCGCCCGGATCACAGGGTCCATGATCTTCTCCCGGGTGAACTGCGCGGGCGTCACCTGCCGGTCCACGAGTGCGGCGGCAATCACGTAAGGCAGCGAGTGGTCGGCGGTTTCCTTCGACTGCGGATCGTACTTGCTCGCGTCGCTCAGAATGTCGGCCGCCCGCGCCAGCGAACGAATGCGTACCTTTTCCACCGCATCAGGCTTGAGGTCGTGCTCGCGTACCAGGTCGAGCACGGCGGAAATGGGCGCGTGCGTAAGGGCCTCGGTGGGGAAGAACTTCATCCCGCACTGGGTGATCCGCCATGCCTGTGTAGCGGCGGAATTCATTCCGCCGGCGCTCAACTCAGCCAACCCATCGGTCAGCACGTCCAGCTTCCACTCCGGCCCCAGGCATTGTGTCAGCCCTTCCTTGCCGTCCACCACGTGTTCGGGGCCGGTGTAGCCTTTCTCGGCCAGCAATGCCGCCAGCACACCCGACTGCGTGGCCATCGGGTCCACGGTGTTCTTCATCATGGTCAACTTGCCGGCGGTTACCGCGCCGAGCGTGGCGTGCCGCGATGCCGAGATGCCGATGGCGTGCTGGATCTGCTCCGCGGAAAGATGCAGCATGCGTCCGGCCACGACTGGCGAAACGAAGGCGGTCAGCGTGGCGTGGTGCCAGCCGCGCTCGCGAATGCCGGGCACGGCGGCCTCGCAGAAGCGGCACTCGAACTCATGTCCCAGCACCAGCCCGACAATCAACTCGCGGCCATCCGAGCCCAGGCGCTCGCAGCAGGCCAGCGCCGCGGGAAAAATGTCGGACGGATGCGACGGGTCCTGCTTCCAGTAAATGTCGTTGTAATCCATGCAGCGGATCATCAGCGCGTTGGCCAGCGACGCCGACACCGGGTCCACGCGCTGGCCGCTGCCGATCACCGTGCACGGTCCGCGCCCGGCGATCTCGCCCAGCACCTCGAGCGCGATGGTCACGTCGTGCACGCGGTACCCGCCCAGCGCGCAGCCCAGCGAGTCCAGGAGAAAGCGCTTGGCTTGATACACCGCCTCGGGAGAAAGGTCTTCGTATTTGAGCTTAGCCGCGAATTCACTAATGCGAACACTGATTGTCATGACTCGGACATTCCAACCAAGAAGGACGCGGTCCCACACGCAAAACCAGCTAATGGCTAACCGCTAATTGCTAATGGCTTCGTTTGAACGGCTCGTACGCCACGAAGTCCGCGTGGTGCACGATGATCGCCTCGGTCGAGCGCTTCACCAGGTCGCCCTCGGCGGCGTGGGCGGCAATGATGTGGCACACCGCGTCGGGCACGCCACACTCCATGGCCAGCGCCACTCCGGTGAAAGGATGACGCAGCGCCTCGCCGCGCTTGGACTGCCGCGTCTTGCCGTCGATGTTTTCGTATTCCAGCAATTTCCCCACATCGGCCAGGATGGCGCCGGCGATCACCGCGTCCATGTCAATCGCCAGCGCGCCGCCCATGAACTCCTTCATCGCCTCGGCCGACCGGCGCGCGATGTGTACCACGCACCGCTTGTGCTCCATGAACGTGGCCGGGCAATTGGGCACCAGCAGGGTGAAGGGAATGCGGTCCAGGTCGCTGGGCGTCAGCGGCGAGAGCTCGAAGGCGCGCACCCAGGTAAGCGCGGCCTTTTCCCGCAGGCCGGCGTTTTGAATCCACTCCAGCTCCGGCCAAAGACGGCGGACGGCGGCGGGCAGATCGTTGCTCTGGCTCATCAGGACTCCAAAATGAAAGCTAACAGGATACCGCGAGCGATGGTGGTACTGCAGAACTAACGCCCTTGGTGCTGCCCTAACTTGAGTAGAACACCACCGGCTTTTGCGGGAGAGTTCCGCTGATTCCCGTTTTGACACGCCGTGACGAAGGGTGATTGCCCAGAATAGGCAAACTCTTGCGGGCCCGGTCTGCAATTCGCCCCCGCCGGGAAACGAGGGCAAGTGCCTTATTTTTGAGGCATTCTCCGCTTCCCCTGCCTGGCCCAAGCAGAGGACAAACAGGTCAACTAGGGAAGTTTCCTACCCAGGGAAGTTGCAAAGTGTTGCACGATAGGCCTGGTGTTCTGCTGTAGCACCATTCGTCCCAGGTTCTTAACTATAACCAAATAGGTTAATTACACTGGTAACGACCGGCTGAGTACTTTGGTCACCCAATTGCGGCATCTGTCCAGAGGGTGAGGAGGAAGAGCTTTATGAGGAAGAGTGTCCTGGTTTTGGCATTGGCAGCGTTCCTGACGTTGACGGCCAGCAATGCCAGGGCGGACTTGATCACCGGGATATACGGTGGACAGACGTTCACTGCTGACGTAAATGTCTCGGGTAGCACTGCGACCTTGGGCCTTACAGGCCCGGCAGGCTACACGACAGGTCTTGTAGCCATCCACGTGGTTAACAACGCGACGAGCGCCACACTTGACAGTACCAGTACCAGTTGGACTGTTGGCGGACTGGGGAAACCGAATCACTGCACCGCAACCACCGGCAACAACTGGCTTTGCGCAACCGGCAGCAGCACTGCCATCAATAGCGCGTCTTTCCAGTGGTCATTTAATGGCGGGACCGCAGTTACCGACGGCTACAGTGCTTGGTTTAGCATATATGATCCTACAGGGAAGTTCGTCGCCAACTTCTCTTGCCAAGTCGGTGACAACGACGACCACTGTGGCGGGACGCCACCTGGCGTTCCCGAGCCTGCCAGCCTGCTCCTGCTGGGCACTGGTTTCGGAGCGCTGGGCCTGCTGCGCCGGAAGCTTCTTAAGTAAACGCGCTTGAACTCCTCTCTTGCCCTTGGGCGCCCCACGCGGGCGCCCAAACTGTTTTCGGACGCCCCCCCAAAACAAGAAAAACCCAGGGCCACGCCGCCCCGGGTTTTTCTTTGTGCCCGCGTGCCCCTGGTTTGGAGTGCGCGCGAGTGATCTTGCCTACTTGCGTCCGCGACCGTTGTGGCCAGCCGCCACAACGTGCTTTCCGGCAGCCGCTTTGCGCGTGCCGTTGGCGAACAGGATGGCATCGGCCTGCTTCTTGTCGATATCCATCACGTACTCGATCCCGCTGATGCGGGTCGCATCCAGGGTGAGGCTGGCGATGTCGTCGCGGGTGATGTACTTGAGGGCGAACTTGCGCGCCCCCGCCATGAACTGCCGCAGGCCCTGCGCCAGGCGCTGGTTGTAGGTGTAGACGCCGATGGCGCCCGTGGGCAGCTTCTTGAAGCGGTCGCCCAGGATGTGGCGCAGCTCGTGCGCGGTGACGAAAATTTCGTCCACGCCCATGCCGAAGCGCTGGATGTAGATCGGCAGATTCTGCGCCTCGATCGCCTTGCCGATATTCTTGGCCACCATGGCCGCCGCCAGGGGAGCGCGGGCGAAGGCGATCAGCTTCACGAAGGGCGCGCCCAGGGCGAGCCCCTTGAACATCTGGTCTTCGAAGGTGAAGCCGCCGGCGAGCGCCAGGTCGGGCAGGAACATTTTCTTACTGGCCAGCTTGCAGTAGTACTGATAGACCAGCGAGTGCAGCTCGATCACCGGGATGCCCCACTCGTTCATCATGCGCCACGGGCTCATGCCGGTGCCGCCGCCGGCGCCATCCACGGTGAGCAGGTCGAGCTCGCACACCGAGGCGTACTTCACCGCCCGCGCCGTGTCCTCGGGCCGATAGGCGCCGGTTTTCAGCGTGACGCGCTTGGCGCCGCACTTGCGCAGTTCCTCCACCCGCTTCATGAAACCGTCGAGTGAAACCATGCCCACGCGCGAGTGGCGCTCAAACTCGTGGAACGCGCCGCGCTTGAAGGCCTCGATCACGCCGGGGTCGGTGGGATTGGGCAGCACCACGTAGCCGCGCTTCTGCAGCTCCTGCGCCTTGGCCAAGTCGCGGATCTTGACTTCGCCGCCGATGTCCTTGGCGCCCTGGCCCCACTTCAGCTCCACCGAGGTGATGCCCAGGTTCTTGATGGCGTACTCCTGCACGCCCAGCATGGTGTCCTCGACGTTGGCCTGCAGGATGACCTCGCCATAGCCGTCCATCTGCCAGTCGCGATAGCAGTCCACCCGCCACTTCAGCTCCGGACCGGAGACCACCTTGCCGTTCTGAAACTGCGAGTTCATGTCCATGCCGGTGACGTTCTCGCCGATGGTCATGGGCACGCCGCTGATCGCCAGCCCGGCCGCGTACTCGGGCCAGCTATTCTTGGCCACGTTGGTCGAGCCCATGGCCGCGCCCATCAGGGGCAGCTTGCAGCGGATGCCGTTCCTCTTATCGGCCCCGATGGTCTGCTCCAGGTCGACGTTGGGGAACAGCGCCTTGTTGCTGTCGGCCTCCACGCCCCACGCTCCCGCGCAGCGCCCGAGGATGGTGAAATGCGACAGGTCGACCGGGTAATCCTTCTGCGAGGCGGTGGTGATGATGCCGAACGGTTGCGGGTAAATCATCTCCGGGCCGCGGTAGGCCGACTTGCCGATCTCGCACATCCCAATGCACCCGTCGATGCAGGTGGTGCACATTCCGCTGAACGGGCTGATCGAGTCCTGGGTGCGGTTCTTGGTCAGCGTGGCCGCGGAAGAGTTGAGGCGCGTGTAGGTCATGGTGAGCTCCTAATGTTTTTCCGTCGCGAACTTCACGTGGACATCAGCACGAACCGGTCCCGACAGTTCGCAGGCGTGGCACGGTTCCAGGAAACACATGGCGTCGTCGTAGCTTTGGAAGCAGACCGGCGCGAAATTCAGGCATCCGCTGCACAGCGTGGTGGTGGCTGTCGATGCCTGGCACCGCAGCTCGCAAACCGGGCAGATGTAGAGACAGGCGCCGCACTGCCGGCAGCGCTCGTCGGTCTTATCGAAGGGGCGCGAGACGTGCCGATGCAGGCCGCGGCCGGCAAATCCAATGGCGCCGGCCATCATCTGCTGCTCGCACATGCGCACGCACAGGCCGCACTGGATGCAGTTCTCGTGGCGCGCCTCGTAGCGCACCTCGCGCACTCCGTACTCGCTGGCCAGGTCCTGGATGGTCTTCGACTGCGGACAGGTGGCGACGTACAGTTCCAGCAGCAGCTTGCGGGCGCGCTGCACCGTGGCTGAGTTGGTGCGCACCTCCATGCCGTCCTGCGCCGGCAGGGTGCAGGCGCTCAGCAGCCGGGTGCGCCCATTGGCCGTCATGCTCACTTCCACCACGCACAGGCGGCAGGCGCCGATGTCGCGCAGGCCGTCGTCGTGGCACAGCGTGGGAATGGGAAGGCCGAGGAAGCGGATGGCCTCCAGCACGCTGGTGCCCGGTTCCACTTCCACCGAAATGCCGTTGATCCTCAGCTTCGGCACGAGTTTGCTCCTAAGAAACCAGCACGGCTTTGGGTTTGCAGACTTCCAGGCACGCGCCGCATTTGGTGCACTTGGCCTGGTCGATCTTGTGCGCGTGGTCCTTCTCCCCCAGGATGGCGGTACCCGCGCATACCTTGACGCAGGCCCCGCAGCCATCGCACAGCGTGGGATTGATCTCGTACAGGATCAGCTTCTTGCACACCTTCGCCGGGCACTTCTCGTCGCGGATGTGGGCCAGGTACTCGCTGCGGAAATAGCGCAGCGTGGTCAGCACCGGGTTGGCGGCCGTTTGGCCCAGGCCGCACAGTGAGGTCTCCTTCATCAGCCAGCCCAGGTCGGCCAGCGTATCCAGGTCCTCTTCCTGGCCCCGGCCCTCGCAGATGCGGGTCAGGATGGCCTTCATCTCCTGCGTGCCCTGGCGGCAGGGGAAGCACTGGCCGCAGGATTCTTCCTCCAGGAACTCCATGAAGTAACGCGCCACGTCCACCATGCAGGTGGAATCGTCCATCACCACCATGCCGCCGGAACCCATCATCGACCCGGCCTTGGTGAGTTGCTCATAGTCAATCGGCAGATCCACCAGGTCAGCCGGGATGCAGCCTCCGGAGGGACCCCCGATCTGCACCGCCTTCAGCGAGCGGCCGTCGGGGATGCCGCCCCCGATGTCATAGATCATCTCGTGCAGCGTGATCCCCATCGGCACTTCGACCAGGCCGGTGTTGTTGATCTTGCCCACCAGCGAGAACACCATCGTGCCCTTGCTCTTCTCCGTGCCGATCCCGGCGTACCACTCCGCGCCGCGGTTGATGATGTGGCCCACCGAGGCCCAGGTTTTCACGTTGTTGATGACCGTGGGCTTGCCGAACAGCCCTTTCTCCACCGGGTACGGCGGACGCGGGTGCGGCTCGCCGACTCGCCCCTCGATGGAGGCGATCAGCGCGGTCTCCTCGCCGCAGACGAACGCGCCCGCGCCTTGCACCAGGCGGATGCGGAAGCTCATGCCGCTGCCCAGAATGTTGTCTCCCAGCAGGCCCGTCTCTTCCGCCTGCTGCAGCGCCACCTGCAGGTGCTTCACCGCCAGCGGATACTCGGCGCGCACGTACACAAAGCCCTGCTTCGCGCCCAGCGCGAAGGCGCCGATAATCATGCCCTCGATCACCGAGTGCGGATTGCCTTCCAGCAGGCTGCGGTCCATGAAGGCCCCGGGATCACCTTCGTCGGCGTTGCAGATGATGTAGCGTTCGATCTCGCCATGGCCGTTCGGCTTGCCATTCTGGCGGCACAGGCTCCACTTCATGCCGGTGGGGAACCCGGCCCCGCCGCGCCCGCGCAGGCCGGACCTGGTCACCGTTTCCACCACCGCCTCCGGTGTCATGCCGCCGAGTACCTTGGCCACCGCCGCGTAGCCGCCCACGCGCAGGTAATCCGTGATCTGCTTGGGATCGATGCGCCCGTTATTGGCAAACAGCACCCGCGTCTGCCGCGCATAGAACGGGACTTCTTCTTCCGTCAGGCACCTCTTGCCGCTGGCTGGGTCCTTGTAGAGGAGCTTTTCCACCGGCTTGTGGCCGTTGCACACGCTGGCCACGATCTCGGCCGCGCTGGCGGCGGTCACCTGGTTGTAGAAGGTGCCCTCGGGCCAGACCAGCATCACCGGGCCGCGCTCGCAAAAGCCGTGGCAGCCGGTGCTCTTCACATCGATCTGGTCCTTCATCCCGGCCTTCTCCACCGCCTTGCGTAGCGCGCTCAGCAGGTCCTCGGCCCCGGCGGCGCTGCACCCGCTGCCGGCGCAGACCGTCAGGCAGGGACGCTGCGCATCGCGGCCGGCAACACTCTCGGCGCGCCGTTGCTCCAGTTCTTCGATTGAATTCAGCCTTGGCATCTCGTGTCCTCGCCTCTAGTGCGCCGTCTCTTCCCGCGCGGCCGGCTTGCCGTAGTACTTCTTCAGCATGCCTTTCACCTTGGCCTGGCTCATGTTGGGGTGAGTGGTGTCGTTCACGCGCACCACCGGCGCCAGCCCGCAACAGCCGACGCAGCGCACCGTGCGCACCGTGAATTCCCTGTCGGCGCTGGTACCCGGACCCGGCAGCCTCAAATCGCTCAGCAGGCGGTCCAGCACCTTGGGCGCGCCGCGCACGTGGCAGGCAGTGCCCAGGCACACCTGCACCAGGTTGCGGCCCACCGGTTCCAGGCTGAAGCAGTTGTAGAAGGTCGCGACGTGGTACACCTCCGGCAGGGGCACGTCGAGTCGCTGCGCCACCTGCCGCAGCATCGGTTGCGGCAAATACCGGTATTGGTTCTGGATTTCCTGGAGAATGGGAATCAGGCTGGAACGCGTCGGCTCGAATTGGGCCCAAATTTCTGGGGTGACTTCAGCAGTCTCCGTCGCCATAGCTCTCTCTCTGCGCTACACCAGCTTCATTCTTTCGGACTACGCCGCCACAGAAAGTGGGTGCAGTTCCACACGTCCACGTGGCGCTGAAAGTCGGGTTTCTCGGTATGCGCGGCTGCCACTTCCGATTCCTTCTCGTCCGCCGCCACGAAGTTACCCACGTAGCTGGCGAGCTTGGGGCCAAGGTCCTTCTCCGCCAACCGCTCCGACAGTTCTTTTTCGGGTAATTCCCCGCGACCTTCACAAAGCGGGCACTTTAGCAGGTGATGCTTCTGGCCTTTCGCCTCGTCAGTCATTGGGTCCTCGCGGCTTTGCACCGCTTGCGGACTTGATTACAGACCCCGCGGCGGAAATTGGCAGTGAGGTCAATCACCTGTTTTTGTGATAATCGCAATCGGTTTTTTCGATAGCTCCCGATTCGGAACCGGCGCCGCCTGCAATCCCCTGGCATCTCCAATTCGGGAGGAAGGTTTCACCCAGCCTGCATTGAGGCTGATGCCCTAAGCCTTGCGCCTCGCGCCTCGCGCCTTGCGCCTATCTCTGCGAGATCCCCCGCACCGTCATCTCCTGCGCCGGGTCTCCGCCCGCAAGCCCCTGGGCGATGATCAGTTGACGCACCTCCGTGCGCCACCCCGGCAGGCGCGCCGCGAAAATCGCCGAGCCCCCGATGCAGGCGGCTCCGCCCACGGCTAGGGTGATCGGCGCTCCCAGGTGTTGCGCCACCGCCCCCGCGAACAGCGCGCCCAGTGGCGCCATCCCCATGAACATCATCGAATACAGCGCCATCACCCGGCCCCGCAACTCGTCGCGCACCATCGCCTGGATCAGCGTGTTCGAGGCCGCCATCTGCACCATCATGGCGAACCCCACCGGCAGCAGTGCCAGCATCGAAACCCAGAACCACTTCGAAAAGGCGAACAGAATGAGCGCTGCCCCAAACCCGATCGACGAGGTTGCCACCCATTTTCCCAGGCCCCGCAGGCCTCGCTTGGCGGCCAGCATCAGTGCGCCCAGCAGCGCGCCCACCCCGGTGGCCCCCATCAGCAGGCCGAGTCCGCGCGCCCCGGAGTGCAGGATCGGGTCCGCAAAGATGGGCATCAGCACGGCATACGGCATGCCCACCAGGCTTACCAGCCCGACCAGCAGCAGCAGCGCCTTGATCGGCCCCGTCTGGCGCACGTATTGAAAGCCCTCGACAATGTTCTCCAGGGTCGAGGCGGTGCGCGCCAGCGCCTCAAAGCTGGGCACCCGCATCATCAGCAGCCCGGCGATCACCGCCAGGTAGCTCACCGCGTTCACCAAGAAGCACCAGCCCTCGCCCACTGCCGCCACCAGGATGCCCGCCACCGCCGGGCCGACAATACGCGCTCCGTTGAACATCGACGAGTTCAGCGCGATGGCGTTCATCAGGTCTTCCTTGCCCACCATGTCCACCAGGAAAGCCTGGCGCGCCGGAATGTCGAAGGCGTTCACCACTCCCAGCAGCGCCGCCAGCACGAAGATGTGCCACACCTGCACCACGTGGGTCAGCGTCACCCCCGCCAGGATGAACGCCAGAATCATGGAGACCGTTTGCGTGGCAATCACCAGCCGTTGCCGGTCGTGCCGGTCGGCGATCGTGCCCCCGATGGGCGCCACCAGAAACACCGGGACCTGCGACGCGAATCCCACCGCGCCCAGCAACAGTGACGACCCCGTCAGCCGGTACACCAGCCACGCTTGCGCCACGGTTTGCATCCAGGTGCCGATCAGCGAGAGAAATTGTCCGCTGAAGAAGAGCTGGAAATTGCGGTGCCGGAGCGCGCGCAGCGCCTGCCAAATCCTGCCCTGGTTGGCGGCGGCGCGGGCGGTGCTCTCGGCGGGAATCCCAGGCGGCATGAAACCTTTTTTGGTGCTCGGGGTTAACTCGGTGGAATCAGAATAGCAGGAAGTGGGCCGGGATTCGCCGCCACTGTGCGGGCCACGGCCGCCTGTGCCGCTTGCCGGCGCTCGCGTACAATCGACTTAAATGCCGGTCAACATCGCCCGCCTGAGGTTGTGGTTTGCCACCGCGGCTATCCTGCTGGCTGCCGTAGTCGCCGGGTTCTATTTTTACGGGCGTATGCGCCTCCGCCGCGCCATCAGCGATGTCCCCAGGACTCTCGGGGTCAACATCCAGCAAAGCACCCAGGGATTCACCCTCTCGAAATCCGAGGGCGGCCGTACCCTGTTCACCGTTCACGCCTCCCGCGCCGTGCAATACAAGGAGAGCGGCAAGGCGGAGTTGCGCGACGTCAGCATCGTCATCTACGGCCGGCAGGCCAACCGTTATGACCAGATTTACGGCGCCGATTTCGAATACGATCCCAAGAGCGGGGATGTCACCTCCCAGGGCGAGGTGCGTATCGACCTGGAGGCCAATGCCGAGGGCCCGCTCAGCCCCGACCAGGCGCCTCCCGCGGAGTTGAAGAACCCCATTCACCTCAAGACCAGCGGCCTGCGATTCAACGCCAGCACCGGACTGGCGGCCACCCGGGAGCAAATCGAGTTTCGCGTCCCGCAGGCCAGCGGCTCGGCCTTGGGCGCCTCCTACGACTCCAAGGCCGCCGCCCTTACCCTGGCCTCGCACATCATCGTCCGCGCCACCGACGCCGGCGACACCAGCATCAAGGCCAATCACGGAATCATCGCCAAGGGCCCCAACCGCGTCCTGCTTCAGGGCGTGCAGGTGGCGCGCCGGGACAGCAGCTTCACCGCCAGTGACTTGACCGTCTATCTGCGCGACAACAACACCATCGAGCGCCTGCTCGCCACCGGCGATGTGCGCGCCGATGTCGCGCGGCCACTCCTCCGCCGAACTTCGCGCCCCCGCGCGCCGAGGCTTTGATTACCCCCCGGAACGCCTTGCGCTCGGCGGTGTTCTCGGGCGGCGTGGCCATTCATTCCGCCGGACCGCAAACCCTGCGCGGAACCGCCGGCAAGGTGACCGTCGCCTTCGCCGCGCGGAACCAGCCTGACAAGGTGGTCGCCAGCGACGGCGTTAAACTGCTGCAAGAGCCGGCGAGCGGGAAGGCCGGGCACCCGGTGGAGATCGCAGCCTCCGCCATCGATTTCGCCGTCAGCCAGGGCCGCGTCCTGCAGCAGGCGGTCACCGGCGGCCCGGCGCAGGTCACGGTGCTGTCCGCACCGGGGCAGGAGCCGCTCGAAACCGTCGCCACTGCGGGACAGTTCCAGGCCCACTTCAACCGCCAGAACCGCATCGACCATCTCACCGGAGCGCCCGGCGCACGGGTGGTCTCCTCGGCCCCCGGACAGCCGGAAAAGACCAGCACCAGCGACCGCCTGGAAGTCTCCTTCACCCCTGCCGGCGGCATCGCCGCCATCGTTCAGGACGGGCACTTCCACTACTCCGAAGCCCCCCCGCCGGGCGCAGGCGAGCGCGCTGCCTGGGCGGGCCATGCCCGCTACTCCCCGGCGGACGAGGTCTTCCTCCTCACCGGGTCTCCGCGCGTGGTTGACGACGGCATCACCACCACCGCCAACACCATCCGGCTGAACCGCCGCACCGGCAACGCGCAGGCCGAGGGCGAGGTCAAGAGCACCTACAGCCAATTGAAGCCGCAGCCGGGCGGCGCACTCCTGGCCTCCTCCGACCCCATCCACGTGACCGCCCCGCAAATGCGGGCGTCACGCACTCCCGGAACCGCAATTTATTCAGGCGGGGCAAGGCTTTGGCAGGGATCCAGCGTGGTGGAGGCGCCGGTCATTGAATTCGACCGTGGAGCGCGCCGCCTGCTGGCGCACGGTCCCGCCAACCCTAAGCCCGGCGGCGTGGGCCCCGTAACCACCAGCTTCGTCCAGCAGGATAAGAGTGGCAAACTAACGCCGGTCAGCGTCTGGGCCCTGCGCCTCACCTACCTCGACGCCCGGCGGCAGGCGCGATTCGAGGGCGGAGTAGTCATCCGGAGCGCGGACGCCACGGTCACGGCCGACGAGATGGACGTTTTCTTGCAACCCATGGGCCAAACGGAAACGACCGCTGCATCCTCAGCAGCCAGCCAAATTGACCGCATCGTGGCCGACGGGCACGTCGTCATCCAGGAGCCGACCCGCCGGGCAACGGGCCAAAGGCTTGTATTTACAGCGTCTCAGGGCAAGTTTGTCCTGAGCGGCGGTTCTCCCAGCATTTTTGATGCCGAACGGGGTAAAATCACCGGCGGTTCGTTGACTTTCTTTAATCGCGATGATAGGGTTCTGGTGGAGAGCGTTGACTCCTCCCCTACCGTAACCCAGACGCGGGTAGCCAAGTAGATGCAGACCCTGGCGACGGACGACATTGGCAAGTCTTATCGCGGGCGTCGGGTCGTAAATGCCGTCAGCCTCAACGTCAACCAGGGCGAAGTCGTGGGACTTCTGGGGCTGAACGGGGCCGGCAAGACCACCACCTTCTACATGATCGTGGGCCTTACTCCTCCCGATTCGGGAAGGGTTTTGATTGACGGCCAGGACATTACCGCCGTTCCCATGTACCTGCGGGCGCGCAACTATGGTATCAGTTACTTGCCCCAGGAACCCTCGATCTTCCGCAAGCTTACGGTCGAGGAGAACATCCTGGCGGTGCTGGAAGCCCAGCCCCTCTCCTGGCATGAGCGCCGGGAGAGAATGGAGGGGCTCATTAACCAGCTCGGCCTCGGTTATATCCGCAAGAACCGCGGGTATGCCTTATCGGGCGGCGAGCGCCGTCGAGTCGAGATTGCGCGGGCTCTTTGCATTCAGCCCCGCTTCATCCTGCTCGACGAGCCCTTCTCCGGCATCGACCCGATCGCCGTCCTCGAGCTGCAGAAGATCATTTCCACGCTGAAGGCCGGCGGCATCGGCGTGCTCATTACCGATCACCAGGTCCGCGAGACCCTTTCGGTCACGGACCGGGCGTACATCATCAACGAGGGACGTATTTTCCGCGCCGGAACTCCGGAGCAGCTCGGCAACGACCCGGAGGTCAAGCGCGTCTATTTAGGGGAAAGTTTCTCTCTGGTTTAGTGCGTTTTTGTACGCCGGTAACTTGCCCTCGTGGCGGGTTAGAGAGACACTTCGAACAGGAATTGCGCCATCGGAGAATCGGGAAATCTTGCCGCATTGCGGCCCTTCCGATTGCCTTGTCCGGTTGCGCGGTTTCGCAGTTAGGCGATTTGCAAGGATTCCATGGTATCGCTGCAACCGAAGCTCAACCTTAGACTCTCGCAGAAACAGATCCTGACCCCAGGCCTGGTGCAGATGGTCAGTGTTCTGGCGCTGAACAAGATTGAGCTCAAGGACATGATCAACGCGGAGATGGTGGAAAACCCCGTCCTCGAGGAACTGGACGGCACCGTTCCGCTCCTGGACGAGGTAGCCGGCAAGGAAGAAGAGCGCACTGCCGCCGCCGTCGAGGCCGATCCCGCCGCCGCCGCCGAAAAGAAGGATCCCTTCGACGAAATCGATTTCGGTTCGTTTTTCCAGGACTACCTGGATCCCGGCTACCGCACCTCTGAGTCCGAGTCGGTCGAGAAGCCTTCTTTCGAAAACTTCCTCTCCAAGCCCGGCACCCTCACCGACCACCTGATGTGGCAACTCGGTGGCATGAACCTCAAGCCGGGGGTGCGCGAGGCGGCCGAGTTGATTATCGGCAACCTCAACGAGGACGGCTATCTCACCGCCAGTGAGGAAGAGCTGATGGCCGCTTATCCAGTCGCCAACGGCGGCCATCTGCAAGCGGCCCCGGCGCCGGAGCCCGAAGCCGGGCTGCCGGTGGAAGCGGTTCTAAGTGAAGTCTTCGCCCAGGCCGAGGCCTTCGATTCCCCTGCGGGGCTGGACATGGCCGCGGAAGCGGTATCGTCGGCTGCCGGCATCGCCGACGCACCGGTTGCCGTCGCGGAAAGCGCTCCCGCCGTCGAAAAGCCGGTGCGGGAGCCGGTTGAATTGAACCGCGTTAAGCCGCTGTTCACCCGCGGCGATCTGCTGGAAGCCACCGCCCTCGTCCGCCAATTGGATCCCGTGGGAGTGGCCGGTCGCGATCTTCGCGAGTGCCTGCTGTCGCAGCTCCAATTCCTGCAGAATTCCCCCCAGCTCGCCAATGGCCATACCGACGTGCTGTCGGACGCCATCGTCATTGTCAGCGAGCACCTGCGCCTGGTGCAGAACAAGCAGTTGAAGGAGATCGGCAAGGCCATCGGCCGTCCGCTCGACGCGGTGCAGGCGGCGCTCGACCTGGTCAAGACCCTCGATCCCCGTCCCGGCCTGCGCTACAACAAGGTGGAACCTCGCCTCATTGAGCCTGACATCGCCTTCATCAAGCATGGCGACGAGTACATCGCCGTCCTCAACGACGACGATGTCCCCCAGCTCCGCCTCAACACCAGCTACAAGAAGCTGCTCAGCCGCGAGGCCGCCGAAAAAGATGTTCGCAACTACGTCAAAGAGCGCTACAAGTCCGCCATTCAGTTGATCAAGAACATCGAGCAGCGCAAACAGACCATCTTGAAGGTTTGCTACGCCATCCTCGGCCGGCAGAGGGATTTCCTCGATCTCGGCATCGACCAGCTCAAGCCCATGATGATCAAGGAAGTGGCGGAGGAGATCGGTGTGCATCCCTCCACCGTCAGCCGCGCCGTCGCCAACAAGTACGCCCACACCCCGCAGGGCGTCTTCGAACTCCGCTTCTTCTTCAGCGAAAGCGTCAACGGGCCCGAGGGCGGCAACACTTCCTTGCTCATCCTCAAGCGCCGGGTCAAGAAGCTGATCGAGGAGGAGGATTCTTCCAGGCCGTTGACCGACGAGCAGATCACCCGCATTCTGCAATCGCAGGGTATCCAGGTCACTCGTCGCACGGTTGCCAAGTATCGGGAGGACATGCATATCCCGAGCACCCACCAGCGCCGAGTGAAAAATTGATGAAGGTGTAATTTTCCCCGGCCAGCGCCGGGAAAAGGCCGCCCGGGGCCGGAACGCCGGGCGGTTTGCGTAGGTGAACCCACCAGGATGGTCACCGGGACGTTCGGAACTCGGACGGCGGGCATCCTGGCGAAAAGGGGGCGTTCATGAACGTGGAATACACCGGCAGGCAGTATGAAATCACTCCTGTAATCCGCAAGCAGATCGAACACGGTCTCACCAAGCTGATCAAAATCCTGGGCAGCAACTTTGAATCCAAGGTAATCCTGGCGGCGCAGAAGCACCGCTGCAAGGCGGAGATCACGGTCACCGTGCGCAGCAACCCGCTGGTCGGCCTGGCCGAGGCGGGCGACATGGTCGCCGCCGTCGGCGAGGCCCTGGAGCGCGTCGAGCGCCAGGCCATCAGGCACCGCACCCGCTGGCGCTCCATCAAGCAGAAGGCGCGCAAGAAAGCTCCCGCCGCCGGCGCCGCGGTCGAAGTCGAGCCCCTGCGCATGGCCGTCGGCGCCAACGCTGTCACCGCCGTGCCCGTGGTCGCGCACAGCTATCCCGCCGCTGCCCGCTCCATCGAGACCCACATCGTCCAGTCCAGGGACTCGGTGGCCCTGCGTCCCATGACCCTGGAGGAAGCCGTCAAGGAAGCCCAGTTCCGCGACCGCGACGTGTTCGTCTTTCGCGACGGTAGCGGCAAAGTGAAGGTCCTGCACCGTACCAGGGACGGCAAGATGGAGCTCATCGAAGCGCCGTAAAAGCAGTTTCGAGTTTCAGTTTCAGCAAGGGGCACAGCAATGTGCCCCTTTGCCTTTGCACTTCCCAGCACTTGGATCACCCGATCACCAGATCACCAGATCGCCCGATTCCGATCACCCGATCACCCGATTTACCCCAACTGCCCTGCTGACAAACCTCCCCACTGCGGCTACGATTCCCCCATGCCCTCCCGTCCCCGCAGCCCGCGCACCCGCCGCGCCAGCGTGCGACAGAAAAAAATCCCCGTCCGCCGGCGCGGCCGCCCGGAGCTGGTCATCATCACCGGCATGAGCGGCTCGGGCAAAGCCTCGGTCCTCAAGGTGTTCGAGGACCTCGGCTACTACGCGGTGGACAACCTGCCCATGGAGCTGCTGCCGCGCTTTGCCGAACTGGCCCGCTCCTCCGACATCGAGCGCACGGCGCTGGTGGTGGACGTGCGCGAAGGCGCCAAGCTCGAGCGCCTGCCCGGCATGGTGAAGCAGATCAAGCGCCTGCTGCACACCACCGTGCTCTTCCTGGAAGCCAGCGACGAAGCCCTCCTGCGCCGCTTCAGCGAGACCCGCCGCCCGCACCCGCTGGGCGCCACCGCCCCGGTCAAGTCCTCCATTCAGGCGGAGCGCCGCCGTCTGCGCCCCATCTCCGCCGTCGCCGACGTCCTCCTCGACACCTCCAAGTTCAACGTTCATGAATTGCGCGAGCACGTTCTACGCCGTTTCCAGCGCGAGCGTTCCGACAAGAACATCCTCGTCTCCTGCGTCAGCTTCGGCTACCGGCACGGCATTCCCGACGAGGCCGACTTGCTCTTTGACGTCCGCTTCCTTCCCAACCCGCACTTCGTCCCCCAGTTCCGCCCCTACACCGGCCGCCATCCCAAGGTCGCCAAGTACATCCGCTCCTTCCCGCAGACCCAGGAATTCATCAACCGCATCTCCGATCTGCTGGTTTACCTGCTGCCCCACTACGTCAAGGAGGGAAAGAGCTACCTGACCGTCGGCTTCGGCTGCACCGGCGGCCAGCATCGCTCGGTGATGATCGCCGAAGACGTCGCCAAGCGCCTGCGCAAGGGCGGCTACCAGGTGAAGGTCATCCACCGCGACAGCCCCAGATGATTTCAGATTTAAGATTGAAGAAATTTCAGATTTAGGATCAGTGCTGTCCCAACGTTGAGTTTGTGATTTGCCGTAACTCATAGCTGTCATGTGAGTTGCCCGGCAAATCGGGCGAAATCGATTTCATTTTTTCGGTACTCTAGGCGGGCCACCCCACCCTTGTGGAAGTCGAATCGCAGTCGACGGCGGGCAAGCGCGAGCGCCCAGGAACTACGCCAACCGCCTAAACGTCGTGAGGAACAACCCCACCCTGTCTCGCCAACAGCGGGCGAGACAAGGGTGGGGCAGCCCCAAAGATTAGGGAGATAGGGAAGGCTGGGCCAGCCCCCAAATCGCAACGTGGATTGGTTAAGCGCGTTCAGGGGATAAGTTACGATAAGCCCTGTTATCGCCAGCTACGAATGTTGGGTCTTGAGGCATGAGCATTCCATGAAAACGACTTTGTCCTTGGTTTCTGTCCTACTGCTGGCCGGTGCGATGGCGCAGCAACAGGACGGTCCCCGCCCCGACGGTGTGATTTACGGAGTCGTAATTGGACAGGATGGGCAGCCAGCGAAAGGCATAGGACTAACGGCGACCCCGTTGGGGGTCGCACTCGGTGCTGTGCTTCCTCATACACGAGCGAATGAGTCTGGTGCATATCGCTTTGAAAAGCTCTCTTGGTGGGACAGATACACGGTTTATGCCGAAGATGAAGATGCGGGGTATTCGAGCTTCAGTAACGGTTACGCAGGTAATCCTCACCCTCCAGAGGTCGAGGTAAGTCCCGAGCACCGGCAAGCTGAATTGAACGTGTACCTTCCTCCCAAGGCTGGTTTTCTGGAAAAGGGGGTATGTACTTGACGCCACCTGCCCCAAGATGTAGCGTTCGGGGCTGATGAGCGAAGAGTATCCGAGGACGTTGATCGAGCTGGAACGTTGCTTTGGCAGCGCGGAGGCATGCGCCGAGTACCTCATCGGGCTGCGCTGGCCCGCAGGCTGGGTATGTCCTCGCTGCGCCGGAGTTCAGGCTTGGGCGGTGCGGCGGAATCGCTGGCGTTGCGATCGGTGCCGGTATGAGATGTCGGTGACGGCGGGGACCATTTTTCAGGACAGTCATGTGCCGCTGATGATCTGGTTTCGGGCCATGTGGCACATCACCAGTCAGAAGAACGGCATTAGCGCTTTGGGATTGCAGCGAGTTCTGGGTTTGGGCAGTTACAAAACCGCTTGGGCGATGCTGCACAAGTTGCGTCGGGCCATGGTGAGACCGGGGCGGGAACGACTTTGGGGAAGCGTGGAAGCGGACGAAACTTACCTGGGCGGCCTGGAGGAAGGGGTTCGTGGCCGGCAGACGGAGAGCAAGGCGTTGATTGCGGTGGCGGCCGAGGAAAACGGCAAAGGGATCGGGCGGATTCGCATGCGGCGCATTCCCGACGCTTCGGCCCGCAGTCTGGTTGGTTTTATGGAAGAGTCCGTGGAGCCCGGCAGCGTGGTGCATACCGACGGATGGTTGGGATACGAATCCTTGCAGGCGCACGGCTACACTCACCAGGTCACGTTTTTACGCGGACAGAAGAAATCGCCTTCGGAGTTGCTGCCGCGCGTGCATCGCGTGATCTCGTTGCTGAAGCGATGGTTGCTCGGTACCCATCAAGGTGCGATTGGCCAGGATCACTTGGACGATTACCTGAATGAGTTCACCTTTCGCTTCAACCGCCGCACGTCGGCCTCGCGCGGCAAATTGTTCTATCGCTTGGCTCAGCAGGCCGTGCACGTCGATCCGGCCCCGTTTGCAAGCTTGGTCAAACCGCAACCTATTGCGTCCGGTGGCGTGAAGTAAATACCCCCTTTTCTGGAAATTCATCTCACGAACCGAAGAACAGGCGCTGGCATCCCGGCAATGCGGATTGCAGTGATGTCGGCGGATAAGCCTGAAAAATCGTTGTTCTCGATGAGTTGCTATTCAACTCGCACCGTTTTAGTACCGCCTGACAAGAACCTACTGTTGCACGTAACCTCAGACGGATTTCGTGAATGGGATGAGAGCGCCGGAAAAGGCAAGCCGCTCCATCTGCCCTCGGGAACTCGGCTGACGCTGACAATACAACTTGAGCCGGTAGACTGATTGATTGCTCAGAATTGCCGTAACGAGTGATAAATCCCCTTATCGTAACTTTCACTTGCGAGTTGCACCAGAAGGGGTGCAAGATTCCTAAGTTACGGTAAGGGCTGTTCACGCCAACAACTGTCAAGTTAAACCCGACCATCGGGCACAAGATGCTGTGCATGCACACCTTGATACTTTTCCTGCCGTCCGTAGTACTCATGCTCCTCGGAATCGCTGTCGTGCGAGTCGGGTTGCAAGGTCAACATCTTGGAGCCTTCCATCTCGTTTCGTTCGTCAAGAGGCATCCAGACCCGCCCCGGCGGAAACATCGCATAATAACGACTGGTATAGGGGCGGCTTTTTTGTGCATGGGGATCGCGGGTTCTCTCTTCGGAATGGCATTAGCGAGCGACATCGGGCGGCGACTCTTGTTCCGATAACTGTCGCTAAATCGCCTTCTCGTAAGCTTGCGCTTTTTGTTCGCCTATGGAGCAATTTCGGTGCTGCAGTTGGCGCCGTCACGGCAAGTCCGAAGTTGAGACGCGAGGTTATCGGACGGTTGCGACATCCGACAGCATGGCGTGGAAAGTTAGGTCTCGACTATCACAAATTAAGACTTAAAGGCGAGCCGATCCGTGCTCAGCACCCTCGCGGAGACACCAAATCTTGCTCAATCTTAATTCTTAAATCTTAAATCTTAAATTCCCCGCCTCCCCCGTTCCGCTAGAATAAGCACTTGCCGCCTTCCGTCCACAACCCTGGGGTTGTTTCTTCCCCGCGTCGCGCCTGGCGTCTGCTGCGCTACGTTCGCCCCTACCTGCTGCAACTGCTCGCCTCCGTCGTTCTGCTGGCCGCCGTCGGCCTGCTCGACGCCTTTCGCGTGCTTCTCGTCGGCCCCATCTTCGACCGCGTCCTCCACCCCGCCTCGCAGTCCAGCAACATCGTCCTGTTCACCATTCCCTGGGGGACGCACCACACCGTCTACCTGCAGCGGTTCGTGCCCCAGCATTTTCGCAACGCCTGGACCATCGTCGCCTTCGCCCTGGTCGCCTCCACCCTGCTCAAGGGCCTGTTCGACTACGCCGGCACTTACCTGGTGAACTACGCCGGCTTCGGCCTCATCACCGATCTGCGCGACGATCTCTACAACGTCATCCTGCGCCGTTCCGTCGCCTTCTTTCACCGCTTCTCCACCGGCACGCTGCTGTCCGCGCTCATCAACGACATCGAGCGCGTGCAGTTGGCCATGTCCAGCGTGCTCGCCGAATTTCTCCAGCAGTTCTTCACGTTCCTGTTCATGATCGGCGCGGTCATCGTGCTCGGCAAGGGCGCGGCCTGGATTCTGCTGCTGTTCGTTCCTTTCATCGCCTTCTCCGTCGCCCGCATCGGCCGCCGCGTCCGCCACACCACCCGCCGCGGACAGGACAAGCTGGCCGAGATCCACAACATCCTGCACGAGACCATCACCGGCAACCGCATCGTCAAGGCCTTCGGCATGGAGTTGTGGGAGGCGCTCCGCTTCCGCGGCGCCGCCAAGCGTCTGTTCCGCGCCAACCTGCGCTCCGTGCGCGCCGCCGCCCTCAGTTCCCCGCTCATGGACACCCTGGGCGCCATCGCCCTGGCGCTGTTGCTGCTCAAGGGCCGCGACTGGATCAATCACGGCGTCTTCACCGCCGGCACTTTCTTCGCCTTCATGATCGCCGTTTTCAAGCTCTACGATCCGGTGCGCAAGTTCGCCGTCTTCTACAACAACCTCCAGCAAGCCATGGGCGCCTCCTCCGCCATCTTCACCTTCATGGACGCCGAGGACGACGTCAAGGAGAAGCCCCGGCCGGTGCAGTTGCCCAAGTTTCACCAGTCCATCCGCTTCGACCACGTCGGCTTCGCCTATGAAAACGGCGCCGGCGCCCGCCCCGTCCTCCAGGACATCGATCTCGAAGTGAAAGCCGGCGAAGTGGTGGCCATCGTCGGCTCCAGCGGCGCCGGCAAGACCACCATGGTGCACCTGGTCCCGCGCTTCTTCGACGTCACCTCCGGCCGCCTCGTCATCGACGGCCGCGACGTTCGCGACCTCAGCCTGGCCTCGCTCCGCGCCCAGATCGGCATCGTCACCCAGGACACGGTGCTCTTCAACGACACCGTGCGCAACAACATCGCCTACGGCCAGCCGCACGTCCCGCTTTCCACCGTGCGCGCCTCCGCCGAGGCTGCCCTGGCCGACGGCTTCATCCGCGCTCTTCCCGAGGGCTACGACACCGTCATCGGCGAACGCGGTGTGCGTCTCTCCGGCGGCGAGCGCCAGCGCATCGCCATCGCCCGCGCCCTGCTCAAAAACGCGCCCATCCTCATTCTTGACGAGGCTACTTCGGCGCTTGACAGCGAAAGCGAGGCCCTGGTCGCCTCCGCCCTGCAGAACCTGATGGCCGGCCGCACCACCGTGGTCATCGCTCATCGCCTCTCCACCGTCCGCCGCGCCGACCGCATCGTCGTCCTGGAAAATGGAACCATCAACGACATCGGCTCCCACGACGACCTCATGGCCCGCCTCGGGACCTACCGCAGGTTGTATGATCTGCAGTTCGTGGACCTCGAGTCCCCCAAGGTGGTGGCGGAATCGGCCGGAGAGCCGAAATAATCAGGCAACTGCGTAATTTCGTAATCGGGTAATTGTGTTGTAGGTTACGGCAGATCCCGGCAAAATTACCCGATTACCAAATTACGAAATTGCCCGATTGCCCATGCCTATCCGCTCCATGACCGGCTTTGCCCAGGTGAAGGGACAGCTCGACGACCGTCTCGGCTTCATCCTTTCGCTCAAATCCGTCAACCACCGTTTTCTCGACCTCCACATGCGCATGCCGGCCGAGAGCGACGAGCTCGAAATGCAGCTTCGCCGCGCCCTCAAGAGCAAGCTGGCCCGCGGCCACGTCGAGCTCACTCTCTCCATCGACCGCGCCGAGGCGCAGGGGATCACCGTCAACCGCGAGCTGGTCGGCGGCTACATTGCCGCCTTCCGCAGCGCGGCCGGCGAATTCGGCCTCGCCGCCGAGCCCGACCTCAACGCCATTTTCAAAATCCCGGGGGCGCTCAACGGCGGCGCCGGCGAACTCGGCGGCCAGTTCCAGCAGGCGGTGCTGGCCAGGCTGGACGAAGCCGTCCAGCGCCTTGACGCCATGCGCGCCGAGGATGGCAAGGGCATCGAGCGCCAGTTGCGCGGCCACATGCAACGTCTGCTGGAGGCCACCGAGGAGGTCGGACGCCATCGCGCCGCCGTTTCCCGCGCCTACCTGGAAAAGGTGCAGACCCGCATGCAGGAGCTCATCGGCGCCCACGCCGAACGCGACCGCATTCTCCAGGAAGCCGCTCTGCTGGCCGAGCGCAGCGACATCCGCGAGGAGCTGGTGCGCATGGAGACCCACGTCCGCCACTTCCTCGGCCTGCTCGACAGCGGCGGCGAGATCGGCAAAAAGCTCGATTTCCTCCTCCAGGAGATGGCCCGCGAAGCCAATACCCTGCTGTCCAAGACCTCCGGCATTGCCGGCGAGGCCTTGCGCATCACCGAAGTCGGGCTGGGCATGAAGGCGGAAATCGAAAAATCACGCGAACAGGTGCAGAACGTCGAATGAGCTTGCACTTCCCTATCCCGGACCGGGGTCAGTTATGAGCGGCATTCTTTTCATCATCTCCGCTCCCTCCGGCTCCGGCAAAACCACCCTCACCAACGAACTGCTCAAGCTGGTCTCCGGCCTCCAGTTTTCCATCTCCTTTACCACCCGCCCGCCGCGCGGCAGCGAAACCAATGGCCGCGAATATTTTTTCATCTCCACCCGCGAGTTCCAGGAGATGCTCGCGCGCGGCGAATTCCTCGAACACGCCTGCGTCTTCGGCCACTACTACGGCACCGCCCGCCGCTTCCTTGACCAGGCGCGCGACTCCGGCCGCGACCTGGTGCTCGACATCGACGTGCAGGGCGCGGCCCAGGTCAAGGCCGCCATGCCCGAGGCCGTCAGCATCTTCATTTTGCCTCCCTCGCGCGACGTCCTGGAAGAACGCCTGCGTTACCGAAGTCATGCCGAACACATGGATTCTGAAGAGGTTATCCGCCGCCGCCTGGAGGGCGCGCGGAAAGAGATTGAGAATTACAGGAACTATGACTATATTCTTGTGAACGACCGCCTGGAACCATCCATCGCCCAGCTGAAGGCAATCGTGGCGGCGGAGCGCCTGCAGCGCTCTGGAGCCACTCCTTCGGCGCAAGACGCCGGAGTGTTGGCCGCGGCCCAGCAGTCGTTGCTGCCCAACGTTCGCCAGCGCGCCGAGCAGATTCTGGCCTCTTTTGAACGGCCCGGGCGGGGACATGAGGTGAAAGTCACATGAAGTTGATGGAAGGTTTCGACAGCAATTATCGCTATATCCTGGTCGCCGCCCGCCGCGCGCGCCAGCTCCAATCCGGCGCCCGGCCGGTCATCAGCACCAATTCCCGCAAGCCCTGCCGCATCGCCCAGGATGAAATCCGGGCCGGCCGGGTGAAGTGGTTCATCCCCGAAATCCCCAAGTCGCCGGTCGCCGTCGCCGAGGAATTCTTCGAGAAGGCCGCGCCCGCCGCCGAGGAATCGTAAACCGGCGGCGCTCATCGAATCAGGCGAGGGGGTTGTTGGCCGCGGCGACTCGGCTTTTGCCGAGAGCTGACAGCCGATAGCCGAAAGCCATGAAAATCGCACTCGGTGTCACCGGCGGAATCGCGGCTTACAAGGCGGCGGAAATTCTTCGCCTCCTGCAGGACCGCGGCCTCAAGGTGCAGGTCATCATGACCCGCGCCGCCCAGGAGTTCGTTCGTCCTCTCACCTTTGCCGCGCTCTCCGGCGAAAAAGTCATCACCGGTATGTTCGCCCGTGAGAGTGGGGAACCTAACGTCGAATCCGCCATCGAGCACATTGCCGTGGCCGAGCAGATCGACGCCCTGCTGGTCGCCCCCGCCACCGCCGACATCCTCGCCAAGTTCGCCCACGGCGTCGCCGATGACTTTCTCTCGACGCTGTTCCTGGCCACCACCGCGCCCGTCGTTGTCGCCCCGGCGATGAACGTCAACATGTGGAACCATGCGGCCACGCAGGCCAACCTGGCTACACTGCGCTCGCGCGGCGTGCGCGTGGTCGAGCCCGGCAGCGGCTATCTCGCCTGTGGCATGACCGGAGCCGGCCGTCTGGCGGCCAACGAAGCCATCGTCGCCGCCGTGCTCGAGACCCTGGGCGTCTCCCAGGACTTTGCCGGCGAGACGGTGCTCATCACCGCCGGCCCCACGCGCGAGGCCATCGATCCGGTGCGCTACATCAGCAACCGCTCCAGCGGCAAGATGGGATACGCGCTCGCCGAAGCCGCCCTGCGCCGCGGCGCGCGCGTGCTGCTGGTGAGCGGCCCCACGGCGCTGAAGCCGCCCGACGCCGCCGAGGTGCGCACCTCGGCGCGGACCTGTACGTCGGAAACGGCGACCGGCCGGCCGTCACTCGTCACGACTTTGGTGCCCGCGCGCCACGGCGTGTGCGCGAGCGCGCCGTCGGGCTGCGGGCCGAGCGAGCGGATCGGGAACGCGAGTGCGGCGCCGATTGCGACGACCGTGGAGCCGAGCGCGCCGAGGATGAAGCGACGGCGGGTGAGCACGCCACCGCGTCGAAGGAGTCTTCGAAGGCTTCTTGCTCGCGGGCGGCGACGCGAGCGACTCACGCGCCTCCGTGTACGGCTCGTGGGGCAGGAGATGATGCGCCCACACGACGAAGCCGGCGCCCAACGTTCCGAAGGCGAGTGCGAGCAGCACGCCCTCGGCCTGGGGCTGCCCGCCCCGCCAGTACACGACGGCCAAGCCGACCGCGGCGGCCGCGGAGCAGAGGAACAACAACCCGACCACCGCCTCCGCCGCCGACGGGCTCGGCTTGCCCGCGGTCATGTGCGCGTGCCGATCAGCCGGAGCACGACAAGCAGCGCGCCCAACCCGAGCACGATGGCGACCGCGCCTTCGGCGAGCGGCCCGGCGTGCCACAGCGGCAGGCCACCGCGGTCGTTCGGGTGGTCGAGGTCGCGGACGTATGCGACGACGTCGTCGAGCTGGCGGTTGGTGATCGCAGCCTCGCCGAAGGCCGGCATCGCGTCGGGACCGACGTGAACCGCTTCGCCGATCTGCGTCGGTGTCGCCCGGAAGAGGTTCGGTGCTTCTCGATCCTCGAGCGTGCCGCCGGTACCCGACCACGAGTGACACGCCGCGGAGTTGAGGCGGTACAGCTCGCCGCCGCGGGCCGCGTCGCCGTGCGTCGACACGTCCGGGATCGGTAGGCCGCCACCTCCCGTGAGTTGCGTGACGTACTGCACCAACGCGTCGATCTCCGCCGGCGAGTACTTCGGCGTCTTCCGGTCGATCCGGGGACCGTGGTGATGGATCGACAACGGCATGCGCCCGGTCGACACCCAGTAGTCGACGGCGGCGGCGCCGACCCCGCGAAGCGTGGGGCCGGTCTCGCTTCCCTGCCCCCGATTGCCGTGGCAGACCGCGGAGTCGGCGAGGAAGATCGTGCGCGGGCGACTCGTCGACACGCTCGGTTCGCCGGCCGCGACAGATCGGGGACCGACAAAGGCAACCGCGCCTGCAATACACGGCAGGACCACGACGAGCACCCAGCGCGCGTCACCGCTTCCGCGCCCGGGCTGATCCCGACCTCCGGTCCCACCTGTGCCGGATCGACGCGTTCCCCGCGGGAAGCGGTTCGAAACGGTCAGGTGTCGGCTGCGGGCGTCAGTCGCCGATCTCCTCGCCCTCTTTCGACCGGCCCAGCTCCATGAGCTCCTGCTCGATCGCTTCGCGCCCGAGTCGTCGGGTCGGGGTTGTGCTCGCCGCCTCGACGACCTCCTCGCGCTCGCTCGGGGTCGAGGTGACGCAGACCCTCCAGATTGCGCTCGCGCATGCGACGTGACCGGCGACCTCGGAACATGACTCTTGCTCTGCCCGCCCGCGGAGCTCGCGAACGTGTGGGTTTCGGCTCGCTCGAAGCGTGGAAGAAGGCGCCGGATGAGCGATTCCCGGAAGCTGCTGCACATCTACGTCAACGACCACCGCGCCGCGTCCGCCGGCGGCGTTGCGCTCGCCGAGCGGCCGCTGAAAACAACCGTGGAACGGGATTGTCGTCCGACTTGGAGTGGCTCCGTGAGCAACTGGTCGAGGACGCCGACGCGCTGGCCACGGTGGCCGAGCGCCTCGCCGTGACGCAGAACCCGGTCAAGCGTGAGCTGGCCCGAGCCGGGGAAGCGGTCGGCGGCCGAAGCTCAACGGTTGGGCCGTCGGCGACCTGCCGCTGAGCCGGCTCCTCGAGATCGAGATGTTGCTGGCCGGCATCGACGCCAAGCGCTCGCTCTGGCGTGCGCCGACGCAGCCGCCCTGCCCGAGCTCCACGACGTTGACCTCGAACGCCTCGCGCGCCGGGCGTCGGAACAGCGCGAGCGATTGGTACCGCACCACGAGCGGGCCGCGACGATCCGTCGGTCATGGAGCGACGAGCGCCTTGCCGAGCGGATTCGCACCGCCGAACGCGGGGACACGGCCAAGGGCGTGATCTGCCGGCTATTGGGTACGCCCTGCACCATGACCGACCTGTTCGAATCACTGTCGAGCGAGCACCGTGACGTGGAACGTCTCTTCGCGTCGTTCGAGAAGGACCACGACGACGCGACCGCTCGCGAGATCTGCGACGCCCTCACGCTCCACACCCAGGTCGAGGAGCAGGTGCTCTACCCAGAGCTCCGTCGAATCGTCGACGACGGTGACGACCTCGCCAACGTCGCCGAAGACGAACACGGCGCGGTTCGAGCGCTGATTGCGCGGGTCTACGAGGCTCCCCCGCCGGATCTCGCGCCCCTCATCGACGAGATGCGCCGGCTGGTCGAACGGCACGTCGAGTCGGAGGAGAACGACCTGTTCCCGCGCCTTCGCGATTCGGGCGCCGACGCCGAGGCGCTCGGTCGGCGCGCCGATGCGGCGCGCGGTGAAGCGACTTCGCGTAGCTCAGGCCAAGTCGGCTGACGTGGGCCGGGCCGGCTGAGGCATGAGCTCGAGCAGCTCCAACACCTCCGGTGGTGCGCCCCAGACCTCGCAGTCCGCATACAGCGACTGAAGGCGTCGGATCTGGCGTGCGCCGGCCGTGTCGATCTCCTCCAGCTCCGACAGGTCGAGGACGACGTCCGTGTCGGACAGCTCCGGGAAGGCGTGCCCGGCTCTCGAGGTTCTTGGCCGTCACGGCGTCGAGCTCCCCGGCCAGGACAACGCGGGCGACGGACTCGTTCCGGTCGATGCTGAGCCTGAAAGTGCGGTCGAACCGCCATTCGAACATTCCGCCTCCACGATGGATACTCGGCCGGCCGCTCAACCGCTACGCGATCGCTTCCTCAGCCTTCCCGGTGGCTCGAGCCCGAAAACCGGGGGTTACGGGAGCCCAGGCTGCTACGACAACCCGCCCGCGGTGTACGAAGCTGTAGCTGCGGCCGGGGGGAGACCCGCATGACCGAACAGCTCGCCAGCATGGGCGGCGACACGTCCGCCGACTTCGACTAACACGGCTCGGGCGAAACGATCGCGCCGCGGCCGATACGAGCTCGGCGACGCCGCGGGACCGCTGAGCCCCGACCGGCTGCGGCGGCTCGACGCCTGGTGGCGCGCCGCCAACTACCTCGCGGTCGGGCAGATCTACCTGATGACCAATCCGCTGCTCGCCGAGCCGTTGCGCGCCGAGCACGTGAAGCCGCGCCTGCTCGGGCACTTCGGGACCGTTCCGGGCCTCAACCTGGTGTGGGCGCACGCCAACCGGCTGATCGTCGAACGCGACCTCGACGCGGTGTTCGTCGCGGGACCGGGCCACGGCGGCCCGGGGCCGAACGCGTGCGCGTGGCTCGAGGGCACGTACACCGAGCGGTACAGCCACATCGGCCAGGACGCCGCCGGCATGGCGGCGTTCTTCCGGCAGTTCTCCTTCCCCGGCGGCGTCCCGAGCCACTGCGCGCCGGAGACACCGGGCTCGTTCCACGAGGGCGGCGAGCTCGGCTACTCGCTGCTGCACGCCTTCGGCGCCGCGTTCGACAACCCGCGGCTGTCGTGTTCTGCGTCGTCGGCGACGGCGAGGCGGAGACCGGCGCGCTGGCGACGAGCTGGCACGCGCCGAAGTTCCTGAACCCCGCCCGCGACGGCTGCGTGGTGCCGATCCTCCAGCTCAACGAGTACAAGATCGCCAACCCCACCCTGCTCGCGCGCATCCCGCCGGAGGATCTCGACGCGTTCTTCCGCGGGAACGGGTACGAGCCGCACGTCGTCGCGGGCGACGATCCCGCCGCGGTCCACCAGGCGATGGCCGCAGCCATGGACGCGTGCCTCGGCCGGATCGACGACATCCGCGAGCGCGCCGCGCGCGGCGACGTGCCCGCGGCGGGCTGGCGATGGCCGATGATCGTGCTGCGCACGCCGAAGGGCTGGACCTGCCCGCCGGTGGTCGACGGCGCAACGCGGTCGAGGGCACGTTCCGCGCCCATCAGGTGCCGCTGCCCGAACGCGCGCGGCGACGACCGACACCGCGAGGTGCTCGAGCAGTGGCTGCGGTCGTACCGGCCCGAGGAGCTCTTCGACGCGTCGGGCGCGCCGGTCGAGCGAGCTCCGCACGCTCGTGCCGGCCGGCGATCGCCGCATGAGCGCGAACCCGGTGGCGAACGGCGGCGAGCTGCTCCGCGACCTGCGGCTGCCCGGACTGGACGCGACTTCGCGGTCGCGGTCGAGACGCCCGGGGCAGTCGGAGCACGAGGCGACGCGGGTGCTCGGCGCGTGGCTGCGCGACGTCACGCGCGACAACCCGGACGACTTCCTGACGTTCGCGCCCGACGAACTCGCGAGCAACCGGCTCCAGGACATCCTCGACGTCACCGGCCGCGACTGGCAGATCCGCATCGACGAACGCGACGACCGGCTGGCGCGCGACGGCCGGGTGATCGAGGTGCTCTCCGAGCACATGTGCCAGGGCCTGCTCGAGGGCTACCTGCTCAGCGGCCGGCACGGGATCTTCACCTGCTACGAGGCGTTCATCCACATCGTCGACTCGATGTTCAACCAGCACGCCAAGTGGCTCGAAGCCGCCAACGCGGTGCCGTGGCGGCAGCCGATCGCCAGCCTCAACTACCTGCTCTCGTCGCACGTCTGGCGGCAGGACCACAACGGCAACACCCATCAGGATCCCGGCTTCCTCGACGTCGTGATGAACAAGAAGCCCGAGATCGTGCGCGTCTACCTGCCGCCCGACGCCAACACGCTGCTCGTCGACCTTCGACCACTGCCTGCGTTCCCGGCAGTACGTGAACGTCGTGGTCGCGGGCAAGCAGCCCCAGTTCGACTGGCTCGCCGCCGACCGGGCCGCCGAGCACTGCGCGCGCGGCGCCGGCATCTGGGAGTGGGCGGGCACCGACGCACGGGCACGGCGAGCCCGACGTCGTGCTCGCCTGCGCGGGCGACGTCCCGACGCTCGAGACGCTGGCCGCCGCGTCGATCCTGCGGGAGCGCCTGCCGCGAGCTGCGGGTGCGCGTCGTCAACGTCGTCGACCTGATGCGCCTGCTCCCGAGCGACGAGCACCCGCACGGCCTCTCCGACCGCGAGTTCGACGCGCTGTTCACGACGCAGGCGCCGATCGTCTTCGCGTTCCACGGCTATCCGTGGCTCGATCCACCGGCTGGCGTACCGCCGCGTCGAACCACGCCAGCATGCACGTGCGCGGCTACAAGGAGAACGGCACGACCACGACGCCGTTCGACATGGTGATGCTGAACGACCTCGACCGCTAC
Organism: Terriglobia bacterium; assembly: GCA_963740615.1. Classification (GTDB taxonomy): domain Bacteria; phylum Acidobacteriota; class Terriglobia; order Terriglobales; family Acidobacteriaceae; genus JAIQGF01. The sequence goes on from CAVUEZ010000007.1 coordinate 644,521, forward strand.
CACCTCGTCATCGACGTGATCGACCGGGTGCCCGGCCTCGGCGAGCGGGCGGCCGACGTGCGCCAGGACATGGTCGACGCGCGCTATCGGGCCCGCGCGTGGACGCGCGAGCACGGCGAGGACATCCCGGAGGTCGCGCGACTGGCGGTGGAGCGCGTGACGGGTGCGGATCCTCACCGTCAACGCGGGATCCACGTCGCTCAAGCTCGCCGACCGTCGTCGACGGAGGCCGATCGCCGACACACCGTCGTCGCTCGACGACGCGCTGGCCGGACGCGCGGCCCGACTGCGTCGCGCACCGCGTCGTGCACGGCGGCGAACGCGACGCCGCGGTGCTCGTCGACGACGCCGTGCTCGACGAGCTCGCCGCGCTGCGCGACCTGGCGCCGCTGCACCAGCCGCCCGCGCTGGCCGCGATCGAGGCGTGCCGCGCCCGCTGGCCCGCGGTGCCCAACGTCGCCTGCTTCGACACCGCCTTCCACGCGACGATCCCCCGCGCCGGCCGCACGTACGCGCTGCCGCCGCGGTACCGGCGCCGTCGCGCGTACGGATTCCACGGGCTCTCCTACGCGTGGGCGACCGCGCGACGGCAGGTCCTCGCGCCCGACGCCCGACGCGTGCTGATCGCGCACCTCGGCGGCGGGCAGTCGCTGTGCGGCACGCTCGACGGGCGCAGCGTCGTCACCACCATGGGCTTCACGCCGCTCGACGGCCTGGTCATGGCGACGCGGAGCGGCCGCCTCGATCCCGGGCTCGTGCTGTGGCTCGCGCGTCATCTCGACGAAGGCGACGACCTGGAAGCGTGCTGGAGCACCGAGAGCGGGCTGCTCGGGCTGTGCGGCACGTCCGACATGCGCGAGGTGCACACGCCGGGTCGGCGCCGGCGACGCCGACGCCGAGTTCGCGTTCGACGTCTGGCGCACCGCGCATCGTCGCCTGCGCGGGTGCGTGCATCGCGACGCTCGGCGGCCTCGGACGCGCTCGTGTTCACCGGCGGCGTCGGCGAACACGATCCGGCCGCGCGCGCCGCGCTGGCCGACGGACTGGCGTGGCTCGGCGCCGGTCTCGATGACGACGCGACGCGGACGCGGCGAACGCGAGATCACCGACGACCGGCGGCGCGGTGCGTTCGTTCGTCGTCCCCGCACGCGAGGAGCTTCAGCTCGCGACCGAGGCGGCGACGGTCGTGAGCGGGTGACCTACGACGGCATCTGCTCCCACCACTGGCACCACCACTCCGCACCCACGAGGATCCGCACCTTGGGATGCCAGCAGTACGAGATCTCTCGCGTCTCCTCGAAGTAGTAGCGACAGTTCTCGCATTTCTCCTCGCCCTGCGGCGCGGCCTTCAGGACCGCGTTCTCGGCGAGGTGTCGCAACTCGATCGCGAGCCGCTCGTCCTCTTCCTTGGGTTCCGGTTCGGGGATGACGTAGTCGCCGGCCATCCGCACGTCTTACCCGATGCGAGGGGCACCGAACCGAAACCGGCCCCGACGGCCGGTCGCACCCGGGCGGAAGCCGCCGTCAGGACGCAGCCAACCGGCGTCGTTCGCGGCGGGCGCAGTCAGACGGGGCTCGAAGCGGTACCGGCCGTCGAGGATCTCGGCGGCGAGGCACTCGAGCGACACGTGCTTCGCGCCCGGGTCGACTCGAGGAGCGCCAGGGCGAAGCTCATCGAGCAGTGCGCCTGGCGGGTGACGTCGTCCTCGTCGCCTCCTCGACGGGGCTTCCAGGCGGCCGTGATCGGCGTGGTCGGCCTCGTCTACGGGGCGCAGGGCGTCACGCAGACCGCGGAACAGACCATGGTGCGCGTGTGGAACACGCCGAGAGTGGAGCTTCCGGGTTTCGGCGCCCGCCTGATTCGGAGCCTCGGCGGGTTGGCGATACCTACGAGCAGCCGTTCGCGTCGGTGATCGGCGTCTCGCGCACGAGGAACGGCGGCGAGACGACGAACACGTGGGTGTGGGCTTCAATCCCGACGCGGCGCCCGAGGCCGCTTGCCGGATGCTGCGGGTCAGGCCGCGCCCGGGAGGTAGTGCCCGGTTTTCGACGAGCGTCCGGTGGGCACGAATCGGACCGATGAAATACAACGACCTGATCCGACACAGCGGCCGGCGTACCGGGTCACCCGCAGCCAGGCAGACGCTGCAGTCGTCGCCGTGCTGTCCGTCTCGCCTAGCCGAGACGCTGCCGGCCGACGAGACCGCGCGACCTGCTCGCGCAGCTTCCGAAGACGCTCCGGGAGCGGGTTCCCGTCAACAGCGAGCCCCTGACGATGCGGCCGATCGAGTTCGTCGCACGGGTCGCCGACCTGGGTGGCGTCTCCATCGAGGACGCGGAACGCAACGCTCGCGGCGACGTTCGGTGTCCTGACCGACGCCGTGAACGCGGGCGAGATGAACGACGTCAGCGGAACAGCTCGGTGACGAGTTCGCCGAGCTGTTGGGACGGTCCGAACGGCTCGCGCAGAGCCGCGCCGGCGGCGAACGACCACGGTCTGCTCGAGGCAGTCGTCGGCGTCGCGGGCAGCGTCGTGCACGCGGGCACCGCGCTGGTGCGGCGTCCGATCGACGCGGGGATGCGGGCCGCCGGGCTCAAGCACTGAGCACTGAGCCGGCGCGGAACGGGCGTCGCGGCAGGCGAGACGTTTCGAGTTCGAACGCCCGGGTACGAGCAGCGAAACCACTCGGAGGAGACGTCCCCATGAACGACCCGATCGCCATCCTGAAGCGCGACCACCGCGAGGCGGAAGCGATGCTGAAGCAGCTCGCCGACAGTGCCAAGCCCGGCGCCACACGACGGAAGACGACCGCCAAGCTCGTGGCCGCGCTCACGCAGCACATGCAGATCGAGGAGAAGCTGGTCTACCCCCTCGTCGACGAGTACGTCGGGCACGAGGAGGAGCAGGAGGCCCAGACCGAACACTCGCTCGCGCGCGAAGGCCTCGCGAGCATCGAAGAGCTCGTCGACGAGCCCGGCTTCGGCGCCGCGGTCGCGATGCTCACCGCCGGCATCAAGCACCACGTGAAGGAAGAGGAGACCGAGGTCTTCCCGAAGCTGAAGAAGAAGCTCGACCGCGACGAGCTCACCGAGCTCGGCGACGCGGTCGCCGAGGCGAAGCAGTAGAGCCGGCAGTCGCGCCGCCGGTTGGCGGCATCGCCTCAGCGCTCGCCGACGACGTCGGCCGGGGGTCAGGCGATGCGCAGCCGGCGGGCGACCACGAGGGCAACGTCGTCGAAGGGAACGACGTCGGCGAGCAACCGGTGCATCACGTCGCGGCGACGGTCTCGGCCGGACCCGACTGCACCACGGCGCGCAATCGTTCCAACCCCTCGTCGATCGACTCACCCCGCCGCTCGACGAGGCCGTCGGTGTACATCACGATCAACGACTCCGGCGGGAAGGGAACGGTGGTCGCCTGCGGAACCGGACCTCGGCCGACCCCGACGGGCGGCGCGACCGGCATGTCGACAAGCGCGGCCGCACCATCGGGACCGACGACGACCGGCGGCGGATGCCCCGCGAGCGCGATCGTCAACGAGTCGTACGGCGGATCCGCGACCGCGCAGATGATCGTCGCGAAGGTCCGGATCTCGAAGTGCTTCACCTTGCGGTCGACGAGCTCGAGGACCTCCTCGGGCGGAAGGCCGAGCAGCGTGTACGCGCGCAACGCGCTGCGAATGCGACCCATGATGACCGCGGCACTGAGCCCGTGCCCGGCGACGTCGCCGACGACGATCCAGAGCTGCCCGGACGGCAGGGTGAACACGTCGTACCAGTCGCCGCCGACGGCGCGCTCGGCGGCCGGGGCGTAGCGGGCCGCGAGCTCCACGCCCGGGCACGCGGGCGGCGACGGTGGGAGAAGGCTGCGCTCGAGCAGACGCGCCGCGGCCTGCTCGACCGCGAGCTGCCGGCTCTGGATCGCGCCGGCCACCCGCTCGGCGACGACCTGCAACAGCGCGACGTCGTCGCGCGTCGAACGGCGCGCGGCTCGAGCCGGCCGACGTGCAGCACGCCGATCACCCGATCCCCGCTGAGCAGGGGCACGCCGAGCATCGCCCGGATGCCCTTCTCCCAGAGGATGGGGTTCGCGACGGTGGTCGAGTCGATCCGGTCGAGGCGCACCGGTTCCCTCGTCGCGGCGATGCGGCCGGCAAAGCCCGACCCGAAGGGCACGCGTACGTTTTCGCGTACCTCCTCCTCGATGCCGCACGCGGCTCGCGCGATCAGCTCGCGCGAGGTCTCGTCGAGGAGGAGCACCGCCGCGGTGTCGGCCGCGCTGATCTCGCGCACGCGCGCGAGGAGCTCGACGAGCATGTCGTCGACGTCGAGCTTGGCCAGCTTGGCGTCGGTCAGGCGGGCGAGCTGATCCTCGAAGTTCGGGTCGGTGGTCATCTCGAACACCGTGGGGACGGCGGTGAGAAGTTCAGGTCTCGCGACGACGCGCATCGGCGCCGAACGTGTGAGTACGTGGCGTCGCGGGTACACGGCAGTCACTTCCCGAACCCGGAGGCTGCCATGCCGACCAAGTCCGCCAACGTCAAGAACAAGAAGCAGTACGAAGCGCTCAAGGACAAGGGAATGTCGAAGCAGCGCGCGGCCAAGATCGCCAACTCGCCCAAGGCGTCGAAGCACGGTGGCAGAAGTCCGGCTCCGGCGGCAACAGCCGGCAGGGCGGTACGACCGCGCAGCACAAGGCCGCCGGTCGCAAGGGTGGGCGAGCCACCACGAAGAAGCGCTGATCGGCCGACGCCCGGCGTGCGCGTCAAGTCGTCAGCTTCTCGGCGCCGCTCCGTGCGAACTGCAGCAGATCGGCGAGCTCGAGGATCGTGAACAGACCCCGCAACCTGGCGCGTCCGCGCGGCGAGACGACAAGCCCGAATGCGAACCCGGTCGCGACCCATTGGGAGACGCAGAACGGGCACGTCACCGCCCGGGTACGCGTCGGCCTCGTGCTCGGCGGCGGCTCGCAGCTCTTCGATCGACGTCGTCATGCCGGCTTCGTCTAACCCCGCGGGCCGCGATTCATCCGTTTCCGCGTGGGCCGCGGCGGGCACACGGGAATCGACGGCCGCACGGGAAGGAGCAACCACGCTCGCGCCGATCACCTCGCTCGTTGTTTCGACGCTCCGCGTGCCGACCGACGTGCGGGAGAGTGACGGGACGTTGTCGTGGGATGCCACGACGGTGGTCTTGGTCGAATGGCGGCTGGCTCAGGGTGCGGCATCGGGTGGTCGTACACCGCCGGCGGGGCCGCCCAGGTCGTGAGCGGCCTGCTCGCACCGATCGTGCTGGGAAAGGATGTCGGCGCGGTCGCGGCGGTCGAGCGCGACATGGCGCGCGCCGTCCGCAACATCGGCCGAGCCGGCGTGGGCGGCAGCGCCATCGCCGCCGTCGACATCGCGGTCGTGGGACCTCCGCGGCCGGCTGCTCAGCGCGCCCGCCACCGACCTGATCGGCCGCGTGCGCGACGAGGTACCGGCGTACGGGAGTGGCGGCTTCTGCTCCTACTCGGTCCGCCAACTCGAAGAGCAGCTCGGCGGGTGGGCCGCCGACGGAATGACGATGGTGAAAATGAAAGTCGGCCGCGACGCCGACGAGGACCTGAAGCGCGTGCAGACCGCCCGCTACGCGATCGGCAACGACGTCGACCTCTTCGTCGACGCCAACGGCGCATACTCGGTCCAGGAAGCACTCAGCTGGTCGCAGCGGTACGGCGAGCTCGGTGTCGGCGTACTTCGAGGAACCGGTGTCGTCCGACGACCTTGCCGGACTGCGTCGCTTCGCCACGGATCACCGGGCGGAATGGACATCGCGGCCGGGGAGTACAACTGGACGCCGTTCGACGCGGGCCGCATGCCGGCTGCGCAGGCGGTCGACATCCTGCAGACCGACGCGACGAGATGCCCCGGGGTGACCGGGTTTCTGGCGACGGCCGCCCTCGCAGCCGCCGCGCTGCCGGTGTCGGCCCACACCGCGCCCACACTGCACGCGACGCTAGGCTGCGGCACGCCGGTCGCGGGCACCTGGAGTACTTCCACGATCACGCGCGGATCGAGCGCCTGATCTTCGACGGTGCTCTCCTCCCCGAGCGCGGCCGGCTGCGCCCCGATCGGTCGTGGCCCGGATTCGGCGTCGACCTGAAGGCGGCCGACGCCCAGCAGTTCCTCGTGAAGGTGGAAGCGCGCAACGCGTAGCGTCCGGGACCCGGCGCAGCCCAGACCCGCCCGAGGGCGACGCGACCTCGCTCGAGCGCGACCTGCGCGACGCCGTCGAGGGCGAGGTCCGGTTCGACGCCGGCGCCGCGCGCTCTACACCACCGACGCGTCGAACTACCGGCAGGTGCCGATCGGCGTCGTCGTGCCGCGCACGTCGACGACATCGTGCACGGCCGTCGCCGTGTGCGCCGGCACGAGCGCCGGTCCTCGCGCGGGGCGGCGGCACGAGCCTGGCCGGACAGTGCTGCAACGTCGCCGTGGTGCTCGACTGCAGCAAGTACCTCCGCGGATCCACGACTCGATCCCGACGCGGCACCGGCGCGGGTGGAGCCGGGCTGGTGCTCGACGAGCTCCGCGACGCCGCCGAGCAGCACGCCTCACGTTCGGACCCGATCCTCGACGCACAATCACTGCACCTCGGCGGCATGATCGGCAACAACTCGTGCGGCGTGCACTCGGTCATGGCGGGCGACCGCCGACAACGTCGAAGCGCTCGACATCCTCACCTACGACGGCATGCGCCTGCGCGTCGGCGCGACGTCCGCGAGGGTACCGACGCGATCATCCGCGGCCGGCGGGCGGCGCGGCCGAGATCTACGCGCAGCTCCGCGACTTCCGCGACAAGCACGCCGACGCGATCCGCGCGCGGTTTCCCGAGATCCCGCGCCGCGTCTCCGGCTACAACCTGACGCAGCTGCTGCCGGAAAACGGCTTCGACGTCGCGCGCGCGCTGGTCGGCACCGAAGGGACCTGCGTCACCATCCTCGAGCGCGAGCTGCAGCTCGTGCCGAGCCCGCCGGCCGCGAGCGCTGCTGGTGCTCGGCTATCCCGACGTCTTCGAGCGGCCGACACGTGCCGGAGTTCTCGAACACGAGCCGATCGGCCTCGAGGGCATCGACGACATGCTCGTCGGGGACATGAAGAGAAGAATATCCACGCCGACGAGATCGACGCTGCTGCCCGACGGCGGGCTGGCTGCTCGTCGAGTTCGGCGGCCAGACGCGACGAGGAGCCGACAGCCGCCGAGGCGGTGCAGGACGCGTCGCAACGCCTGGCGGATCCGCCCGCGATGAAGCTGTTCGACCGACCGAGCAGGAGGAGCAGAAGTCTGGAAGGTCCGCGAGTCGGGCCTCGGCGCGACGGCGCGCGTCCCGGCCAGCCGGACACCTGGCCCGGCTGGGAGGACTCGGCGGTCCCGCCCGACGTCGGCGGCTATCTGCGCGATCTCCGCGCGCTGCTCGACGCTACGGCTACGAGGCGCGCTCTACGGTCACTTCGGCCAGGGCTGCGTCCACAGCCGCATCGATTTCGACCTCGAGACGCGCCGACGGGCATCGAGAAGTACCGCGCGTTCGTCGACGAGGCCGCCGACCTCGTGGTCCGCTACGGCGGCTCGCTCTCCGGCGAGCACGGCGACGGCAGTCGCGCGGCGAGCTCCTGCCGAAGATGTTCGGCGACGAGCTCGTCGCGCGTTCCGCGAGTTCAAGGCGATCTGGGACCCGGACGGAGGATGAACCCGGGCAAGGTCGTCGACGCCCTACCGCATCGACGCGACCTCCGCCTCGGCGCCGACTACCGGCCGCCGGACGCCTCAAGACGCACTTCCGCTTCCCCGAGGACGGCGGCGAGCTTCGCCCGGCGACGCTGCGCTGCGTCGGCGTCGGCAAGTGCCGGCGCACGAGCGGCGGCACGATGTGCCCGAGCTACATGGTCGACCCACGAGGAGAAGCACTCGACGCGCGGCCGGGCCCGCCTGCTCTTCGAGATGCTGCACGGCGACGCGATCGACGACGGCTGGCGGAGCGAGCGGTAAGGAGGCGCTCGACCTGTGCCTCGTCGTGCAAGGGCTGCAAGGGCGACTGTCCGGTCAACGTCGACATGGCGACCTACAAGGCCGAGTTCCTGTCGCACTACTACGCGGGGCGGCTGCGGCCGCGCACGCCTACGCGATGGGGCTGATCTACTGGTGGGCGCGGCTCGCGTCGCTGGCCCGCGGCTCGTCAACCCCTCACGCAGCGCCCCGGCTGCTCGGCGCGCTGGCCAAGCGCGCCGGCGGCATCGCGCCGCGAGCGCGAGCATGCCGCGCTTCGCGGCGCAGACGTTCGACGCGTGGTTCCGCGCCGCGCGCGGCGTCGCAGCGGCCGGCGACGCGCGCGAGGTCCTGCTCTGGCCCGACACCTTCAACAACCACTTCCACCCGGAGACGGCCATGCGGCGGTCGAGGTGCTCGAGGCGGCCGGCTACCGCGTGTCGTGTCCCGCAGCGGCCGCTCTGCTGCGGCCGGCCGCTCTACGACTACGGCATGCTCGACGCGGCGCGCAGCGCTGTCTCGAGCGCACGCTCGACGCGCTGCGCCCGCCGATCGACGCGCGGCACGCCGATCGTCGGTGCTGGAGCCGAGCTGCGTCGCCGGCGTTCCGCGACGAGCTGCCCGACCTCTTCCCGACGACGCGGACGCCGCACCGGCTCGCACGCGCAGACTTCATGCTCAGCGAGTTCCTCGCCACGACGTGCCCGACTTCGAGCCGCCGCAGCGTCGGCGCGCACGCGCTCGTGCACGGCGCACTGCCACCACAAGGCGGTGCTCGGCTTGGACGCCGAGGCGGCTGCTGCGACGCGGCTCGGGCTCGACGTCGAGATGCTCGACTCGGGCTGCTGCGGCATGGCCGGCGCTTCGGCTTCGAGCGGCGAGAAGTACGACGTCTCGATCGCGCGCGGCGAGCGGGTGCTGCTGCCCGCGGTGCGCGCGGCCGACGCACGACACGCTGATCGTCGCCGACGGCTTCAGCTGCCGCGAGCAGATCCAGCAGACCACCGGACGGCGCGCAGTTCACCTTGCCGAGCTGCTCGCGCGCGGGCCTCTCCGAAAGTGAGCGCACATGAGTGACACCATCGCCGCCG